>NZ_JAZHRR010000001.1:5205000-6478092 GCF_036924515.1 Bradyrhizobium sp. AZCC 1610 | reverse complement strand
ATGGGCAGGCGACGCGATCTACCTTGACCTTTTCGCGGGTGATCCATTTCATGCTGAGTCTCCTTTACGGTGCTTGTGTCCGCACGAACATCAGGTGTCCGAAAGGACGAGAATTCCGCTATGCGCGGGTGAGATCACGTACAATTGGTCCGGCGGCACCAGCACAGTCGTATGAGCGCCGGCGCCGGTAGTGGTCTGCATGCCTTGACCGGTGCGAGGATCGACGGTTTCGACAAGCCCAGGCTCCCCGATCGCGACGTGAACCAGGCCGGTCGCGGGGTTGAAGAACGTCACGTCCGGCGGGCCAGCGATCGGCCAGACGTTGGTGACCTCGCCCGAGCGGCTATCGACTTCGACCAGCGCGCCGTCGTCGCAGGCCGCGTAGAGGCGGCCGGCTGCATGGTCGATGTCGAGACCATGCGCGCCTCCCGAAGGCAGCCGCCATTGAGCGATCGGGCTCAAATCTGGCAGGCTCGTGACGAGAATCAACGAAGGTTCGCGAATGCAGAGGAACAGCCGTTCGGCCGCGGCATCGGTGACACACCAGCGCGGACGCCCCGGCAGATTCATTGTTTTCCCGCTGCCATCATTCAGATGGAACGCTTGCAGGGTCGGCGGGTGGCGCTCGTCCCCGATACAGGCGGCGATGCCGAGCGACAGCGATTTGACGATCGCCGCGCCATTCGGTCTCGGGCCGGTCTTGAGCACGGCCTTCGTTTGGAGCGTCGAGGCATCCAGCCAGGCAAGGGACGCTGAGCCGCGGTTGGTGACGAGGATTTCCCCATCGTCGGAAACGGCGCCGGCCGCGCCGGGAAAGCCCGGCAGTGTTGCAATGTGACGCCCGGCGTCGTGATCGATTACCTCGATCGTGCTGCGCGCGGTGTGCGCAATAAAGACGCGGCGGCTCTTGGCATCAAAGACGCCGTGATCGAACGCGCTGCCGGTCGCGTCCGGTATTTCGATCACTCTCACGGCTTTCAGCGACATGACAACCTCATGTCGCGACGCAGCGTTTGTCTGATAGCTGGCAGGGGTCCGTCCACGTGCAATCTCCTCCAAAATGCGGAGCGTTGCACAGGGCTTGGACGGCGGGCCGTCTGGCGGGGAGCCTGTGTTTCCCCGTATTCTCAAACCTAGCGGGGACAGTCGTCGGCCGCAAGGTTCCCCAGTCCTGGTACGTTCAATATTTCGGGCGGTGCGAATTCGCCCATTCGCGGGCGTGTTCGATCGGCAGGCGCGGCACGGCGGCGCGCACCTTTTGCGTCGCCGGCAGATTATCCATCCGTTCCCGCCAGCGGCAGAATGCCGGGAATTTCGGATACATCGACTGCCCCTCGGCGGTCAGGCTGAACGCAAAGGTGGCCGGCAGCAGATAGAAGTCCGCGATGGTGAGTTCCGGGCCGAGCAGGAAGTTTTCTCCATGCCCAAGCTGGCGTTCGGCGACCGCAAGCGCGTTCTCGACCTTGGGCAGCGCATGCGCAACGACCTCCTCGTCGGACGCAATGCCAAGTTCGGGGTAGACCAGGCGCTCGTGCGTCACGTGGTAGATCATATAGGGGTAGTAATAGGAATTGACCGCGCTGATCCACTGGTTCATGCGCGCCCGCGCGCGGGCATCCTTCGGCGTCAGGCGCGCACCGTCGAAGGCTTCATCGACATAGGTGGCGATCGCACTCGTTTCGTAGACCGTGAGATCGCCATGCTTGAAGATCGGGACGCGGTTGAATGGGTGCAGTGCCAGATGGTCAGGCTTGCCCATCACCGGCTCGAGGTCGTGGAAGCTGTAGGCCACGTCCTTGTGTGTCAAGATCAGGCGAATGATGTTGACGAAGGTGCTGCGCGGAAAACCGTAGACGATTGGATCGGACATCCGTTTTCTCCCCCTGTGATTTTGATGGTCAGCGCCAGAACGGTTTGTTGGCTTCGTCCAGCGCCTGCTCGCGCGTCAGGCCGAGGTCGTCGAGAAAGTGCTTGTCATCGGCAAGCTCCCGCAGCGCGAGGCGCTGCCGGCGGCGTTCGGCCCAGTCGAACCAGCGACCCCATCGAATGGCCGGGCTTGGTCCGGAATTTGATTGATGAACTCGGGCGGGTCGGTCACCCGCCTGACTGGTCGGGAATGAGAGGGGATCGGTAATGAAAGTTGACATCGACAAGTCCAAATCTCGTGAAATGCTGCATTGGAGCCGTCCAAATAGAGTGAGCGGGCCACTGCCCGCAAAGCATCCTTTCTCTTGCCTGACCTAATTTTTCTCATGAAGTCGTGCGATGCGCCCGCGCCTGCCATCACTGAACGCCCTGAAAGCCTTCGAAGCCGCGGCCCGGCATGAGAGTTTTACCCGCGCCGCGGAGGAGCTTTGCGTCACGCAGGGCGCGGTCAGCCATCAGGTCAAGGCGTTAGAGGCCGAGCTTGCCATCAAGCTGTTCAACCGGGAGCGCCAGCGTCTCATCATCACCGAGGCCGGCCGCGAGTATCTTGCAATCGTGCGCGATGCGCTGGATCGCATCGCGATCGGCACGGAGCGGCTGATCGAGCGGAAGAATGCCGGGGTCCTGACCGTAAGCACATCGCCGGATTTTGCCGCCAAATGGCTGGTGCATCGGCTCGGTCACTTTGCCGAGGCGCATTCCGGCATCGATCTGCGGGTGTCTGCGACGCTGCATCATGTCGACTTCGCGCGCGAGGAAGTC
Source organism: Bradyrhizobium sp. AZCC 1610 (assembly GCF_036924515.1). NCBI lineage: Bacteria > Pseudomonadati > Pseudomonadota > Alphaproteobacteria > Hyphomicrobiales > Nitrobacteraceae > Bradyrhizobium > Bradyrhizobium sp. AZCC 1610. The sequence continues at coordinate 6,475,404 of NZ_JAZHRR010000001.1, read as the reverse complement.
GACCTCGCGGTGCGGCACGGCGACGGCAACTGGCCGGGCTTCGATACGGTAAGGTTGAGTCCGGAAAAGCTGTTCGCCGTATGCAGTCCAACGCTGCTTTCCGGCCGCCGCCGCCTGAGCAAGCCCGCCGACATCCTCAAATTTCCGCTGATCCATATGGACAGCCGGGCCGACTGGAAGAACTGGTTGCAGGAGGCAGGCATCGACGATGCGGTCGTCACGCATGGCCCGGTGCTGAACCGCGCCAGCATGGTGATCGACGCCGCCATCAACGGACAAGGCATTGCGCTTGCGCGCACGACGCTGGCGGCGTGGGATCTCATCAATGGCCGGCTGGTACGGCCATTTCCGCATTCGCTGCCGCTCTCCCGGACGTACTGGATCATCTGCCCGAAGGCGACCGCGGCGCTGCCAAAAATCGTGACCTTTCGCGACTGGTTGCTGAGAGAGGCCGCAAGCGATCTGCGCCAGCTTCAGAAGAAAGGGCGGGCGGCCCGCTCGGCATAGTGATGTCGCGCGGGCTTCCTGCAGCCGAGAGTTCCCATTGTAACAAACAGATACGCACGGCCTTGTGATTTCCGCTGCGGCCGATTTCTTGCGCAAGCAGCGCGCTCCGCGGTAGAAAAGCCGTGGGGATACGCAGGCTCCCCAATAGACGGTGATCGTCCAAGCTCTGCGCAGCACTCGCTTGTCGAGGAGATTGCGCATGGACGAACGAACCCCACCCACTTCGGTCGCGACGGCGAGCTTCGATACAGAACTTGCTTCTGCGTCACCATCCGGTCAACTCAGCCACCAACCCGCAACCGCCGATGCCGACTCGACCGTCGTCTACTACGGCGATGCCGAAAGCGTTCGCGCAGGGTTCACGCTGGCGCTGAGCCTGATGCAGGCGAGCAGCAACCTGCTCCTGTCGGACATCGCGCCGCTTGCCGGCCGTCTCACGCAGGAGGACAATTAGATGCGCATCCTCAAATATCTCGCCGCGTCGCTCGTCGCACTTTCACTCAGCACGGCAGCAAGGTCGCAGGACATCGACTGGCAGAAGGTCGATGACGCCATGGGCAGAAAAGCGGCGGTGTCCGGCGACGTGCACCGCTACGGATTCCCGCGCAGTGACCTGTCGGTCACGCTGGACGGGGTGACGATCAAGCCCGCGCTCGCGCTCGGCGGCTGGGTCGCGTTCAAGCCGGCCCATGGCGGGGTGATGGCAATGGGAGATCTCGTCTTGCTGGAGACCGAGATCAATCCGGTCATGCTGAAGCTGATCGAAGGCGGGTTGGAGATCACGGCCGTGCATAATCATCTGCTGCGCGCCAGCCCGGCGACCTACTACATGCATGTCGGCGGCCACGGCGATGCTGTGAAGATGGCAACGGTGATCAGCGAAGCACTGGCGGTCAGCAAGACCCCGCTGACCGCAGCCGTCGGCGGCGCCCCGCCTCCGATCGATCTCGATACGGCGCAGCTCGATCAGATCATCGGAATCAAGGGGCAGAACAATGGCGGCGTCTACCAGTTTGCAGTGCCGCGCCGCGATCCGATCAGTGAGGGCGGCATGCAGCTTGTCCCTGTCGGTCCCATGGGAGTCGCGCAGGCGATCGGTTTTCAGCCGACGGGCGGCGGCAAGGCAGCGATAACAGGCGATTTCGTCCTCACCGGTAACGAGGTCAATCCGGTGATCAGGGCGCTGCGCAGCAACGGGATCGAGGTGACCGCGCTGCACAGCCACATGCTCGACGAGCAGCCACGCCTGTTCTTCTGCCATTTCTGGGCAAACGACGATGCCCTAAAGCTGGCGAAAGGCCTGCGTGCGGCGCTCGACAAGAGCGCAGTTGCGTTGCATTGACGAAAAAACGACCATTCACGTGGGATAGTAAAGCGATGCAACGATCTCTTCGCTGCCTGTGGGCGCTCCTTGTCACCCTGATGGCATTGATCCCCTTACCTTTCGCGCGGGCGGAGGGTGCGGCGAGCGAGAGCAAGACCATTGTCTTCGTCTGCCGGCACGGCGTCGTGAACAGCCAGATGGCGGCGGCCTATTTCAACAAGGTAGCGAAAGAGCGCGGGCTTCCCTTTACGGCCGTTTCGCGAGGCATCGACACGTACCGGTCGATTCCGGTTCGTATCCAGGATGGCCTCGCACTCGACGGCCTTGAACCGGCGAATGCGCCAGGTGCCTTGACCGCGGACGAAGCCGGCCGCGCAAGCCGGGTGCTGGCGTTCGATACGATCCCGGCCGAGCGAAAGGGCGATGCAAACGTCACCTACTGGTCCGGCATAGCCCTCGGTATCGACAACTATGAAGCCGCGCGGGACGAGATTGCCTGGCGTGTCGGCGAACTCATTCCGACGCTTGCCAAGGAGACAGCCAAGTGAGGTTGATTGTGCGAATCGCTGCAACTCCTTCGATGCTGGGCGGCTTTCTTGCTGCTGGGCGGTCGGCTTCAGCCACCGAACTGCAAGGTTTGCGCCGAGCAGCGCAAAGCATCATGAATAACTATGCGGGCCCCGCCTGCTCGACCGAATATCAATGTGCATGAAATCCTGCAGGGCAAAGCAGTGAGCGGAATTGCAGAACGCGACGATCAATTACGCCAAAAGAGGTGAACTGTGACTGATCTTCCAGCAAGCAAGACCGCCGCGCCGGACTTTGCGCAACTGCTGCCCCGGACCAACGTCTTGAGGAAGACGCACGGGTCCTGATGCAAGTCACCGATTTGACCAAAATGTATGGCGATCAGACTGCGCTCGCCGACGTATCTTTCTCCGTATCCGCCGGCGAAATTCTCGGCCTCATCGGGCCAAATGGAGCCGGAAAGACGACCCTGCTGGAGGCGATTGCCGGTCTTCTGCCGGCTGACCGCGGCCGCATTGTTTGGCGCGGAACGGTCCTGCCATTGGGGCAACGCCGAGAGTTCATCTTCTATCTGCCGGACGGACTTCGGCCCTGGGAGGACCAATACGTCGCGCGAGTGCTTGCGTTATTCGCGGGCGTCTACAGGCGTCCGGAAAGCCAGGTGGCAGGGACGGTGCGCGCCGTTGGACTGTCGCCGGTGCTGGAAAAACCCGTCTTCGCGTTGTCGAAAGGGTTTGGCCGCCGCCTGATGCTTGCGCTCGCGCTCCTCACGCCTCATCCGATGATTGTCATGGATGAGCCGTTCGATGGCTTCGACCTCAGACAGACCCGCGAGATTATGAATCTGCTCCGCCGCGTGGCGGCCACGGGTCGCACGCTTGTTCTCGCGATCCATCAACTCGTCGATGCCGAACGCGTCTGCGACCGCTTTGTGCTGCTCGCCGATGGCCGCGTCCGCGGCATCGGCACGCTCGACGAGCTTCGCGCGCACACAGAGCGGCCGTCGGCAGGACTGGAGGAGGTGTTTCTTGCACTCACCTGACACAGCGACGATCCGGTGGGCTCCCTTTCATCCCTTGGTCAACAAGGAGATGTGGGAAGTGTTGAGCGGTCGGGCGCTATGGACGATGCTGCTCATCCTTTGCCCGTTGGTCGGCTACAGCTTCGTTCAGGCCGTTTCGCTCTACAGCGAGGCCAGCTCGGCTGCGCGCGAATCAGCGGCGCTTGCAAGCGGGCTGTCGCCACTCGATGGCATTCTAGTGCCGACGTTCGGGGCTTTCTACGTCGCCGTCACGCTGCTGTTTCCTTTTGTTGCCATCCGCGTCCTTGGTCGCGAAAAGGAATCGGGTGCGCTGCGCTTGCTGGTTCAGTTGCCCTATCGGGCATCGACATTGATCGCCAGCAAGATCGTGGCTGTGGCATCAGCGTGGGCGGTCGCGACGATTCCTGTGATTTCCGCGCTCGTAGTTTGGGCAGTGCTCGATGGCCATCTCTATGCTGCGGAAACCATCAATTTGCTGTTGGGCCACCTGTTATATGGTCTGCTCATCGGCGCCATTGCGTTGTTCGCCGCATCCATCTCCGAGAGCTCGGCGACTGCGGCCATTATTACGCTTGCATTCACGATCGGCTCGTGGGTCCTGGATTTCGCCCTGGCTGGCCAGCCCGGTCTCCTCGAATGGATTTCCCGGCTGTCACTGACCCAGACGCTCCGTCCGTTCGAGCAAGGACTGCTTTCGGCAGGCCTTGTGTTTGGCATTGCGGGTACGATCGGCGGGTTTGCCGGGCTTGCCACCATCTGGCTGCATCCCGGTGTGGCGCTCCTGGCGAAGCTCGTTCGATCGCTTTTCTGCGTAGCGGTAGCGGGCGGCATAGTCGTTCTCGCGACGCAGGTCAGGACTTCGTTCGATCTCACCGAAGACCGGCGCAACTCGTTTCCTGCCGCCGACGAAAGCGCGTTGGCGACGTTGCGCGAGCCGCTCGTCATCACTGTTCGCTTGGCTCCCGAAGATCCGCGCTATGCCGATCTGCGGCGAAACGTTATCGCCAAACTCGAGCGCACGCTTGCGAACGTCAGCGTCAGGCTTGCCGCGAGCGGGCAAAGCGTCATCGGCAGCGCCAGCGAGGAGGCTTACGGAGAAGTCGAATATTCGTACGCAGGCCGCTCGGCCACCAGTCGATCAACCAGCCATCGCGAAGTCCTGCCGCTGCTCTACGAACTGGCTGGCATGCCTGTTCCGGCCCCTATCCCTGGCCAGGACTACCCTGGCTACCCGCTGGTCGCGAACGGGCAGACGGCGCTGCCGTGGTTCTTCGGCGTGCTTCCGCTCCTGATCGGCATTTTCTGGTGGTGGAGCTGCCGTACTCCGCGCGTCCTGCAGCTCTTCAACGACGGAGGTCAATCATGAAAATCAGCAAGGCCATGAAAGCGATCGCGGTTGCGAGTCTTGTCCTGGCGGTGTTGCTGCCACATGCGGATGCCGAGCAACCGAAAAAGATCGACTTTTCGGATGAAACGGTTGGCGCCGACCCGAAATCGTTCCTGGGCGTCGTCGGCGTCTGGCGGATCGAGGCGGAGGACAACAACAAGGTCCTGGTCGTCGATGGACGGCAATGGAAGGAGGGTCAGGCGTCGGCCGGCCTCGCGGACAAGGCAAGGGCGCTCTACGGGGACCGCTATGCCGAGTTCCTCGACCGCGTGCAGGCCTTTGCGTATTTTCCGTACGCGGTTGCCAACGACGTGTCGGACTTTCGCAATGGAGAGATTACCATTCGCTTCAAAGGGGTTTCCGGCCGCATCGACCAGGCTGCCGGCATCCTGTTCAATCTAAAACCGAATGGCGACTATTTGACGGTACGGGCCAACCCGCTCGAAAACAATCTCGTGCTTTGGAAATTCGAAAAGGGCAAGCGATCCTCGGTGAAATGGATTCGAAACACGCCGACACCGAGCCGCCAATGGCATGAACTCAAGGTTCGCATCGCCGGCAGCAAGGTTGAAGGCTATCTCAACGGCAAACGCTACCTGGAGCACGAGCTGCCCGGGCCTGTCTCGGGACGCATCGGGCTGTGGTCCAAGGCGGACAGCTACATGTACATCGACGATTTCGTGGTGGCACCGACCGATTGACCGCAGATCCGCAAAGCGGACAGCCGGCCTTTTCATCTCGGAACGGATGGCGACAGTGTGAAATCTCTTCGAAACGCCAGCGGAGTGGTGCTCGGAGGTGCCGCGGCGATTTTGGTCGCGATTATGTCACCCGGCCAAACGAAGTCGTAGTGCGTATCGGAGGAGAACCTAACGCGCCCCGCCAGCAGGCAACGTGGGCATGGTCGAAAAGTCCTTGGGGAGTTCGCCGGTGAGCGATTTCAAGAACGCCACGATTCCGTTAACTTCCTGGTCGGCGAGCGTCCTGCCGAGTTGCACCCTCGCCATCACGCGTACGGCTTCCGGAAGCGTGGCGACCGATCCATCATGGAAATACGGTGGCGTCATCGCGACGTTCCGCAGCCCGGGCACTTTGAACACGTACAGGTCCGCGTCGTCCTTCGTCACGTCGAAACGGCCCTTGTCGATGTCCTTGCTTCCGGTCGCAAGCCAGTAATCCATTTGCGCGCCGAATTTCTGGAAGATCGCGCCGCCGACACCGGCACCGTTGTGGCACGCGGCACACCCGACATCGACGAAGGTGCGCAGCCCCAAACGCGCCTGCGACGTCAACGCCAAGATGTTGCCGTCCAGGTACGCATCGAACGGTCCGGGTGTCGCGAGCGTCCGTTCATAGGCGCCGATCGCCAGACTGAGGTTGGTCGGAGTGATCGGGTCGTCGTCGTCGGGGAACGCGCGTCGGAACATCGCGAGATAGCCGCCGATCGATTTGATCTGCGCAATCCACGCGACGTGATCCGTATGTCCAGTGCTGAGCGCGCCGATCGCCGCTGTGATGGCTTGATCTTCGACGTCCTTGCGGTCGCCCCGCCAATTCGCAGCGAAGTCGCCGGCGATGTTCAATGCCGACGGCGCGTTGCGGGCGTGACGTCGGCCGCGCACGCCGATCGATTTTGTGAGCGCATCCGAGCCGTAGAGCGCGGGATTGTGGCAGCTGGAACAACTCACATTCTGATCGACCGACCAGCGCGGATCGAAGAACAACATTTTGCCGAGCACAACTCGTTCGGGCGCAAGCGGGCGCTCCGAGTCAGCAAAGTCGTGCGGCAGTTTCTTGAAGAGCGAACGAGCTTCCTGCAGCAGGGCCCGGTCGAGGTCTTGCGCCATCAAGGAAGCGGAGGTGAGCACGGCAATCGCGCATGCCGCGACCACGCCTGGCATCCAGAACTGCATGCCGACCTCCTGTTTGCGCCGCTCCTACGACTTCTTTCCGAGGATGATGAGCGGCTTGTCCTTGTTGCTTCGACTGTGAACCACTAAGACCTTTGCCGTAGCGTTCGTGCTCTCGTTTCGCGCCGTATGAAAGACGTCGCCGGGGATCACGCCAGTGTCGCCGATGTTGATGGTCTTGAGTTCCTGTCCGTTAACCTCGACCGTCAATGTGCCTTCGATTCCGAACAGGAGTTCTTGTGCGCCCGGATGTGCATGCCAAGGCGCAGCCGCGCCCGGCGGAAATTCAACGACCGTGACCACGGTCTCCTGAACCTTCTGGCCCTGGCCTTCCAGATCACTGCGCAAGATCTGGTTGGCCTTCGGTCCTCCTGTCGGCGTCTGCGGCCATGCCGCAGGCGCCACGGCGGAGGCGGTAAGAGCGGCACCGGCGATCTGCAGGAAGCGGCGGCGGACCTGCTGCATGGCGATCTCCTCGAGCGCAGTCTGTTCACGCGTACCACCGGACCTTATGGCTGTCCGTTTAAGGCAGTTTTATCGCCAGAACCCGGTGCGGCTGCCCACGCACACGAACGGGTGATCGAGCCCGCCTTAAATCTGCGTTAAAAGTCGCATGTTCGGCTGGCCCAGCTCCGGCGACTGCAATCCTGTCTACGCGCAGGTGACACTTGCGGCTGTTGCTGATCGAGGATGAAGCCCGCATCGTGCAGCTGCTCACGGCAGCTTTGGCGCACGCGAACTTTGTTGTCGACGCTGTCAGTACCGGTGTCGATGGCCGTGCGGCGCTCGCCGCCGCGCCGTATGACGCGGCGATCCTCGATCTCGGCCTGCCTGACGGCGACGGGCTCGCACTGCTTCTCGCGACGAGAGCGAGCGGAAATCAAATTCCGGTCCTCATCCTCACCGCCCGGGACGCCGTGGAGGACCGGGTCCGCGGGCTCGACAGCGGAGCGGACGATTATCTCGTGAAGCCCTTCGCCACGACCGAGCTGATCGCACGCCTCAAAGCGCTCCTGCGTCGCCCCGGAGGCGCTCTCGGTACCATCCTGCAGGCAGGCAACGTCGCCTTGGACACGATCGGACGCGATGTCACCGTCGGTCTGGTGCGCATCGTTCTGCCCCGACGCGAGAGTGCGACGCTCGAGCTCATGATGCGCCGAGTCGGGCGGGTCGTGCCCAAGACGATTCTCGAGGAAAAGCTCTACGGAATCGATTACGAGCTCGAATCGAATGCCGTTCCTGTGCACGTCCATCACCTACGCCGCAAGCTGCAGCGGGCGGGGGCGACCGTCGAAATCCATACCGTTCGCGGTGTCGGCTATCTGCTCGAAGAAACTAGGTCATGAGGCTGTTCCGCGTTCAATCGCTTCAACTCCAGCTCGCGCTGAGCCTCGCCGCGCTGTACGTCGCAGCGACTGCCATCGCGGTCGCCGGGCTCGTGTATCAGGCCTACTCGACCGCCGACGCGCTGAGCACGGAGGATTTAAACCGCCGGGCACGCCACTTGGCGAACCTCGTCACCGTCGACACAGCCGGAGAATACAAGGTCGAGCTTCCGGACTGGCTAGCATCGCTCTATCGGTCGGGGAGCTTTCTTTATGCCGCTCGGCACCCCGAAGGCAAAGTTGTCGCCGCATCGAACGCCGAGGTCGCCGATCTTGTATCCCGCTTGCCCGTACCCGGCGATCAGCCGGCCTATTTCCGCTTGCGGCACTTCGGCGCCAGCGAGCGGGACTATTTCGGCCTGACCGCAGGCATCGAAAGCCGTGTCGGGCCCCTGTGGATCACCATCGCGCGCGCGGCCGATGACGACGTCCTGGTTCAGTCGCTGCTCCGGGAGTTCATGTTCAACGTCGCTTGGCTGGTCCCGCTCGTCGTGGCCGCGACGCTCGCCATCGGCGTGGTGGCGATTCGGCGGGGGCTGCGACCGCTGCGGCAAGCATCGGCCAAGGCGGCGACCATAGAGCCGGGAAGCATATCCATACGATTGCCAGAGGAGAACGTTCCAAGCGAAGTTCGACCTCTCGTCGCGGCGGTAAATCAGGCACTGGACCGCCTAGAAAAGGGATTTGCGATGCAGCGCCAGTTCACGGCCAACGCGGCGCACGAACTGCGCACCCCTCTCGCGATCCTCACGACCGCCATCGAACAGCTCGCCGGCAGCCACGACGTCACCATGCTCAAGTCGGATGTCGCACGCATGAACCGCTTGGTAGAGCAGCTCCTCAGAGTGGCCCGCTTGGATGCGATCGCGCTCGATGTCTCGACCCCGGTCGATCTCTGCGGCATTGCCAAGGACGTGGTTGCGTACATGGCGCCCGTCGCGTTGGCGAACAGGCGCGTGCTCGCCGCGCAGGGCACGGAGCGACAGGTTCTCGTCAAGGGTAATCGATATGCGATCGAGGACGCGATTCGTAACCTCATAGAGAACGCTATCACTTACGCGCCGCCCGCCAGCGAAATCGTCGTCGAGGTCGATCCGAATGGCGCCGTCAAAGTCGCCGACCGGGGTCCCGGAATCGCCGTCGATGAGCGAAACCGCATTTTCGATCGATTCTGGCGCGGCAAGGGCAGCCAGGGGCAGGGCTCGGGGCTCGGGCTCGCCATCGTGTGTGAAATCATGAAGGCCCACCACGGGAGCATCGAAGTCGGCGACAATCCGGGTGGCGGAGCCGTCTTCACCCTTGTCTTTCAAGAGTTGCACCAGACAACCACTGTATGGCAAAGCGGGTGACAATTGCGCCGGGCTAATCGTGCTGAAACGCTGGTCCTGGCAGCGCGTGCCCGCTGGCCTGGACACTGCCTGACAAAGCCGTACTCGATCCGGGCCTACGCCTTCATAGCATCGAGTACCGTCTCCCGCATAAGCAGCCCGAAATCCTGCTCTGCGCAAAGCCGGACTACCGGAACAATCAGCGCATCGTTGACCCGTGTTGCACGGCGGAAGAAGTACTTACCGCGCCGTCGGCTGCTGATGGCACCTTTGAGACATGGCGACCGACCCTGACGATGTCCGTTTCCAGGGGAAGAACTGAAGTAGTCGGCCAACGACCAAAATGACGCGTTTGACCCACCCCGGACATCCGACCGCTTGCACAACGCGAGCCGCTCTGCAGGCAATAGTTCGCAAAAGTAGCTTGTCAGGTGCCACCGGCGATTGTGTCCGAGGATGTTGGACAAGAGGCGCGCGCTCAAACGCTCGGCCCCCACGACCTCGATCGGACGCACCAGCCGCTCACCAAGATCATCTCCAAGACCGAGGAACGCCGACTGTTTTGGATGATGCTACGGGGTTACTTGCAAACACGCGCGGCAACGCAAATACTCTCGCTAAAATCGGAGCACGCTATGATTACAACTCTTAGTCGGCGGACATTGATTTTCTTGGTCCTATCTCTCCTATCTCCGATACCAACCGTTCTGCGGGCCGCAGAATTGAGCTTGGGTGAAATAGCCACAGCGATAAAAGATCTCGTAATTTTCATGATCAAAAGGGGCGATCTAGAGACGAGGGAAAAGCGCAAAGTCAGTGCTGCTCTAATAGGCGCGCGGATGATTCGTATCGCTGCAATGAAACGCATTTTTGCGGATTACTTGCAGGGCAAGCCCGCAACGATGAGTGAATTTTCGCCCCACGATCAAATGTTAGTCGATCAGGAGCTCAGACGCATCGATCGCGAAATTGCGAATTTTGCGGAGGACCTACGCGAGATAGATCCTGCATGGGCAACTAAAAATCCGAAGCTCTACAATGAACTATTCGCGATCGGTCACGGAAAGGGATTGTGGTGGGCCGTTAGATTCGAACGCTACGGCGCAAACCAGGACGTTGGTCGGTTGCGAGCTTGGATGAATGCCGAAGCTAAGGAGCTCGAGATCGCAGCTGCCGGAATCCAATCAGGGCTAACTCCCTAACTGGCAACAACACGCACCCACCGGCCTTCAAATTTTTTCGGCCGCCCCTCGCCCGCTCCGCCACCCCCTTGCGCGCGCCGCCAGTGAAGGCTGACGCGCTGGGCGATTGAGCCGAAGCCGCGCTGCCGGCGGGGGGGCGCTGATAATGGGGGCGGCCCAATACATCCCGCCTAGCGGACCCACAGGGCTACGACGGCACAGGCGAAGCCCAACACCAAGATGCTGGCGGCCGTGACGGTGACTAGGTCAACTGACCAGTGCTGACCGATGAGATCGAGGTGCCTTGAGCGGTTTTCGTCCCGGTATGTGTGAAGGTGCATGGCAGCCTCCTGCGCGGTGGGGACGTTATTCAATCGTCTGCCGCTAGAACAGTTCACACCAGATTAGACGCCCGGCTTCGCCGATTTTTTTTGGGCGCGATTTTCGACCCCATCGATCAGCCGGTATCGGCCGCGGCCCACGTGCTTTACGCGCCCGGAGGCGAGCAGCATTTTGCGCGTCTTACTCGTCGACTTCAGTTTCTTGCCGAGCACTTCGAGCGCGTGGCACCACTGCGCAAATTGCAGGACTTTGCCGCGCTTCATCGCATCTCTCCTCGGCGGTCGACACCCGCACGCATCCCCGCCCGCCCAATTTTTCGCGCCGCGCTTTTGCCGCGCCGGGCAGGGACGACCTCAAACGACCTCAGCCTCTCAGCTGCCGGTGGTCAGCCGCGGCGGGATCTGGGACATCATCCAGAGCTCGATCGCTGCCAGGATCGCGACCGCCGCGCCGATGATCACATGCACCGTCATCGCGGTGGTTCCCTGGAAGCCCAATACCCAGGGCGATACCAACGCCCACAAGCCGACGATGAGGTTCAGCCATTCCTCCCACACCGCGAATGCCGCCAGCGCCGCGATCGCAAGGATCGCGATGGCGATACCGGTGATATAGGCGTTTTGAGAGACCGTCCCGGCATCGAAACCGAATATCGAGGGCGAAACGAACAGAATCGCGCCGAGGATCAGGTTCGCGACGTCACAAAATTTTGCGTTCGTCCAATTCTCTAGCCAATTCTGCATGACACCCTCCATTGGAGGTCTTCCCTGCCAAATCACCGTATGATCGCCGCGCCGGTTCCATCGCGGCCCGCGGCATAATGGCAAGGGAGCGGTGGACCTGCCGCGCCTGCCGCTGTCGCTGCTCGGCCGCGCCGACGTGATCGAATAGCGATGCAGTTTGTTGCAGTGCACGAGTCTCTTCCTGGCACGTTTGAGACATGCCGACCTGCACTGACGATGTCCGTTTCCAGCGGAAGACCGGAAGTAGTCGGCCGACAGCCAAAATGACGCGATTGACCCAAAGCCGCACTTAACCGGCCGCTTGGATCAAGGCGTCGATCGGAATTCCATGCTCGATCGAAGTCGAGCATGACCGTACCGCGCTTAATTCGGAATTTCGAGGTTTGAGGCGATATCGTATTCCGGCGCCTTTGCGTTTGCCCTTGCTGGTGCCCGTATCGGAAATGGGCTATTCTATGATGAGCTGCTCAAGACGAGATTGCCGAGACCTCGAAGAAGCCGGGCAGCGTGAATGCCGTCGGCAGGCTTTTCACTCGATAGCACACGACGTCCTTTTGACCGGTGCGAACGTGGATTTCGCGCGTGCCTACGCGCGCGTCGAAGGCCGCCACTAGCTCGGGGTGTCGCGAACCTCACAGCGTTGCCGCTATTGGGGGTCGCCTAGCCTCAAGATTTGGGAGGAAAGCTATGAAGAGTCCACTGCTGATCGCGTTGCCAATTGTCCTCTTCATTGGGGCTCAGGCGCAGGCGCAACTGGCCCGCCAAGAGTTTCACGCCTTGCAGTCAATCACGCTGTCAGATGCTGATTTCTTGAACGGCAAGAAGGATGGGGTCCCGGTCACCCTGGCAGGAGTACTGCGACTTCCGAAGTTGGGCCCCGAAAAGCTGCCGGCCGCCATCTTGCTTCAGGGCTCCGGCGGCGTCGGCGGTTCCGGTAGCATGATCGATGAGTGGACGAGAGAACTCAACGAGATCGGCATTGCGACATTTGCCGTTGATAGCTTTTCTGGCCGCGGAATCATCGAGACAGTGACCGACCAGACTCGGCTGGGTCGGCTAAGTATGATCGTCGATGCGTATCGCGCGCTGGAGCTCGTCTCCAAGCACAGGCAAATCGATCCCGTTCGCGTTGCTGTGATGGGGTTCTCGCGGGGCGGTCAATCTGCCCTCTATTCGAGCGTTGTGCGCTTCCGCAAGATGCATGGTCCGCCGGGAGAGCTCAACTTCGCAGCGCACATTGCTATGTATCCCACGTGTAACACAACGTTCCGAGACGACGACGATGTTGTTGCAAGGCCGATACGGCTTCTGCACGGCACTGCAGACGATTACGCTCCGATCGCTCCTTGCCGAGCCTATGTTGAGCGCCTCTCAAAGGCCGGAAAGGACATTCGATTAGTTGAGTATCCTGATGCACATCACGTGTTTGATGCGCCGGCCTTCAGGGAGCCAAGAAAGCTAGCAGCAGCGGCCACGGTCCGTCGTTGTCTGATGGCGGAAGCTGACAATGGTGTGATTCTGAACCAGGAGACGAAGCAGCCATTCAGCTATGGTGACGCCTGTGTCGAAAAAGGACCGACGGTCGCATTTAATGAGGTCGCCAGCGCTCAAGCGAGAGCTTTTGTTCGTGACTTCCTGAAGGAGGTCTTCGCTTCGAAGTGATCTTTTCCGACCTTTCGATCGCGCAGTTCATCTGGTATCGAGGCGGCGTTCGTCTGCCACCGGACCGAAATGTCGCCTCCTGGGCACTTTTCGGACCTCATAGGCCCGGCTCATGATGTCTGTTTTTGAAGGTCAAGCGGACTGCCGAGTTGAACGCCCGGACTTCCGAATTTGACCCAATGTATGGTCCGGCCGCGCGTTGCAAGAGGTTTCGTCAACCTGGCAGATGCGGTCTTGCATCAATGTATCCGGCCTCTGATTGGAGCATGTGGTGCTCCGGGCCATCATGGATATCAGCGCGCATGCGAGCTGATTAGCGGACAGGCCTCGAATGGGCCATTTGGGTCACCAGTGTTCGAATGCGCCGGGAAGACCGATCCTCCATCGTCGTCTCATCCTCTCGCAGACCTCGGATGTTGGTTACGTCATCGATAGCTCCTCACTTCGCGCTGTTCCTTTGTTCGTGCCTGGCGGTCGTTCCTTCGTCCCGGCCTGCGCGCGCAGACGCGCCGCGCGCAAGGGCCGTCAAGGCCGGCCGTCGTGCTGTCCTGACGTCTTGCTCTGCCACGGCCAGGCTGCGCCTTGACGGCCCCGAGCACGGCGCGACGATCAGGCAGGTCGGCACGCCGTCTCCTCCGTCTTGACGCATTCGAAGGCGCGTCCCTTGTTGAGAACCGCCCACGCGATCCGGGCGAGCTTGTTGGCGAGCGCAATCGCCAGCACGTTGTGGTGCAATCGTTTCTTGGCGGCTTCGATCCAAGATTTGAGGCCATAGCGCTCCAAACACTTGACCCTCACCAGCACGACCCACGCGGCTTGCACGAACAGCGCGCGCAGGTAGCGATTGCCGCGCCTTGATATCTTGCCGAGGATCGTGCGGTCGCCGGTGGAGATCTGCTTCGGCACCAGTCCAAGCCAGGCGCCGAAGTCGCGGCCTTTCGAGAACACCTCTCCGGTGCCGATCGCGGCCACCATTGCGCTCGAGATAAGCGGGCCAATGCCGGGCACCGTCATCAGTCGCTTGCAGGCCTGATCTTGACGGGCCAGCGTTTCGATCTCGCTAGATAGCCCCTCGATCCGCGCATCGAGCCGACGCCAGTCGCCCGCCAGATCCTCGACGATGCGCAACATGCGAGGCGAGAGCACATCGGTGCGCGTCGCGAGGATACCCCGCAACTCGGATCGCAGGGAATGCAGGCCTTGCCGCACGGCGATGCCCCGCTCCAGCAGGAACGCACGGATCTGATTGATGACGCCAGTCCGCTGACCGACCAACCGCTCTCGGACGCGGTGCAGCGCCTGAAGGTCGAGCTGATCGGCGGTCTTGGTCGCGACGAATTTCATGGTCGGGCGTTGCACCGCCTCGGCGATGGCTTCTGCATCTCGGAAGTCATTCTTCTGTCCCTTCGAATAGGGGCGCACGTATTTCGCCGGCATCAGGCGGGCGTCGTGGCCAAGCATTTGGAGCCTGCGACTGAGATGATGTGCGCCGACGCAGGCTTCCATACCGATCAGGCACGGCGGCAGGTTGGCGAGCCGCGTTTCCACCTGGCCGCGTAACCGCTTCTGCCGCAGCACGATGGCGCCGCGGTCATCATGACCCACGAGGTGGAACGAGTTCTTGCCGATATCGATGCCGATCACGGCGATCGCTGCGTTGAGTTTCTGAGACATGACGTGCTCCTCGTCTTGAGCGCCCCTTGCTAGTTTCTCGTACTGGCAGGGCCGGAGCACGGCCGGACCATTCCATTAGTGGATCTCGACAGCACATTACGCGGATCAGAGGGCCTCGAAATTCCGAGGAAGCAGCGGCGGCGCCTTCACCAAGACCGGCACCGTAACCGACTACACGCCGGGGCCTTAGCGCGCCAGGGGTAGGGCCGCCGGACGAAAAGCGGATTGAGGCCAGCGGCCCCCCGTCACGTAAGATAGGGACGCCCACGGGGATTTCAGGCGGCCAACCTTGACACGACATACGCAAAAGAGCGCAGCGCGATGAAGTTGCGGAGTGAGCCGCGCACCGGGGATTTATTTGAGACCAGACTTGTTACCGACGCGACGCCGGAGCTGTGTGAGGCACGAGGAGTGGGGCCGCCGGCGGAGGTAGAGGCCGGCGGCCCCCGCCGCGCCATAACTGAGACCCCGTGGGAGTGGGGACGCTCAGCGGCACGACCCTAGCCAACGAGCGCGACGAAGCGGAGTTGCGGAGTGTGCGGCGCACGCGGGGGATTTGTTTGATGGACGAATTCACAAAGACCGGTCCAGTTGCGGCGCTGTGCGAATGACTAGCGCCACACAACGTACTTTCCAAATGGTCAGGCGACTATTGCGGGAAGAGCAGACATAACCCAGTCGGTCAATTTAGGCCGGCTTTTGACCCCGAAGGAGACATTCCGCCAGGTGGCTGCCGAAAACTCGCAGAACTCATGATGGTGGGGTCATGTGAAGCGCCGCGTATTGATACAAGAATATACGCGCTCTCCCGTGAGCGCGCCGGCGCCCGCCCCGTCGCATAAGCACGAGGGCGTATCCGCAGCGCCGCTTGGCAAGGAAACTGTTTGTCGCCGAGGCGTTCGAATAAATGTGGCCGACTTCCGGTCTTGGCAGATTTTGTTGCAAAAGTCGCTTGAGACAGGCCGCGAACCGTGATTCCGTTGTGTTGATGGGCACTGCTCAGTGCTCCGTCGAAGGCACGTCCACATCACTCGGCGCGAGTAAGGTCGTGAATGACCGGCCGAAGGACGCTTGCGGTCAGTTCCAGAGTAGCCAGTGTGATAGGCAGCTTGAAACGCCGTGGCCCGGCGCTTCCAGGATTTAAATAGAGCACACCGTCAATAGTTTCGATCCGGGATCGATGCGAGTGGCCGGAAACGACCACGTCAATTCCGCAAGCTGCTGGATCGATCTGCAGTTCCTGAAGGTCGTGCAAGACATAGAAGGACCGCTCGCCGAGCTGTACCATCTGGGTGTCGGGATACTGTTCCGCCCAATCGCAGGTGTCGATGTTTCCTCTGATCGCAGTGACGGGCGCAATCCGACGCAGCCCAACGAGAACGTCCGCCCGACCGATATCGCCGGCGTGGATGATATGCGCAACCCCAGCGAGCCATCGCTCAGCCTCGGGCCGCAGGAGGCCGTGCGTGTCGGATATGATTCCAATCCTCATCACTGCGCCAGCATTCCTCGATGCCGCCGAACGGCGGGTCCGGATTAATTTTGATCACGCCGGAAACGCTTCCTGAACCAACAGATCCCCATTCTATGCGGCCCCGCAAATTCGTCATGCTGCCTCGGCAGTGCAATAGCTTCGCTTCCTGCATCCTGGCTCGCTGTGGATCAATGTAGCATCGCCATTGGCGCGAGCGGTATCTCCAACTAGTTGCGTGGGCCACCTTGGTCCCGAAGATGGTCCGTTGCTAGCAGAAAACGGACAACCACGGCCGCTGGAAGCCGTTCGTCAAACCGCTTGAACTGATCTACAACAAGGCGGCCATGTAGGTCACGCTCACCGGCAACTGCCGCGGGATTTAGCGCCATTCTGC
Source organism: Bradyrhizobium sp. AZCC 1610 (assembly GCF_036924515.1). Taxonomy (NCBI): domain Bacteria; kingdom Pseudomonadati; phylum Pseudomonadota; class Alphaproteobacteria; order Hyphomicrobiales; family Nitrobacteraceae; genus Bradyrhizobium; species Bradyrhizobium sp. AZCC 1610. Next base: position 6,458,523 of record NZ_JAZHRR010000001.1, on the reverse strand, counting down.
TGCGGCCGGAGCGGATCATTTGAGATATTCCGCAGCAGGAACAGCACGGAGGCAGTGATGAGCGACTGGTTACACAATCTGCCGGTGCCATTGATGGCAATGGCTATTTTCGCCTTTACCTATCTGCTTGCCATAATAATTTTCGCAGCCGTTTCGGCGCTCGCGAGGGGAGAGCGAGCAAAATCGTTGCAGGCGATTTCTCCCGGTATGCTGCCGGTGCTAGGTATCCTATTCGGCCTGTTTGTAGCTTTCACGGCTGCACAGGTCTGGAGTGACAGCGATCGCGCTAATGCGGCGGTCAGCCGTGAAGCCAGCGCGTTGAGAGCCGTGATGCTTCTGGCGGCTGGCCTGCCGTCGGAACAGGAAAGCCGGTTGCGTGACCTGATTCGTGGCTACATTGAGCAAGCCGCAACGGTGGAATGGCCGATGATGGCGCGCCAAACGGCTTCACTGAAGGCGGCTCCCATTGCTCTAGCGGAGGCGCTGCAGTTCGTTGTCTCGATTGCCCCGCAGAATCCCGGCCAGCAGAGCGCGCAGCGAGAAATAATCAGCGCGCTGGGATCTGCGCTGGATGCGCGCAGGCAACGGATCATCGTCAGCCAAGCAGAAGTCAATTCGGTCAAATGGTGGAGCCTGTACCTGCAAGCAGTATGCGAGTTACTCGTGATTGCCGTCGTTCACTGCGGCAATCGACTGGCATCGGGGATAGCGATGGGGCTGTTCGCCACAGGAGTAGCTACTTCGGTACTGCTGATCGCCGCTCATGATCGGCCATTCACCGGTCAAATCTCGATCGGGCCAGAGCCACTTCTGCAAGTCATGCCAGGTAAGTAGGTGAGCCGGTGAGCGAGGGCCCTCCGCCAGTGCGATGAGATCGGAGGAGGCACTTTTGAGACATGACGACCGGCCCTGACGATGTCCGTTCACCGGGGTACACCGGAAGTCTTCGTCGGACGGTGAAAACGACGCTTTTGACCCAGAAGAGACATCACCCGGACGAGGGACGAGCCGCGGGGAGATCCGCGATCCCCTGTTATCCGACGCCGATCGATCGTATCGAGGAGGCTCGCCCTTTTCCGCGAAGAGTTCTCCGATCTCCATCCGGTGGTCCCCTCAACCTCGAGCGGAGCTTGCGCCATCTTTAAACGCACGGGCTTGGCCGTGCGATGTCCGCGAGTGGCCCAAATGTATGGACCGGCCGGCGTTGGGCAACGTATAGCGCGGTATATCGTTAGTGGCTGGGCCTTGATTTGGTTGTGAGTTCCACGCTCGCTCTTGATGCGATTCACGAAGGGGAGTGGTAGGTCACCGATTGGTAGGCCCAATTTTTTCGACGACTCGTGCGTTTCACGTCGTTGTCACCCGGGACGCGCGATATGTATGTCCTTGCTCTGGTCACCCAAAAAGGCGGAAGCGGCAAGAGCACGCTGGCGGTCGGAATTGCAGTCGCAGCGATGGGGAACGGGGAGCGCGTCGCAATTGTCGAGGCGGATCCACAAGGCACGATTTCAAAATGGATAGAGCGGCGCGGCCATCCCTATCCGCGGGTCGTTCGGGTCGCCGATCCCGCCGAAATAGAAGGGGCGCTCGTCAGCCTTGAAGCTGAGGGGATCTGGCTTACGGTCATCGATACCGCCGCCACGAACAATGCACTGGCCATGCGCGCCATCGCGAGGGCCGATCTTTGCCTGATCCCGGTGCGTCCGAGTCCGGCGGACATCGAAGCTGCGATACCGACGCTGATTGCTATTCGTAGGCTCAACCGCCGATTTGCTTTCGTCCTCAATCAGACGCCACCGCGGGGCTGCCGCTTGAGTGAAGCTGCAACGTCGCTCAATTCGCTCGGGGTGCTTGCGCTTCCCTATGTCGGACAGCGCAATGACCACCAGGACGCGCTTGGGGCAGGATTAGGCGTGACCGAGTTTGCACAAGAGGGAAGAGCCTCGGAGGAAGTTCGTGAGCTGTGGCGCTGGGTCTTGAAAAAGCTTGTCGAGGGGTCGTTAGATCATGAGCCACACGCAAAAAAGGCAGCGTGCTAGCCATACGCGCTGTGCGCGACGCTCGCTGGTGGAGCTTACCGCGGCGGCGAGCCGAGCCGTTGACGATGGCCTGTTTGTGTTGTCCAGCGGGCTTGCTGCTTCCAATCCGCGATCGGAGCACACAGGCGAGAAGACGTCTGATCAAACAATCCTTGCAAGGCAAGCGACGGCTCCGAGTCCCGTTGCGGTGCTTGAATCTCGGAATGCGGCGGCGCCGCGCAAGGACGAACTCCTAGATTCCGACACTACCACCGAGATGATGGTGAAGATTGCAAAGGACTATCAAAACAGAGCTTTTGAAAACATCAAAGCCAGCCTGAATGCTGCGTTGGACCATGCAAAGGACCTCGTAGAGACACGGGTGGGAGGCGAAGCGGCGTCGAAAGACATCGGCGGTTCCAGTCTTGAAAGCAATTTTTTGACCGTTCTCAAAGAAGCCGCAACGGAGTTCCGCGCGGATGCGGCCGAGTTGATTGTGCAGAAGGAACCAGCCGACAGCGCGGGGCAGCCGCAACTGCGATACATGCGGCGGCTCACTGACGAGGCGGTCAGATTGCTGGACGATCTTCGGAGCGGCAAGCTGGAGAATCAGGCGAACTTCATCCTGAGCGAATGCTTCAGAGAAGCCGCCAGCGCGTTCTCTATGATCAATCAGCAGCTCAAGAGCGACGGCTATGCCGCGAGCATTGATCCATCAATCTTCATCTGGCTTGCCAATATCACCGAACCGGAGACGCGCGACACCGGGACCATGCGGCTTGAGATCGTACCCAACCACCGAGGTCGTCCGAGCACGTACGCGCGCCAGGTCGCTCAATTCATCTGGCACCTTGTCGAGGGGCAGGGCTGCCGGCGACAGGCCGCCTATCGGGGGGCGCTCACGAAGTTCACCATAAGCGCGAGTTTCGCCGAGACGGCCTATTCCTTTTGGGAGCCGATCTTCAAACGGGCGGGACCGCACGTGAAGATGCTGACCCGCATTTCAGATCCAGAAATGTAAAGCTAAGCAGCGCGGGCACTTGGCGTCCGATTTGACTGAGGCCGAGGCCCGTGCGAGGACCGCCCCGGCAACTTCGTCCGAGCTTTGGACGAAGAAGACGCTGACGTTGGGGCCGCTCCTGCATGGCCCATGATTGCGCTGATAAGGGCCGGAGCGAAGCCGGCTGATCTGCCGGTGCAAACGCCGACCAAGTACGAGCTGGTGGTCAATCTGAAAACCGCCAAGGCGTTCGGCCGCGATCTGCCGGCATCGGTGCTCGCCCGCGCGGACGAAGTGATCGAACAGGGTTTGCTTTGTTGCGATGCATAAGTCCGGAAATGGCCCTTCGCGTCGACTGGCGCGGTGCCTCTCAGGCAATAGTCGCGCGGGTGTTGCAGCCGCACTTCCGATTATACGATCGTGCAGCGTTATATACACGGTAGCGAATCTCATATTGGTTTTGCAGGCCCGCCGCCCTAGAATTGCGGCGATCGCAGGACGGGCGAAATGCAGTATGTTTGCGACGCGCCGAAGGGTAAGACCTGGTTCCGTATCGAGACGGAAGGTGAAGCGGCGCATGAGTCGCGCCTGATGAGCCACACAGTCGAGAAATATTTCTGCCGCGAGCGGGAGAAGGCAGTCCAGTCCTGGCGTCCGGAGCGGCCCAACGCGATCGAGCGCGACATCGGCCTCGAGGCCCATGTACAGCGAGAGATGCCGCTTTTCCTCACGTTGCGCGACAGGGAGGGCAATGCACTGACTACAGCGATGCTGCCACCGGGTGGCAAGGATCGCGGCGGGTTCCGGATCATCATCGTTGCCGCATCCAATGCCGATCCTTATCCTCAGCAGGAAGCGGCCATCGCTGCGCTGGGAGCGCATTTCGGTCTCACACTCGATCGCAACCGCTGCTTCCCCTACGGCCGCTAAGGAGCCTGACAAGTATCGCTGCTTGATTGGAGCGATGTCGGCTCATGGGCACGAAACGGACCAACCGGGCCGGTCTAGAAATGTCCGTTGACGGGGGAAGATCGGAAGTGGCTGGCCGACCGTCAAACCGACGCGAATGATGTGGTGGACGACGCCCGCTCCCGGCATCGAATGTGCCAAAGGGTGATCGTTCAACAACGAATCACCGGAGGGGGTCGTCCACATGCAGGTTAGCACCATCGGCGTTGATCTCGCCAAGAACGTGTTCCAAGTGCACGGCGTGGATAGTGCGGGCAAGATCGTCATCACTCGTCAGTTGCGGCGCAAGCAGGTCATTGACTTCTTTAGCAAGATTCCCCCTTGCCTGGTCGGCATGGAAGCCTGCGGAACCGCTCATTATTGGGCGCGTGAAGTCTCCAAGCTCGGTCACACCGTGCGTCTGATGCCGCCGAGTTACGTGAAGGGCTATGTCAAACGGTCGAAAAACGATGCTGCCGACGCAGCCGCCATCTGTGAGGCCGTGACACGCCCATCAATGCGGTTCGTGCCGATCAAGTCGGCCGATCAGCAAGCCTTGCTGATGTTGCATCGAACGCGGGATCTTTTAATCCGTCAGCGCACGCAGCTGATCAATGCGCTCCGAGCCCACCTTGCCGAGTTCGGCCTCGTTGCGGAGACGGGGCGCGATGGTCTCGCGCAGCTCGCCGCGATCATCACGGACGAAAGTAACCGCGAAGCTCTTCCATCTGCGATGAAACAGGCGCTGCAGGCCATCGTCGATCAACTCGCTGCTCTGGAATTGCAAATCGGGACTCTGGATCGCGCCATTCACGCCCATCATCGTGCCAATGACATGAGCTGCCGCCTCGAGACCGTGCCCGGGATAGGCGTGATCGGGGCCACGGCCATTGCTTCTACTGTCACAGACCCGAGTGACTTCAAATCCGGTCGGGATTTTGCGGCATGGATCGGACTTGTGCCGCGGCAGCATTCGACGGGGGGCAAGGAGCGGCTCGGCGGCATCTCCAAGCAAGGAGATCGCTATCTCCGACGGTTGCTCGTCATCGGTGCAACAGCCGTTGTTCGACACGCCCGGCAGCAGCCGCAAAAGCATCCTTGGGTCATGAGGCTGCTGGCCAAGAAGCCGGCCAAGCTCGTCGCCGTTGCGGTTGCCAACAAGATGGCGCGCATCGCTTGGGCGATCATGGCCAAGGGAGGATACTATCGAGCGCCGGAGCTTGCTGCAGCCGCCTGAAGAGGCTTGGCAATGGGAGCCTGAGGCGACGGCGGAGCAAGACAACCGAATTGCGAGGGTGATGATGGCGTGATGCGAAACGGTCGAGCCGTCGATTGGGACAACCCGCTTCTGGGTCATGGGCGTCAAAGCCCGTGCGAATGATTGGGACCCGATCCGCGGACTACATCAGGGCCAGCGGTCATGGTGCCGCGCAAACAGGCCGGACACATGACTTGCACCCGACCGCAAGCCGAACGTCAGATTCTTCTTGCAACGCGGGCGTCGTCCACACATGACCCCAAAGCCGACGTTCATACGCGCCGGCCCCGCACCTCCGCCCGCCGTGCGCCTGAGCGTCGTTTGCCGCACGACGTATTGAATCCGCCTGCCAAAGCGGATTTTGAGGGGTTGTTGTCGAAACACCGCGAACCCAAGAAGTCCAGTGTAGAGTCGTACGCCTCGGCAGCGGGGGGCGCGATGTCAGCCTCTACTTGCCCCGCTACCTTCTTTGGTCATGATCAGCGGAACGTCGTGTGGTCTGCCCTCATGATCCGGCGCCATAGGACAGCCCCGACGGTGTCCGCCTGCTTGCGCAAGTTGCACACGCGCTTCCGGCACGCTGCCGACGGCGCTTGGGCGACCAGCTCGTCCCACGTCTCTTCCACCGCAACACTCAACTTGGCCAGATCGGCCTGCGCGGCGCGGGCCAGATAGGACATCACCTCGCCGAGGTGCCCATACATCATGGCGTGAGCCAGTCGCCGACCACCATAGGCAAAGTCCGGCATGTGTTTCCACGTTCCGCGCGCAAGCCGCACCCCGTTCGCCTGCGCTACTGGGCGGATCCGGAGAGGATCGAGGATTGTGCTGTCGAGGTCGCGCAGGATCATGCGCGACGGCATGCCGTTACGCAGCGCGACGTACACGTTCTGCAGGTGCGGCTCGAACGCCATGCCCCAGCGCGCATAAAAGTCGACCATACCGTGCAAGAGCACACGGCAGTAGACGCGGAAGAATGCGTAGGCGTGCTCTCGATCGCGGAGGTCCAACATCGTGCGCGCCTGCTGCGGCCCGCACCAGAGATTTAGCGCCGGGACCACCATCTCCGAGGCATCCGCCCATACCGGCGCCCGGACGATCATGGCGAGATGCGTGCCGACAAATGGATCGGCATGGGCAACTGAGGCCACGTCGCACTGGAAGTCTATATAGCTTTCTCCACTCTGCCGCAAAAGGATGCGGGCGAGCGACGAGAAAGCGGTCGCATTCGCGCGATTCAAGGGATAGAGCAGCCGGTCTTCCCCCGTCAGTATGACGGTCATCGGCAGCTTGACGTCGAAGCCGGATCGCAAAATGCGGCACGTCCGCTGCGACGCGAGGGGAATCGCCTTGAGGCGGGTGTCGAGGACCGCAATCCATCGCCGTTTTAAAAGCTCGCGGATTACTGGCGAGAGCTCGAGTTGCCACGGGTGCAGTGGGATCACGACGTCGACGTTTCGAGGAAGGGGAATGCCGGCCCAGGCGCGAAAGCACGTCCGATAATCCGCGTACGCGGTGGAATCGAACAGGCACGGCCGAGCGGCGACCAACGTCAGATCGATCGCCTCTCGGCAGAGATTCGAACACTCAGCCACCTGTCGGGGCGACGGTCCGAGCCGGAGCGCCGGAAACGGATAGTAATGATGGCCCTCATATGCGGGCTCGATGGCCTGCGCACCGGCATCGAGCCCCTGGGCCATGAGACGGTTCATCACCAGATTGGCGAAGCTGTTGTCGAAATCTGCGATGACCCGATCGAAATGCTGGGCGAGTTCCGAGGGCTCCACGCAGAGGCGAAGGGCGTTCAGGAAGGCCCGGGTGCTGCGTAGCGCGCGCCGTCTGCCCGCGACAATCTTCCATGGAAATCCGTTCAGTTCGAGCCGTCGGAAGGGCAGCGGGCCACCCACCGGCGCCCGCAGCATCGGCTCGTGGCCGAGATCGAGAAACCACTTGCCAGCCTCGCTCTGCCACAGCCGCGCGTGCGGCGCGTGGCCCTCCCGGAATATCCCCTGGAGCAGCCGCGACACAGCGACGAAAAACGCGGCCTTGTAGGCGCGCGCGAGTCGCGCCCCGCCGATCCGGCGCTCGCAGGCCCACTGTCTCACAGCGTGAAGCGTCATGCCACGCCGGATGCGGCGATGATCAGAGAGGCTCGAAGGCGCCTCTTCCAAGGTCTTCATTCGTGATCGCGTTGAAGTCGCTCATTCGCTCTTGCATGAGCCGCTTCACCGCGTCGGCCTTGCCCCGCTGCGCAAATTCCTCGATCAGCGTGGCGGTGTACCCGATGTGGCGGGCCTCGTCGACCCGCAGGCGGTCGTGCAGAAGGGCCAGGCGACGCCGCCGCTCGGGCGCGCAATATGCCAGCAACATCGGCCGTTGAATGATGTGGTGCACCAGCGTGCGGATCTCGGCGATGTTCATCTGGATGAGATCGTCGAGCGTGATCGCGCTCGCGTACGGAGAACTCGCGTGCGCCTCGAGCGGACTTCGCTGCGTGTAGCCGGGGGACAGCGAAACAAGCTGAGCACGGGATCCGTTGTCGACGACGTCCGGGAAAGTGATATCCAGCATCGCGACATAGGCCTTGGCGTGTCTGGACTCGTCGATCGCGTGCGCCTTGATCTGGGCGGCCACGTGGGCATCCGGTGTGGAGGCCGCGAGGTCCCACAGGTGCCCGGAGCCTTCGCCTTCCCCCTGCGCGTTCTGGATGAGCGACAGAGCCATCCAGTTCGGGTCCCTAGCCACGTCGCGGTAGGTCTTTTCGTAGTTCTTGGTCCCAAACGGTGGCGGTGCCTTGCGGCAGGCGGTGACCAGCGCGTCGCGATAATGAGGTCCCGCTGCCCGGTGGTGCGAGCGAAGGGATTTCAGGGTGAGCTCGGCGGCGATGTTCACAGGCCGGCCCTCATAGCGCGAGCGTCTAGCCCAGGGGGACTGCGGATCGCCTCTTGAACGGCGCATTTAGCGCCACGAAGCGGACCTTTCCCACGGCCGCTTTTCCCAACTTCTTTTTCAATGCTTCGAGGCTGTCCAGGTCGATTTCGGCAGTGCCATCCTTGTTTAACCTACCGAACTCCTGCTGAGGGACCCCCACACCTTTCAGCGCCTGCATGGCTTGACCGAACTTGCCCCCCTTGGCCTTCGCCTTTCTTGCTTTGGACTTCGGACTTTTCGCCATCGGTGAATCCTCCTCGAGGGACACATCAACGATTGCGCGCCATATGTCAGGCGCCGAGCATATGGAGCCTATGGTCGCGACAGGGTAGTGTCAACGGCGAGAGAGCGAAAAGGCGCCCGGGGTGGCCATGGCGACCTCAAGCGCCTGCATCTCAGCCTCGGCCTTCTCGAGCCAGAACCCCATGCCCATCTCGCGAAATAGGTTCATCGCCGTCGTGAGATGTTCTGTGGCACGCCAATCGCCAGCTCGCCCGAGGAGCTTGCCGACGCTGAAGCGACAATGAGCGACGAGCGGTCGCATACCGAGCTCTGAGGCCAAAGCTGTGGCGGTAACATAATGAGCTTCGGCTGCAGCAACGTCTGGGCAGTCACGATGTGACGCCGTCTCGCCGAGGAGCAGGTGGGCCCACGCTTCGTGACCGCGTTCTCCGCGCTCGCGGGCAAGCACCACGGCTCGGGTGCCAAACTCCCACGCCTCCTCCACGCGACCTGCGAGGAGATGCGCCTCGCCGAGCTGCAGAGTGCTCATCGAGTGCAGGTATCCGATCCCGGCGGATCCATAGCCGGCCAAGGCTTGCCGCAGCCAGGAGACGCCTTCCTCGATGCGTCCCGAGCGCGCGTAGACGTGCCCCAGGGCCGCCTGCGCGATCGGAGTCAAGTACGCTATGTCCCACTCCTGGGACAGAGCGACCGCACGCTCGAGCGGCATGATCGCCCGGGTGAAATCTCCGCGGAGGCCTTCGAGGCGTCCGAGGTTCAAGGAGGCCCAGATGAGGCTGAAGGGGTGATCGAGCACTTCAGCGAGCCGGACAGCCTCCTGTCCATGGTTGCGTCCCTCGTCGAACACTCCGAGTTCGGCGAGGGCGCGCGCCAGGAAGGCGCGCGCCACCACCGCCGGATACGCAACGAGTCCAAGACGCTTCCGCGACAGATCGCCGGGCAGCGCCTCTATCAATGTCCGGCAGAGGCGTTCGGTTTCGCGATAGTCGCCCGAGAGAGCCCCCAGCCAGACGCGGTAGTACCGGCCGGCAACCTGGAGCGAGACATCGTGGAGAGACGCGCCGATGGCCTCGACCTCTTCGGCGAACGCGCGCACGTCGCTCGCGCGACCACCCGTGTTCAGGTGAAGGCCGCTCATGTAGCCCGACACCGATGCCAGTCGGTGCCGATCATTGAACTTCTTGGCGAGAGCTTCAGCTTCCCGGAGGTACTCTTTGATCTTTCCCCATTCCACCAGCGGGAGCAGGGCGTTTCGAAGGTCGAAGCGAAGATCGATCCCCTGCTCCAGGGTCTCGCGAGTCACGGGTAGGTGGGTCAACGCCATCAGCGCTTCCTCGAAGCACCTGACAGCTTCCCGGTGGACCGAGCGGGCGAGAGCCTTGGCACCGGCTTGCTGAAGGTAGGTGACCGCCTTCGCCCAGTCCTGGCCCAGAAACGCATGATGGGACAGCCGGTCGACATATTCGACCAACCGGGTCGGATAGGTCCGCTCGATGGTCTCCACGATTCGCACGTGGAGGGCGCGCCGCCGGTTCTGGAGCAGGCTGCCGTAGGCAACTTCGTGCGTCAGCGCGTGCGCGAAGGCGTACTCCATGTCCGGCAAGAAGCCGACCTCGTACAGGAATCCCGCCGCCTGGAGGCGTCCGATCGCGGCATGCAACTCATCTTCGGCGACCTTGGCAATACCTTGCAGCAAGCCAAGCGGCACGTCCCTCCCGAGCACCGAAGCGGTCTGCAGGAGCGTCTTATCGGTGGAGGAGAGCCGGTCGATGCGGGCGGCGATCACGGCTTGGACCGTCGCGGGGACCTGGATGGATGGCTGCGGCCGCGCCAACCGGTAGGCCCCACGTTCGCCGAGCAGGGCCCCGGTCTCCGCGAGCGACCGCACGCTCTCCTCCAGGAAGAACGGATTGCCCTCCGTCCGCGCGATCAGTGTGTCCTTGAGCGGTTCGAGGCTGGCATCGGACCCGAGGAGGACGCCGAGAAGCTGCTCAGCGGTGTCCGATGGCAGAGGATCCAACCGGAGCTGCGTGTAATAGGTGCGGCTGCCCCACCGGTGCTGATACTCCGGGCGGTAGTTAACAAGCAACAGCAGCCGGGCAGCCGGCAGGCTCTCGATGAGAACATCGAGCAGTGCCTGGGTCTCGGAGTCGATCCAGTGGAGATCTTCGAAGACGACCAGCAGAGGCTGTTTGTGGCTTTCGCGCAGCAGCAACCGCTTCAGCGCGTCCAGTGTTCGGCGGCGGCGCTGGGGTGGATCGAGCTTGTCCCATTGCGCATCATCGGATGGCACGTTCAGCAAAGATAACAGGGCTGGCAAACTTCCTTCCTGTACGCGATCCTGTGTCGAGAGCTTCTCTCGCACGGTCTGCGGGTCGTCGCAGTCCACGATCGCGAAGTAGCCCTTGAGGAGGTCGATCACAGGCAAATAACTCGTTCCTTTGCCATACGAGACCGAGGCGCTCTCGAGGACCCGCCAGCCCAGCAAGTGATGCGAGTGGGTGAACTCGTAGAGTAGGCGCGACTTGCCGACCCCCGCTTCGCCGACGATCGCCGCGACCTGCCCGTGTCCGGCGGCAGCGAGTAGCAGCGCGCGGCGGAGTTGCTCCAGCTCAGCGTCGCGGCCAACGAACCGCGTGAGCCCCCTCCGTGCGCTCGCTTGCAATCTGTTCCGCGCCGGCCCAGCCTCCGTCACCTCGTAGACCTCGACCAGGTTGGCGAGCCCCTTCACTGGCACGGGACCGAGGGGCTTCACGCCGACATAGCCTTCCGCCAACCGGAAGGTATCGGCCGTTGCGAGCACGGAGCCGGGATTTGCCATCTGCTCCATGCGAGCCGCCAAGTGTACGGTCTGCCCCACGACGGTGTAATGCGTGTGGAGGTCGTTGCCGATGTCACAGACAACGATCTCCCCTGAGTTCAATCCGACGCGGATTGTGATGGACAATCCGTGAGAGCGCTGGAGATTTTCTGCATACCGTTTGACCGTCTCTTGCATCCTGAGCGCCGCATGACACGCGCGCACAGCATGATCCTCATGAGCGAGCGGTGCGCCGAAGAGGGCCATGATGCCGTCGCCCATGACCCTATTTACGGTACCCTCGTAGTGGTGCACAGCCTCAATCATGCATTCGAGCACCGGATCGATGAGTTTCTGTGCGTCCTCCGGATCGCGGTCGGCAATCAACTCCGTCGAACCCTTGATATCAGCGAAGAGAACCGTGACCTGCTTCCGCTCGCCATCTAGGTTTGCCTTGGCCGCGAGAATCCTGTTGGCGAGGTGCTGTGGTGTGTAATCTTTGGGCGAGGCAAAACGAGGCTCGGCCGCAACTGGCATCAGGGGATGGGCGCATTCTGGGCAGAACTTGGCTGTGGCAGAAACCCGACTCCCACAATTGGGACAGCCTATTATTAGACGTGCCGCGCACTCCTCACAGAACGTGGCTGTGGCGGGGTTTTCGTGCTGGCACTTCGGACACTTCATCACCGGCCCTCAGCGGGGCATAGGCTGGAAGCGGAGGGCAAGGCACGCAGCGCTCTCCGGTCCTGGATATGCTGTCAACTGAACTTACTGGAAGTGCGTCGGTCGCGATAGTCGAGTGTGAAAGCTTTCATTTGCAGCACTCTAGGGAATCCGTCAGTCGCGACAGTTTCGGAGCGTCCGGCGACCGACCTCCACCATCGGCAACGCCCAAGGCTCCACTTCCGCTGATGGCACTCTTGCGACATGCCGACGGACACCGAGAATGTCCGCTCATTGGGGAAGACCGGAAGTAGCCGGCGCCCAATGAAATCGACGCGAATGACCCGACCCGGAGTGCGCCAGGAAAGCTGGCAAAGAATAGGAGGTGAAAGTCCCCCATGGGGTAAGGACTAGCCATCCGCCCCGACCTCGAGTGATGCGCGGCGTCCCGCGAGGGCCGACGTGAAGCGTTCACAGGGGAGACCACGGGCCAAGTATTGAGCTGCGAAACGGGTCTAATTCCGAGGTGCCGATCTCCTTCCGTTGAAGAGAAGGCAACATCGTCCCATGGCGAATGGCTTGCATGGGAAGAACCTCGCGCAGTCGGAGATCTTGTGCACGTGGAGAAGTTCTTTGCACGGAACCTGGGAAGTCTCATCCGTGTCCGGACAGGCAAGCCGGGCCGGTTCATGAAGGCAACAGCCGAACGATGATCATGCACGCGGATGAGAATTCGGACGGGGTCATAGTACCCGAGAAGCGGCCGAACAAAGAGGGCTTGCCCTCGGCGGAGGCCGTGGAGGGAAGGACCCCGCCCAAGGGGAACGGCGACGAGACGGCCGCGGCCCGGACACTGCGTCGGGACAACGCGTCGAACGGACTCATCGCCGTGCGCCGAGCGGCGCGACAGAGCAAGAGTGTACGGTTCACTGCACTGCTGCATCACATCACCATTGATCTCCTGAAGCGGAGCTACCTGTCGCTTGAACAGGACTCCGCGCCGTGGCAGACCTACGGAGAGAACCTCGAAGAAGCTAGAGGACCTGCACGACAAGGTGCATCGGGGCAGTTACCGAGCGCGTTTCCGAAGGCCTGCGAGGCCGCCCGCGGCGCGGAGAAAAGCAAGAGTTCAAGATCTTCATCAGTCAGGCCATCTGGCAGCGGCCAACTGAGCCCGGCAGCGCCGGCCCGGCGCAGATAACCATGCACGACGCCGTTGCTGATGCCGATCGTGCGGGCAATCGCCCGTTCCGGTAGGCCTTGAACATGCTTGAGACGAAGAACTTCTCTGTTCCGGCGCATCGACAATCTCTGGGTAGGCATTGGGCTTCCTCGTTAAACGACGAGGCTGTCCTAAGCCGCTTGAGATGTCGGCCGAAGCGGGCGCGCGGGGCTGCTCACGATCCCGCGAAATCGGTGCTCACGATCGTCTGAAATCTATGCTCATGAAGCTGTGAAATCCGTGCTCACGATCCCGCGAAACGCGCACTTGATGGGATTTTTAAACTCGCGGAGTCTGGACTAGAGGCGCCCCTTGCTCCTCACCTCCGACGCCTTTCCTCTTGGTGTGCCTGTTCGACGACCGGCTCGAGCCGGTACACCTCCCCAGCAAGACCATCGGTAACAAAGTATACAAGGTTGTTGGAGTCGACGCGCACGTCACGAATGCGACCAAGTTCGCCACGGAGGAAACGCCGTTCGGAAGCGATCCGCCCCTCCTTCATGTCCAGGTTGACCAACGCTTCTCCAGCGAGCGCGCCAATCCAGAATCCGGTGATACGGTCGAGACCTTCGAGAGCCAATCCCGACGGAGCAATCGAGGGTGTCCAATGATAAACGGGCTGCTCCATACCGTGCTTGGCAGCACCCTCGCCAATCGGCTCGTCCGCATATCCGATACCGTGCGTAATGACGGGCCAACCGTAATTGCGGCCGGAGATGATCAAATTGAGCTCATCGCCGCCCTTCGGTCCGTGCTCATGCGACCACAACTGGCCGCTACGCGCATGAAAAGCGAGGCCTTGCGGGTTGCGATGACCATAGCTCCAGATCTCCGGCTTCGCCTCCGGCAGCGAAACAAACGGGTTGTCCCACGGAACCGAGCCGTCGGTGCGGATGCGAATGATTGACCCGGCGTGATCAGCAAGGTCCTGCGCGCGCTCACCCTCCCAGCGGTCACCAAGCGTCAAAAATAGGTATCCATCGCCGGTCACAGCGATCCGGCCTCCGAGTTGGTTCGGGCTCGGCGCGGGCGGCGAGCTCTCAAAGATGACCTGCTTGTGCTTAAGCTTCGAGCGCGGCTCATCGAGCTTGGCCCGGAGCACGCGGATCGTGGAGGATGACCCGGTTCCGTGCACATAAGACAGGTAGATAATGCCATTTTCGCCGAAACCTGGATCAACGGAAACGTCGAGAAGTCCGGAGTGCCCGCTGAACAGGACGGGAGGGACGCCGGTTATTTCGCGAGCACTTGACCCCGGCCGGATGAGTTGAAGGCGGCCAACACGTTCCGTGAGGAGAATGGAGCCGTTTGGCAGAACAGCGATGGACCAAGGGAACTCGAACGGACCCGCAATTTGCACGGCCCCGAAATCCGCGGGCACTTCGGGAGCGCTGAGTTCTCCGTTTTCGGGAGCGCGAGCAAGGGTGCTGTCGAGCGGGGCGCTAACACAGAGAGCGAGTGCCACCATAACGCTGAACGGCCCGCTCCGGCGCGCGCCGCGATGATTCGCGTTCCGGATCATTCCCCTATTCCCCCAATCTCAGACTTGGCGACCGGTAAGGTGGTGCGGCGTGATTGACTCCTCGCACCGCTGGTGTCGCGCCGCAGACGGCCGTTGATCTAGCCGACGGGCGGCGCCTCTCTGCTCCTGTTGGCAGCGATCCCGATGTTGCATCGGCCAAGCCGCGCGGTCAATTTGGAATCTCGGATTGAGACTCTTCGTTTTCTGTTGCGGTTGCTGTGGGCATGTGGGCAACGCGGCGGCGTTGTCCAAGCCTAAACTGAAATACCGGGTCGGTGGCAACCATGAAGGGGCTCGCGAAAATCTCGGCCGCGTCACGGCGGCGGCCGCGCTGAAGAAGGCCAGGCAGTTCGTGCAAGAAGGCTACCTCGACGTGAGGATCTGCACCCCGCGCGGGCAGGTCCTGTTGTCAGCGGGCAGGTCCTGTTGTCAGATGAATTCAATCATCTTGAAAAACAGGAGGAGACTGCCATGGTCAAAAGCCAGCAACGAGGCAACCGCGAAGCCAAGAAGCCCAAGAAAGAAAAGGTCAAGGTCATCGCCGCGGCGCCCAGCCAAAAGGCCGCGACCTGGCAGCCGAACTTCATGCCAGGGAGGAAGAAATAGCTCCGGTTGAACCGGCCAATCTCTCAACGATCGGCTCCTATTGGCACGAAACGGACCCGCCGGGCCGAGCTGACGATGTCCGTTGACGGGGGTAGAGCGGAAGTCGGCGGTACGCAGTCAAACCGACGCGATTGACCCGAAGCCCACATTCGGTCTGAACGATCTATAGCGGGGTATGCAGTGTGAAACTGGGTCGCTGCGGCTAGGGAAATGTCGCCGTGAGCGCTTTGTAGCGATCAACCAATCCAAATTCTCCGAGCAAACAGGGCGGTGTTCATGAACAAAGACGCACCGAAAAGTCCTATAACTCCTGCTAAAAGCCACTTCGCTCGCAATCCCAAATCAGCCAACACTACAAACAGAGGAAATGAAAGGAGATTAAATCGGCTCATTGAGACGAAGCCTGCTGGCCCACCGCTGAGTGTTAGATATGGCAACAACAGCACACCCATGGCAAACAGTGTCCAAGTTGAGGGCAGTCGAGACCAGCCCACAACAATCAGGACAACGAACAATAATGTAAACCAGCTAGCTTGCCCCCATGGATTCCAATCATTGAGGATCATTCGGGTGAAGGGCTCAAATTTGAGTGCCGCAACTAATCTTGTAGCTAGGGTCGTTCCTTGATGGAAAGCCACCTGCCCATCCGAAAAAGCAAACGGTGTTCCGAAAGAGCTCCAGAGATAGATCATGAATAGCCAGATGCCCGATGTCGCGAGAAGGATGCATGGCAAGAGAGCAGGAAGGAACGGCCTCTGATCGCGATTGAGCCACATCTCCCAGAGAAGGACGGGTAATAGGACAATGCCCGTTGATCGGTCAGAAATTACCAAGCCTGCAAGCAGTGCTGCTAACAAATAGCATTTTCGCTTCAAAGCAAGAAAAAACGAAACGATTAGAAGCAGTGCCAAGGGTTCGGTATACCCGGCCGATAGCAAAACCGAAGCCGGAAAAAAGCTGAGCAGCGCGGTTGTGGCGAGAGCGAGTTGATCACCAAATTCCTCGCGAACTAGCTTGAAAAGAACGCCGATGGCGAACAATCCCGCGAGATTCGATATCAACAGCAAAGCATCCGCAGGCGTGAGGCCGCTAAACGTCACCAGGCCCCGTGCGAGCATCGGATACAGCGGGTAAAACACGATATTCTGTTGAATAGTCGGATCGCCGTTATACCGATAGCCTTCTGTGACGATCTTGAAATACCATTCCGAATCCCATTGCAGCAATTGGTGGTACCAGAGCGGTCCCGCCGACCAGCGTTCGATCGAGCTGGGCACATATTTTTGCGAGAATACCAGTCCGAGCGCGACCACCACCCGCGAACAAGAGAATATCAAGATGGCCCAACAATAGGGAAGCCAAGAATGACCTTTCCAGTTCGGACACCGCATCTCCATGTCCATACTGTCGCTTGGTATAAGCCTAAGATCAATCGCCCTAGGCGTACCGAAAACCATTCCACTTCCGGTTTTGGTACTTTTCGGACATGGTAGGCCCGGCTGATCATGTCTGTTCTTGAGGGGATATTGTTGCAAAAGTCTTTTTGGGGGGGACGAACGAAATTTTTTAGAGCCGCTGATGCGTTTTACGAGCGGCGACGTGAGGGACCATATCGTTTCATCCAAAATCGACCAGGGATCTCCGTAGTGGCGCTGAAAAGCAACGCAGCGGCGGAGAAGTCCAAAGATCAACTTTCGCGAGATTTTCCGGGTCGCTCGATTTTCGACTTCTGCAACAATATCGAGGGTAAAGCGGACTGCCCAGTTGCGCGCCCTGATTTCCGAATTTGACCCTTAGCTGACCTCAAGCGTTACCCTGCAGGAGGTCCCCAACCCTTTCGAGCCGCCTTACGGGATCGAGGGTCGCGAGCAGCGCCTGCTTATCCGGGATCGAAAGCTCGATATGCGACGCAATCATATCGGCGAGCCGGCCAGGATCGCGGATCCGTTCAAACGGCGGCTTGATTTGCGGCACACGCGGATAACCTTGCTTTATTGCATCCCGAAATGAATGGGCAATGAAATACGCTTTGGTTTTCATCAGGATCAGGTCCGGCACATCCGGAGCAGGTTGTTCGTCGAGAACTTCGACATCGGCGACATAGCCGTCCGCCTCGCCGACGAAGTCTTTGATCATGACGCGCCGATGGATTTGGGTCAGCGCCTTCCATCTGCCGTCGGCCAGCTGGTCTAGGGTGAGGACGCTACCAAGAACACCGACGTCATAGACATCAGCAAGTCCGGGCTCGTCGACGTCGGAGCTTCTTTGGATCGCGACTATAATCTGCCGCGCGCCTTGAAAGGCCCGCCCAAGCGCCTGAATGGTTTTGGCGCGGTCGGTGTAAAACGGCACGATCCCGCCGGGGAACGGCGCGAAATCCCGGATCGGCATGGCGGGATGGCGTCCCGCCTCCGTGGCGTGTGTTGCGGCTGCGACCAACGGTCCCTCACGGCCCGCCTGGATCTGCGCCGACAGCGTGTTCCAGTCGGCGACGCCGAACATTTTTGAGACCAGCTCCAGGCTCTCGCTGTGGCTGATGGTGACCGTTTTGGCAGTCAGGGAGGCGCGCAGGGTCTGCGCCATGGCCTTTGCATCGCGAAAATCGCGCATGACTTCGTCCTTTGACTAGAGCGAACCAGGCATGTCAGGCGGTTGCGTTGCTGACCCGGTCGCTCGGGCAAAGGAAAGCCAATAAAGGGCTCGATACGTTCACCGTTCCCGTGAGGGTGCAACCAGCAGGTCGTATCAACCGCCACAAAATCTGGCCTGGAGGCGGCTTGGTGTCAATCACCTATCGCGCTGCAGTGAAGGAATTGCACTAGGTCGCCTGTTGGCACGAAACGGACATCGATCCGGCGATGGTCGATGTCCGCCATCGGGGGTAAAGCGGAAAATGCGGTAGCGGTGCCGTCAGACCTCTGAACGTCGTCGGCGCGCCGATTGGCACAAACGCGAGCTGTCTGCCCGCAGCTTTCGGGCGGAATAAGATCACGCTGGTGACGCACCGCTGCCATCCAATAAATGAGCGATAGTGATGCGGCGATCCAGCAGTCGCGTCTTTTTCGGCGCGATTCGAAACAGATGACGACTACGACAGCAGCGCTGTCTTGAAGTTGCCTCGCGACCAGCCACCTTACCTTAGTCGATGGGACGCGTAGGACTTATCGACATCACGGTTGGCAACGCGGCGCGCCTCGGCGCATCGCAACGTTCCACCACGCGACGCTGCGCGTCGCACCACATCGCTACGCAACGCGCGAGCCGCTGGGGACATCCCGGCGGCTCTCGCGCGTTTAGCGCGGACGGTCTCTAAGTTGCCGATCTGTTTCCTGTGCGCCCCAGGGGAAGATCGGAAGTAGTCGGCCGACGACCAAAATGACGCGATTGACCGACCCGAAGCGGACATTCGGACCGAGGGACCTGTAACGCTGTCCTCCAAGCTCCTATTAAGAAGCCGTCAGCGCACCGTTCCTGTGGTTGTCTCTACGGCTGGCGGTGGGGTCTGGTCTCGCACCGTGGATCCCGGTGTTCCGCTTGGTCCGGGATTGCTGGGAACATGCGTAGTATCGTCCCATGCGAGGGCGGCAATCGCCAGAATGATCGCTGCAGCGATAACGGCGAGAGTGCGAATACTGGTCGAGCCTTTCCGATCTTGATTATCTCGCATGCGACCCTCTCGGGTGACGGTTCCATTGCGTGCTCAAGGCAGGACATTACATATGTGCTGCGGCGATGTTGTGGTGGCGGTACGGCTGCGCGCCCAGAAGAAGGTTCCAGCGTGTTATATCTAGACCTCGGGATCGTCACGATCCTGATTGTCATCAATGGCCTACTCGCAATGTCGGAGTTGGCCATCGTATCATCGCGCCCGGCAAGGTTGGCCGGTCTTGTCGAAAAGGGCGTCAAAGGGTCTCGCCGTGCCCTCGCACTGGCATCCGATCCCGGCAAATTCCTGTCTACAGTTCAAATCGGCATCACGCTGATTGGCGTGCTATCCGGCGCTTTCTCGGGCGCTACGCTAGGGCTGCGCCTTGCATCTTGGCTGATCGAGGCCGGATTTTCGCCCGTCGTCGCAGAGACGATCGGTGTCGGCGTTGTCGTGACCGTCATCACCTATGCCTCATTGATTATCGGCGAGCTTGTTCCAAAGCAGATTGCGCTACGCGATCCCGAGGCGGTGGCGGCCAGGGTTGCGCCTGCGATGGTAGTGCTGGCCAAGATATCGTTGCCTCTGGTCTGGCTGTTGGATCGTTCCGGCAAGGCGCTGCTGTGGCTTCTGGGCCATCGTGGTGAAGCGGAAGAGAAAATCAGCGAAGATGAAATTCGCTCGCTTGTCGTCGAGGCCGAAAATGCCGGTGTGCTGGAGCCGGGCGAGAAAGAGATGATCGCAGGCGTGATGCGATTGGGTGATCTTCCGGTAGGGGCCGTCATGACGCCTCGCCGTGAAGTAAGCACGATCGATTTGACCGATCCGGCTCCGACGATTTACAGGGCTTTGCGAAGTAGCGATCACTCCTGTTTTGCGGTTTTCGAAGGCAATCGGGAACATGCGCTTGGAATCGTGCAAGCCAAGGATATACTCGATGTCTATTTATCCGGGCACAAGCCGAACATTCGGAAGCTGGTTCGGGACGCTCCTGTCATTCCTGAATCTCTCGACGCGCGAGACGTTATCGCGATATTGAGGGAGTCTCCTGTGCACATTGGGCTCGTGCACGACGAGTATGGCGTTTTCCAAGGTGTCGTGACGACCGCAGATATTCTTGAAGCGATTGTCGGCTCCTTCCATACGAAAGACGGGCCTGCTGAGCCTGCTGCCGTAAGGCGCGAGGATGGCTCTTATCTAATCTCGGGGTGGATGCCCGCGGTCGAATTTGCAAAATTGCTCGGGATCACCCTTCCTCCATCGCGGCCATATCAGACGGTTGCGGGGTTTTTGCTTCAGGAGTTCGGCACGATTCCTAGCATTGGCGATAGAATTGAAACTGAAGGATGGCGATTTGAAATTGTCGATCTGGACGGCAGGCGCATAGACAAGATGCTGGCCAGCCGATTGGAAGCCGCATGAATGTCAAAGCCCGCTTCTGGCACTTTTCGGACCTGACCGGTTGGGCTGACGATGTCCGATTATAGGGCAAAGTGTACTTCCCGGTTGCCCTTGGTCGTGGTCCGCCACCCAAAGCGGACAATTGAGGGTTCGCTCGTTCAACCAAAGCAGCGGCTAAAGGGCCGCCGCTCTCGCATGCATCGCAAACTATTCGCTTGTTTGGGGCTAAACCGCAACAAGCGCCTTTAGCGCACCGGTTCTCGCGACGACTGAGGCTTCTGTCTCGCCGCGCTACATGAGCGCGGCGTTGATCCACAGATGGGTGAGGATGCTTGCCATGTAGCCAAGCGCAATGGCCCAGGTCCATCGAAGATGGTTGATAAACGTGTAGTGGTTGCGCAGCAGTCCCATCAGCGCCACGCCCGCCGCCGTGCCGATAGACACGAGGCTCCCCCCGACACCGGTGCTCAGCGTGACGAGCATCCACTGGCCGCTCGACATATCCGGGTTCATGGTGAGCACCGCGAACATCAGCGGGATGTTGTCGAACGCCGCGCCCAGCACGCCGATGGCGATGTTGGCGGCGGTCGGTCCGAGGTCGCCATAGAGATAAGTCGACAACTGCGCGAGGTAGCCGGCAACGCCTAGTCCGGCGACGGCGAAGATGACGCCGAAGAAGAACAGCAGCGTGTCCCACTCCAGGCGCCTGATCTCCCGCAAGGAGTCGAACGCCATGTCCTGGTCGTCACGGCGGCGACCGATCTGCTGGAGGATGTAGCTGTACATTTGCAGGTATCCGAGACCCAGCATCATCCCGAGCGCGGGCGGCAAACTGAAAAAGGTCTTGAACGAAACGGCGGTCGCGATGGTGGCCGCGAACAGCCCGACTACAACGGCCGCGCCGTGCTTGAGTCTCCTCGTTTCGCTTACCGGCTCCGGCATTCCTTTCGGCAAGCTGAAATGCATGAGCGCCGCCGGCACGAGGAAGTTCGCCAGCGCCGGGAGGAAGAGATGGAAGAACTCCAGGAATTCCAGCTTGCCTTTCTGCCAGACCATCAGCGAGGTGATGTCGCCGAATGGCGAGATGACGCCGCCGGCATTGGCGGCCACCACGATGACAATGCAACCCATAACGATGAACTGGTAGCTGCCGACCCCGACGGCCACCACCACGGCGCCCATGACGAGCGCTGTTGTCAGGTTGTCGATGATGGGGCCGAAGACAAACGCAAGCCCCCCGATCAGCCAGAAAAGCTGCCGATAAGAAAGTTTTCTGCTGGCGAGCTTGGCCCTCACCGCGGCGAAGACGCGCCGCTCCTGCATCGTGTTCACATACGTGATCGCCACCACGAGGAACAGCATCAACTCGCCATAGTCGAGGATCACATGCTTGGCGGCAACTTCGAGCGCGGCGCTCTGACCACGCGCGGCGTAGACAACGCCGAGAAGCGCCCAGATGAGGCCCGCCGCCAGCATGACGGGTTTCGACTTGCGCAATTGAATGACTTCCTCGACGGCCACGAATCCGTAGGCGACGAAGAAGATCAGGAGCGACAGATAGCCGACGGGATGCTGCGTCAGGTCGATGCGCGCGCCCGCCTCCATGGCATGGAGCGGCGCGGGAGCGGACAGGAGCAAGACAAATACCGGAACGGCCAGCATCCACAGCCGTCCGGCAAAACGCACCATCGTCAGCCCCTGTCGACGAGAGTTGAACGTCATTACCTTGCGGCTTTCCACTATTGGGTTTGAGTAAGGCAGGCCCTGTTCCTGTCGCGAGGATCGTGCCTGCTGGAGACTAGGCGTAGCACGCCACGGCGCGACATGCGCCCAGTGCTACGTAGGGAATAGTGCCCACGGACTTATGGTGAGTACTACCTACGCGCTTGCGTACGAAGTTAGGGGGGCGCATTCTCGCTGGAGAAAAAATTGTCGCTTGGCGACGGAGGAACTGCATTGGGCGACGTCGTCCGCAGATCAAATAGCGCGGCTGCGGGCTTGTTGCGCTGGAGTGGCAGCTGGCCGCGCGAACTTGCGCCGGCGCAGTACGCCCTGATCGGCGGCATCTTCACTGCCGCCTATCTCGGGCTCGAATGGCTCACGCGCGTCCATGAACTCGAAGGCCTCGGCATCACGCTGTGGAATCCGGTGAAGGCGCTGAGCCTCGGCCTGTTGCTGCTCAAAGGCGTCGCTTATGCGCCGGTGCTGTTCCTGGCAGCGTTGCTGGTCGATCTCTTCATCTACGGGGCGGCTAAGAGCGTCGCTTCTACTGTTGCCACGAGCGCGGTTGTTGCGCTCGGTTATGCGGCGCTCGCCGCAGGTCTCACGCGAGGCCTCGGCTTTGCGGTTGGACGGTCCGACCTGCGCAGTGTGATTGCGCTGCTGGTGACGGTGCCGGCAGGGACATTCGTCATAGCCTGCCTCTATTGCGGCTTTCTCGTGTGGTTCGACGATCTGCCGGCGAGGCAGTATTGGGAAGCGGTGCAGCATCTTTGGGTCGGAGACACCGTCGGTGTCATCATCATCCTCCCCGTTGCCATGGCCGCGTCCGGGTCAGTTCAGCGTCTGGCTGAGACAAGACCCGCGGTACTGCTGATCGACTCAGGGGCCTTTCTGGCGGGGGTCCTGATCGCGTTGTGGCTGATCTTCTCCTTCGAGGGAGCCCACGAATACCATTTCTTCTATCTGCTGTTCCTCCCGGTGAGCTGGATCGCGATGCGCACCGGGTTCGTGGGAGCGGCAGCTGGCGTATGTGTCGTCCATCTGCTGCTGTTGGCTCTCATCAGTTGGGGTGGCTATCCCGCGAGCACTTTCATGGGCTACCAGCTCTTGGTGCTGGCGCTCGTGTTCAACGGGTTGTTGCTCGGCGCCGTCGTCGACGAGCGCCGCAGATCGGATGAGCTCCTGCGCGAGCAGCATGCCGAGGTGGTGCGCATGACAAGGCATGCGACGGCCGGTGCGATGGGCGTTTCATTGGCGCACCAAATCAGCCAGCCGCTGTCGAACGTGGCCATGTACCTTCACGTCGGCCGGCAGCTTTTGGCCGACAAGCCTGCCGACCCGACGTCGATTGCGGAGTCGCTTGAAAAGGCAACAAGTCAGCTGCGGCACGCGAAAGACATCCTCGAGCGTCTGCGGGATTTCGTCTCGCGTGGGACGCTTAGGCCAGCTCCCACTGACCTCGGTGCCCTGACGCGGAAGGTGGTGGCCCTAGCCGGGGATGATGCAAGGGCGCACGGCGTATCGGTGCGGCTTGAGGCTGCGTCCGTCCCGCCGGTCACCGTTGACGCGCTTCAGCTCGAGCAAAGCCTGATCAACGTGATCAACAACGCCATCGACGCCGCCGCGGAAGCGGGCCGATTGCCCGGCTGCGTCACCGTTCGCGTGGCGGCCCTAGACAAAGGGGTGCGGATCGAGATCGAGGACAATGGGCCAGGCGTGTCCGATGTTGTGGCCAAACACCTGTTCGAGCCGTTCGTCACGACAAAGCCGAGCGGTATGGGGCTCGGCTTGGCGCTATCGCGCGAGCTGATTGGCGCGCATGGAGGGACGATCGATTGGGAGCGCATCCGGCCAGATGGGGGCGCGCGGTTCACGATCGAGCTTCCCTTGAGCCCAGAGGTTGGCCATGGGGCATAAGCGCGTCGTGCACGTCATCGACGATGAATCCGATGTCTGCGAAGCCCTCAAAGTGCTGTTGCATACGGCGGGGATGGAAGCGCGCACCTATGCCTCGGCCGAAGAGTTCCTCGCGGAAGTCAGGTTGACCAAGCCAATATGCCTGCTCGTCGATGTGCGCCTGCCCGGAATGAGCGGGCTTGAATTGGTGCGCCAACTGCAACTGGGGCCGGTCCGGCCGGTCGTAGTCATGATCACTGGCCACGGCGATGTGCCGCTTGCCGTCAAGGCCATGCGAGCGGGCGCATTGCACTTTCTTGAGAAGCCGTTCGAGCCGGCGGAACTCCTTCAGACCCTAGAGGAAGCACACCACCGCGTCTGCGAAATCGCTGCCGAGGAAGCAACGTATGCGGCTATTGAAGCCAGCTATCGGTCGCTCACGGCGCGCGAACAGGAGGTGATGGCGCTTCTGGCTGAAGGAATGCCGACGAAGCTGCTCGCTACAAAGCTCGGGATCAGCACAAGGACAGCCGAGCATCATCGCGCAGCTGTCCTGCAGAAGATGGGCGCGCGGACGCTGTCGCACCTGGCGCGCATGAGCATGAGCCTGCAGGGGCGGAGTGCACCTATGCGGCCGTAGTAATCATCGCAATTCAGGGCGAGGCGGTCGCCGTGAAATGCAACTCCGAGCATACTCTGTTAGGTCTCGACTGCTGCGCGCGGTTCTCGGATAACGAGGGCATCGCAAGGTACGTCATCCACAATTGCTTTGGCGGCGCTCCCTAGAAACATCTCGAAGAGGGCACTCCGCCCGTGCGTACCAAGCACTAACAGGTCTACCTCTTTGTCTCGCACATAGTCGCGCAACAGAAAATTTGGTGCGCCATCCTCGATCAGCACATGCGGCTGTTGCCAACCGGGCGCCGATTTGTCCACTCCTGCCAAAAACGCCCGCACCTCCAGCTCGACTTCCATACGATATTGCCGATGCAATGCCGATTCAGTTATCAGTTCGGACGGTGGGCGGTACGCATGAAAAATTGTTAGCCTTTGTCCAGAGAAAAAGCGTGCGGTAGTTTCCAGGGCATAACGTGAGGAATCGGAGAGGTCGGTAGCGAAAACAATATTTTCGTACGGCTTGCGAGGACGGTCCTTCACAACAAGGAGCGGCACTCGAGACCGACGAAATAGCCGATCCGCGGTCCGGCCCAATATGAAATGTCCGAGCGACTCGTCTCTTCCGAGGCCGATCGCAATCAGGTCGCAATTTTCAGCGTCGGCACTGCACAGAATGGCTTCTACCGGATTTCCTTCGGCGATTCGCACGGTCGGCCGCGCTGGAAGTGCGTCGACATCGGCTAGGAGGTGTTTTCTGGCAACATCAAGCGGATCGGACGAGCGCCTCCACGACGGCAGTCCTGCTGCATCCGGGATGCTCAGGTCGCGATCTTCAACTACATGCAAGACTGTCAGCGACGATTGCCACTGCCATGCAAGCATGGCGGCTCGGCAAAGCGCGCGGTCACAGCGCGCACTAAGATCCGTCGCTAAGAGAATCTTTCTAGCTGGCCCGCTCATCCGGCTTGGCGCGTTCACACCGCACTGCTCCTGTCGTTCGGGACGTGCCTGCTGGGGATAGTACGTAGCACGCCGTGGCGCGAAATGCGCCCCGTTCCGCGTAGGGATTAATGCTTGCGGGCTTATGGTGAGAACTACCTACGCGCTTGCGTACGAAGTGAAGGAGGACGAATTCTCGCTGGAGCAAGAAATTGTCCGCCCGGAAATGGAATCCGGGAGCTCGTTACGGACACCCTGCCTAAGATCTGGTGGAGAGGTTCTTCAATCGGATCAAGCATTGCCGACGCATCGCCACTCGCTACGACAAGCTTGCAGCCAACTACCTCGCGTGCAAGCGGCTGAATCGAGATTTGCGATGGCCGACAGCATGCGCGCCGCGCTGACGCTGGTGGCACGCGGCGAGGCGTCGCTCGGCATCGTCTATTCGACCGACGCCAAGGTCGAGCCCGGCGTCAAGGTCGTCGGCATCTTCCCGCCCGATTCCCTCCGGCGATCATCTATCCCGTCGCGGCGACGACGACGGCGAAACCGGAGACCTCCGACTATCTTACCTTCCTGCGCTCGACCGCAGCGAAGAACATCCTTGAGAAATACGGCTTCAAGTTCCTAGTCAGCCCGTTGACCTGATGGTCGGTTCGCTCCTCGCTTGGGATGTCGCCTGTTGGCACTTTTGAGACATGCTCACTGGCCAGACGACGTCCGTTTACAGGGGAAGACCGGAAGTAGTCGGCCGACGGCCAAAGTGACGCGATTGACCCATCTCGGAAGTCGGGCGGCCAAGTTTGCTGCGCTGTGATAAAGTCACTTCCGGTAAGCTGGCCTCACCGGCTCCAAAGGAGATATGTCCATCATGCTGGACCGCATTCTCGATGCAGCAACCGACAACCTCAGGTTCGCGAAGATTCTGGTCCAAATGGGTCTCGATCCGAACAACGTGACCTGGGACGCCATCTTCAACCGCCTGCTGGAAATCTTTCTGCACAACATCACGCTTGCCAATATGTTCGCCCTGGTCGGCGCGATCTTCTTTGTCGCTACATTGCTGACGCACACGATGGTGCCGCTGCGGGTCGCGAACATGATCGGTTGCGCATTCTTCGCCATCTTCGGTGCGCTCACCGGAGCCGTCACGATCTTTCTTCTTTATCTCCTGATGATTCCCATCAATGCCTACCGTCTCCGTCAAATGCTCGCGCTGGTGAAGAAGGCGCGCACCGCAACACAGGGCGACATGTCGATGGAGTGGCTCAAGCCGTTCATGACCGACCGCAAGTATCGCAAGGGCGATATCTTGATGAAGAAGGGTGACGCAGCCAACGAAATGCTGCTGACCGTTACCGGCAAATTCCGGGTCATCGAAATCAACGTCGAACTTCCGCCGGGGCGTTTGATGGGCGAGCTTGGTTTCCTCACGCTCGACAACCGCCGGACCGCGACGATCGAATGTATCGAGGATGGCCGCGTCCTGACTATCAGCTATGAAAAGCTGCTTGAGATCTACTTCCAAAACCCGCAGTTCGGCTATTACTTCCTTGTCTTGACCAGCCAGCGCCTCCTGGAAAATCTCGCGCGGGCCGAAGCCATCATCGCGCAGAACAAGATCGCGCCGCAGACGCCTTTCGCCAACTGACAGCGGTCCGAGGAGATTGATCCCGGCCGTCGCCTGCTCCGCCGCCGTCCTAATTCCCACTGGCTTCGCGCGCACGGCGCAGAACTCGAATTCGGGGATCTTTCCAAACGGATCGAGCGCCAGATTGGTGAGCAGATTGGCAACAGTCCTCCCGCTCATCCTTCGCTTGGCAGGGCTTGAAGTACCGATCATTGCACGCTGCCTGCGGCCATCGCCTCCAAAGCGAAGCCGAAAACAAGAGCGTCTTGCTGCAGTGCCTGAGTCCGCTTGTGGCACTTTTCGGACCTGACAGGCCCGGCTGACGATGTCTGTTCTTGAGGGGATTGTGTTGCAAAACTCGTTTCTGTCTTTGGACAAGCTTGGCTTTTGAGTTTTGGCGATCTTTTGGCTCGGATGGTTCCGCGTTGGTTGTGGGTGTTCAGTAGGCGACTTCCAGAGGTGGCGGGGGACAGCAGGTTAGCTTGACCAGTCGCCTCAGGTTTTGCGCGATGGCTGTAAGCAGTACTTCGTCCCGGACGCCATTCAGGCCTCGCAGCCGAAGCCGGTCGAGCCTGAGAATGCGTTTCATATGAGCAAACCGCATCTCGACCTTTTTGCGCTCACGGTGCGACTGCTGGAAAGCTTCCGTATTGGCCAGCGCACGGACACGATCGCGCACATCCTCGTTGAGGTCGCGGGTAATTTTGCGCACGACCGCTGTCGTGCATTTGGGCTTCAAGGCGCAGCCAGAGCAGTCGCTCTTGCTGGCCCTGTAGTAGACGATGTGACCTTGATCGATGTTGCCAGTGCTGGTCAGCTCTGCGCCACCCGGACAAGCGTAAACATTGCGCTTCCGGTCGAAGGCGAAGTCGGCTCGGCTAAAGGTGCCATCGGGGCGGGCTGATTTGTCCCACACCGGAACGTGCGGCGTGATGTTGCGATCCACCAGCCATTTGAGCAGCCTGACCGCGCCGTAAGCCGTGTCACCTGCGAGCCTTTGGGGCCGCAGATCGAAGCGACGTTCAACACGGTCCACCATGGTCTGGGTGACAGCAATCTCCACTGCCCGGTTCGCGCGCGTGCCTACCGCATCGAGGATGATCCCGGCCTTGTTGTCGATCAGATAGTTCGCATCATAAGCAAAGAATGGGTCCACGCCCGGCCTGGTTACCCAAGTTGCTTGCGGGTCGGTGAGCGAGACTTCCTTGGGAGGCTTGCGTCGATGGCCGCCTTCATTTGAACCGCCGCCGTGTTCACCACCGTGCTCATCGCCACTTGCATCTAGGGCAGCGATGTACTCGCGAACCGCATGGGAGGCCTCTTCCGCCTTGGGCCATGCGATCGGCTGGTCGCCGGGGAGCCGCTTCATCTTGTCCACATCCGCCTTGATCAGGCTCGCGTCGATCGAGAACGCTTCGCCTCCGACGAGCCCCGCCGAAATGCACATTGCCACCACGCCCTCGAATACCCGGCGCAAGGCATCGCTCTCACGGAAGCGTTCGCGCAGCGCCCGGCAGAACACCGAATGATCAGGGATCTTGTCTTCGATCCCGAGCTTGCAAAACCACCGGTAGGCCAGATTGACCTGAACTTCAGCGCAGAGCCGCCGCTCGGACGAAGCGCAAATACGTAGCCCACAATCAGCATCCGGATCATGAGCACTGGATCAATCGAAGGCCGACCAGTGTGCGAGTAGAATATGGCGAGCTCGTCATGCACCCAGCTCAGGTCGAGCAAACCGTCGATTTGCCGTACCAGGTGATCCGGCGGCACGACCTTGTCGAGATCAAAGGAATAAAAGAACTGGCCCTGACCGCTCTCCTGCCGCCCTAACATCCGCCGCTCCCGCAAATGCCGTCTCATCAGACGGAATCACGGTTCGCGAGTCGCCTCAAGCGGAGTTTTGCAACACAATCGAGGGTAAAGCGGACTGCCAGTTGCGCGCCCGGACTTCCGAATGACCCCATACCGGAAGTCGTGCCTTTTGATGAACGGTCGCTGTTCCGTCGCAAAACATTGGGTCGCAAAATCTATACTGCACTAAACCGCTATCGCGGCAGCGCCCCATCTCATTGGGTGACAAAAGAAAAGCCGCCCCGAGGAGCGGCTAATCGTTCTCTATTCTATTACCAGCCACGGCTGCCGAAACTGAACCCAATGCTCGGGCCGCCGCCATAATAACCGTAACCCGGACCGCCCTCGTAGTATCCAGGGCCGCCGCCGTGGTAGCCATAGCTACGACGCACATAATAGCCGTCGTCGCCATAAATATAACGGGGACCGCGAACTCGGTAGCAGCGTCCGTATTCGTTACACACAAGTCGAACCTGATCGATATTCAATCCCTCAGCCGATTGGATTGCAGCGGGGTTCATGGGAGCCGCAACCGCCGCGGTCGACAGCAGGGCGGTTGCTCCAAGAACTGAAAGGACAATTTTCTTCATGGTGCTCTCCTATGCTAGAGTTGTAGATTAGTGCCATCCGCGAACCACCCGTAATGTCTCCAGTGGGGTAAGTCGGGCAAGACGATGCTGCGCCTGATCATGCGCCGCGGTATCGCGTCCGCGGGAGCGCCAGCCAAAGGCATGGCTGAAAATAATCCGGCAAAACTGGCGCTCACTTAACTCCGAGGGTGTCCTTGAGTTCTGCCACTTTTTTTCATGCACCCTTGTTCGCCGCCAGCCTCGGACATCTTGCGGGCTTCGGCCATCAGTTGGCTGGCATGTGCGGCACTCTGAGTGCTGCGTTTGCCGGTAACCTGCTCCTGATGCGGTGAAGCGGTGAAGTGGGCTCCACAGCTCCCGCCGTTGATCCGGTGGTTTCAGGCTCACCGCTCTTTTGCTTGCCGGCCAGAAGCTCCTCTTGGTGCTTCGTCGCCGGCACCCGCTTCGCTCGTGCTCGCGCCCGACCCCGCGGAAACAACATTCTGTTCGAGCGCCTTCAGTTCTTGGTTGCAATCAGCAAGCGCCGGCGAAGCGAAGGTAAGGGCGAATGCTGCTGCCGTCGCTATGCGTATGGACATCTGAACCTCCTGCTTGAGGTTGTCCCTCGCTCGAAATGAGGGATGCAGGGAAACGTCCACAGACACGAGGTGGTTCCTCCCGATCGGATTTGCAAACGTCGAACAGTCTTAGCAACGATGCCAGAGCGGCGCCGGTGCTCAGGCCCATTGGCTTCAGGCGCTGTTCTCGACCGCTCGATCCGGTATCTGGGCGGAGCGTAAGCGCTGCTCCATAGCCTAAGTCAATGACCGCCTCAGGTCGCAAGGCGACTACTCTCCCCACTCGTCCGACGATCGCTCATGGCACTTTTGCGAAGTGCCTACCGGCTCTGAGATTGTCTGCTTAGCTGCGTAGACCGGAAGTCGTCGGCCTAGCGTCAGGACAGCGCGATTGACCCAAATGTATGGTCCGGCCGCGCGTTGCAAGAGGTTTCGTCAACCTGGCAGATGCGGTCTTGCATCAATGTATCCGGCCTCTGATTGGAGCATGTGGTGCTCCGGGCCATCATGGATATCAGCGCGCATGCGAGCTGATTAGCGGACAGGCCTCGAATGGGCCATTTGGGTCACCAGTGTTCGCATGCGCCGGGAAGACCGATCCTCCATCGTCGTCTCATCCTCTCGCAGACCTCGGCGGGTAAGGGATGTTGGTTACGTCATCGATAGCTCCTCACTTCGCGCTGTTCCTTTGTTCGTGCCTGGCGGTCGTTCCTTCGTCCCGGCCTGCGCGCGCAGACGCGCCGCGCGCAAGGGCCGTCAAGGCCGGCCGTCGTGCTGTCCTGACGTCTTGCTCTGCCACGGCCAGGCTGCGCCTTGACGGCCCCGAGCACGGCGCGACGATCAGGCAGGTCGGCACGCCGTCTCCTCCGTCTTGACGCATTCGAAGGCGCGTCCCTTGTTGAGAACCGCCCACGCGATCCGGGCGAGCTTGTTGGCGAGCGCAATCGCCAGCACGTTGTGGTGCAATCGTTTCTTGGCGGCTTCGATCCAAGATTTGAGGCCATAGCGCTCCAAACACTTGACCCTCACCAGCACGACCCACGCGGCTTGCACGAACAGCGCGCGCAGGTAGCGATTGCCGCGCCTTGATATCTTGCCGAGGATCGTGCGGTCGCCGGTGGAGATCTGCTTCGGCACCAGTCCAAGCCAGGCGCCGAAGTCGCGGCCTTTCGAGAACACCTCTCCGGTGCCGATCGCGGCCACCATTGCGCTCGAGATAAGCGGGCCAATGCCGGGCACCGTCATCAGTCGCTTGCAGGCCTGATCTTGACGGGCCAGCGTTTCGATCTCGCTAGATAGCCCCTCGATCCGCGCATCGAGCCGACGCCAGTCGCCCGCCAGATCCTCGACGATGCGCAACATGCGAGGCGAGAGCACATCGGTGCGCGTCGCGAGGATACCCCGCAACTCGGATCGCAGGGAATGCAGGCCTTGCCGCACGGCGATGCCCCGCTCCAGCAGGAACGCACGGATCTGATTGATGACGCCAGTCCGCTGACCGACCAACCGCTCTCGGACGCGGTGCAGCGCCTGAAGGTCGAGCTGATCGGCGGTCTTGGTCGCGACGAATTTCATGGTCGGGCGTTGCACCGCCTCGGCGATGGCTTCTGCATCTCGGAAGTCATTCTTCTGTCCCTTCGAATAGGGGCGCACGTATTTCGCCGGCATCAGGCGGGCGTCGTGGCCAAGCATTTGGAGCCTGCGACTGAGATGATGTGCGCCGACGCAGGCTTCCATACCGATCAAGCACGGCGGCAGGTTGGCGAGCCGCGTTTCCACCTGGCCGCGTGACCACTTCTGCCGCAGCACGATGGCGCCGCGGTCATCATGACCCACGAGGTGGAACGAGTTCTTGCCGATATCGATGCCGATCACGGCGATCGCTGCGTTGAGTTTCTGAGACATGGCGTGCTCCTCGTCTTGAGCGCCCCTTGCCAGTTTCTCGTACTGGCAGGGGCCGGAGCACGGCCGGACCATTCCATTAGCGGACCAAGGGCGCGGGCTACATATTTCGCGGGGCTCCTTACGACGCTAGGCTTCGCATTTCGGTAATCAGGTCGGACTTGCCTTCGAAGCCGATGCCAGGAAGCTCCGGCATGGTGATATGCCCGGCTTCCACCCGTACCCCATCCGGGAATCCCCCATACGGTTGGAACAGATCGGGATATGATTCATTACCGCCGAGCCCGAGCCCCGCTGCGATGTTGAGCGACATTTGGTGTCCGCCGTGTGGAATGCAGCGGCTCCACGACCAGCCGTAGCTCTTCAACATTTCCAGCGTGCGCAAATACTCGACCAGCCCGTAGCTCAGCGCGCAGTCGAACTGCAGCCAGTCCCGATCTGGCCGCATGCCGCCGTAGCGGATCAGGTTGCGGGCATCCTGCATCGAGAACAAGTTTTCGCCGGTGGCCATCGGGCCGGGATAGTGCTCGGCCAGCTTCGCTTGCAACTCATAATCCAGCGGATCGCCAGCTTCCTCGTACCAAAACAGATCGTATTGGCGCAGCGCCTTCGCATAAGCCACCGCAGTATCGAGATCGAAGCGGCCGTTGGCGTCGACGGCGAGCTTGCAGCCCGCAGGTAACATTTTCAAAACGGTTTCGATGCGCTTGCAGTCGTCAGCCAGCGGCGCACCGCCGATCTTCATCTTCACGACCGTGTAGCCGCGGTCGAGATACCCTTTCATCTCCGCTGCCAGGCCTTCGAGGCCCTTGCCTGGATAGTAGTAACCGCCGGCCGCATAGACGAAGACACGCGGGTTGGCCTGCACTTTGGCGCGTTCCGCCAAGAGTCGAAACAGGGGCTTGCTCGCAATCTTGGCGACGGCGTCCCACACCGCCATATCGATCGTGCCGATGGCGACCGAACGCTCGCCATGTCCGCCCGGCTTCTCGTTAGTGAACATGGCCGCCCAGATTTTGCTGGGATCCAGAAGGCCACCTTCGTCAAGCAGGCTGTCCGGCGCAGCCGTCAGCACGCGCGGCGCGAAACGCTCGCGGATCAACCCTCCCTGCCCGTAGCGACCGTTCGAGTTGAAACCGTAGCCGATGACTGGCCGGCCATCGCGGATGACGTCGGTGACCACGGCAACCAGACTCAGCGTCATCTTCGAAAAGTCGATGAAGGCGTTGGCGATGGGAGAAGATATCGGAGCGGTACGCTCCCGGATGTCGACAATGCGCATGAGAAGGATGTCCGTATCGGAGGATGGAGGGCGGAAGCTTAATCGGCGTATTGGCCGACTGCGGTGATCATCGGACGCCAGCGGTCAATCTCGCTCTTCAGCGTTTCACGAAGGATTTGCGGCGTTGCCTTATCCGGCGTCGGATCGGTCGCGATATCCGCGAACCTGCCGGCCAGCGCCGGACTTTTGAGCGCCTCGGCCAAGGCTTTGGTTAGCACCTGCACGATAGGATCGGGCGTTTTCGCCGGCACATAGATACCGTGCCAAACGCTGATCTCCATGCCAGTCAGGCCGGCCTCGGCCGAGGTGGGCACGTTAGGCATCGATGGCAGCCGCTTGGCGCTGGTGACGGCGTAAGACTTCACGCTGTTGGCCTGGACCAGCGGCGCGGCGGTCGTGGCTTGTTCGCACCCAAGATCTATCTGCTTCCCCATCAGCGCCTGAAGAACCGGGCCGCCTCCGCGGAATGGAACGACGTTCATCTGCTTCTGAACAGCCGCCATGAATAGCATACCGCAAAGCTGCGACGCCGCACCCAGGCCCGAATGCGCGAAGGTGACGTGATCGCCTCGGGCCTTGATGTCTGCAATGACTTCGGCCAGCGTATTCGGGGCGTAGTCCGGGCGCGCAATGATTGCCATGTTGGCATCGGACACGACGCCGACAGGCTTCAGGTCGGTGGTCGGATCGAACGGAAGCTTCCGATACAGCGTGACGGCTGTGGCCAGTCCGAGATGATGAAGTAGAAGCGTATAGCCGTCAGGCTCAGCACGGACGACCCGATTGCTGCCCAGAGTGCCGCCCGCGCCGGCGACGTTCTCGACAATCACCTGCTGCCCGAGCAGACGGCCCATGTTCTCGGCCGTCACGCGCGCCACGGTGTCGGTAGGGCCTCCGGCGGCAAAAGGCACGATCATGGTGATGGGCCGCTTGGGGAAATCCTGGGCGATCGCCGCAGACGCCGTCAAGAACAGCAAAGAAGCACACACAACCGCACGCATGAATATCTCCCAGGATCATTTTTTGATCCACGCAATGTAGATGAAACGGCCGACTTGTCAGCCATCTCAGAAATGGTAAATTCTCACCTCAGCTATTCCCATAAAAGATGTCTAAATCTGACGGCAGGACAGATCATGCGAAATTTCGATCCCGTTTCGTTGCGGCTGTTCATCGCGGTCTGCGAGGAACGCAACATCGCCGTAGCCGCCCGGCGCGAGGCGATCGTGCCGTCCGCGGTGAGCAAGCGCATCAGCCAGATGGAGGAAGCCGCAGGCGTCACCTTGCTCGAACGCGGCAGGCGCGGCGTTGCGGTGACGGCGGCGGGGGAGGTGCTGTGCCGCTATGCGCGGGAATCGCTGCAATTGCTCGACCGGATGCAGGCAGAACTGGGAGCGTTTGCCGAGGGAGTGCAAGGTCACGTGCGTGTCTTCGGCAGTAAATCGGCGGTGGCGCAATTCCTGCCGGAAGATATCAGCCTGTTCGCGCAACGCTATCTCGACGTACGCGTCAGCCTGGAGGAGCGCGAAATCTGGGAAGTGGTGCGCGGCGTTGAGGAAGGGCGCGCCGATATCGGAGTGTGTTGGGACGCCGTCGACATGCGCGGCCTGCGGACCTTGCCATATCACCGCGACCATCTTGCGGTAGTCGTCCATCCCGCCCATCCATTGGCGAGAAAACGTTCTGTCTCCTTCGTCGACACGATTGACTACGAGCATGTCGACATCGTCGCTCGCAGCATCATGCAGACGACCCAGCGCAGTGCTGCGGCCGCCGCCGGCAAGCAGATGCGCTACCGCATCCAGGTCTCGACCGTGGACGCCGCTTACCGGATCGTGGCGGCCCAATTGGCAGTGGCGATTGTACCCGCTGAGGAGGCGAGCGCGATTCAGCAGGCGCTAGGGCTCAAGGTGATCCCCCTCAGCGATAAATGGGCCAAGCGCCAGTTCGTCGTTTTAGTGCGTGAGAAAGGCCTGAGCCTACCGGCGCAATTGTTGGTTCAGAGTCTGTCTTCTTCCGAAGGCATTCAACCGCGTCGGTCGGGTCGCTCTAAATAGTCTCGTATCGCGCACGCCGTTCGGAGCACATTCCAACGGGTAAAGAAGCGGTCCAGCGTCCGCTTCTGGCAGATTGTGTTGAAAAAGTCGGCCAATAGGCCGTTCGCAACGATGCCGAGAGGCAGGCGCGCGCGGGCTCTACTGTGCTTTAGGCGGGCTGCAACGCAGGGCTCGGGATCAGCTTTGCGAGCTTCCGGAGATTTTGGGCGGTGGCCGCCAGGAGGAACTCGTCTCGAGCACCCAATGGGCCTTTCAGCCTGAGGCGGTCGAGGCGCAGGATGCGCTTGAGGTGCGCGAAGAGCATTTCGATCTTCTTCCGTTCGCGCCGCGACGTCACGTAGGCATTGGTCTTGGCGATTTCGCGCGCAACGTCTCGAGCCTTTTCGTGGATTGAACGTGGGACCTTGCGGGAGGGCATCTTCGGACAACACCGGGGCTTGAGTTCGCAAGTGTCGCAGTCATGTTTGCTGGCCCGGTAGAGCAGCGTTGTCCCATCGTTCACAAGGGTGCCGGTGGAAGTCAGCACCTTGCCAGCTGGGCAGATGTAAACGTCGCTCTGTTGATCGTAGGCGAAGTCTTCCCGAGAGAACGTCCCGTCGGCACGCCCTGATTTATCGAAGACCGGAATGTGCGGCTCGATCGCGCGCTCGTTGACCAACCACCCCAGCATCTCCGCTGTCCCGTAGGCAGTGTCGGCTACAACGCGCTCGGGACGGAGTTCAAGGCGCTCTTCGGTACGCTCAATCATGGTGCGCGCCGCACCGACCTCGGCCTGCCGGATCGCTCGCGTCGCCTCGACGTCGACGATGATCGCGACCTTCAGGTCGATCAGATAGTTGTTGGCGTAGGCAAAGAAGGCATGTCCTTTGTGAGCGCCGGTCCATTGCGCGGCTGGGTCCGACTTGGCAATGAACTTCGGTACTGTGTCGCTCGCCGCGCCCCAGGCCGCTTCATCCAACGTATCGAGATACTCCCGGACGGATCGGCGCGTCCTCGCAATGGTCTCCCAGTCAACCTCATCAGTTCCAGCAACAGCGCGCTGCTTGTTAGCGTCGGCGGCAATCAAGCTGGCATCGACCGCAAAGGCGACGCCGTCGACTAATCCTTCTGCGATGCAGCGCTGGACCACCGTCTCGAACAGCTTTCGCAGCAGATCGCAGTCCCGGAAGCGGCCATGCCTGTTCTTGGAGAAGGTCGAGTGGTCCGGCACCTCGCCCTCAAGACCGAGCCGACAGAACCACCGGTAAGCGAGGTTCAAGTGCACTTCCTCGCACAAGCGTCGTTCGGAGCGGATGCCGTAGCAGTAGCCAACTAACAGCATCCGCACGAGCAGTTCGGGATCAATCGAAGGCCGGCCAGTGCAGCTGTAGAATGGCTCCAGGTGCCGTCGGATGTCCGATAAATCGACGAACCGGTCGATCGATCTCAGCAGGTGGCTAACAGGAACGTGTCGCTCAAGCGAGAACTCGTAGAACAGCGCCGCCTGATCAATCTGCCGCTGACCCATCATCGATTCGGCTCTCCCGCCCAACGGACGGAGTGAATCAGCGAGTCCGCTCGGCTTCAACGGCCGAGTTTTTCAACACAATCGGCACAAAACGGACATCGATCCGGCGATGGTCGATGTCCGCCATCGGGGTAAAGCGGAAATGCGGTAGCGGTGCCGTTACGATGTTCTTTGCCAAAGTATCGATGTGATGCTCAGCCTCCTAGTCTAGGAATTGTCGCTCATTCGACGAAATCGCAAGGCACGCCGCTGAGGCTAACCTGCAGGTCGGTCGTGTCCTGCTTGGCCTGCTGCATGGACAGGCCCTTCCAGTGCATCTCAAATGCTTCCGGGCTGGCATAGACCTCGTACAGCATGATCGTGTCGGCTTCCTTCTGCGGCACGAGGATTTCGAACTTCAAGGTGCCGGGTTCGGTCGCCAAGCAACGCTGAGCGTGAGCCTTTAGGTGTTTCAGGTATTCGTTCCGCTTGCCCGGGGTGGTCTTGATGGTTGCCACGATTGCTAGTTTGGCCATATGTTCATCCCCTTCTCGCTAGGCGATGCGCCACTTATGTAGTGTGCGCTCAAAGCGGACGTCAGCCAATGCCAGAGGTTCTTACGTCTCGAAAACGACGAGCCGGGCCGCCAAATAAAATACCGCGGCTGCGGCGCATGCCCCGCCTATCGTAGCGGCTGTGCGTCTAATTGTCCGGCCCCAGTTCATAGATCGTCCCTTAGGCCCTTGAAGAACGGATGCCGCACCGTGCCTTCTGCGGACTTCGCCCGGTACTCGATTTCGGCCAACAACTCCGGCTCCATCCCAGATGCCCTTGTGTGCAATCCTCTTTGCGTAGGGCTGTGTCTTGCGGATCAGCGGCGTCAGTCGTTTGCGCAGATCGGCAGCGGATGCCTTGTCGAAGCCGTGATCGACCTTACCCGCATAGATCAGGTCGTTGCCCTTGCGGCGGGCGAGATAGATGATCCCCGAATGCCGCTGCGAGCCGCTCCTTAAGGGATTGTTACTGGTTGTTTGTCAGCATACCGCCATTGCAGATAGAGCGCGACGAGCGACAGCGAATTCCGAAATGCTTTAACCCGACCAGCGTCTCTCATAGGAGGCCCACTTTGCTCAGGGGCTTCGTGATTGCAGCCTTGGTGCTGCTTGGTGCATCGCAGCTAGATCAGTATCTCACCCATGGTCGGTATACCGACGCGGCCATGTCGATGCTGCGACAGATCAGGCACTCGTTTGGCGTTTGAGGGTGGACGCCGTTTGCCAAAAGGGCGCTTCCCCCGCGCGCGTTGCATCGTAGCCGTTCCGGAATTGGCAATGAGATCGATTTTGCCGCTGCCTGACGCCTCCCGCGTTCGGAACCGCAACCTTTTTTGCCTAGGTGAATTTAGTTCATGGGTCTCGGGGCTTCGCAAAACTGCGAGGCGAGCCATGTTCCTACGGCCAATTGATGCTTTTCTTGCCGTTGTCACTCTAGGAACCGCAGTCCTGATCGAGATCGCTGCATTCATCGTCATAGGACTGATCTAGGGCGCACTGGCTCGCAACGCGGGGCACGCAATCGTCAGCGTGCCCGTTTTGTTCAACATTTCTATGGAACCAAAGGGGCTGGCGTTGGTAACCCCGTGTCAAGCGATCCCTCCAGCACCCGAGCGAAACGTGTCCAAGCCCCTAATCCTCGTCATCGAGGACGAGTATCCGGTGCAAGACATTGTCGAAGATGCGCTAACCGAAGGCGGTTTTGAAACCGATATTCTCTCCTCAGCGGAAGAAGCCCTGACCTTGTTCAAGAGCGGGAGCAAGAACTATAAGGCGCTCGTCACCGACGTTAGCTTGAAGGGCAGATTGAGCGGTTGGGAGGTGGCGAGACAGATCAGGGAAAAAGACCCTGCCTTTCCGGTCGTCTACATGACGGGCGCGGCTGCGGACGATTGGGCGTCGCAAGGCGTCCCCAACAGCATCCTGCTGCAAAAGCCGTTTGCGCCCGCGCAGCTTGTCACCGCCGCTTCCCAGCTTCTAAATAGCGCAAGCCAAAATCAAAGCATGGCCCCACCCTCGGCTTCCGAGGCCAAATGAGCAAGGCCCGCTGCGTGCACGGTCCCGCCTCGGATAGTGGGGCTGGGGGCTTTGGGACGGAACCGTGCCAGGCCGCTCGGGGTTGGCGGCCCGATCTGATAACGCGGCGCTGTTGGCTGTCGTTCCTGCGCAAATGCGCGCGAGGCCCGGATGAGGGTATCCGGGCCTCTGGCAAAAACCTCAACAGCACCCCTCCGTGCCGCTCGGTCGATGCTCGAATGAACGCTAGAGCATAGATCGGCGGGCGCGTATTGATCTGGGGCAAGCCACGGCCCGCGTTGATGTATGCGGACATCGCGCGCCGCGCGGCGGGGACCTTAGCGCCGCGCCCGCCGATGTCCGTGGTTCTCACAAATTTGGCAGGCTTGTCGGCGGCCAGACAGACGAACCGGACGACATTGATTAGTCTTTTGCCTGATCAATGTGAGGCTCGCCATGGGACGATTTTATTTTCACCTCCGTGCGGGCGACGAACTAACATCCGATGACGAAGGAATGGATTTACCGGATCTTTCTGCGGCTAAGCGCGAGGCTATGCTAACTGCCCGTGAACTTTTGGTCGAAGCAATCAAGAGCGGTAAGCAAACGGTTCCGGAGGCTTTCGTTATCGCAGATGATGAAGGTCGAGCGCTCGACACCATATCGCTCGCAGCGGTTCTGCCCGCGCCGTTCAACAAGTAAGCGCGTTCAGCGCCCTTTCGGGATATCTCGCTCACAGTATGCGGGCAATTCGCGCTCGGCCTTCGGCAATTTGATGATGTACTGCGCGGCGTCGCGGAGCGTGACCAGCGGCTTCCGACCCGGCACCATGATTGGATCGAAGAACCGCTGATCCCGTGATCACAGCTCACATCCCATTGCGTGGACAACCTCGGTGCGAACCATGTCCGAGATTTGCCATAACCGGACATGTGGCGGATATGTCAAAATCGACGCGAATGATGTGGTGGACGACGCCCGCTCCCGGCATCGAATGTGCCAAAGGGTGATCGTTCAACAACGAATCACCGGAGGGGGTCGTCCACATGCAGGTTAGCACCATCGGCGTTGATCTCGCCAAGAACGTGTTCCAAGTGCACGGCGTGGATAGTGCGGGCAAGATCGTCATCACTCGTCAGTTGCGGCGCAAGCAGGTCATTGACTTCTTTAGCAAGATTCCCCCTTGCCTGGTCGGCATGGAAGCCTGCGGAACCGCTCATTATTGGGCGCGTGAAGTCTCCAAGCTCGGTCACACCGTGCGTCTGATGCCGCCGAGTTACGTGAAGGGCTATGTCAAACGGTCGAAAAACGATGCTGCCGACGCAGCCGCCATCTGTGAGGCCGTGACACGCCCATCAATGCGGTTCGTGCCGATCAAGTCGGCCGATCAGCAAGCCTTGCTGATGTTGCATCGAACGCGGGATCTTTTAATCCGTCAGCGCACGCAGCTGATCAATGCGCTCC
Organism: Bradyrhizobium sp. AZCC 1610; assembly: GCF_036924515.1. Taxonomy (NCBI): domain Bacteria; kingdom Pseudomonadati; phylum Pseudomonadota; class Alphaproteobacteria; order Hyphomicrobiales; family Nitrobacteraceae; genus Bradyrhizobium; species Bradyrhizobium sp. AZCC 1610. The sequence goes on along the minus strand of NZ_JAZHRR010000001.1, from coordinate 6,418,199 downwards.
GAGCCCACCTTGCCGAGTTCGGCCTCGTTGCGGAGACGGGGCGCGATGGTCTCGCGCAGCTCGCCGCGATCATCACGGACGAAAGTAACCGCGAAGCTCTTCCATCTGCGATGAAACAGGCGCTGCAGGCCATCGTCGATCAACTCGCTGCTCTGGAATTGCAAATCGGGACTCTGGATCGCGCCATTCACGCCCATCATCGTGCCAATGACATGAGCTGCCGCCTCGAGACCGTGCCCGGGATAGGCGTGATCGGGGCCACGGCCATTGCTTCTACTGTCACAGACCCGAGTGACTTCAAATCCGGTCGGGATTTTGCGGCATGGATCGGACTTGTGCCGCGGCAGCATTCGACGGGGGGCAAGGAGCGGCTCGGCGGCATCTCCAAGCAAGGAGATCGCTATCTCCGACGGTTGCTCGTCATCGGTGCAACAGCCGTTGTTCGACACGCCCGGCAGCAGCCGCAAAAGCATCCTTGGGTCATGAGGCTGCTGGCCAAGAAGCCGGCCAAGCTCGTCGCCGTTGCGGTTGCCAACAAGATGGCGCGCATCGCTTGGGCGATCATGGCCAAGGGAGGATACTATCGAGCGCCGGAGCTTGCTGCAGCCGCCTGAAGAGGCTTGGCAATGGGAGCCTGAGGCGACGGCGGAGCAAGACAACCGAATTGCGAGGGTGATGATGGCGTGATGCGAAACGGTCGAGCCGTCGATTGGGACAACCCGCTTCTGGGTCATGGGCGTCAAAGCCCGTGCGAATGATTGGGACCCGATCCGCGGACTACATCAGGGCCAGCGGTCATGGTGCCGCGCAAACAGGCCGGACACATGACTTGCACCCGACCGCAAGCCGAACGTCAGATTCTTCTTGCAACGCGGGCGTCGTCCACACATGACCCATAAGAGACATGGTGGAGACTACTATCGAAGGGATGACGCACCCGCGGCTCATCTCCTGATACTTTGTCTCTCCATTCCTTGCTACGAGACTTCCCCTAGCAGACCACAAGCTAAAGTACCTGAGCGCGAACCTGGGCCACGCCGCGGTCCGTAATTCCCAAACTGCGCGCAGCGCCGAGCGAAAGGTCAAGGACGCGGCCGCGAACCCATGGCCCCCGGTCGGTTATACGAACTACTACGGACTTGCTGCTCGCAAGATCAGTTACACGAACTCTTGTGCCGAACGGCAGGTTGCGGTGGGCAGCGGTCAGTGAATCCCGAATGAACGACGTACCACTCGCTGTTTTTCCTGTCGGATATGAATAGTAAGAGGCTTTTCCGGAAAAAACCCGGTTTGAAGATCGAGGGGCTGAGCGATCTTCCGGACGACGAGTGGTCTCTCCTCCAGTCGAAGGTTGCTCTAGCGGATTTTGCCTGGTCTGGTCGAGTACCTCGGGAACCGGTTCTGCGTGCGCTTTTGGAATGATAGACCATCTATCATTGAAAGTCTGTGCTGCAGCAGAATCTACATGTACGCACAACCAAGCCGGGACTGTCGCAATCGCGACTATTCCAAAAATAAGACGCATGGACGGCCTCGCAAACGAATGGAAAACAAATGAACAATGCAAACTCTTGAGGCTCTGTTCCTACACATGCAGCAATTCTCGTGGCGGTAAAAGGTGAATAGATACCAATGCTTCCCGACTATCATATAGTTTGATGCTTAGGCGCACCGCAGCAAGAAACGCCTATTTCACTCGGTATTGTAAGTTGAGAGTTTGTTGCTCCTGATGCGACGCGGAGACAGCTGCGCATCGCACTCCCAAAGAGAAGCGCAGATTTAGATCAACCACGACACGGCGCAGCGCGACACCCTAGATGGCGCCCCATGTATTACGCATTACTCCTGGCCTCACTGCACGCGCGACATCGTAAGCATCCGCCCAAGGCCGCGGGAGACTCTGGTCCGAACTCCAGGCCGGCCGTGCAATGATGTGTGGACGGCGTATTTTCCGCGATTGACGGCCGGTTCGTGCGATGGCCTCGTTTCTATCAAGGAGCGAGGTTATGCTGATCGAAGAGCAGCTTCGGGAGCGGCTAAAGAAGGTGGAAGCGCTATATTTCGGCGCGACCACTGCGGGAGAACGTGATGCCGCCGAAGCCGCGGCAGAGCGGCTGAAGGCCAAGCTCGAGGAGGCCTGCCGCCGCGATCCCGCCGTCGAGATGAAGTTCAGCTTGCCGGACCAATGGTCGGTCCGATTGTTCATCGCCTTGTGCCGGCGTTATGGCATTCGGCCGTTCCGATATCCGCGGCAGCGCTCGACGACGATCATGGTCAGGGCACCGCGCCGCTTTTTCGACACCGTGGTGTGGCGGCAGTTTTCTGACCTGCACACGGACCTCTGGCTCTATTTCGAGCAGACGACGGAGCGGCTGATCCGGGAGGCTATCCACGCCGATACTGCGGACGCCGAGACCGCAGTCGAGCCGGCCAGCCTGCGATGATGCGCATCATGCCGCCATCCCAGTTCGTTCGGGTGCGACACTCCAATTCCACGCCAGAAGATCGCGCAGCCCGTCGATGCCGTTTTGACCCGACGTGATAGTTAGGCTGCCTGAGCGGCGGCGGGATTTGACGCCGTGCGTTTCCATTCCCAGGGCAGCAGCTCATGGAGCCGCCCCTGCGGGATGCCGGCGATGCGGCCGAGTACGTCGGCAAGCCAGGCCAGCGGATCGATATCGTTGAGCTTCGCCGTCATGATTAGCGTGGCCATGGCAGCGGCACGATCGGCACCGCGTTCGGAGCCGGCGAACAGCCAGGATTTGCGTCCCAGAGCAAAGCCGCGCAGCGCGCGTTCGGCCGCGTTGTTGGTGAGGCAGATCCGGCCGTCGTCGATGAATCGCGCAAACCGGTCCCAACGCTTGAGCATGTAGTCGATCGGCTCGACAACGGAGGCCGAGCGCGACAGGCGGGCACGCTCCTCCCGCAGCCAGGCTTCCAGGGCCGTCACAAGAGGGGCGCTCTGCTCCTTGCGGACGCGCCGCCGCTCGTCAGCGACAAGGCCATTGATGCCGCGCTCGATATCAAACAGCATATCGATGCGCCTGACGGCCTCCAGCGCGACAGGCGAGATCGCGGCTGCCTTCTTGCCACGCCGGGCATTGGCGGCAATATCAGCCAACTCGAAGAACTGCCGCCTTGCGTGCGCCCAACACAGCGCCGATGTGATCGGCCCCGGCAAGCGGAACGCCGCGTAAAGCTCGTTGTACCCGTCATAAGCGTCGGCCTGCAGAATGCCGGCGAAGTCGCGAAGATGCCGGACGGGATGTTCGTGCCGTCGGTCGCGCGAGGCGTAATACAGCGCCGCCGGCGGTGCCCGACTGCCGAAGGAACGATCGTCACGGACGTAGGTCCAGATGTGCCCCTTGACCGTCTTGCCCTTCGCCAGGATCGGGATCGTGGTGTCGTCACCGTGCAACCGTTCCGCGGCCAGGACATGGGCCTCGATCAGCGCGTGGAGTGGCTGCAGCACCGTCGTGCAGGCGCCCACCTGGTCGGCCAGTGTCGATACGCTCAGATCGATCCCCTCGCGGGCATATCGCTCGCTCTGCCGGTTCAGCGGCTGGTGCTGGCCGAACTTCTCGAACAGGATCATGGCCAGAAGGTTCGGCCCAGCGAAGCCGCGCGGCGTCACATGGAACGGTGCCGGTGGCTGCGCGATCGTCTCGCAGCTCCGGCAGGAGAATCTCTCCCGCACCGTCTGGATCACCTTCCAGGACCTGGGAACGACCTCCAGCGTCTCAGTGACGTCCTCGCCGAGCTTCGACAGCTTCGCCGAGCCGCAGCAGGGACAATTCTCGGGCGCAGCAATCACCACGCGCTCACGCGGCAAATGCTCGGGAAAGGGTTTGCGCGAAGGTCGCCTGCGCTCGAACGACTTGACCGTCTCCGTTCGCGCCGCCGCTTTCTCCGCTGCCAGTTCATCCTCGGTTGCGGCGGCCTCCAGGTCTTCCAGTTGCAGTTCCATCTGTTCGAGAAGCCGCGCCGTGCGTTCCGAGCGGCTGCCGTAGAGTTCGCGCCGCAGCTTCTCGATCTGGAGTTTCAGATGGGCGATCAGCGCTTCATGGCTGGAGAGGTCCGCCTGAGCGGTGGCCGCCTCGGCTTTGGCGCCCGCCGCAACAGCTTCCGCTTCCACTCGCGCGGCGCGCTCCGCGAGGATCATCGCGTGGGCGGCAGCAAGATCGGACGGAAGCGATTCAGACGCGGGTTTCACAAGGCGATGGAATCACATCCATCATCGCCTGCAAGCCAAATCCATCATCCCACCGACGTCGGACGCCAACTTTCCTGCGGATGGCGCCAATCGATCCCCGACAGCAGATAGCCGAGCTGCGCCGGAGAGATCGTTATCGCGCCGTCCGCCACGCTCGGCCACAAAAAGCGGCCTCGCTCCAGCCGCTTCGTGAACAGGCACGCGCCTTGGCCGTCGTGCCAGATCACCTTCAACAGATCGCCCCGACGTCCCCGGAAGCAGAACAGATGACCGCTCAGCGGATCGCGCCGCAGCACCTCCTGCACCAGCAACGACAGGCTCGCAAACCCCTTCCTCATATCGGTGTGGCCGGTCGCGAGCCAGACCCGCACCCCCTGCGGAAGTGGGATCATGGGCGCTCCAACACATCGAGAACCCGGCGAAGCGCCGCCGCATCGACACCAGTGTCGACGATCACGCGAGGCCCGTGCATCAGCACGATCTCGATCCGGCCTGATGCCGTGGTCAGACAGGACGGAGATGGCACGTTCTCCGCAGGGACGACATGTTCCGGCACCGACGTCTGACTGCCCGCCAGGGATTCGCCTCGGATAATCGCCGGTGCAAACACTGTGGTCTCATCCGCCTCGACAAGCCGGCCTTCCCGAGCCAGCCGGCGCCACGTGAACAATTGGCTCGCGGACAGCCCGTTTCGCCGCGCCGTCACCGACACAAGCCGTGGCCCGCTATAGCTCTCCGCCACGATCCGGTGCTTCGCGTCCAATGTCCAACGGCGCCGGGCTCCCGTCGAGATAACGTCAAGCCGAGAGGTCTTCGGAATAGGCGTATGCTCAGTCATACGCCTATGTCTTCACCGTCACATCATTTCAGGCAAGGCGGCCTTCGCCGGAGGAATACGCGACATCTGCTGTTGGCACAAACAGACATGGGCACGTCCCACGGTAGTCCGTTCTTATGGGTAAGGCAGACTTCGCCTACACCCGCTCGACCAGCTGAGGGTAGTTCGCGATGTGGCTGCTCCGCCAGAGCGCTTAGTGGCAAAGAAAAAGCCGCCCGGAGGCGGCTAGTTCTTGGTCAGCCCTATTGCGTTCGCCCGAACGTCCCAAACGGCAGCCGGGCTTTTGCGATGCTGCCGTGTCGCTGATTGAGCAGGATCGAATGCCACTAACGCCTCTTGTTCGGATTGGCGCAATCGTTCGATTTGCATTTTGAAATTCGCGGGCAACTCTCGATCTTCCTTTAATGATGACCTTAGTCTCTCGCCAATCTCTCGAACGATCGCGCGACTATGCCGGGTGTTAATGTCAACAGGGTTTCGCACAACAGTTCTCCGACACCAAGGTCAGTTCTAGCAACCTTGCAGGATTGAATGGAGACCGCCGCCTTTGGCTATCGTGCGCGAGCGCTTGCTCTTGAACAGCGGGTCCAAAGACCTTTGGCTATCCGCGACATGCGCCGTTTCGTAACGGCGGGCGACGGTCTCGCAACAACAATTCCGCGCTGAGGACTTTCGTTCCGGTTCCATTAACGGCTGTTCAGAGTTTTCTTCAGTGGACTTCCGACGAGCGTGTAGAGGCTCGTCACGTCACGCCGAGACAAACGTCGGGCCATAACGCGCTCGGACGGAAGCTTGATCGGTCTGGCGGGAACCGCACTTCTCATCGTAAGATTGCAACGTCTGCCCAATACTGAACAAAGGGCTTAATTGGAAGCAATCGGAGCGCCAAGAGCGCAGTTGCGGGATTGCTTTTTCGAGGACGATGCCGGCAGGGCCGAAGACAAAAGAACTGGCCTGAGCTGCCCTGATCATCAAGCCGCGCTGGCTAAGCAGTCTCTCAAACGCTGCGCCAACTACGCATACGATACGACCCATTTGGTGTGCACCGGCAGCTATCCGAACACCGTCTGGCATATCTCCTTTGGAGATATCTCGGGCGACACTGGCAGTTCCGCGCGTGTAGACCTCTGCGGGCCTTCGCTAAGAAGCATCTTCGCGAAAAGGCCGTCACCGGGTTGAGTGTGATGTCCGAAGGCGCAAGGGGAACAACCTAGCCTATGCCGGCAAGGTCGACGATGGCTTTCAACAAGTAGTCCGCCGCCGACTTGCGCAAGCGCCAAAGCCCAGCGCGGCGAGATCAAGCTCATCGACAAACACATCGATCGCCCGGACCGGATTGTCCTCGCCCAATTAGTCATCTAACCGCTCGGGAAACAATGTGCTCTAACTGCGGTCATCGCCAGCGAAAAGGCGCGTCATCGAATCCTCCGGCAAATCGCGGGAGAATCATATCATTGACGGCGTTTTCACACAGCCTGGACCCACAACGGACATCGGGCTGAAGGAATTGTCCCGGCTCGACCTTCCTGGACTTCCAAAGCTTTACCAAGCTGTTACATTAAATGGCGCTTGCGGCGAAAACACCATGCTTAGTGCAGATTTCAATCGAGTCCGTCTGAAGAAACGGGTGGAGCAACGCCAGTGCCAATTTTCCTCGACCGACACGATCTCTCGGGCCTAACAGCTTCCGATATCGCCGAGGCGCATCGAAAAGACCTGGAAGTGCAAGATCAATACGGAGTTCGTTTCTTGACCTATTGGTTTGATGAATCGCGCGGCACGGGCTTCTGTCTCATTGACGCACCGGATATCCAAACTGCGATGCGGGTTCATGACGAAGCTCATGGCGAAGTGGCGAAAGATGTGATCGAAGTGGACCTCTCAGCCGTCCAGGCGTTTCTGGGGCGAGTGTCCGATCCGGAACCGAGCGGCGAGGCAAACAACGTCACAATCGATTCGGCGCTGCGGGCCATTATGTTCACCGACATCGTTGGCTCTACCAGCATGACAGAGCGTCTTGGCGATGCTCGATCTGTGGAGATGGTTCGGGCACATGACGCGCTGGTTCGCCGCGCATTGAAGGACAAGGGTGGGCATGTGGTGAAGCACACTGGCGACGGCATCATGGCATCCTTCGCCGACGCGGCCGCCTCCGTGCAATGCGCCCGCGCCATCCAGCAAGCGTTTGAAGCCTTCAATCTGGCAAGCAAGGAGAAGCTTCAGGTGCGAATTGGTATTGACGTCGGAGAACCGATTGCGGACAGCAATGACCTTTTTGGTGCGACCGTTCAACTGGCTGCTCGTTTGTGTCAGTTGGCCGAGCCCGATGCCATTCTTGTATCAAGTGCCGTTCAGGATCGCATCCGGGATCGCTCGCATGTCACAAACATTGGTCCCTGCCATCTCAAAGGCTTCCTGCAGCCTGTTGACGTATACGGAATCGAATGGCGTTAACTGTCGCGACTGCGACGACGTGTCGAATGAGGCGACGACGTCCGCTGTTGGCACCTTTGAGACATGCCCGCCTATCCTGAGAATGTCCGTTCACCGGGGTAGACCGGAAGTCACGGTGGTCCGGCCAAACCGACGCCAAAGCGGGCATTACCCCTCCGGCACCCCGGCCATTCGCACCTCATAGGTGCGCTCGCGCCAGAGAAGCTGGTTCGGATTGTCACTCATCAATGCGCCAGCGAAATTGTTGTGCTGACGGCCCCTGCAACACTGTTCAAAACAGAAAAAAGCTCCCGATCAGCAGGCCCGCAGAAAAGGACCAAAGCCCCAAGGTGCAAGCTGACACGAGGCGCACGAGGTTGCGAACCTGCACCTCGAACTCCGCTTCTGTTGTCTCATGGAACTGAGCTGTCATTGGCGTGGCCCTGCCCAGTAGGCGCGGTCGGATGTACGCACAAATCATGGTGAAGGTGGGGCATTTGCGCCCCGCAGTGATGGCAATGGTGCTCAGGCTTGAGGGCTCCCAAGCGGACATGCGGCATCATTCCTCCGATGTCTGCTGTCGAGGGGATTGTGTTGCAAAACTCCGCTTGAGGCGACTCGCGAACCGTGATTCCGTCTGATGAGACGGCATTTGCGGGAGCGGCGGATGTTAGGGCGGCAGGAGAGCGGTCAGGGCCAGTTCTTTTATTCCTTTGATCTCGACAAGGTCGTGCCGCCGGATCACCTGGTACGGCAAATCGACGGTTTGCTCGACCTGAGCTGGGTGCATGACGAGCTCGCCATATTCTACTCGCACACTGGTCGGCCTTCGATTGATCCAGTGCTCATGATCCGGATGCTGATTGTGGGCTACGTATTTGCGCTTCGTCCGAGCGGCGGCTCTGCGCTGAAGTTCAGGTCAATCTGGCCTACCGGTGGTTTTGCAAGCTCGGGATCGAAGACAAGATCCCTGATCATTCGGTGTTCTGCCGGGCGCTGCGCGAACGCTTCCGTGAGAGCGATGCCTTGCGCCGGGTATTCGAGGGCGTGGTGGCAATGTGCATTTCGGCGGGGCTCGTCGGAGGCGAAGCGTTCTCGATCGACGCGAGCCTGATCAAGGCGGATGTGGACAAGATGAAGCGGCTCCCCGGCGACCAGCCGATCGCATGGCCCAAGGCGGAAGAGGCCTCCCATGCGGTTCGCGAGTACATCGCTGCCCTAGATGCAAGTGGCGATGAGCACGGTGGTGAACACGGCGGCGGTTCAAATGAAGGCGGCCATCGACGCAAGCCTCCCAAGGAAGTCTCGCTCACCGACCCGCAAGCAACTTGGGTAACCAGGCCGGGCGTGGACCCATTCTTTGCTTATGATGCGAACTATCTGATCGACAACAAGGCCGGGATCATCCTCGATGCGGTAGGCACGCGCGCGAACCGGGCAGTGGAGATTGCTGTCACCCAGACCATGGTGGACCGTGTTGAACGTCGCTTCGATCTGCGGCCCCAAAGGCTCGCAGGTGACACGGCTTACGGCGCGGTCAGGCTGCTCAAATGGCTGGTGGATCGCAACATCACGCCGCACGTTCCGGTGTGGGACAAATCAGCCCGCCCCGATGGCACCTTTAGCCGAGCCGACTTCGCCTTCGACCGGAAGCGCAATGTTTACGCTTGTCCGGGTGGCGCAGAGCTGACCAGCACTGGCAACATCGATCAAGGTCACATCGTCTACTACAGGGCCAGCAAGAGCGACTGCTCTGGCTGCGCCTTGAAGCCCAAATGCACGACAGCGGTCGTGCGCAAAATTACCCGCGACCTCAACGAGGATGTGCGCGATCGTGTCCGTGCGCTGGCCAATACGGAAGCTTTCCAGCAGTCGCACCGTGAGCGCAAAAAGGTCGAGATGCGGTTTGCTCATATGAAACGCATTCTCAGGCTCGACCGGCTTCGGCTGCGAGGCCTGAATGGCGTCCGGGACGAAGTACTGCTTACAGCCATCGCGCAAAACCTGAGGCGACTGGTCAAGCTAACCTGCTGTCCCCCGCCACCTCTGGAAGTCGCCTACTGAACACCCACAACCAACGCGGAACCATCCGAGCCAAAAGATCGCCAAAACTCAAAAGCCAAGCTTGTCCAAAGACAGAAACGAGTTTTGCAACACAATCGAGGGTAGAACGGACATGCTGTTCAGTTGGGCCAGCTTCCGCTTTTGTGAAGGTTTTCGGATGCCGGCCCCATGAAGGTGGCGCCGCGCACGGGGCCGGCGTCCGCAAACCTCCAACGGAGGAAGCAGAAATGACGGTGTTAAGCTGACATTTACGCTGGGAGTTTGGGCTTTCTAGTTTGCCACCATCGATGTGTTAGCCTAGGCGCTAGTTCCGCGATGATGGGGGTGATCGGTCACCCAATATGCGGTTGCGGTTTGGCTGGAGGCGTAGGTGATTTTCTTAGATTTCATTCTTGACGTCGTAGGGTACACGACAGCGCGTCTATTGCTTCCAACCTTAACCTTTCAGAAAGTCAAAGTTGACGTTCTTTCTTCAGACGAAGTCGGCTTCAACTGGTTGGGCTTCAAACGCTTACCCAACGGCGCATTGCTGTGCGACGCAGATTCGGCCGGATGGATAGGCGCGCTTTCTTGGCTGATCGTCCTCGCCGTAGCGATCACCGTCGCCCTGCGATAGACCGCCTCTTTTGGTGTCCTCTTTATCACGTCGGCTATTGACCCTTCGGAACTCGGCATCAGGGCCGTGCTAAACCCACTGCACCCTAAAATGTGGTACCGTCCTAGCTGAAATCGCGGAGGAGCTGCAATGAAGGCCCTTGATTCGCGATCTACGTTACGCCTTTCTTGATCATTGCGGTGGCCATCAAGCTTTTGATGAAACGATACGCCGTCGATCTGACCGATGTCCAAAAGCAGGGCTCCAAACCGAGGCGCAGGTTTCTGCTCGGAGCTTGGTATAGAGACGAATAGGGCGCCCCTTAGTTGATGGCTCCTTCCAATTCCAATGTCGCATGCTGGCACTTTTGAGACATGCCCGCCTGTCATGAGAATGTCCGTTCACCGGGGTAGACCGGAAGTCGGCAGTTCGCAGCCAATCCTGCAACGCATGATCTTGGTAGTTGATGCGCCCAGCGTGCAAATACTTGCACGGCTTATTGCTTGCTGCTGGTTCGGTAGATGGTCCTCGAGAAGCTTGTGTCGCGTGATTTGGCCCGCGTTCACGCCGGCGATGGCATAGTTCATCAGGAGTTTGGCGTCGATTTCTGAAACTCCCTTGCTTTGAACCTATTTCCGATTGCCTGGCTTGGAGCTCGCTCCGACCGCTAACTTCAGGCGGCCTTGCGGCCGAATGCCCTATCAGTCATCACGCGCGTGTTGGCTTTGATCTTAAGAGCTCGGCGTGAGGCTCTGTGACCAAGCCAATTACGAACTGCGGTCTGTCGGACAAGCGTTTCTCCCAGAGCCGCAAATACAGCCCCACTGATTGCTTGCTGTTGGCCGCGCAGATGATCTTCGAGGAGTTTGTGCCGGGTGATGTAGCCAGCATTCACGCCGGGAATAGCATGGTTCATCAGCAGCTTTGCATCGAACTCCGACACGCCGGCCGCGGTCGCAATAGTTCGGAAGCTCTGGCGAAGATCGTTGCCCCACTTCGAGAGCGTGCCTCGATCCTCCTTTTGCTCGACGAGGTGCCCTGATGCGCTGTCGGCGGGGAATATCCATTCTGCAGCCTGCGACGGGTACATCTGCCGCCCGAAACGCATTGCCCGAACCAGGCACAGGACCATTTCGCGTGAGAGCGGGATATCGAAAGCCCGCTTGGCGCCACCTTTGGGCTTGGGGATATGCACCATGCGCCGTCCAAAATTGACGTGGCTGGGTTGGATCTCCTGCAGAGCGGTAGGCCGACACCCGGAGAGCAACGTGAACAGGTGGAACTCACGACGAATCGGATTGTCGAGAGCCGCCAATTCGGCAAACCATCCTTTCAGGTCGCCTGTCCCCATCCCCGTGTCGCGGCGCTTCTCCCCGTTCCAATCAATCGCATTGACGGGATTGTCGGCGGGCAATGACTTGTTGGATTTGCGAGCGTGATTGTAGATGGCGCGCAAGGTCCGCATGCTGCCGTTAGCGATATAGGGCCCGTTCTCCTTCGTAATGTCGTCGTGCTTCGTCACCACTTTGGCTGGATCCAAACCAAGCTCCTGCAGCGGCGAATCGAGCCATTCCACGAATATGCGTTCAACGTGATCCCTATAGCTTTCGATGGTGCGTTCGCTGCGGCCCTTCCGGATCATGTGGGCGTCCCGGTATCGCCACCAGGCCTGCCGGAGGGTGATCCCTCCCGACGGAGCCGTAGCATTTCCCTCAGTGGTTGTTGGCTCACCCGTTGCCGAGTCGAGCTTGTTGGCTTTCGGGTGCTGTCCTCGGCTGATTTGAGCCAAATAGTCCTTGGCGGTAGCGCGTGCCGTGCGCGTCGATATTTCGCTAGCGTCGCCTATCGCCACCCGGATCGACGAAGCGCGCTTGCCTCCCTGCCGCAGGTCGCCCTGGACCGTAAACGTCCTCTTCCGCTTTCCGACGACAACGAAGAAGCCCTTCAGCTCGGTATCTCTGGCCAGGTACCAGCCCTCTTTCGGAGCGGGCAGTCGAGCGATTGCCTTGTCAGTGAGCAGAATCCGGACATCAGCCATGGGGTGATCCAGGGGCTAAAACGGTTTTCAAACGGTTTTGGCGAAGCGGGGGGTCCGGAGGTTTGGGCGCGACGGAGTGCGAAGATATGCGAGAAAGGCCCTAAAATAAAGGGTTACTTGCACTATCGTCGTACTGCGGCGTACACTTGAAAAGTGCAGCGAAGGGATATTTTTGAACTACGAATCTGGGGGTCAGGAGTTCGAATCTCTTCGGGCGCGCCAAATTGCCATTTGATACAAAACCACGAACAAGGAAGCCCTGACCGCCGTGGGTGCGAATTAGCGGCCATTCGACCGTCCCTCGCGCGGGCGAAGAGCGGCAAACATGTCAGCTTTCACCGAGTACCCGACGGAAGAGGGATGGTGCTGCAGGTCCGAGTCGGGGTACGAGCGCCTATTCTGCATCGCGCGAACCTGTCGGATCTGCTCCTGACGACCGACCTGACTGGGAGTCGCGGTGTCAAGCTGCGACGCTCTTTGCGTGTTTGATCCGCCGCAGCTCGTCGAATTCCAGTTCCGCTTCCGTCTTTGCAATGGTCAGCATTCGCGCAGCGTCGGCGATGTTTTCCTCGGAGTGATTGGCCATCACCTGCATGCGAATTCGGGCTGCACCCTTGGGAACGGCGGGAAACTCTACGAGGTTGGCGACCAATCCGAGTTCGATCAGGCGTCTGGAAACGAGACGTGCAAGGCCTTCCGAGCCCATTTTTACGCAAACGATTGCTGACGGGTCGCCGTAATAGTCGAGGCCCGCCTGCTTCAACTCGCGTCGCAACGACAGGACGTTGGCTAGCATCTTGCGCCGTAGCGCATCCCCCTCGGCGGACCCGATGATCTCGAACGCTTTGAGGACCGTCGCCGCCTGCGCCGGCGAGAGGGCATTGGAGAAAGTGGCAGGCGCGCTGTAAAAGCGCAGATATTCCTGCACCGCTCGGCTCTTGCAGGCGACAAACCCGCCGTTTGACGCAAAAGTCTTGGAAAAGCTCCCCATCACAAGGTCGACCTTGCCGAGCATGTTCTGCAGGCCGATGTGGCCGCGGCCGTCCTCGCCGAGACAACCAAGATCATGTGCGACGTCGACGACGAGCGTCGCATTGAATTCGTGGCAAAGCGCCTGCAGCGCAGCAAGATCGGGCGTGTCCGAATCCATCGAGAACAACCCCTCGGTGATCACGAGGATTCCGTTCTCATTGTCCTTGGCTCGGATTTTGGCGAGGATATTCCGGCAATAATCGTTGTCCAGATGCCGGAACAGATGAAGGTTTTGGGTTGCGGCGTGAGCGCCTTCCTGCAGGCAGGAGTGTGCCAGCATGTCCATCACGATATGGTCGGCCGACCTGACGAGACCCTTCACGACGCCGAAGCCCGCGGCCCAACCCGTCGGGTACAGCACCACATGGTCCATCGCAAGAAACTCGGCGATCTTGCGTTCGAGTGCAACCGAGTACGACGTGTTGCCGACGAGCGCCGGAGAACCTGCGCTATGTACCCCGCAGCGCTCGATCGTCTCGATGGCCGTTGCCTTGATGGCCGGATGCGATGCCAGGCTGAGATAGTCCTGCGAAGCAAAGTTGACGCCGAGCATCCTGTTGCCCCGGTCGTCCTGAGCTGAGCAAACGGTCTTGGGACCGTCCTCCGTGGCACGAGAGAAGGGCCAGAGGCCGTGATGCCGGCGCAGATCCTGCCAGCGGAAGAAACCTTCGGTGCGTCCCAAAAGGTCTGCCCCACCGGGGACGCGGAAGTCCCTCATGCTGCCCGTCAAGGCGGCCGGCGCAATACCGGTGTATGAATCGTTTGAAGCCATCCCGAACTCGTATTTTTTGGTTATTCTATTGAGCGTGCAGGATGCCCGGGACGAGATTAATTCCTGGTTGGATATTGGGAAGTTTTTTGGCCTTTTCCGGCGAAATTTGTGTTTGGTTTTCTGTACCTTAAGAGCTGCACAGAAAGTCATGCCGGACGCCAGAAAGGGCCGCGGGGGTCTTGGGCGCCCGCGCGCGTAAAGGCGGCGTTAACCATAGATGGCGCAATGTGTCTTCACGTTTCAAGGCCATCCGGAGCAAGCGAGGAATTCATGATCGGCGTCCTGAAAGGCCAGCCATTCCACAAAATTTCAAGCCGGGTCGCGGCGGCAGCGATGGTTGTCTGTGCGCTTTCCGCGCCCGCATTCGCTGCGGATTTGCGACTGCCTGTGAAGGCGGCCCAGCCCATCCCGCCTGTCCCGGAATTCTCATGGGCCGGCTTTTATATCGGCGCGAACGGCGGCTGGGGCTCTAGTCGCAACTGCTGGGATCTTGTTCCGCCCACGCCGGTGCCCCCTGCGCTGCTCGGCCCCGAAGGCTGCCACGATGCGACAGGCGCGGTAGCCGGCGGCCAGATCGGTTATCGCTGGCTGGCAGGCGCCGCCGTCTTTGGTCTGGAAGCGCAGGGTAACTGGGCTGACCTCAACGGCAGCAAGATCAGCCCGCCGTTCCCGACCACGACCAACCGGTCACGGATCGAAGCGTTCGGCCTGTTCACCGGCCAGATCGGCTGGGCCGTCCAAAATACGCTGTTCTATGTCAAGGGCGGCGGCGCCGTCACCGATAGCCGGTTTCGGTACACCGACAACGCGACCGGCATCGTTCTCGGCGCTGCGAACGACACGCGATGGGGAGCTACTGTAGGCGTCGGCCTCGAATTCGGCTTCGCCTCGAACTGGTCCGTCGCTGTGGAGTACGATCATCTGTTCATGCAGGACCGTACGTTTGACTTTACCAGCCCGGCTGGCGCTTACGCCGGCACGGTTGCCACCCGTCAAGATGTTGATCTCGTCACGGCCCGCGTGAACTACAGGTTTGGCGGCCCCGTGGTTGCGAAATACTGACCGCGCTGAAGTTCGACGCATAAAGA
Source organism: Bradyrhizobium sp. AZCC 1610 (assembly GCF_036924515.1). Taxonomy (NCBI): domain Bacteria; kingdom Pseudomonadati; phylum Pseudomonadota; class Alphaproteobacteria; order Hyphomicrobiales; family Nitrobacteraceae; genus Bradyrhizobium; species Bradyrhizobium sp. AZCC 1610. Next base: position 6,403,126 of record NZ_JAZHRR010000001.1, on the reverse strand, counting down.
AAGGCAGGCCGAAAGCCCGCCTTTTTTTGTGGGCAATGTAAGCCGCTCGGCAGAATGCTTTTTAGCGCGGGCCTAGGCGGCCGGACTCTCACGAGCGACCGACGGCAGATGCGACCGCATCTTGCCAAGCAGCCGCTGCAGGTCGACGGGCTTCGTATCAAAATCGGAGCAGCCAACTTCGACGCTCTTGTCGCGATCGCTGGCGAGCGCATGGGCGGTCAGCGCAATGATCGGAATGGAGGATGTCGCCGGATTGGCCTTGATCCGCTGTGTTGCTTCCCAACCGTCCATTTCGCCGAGCGCCACATCCATCAGGATCAGATCGGGCAATTCGCTCGCTGCCATGTCCACGCCCGTTGGACCGTCACAGGCACAGCAGACAGAGAAGCCGTTGCGCTCGAGACGGCGCGTGAGCATGTCCCGGTTCATCTCGTTGTCTTCGACCAGCAGGATCCTATGCATGGGCAATCCCGGCTGACGCAGGCAGAGCCGTGTCGGAGAGGTCGGGGACGAGCGTCGCCGTGGCGTAACGGTCGGTCTTTCGCCGGCCTTCGACGAGCGGTATGCTGACCGTGAAGCGGCTGCCTTTCCCGGGCTCACTTTCCACGGTGACTTCGCCGCCCATCAACTTGCAGAGCCTTTGGCTGAGCGCCAGCCCAAGCCCCGTACCGCCATACTTGCTGGTGCTGGAGTCGTCGGCGACGGTGAATTTCTCGAACAGTTTCGCCATTTGATCCTGCGCGATGCCGATTCCCGTGTCCACAACGTCAACGACGAGTTGATCTCCCGCCGCGCTCTTCAGGCGTCGTGCGGCAATCACCACCTTCCCGTTGTGGGTGAATTTCGCGGCGTTATCGGTCAACTGTCCGACGATGTTGCGAAACTTGCCGGCGTCGCAGAGCCCGATCCCGAGATCGGGGGAGATCGAGCAGGCGAACCCGTTCCCGCTTGCTTCGACCGAGGTCATCGCCTTCTCAGCGATCTCGTGGAGCAAGGCGCAGAAATCCGTCTCTTCCAGGTGCAGCTCCATCTTGCCGGCTTCGATCTTCGAAAGATCGAGCACCTCGTTGACGAGCTTCAGGAGGTGTTGCCCAGCCATGTGGATCTTGGTCAGGTCGGCAATACCCTCGCGGTCGCCGTCGAGTTCGGCGTCTTCGAGCAGCATTTGGCTGTAGCCGATCACTGCGTTGAGCGGCGTGCGCAACTCGTGACTCATCTTGGCCAGAAATTCCGATTTCGCAGCTCCCGCGCGCTCGGCTTCTTCGGTAGCCGCGCGCAGCGCCGACGCCGTTGCCATGTGCTGGCGCATCTCGCTTTCAAGCTCGCTCTGCGATGCTTGGATCTTCGCGTAGTAGAGCGCCATCATCGCCACATAGATCGACGCTGCCGTCGTCGAGACGAGCCCGAGCCCCTGCATCGCAGCAACCGGCAGCTTGCTGTTGATTTCGAATGCATGGAAATAGAAAAAGCTGAAGATCGCGACATTGACTGCGAACATGATCATGACGATCAGTCGAAGCTTGCTCGAGGAGCCCAGATAGAAGAAAGCGAGCAACGGTATGACGAGCACCCAGGCGAGCGTGGGGGACGTCACGCCGCCATAGAAGAAGCAGCTCCAGAGGATACAGAAGATCAGGTTTTCGATCGAGACCAGCGCGAGCGTGTCGTAGGTCGCACCGGCGCGCAGGATGAACGGAAATACCCAGAACAACGTGATCGACGCCGCGAGCACTGCCACGTCATATCCGGGCGCGGGGTCAAGCAGATAGATCGAAATCGGAACGACGTTTCCGATGAAGGGACCCAGGATGTGACTGACGAGAAACACGTGAGCACGGTTTCGCGTATCGCGATCGGCGGCGATGCTGGGCGGAATGAAGTAGTTGACCAGCTTATCGAGGGCAGCAATCGCCCTTGCAAATTTTTCTTTCATGAAACTGAGCCAGCTTCTGCGCGTTGGTTTTTCGGTATTCCGGTCCGTCGTGCTTGCGCTCGTGCAAGCAGAAAATATGCAATTTCCGGGAGCTAACCTTTTCAGAGCTCAATTAAAACCCCGTTAATCGGCCAGACTTCCTGACTAAACCAAATTTTAAAGGGCCGGGGACTAGCCTGCGCCCAATTTGAATTGACGGGTGGCGACATGCCCTTTTTGCAAGAAGTCGTTAGGCTTATCGATTGGTTTATTCCGACACGGTCAAAGCTCGAGCGCTCGGAGCGGGGACTCGCGCAGAATTTCATATTCACTCATCTGTTCGGACCGCTGCTTTCGCAGCCCATCGGTATCTTTCTCTATCTCAGCGACCCGCACCGGGGCGCTGCCTGCTGGACCGTAATCGTCTGTATCTGGCTGTTCTGGACTCTCCCGTTCGTCTACAGGGCGAGCGGCAATCTGCAGCTCTCGGCGCTGATTTCCGTCGAGCTGCTTGCTTTCACCTCGCTGTTCGGCGCCTATTTTTACGGCGGAGTCAGTTCGCCATTTCTCCCGTGGTTGCTCGTCAGCCTGCTGCTCGGCTTCTTCTATATTTCGGAACGGCCGATCCTCATCGTTGGCCTGTTCACCTTCAACATTCTTGGCTTCGTTTTCGCCTACCTGCTGTGGGGCTTTCCGACGCTTCTGTCGCACGAGCAGCTTTCGATGGTCGGGTGGATCTCGATCCTGTCCGCCACGATCTACATGTCGTGGATGGCAATTTATTACGCCAACATGATCACCGTCGGGTCCGAGCTCGAGCGCGAGGCCGAAAGGCATCGGGAGACGGCGGTGCGCCTGCGCGAAGCCAAGGACATGGCCGATGAGGCGAACCGCGCGAAGTCGATCTTCCTGGCCAAGATGAGCCACGAGCTTCGGACGCCGCTGAACGCGGTGATCGGCTTCAGCGAGATCTTGCTCGAGGGTGTGGAATTCGAGGGCAAGAACAGCCGAAGGAAGCCGGATCTCGAACGGATCAACTCGGCAGGAAAGCATCTGTTGTCGCTGGTGACTGACGTCCTCGATCTGTCCAAGATCGAGTCCAACCATGTCGAGCTGAAGATCGAACAGTTTGATCTGAATGACATGGTTCACGAGGTTGTCGCCACGATTGAGCCGGCGGTGGCCGAAAAGAAGAACAAGCTCGTCGTCAGGTGCCCCTCCAACCTGGGCATCGTGTCCACGGACCAGACGAAGCTGCGGCAAGCTGCGCTCAATCTGTTGAGCAATGCGGCGAAGTTCACGGAAGGGGGCACGATCATCCTGTCCGCGCAGCGCCGCAAGCATCAGGCGGGCGACTGGATCGAGATCCAGGTGCAGGATACCGGAATAGGCATCAGCGAGTCCGAAATCGGACGACTCTTCCAGAATTTTGGTCAGGCCAACCAGGCGACATCTAGCAAGTATGGCGGAACGGGCCTCGGTCTTGCGCTGAGCCAGAAGCTCTGTGCCTTGATGGGCGGAGGCATCTCGGCAACCAGCGAGCCGGGGCGGGGATCCTGCTTCACGATACGCGTGCTGGCCTGGATGACCGAGCAGCGGCCGGCCGACGAACCATCCATCATGCCCGCGTTTGCGGCTGTCAGTCCATCGGCGGTGTAACGATGTCCATCCAGAACACGAATGTGACGCGTCTCGAGGACTTTGCGTCACAGGAGTCGAGCACCACCGACAGTAATGCTGAGGTGCGTCCACACTTGCTGATCGTCGACGACATCGGCGACAATCGCGCGATCCTTTCGCGGCGCTTCGAACGGCGCGGCTTTGCCGTCACGGAGGCGGAATCCGGGCTGGCCGCCATTGAACTCATCGAGAAGGAGGCGTTCGACCTCGTCCTTCTCGATGTCATGATGCCTGGAATTGACGGAATAGAAACCCTGAAACGGATTCGCGGTCGAAAATCGTCGTCCGCACTTCCCGTCATCATGGTTACCGCCAAGTCGGAAAGCGCCAACATCGTCGATGCCCTCGAGTGCGGCGCCAATGACTACGTCACGAAGCCGGTGGATTTTGCGGTCGCATTGGCGCGGGTGAATACGCAGATCAGCCGCAGACGCGCGGAGCAGCAGGTGGAGGTTGCGAATGACCAGCTTCGCCGGACGAACGAGGCATTGGAGGCGCGCGTGGAAGAGCGCACAAAGCGCCTCGCCGACGCCAATCAAAGGCTCAAGGAAGAGATCGCAGATCGCGAGGAACTGCAGGCGCAATCCCAGTACCTCGCTTATCATGATTCGCTGACCGGGCTCGGCAATCGGCTGCTGTTCAAGGAACAGCTCGAGGAGGCGCTTACAGACGAATCGGTGACACCGCATCCGCTTGCCGTTCTGTTCGTGGACCTCGATGGGTTCAAGGCGGTCAACGACACCGGCGGCCACTCGGTTGGCGATTTGCTTCTGAAGTCCCTTGCCGCCAAGCTTCGCGACCTGCTGCCGCCGACGGACCGCATTGCGCGACTTGGCGGCGACGAGTTCGCGATCCTGCAGGTATCAAGTGCCCAACCATCGTCGTCGATCACGCTTGCGGAACGGATCATCGAGGTTGCGGCACATCCGCAGACCATCGAAGGGCACGATGTGACTGTGGGCGCGAGCGTCGGAATCGCGATTCTGCAGCCGGGCGAAATGAACGCGGAAACCGCCCTCAAATGTGCAGATCTCGCGATGTACAGCGCGAAGTCCGGCGGCCGCGGCACTTTTCGCATGTTCGACCCGCAGATGGATGCCGCCGTCCAGACCCGGCGGTCGCTGGAGCGGGATATGCGCACCGCGCTCGCCCAAGGCGACTTCAGTCTGTTCTATCAACCGCTGGTCAACTTGCAGACCAGGAAAGTCACCGTCTTTGAAGCCTTGATGCGCTGGCATCACCCCGAGCGGGGCCCGGTGGCGCCGTCGGAATTCATTCCGGTCGCTGAGGAGATCGGCCTGATCCTGCCGCTGGGCGAGTGGGCCTTGAGACAAGCATGCATGGAGGCGATCCGCTGGCCGGACGAAATCAACCTCTCGGTCAATCTGTCTCCCTTGCAGTTCGCCAAGGGAAACCTTGTTTCCACGGTCATGAGCGCGCTGGCTTCATCGGGACTGCCGGCGAGCCGCCTCGAACTGGAGATCACGGAATCGGTCTTGCTCGAGAAATCCGACAGAAACATCGGGATCTTGAACCATCTGCGCTCGCTGGGCGTGCGGATCTCGATGGATGATTTTGGCACGGGCTATTCCAGCATCGGTTATCTGCGCAGTTTCCCTTTCGACAAGATCAAGATCGATCAATCCTTCGTCCGGGACGTGCTCGTCGACGAGGGAAGCCTAGCCATCGTTCGGGCGATCGCTGGGCTCGGTGTGAGCTTCGGCATGACGACAACCGCAGAGGGAGTCGAGACGGAAGAGCAAATGCGTTGCCTGAGCCGGGAGGGCTGTATCGAAGTTCAGGGATACCTGCTCAGTAGACCGGTGCCACCGGCTGAAGTGCCAGGATTGCTGGAGCGGCTTAAAGCCGGCGGAGCGCCAGCTTCCGATTCTTGAGGTGTGCGCTTCCACGGCTACATGGCGCCGTCTAACATCTCATGAATTGCTGGCGACACGGTAGCACCGGGCCAAGGTGGTGCCACCAAAGTTGACGATTTGCCTGCAGCCTTCCTGAGGGTTGTCTTAGCTGGACAGGCCAGTCCGCATAGGTCGATCCGCCAAGCGGGGAAATCGCAGCTGAAAATTATAAAGATATTTCAATAGTATACGAGTTCGTTGTTCTATTCTGAATGGCGCGCCACTATGCGATTTTGCGCGATGCAGTGCGATTTCGCCGCCATCGACCTACGAACACCGCCGAATCGTCTCCGCATCGCGAGTGTGCAGAAATGGCGCGTTTCGCGAGGTTAGGTCCTGGATCGCCGAGTTCGCTTGCCTGCCCCTGCACGTACTCACGCAGCGCTCGATTGATGCGTGTTTGATACCCCTCATTGGACGTCATGCGGCTCTTGAACCAAGCCACGACATCGGCATCGAGCCGAAGGGGCAGTCGCTGCTTGACGGGCCGATAGAAGAGGCCGCGCTTGGCGTCGGACCAATCGAGGATTTCCGGCGCGTCCGAGGTATCGATGGCATCATCGCGGAGCGCCGCCAGCGACTTCAGTTCCGCCCGCTGTTCACGCGTCAACGAAGGCGAGCGCTGCGTTGGTGACCGGACCGTGTGCCCAGCCACCACATCATAGCGCCACGGCGAAGCAATAGTGCCCATCTTCATCGGCCGTGGCGCGCCATTTACGATTTTGTGCGATATCGTTGTAGGGCGTCGGAAAATACCGCATTGAGCCGCCGGCAGCCGCGCTCGAGTCTTGCTGTCCGTCGCCCGGACCAAAAGCATCGCTAGTCCGCGAGCCCCAAGACAAACGCCAAAGCAATTCCGAGCCGCGCCATGTCCTGGTTGTTGAGACGCCCGATCTTCTGCCCGATCCGTTCGCGTCTGATGGTGACCGGCTTGTCGGCCATTATCTGCGATTTGAGCCGCAATCCATTTTCAGGGCTTGGCTCGATTGTGACGCGAAAATCCGGAGCGTCCGCCAGATCGGGCGTCAACTGGCAGATCACCACTGAAGCATGGCTCTCCGGAAAAGCGTCAGTCTGCACGATGACTGCCGAACGGGGCTTGCCATAATCACCAGCCGCGGCGACCGTCACCAGTTCACCGCGTCGCATCTGCGTCGAATTCGGAGACAGATTCGATCCATTGCAGCGCGTCGCGCTCGCGATCTGGGTCAAGGCCGGCGACCTGCTTCGCCACCCGTCGACGCACCGCCCGCGAGCGGGCGTCGGCGACAACGAGACGCAACTCGCGCAGGCCCCTGGCGCGCCGCCGCTGTCGCATCATCTTCATCCTCTCGGCAGGCGCTGCCATCCGGACTTCTCCTCTGTAACGCGTGACAATGTAACGCGTTACAGGCCGAAAGGCAGGGGGCGGGGCTCGCAAATCACAAGCCCGCAGAGTGCCTCGGGCGAAGCCGAAGCGTGCAGCAAGCTCGGATACTGTCTGGCTCTGGGCTGCGCTCGCGCGTTCCATCGCATTTCATCATAGTGCTACCGCGAAGCAGTAGTGCCCACCCTTCATCGGCCGTGGCGCGCCACTCTCCGCCGAAGCTGCGATTTCCTCCGATCGGCTGCGCGAGTTACGCCGGAAGGAATGGGGTGCCGTGGCGCGGGCAGTGTTCGGCGGCCTTCGGAGTTCTCATCAGTACATTGCTTTTCGGCTGGCAATGCAGCTTTGGGGAGGCTTACCACGGCGCTGTTCCCAAAGCGGTCGCAAGGAACAGTCCTTCGATATCGATGGCCCGGTAGCCGCGGTTGTGGACGCATCATCATCGCGACCGCTCCTCATTGTTGTGATGCAGCTTCGTGGCAGTCTGGCTTGAGCCGCTCTAAGAGCTGGTTCCAGGTCTGCTGTCTGGGGCCACTGCCCCACACGATTTCAAAGGTTGCCCTTGAGACGCGAGGATGTTCCATCGCCTCGACGAACGCTTCGGCGGCATCTGCGCGGGCAATGCGATGGCTGAGCACTAGCGGCAGGGCACCTTGGCTGACACTGACTGCATGCATGCCGCCACGCCGATCGAGAAGGAAGCCGACGCGGATGATTGTGTAGTCCAGTCCGCTGCCGCGGATTCTGTCTTCGACGCGCCGACGCCACAGGAGCGTATTCCTCTTTAGCAAGTTAATGAGAAGGGCCGCATACGAGGGCGTCTTGATCCCGATTGTGTTAAGATAGACAAAGCGGCCCTGGAACCCAGCGCTTTGCGCGGCTGCAAGGGTATCGATGACGCCGTCGTAGTCTGTCGCCTTGACCAGCGCTTCTGAAGCATACCGCCCGCTCGGTGCGCCGGCGGTGAAGATTATGTGGCCCACACCTTGTACCGCGGGACGAAGTGTGTCCGCTTTCGTGAGATCTCCAGCGACCACCTCAAACGCCGAGCCCAGCTGGGTTGAAGCTTTAGCAGGATCGCGCGCCAGTACGCGGACCCTGTAGCGTCGTTGATGCAGCAACCGCGCGATCTGGAGTCCGACACCGCGCGTGCCTCCGATAACCAGGACACGCTTCTGTCCGGCCTCGCTCATAGAACCTCCGGCTCAAGCACTCTCTGCCCCGGGGGCTGCAAATGCAGGAAGTGGGAATCAGATAATCCCGTGTTGCTTCAGAACGGCTTGCTCATCCCCCGATACCCATCCAAAGATCTTTGGCGCGTCTTCAAGCTGCTGCACCAGGTAATGGACCTCAAAATCAATGGAAATATCCGGCTCGCTGCCTCGGTCGTAGATGGCGGTCCAAGCGACGTGCGCCAGGCAGTGGTGCTCATCGATAGGTGCGATGCGGACATTACGAAGTCGCATGTCCTTCGTACCGATTCGGCGATAGTTTTCGAATCCCTGCTGCATCACTTGCTTCAGGTGCTCGTCATTCTGGCCGACACTGACGCCAGCCGGAGACGCCGCGACAAACGCAGCGGCGTATGAAGATGCCACCTTGTCCATGTCCACTTCATCCGTGAGCGCCATTCGGAACAGCTTCTCGTAGCGCTCAAACAACTCCTTTACGCTATTCTCCATATGGCGCCTCCCGAAGATCGCAGTCGTAATCCACGCTGGCGCGCCATTCTTCGACGGCATGCACTTTCAGGGGCGCTCGGCGCGGGGTTGTTCTCCCGGGCCAAACTCCCGCGTGATGAAGTCCTCAAGCCATAGCGACTCATTCCCCTCGGCGGGAACGCGCGTCGACTGCAACGGCCTCGTCCAGTTGCACGCTTGCGGGTGATAAAAGACTTCTCGACCGCCCTTCGCCAGGATCGCGAAAAAAACATAGCGCTGTCCAGGTTGAAAAAAGAACTCGCAGTCCAGCGTTGCGTAGACGTCCATCAGCTTGACAGTGCGAGTGAGCCTTTCATGGCCCTTCCACACGCGCTCGACCTCAATGAGCCAGGCATGGTTTTCTGCTCGGGCGACCTTGCCGGTGAACACGTACTGGGCGCGGTCGAAGCCGGCTTCGGGAGAGATGGGATCGCATTGACATGCGTGTGCAGCACCAGCGCCCCACATCCAACAGATCGCCGATATGAGGAGCCTCTCCAGCTTCTTCATTCTTCCCCACGATCTTCGCCGGTGCCGCTCCGTGCTACTGCGCCTGAGAAGAATGCCGCACCTCGCGCAAGCGAAGTGGCACAGGTGGCTGGCAGCAAATGCTGTGAGCCAGCACCCGCGCCTAGCTCGCCGCATCCTTGATGGCGGTTTCGAAGGTCTTTGCGTCGAAGGCCGGCATACTCTGGATCCGCCCCAGGCCCTGGGTTGCGTACCAGACGGAGAACGCGAGCATCGCCGCCTCATTCGGGGCATCGACGATGTCGACGAAATCGTAATAGCCCTGCGTGTAGTGGATCGACTCGATCTTGATGCCCAGCTTGTCGAGTTTTGCCTTGGCCTTGCTGGTCCGATCCGATTGCTTGCTTGCCCACTCCGGGCTCAGATTACCAAGCAGCACATATTTCATGGCTACCTCCATGTCATGTTGATCATGCGCGAAGGACCACAGGATTATACGCCTTCCGGGGACCCGTGCCATGCCGTTGTGCGTAGCGGGAACCGCAAAATACGGGCTCCGCAGCCCATATTTGTCCGACAAGCCCTACAGCCAGCGTCGTACCCGCGCGCGGTAGCGGCGATAGACGTCCCCGAACTTGCGCTCGAGATAGGCTTCCTCGCGGGTGATCACACCGTAGCGGATGACAAGTGCGAAGGGCACCAGCGTCATCAGCAGCCAGAGGCCGTTGAAGGCAACAGCCAAGCCGATGAGCCCCAGCACCATGCCGAGATAGATGGGGTTGCGCGTGAAGCGGTAGGGGCCCGTCTCCACGATGGTCTTGGTCGGCAGGTTGGTGGGCACGTTCGAACCGGCCCGGGTCATGGTAGAGATCGCCCACGCGACCAGCGCCAGCGCAAGGACGAACACCATTGCGCCGAGCCGGCCTGCAGATACCGCGGCCGGCACGAACGGCCAGGGCATGAGCCAGTTGAGCGCGAGCCCGGCCAGCACCGCGAGCGCCCACGCGATCGGCGGCCGGACAATGACGTCAGCGGTATCTGCCGGGTTAGCCATGACGGGACCGGTGAACCTGCGCTCCTTTTGATGTGGCCAGCCCGAAAACTATCTGCAAGCGTCGCGCAAAATCGGAGGCAGTCCAAGACTTGCCGGTTGGAGCGCGTGGCGCGCTGCAGCATCATCGCGCCACGGCGAAGCAGTGGTGCCGATCTTTATCGGCCGGGGCGGTGCGCGATCGCTTTCTGAAAGGGGCGGTACTCGGATGCCCAGACGTGGCCCGGCGCGCCATCCCTCGATCCTGGGATCAAGGCCGACCAGCAGCGATCGGAACGATTCAGTAGATGCCAACTTGAATCGCGGAGCTGTTGTGTGGGGCGGCACCTTCGCCCGACCTGGGGCGGTAGTCCAAACACGAAGTCCGTGCTTGCGCATCAAACCGGACCGAACAAGGGAGGAGTACGATGAGTTGGAATTGGGGCGAGCTGCTTGGGCTGAGCTTCGCTGTGTTGCTGTTCGGCGCTGCGTTAATTGCCAATGTCAGTGAAGGCCCTATGCAAGAAGTGCGTGGGGCTTGGGTGGCCAAGGTCCTGCGATAGGCTGGCCTGGCCTCTTGGCTGAGGTCAAAAGGCCGCGCTTGCGCCACGCTCGCTATTTCAACGTCTACTGCCGAAGCCTGATCTCCGACGCGCTCGTGCAAACGAACGCCACGGCGAGGTCGTCTACGATTGCAGCCGTACCTGTAGGCTTCGGCGGCATCGAGGAATTGCATTGTAATTTCAAATACATAAAAGCTTGTATCGCGGACTCCTCGCGCCCGATCCAGGACGGTGTGTGGCCGAGGCGATACGCCGTCGCCTCGACCAGCCGGGCTGACGCAGTCGTCAGCTCTCCTCGGCAAACAGCTTGGCGTAGCGCTCCAAATAGAGCGGCCAACCCCGATCTCCGGCCACGCCCTCGCGGACGCCCTGCCAGCCCTCGCCGTGGCGGTCGAGATTGCGGTGCTCGATCTCGACCCGCGTGCGTTGCGGGGTTTCGGCGATGAACCGTACTTCCCACTCGCTGGTTTTCTCCGGGTCGCCCTCGATCTGCCACCGCGGGCTGATGTCCCAGCTCAGCAATACCCGGCTGGGCGGCTCGTAGGCCAGCACCCGCGCCCAGCGGCATACGCTGCCGTCAACCCCGCGGTCGTAGAGAAAGCCGCCGACCTTCGGCTCGAACACGGTCTCGGCGATCGCGACGTTGAGCAGGTTGTGCTCGGCAGGCTTGAAGCTGCCGAAGTCCTCCGTGAAGACCTTGAATGCGCGCGCGATCGGAGCCTCGACCACGATCGACGTGCGCACGGATGTGTCTGCTGCCTGGATACTCATCGGATCTCCCTCTTTCGGTTGCTCGACGACCGTTTTGTAGGTCGCGAGCGTCTTGGTCCAGAAACGGTCGAGTTCGGCCCGAAGCGCTGCCAGCCCATTGCGGTCGACCTCGTAGATGCGCTGCTTGCCGGCTCGTCTGTCGACAACCAGACCGGCGTCCTTGAGCACCTTCAGATGCTGCGAGACCGCCGGCCGGCTGACGGGCAGCGCGCGGGCCAGCTCGCTGACCGCGCTGGGGTGCTCGATCAGCCGCTCAAAGATCGTCCGCCGGGTCGGATCACCCAGCGCCGTCCAGCCATTCGTTGCGTAAGTCATCACTTACGCGTAAGTATATACTTACGCGTTTCGCGGAGTCAACCCAGTCTGCTGGCTTCTTGAACACGTCCCAGTGGGCAGAGGCACGTTGGACGCGCCAGCTCGAGCCCTCTTGCCAGCGTAGTGCCGACTTCTTCTTCAGAAATGATGCACGCCCAGCGCCGAGAATGCGCCGTCATGCGGCTCGTGGCCGTCCATGGTCGGCTGACCGAGGAAGCCGAGCTGCAGCGGCATCGGATGCAACAGCGACGTCGGTATCGCGCCCGCGGTGTCGAGCAGCGGTATGTCATGCGGCGTGGCGCCGGAAATATCGGTGGCGCTGGATGTCAGCCCTGAAAGGTCCGTCGTCAGCGGCGCAAGCAGGCCGGTGGCGGGTGTGTCGTGGATCAGGCCGCTTACCGTGCCGGTAAGGCCGTCGACGAGGTGACTGACGGTATCCGTTAGCGTCGACGTCAGTTGCCCGACTGTGGCGCTCAGGCTCGATATCGTGCTCGATACTGTTGCGAGCGCGGTGTCGACGATGCCGGTGACGGTATCTGCGAGAGTGTGAACGGATGCGCCGAGATCGAACGAGGATGACGTGATGCTGCCGCCATGCGAGGCCGTGCTTACCGCTGTTGATGGCGCGTGATCGATGGAGGTGCTGAAGCTCGACAGTGCAGGCGACGATGTAAGAACGTTCGTGGCAAGCACGTCGCCCGCCGGCGTGTGGTCGATGGTCGCGCCCGCGTCCTGCGCCGGGATCGCCGCCGCATCGGCGTGGATCGTCGGCGAAAGATCTGTGGCCGGCGTTTCCGCTGCGCCGGCATGCTGGTCGTTATGTCCCGGTCCGGGATCGGCCGGCGCCAGCGCCGCTGGAGCGGTCGCTGCCGGGTGCGCGGCCGCCGGCGCTGCCGCGCGTGCCTCCCCCTCGTGCTCCAGCCGATGCAGCACTGCATCGGCGTCGTTGAGAAGGCCGAGCAGCATGGTCGCGAAAGCGACGGATTCGCTTGCCGAGATATGGCGGCTGCGTTCGGCTTCGTCGGAGCGGCGGGCGTTCTTTTCGGATTCGGCCATGGCCATCTCCTCGTCAGCGTTCGCGGAACGCACGGGTGATCTCGTCGCGCAACGGGCCGAGCAGATATTCGAACAGGGTGCGCGGCCGGGTCGGCACGATCACCTCGGCCGGCATGCCGGCCTGCAGATCGATGCGCGACTTCTTGACGTCGTTCGGATCGAGCGCGACCTCGACGGCGTAATAGCCCTGTCCGGACTTGTCGTCGGTCAGGCGGTCGGCGGACACCGTGTGCACGGTGCCATAGAGCCGGGGCCGCTCGATATAATTGACGCCGATGAGCTGCACTTCGGCGCGGTGGCCGACGGCGACGTCATTGATGTCGGACAGCTTTAGCTTCGCGGCGGCGATCAGCGGATTGTCGGTCGGCACGATGTCCATCAGCCGCGCGCCGGGCTGGATCACGCCGCCCTCGGTGAAGACGTCGAGGCCGACCACGGAGCCGGTCGCCGGCGCGGTAATCCGCGTGCGGGTCATCACGTCAGTGGCGGCGTCGATCCTGGGCGCCAGCTCGGCGAGCTTGTTTTCGGTCGCGCGCAACTGGTCCGTGATCTCGCTCATCCGCGCGCGCTCCACCCGGGCGATCTCGAGATCGTTCTGCGCGATCTGCTGCTGCATGCCGGCGATGCTGGCCTGCTGCGCGCCGATATCGGCCTGCAGCCTGGCGTCTTCGCGCTGCAAAGCGAGAATGCGGGTCTTCGGCGTATACCCTTGCGCGAACAGATGCTGCGCGCCGTTCATCTCGTCCGTCAGCAGCTCGCGCTGCTTCTCGGTGCCGGCAAGCTGCGCCTGCGTGCCCGCGATCTGCGATTCCAGTTCCTTGATCTTGCCGCGCAGCACCGCCGTCTCGGCCGCGAACTGGTGTTTTCGCGCCGCCATCATCGCCGTCTCGTTGGCCATCGCCTGGCGCACGGCTGATAGCTCGCTGCGCGCGCGGAGACCTTCGTCGAAATCCGGCGCATCGCTCTTGTCACGCTCCGCCATCAACCGCGCACGGGCGGCCAATGCAGCGTCGCGATCGGCGGTGAGCACGTCGAGCTTGGCGCGCGGGTCGCTGTCGTCGAGCCGGATCAGGAGCTGACCCTTTTCGACGCGCGCGCCGTCGCGCACCATAAGCTGGCGCACGACGCCGCCATAGGGGTGCTGCACGCTCTGGCGGCGGCCTTCGACCTGGAGGTTGCCGTTGGCGATGGCCGCGCCGGAAATCGGCGCGAGCGTTCCCCACATCGTCATCGCGGCCGCGAACGCCGCGACCACGCCACCGCCGAGCAACGCCGGCCGCCCGGGCAGCGCATAGCGCGCGCGGTCGCGCATCGGGCTGAGGCCATTGTCGATTGCGGTCATGACGCGCGCCCCGCCGCGGCCTGCTGCAAGGCGTGATAGACCTCACCCGGAGGCCCGAGCATGTCGAGCATGCCACCCCGCAGCACCATCATGACGTCGACGATGTCGAGGATGGTGGTCCGGTGCGTGATCACGATGACGGTCGCGCCCTCGCTCTTGGCCTGCAGCAGCGCCACCTTCAGCGCCTCTTCGCCGGGGGCATCGAGGTTGGCGTTGGGCTCGTCGAGCACGAGCAGCGGCGGACGTCCGAGCAGCGCACGCGCCAGCGCCAGACGCTGGCGCTGCCCGCCCGACAGGCCGACGCCGCCGGGACCCAACCGTGTGTCGTATTGCTTCGGCAGATCGAGCACCATCTCGTGAATGCCGGCGCGCTTGGCGGCGTCGATGATCTCCTCCGTCGAGGCGTCGCCGAAGCGGGCGATGTTCTCGCGCACGGTGCCGGCGAACAGGCCGACGTCCTGCGGCAGGTAGCCGACATGGCGGCCGAACTCGAGCGGATCCCAATGGCTATAGTCGAGCCCGCCGAAGCGCAATCGTCCGTCGGCCGGTGCGATGGCGCCGACCAAAAGGCGGGCCAGCGTGCTTTTGCCGGAGCCGCTCGGGCCGACGATGCCGAGCGCCTGGCCGCCGCCAAGCTCGAACGTCAGGTCCCTGATGACGGGCTCCTTGCGCGCCGGCAGCAGGCAGCGCAATTCACGCACCTCGATCGTATTGCGCGCGCGCGGCACGATGGTGTGCGGCGGCGTCAGGTCGATCTCGGCGAGCAGCTCGCGGACTTCCGCATAGGCCTCGCGCGCGCCGATGAATTGCTTCCAGGTGCCGACTGCCTGTTCCACCGGGACCAGCGCGCGGCCCATCACGATGCTGGCGGCGAAGATGGTTGCCGGCGTGATGGCGTGGTCGATCGCAAGCCAGGCGCCGGTGCCGAGCATCAGCGATTGCAGCAAAAGGCGGAAGAAGCGGATGGACGAGGTCATCACCGCGTTCTTGTCGCTGGCCTGCGCCTGCTGCACCAGCATCGACGAGCGCTGGCTCTGCCAGTTGCGCTCCACCGCCGGCTGCATGCCCATCGCGCGGATGACGTCGGCGTGGCGCAGGATGTTTTCGGTGAACACGTAGGACTGGTTGCCGGCGGCCTCCGCTTGCTTCATCGGCTCGCGGGTCATCACCTCGTTGAGGCCGGCGAGCCCGAGCAGCAGCACGGCGCCGATGGTCGCGACGATGCCGAGCAGCGGATGGATGAAGAACAACAGCATGAGATAGATCGGGATCCACGGCAGGTCGAACGCGAAATATATGCCTGGACCGGTCACGAAGGTGCGGAACTGATCGAGATTGCGCAATTGCTGCGCGCCGCGCGAGGCGCCGCGCTGCGCCGAGTGCACCACCAGCGCCTCGAACACGCGTGCCGACAGCTCCATGTCGAGGCGGATGCCGCAGCGGATCAGGATGCAGGAGCGCACCGCGTCCAGCGCCGCCATGGTGAGCAGCGCAATCGCGAGAATCAGGGTGAGGAGGACGAGCGTGGAAACATTCTCGTTGAGCAGGACACGGTTGTAGACCTGCATCAGATAGAGCGGCGAGCTCAGATAGAGCAGGTTGATGCCGCTGGAGAACAGCCCGGCCCAGAGGAAGTGCGGCCACAGCGCGACCAGCGCCTGGCGAACGTCATCGATCCGCCGCGCCGGCGCGACGGAGTCGTCGGGAACGGTCAACGAGCCTGCCGGCATTCGGCGATCACCTTAAGCGAGTTGATATGACGCTGCGCGATCTACTCGTGCAGTGCAGGCGGCCATGACGTGGCGTGGGGATGCGTTCCCCACGCCGCGCGTTTTCGAAAATGTCTGGACTCAAATTGGAGTTAGACGAGGCCGTTGAGCAGGCCGCCGGCATCGAGCTGGCCGACATCTGCGCTGGCACCGACCAGGGTCGGCGCGGAAACCGAGGCATCGATACCGTCGAGCCCGGCGGAGAGGTCGATGCTCGGGCTGGTTTCAATCAACGCGCCGAGATGGAGCGTGTTGGACAGATCCGCCGTGCCGCTGGCGCTGGCAGAGGCGCTACCGCTTGCGCTTGCGCCGCCAAGGACGCCGGTGGCGGTTCCAAGCAGGCCATCGACGGTACCAAGCAGGTTTCCGAGTAGTGCAGCCATATAGTCAACTCCTATGAAGGTTGGCTGGAATGCGACGAACGTCGCGGTGCACAAAGCCACGGCAACCAAAAAGGTTGCGGACTCACATGCGGCCTTTTGGTGATCATTTGTTGGGAAAGGAACTTTCTAGTGTTGCCGGTCGGCGGCGGGCCGACCATGATGTGAAATCTCCTTGGCGAAAATATTCGGAAAATCGATGTCGGAAGACAAAGCGGATGTCGTGGTGCTCGGCGCGGGCATCGTCGGCGTATCGACAGCCTACGCCGCACGGCAGCGCGGAATGTCGGTCGTTCTGATCGACCGCCGCGAGCCGGGCAGCGAGACCTCTTATGGCAACGCCGGCATCATCAGCAGTGGCTCGATCACACCGCTCAACAATCCGTCGCTATGGAAGTCGCTCCCGAAATACCTGACCAACCGCCACGCGGCATTGCGGTGGAATCCGCTTTGGGCGGTGCAGAACGCGAGCTGGGTCGCGCGCTTTCTGGCCGATTCGACCGCGTCGCGTTTCAGGCCGCGGGCGACCGCGCTGCACGGATTGATCGGCGCATCGGCAAAATTGCATCGGGAATGGATCGTGAAAGCGGAAGCGGGGCATCGCATCCGCGAGACCGGCTGGCTGAAGGCGTGGCGCAGCGATGCCGCCGCGGTGGCGAAGCAGGAGCAGGCCCTGCTGGCCGAATACGGCATCGCCAGCGAGTTGCTCGACCGCCAGGCCATCTCCGCACTCGAGTCTGATATCGTGCCTGTCTATAAAACGGGTCTGCTGCACACGCAGACCGCCTCGGTCGATTCGCCGGGCGCGGTGGTCAAGGCCTATGCGCGGATGTTCGCGAGTGCGGGCGGCGATGTCAGGCAGTCGGATATCAGGGCGATCGTGCCTGAGGGCGACCACTGGCGGGTGCTGCTGACCGCCGACGAGATTTCGGCGCGCCATGTCGTGGTCGCACTGGGACCCTGGTCCGCGGAAATTTTGCGGCCGCTCGGCTATCGCGTGCCGCTGGCGTTTGAACGCGGCTATCATCGCGAATTCAAGCCGAACCCGGCACGTGCTTTACAGCGTCCTATCTATGACATCGACGGCGGTTTCATCATGACGCCGATGGAGCAGGGCATTCGCGTCACCTCAGGCGTCGAACTGACCGGCCGCGATGCGCCTTCCTCATTCGCCCAGCTCGATCAGGTCGTTCCGCTCGCGCGCGGCGTAGTCGAATTCGGCGATGCCGTCGGCGAAACGTGGCGCGGCTCGCGTCCGACGCTGCCCGACAGCCTGCCGATGATCGGTGCGGCGTCCCGGCATGCCGGCCTGTGGCTTGCCTTCGGCAATCAGCACATCGGCTTCACGACGGGGCCTGCGACCGGCGCCGCCATCGCCGCCATGATCGGCGGCACGCCGCCTCCTTTCGACGTCGCACCGTTCGCGCCGGATCGCTACCTTTGACCTGAGCAGAGTGGAACAGTTTCGGCTCGGATCGCCGGAAAGACGTGTTGCCGCGCCCGACCCGCGCCTTCAGCGGTTCCCCGAGTATCCGCGAAACAAGCCCAAACTGCCGGCGTTAGCTTGCAGGTTCGTCAGCTTCAGGAGACCAGCCATGCAGGTCCGGGAAATCATGACGCCGGCGGTACGCATCGCGGATCCCAACATGACCATTCGTGATGCTGCAAAGTGCATGAAGGCCGACAATATCGGTGCCCTCCCGGTCGGCGAAAACAACCGTCTGATCGGTATGGTCACCGACCGGGATATCGCGGTGCGAGCGGTCGCCGAGGAGCGGTCGCCCGGCAACACGACGGTTCGAGAGGTGATGTCCGAAGGTATCTGCTACTGCTTCGGCGACGACGATGCCGAAGCCGCCGCGCAGATCATGGCCAAGCATCAGGTGCGGCGCCTGCCTGTTCTCAACCGAGACAAGCGGCTCGTCGGGGTCGTCGCGCTGGCCGACCTCGGCCGCTCGGAGGACGAAGCGGCGCGGGGCGCGTTGAAGTACATCTCGCAACCGACTGCGAAGGCGCGTCGATAAAATATCTGCCCCCGCAGCTGCAGTGGAGAGGTCGAATCGAGTGTTGGCCGAACAACCTGCCAGCTCGTCCGGGGGCCGTTTCTTGAGCCACAGCATCCGCCCGCCGTCGGCGCCGCGGCCGAAACGGTGGAACACTGCTTGTACGACGGCGTTCAACGCTCGGATCAACGCAATCGGAGACAACAGATGGCGGGTCGGCTGGACGGCAAGATAGCGATCGTGACGGGGGCGGGGACCGGTATTGGCGAAGCCATCGCGCACAAGTTCGCAAGAGAAGGCGCGAAAGTCGTGGCCGCCGGATTGTCCGAGGATCCCGTGGATGACGTCGTCCGGGCGATCCGGGCGCGCGGCGGCGCGGCCGAATCATTTCTCGGCGATCTCTCGGACGAAGTAGACGCCCAGGCCTGCGTCGCTCTGGCGGCGGATGCGTTTGGCAAGATCGACATTCTGATCAACAATGCCGGCGTGTTTCCCGAAATCGCCGAATGTCAGGATCATTCCGTCGAGATGTTCGATTACATCGTTCGGAACAACGTCCGTTCCGCGTTCCTGATGACCAAGTTCGCGCTGCCGCAGCTTCAACGTTCGCGCGGTGTCGTGATCTCGACCGGTTCGGAAGCCGGCGAGATGGGTGAGCCGACGGCTGCGCCCTACGGCGGCTCCAAGGGTTTTCTGCACGCTTTCATGCGGGGCGTCGCCTACGAGCAGGGCAAGTACGGCGTGCGTGCGCTGTGCGTGTGCCCGGGCCCGATCGACACGGCCTGGACGCACAAGGAGACGGGACCAATGGATGCGCAAATGGAAAAGCAGACCGTTGCCGGCACGGTGCTCGGCCGGCGCGGCACGCCCGAGGAGATGGCCAATGTATTCGCCTTCGCAGCCTCGGATGAAGCGAGTTTCCTGACGGGAGCGCTGATATTCGCCGATGGCGGAACCACGATTGCAAAAGGCGGCCCGGGAGAGATGGCAAAGAGCTTTGTGAGAGAGCAGCCAAAGCCGACGCTCGACCTCAGGCACTCGCACGACGGCCTGAAAGGCAAACCTGTCGGGAATCGCATGCACTAGAGCATGCACTAGACATGCACCAGAGAGGACTTACGCGCGACGTGTTCCGTTCCGGGTTCCGACCTCTATTCGTTCGGGACAGCCATTTTTTTGAATTCTTCGGAACGTAACCGCGTCCTGAGAGTTATCGAGACAAGGAGCAGGTAACCTTCAATCAATAAGAAGGTGAATGCTCCGAAAGCCCCGTCATCTCGCTAGAATGCGGATGGCGGGGTTTTTTTTGACGCTCGGTTTCGTCGATGAAGCACTGTATCCGCCAGTCCAATCTCTGGAACGCTCAACGGAAATCCCGGTTGTTTCGGTGCTGCAGGCAAGCCGGATCGGCAGCGCCTGCGGCGCAGCCGACCGGCTGCGGGCTCACAACGAGAAGCTCCCGCCCCGGCATTCGGGCTCTGGACATAGCAGATGCAGTCTGTCGCTCGCAAAGGAGCGCCCATGACGATTGGACAGGACAGCTTCAGCGATCGACGTGAGGCCGGGCGCCAGCTCGCGGCGGCGCTTGCGCACTTGCGTGACGCCAATCCGTTGGTTCTCGCGCTGCCGCGCGGCGGCGTTCCCGTCGCTTTCGAGGTCGCGAAGTCGCTCGCCGCGCCGCTCGACCTCCTGCTGGTGTGCAAGATCGGGGCACCCGGGCATGAGGAGCTTGGCATCGGTGCCGTGGTCGACGGCCGGAATCCGCAACTCGTGCTCAATTGGGAGGTCGTCGACATGGTCGCTCCGCCGCCGGGCTACATCGCCGCGGAACAGAAGCGGCAACTCGCCGAAATCGAACGCCGTCGACTTCTCTATCGCAGCGAGCAACTCGCCGCCGATACCAGCGGGCACACCGTTATCGTGGTCGACGATGGCATCGCCACCGGCGGAACAGTAAAGGCGGCGCTGCGAGGCGTGCGACAAAGCCGGCCGCGGCGCCTCGTTCTCGCCGTGCCGGTCGCTCCGCGGGACAGTCTCGATGAAGTCGCGACGGAATGTGACGAGGTCGTGTGTCTCCTGACCCCCGATCCGTTCTACGCCGTCGGTGCTTACTATGCCGACTTTGCCCAGACGACCGACGGAGAGGTGATCCGCCTGCTCAAGCAAGCGCAGCAGCAGCTGAGCCATTCATAGCTCGCCGCAAATCGACCAAGATCGGCAGGGGCGGCCGCTCGCCCCGCTTGCCTTTGAGCGCGGCTACCATCGCGAATTCAAGCCGAACCCGGCACGTTCTGGACGTCCCTCGATCTGCCGGCCGGCGGAAGAAAGCCTCGCTTGGCTGCTATACTCAAGTATGACGGAACGTGCGTCGTTGCCGTTCATTGACCGTTCATGGAACGGATCTTCCTCGCCGTTATCGTCTCAGCCCTGATGTTGCTCATCGGGTCGGCGACGATGCTCGTGTACGGCACGAGGGAATCGGCAGCTCTGCTGCGTCTTCCGGCACAGGAGCAAACGCCGGTTAAGCAGTCACCGCTCGCGGCTTTGCCGCTCGGCATCGCGGCGGCGGGCCGCCGGTAGAGATTTGCATGGTCCGCGGCTCCGGCTGCTTCGACCGCGGTGGTCCGGGAACCGAGAGATATCTCGATATCGCGACAAATGTCGCCCCGAAGCAGCTTCGGCAGACGACCTTTCCACGACCCTTCCCTTGGCCCCAAGGTGCGGTCGCGCGCCGCCGCACCGGATTTGACTGGCGTTGATGCGCCAGAGCCTTATTATTCTCCACGTGCGGTCTACATGGATAGCGGGACAGGAGCGAATCCCGGCCGCAATCAGGACAGGTAAAATGGGTGACCCAGAACAGGGTTCCGCGTCCGCTTCGCAGCAGGTCAATGACCTGTTCGATGCGCTCGATATCACAGAAGCGATCAACTCCCACGAATTCAGACTGTTCCTCGATCGCTTACCGATCGCGGTCGTCATCTCCAAAATAATCAGTGGAGACCAGCGCATAATTTTTGCGAACAAGTCCTATGAGGCGCTGACGGGACAAACCGCCTCGGAAATCAAGGGAAGCGGTTGGTCGGTCCTGGAGTCGTTCACGCTCGAAGGACAGCCTGATGTCACCTTCACGAAGTCGCTACTCAACTGCGATGACTTTATCGGGACATTTCAACGCGAGCAGCCGAAGCACCTATTGGTAGATGCATTTGCTGGCGTGATCCAAAACGAGGATGGAACGGAGGACTACCGCATTGTCGCGCTGATTGACATTACCGAGCGCGCAAAATCGCAGCGTGAGGAATTTGAGCGGCAATTGCGCGATAAGGATCTTTTGCTGAAGGAGTTGCAGCATCGAGTAAAGAACAATCTGCAACTGATCGCCGCCCTCATTCGCCTTGATATTCGCAATCAAGACAGCGCTGACCGGGCGGCGCTGGATCGTCTGGCTGGACGCATCGAATCATTGGCCATTCTCTACCGAGAACTTTCCGGCGACGGTCTTGGTCAAACCGTCGATCTTGGCCAGTATCTTACGCAAATTGCGTCCGCAGTGACGCGTACTCACGGTCTTGACGGCGTCAGACTGGACCTCAAAGCCGACCAAGCTCCGATTTCAATCAACGTGGCGATGCCCGTGGGGCTTCTCGTCAATGAACTGCTGACGAATGCATTCAAGTACGCCTTTGATGGACATGAATCTGGCACATTGACAGTCAGATGCCTGCAGGAGCGCGACAACTACTATCGGGTCGTGGTGGCAGACGACGGGAACGGACTTGCTGAAGGCGCTAAGTGGCCTGTGCCCGGGAAGCTTTCAGCACTCATGCTCAGTACATTGACGGAGAACGTCAAAGCGGATTTCTATGTCGACAGCGCCCCCGGCAAGGGAATGCGCGTGAGCATCGGATTATTCAAGGGCCTCGCACGTTGAGCTGAAACCCGCTCCATGCTGAGCTGGATGCTGCTTCACTACGCCGATTTCGTCCAGACAACGGACGGGGATCTGATCCGGCTAAATCAAGCGCAGCAGCAGATGAGCCATTGATCGCTCGCCGCTCTTCGTGCCCCCAATTGCTCCGGGAGGGCCGCCGCTCCGAAGCAAGGCCATTGATTTCGTTTGATTTTTTGGGCGCGAGGGCGTTGCGCTAATCTGGCGTCAGAACTCCTGCGATGGCATGCACATTGCATTCGCCTCCATGGCGTGTACGGGCGCAACGCTCGCACCACGTTTCTCAAACGCCTCGATCGGAACGCGGCAGGCAGCGAGCCGCGGCCCGAATCGATCTTAGGTGAGGCCAACATTACAAGACGTGCACACCCTGCACGAATATCGCCGCCTCTCTTGCAAGGGACAACTGTTTGATGACACCGTTACGTTCGCCTTGTTGTATGGCGGCCGATCTGAGAATGCGCGTCCCGGGTCGGTCGTGGAGTCCTGATATATGTTGCGTCTGATTGCCCGGCGTCTTGTTCTCGGTGTGCTGGTTGCGCTCACCGTGATGACGCTTGCGTTCCTGCTGACGCGGCTGTCCGGCGACCTCGCGGTGTCGATCGCGGGTCCGCAGGCGACGCAGGCCGACGTCGAGATCATCCGCAAGGCCTACGGCCTCGACCGCCCGCTCTACGTCCAGTTCTTCGCCTGGACCGGCCGCGCCATGGTCGGCGATTTCGGCCAGAGCTATTTCTTCAAGGACAGCGTGGCGAACCTGATCCAGAAGCGCCTGCCGATCACGGTCACGCTCGGCCTGGTGGGCCTCAGCCTCGCCTTGATTATCTCGCTGCCGCTCGGCATCCTGGCGGCGCTTCGCGAGAACACCTGGCTCGATCGCGGCGTGACCTTATTCACGATGGTGGGACAGGCAGTCCCGAGCTTCTGGCTGGCGCTGATCCTGATGATCGTGCTCGGCCTGCAGCTCGGCATCCTGCCCATATCGGGCACCGGCACCTGGCAGCATTTCGTGATGCCGGGGATCGTGCTCGCCTTCACGGCGATCCCGGCGCTGACGCGGCTGACGCGCTCGGGAATGATCGAGGCGATGGCCTCGGACTATATCCGCACCGCGCGCGCCAAAGGCCTGTCGCGGGCGCGCATCGTCTTCAAGCACGCGCTGCGCAACGCCGCCATTCCCGTCGTATCGATTGCCGCGGTCCAGCTCGGCTTCATGCTGGGCGGCTCGATCGTCATCGAGACGGTATTCGCGCTGCATGGCGTCGGCTATCTCGGTTGGGAGAGCATCGCCAAGAATGATTTTCCCGTCGTGCAGGCGGTGGTGCTGGTGCTCGCCGTGTTCTATATCGGCCTCACGCTGCTGGCCGACATCCTCAATGCGCTGCTTGACCCGAGGCTGCGGACCGGATGAGCGAACCGATTGCCATTCAGGCGCCGCAGCCTTCGAGCACAGGTAGCTCGCGCATCGGCACCGCCGGCTTTGCGATCGGGATCGCCATCGTCGCGATCGTCCTGGCCGCCGCGCTCGTCGGCAATGCGCTGGTGCCGCAGGATCCATTCACGCAGGACCTCGGCAACCGTCTCAAGCCGCCGTTCTGGATGGAAGGCAGCCAGGCGGGGCATCTGCTCGGCACCGACCAGCTCGGGCGGGATTATCTGGCGCGGCTGGTCTATGGCGCACGCATTTCATTGTTGATCGGCATCATGACGGTGATCACGTCGGGGTTGATCGGCATCACGCTCGGCGTGCTCGGCGGATTCTTCGGCGGCCGCGTCGATGATGTCGTGCTGTTTGCCATCACGACGCGATTATCGATTCCCGTCGTGCTGGTCGCGCTCGCGGTGGTCGGGCTGATGGGATCGGGCCTCGGGCTCGTCGTCGCGACCCTTGGGCTGCTGTTATGGGATCGCTTCGCCGTCGTGGCCCGCGCCACCACCATGCAGGTCCGTAACCACGATTATGTCAGCGCCGCCTGGTGCGCCGGCGCCTCGACGTCGCATATCCTCATCAAGGAGATCCTGCCGAACATCGCCAGTCATCTCGCCGTCGTGGCAACGCTGGAGATGGCGCTGGCGATCCTGCTCGAAGCCGCCTTGTCGTTCCTCGGACTCGGCGTGCCGCCGCCGCTGCCGTCCTGGGGGCTGATGATCGCCGAGGGCAAGGACTACATGTTCTTTTCGCCCTGGGTGATCATGATCCCCGGCGTCGCGCTGCTGGTTTTGGTGCTCGGCATCAATCTAGTCGGCGACGGACTGCGCAATCTGCTCGGTGCGGAGCGGCTACGATGAGCGCGCTATTGGAAGTCGATGAGCTCCAGGTGACGTTCGGCGGCCGCACCGCGGCGGTGCGCGGCGCCTCGTTCCGGGTCGAGAAGGGCGAGACCCATTGCCTGGTCGGTGAATCCGGTTGCGGCAAGTCGGTCACCGCGCTGGCGGTAATGAGCCTGCTCGCGCGCGGCGGCCACCGTTCGGCGAAACGGATGAGCTTTGCCGGCACTGACCTCACCTCGCTATCGGACCGCGAGATGGCGCGCCTGCGCGGCAATCGCATGGCGATGATCTTCCAGGAGCCGATGACCAGCCTCAACCCCGCCTTCACGATCGGCTCGCAGATGGCGGAAGTGCTGACGCGCCACAAGGGAGGCTCGCGGGCAGCGGCGCTGGACCGCGCCGCCGAACTGATGGGCCGCGTCGGCATCACCGCGCCCGGCATGCGGCTCGGCCAGTTCCCGCACCAGCTCTCGGGCGGCTTGCGCCAGCGCGTGATGATCGCGATGGCGCTGATGTGCGATCCCGAATTGCTGATCGCCGACGAGCCGACCACGGCGCTCGACGTCACGGTGCAGGCGCAGATCCTGCGGCTGCTCGCCAACCTCAAGCGCGAGTTCGGTCTGTCCATCCTTTTGATTACCCACGACCTCGGCATCGTCGCGCGCGTCGCCGATCATGTGTCTGTCATGTATGCCGGCGAGGTGGTCGAGCGCGCGACGACCGCGGAACTGTTCCGCGCGCCGCAACACCCCTATACGCGCGGTCTCCTATCCTGCGTGCCGGTGCCGGGCCGCGTGCAGCGCGACCGGCCGCTTGGTTCGATCCCCGGCGTGGTGCCGGCGATCGGGGCGGGCTTTGCCGGCTGCGCCTTTCGCTCGCGCTGCGCCCATGCCGACGAGACATGCGCGCGTGCAATTCCGCGGCGGCAGGCGGGCGACGCGCACGACTATCTTTGCCGGCTCGAGCCGGACTGGGCGGAGCTGCAACCCGCATGACCGCCGCGATCGAGGTTGAGAACCTGCGGTGTGAATTCCGCGTCAACACCGGGTTGATGTCGGCGGAAAAGCGCGTGGTCGCGGTCGACGATGTCACCTTCAGCGTACCGGCCGGCAGCGTGCTCGGCGTCGTCGGCGAGTCCGGCTGCGGCAAATCCACGCTCGCGCGCATGATCCTCGGGTTGCTCAAGCCGACGGCAGGGACCGTTCTGGTCGACGGCAAGCGCCTGTTCGACCTCGACCGCAAGGCGCGCGCCCGGCTGATCCAGCCGGTGTTCCAGGATCCGTTCGCTTCGCTCAATCCGCGCCGGCGCATCAAGGACATCGTCGCCCTGCCGCTGGCCGCCCAGGGCACGTTCTCGCGCGGCGAGATCGAGCGCCGGGTCGCAGGCATTCTCGAGCGTGTCGGCCTGTCGGCCGCGATGGGCGAGCGCATGCCGGCGCAACTCTCCGGCGGGCAACGCCAGCGCGCCGCGATTGCGCGCGCACTGGTGCTGGAGCCGCGGATCGTGATCTGCGACGAGCCGACCAGCGCGCTCGACGTCTCGGTGCAGGCGCAAATCCTCAATCTGCTGGCCGATCTGCGTCGCGATCTCGGGCTGACCTACCTCTTCATCAGCCACAATCTCGCCGTCGTGGAACACGTCGCGAGCGAGGTCGCGGTGATGTATCTCGGCCGGATCGTCGAGCGCAACGAAACCGACGCGCTATTTCGCGAGCCCCGGCATCCCTATACGCAGGTGCTGCTGGAAAGTGTGCTGACACCGGAGCCGGGCAAGGGTGTGCCGGACATCGGCCTCGGCGACGCCATGCCGGATCCGGCCAATATTCCGCCGGGCTGCCGGTTCAATCCCCGCTGCCGCATCGCGGTCGAACGCTGCCGCCATGAGGCACCAACACGCATGGTCCGGCCGCCCCTGGGAATGGTAGAGTGTCATCTGGCATAAGGCGTGCTTCACGCCACTTCACAAAACACTGATAATGGAGGGCGATATGCGTATGCAAAACAAACTCGGTGCTGCCATTCTGGCGGCAGCTCTGCTCGGCGCCGGTGCGGTGCCCGCGACAGCTCAGAAATCCGCCGACACGCTGCGGATCGTGATGCGCGACGCGCTTCCCAACGTCGATCCCTTCTACAACAATTTGCGCACCGGCGTGGTGATGCACCATCAGGGCTGGGACGCGCTGGTCTACCGCAACCCGGATACCTTCAAGCTCGAGCCGCTGCTCGCAACCGAGTGGAAGTTTCCGGATCCGACCACGATCGAGTTCACGCTGCGGCCGGGCGTAAAATTCCATGACGGCAGCGCGTTCACTGCCGACGACGTCGTCTACACCATCAACATCGTGGCCGATCCGGCGAGCCGCGTGTCGACGCCGTCGAACTACAACTGGATCGACAAGGCGGAGAAGACCGGTGACCTATCGGTGCGCGTCAAGCTGAAGCGGCCGAACCCCGCGGCGCTGGAATATTTCGCGCTGGTGCTGCCGATCTATCCCAAGGCCTATCGTGAGAAGGTCGGTGCCGAAGGCTACGCCAAGGCGCCGGTCGGCGCGGGTCCCTACAAGATCACCAAGGTCGAGTCCGGCGTCTCCATCGATTTCGAGCGGTTCGAGGATTACTGGGCCGGCAGCCCCAAGGGCAAGCCTGCGATCAAGAAGATGAGCGTGCGCTTCGTACCGGATGCCGGCACCGAGATGACGGAATTGCTCGCCGGCCGTGCCGACTGGATCTGGAACATGAACCCGGATCAGCTCGAGCCTGTGAACCGGATGCCGCATCTGCAGGCGGTGCGCAAGGAATCGATGCGGATCGGCTTTCTCTCGATGGATGCTGGCGGCCGCACCGGGGCCGACAATCCGCTGACCAAGCTCAAGGTGCGTCAGGCGATCTGGCACGCGATCGACCGCAAGGCGATCGCCGACAAGCTGGTCACCGGCGGCAGCCGCGTTCCTGCAGCGCCGTGTTTCCCGTCGCAATTCGGCTGCGATGCCGAAGCAGCCGTGACCTACGACTACAATCCGGCGAAGTCGAAGCAGCTTCTGGCCGAGGCCGGTTATCCCGATGGCTTCGATGTCGAGCTTGCCAGTTACGTGCTGCCGCAATGGGGCTCGTCGGTCCAGAACTACCTGCATGCGGTCGGTATCCGCGCCAAGCTCAATCAGCTCCAGACGGCGGCGCTGATCCAGCGTGCCAAAGCGGGTGAGCTGCGCGCGTATCTCGGAAGCTGGGGCAGCTACTCGATCAACGACGTCTCGGCTATCCTGCCGAACTACTTCGACGGCGGCGCCGACGACTATGCGCGCGATCCCGACGTGCAGAAGTGGCTGCTGCAAGGCGGATCATCCATTAACCCCGAGGTGCGCAAGGAGGCCTATTCGGCGGCAATCAAGAAGATCACCGAGCAGGCCTACTGGGCGCCGCTGCATACCTATGTGACGACCTATGGCCATTCCAAGCAGCTTGATTTCACGCCGTATCCGGACGAACTGCCGCGGTTTTATCTGGCGAAGTGGAAGTAAAGCCGGACCTCACTTGCGGTCGTTCGTCACGGGTGCACTGCGCGGGGCTTCGGCCCCGCGACCGAATGCCGTGGGCTCACCTCTCCGGCAGCCCCGCCGCCGCCATCGGCTCGGCGCCACCTAATCCCGGCCTGCGCTCGCGATTTGCGTCACATGAAGACTATTTCGGCGACCAGCCGGGCCGGCAGCCCGGAAATTCCCGAATATTTAATCTTTCGGCTGCATAGTACCCTTTTTGGATACTGTCTCCTTTGATGTCTCGCGGAGTTTTCGCGATGGTCGAAACCCGGATTGCGCCACGTGTGCGTGTTATGAAGGCCGCCAAAATCGAGTATGGCGGCGACAAGTATGCTTGTACCGTTCGCGATCTATCCGCTACGGGCGCGGCGCTGGATTTTCCGGACCTGATCCGTATTCCCAATGAATTCGCATTGATCCTCCCTGAGGACGGATTGAAGCTGCTTTGCCATGTCGTTTGGCGCAGGGAGTACAGGGTCGGCGTAGCATTCGACTAGCCCGGCGAGCATCGCGTGCCCGTTCGTCGACGGTTCGCCCTGTTTGTTTTTACCAACACCGAGGATGATGCTGCCGGGCCGTGCTCGTGACCTCAGTCGCCGAACCGCTCGATAACATCCGCGAGTGGGATGTGGCCGGCACAAGCGCCCGTTCCCGAACCGATGCCGCCATTCTCCAACGACGTTGCATAGATCACGGCGGGGTCGGCCTCAATGCGCCGGCGCAGGGCGGCGAGTTTTGGCCAGCGTGAGGGATCAGTGACCTGATGGAAATCGAGCCATCGCGCGACGCCGACCAGAAGTCCATCGGCCAGCGTCGGGCGCTCACCCATGAGAAAAGGCTGATCCCCGATCATGGCCTCGAGCCTGTCATGCCGCTCGATCACCCGCGCGGCGCCGAACTCACGCAGCGATGCCTGCATTTGCGGGTTCGGTTTCGCCATCTCCATCGCTGCCCATAGCGGCGAGAACGCGCTGGTGAATCCCGAGTTAACAAAGCCCATCAGCTGGTGCATCCGGTCTGCTTCCGGCGAAAGCGGTGCGAAGCTGATGCGCCGCTCGCTGTCTCTTGCCTCGAGCCATCCGGCGATCGCCATCGTCTCGGTCAGCACCCGCCCTGCATCCGTGATCAGGACCGGCGTTTCATGCCGGGCATTGATGCGGGCATAGGAAGGGTCGCGCATCTCGCCGAGCATATCGACCCGGCACAATCGATAGGGTTTGCCAAGCCATTCGAGGGCGGCGACAAGCCCCATCGAGCTTCCGGCCGGGAAGCCATAAACAAGAATCGGTTCCACTGTTATGTTCTCCGTGATTTCTGCTGATCACGCTGCGCAGCGTGACTGGAATCTACGGATCGCGCTGCCCAAGTAAATGACGCACCTTTTTGTAACCACGAGTAATCGGATGAAAGATCTCGTCTCCCGCTGCCCCATCGAAGAAGTGATGCAGGTCATGAGCGGCCGCTGGCCCACGCTGCTGATCTACTATCTGAAGCAGGGCACGAAACGCTTCAGCGACCTGCGCAGGGACAACCCCACCATCTCGCACAAGATGCTCACTTTGGAGCTTCGCAAGCTGGAGCGGGACGCCGGCATTGTCGCGCGCACTGAATTCGGGGGATATCCGTTGCGCGTCGAGTATGATCTGACGCCGGCCGGTCTCAAGCTCGTGCCGTTGCTTGACGCTCTCGGCGGTTGGTGGGAGACGACTGAAGCCGTCGGCCGCGGTCAGGCCGGCACGTTGCCGGTCGAGGCCACCAAATAATCACAGGGTGCGCTACCTCAGTTCTCCGGCAACCCCGCCGCCGCCATCGACCGCATGATGCGGTCGGAGGCTTCGAGATAGGCCTGGCTGGAATTCTTCGTGGGCGGCGGCACGTTGCCCATGGTCGAGCCGGGGCGCAATTCGCGCGCCTTTTCCATCGCCTCTCTGGCTTCCTCGGTCTTGCCGAGTTGCTGATAGGCCGCCGCCAGCAGCATATGCGTGCGTCCGCTGGCGGAGGTGATCGCGATCGACTTCTGCAGCCACGGGACGGCGTCTTCGGCGCGGCCCATCAACATGTTGGCCCAGCCCGCGCCGATCATCCATGTCCAGCGCGACACCTGCGGCGTGTCGAACCGGTCCGCCTGTTTGAACGTTGCCAGCGCATCCTCGAAACGTCCGGTTCGGATTTGGGCAAGGCCGATATGATACAGCGCGATCCCGTTCCACGGATCGAAGCTGAGGGCTCGCGCGCACGCGACAAGACTCGCGCGGAACTGGTTGGTGGCGCTGAGGAAGCGGCAATAGGCCTCGTGCGCCGGGATATGATTTGGTTTTGCGCGCAGCGTCTGCTGCAGCAGCACCTCGGCCTTGCTCTCCGACGCTTCGCGCTCGGCCGGGGTCAACCAGACCATCTGCACGCCGCGCATCAGCAGCGCGGCGAGCGCGATCTGAACCTCGACATTATCAGGATCTTCGGCGAGCGCCTTCTCCAGCATGGCCTGCGCCGCCTGAAAACGTTCCGGCGAGGTCTGGTTGATATGGGCGGTCGCCTGCTCGATCACGACCTTGCTCTTCGTAGACGACGGCGTATCGGCATTCAGCAATTCGTTGATGCGCAGCGCGAGAGCGTGGCCGACGCCCGCCGCGAGCCGGGACTGCTGCATCTGAAGGTCCGCATCCGCAGGGTTGACCGAGTATGACGCGGTCCACTTGACCTCACCGGTCGCCGCTTCCGTCATGCGCGTCCGTATGGTCCAGGCCTGCTCGCTTTTCTGCAGTTCGCCCTTCACCACGAAGTCGGCTTTCGGTGCGGCTGTATCCGAGGCCAGCACGCGAATGTTTTCGATCTTCGCCAGCCCGTCGGTCAGACGTCCGCTCACATTGGCGGCCATCCGGGTGACGGGGGGATCGCTGCTTAGGTCCGCGATCGGCATCACGGCGATGGTCGCGGGCCCGCGCGCAAGGATCAGGCCGGGGCGTAACACCCACACGGCGAGAGCGGTGCCCAGGATCGCCAGCCCCGCGATTGAAGCGAACGCGATGCGACGCCGGCTGAAGTCGAAAAAGCGCTTCCCGGGATCGCTGTTCGTTTCGGCTGTCGCCGTCGTGTTTGATGCGGCGGGCACAGGCTGGCCGGGCGGGGTTACTTTCGGCGCCGCCGGGACGGGGACCTCCGTCACCTCGGCCTGAAACAGATAGCCGCGGCCGGAGACCACCCGGACCACCTGGCGCTTGTCGTCGCCGAGCGCGGTGCGGATTTCGCGGATGCACTGGAACAGGCTGTCCTCGCCGACATGGACGTTCGGCCAGACCGCTTCCATCAACTGCTGCTTGCTCAGGACGCGCCCGGCATTGCCCGCGAGCAGCCGCAGTATCTCCAGCGTTTTGGGCCGGAGCCTGATCGTCCCGCCATCGGGCCGGCGCAGCTCGGCGCGCTCAGAATCGAGCTCAAAACCGGAAAAGCGCAGCACCCGTCCCCTCCCACCGGCAACTGTCCCCATTTGGTCCCCGGATCGGCCGAAAAAATGTGCCCAAACGCACAGGCGCGCCGAATATCAGAAAAATTTCAGAATGTCTCAACAGCCGCATCAGGACACCGCTGCCTCCCAGTGCGATGTTTGCCGGTGCCACTGAGGGCGGGGACGGGGGAGTTTCGGGTGAGATCAAAGGGCCTTCGAAGGCGAATTCTCCATGTCACCCGCAGCTAGGCAGGCAAGGGCGTCGTGCGCCATGTGTGGTAAATTTCACAATCGGACCAGCATTTTCATGCTCAAATCAATTCGCCCCGCCCACGACAGCGCCTTTGAAGAAGCCGATCAGCCCGCAGAGCAAGGATCGAACAGCATGGACGACGCCCTGAACTTTGCCCAGGTCAAGGCCGAGCTGTCCTATCTCAATCGTCTGGAGGAAAGACGCGGGACCAATGTGGCGAGTTTGAAGCGCCTGAAGGAAGCCCGTGACGCTCTTCTTGGCAAGGGAAGCGAAGTCGCGGAGATCTCGACCTCACGAAGATTATAGAGCAGCCGATTGCTTCGCAGAGCCCGTCATTGGGCGTTGGTTCGCAATGACGAAGCATGGTGGGCGATCTATCGTCTCAGGTCGGCGATGCCCAGTTCCGTCCACATCCAGTCGAAGCTGTAACTCGCCATCGCCCCGTCGGACTTGGCCGTCCGGTTTTCCATCATTTTGAGCCAGTCAGCGACCTTCGCGCGTCCGCTTTTGGTTTTGACCGCGGCGCGCGGCGATTTGTTTCCGAGCGACGGGACGGGCTGATCGAGCGTGTCGCGATAATGCCGGTCCAGGTAATCGTGGACGATGGCGCGCTGCTCTTCCTCCGAAAGGTCGACCGGTCGAGGCGCATCCGCATCGCGTGACGCCAACATTTGCTCGACGGTTTCCGTCACGACCAAGGGCTGCCCGATGCGCTCTCCGAGCATCGTGGACAATAGCTCGCTCCCCCGTTCCGAACGCTCCAGCGAATTGACCGATAGCACCAGGGTTCTGGCGTCAAGTTTCACGCTGCCGAGCACCAGCGCGCCGTCATCGCCCGTGGTTTCGATGGTCAGCGATTTCGACGGCAGGGCCCGGGCGGCCGATGCCGCGGCGCGTTTCTCCCGACGGATCCAGTTCCAATGCGTCGCGGTTGCCGGCCGGAGATCGGCGCATGAATCCAGTGCCGTGCGGACGTCGTCGTCCGCCGTGCCGTCGGCGAGCGGATAGCTGACCGTGCATTGAAGGATCTCATCGCCGTCGGCGTTGCGCAAATCGGGCATTTCCGGCTGTTCGGCTCGATCGATCGCGTCGATGAGCCAGCAGGTCGTGAATGTCGAGCTTACCGCGCGCAGCCTCTCGGTTTCCGAAAGGTTGGCGATGAGGGCCGCGTCGAAGTCTTCTCCGAACATTTTGGCCAACTCCTTCTTTTCCTTTCGGCTGAGATTGCCGATGCTGCGAAAGCCCTCGATGAGATTTTCCGATGTCTCGTACTCGTACGGCAACACGGCGCCGCTGATCTGCGTCCGTTGCTCCACCTGAACGATGCGCCCGGCGAAACGGTCCCATTGCTTGAGGGTGCGGGTTGCCGACCGCTCGCTGATCAGCACCGGCTCGCCGCCGCGCACGAGATCGCGCGCGCGGAACGATTTGTCGAGCACGACGTCGCTCACCTCATAGAGGCTGACCACCGAATTTCGCAAAGCGGCTATATAGGCGCGAACGGATGCCGTTTCCTTCCATCCTCGGCGCTTCAGATAGTCGTCGACGATGTTGCTGCCGTCGCCGAACTCGCGCGTCAGCATGTCCTCGAAGGCGCAGGCCCAGACCGTGCTCATGAACAGATCCTCGCCGAGGATCGAGACGACCTCGTCGGTCTCGAGGCCGGTCTCGTCGCAGGTCGGAAGCACGTGATCTTCGAGGACCGCTTCAAACCGGTCGCGCCATGGCTCGCGCGTCGTCCATTTCATCAGTCCTTCGAGCAGATGCTTGCGCGCCATACTCCAACTCCACCACGGGACCGCCGATCGCGGTCCGTGGCGTTATTTTATCGTTCCGATGATGGTGTGCAATCGCTCGCGGCGAAATCAACAGGGTCTTGTCAACGCCGGTCCGGTTCCGGCGCCGGGGTGGCTCCATGCTCGATCGTTATGCCGTTGACTTCGCACCATTCCCTCAGAGCCGCTTCGGTCGCCTTGGCCTCGAAATCGTACCATCGATCGAGCGCCTTTT
This sequence comes from Bradyrhizobium sp. AZCC 1610, assembly GCF_036924515.1. Classification (NCBI taxonomy): domain Bacteria; kingdom Pseudomonadati; phylum Pseudomonadota; class Alphaproteobacteria; order Hyphomicrobiales; family Nitrobacteraceae; genus Bradyrhizobium; species Bradyrhizobium sp. AZCC 1610. Next base: position 6,369,391 of record NZ_JAZHRR010000001.1, on the reverse strand, counting down.
TTCGTTGCAGCAGATCCTTGAACCGCGCATAGGCGCCCCTCCTATCGAATATCCGCCTGATTTCATTGAATTCGTCCGGAAGAAATTGTCTGGCGAACTCGAACACCAGCGGCTTGCCGAGATCGAGCTCCTTCTTGTGAGGGATCGAGAGATATTTTTTCTCGTCGTCGGCATCGTCCGGCCACGCTTCGATGTCCTCCTCCAGGTCGGTATGCCAGAGAAACTCGCCGGATTTCCGGCAGAGGACGGCCTCATGCTCGTGCGGCTGCCCGAGACTGACGAATTCGAACGTATGTAGCAGCTCCGTCCAATCAACAGACACCGGCATCGGTGTTCTCCCGCTTTCCGCCCGCAGCATCTCCGATCCAATGGCGCTTATATGGTCATTGCTTTGATTCGCGTGCCGCTCACTCCTTCGTCACATGCACGCCCGGCTTCTGCCCCGCATTCCACTTGCCGCCGATTGCCCGCTCGATCTGCGCCGCCAGTTGCAACAGCAGCCCGTCATTGGCCTGCTTGGCGATTGCCTGGATGCCGAGCGGCAGGCCGTGCTCGTGGGTCGCGAGCGGCAGCGAGATCGCGGGGATGCCGCAGAGATTGGCGAGCGGCGTAAAGGCAAAATTGCGCCAGAGATTGCCGAACCAGTCGAGCACGTCAGGATTGTCGCTGATGGTCAGATACTCCGTGGTGCCGACCTTCGGCGTCGGCAATGCCGTGATCGGCGTCAGGATGATGTCCCAATCCTCGAAGAACGCGCCGAAGCCGCGCGAGGTCGTGTTGAACACCGCCTGCATCCGTGCCCGGTCGGCATAGCTCGTGTTCCGGCCATGCTCCCAGATCTTGACGTTGATGGGCTCGATCAGATCTTCCAGTGGCCGCTCCAGGCCGCGCGCGGCCAGCATGTTACCGATGACGACGGCAAAATTGCTGATGTAGCAGGTGGTCTGCGCCGCAAAGGCTTCGCGATAGTCCAGCTCCGGCAGGGCGTAGTCGACGTGATGGCCGAGGCCTTCGAGGAAGCGTCCGACCTTCTGCAGCTCGGCTGCGATATGCGGCGTCGCGCGGTATTCGCCCCACTGGTACGACAGCGCGATTTTCAGCCGCGCCGGATCGCGCGTGATCATCCGCGTGTAGGGCTCGGGCGGACTCCAGAACGGCATGAATTCGCCTGGCGCCGGACCGCGACAGGCGTCGACGAAGGCGGCGGTGTCGCGCACCGTGCGCGACTGGCAGCCCTGAATGGAGACCAGCCCGCTCAGATCGGACAGAAGCGGCGACAGCGAGAACACACCGCGTGATACTTTCAGCCCGATATTGCCGTTGACCCCTGCGGGAATCCGGATCGAGCCGCCTCCATCGGTGGCATGCGCGATCGGGACAGTGCCTGCGGCGACCATCGCGGCGCTGCCGGCGGATGAGCCACAGGTGGTGTAGTCGGTATTCCAGGGATTGCGCGTGACGTAGACGGCGGGATTGTCCGCCGAGCTGCAGACCCCGAATTCCGGCGTGGTGGTGCGGCCGATCAAATTGAGTCCGGCCCCGCGCATCTTCGTCGTCATGAACGTGTCGGCCGTGGCGCGGTTGCCGCGCATGTAGAGCGAGCCCATTTCCTGGAGGCGCCCCTTCATCGTCGGACCGAGGTCCTTCATCAGGAACGGAAGTCCGGCAAACGGCCCGTCGAGATTGGTGCCGTCGGTGCCGGGGTCCGTGACCGTATCCGCGAAGATTTCGACGACGGCTGAAAGCGCGGGATCGACCTTGGCGATGCCGGCGGCCGCCTGCGCGGCCAGTTCCGCGGCCGTCAGTTCACCCTTCGCGACGCGCGCAGCCAGCGCAACGCCGTCGTGGTCAGCCCATTCGTCCCAGCTCATCGGCAAGTTCATGCAATCGGTCCCCTCGGAAAATAGCTCGGACCTTAAAACATGATCGGGGAAAGGCGGAACTTTTTTTCACCGGTCCGCAGGCCGGTTCACCACCACCTTTGCGACGGCCGCTGAGCGGCAGCGCCTTCAGGAACGGAAATCTATGCTGCGCACGATAATGCCGGGGGGAGTGCCTTCGAACTCCCGCGCCTCGAATTTGCGGGACGCGCACGCCTCGATCCGGTCCCGCAGCCGCGCGAACTGTTCCTCGCGCCGGTTGGCCGGCGTCCGCGGCACGTGTTCCAGATCATCCATGGCCGAAGCGCTGACGGCGCAGGGCACTTCCCTGCCGCCGTCCATCATGGAGAACAGCAGGACCATCCGGTCGTCGTCATAGCCTCGGATGTTGCCGCGCGCGAACGTCATCAGGCATTTCTCCCGGAGCGAAACGATCTTCTCATCCGGCTACCCTCTTTTTTACTACCGGCGGCGGATTGATTTCTGCGATCCTGCGCAGGCAGTCCGCTTCGGAAGAATGCGGGCCCGAGACGAAGGTTCCACTGACCTTGGTCGAGTACCAGCCGGACTCCACCCCGAGACGAAGCGATTCTTCCGTCATGACATGACGTGGCGAGAGATTTTGCATCAGTTGCTTTCGGTTTGCGCCGTTCGATCCTGGTCGGGACGGCTGGATGAAGTGTACAGTTCTTTTAGGCCGAACATCGGCTTGTTCAGGTCTCTTCTTTCGAGAGCCGGGTGAGGTCCGCAAGCACCGCGGACACGAGGTCGCGGTGATGGGTGTCGGTCGCCGGCAGACCGGCGGAATACAGATTGAGCACGTAACGCGCCTTGGCCACCGCCTCGGGCCACGAGGTGGCTGGCGCGGCGAGGATCTCGATTTCGACAACGCCCTGCTTGTCACGCAGCAGTTTTGCGTTGGCCTCGACGTCGGCAATCACACGACGGATATCGGTGGCCTTCTGCGCCGCCATGCCGCGATGTTTGTCGAGCTCGATCGGGGTCTCAGTCACGCGGCGCGCTCGCATCGATGCGTTGCGCGTCGGACAGATCAATCGAGCTGATCGAGATCATCTCCATCGCGGAACGTTGCGGCGGCGCACCGGGCACCATGATCATGGTGGCGACGCGCCGGAAGCACGGAAACGAAAGGCCCTCGATCATCTCCTCGTCGGTGACGATTTCGTAAGCCCCCGGCGCGAGCTGCCGGTCGATACCCCTGATGCGGAAGGGATGCCTGAAATGAACCGTTTCCCGTCGTGTGCGTGTGGTCATGCCGGCAGCCCAGCGCATCTGCGCTCGAAGTCATGAAGTTTTGCGGACATCGTCACAGCGTGCGCGCTTTTGCGGCAATTAGCTATCGTTTTCTCCGCTGCCGGCCGCATTTGGTCGAATGAGGCAGCCGGCGCCTTGTATTCGCCGGTTTCATCGCCACTTCGATCAGTCAGCACATGGAGAAGGGCTTTCGAGTGAAGATTCGCGTCGGATTCGAAATGCTCTACGATTTCCCGCAGCCGACGCCGATGATCATGGTGCTGGGCACACACTTCACCCGTGCGTCCGATGTCATCGTGCCGGATTTCCTCACCACCGACCCGGCGGTTGAAATCACGCCCTATCGCGACATGTTCGGCAATTGGTGCAGCCGCATGGTGGCGCCCGCCGGGCGCGTGTGTCTTGCCGCCGACGGCGTCGTTCGCGACAGCGGTCTGCCCGATCCGGTGTTTGCTTCGGCGGTTCAGCATGCGGTCGAGGACCTGCCCGCGGACACCCTGGTCTATCTGCTCGGCAGCCGCTATTGCGAGACCGACCGGCTTTCGGAAATCGCCTGGCAATTGTTTGCGAACACGGCGCCGGGCTGGGCGCGGGTCCAGGCGATCTGCGATTTCGTTCACCGTCACATCGCGTTCGGATATGAGCACGCGCGCGCTACCAGGACGGCGTGGGAGGCTTACGAGGAAGGCAAGGGCGTCTGCCGCGATTACGCCCATCTCGCCGTCGCGTTCTGCCGCTGCATGAACATTCCCGCGCGCTATTGCACGGGCTATCTCAGCGACATCGGCACGCCAAAGCCCTGGGCCGCAGGCGATTTCGCCGGCTGGTTCGAAGCCTATATCGGCGGGCACTGGCGTACCTTCGATCCGCGCAACAACGTGCCGAGGATCGGCCGCATCCTGATCGCGCAGGGACGCGACGCCTCCGATGTGCCGATCACCCAGACCTTCGGACCCAACACGTTGGCCGGCTTCAAAGTCTGGACCGACGAGGTTGCGTGACGACGACGCGTGCCGCGTCGACCTGCTTGAATTTGAAACTGAGACCCATCGGGAAGGAACTTCGGATGAAAACGACTCTCGCCGTGCTGGCATTGTGCGTGTGTGCGACGGGTGCTCTTGCGGCAGCACCAGAGTGCCGCGCGATCGAAAACGCCAATGCGCGCCTGTCGTGCTACGACGCTGCGTATCCTCCGAAAATGGAAAAGTCCGCAGTCCCCGAAAAGGACCCGTCGCGATCCGCCTACAAGGATCCTTTCAGCGCAGAAGACGCCAGGACCAGCGCCAAGCTGAATAATATCTGCCGCGGTTGCTGAGATCGAGGAGAGGAGCCTGCCTAGTCGGGGCCTTTCTCCGCCCGGACGATAACGGCGCGACAGCCGGCCTTGCTAGCTCAACAAGGTGCGCACCTTCATGGCGGCATCGTAGACCTGGACCTGAAGCATCGGATAAGCGGTCTTCAGCTTTCGGCCGGAGACTTCAGCGGCCTCGGCCGTGTCAAACTCCGACTTGAAATGGCCGTCGACAATCGTCGCGAACCCTTCGGTCGGAGGCCTGTCGGCCCGCACCGCCTTCTTCTTCGGCTCCGGCTCTTCAATGGAAAGCAGGGGTTTCTTCATCGTCATTCCTTTTCTTGTTCACCGCGATTTTTCGATCTGCGCGGAAGCTGGTTTCAAAAGCCGCGGCTGGCGCATCGTGATGCGCGTCCTTCATCACTGCAGAGTTACCACTGGACGATAACTGCTGCAGCGATCAGGAGACCAAGAACAACTGGCACCAGGATTGGAGGTACCAGCCACTCTCGCAGATTGAAGGGTTGGCTGGTGGACATGTTGACCGCCCGTCGTGTGGCGGGAGTACAAGTCCCTCAGTCACCGATAGCAGCCAATGAAGGGCGGTGATGCGCACAGCAGACGCTCTTTTCGTCACGATGTCGAGGGAAATCCCCAAAGCGAAGGCAAGGGTCGGCGTTCATGCCGCTTCTGATCCGATCGCGACGTGATCTGGAACCGGGATCGATTTCCAGCCCGCCGCCCAGGCTGTGCTCGGCGCGCCGTCGCGCACGATATCGACGGCGCGCGAAGCAAATGGTTGCTATTGGGTATGGCCGTATCCATATGACCAACAGCGTACCCGGTTCCGCAACAAGGCGTGTCCGGCAGACGCGACGCTTAGCCACACAATCCTGCAGACGATATCGACCAACGGCATGTCGCTTCGGCGTGCGCGTTACGGGTCAGGAGATCCCATGCCTATCGAACTCGCATCCGTGCGGGCCATGTACAAGCCTTGGGGCGTCAGCGATCTCCAGCCATGGAGCAGCATCGACGGTACCGGGGATGCGGTGGGCGAGCTCTGGTTCGAGCGCGCCGACAATAATGCTCCGATCCCTGCGTTGCTCCTCAAGCTGCTCTTCACGAGCGCGCCATTGTCGATCCAGGTTCATCCGGACGATACGTTTGCGCGCGCGATGGGGATGCCGAATGGCAAAAGCGAAGCATGGTACATCATCTCGGCGGAACCGGGCGCGCAGATCGGCGTCGGCCTGAATCGACGGATCACGCCACAGGAATTACGCGCGGCGATCACGAATGGCTCGATTGTTGATCTGGTTCAATGGCGCCCGGTTGCGAAAGGCGATGTCATCTTCATTCCGGCCGGCACCATCCACGCGCTCGGCGCCGGCATCGTGCTTGCCGAGATTCAGCAGCGCAGCGACACGACATTCCGCCTGTTCGACTACGGCCGAGCGCGCGAACTGCACATCGACAATGGCGTAGCCGTTGCCGACGTCTTCCCGCTTCGGCCGTCCCGTCATCCCACTCGCCTGACCCTTGAGCGGACGGTTCTGGTCGCGAGCCAGCATTTTGTGATCGAGCGGCTTGAGCTGCCCGAGGGTTCAAGCTGGGCGCTGCTCGCCGATTCGGAAACCTGGATTCTCGCTCTCGACGGCCATGCGGCGATCGGATTGGCCGCCCTATCCATCGGGCAGGCGATCTTCGTCGGGGGCGATCGCGCCAGCATCGAAGTCGGTGCCAACGGATTGACCGCCCTGGTCGCGTATCCCGCAAGCGCTCCGATCGGCCCCCTTTTGCACAGGCTTTCCGGGCGATCGACCAGGCCTGTTCAGGCCGTTACTGCCGACCTGACGGAACTCACCGGCCTGGCCGAGGCGCACGCATGACGCCGCTTCGCAAGATCGCCGTGATCGGCAATTCGCTGCCTCGCCGCTGTGGGATCGCAACATTTTCGACCGACCTGCAACGGGCGATCTCGAATTCACGGCCAGGCCTGCAAACCTGCATCGTGGCGATGACCGACCACGATCAGACCTATGATTATCCTGCTTCGGTCACATTGCAGATCAAGGACGCCAGCATCGAGGAGTATGTCGGCGCCGCGGCGTTTCTCAACGCCGGCCGCTTCGACATCGTCTGTCTGCAGCACGAATTCGGAATTTTCGGCGGCGACGCCGGGGCTCATATCCTGGAGCTGCTGTCGCGCCTGACCATGCCGGTCGTCACGACACTGCACACGGTGCTGGCTGCACCGTCGGCGGCTCAGCGCGCGGTGATGGAGCGCATCGTCGAGATGTCCTCGAAGGTCGTCGTGATGGCCAACAAGGGCCGTGAACTGCTGCGCAGCGTCTATCGGGTGCCGGACGACAAGATCGAGGTCATAGCCCATGGCATCCCCGACTTTCCGTTTGTCGCGCCGGACGCGGCAAAGGCCAAGCTCGGATTCAGCAACCGGTCGGTCATTCTGACGTTCGGCCTGCTGTCCCCGAGCAAGGGCATCGAGGTCATGATCGACGCCATGCCCTCGATCCTGAAAAGACGACCGGACGCGGTCTATGTGGTACTTGGTGCGACGCATCCCAATCTGGTTCGCGACCAGGGCGAAGCCTATCGCGGCAGCCTGATGGAGCGCGTGCGAAAACTTGGCGTCGAGGATCACGTCGTATTCCTCGACCAGTTCGTGGATCAGGCCACGCTGCTCGAATTCATTTCAATGTGCGACGTCTATGTCACGCCCTATCTCAACGAGGCGCAGATGACGTCGGGCACGCTGGCCTACAGCTTCGGCCTCGGCAAACCGGTGGTCTCAACGCCTTACTGGCATGCGCGCGAGCTGTTGGCCGACGGCCGCGGCGTGCTCGTTTCCTTTGGCGACGCGATGGAGGCCGGCGACGAAATAGCGTCATTGCTTACCGACGGTCCTCGCCGGCAGGCGATGCGCGAGCGTGCCTACGCTGCAAGCCGGTCGATGACATGGGAACGCACGGCCGAGCGTTACATGACCGCCTTCGAAAATGCGCGGCACGGCCACCGGCTGAAGGTGATCGCGCGTGCCGGGCCGGACGCGATCGCGCCGCACGGCCGCGCGGTGCCCGATATGCAATTGGGCCATTTCCTGTCGATGTGCGACGACACCGGCCTGTTCCAGCACGCCGTACATTCGGTGCCTGATCGTGCGCACGGTTACTGCGTGGACGACAACGCCCGCGCGTTGCTGTTGGCTTGCGCGCTCAATGAGCCGGGCGAGCACCCGCTTTCGGAAAGCCAGACCGGCCGCTTTGCCGCCTTTGTGCAGCATGCGTGGAATCCCGATACCAGGCGCTTTCGCAACTTCATGGGTTTCAACCGGACATGGCTCGAAGATGAAGGCTCCGAGGACAGCCACGGGCGAACTCTGTGGGCCCTTGGTGAGTGCGCGCGGAAGGATACCAGCCGGTCACGGCGTCGATGGGCGGCGGCCCTATTTGCCGAAGCCCTGTCGACCGCTGCGGCCTTTCGCTCGCCTCGCGCAATGGCCTTCACGCTTCTCGGTCTGGACGCCTATTGCGCCGTAGCTCCGGAGGATCGGCGCGCCCGTGAGATCAGGCATTCTCTTGCCGACACGCTGGTGTCCGCTCTCGCTTTGGTCGAGACGCCGGACTGGGTGTGGTTCGAGGAAGGCCTGGCGTATGACAATGCGCGCCTGCCGCAGGCCCTGATTGCGACAGGCCTCGCAACGCAAACGCCCGCCTATGTCGATGCCGGCTTGAGAACCCTGCGGTGGTTGATGACGCTGCAAACGACGTCGACCGGGCATTTCCGCCCGGTGGGTACGACGAGCTTCGGCGAACTTCGAAAGCCTCCCGGGGCCTTCGATCAGCAGCCAGTGGAAGCCACCGCCACGATTGCGGCGTGCCTGACCGCGTGGCGCGCTGACGGCGATGCCGCATGGAAGGCCATCGCGGCCGGGGTTTTCTTCTGGTTCTTCGGCGGCAACGACCTGTCGGTTCCGCTCGTCGATTCCGAGACCGGCAGTTGTCGCGATGGACTGCATCCCGATCGTGCCAATGAAAATCGCGGCGGCGAGTCAGTCGTATCCTATCTGCTGGCGCTGGCCGAGATGCGCCAGCTTGCGCGCGCCAATATCAATCCGACGAATCCCGTGGCGCTTCGCGCCATCGGCGCTTGAGTTAAGCGTCTACTCACGCAAACGCGAACAGAGGGCACCTTGTTACAAGCCACTTTTATCAATCGGCGGGCGCTTTATCTGCGTCCCGATCCCGCGCGCGTGATCGTGCGTCCGTTCAAGCCGACGACCGAACCGCGCGATCTCAACCCGACCGACAAGACCCGCGCCAACCATATTGTCGAGCGCGTTCTCAATCTCGATCCACAGGCCGCGGCCGGCCAGCTGGCCGACGTGCTGGAGAATTTCCAGGGCCGGCACCGCAACCTGCTGAAGACGTTTGAGCACCGGGCCGACGAAATGGAGGATGCGCTGCTGGCGCACTGTACGTTTTCCGAGGTACAGCGCCAGCTCATCGGCGCCTACTTCCTGAACGAATATTCCTTCGAAGCGTCGGCACTGTTCAATCCAAGCATCGTGCCGCACCCCGACCAGTCGGGAATCCCGAACGGCAGCCTGCGCTTCATTCTGAGCCTCCGAGCCGTCGGCGAGGGGCACGTATCGTCGCTGACGTTTCGCGCCGGCGCCATCGCGGCGGACGGCAGCATTACAGTGGATCCGACCGCCCGGCTCGCCACAAGTCCCCGCATCACGCATCGGACGGCCGGACCGGTCGGCGACGAAGTCGAATTCGCTTTCGAGCCGGCACCGGACATCAGCGAACGCGTGATCTTTCCGGTGACGGAATCGCAATCGAACGGCATCGAAGACGCACGCTTCGTCCAATTCAGCGATGGCGGCCGGACGACCTATTACGCAACCTATACCGCCTACAAGGGCACTGCGATCCGATCGGAGTTGATCGAGACCACTGACTTCCTCTCGTTTCGGATGACGCCGCTGCAGGGCGCAGCCGCGCGCAACAAGGGCATGGCGCTCTTCCCGCGCAAAATCGACGGCAGGTACGCCATGATTGCGCGACAAGACAACGAGAATCTCTACCTGATCTATTCGAACGATCTCTACAGATGGGAAGGCGGTCAGCCGATCCTGAAGCCGCAGTTTCCCTGGGAGTTCGTGCAGATCGGTAACTGTGGATCACCGATCGAACTGGAGGAAGGCTGGCTGATGTTGACGCACGGTGTCGGCCCGGTTCGAAAATATTCGATCGGCGCGGCACTGCTCGACAAACGCGATCCCTCCAGGGTGCTGGCGCGTTCGAGCGAACCGTTGCTGCGACCCGAACCATCCGAACGCGAAGGCTACGTTCCCAATGTGGTCTATACCTGCGGGGCGATGATGCACAATGATCAGCTCATTTTGCCCTACGCCGTATCGGATACGTACTCCAACTTTGCGACAATCCAGATTTCCGCGCTGATGCGATCGATGTCCTGAATCGGAAATCGCGCGGTGCGGCCTGCGTCCTCAAAGGAGAGACCCATGGCTCGCGAAACATGCTATTTCGTTCAGGCCTTCGACGCCGGCCGGGGAGGAAGCCTGAAAGCTGGCGCTCCAATCGCCTGCAAAACGGCAACGGGCGCGCTTCGCACCGCGGAGCGGCTGGCCTTGAGCAAGCTCGGGGTTGTTGCCTTTTCATCCACCGGCGACCCTGAAATGGGCGACTATGATGACGAGCCGACGGTCATCTTCCGCAAGGGAGAGCTGCCATCGGCCTTTGATTGAGGTAGGCCCGGCAAACTTTCCGCGGATCGGGCCTGCCTCCGGACCGAACACGTCGGCCTGCTTCGGGTTGGAAGCGACAGGATTGCGTCAGCAACCCTTCCGTAGTCGCGATTGCGGTCGGGACAGGTTAAGTGCGAGCATTGCCGCCGGAGGGGCGCTAGCGATTGTCGCCGCGGCGTTTTAGCGCTCGCTATTCCCGCGACGCGAGCCTAGGTTGGTCATCACCGCGTTTCCCACGGCGTCGATCGGTGACTGAGGGTTAGGAACGCTCCCGCCGCGACGGACGGAGCTTCTGTTGTCCCAGTTTTGCTTAGCCGGCCGGATCGTCCCGCCGCTAATCGTCCCACGGTTTCTTCCTTTGTCGGTGGTGGCCGTGGCATTCCTGCATGGATAGGAACGACCGAACTGCATTACCTGATCAGCGGCAACAATCAATTTGGCCGGGTCAATCTTAGCCGTGCGGCGGCGGGGGCGGCCGTCAGGAAGGCAAAGGAGCTTTTGCAGGAAGGCTATTTGGACGTGAGAATATCGACGCCCCGGGGCCGGATCCTGCTGTCTGATGAGTTCGATCAGCTTGAAGGATAGCGGAGCACCCACAAGAGGTCCGGCAGGCAAGCCATGAGCGCGAGAGCCTTCAAGACCGCCGATGAGCTCCAGGATATGATTGTCGAGCAGGCAAGTATTCTCCATGGTCCCTGGCCTCCGGGGATGACGATGTTTGTGTTCGACGATGCTTACGGGTGGAGCGCGAGCATCAGCCGGCCGATGTCGGAGGCCGACAATTTCTATCGCACCTGCACGCTCGATCTGATCGGGACGTTGAAAGTCAGATATGATCTGGACGCGCCTCACATCTAGTCGACGATATCAGCCGGCAGCATTAAGTTCCGACGTCACCATCAACCCAGGGAGATCGACATGGCCAAAGGCGAGCAAAGAGGCAATCGGGAAACCAAGAAACCCAAGAAAGAGAAGATCAAGGTGATCGCCGCGGCGCCAAGCCAGAAGGGTGCGGGCTGGCAGCCGACCTTGGGTTCCGGCAAAAAGAAATAATGACGGGATGCCCCTTGGTCGGGGCGGGCCCTCATTTCCGCCCCGCGGTCGCATGGCCTATCGGGCCATGCTGGGCGGGGGCAATCGACGATCGCTGCCCAGCATCAGACTTTGATCAGCCGCACCTTGGTGCCCCAGGGATCGGTGGTCTCGATGCCATCAGCGATCGCCGCAGCCGGCGCACCCGCCTGCCGCAGGCGCAGCGTTTGGGCCTGCAGGACTTCCTGCGCCGCGACCTCCAGCGAAAACCACGCAAGCCCCGTGGCTGTGTCGTCGCGCGGGCCGGCGCCGGCGCTCTGCCAGACGTTGATGCCGAGATGATGGTGATAGCGCCCCGAGGAAAGGAACGCGGCGCCGCTTCGTTTGCGGGTCGGATCGAAGCCGATGGCACCGCCATAGAAGCGGTCGGCCTGTTCGAGGTCGCCGACGCGCAGGTGCATGTGGCCGATCCGCAAGTCGTCGGGGGCCTTGGCATAGTTGGTCGTGCGCGTATCCGTCAGCGCCAGGAGGCCGTCGATGTCGAGCTGGTCGGTTGCCATCGCGACCGAGCCGCCATCCCATTTCCAGGTTTCCGGCGCGCGATCGGCATAGACCTCGATGCCGTTGCCTTCGGGGTCGTCGAGATAGACGGACTCGCTGACGAGGTGATCGGCGAAGCCGGAGAGCGGGACCTTGTTCTTCGCCGCGTGCACCAGCCAGCGCGCGAGATCCTTGCGCGTCGGCATCAGGAACGCGGTGTGATAGAGCCCCGCCGCGTTGCGCGCCGCGCGCGCCGCGCTTTCGCGCCGTTCGAGGTCGAGCAGCGCGACGCCGCCCGAGCCGAGACGCGCGTTTGTGGCCGAGCGCTGCATCACAGTCAGGCCGATCGCGTCACGATAATAGTCGGTGACCTTGTCGAGATCGCGCACGCGCAGCGTCACCATGCCGATCCGCATCGGCGTCCGGTTGGCAAAGGTCGGGCCGCCGCCGGTCCCCTCCGCCCGCGCCGCCGCGACGGCCGCCGCCGACAGCGAGGAAGCGCCGGCGAGATGCAGCAGCGTGCGGCGGGTGAGGTCGATGGTCATGAAAGCTCCTCCAACGATCGCTACAGCGAAGCAAATCTTGCGCCGGATTCCAAGCCGCAGCAATCCGCTCCCGTCATCATTCTCAGGTGCGCAATTGCGCACCTGAGGGCTTGATGCTGCGTATCGCCCGGAATGACAGCGGCTCACTGCGACAAAACCACTTGTCGGGCAAATCACCAAAAGTCTGTCCAGCCCCCTTTGCAAAAATATTCCGCTTAACTTGTCGGGCAAATCAGCGGCATAACTCCGCCCGTCTCACCCAATTGAGGGGCGGCTCGCGATCGTCACGAACGTGCGGTGAGATGCGATGGACGCAAATGGCGCGCTAGACGTACGCGCCTTAAGCGTACGGCGAAGTCGTGTGGTCCTGACGCCGCGGTGCTGGCGCTAAGCTGCGTGAAGTTTCCGCGCAGCGATGGTGGCAAGAAAGCCGTTCACCAGGGAGAGCACGAAGTAAGCCGTAAGGCCATTGCGCAGGGAAGGCCGGAATGCTCCCGCTGCCCTGTATGCTCGTGTGCACTTTTGTTTGCGCAAATCGCACGCGAGACCGCGGGTGCAGCAAGCACCCGGTCTTTCCTGCGCCCTCTGTTTTCGAGGAGGGCAAACGAAGATGCAAACCTCGGGCGATCAGCGCCGCGAGATCGCGAAATCGTTTTTTCGTAGGATGGGTGGAGCGAAGCGATACCCATCGCCACACGCACCGGCGTTGATGGGTATCGCTGCGCTCCACCCATCCTACGGTACCGCCGTCGCCCAAATTCCACGCCTCCCACCCCAGCCTTTCAATTTTGCGATAGAAGCCATGTCCACATTCAAATTCCTTAGGCTGCGGCCGCGCTCTATTGTCCGCCCCAATTACCTTAGGAATCGCAGAGGAAACTGAGCCCGATGGCGGAAGCAGCAAAATCACGGAGCGAGGCGCCAGTGGCGCTGCCGACGTGGCCGGACGAGATCTATCGCGTGCTCAAGGACGCCGGCATTCGCCAGGTCGCGATGGTGCCGGACGCCGGCCACAGCCGCCTGATCCGTTCCTTCGAGGCCGATCCCGAAACCCGCGTCGTGACGCTGACGACGGAAGAGGAAGGCGTGGCGATGCTGGCGGGCGCATGGCTCGGCGGCGAGCGCGGCGTTCTGCTGTTGCAATCGAGCGGCGTCGGCAACTGCATCAACATGCTGTCGCTGCCCGTCATCTGCCATATGCCGCTGTTGATGATCGTCACCATGCGCGGCGATTGGGGCGAGTTCAATCCGTGGCAGATCCCGATGGGGCAGGGGACGCGCCCCTCGCTGGAGGCCATGGGCGTGATCGTGAACAAGGTGGACGAGCCTGATCTCGTCGCTTCCACGGTGCAGGGCGCGGCGCACCTCGCCTTCAACACCTGGAAGCCGGTGGCGGTCCTGATCGGCCAGCGCGTGCTCGGCGCCAAGAATTTCAAGGAGCTTGCCCGCAGATGACCAACCCGAACGCGCTCCTGCATCGCCGCGACGTCGTCAACGAATTGTTACGCGACCGCGCCGATCTCCTCGTCATCGCCGGCCTCGGTGCGCCGAACTGGGATGTCTCGGCCGCCGGCGATCATCCCAACAACTTCCCGCTCTGGGGCGCGATGGGCGCCGCCGCCATGATCGGGCTTGGGCTGGCGCTGGCGCAGCCGAAGCGAAAAGTGCTCGTCGTCACCGGCGACGGCGAAATGCTGATGAATGTCGGCTCGCTCGCGTCAATCGCGGTGGAAGCGCCGAAGAATCTGACGATCGCCGTCCTCGACAATGAGCGTTTTGGCGAAACCGGCATGCAGAAAACCCCGACCGCCTCCGGCGTCGACCTTGCCGCCATCGCAACTGCCTGCGGCATTCGCACCTCGCGGATCGTCCGCACGATGGCCGAAGTCACCGAGCTCCGCGACCTCGCGCATTCGGGAAGGGGAACGGCGTTTGCGCAGATCAAGATCAATCCCGAGGCGCTGGTGTTCGTGATGCCGCCGGCCGACGGTGTCATCCTGACGACGCGCTTCCGACAATCGGTGTTGGGAGACGAGGCGCTGTTTAATTGAGGGCTTGGAAAACTGGTAGCTTGTCTCTCCGTCATGCCCGGGCCAAAGCGCGAAGACGCGCTTCGCGCTTTGGCCCGGCCATGACGGAGAGAGAAGGCTCGGCCGCGCTACGCCGTCATGTTGATCTTCCACACTCCTTCCCGGGAGAGCTGCTGAATCTCCGACACGATCAGCGTCGCAATCGTCGTCGTTGCAATCGACGGCGGATGGGCGATCGGCGATGCGAGAATCAGTTCGCGCGACACCGAGGGGCTGACGGCCGCCATCTCCAGGCGCTTCGCTGCCACCTCGGTGCGGATGGCGGAGGGCGGCAACAGCGTGTAGCCGAGCCCTTCCTCCATCAGGCTGATCTGCGCGCGGTAGGAATCGACCTCGATCATGGCGTCGAGCTTCAACTTCTCGCGCGCCAGCGCCTTCTCCAGCAGCGCCCGCAAGCCATGCGAGATGCTGGGCAGGATCAGCCTCTGCTTCACCAGCCACTTGAGGTCGACCTGCTTCCGCTTGCTGAGGCCCGATCCCGGCGGCCCGACCGCGACGATATCCTCGCGGCCAATGGACTGGACCTGAAGATGCAGATCGACCGCGGGGCCGTAGATGATCGCGAGATCCATTTCGCCGCGGTGCAGCCATTCCACCAGATGCCCGCCATAGCTTTCCACGATGCGCAGCGAGACGTCGGGAAATTCGGTAATGACGCGGCGGGCGAACCGTCCGGACAGCACCGCGCTCACCGTCGGCACCAGCCCGAGGATGACGCGGCCCGACGGATTGCCGTTTGCCGATTTGAGGTCGTCGCTGACCTGCTCGATCTGGCGGATCAGCCCGGTGGTGCGGTCGAGCAGCAACCGGCCGGCGCTGGTCAGGAGCATGCCGCGGCCGTTGCGGACGAACAGTTCGACGCGCAATTCATGTTCGAGCAGCTTGATGTGCCGGCTGAGCGCGGGCTGGGCGGCGCGCAGCCGGTCCGCCGCCTTGCTGAGGCTGCCCAGCTCGGCCACGGCGCGGAAGGTGCGCAATTGTTTGAGGTCCATCGGATGCCTAGGTGCTTAATTGTCAGGCATCATATGCCGTTTTCAGCGAAGTCGGTGCAATCAGTTCAATGTTCGATGACATGAGAGTTAATGGCCTCGCAGAGCTATTGGCCTGTCTGGCGTGACGCACGTCGCTCGATGCTGTTAATGGGGGAACGATCCCTATCCGGAATTCACGATCCATGACCATACCCTCCGTCACCCCTTCGCAAGTCCGCACCGCGCTGCTGCTGCGGGACGAAATCGCGCTGCTCGATGTCAGGCACGAGGCCGTCTTCGCCACCGGCCATCCCCTGTTTGCCGCCAACATGGCGGCCAACCGGATCGAACTCGAAGCGGAGGTGCGGCTGCCGCGCAAGGATGTGCCGGTCGTTATCTATGATGACGGCGAAGGCCTCGTCGTCGCAGCGGCGGATCGCTTGAAAGCCGTGGGCTACACCGATGTCCGCCAGCTCGATGGTGGGCTGCAGGGCTGGAAACAGGCCGGCTTTGAGCTATTCCAGGATGTCAATTCTTACGCCAAGGCGTTCGGCGAGCTGGTCGAGGCGCGGCGGCACACGCCTTCGCTGGCCGCCGAGGAAGTCAGCGCCCTGATTGCAAGCGGCGCCGACATTCAAATCCTCGATGTCCGCCGGTTCGACGAATACGCGACCATGAATATCCCGGGCTCGATCAGCGTGCCGGGCGCGGAGCTGGTGCTGCGCGCGGGCCGCGCTGCGCCGGATTCCGAAACCACCATCATCGTCAATTGCGCCGGCCGCACCCGCTCGATCATCGGCACCCAGTCGCTGATCAACGCCGGCATCACCAACAAGGTGCGGGCACTTCGCAACGGGACGATCGGCTGGACCTTGGCCAAACAGAATCTCGAACATGGCTCCAACCGGCGCGGCGGGATCGGCGCCATCGCGGGCGGTGAGGCCAATGCGCGCGACGTCGCCTATCGCGCCGGCGTCCGGCACGTCGGGCTTGCGGAGATGGCGGCGCTGCAGGAGCAGACCGATCGTACGCTCTATCGCTTCGATGTGCGCTCGGAAGAGGAATACACGGCCGGCCATCTCGCGGGCTTCCGCCATTATGCCGGTGGGCAACTGGTGCAGGAGATCGACATGGCAGCGCCGGTGCGCGGCGCGCGCATCGTGCTGACGGACAATAGAAGCGTCCGCGCCGACATGACCGCATCCTGGCTCGCGCAGATGGGATGGGAAACTTATGTGCTCGAAGGCGGCTATGACGGCACGCTCGAGATCGGCCCGCCGCTTGTGATCCCAAAGCCCGACCCGTCGCATCGCTACCGCCGTCCCTATGAGGGCACCGATATCAAGGAAAGCGCGATGCAGGCCTATCTCGACTGGGAGTACGGCCTCGTCGAACAACTCCGACGCGACGCCACGCATGGATTTTTCGTCATATAGTTCCAAACCGACGAATCCAACCGGATGGGGTGGGCAGGCTTGTCTCGCCGAAGCTCAAAGAGCGAAGGCGGATCATTCATCCCCGCCGAGCATGCTCTCAAGCTTCTCGGCGGCGTAATTCTCGCCAATCGACAACGCACAAATCCGCGAGAGCTGCACGTAAGCAAGCCCTGTCTCCTCGGCCCATGCGTTGAACTGCGCCTGCACCTTGGCGAGGTCGCGCTTCGAAGTCACCGCCTCCGCGATGTCGAGCCCGGCATCGCGCAGGCACAGCACGACGTCCCTTGAGGTGACGAAGCCGTCCCAGCCGAGGAAGCGCAGCATCATCTGTCCCGTATTGCCGCCGAGCCGGCTGCCGCGCTTGGCCAGCAGTTCCAGCAAGCCGGCCTCGTCGGATGAGGGCCAGTTCGCGAGGAACTTGCCGAAGCTGCCATGCTCCCTGGCGATGTCTCTCACGAAGCTTGCATTGGCGCGCACCGACATGATCTTGGCGCCGTTGCGGACGATGCGCGTGTCCTTCATCAGATCGTCCCAGAACTCGTCCGGCTTCAGCGACAGTGGGCCCGGCTTGAAGCCGAGAAACGCCTTCTCAAAGCCCGGCCATTTGCTCTCGATCACGCTCCAGGCAAACCCCGCGCAAAACACTCGCCTGGTCATTTCGGCGAGAATCCGATCGTCGCTGAGCCTGGCGAGCGCCTTTGGGTCGGGCTTCGCCGGCAGCAACTTGGCGAGTGCCTTGGGGCCGCCCTTGCGCTTCTCGGCCCGGGCGCGAATGGTCTTGAACGCGGTCACGGTACACGGCCCCCTTGAGCGACGGCTGATGTGAAAAACAGGCGCGAAACGCCTCAAAACCGCAGTGTAGCCGATCGTTCCGGGATTCCCAGCGTCGCGGTGCATGCCGCGTGAAGGTTAACCGCCGCAGAAGTGATCGGCTGATCTGCAAAGAATGGATGGCGTATTGGCTGGTTTTCGCCTAAAGCATCCCCACCTCAGTGAAATCGGTCAGGCCGTACGGCTGCGCTTCGTGAACCGCGCAAGCTTCGAGCCATTTTCGGTTCGGGGCAGTATTCAACATTTTCCGGCTGATAGAGCCAACCTAAGGTCTGACATCTCGTGACATTCTTGACCACAAGTCCGCCGCTCGCCCGAGCTTTGGCGGAACGCAACTTCGATCGGCTTACGCAGGTCCAGACCGCGGTGCTGGCCGACGCCGCCGCCGGCCGCGATCTCCTGGTTTCGGCGCAGACCGGTTCCGGCAAAACGGTCGCCTATGGTCTGGCGATCGCCAAGAATCTGCTTGATGGCGCCGAGCGGTTCGAACGGGCCGCTGCCCCCTTGGCCTTGATCGTTGCGCCGACCCGCGAATTGGCGCTTCAGGTGCATCGCGAACTGGCCTGGCTCTATCAATATGCCGATGCGCGCGTGGTATCCTGCGTCGGCGGCATGGACCCGCGCCGCGAGCAGCGTGAGCTGGCCGCGGGTGCGCATATCGTGGTCGGCACGCCCGGACGGCTCTGCGATCATCTGCGGCGAGGCCGGCTCGACGTTTCGGAGTTGAAGGCGATCGTACTCGACGAGGCCGACGAGATGCTCGATCTCGGCTTCCGCGAGGACATGGAATTCATCCTTGAGGCGACGCCGGAGGATCGGCGCACGCTGTTGTTTTCGGCGACATTGCCGCGCGGCATCGTCGCGCTGGCGAAAGAGTACCAGCAGCAGGCCTTTCGCGTCGAAGTCGCTGGCGACGAGGGCGGACACGCCGACATCGAGTACCGCGCGATCCGGATCGCCGCCGGCGATGTCGAGCACGCCGTCGTCAACACTTTGCGATTCTACGAATCGCCGAGTGCGCTGGTATTTTGCAACACGCGGGAAGCCGTTCGGCATCTGCAGGCGACGCTGCTGGAGCGCGGCTTCTCCGTGGTCGCGCTGTCAGGCGAATTGACGCAGAACGAGCGAACGATGGCGCTGCAGGCGTTGCGGGATGGGCGCGCCCGTGTCTGCGTCGCCACCGACGTGGCGGCGCGCGGCATCGACTTGCCGAACCTCGATCTCGTCATCCACGCCGACATTCCGAACGATCCGGAAGTCATGCAGCATCGCTCCGGCCGTACCGGCCGCGCGGGCCGCAAGGGTGTCAGCGTGCTGCTGGTGCCGCCGGCGCGCAGGCGACGCGCCGAGGTGCTGCTGAACCTGGCCGGCATCGATACGGTCTGGGGCACGGCGCCCCAGCCGGATGAAATTCGCAAGCTCGATCAGGAGCGCATGCTGAAAGATGCGCTGTTTTCGGAGGAGACGACCGCCGAGGATCTGACGCTGGCGCAGGCCTTGCTCGCCGAGCGGTCGGCGGAGGACATTGCCGCGGCGCTGGCGCGGCTCTATCGCGCACGGCTGCCGTCGCCCGAGGATATTCTCGATCCCGGCCAGGGCAGTGGCCGGTCCCGCGAGGATCGCGGCCGGGAAAGGGAAGGCCGTCCGCCGCGCGGCGACGATCGCAGCGCTGGGCCGCGATCGAAGAAGGGGAAATCATCGCCGCGTCACGGCATGGGCGAAGGCAGCGTCTGGTTCAGCGCCTCCATCGGCAGCCGTAAGAATGCGGAAGCGCGCTGGCTGTTGCCGATGATCTGCCGCCGCGGCGGCATCGACAAATCCGACATCGGCGCCATCCGCATCATGGACACCACCAGCGAATTCGAGATTTCCGCCCGCGCCGCGGAATCCTTTGCCGTCAAGATCCGACGTCCCGACAAGGAAGACAACATCCGCATCGAGGCGATGAAAGATGCGCCGCCGCGTGAGGAGGTTCGCAAGCAGGAGTGGACACCGAAGCCGCACGGCAAAAAGACTGGGAGTTCTGACCGAGCAGGGTTTGACAAGAAGGCGCGTTACGATGCGAAGAAGCCGCATCGGGACAAGCCGGCTCACGCCGGAAAGCCGCGGCACGAAACTGCAGCGCCTGCGAAGGCTGCCTTCGGAAAGAAGAAAAAGAAGAAGTTTCGCGCTTGACCAGCGGGGCCGTGACCTGAAGGCGCTGCCTGACACGCGAGGTGAGGAGCCGTCATGAGCGTCTACATTATCGCCCAGTTGAAATTCACCCGCCGCGAGCTTTATGATCGCTATCAGTCCCGCTTCATGAGCGTGTTCAGCAAATTCAAGGGCAAGCTCCTGGTGGCGGACGCGCATCCGGTCGTGCTGGAAGGCGAGTGGCCGCGCGACAAGATCGTGATCATGGAATTTCCTGATGATGCCGCGGCGAAAGAATTTCAGAATTCGCCGGAGTATCAGGAGATATCAGTCGATCGCAAGGCGGGCGCCGACGCCATTGTGCTGACGGTGAGGGGCTTGCGCTGACCGGCTCAGAAAGAGCAGCCGAAATACCCACGGAAATAACACACCCATCCGCGCCGACCGGAAGCCGGGCCACGACGCCGGGGCTCGATTCGCCTGAGGTGACGCCACTCAGCCTCACCGCGCTCGCTGCTGCTCGGGCGCCAGAGCCTGTTTTCCAAGCTCGTGATCGACCTCGCCGTCAGCCCTGTTTGCGGGTTCCCTGCTAAGCATTTGTTGCATTCCGGAACATCAACGAGGTCGGGTTTCGCCGGACTAATCTTGTGCTATTGCTGTTATCAGGCGCTTCGCTCGCCTTGGCTTGATGGTGTGATCACGCCGAAGGCTGCGAAGCTGGAAAATCCAAGAGCATCGGCCCAAAGAATCATGACTGCACATCAGCGCAACGTTTCCGTCTCGATCGATCCCGTGAAACTCGACCGCCTCGCCGAAGTCGCGGTCAAGGTCGGCTTGCGGCTGCAGCCGGGACAGGACCTGCTGCTGACCGCGCCCTCGGTCGCGCTGCCGCTGGTGCGCCGGATTGCCGAACATGCCTACAAGGCCGGCGCTGGAATCGTGACCCCGTTCCTGTCGGATGAGGCGATCACGCTGGCGCGCTATCGCTACGGCCATAACGAGAGTTTTGATCGCGCCGCCGGCTGGCTCTATGAGGGCATGGCGAAGGCGTTCACCGCCAACACCGCGCGGCTGGCCATCGTCGGCGACAATCCGATGCTGCTGTCGGGCGAGGATCCGGTGAAGGTGGCGCGCGCCAGCAAGGCCAATTCGGTCGCCTATCAGCCGGCGCTGGAGAAGATCGTCAATTTCGAAACCAACTGGAACATCATCGCCTATCCGAGTCCGTCCTGGGCCAAGCAGGTTTTCCCCGACGTCCCGGAGGATGTCGCGGTGGCGAAGCTGGCGGATGCGATCTTCGCAGCGTCCCGCGTCGATCAGGACGGCGCCGTCGCGGCATGGGAAAAGCACAACGCCGTGCTGCGCGAGCGGACCGACTGGCTGAACGGCCAGCGCTTCCACGCGCTGAAATATTCCGGCCCGGGCACGGATCTGACGATCGGTCTTGCCGATGGCCATGAATGGGAAGGCGGCGCATCGACCGCCAGGAACGGCATCACCTGCAACGCCAACATCCCGACCGAGGAAGTCTTCACCACGCCGCATTGCCGGCGGGTGAGCGGCCATGTCGTTTCCTCCAAGCCGCTGTCCTATCAGGGCACGCTGATCGACAACATCGCTGTCAGGTTCGAGGAGGGGCGCATCGTCGAGGCAAAAGCCTCGCGCGGCGAGGAGGTGTTGAAGAAGGTGCTCGACACTGATGAGGGCGCGGCCCGTCTCGGCGAAGTGGCGCTGGTGCCGCATTCCTCGCCGATTTCCAAGAGCGGGCTGTTGTTCTTCAACACCCTGTTCGACGAGAACGCCGCTTCCCATATCGCGCTCGGCCAGTGCTACTCGAAATGCTTCGTCGGCGGCGACAAGCTGAACCCGGAGCAGATCGCGGCGCAGGGCGGCAACAAGAGCCTGATACACATCGACTGGATGATCGGATCGGCCGAAACCGATATCGATGGCATTCACGCCGACGGAAGCCGCGTGCCGGTGTTCCGCAAGGGCGAGTGGGCGTAATCAGTCCAGCTTGAGCTTGTAGAATTCCGTCGCCGTCCCGGAGAGCAGCGCCGCCTTCTCCGCCTCGCTATATTGCGCGGCCAACCGCTTGAAGGCGTTGAAGATCACCTGATAGCTGCACTGGCCTTTATCCGGCGGAAAGTTGCTTTCGAACATGCATCGATCGGGTCCAAACGCCTCGATGCAGGTTTCGACATAGGGCCGCCACGCGGCGGCGGCTTCCTCGGAAGACGGCGGCTTCGGGCGCAGATGAAAATCGTAGCCGAGCAGGCGCATCGCGAGTCCGCCGAGCTTGACGACGACGTTTTCACATTTGGCGATTTCCTGGATCGAGGCTTTCCACACCGGAAAGATCTCCTCGCGCCGGCCGGCGTAGCGGCCGATGCCGACAGGGCCGCCGCAATGATCGAGCACGATTTTGGTGTCGGGGAAGGCGCGGGCGAGATCGGTGAGTTCGCCGATCTGCGGATGAAACAGCCAGGCGTCGAAGCTCAAGTCCAGTGGTGCGAGGCAGGCGAAGCCCTTGCGGAAGCTGCTGTCGAGCAGCAACCCTTTCGGCCGCGTCGCATACATGCCCGCCACGTCGGGATCGGCATCCCAGGCCGAGGAATGCCGGATGCCGCGGAAGCGGCCGTTGCCGGCAACGATCTCTGCCTCCAGCACCGGCTTCGCGCCATCGCCGAGCAGCAGATTGACGTGGCTGACGATGCCGGCGCAGATCGCGGCCTTGCCATAGCCACCGCTCGCCGCCATCGCCGCCACGCCATTGGCAAACTCGACCTCGCCGACGGGCCGGAACGCCTCAGGGCCGCGCGCACGGTACATCGAGCGGCAGTCGACATAGACGGTTGCAATAATATTGTGGCCGGAAGCGATGTCGGCCGCCATCTCCTCGATCATGTAGCGCAAGCCGCCGCGGTCCCAGAGATGGTGATGCGGATCGACGACGGGGCGGGCAGGGTCGATGATCTCCTCGGTGTACTGCGCCAGCCAGTCCTCGCGCGGATCGGCGTAGAGCCCGCTTCTGGAGGCGAGTGCAGTGCTGGCGGCCATGAGTTTCGCTCCTTTGATCTTTGTTTCTTGGCGGCCGCTGCCGTGAACACTTCAGTCCGGCAGGCCACGGATGAAATCGATGATCGCCGCGCTGACCTCGCTCGGGCGCTCCTGCTGGGTCCAGTGGCCGCAGCCGGGCAGAATTCGCACGTCACGCAGCGTGGTAACGAATTGCCTGAGGTTGGCGAGATGCTGGTCGATGCCAGGGGGAGCAGCCATCACCATGTCATGGTCGCCGGCGATAAAGAGTGCAGGGACCTTCACTGTGACGTCTGCAAACGCCGCCATCAGCTCCCAATTGCGGTCGAGGTTGCGATAATAGTTGAGCGGACCGCGGAAGCCGGTGCGTTTGAATTCGCCGGCATAGAAATCGATGTCCGCGTCGGTGAGCCACGCAGGCAACGTCGGTGGCGTCCCCGAGCCCTGCAACATGCCTCCGTCGCGCGGAACCATGCCGGGCGTTCGCGTGATGTCGCCGCGCGCTGTGGCGGCACGGAATGCAGCAGCGCCTTCGCCCGACGCGCCGTAGAGCATGCTGAGCACGGTGATCCGCGGATCTCGCTCCAGCTCCGCCTCGGCCACGCCGGGTTCCTGGAAGTACAGCTGGTAGAATTGCGCGTCCGCGGTCTGCGGCATCATGCTGGTCGGGCGCGCCGGGCCACGCGGCCGAAGTGGTACGCTGAGGCTTGCAACGGCGCGGAAACGGTCAGGGCGCAGGCGTGCCGCTTGCCAAGCGATAGCCGCGCCCCAGTCGTGGCCGACGATAACAGCGGTTGGCGCTTCGAGGGCATCGAGCAGCTCCACCAGGTCACCGATCAGATGGAAGATCGTGTATTGATCGATTGCCTCCGGCCGGTCGCTTTTGCCGTAGCCGCGCATATCGGGAGCCACCGCGCGGAAGCCCGCCGCGGCGAGTGCTGAGATCTGATGACGCCAGGAATACCAGGACTCCGGGAATCCGTGACACAGGATCACCGGGGGCCCGTTGCCTTGCTCGGCGACGTTGAGGCGTATGCCATTGCTCTCAATGATTCGCTGCATAGGTCCGCTCAAACTTCCCTCCCTCTGCACTTGTCCGCGCTGCGAAATTCCGGCGCGGTCACACCCCCTCCAGAATGATTACCGTGGGTGTGCCCGGCAGCGTCTCCCGCGAAATCTTCAGGGTGCGCTCGCTCCGCTGATCAATGACGAATTGCTGGCCGATCAGGCGCATGAATTCGTCGAGCGGGGTGGCGAAGCGATGCATCGGCAGCACCACGGAGGAGCGCAGGCGCCGCGTGATCTCGGAGACGCCGTCGAGCGACATCGTATAGGTGCCGTCGATCGGCACCATCAGGATGTCGAGCCGGCCGATCGCCGCGAAATGCGTATCGTCGAGCTCGTGGTGCAGATGGCCGAGATGGCCGATGCAGAGGCCGGCGACCTCGAAGATGAAGATCGAGTTGCCGTCCTTGAGCATCGCCCCGCCGGAGCCCTCGCCATAGTAGCGGCGGATGTCGGTGGGCACGTTGCGGATATAGACGTCGCCGACGCGCGTTGAGACCTGCGCGGCCTGTCCGTTCTCACCCCAGCCATGCAGGACGTGTGGAATTTTTGGATCGGGAAACAGCGTGTAGTGCGTCGAGTGCGCCCGGTTCATGGTGACGACATCGGGCAGCCTACCGGTCCGGTAGGCGCCGTTGAAATCGGTCGCGATCCGCACGCCGCCGGGTGTGTCGATGTAATAGGTGGAATGCCCGACATAGGTGATCGCGACCTCTTCGGCCTTGGCAGCCGTAAGGCGAAGGCTGACCGGCACGGCGCGGGGCGTGGCGTTCGCCATCGCCAGGCACTCGCTGCGCAACGGCTGCTGCTGAGCGGTTGCCGGGATGATCAGCGAACCGAGGAAAGTAAGGGCTGTGGCAAGGGATACGGTAAGCGATCGCAACATGGCATGACCCGTCTGCGGCAAAGACCACTAGCGACACTGTATCGCCGAATTCGGGGACGTCATGATGACATTCGCGCACGGCAGCGCGCCGGATTTGCTTCATCAGGAGCGGGCCATGCCATATTGTTAGAACAGACCTAAGGAGTTCGCCGTGACTGAAAAGACCGCCGCCCCGGCCCCGCGTGCCCCGTCATCGAAGCGGCTGGAGCCGCTGCGCCAGGTCGATGCCGGCGTCCTCAGCATCGCCTATTACGAGGCCGGTCCCGCCGACGGACCGGCGGTGATGCTCATGCACGGTTTCCCTTACGACATTCACTCCTATGTCGACGTCGCGCCGCAACTGGCTGCCCAGGGTTGCCGCGTCATCGTTCCCTATTTGCGCGGCTACGGCCCGACCCGGTTTCGTGATGCGAACACGCTGCGCTCGGGCGAGCAGGCGGCGGTTGGCGCGGACATGATGGCGCTGATGGATGCGCTTGGCATCCGCGGTGCGGTGTTCGCGGGCTATGACTGGGGTGGCCGCGCGGCCTGTGTCGGCGCCGCGTTGTGGCCGGAACGCTGCATCGGCCTCGTCTGCGTCAATTCCTACCTGATCCAGGATATCGCCAACGCCATGGCGCCAATGCGCCCCGAACGCGAGCTGGCGCTGTGGTATCAGCACTACTTCCAGCTCGAGCGCGGCCGCGCGGGCCTTGCCGCCAACCGGCGCGAGATCGCCAGGATATTGTGGACGCAATGGTCGCCGAACTGGCCGTTCGACGATGCCTGTTTCGAACGAACTGCAATCGCCCACGACAATCCCGATTACGTCGATGTGGTGATCCACAGCTATCGCCATCGCTTCGGCCTCGCTGACGGCGATCCGCAATATGCGGAGATCCAGCGCAGGCTGGCGGCGCTGCCTCCCATCATCGTGCCGTCAATGACGCTGGACGGCGCAGACGATGGCGTTGCCCCCGCGACCGATGGTGCTGCCAGCGCGTCGAAATTCACCGGGCGCCGCGTCCACCGTGTCGTGCCGGGCGCCGGGCACAATCTGCCGCAGGAAGCGCCCGAAGCGTTCGCCGCGGCGGTGATGGAGCTGATCAAAGCGTAGGTCGACTTTGCCGCATGGCAAGCCGTGCCGAAAGCCGTCATCCTCGCCGCGCAAGTCCTCTTCAGAAGGACAGAATTTTGCGGGGCGGAATTCCATGGCGAAGCGTCACGTCTTGTCCGCGATCCTGATCGCGTCCATCGCTATCATCACGTCGGCCTCGGCCGAGGAATTCCCCAACCGCCCGATCACCTGGGTCGTACCGTTCGCGCCGGGCGGCATCACCGACACGACATCGCGCATCGTCGCCGAGGAAATGTCGAGAACGCTTGGCCAGTCGGTCGTGATCGACAACCGTGGTGGCGGTGGCGGGACCGTCGGCACCGAACAGGTCGCGCGCGCCAAGCCCGATGGCTACACGATGATCTACGGCACGCAGGGCACGATGGCAGCCAATGTCACGTTGCGCAAGAACCTGTCCTACGATCCGCTGACGAGTTTCCTGCCGGTGCATCTGGTCGGCGAAAGCCCGAATCTGTTCGTGGCCTATCACGGCGCGCCATATAATTCGGTGTCCGAGTTCATCGCCTACGCCAAGCAGCATCCGGGCAAGGTGACGTTCTCCTCCTCGGGCGTCGGCACTGCGACGCATCTGGTCGCCGAACTGTTCAAGACGGTCGCCGGCATCGAGATGCTGCATGTGCCCTACAAGGGCAGCGCGCCGGCATTGAACGACCTGATCGCAGGGCGCGTCGATGTGATGTTCGATTACCCGGTTTCCGTCGGCCCGCATGTTGAGGCCGGCAAGTTGAAGGTGCTGGTGACGACCGCGCCGGAACGCCTGCGTGCATTCCCGAACGTACCAACGATGGCCGAGCTTGGCATGAAGGAGATGACGACCCAGAGCTGGTCGGGCCTCATGGTGCCGGCAGGAACGCCCGCGCCCATCGTCGACCGGCTGGCGGAAGCCGCGCATGCGGCGCTGACGTCCGAGCGCGTGCGCACGCATTTCGAAAAATTCGGCACCCGCCCGATGCTGCTGCAGAAAGCCGAGATAATCCCGTTCATCGAGAAGGAGATCAAGCGCTGGGGCGACGTGATCGAGCGGGCAGGGCTGGAGAAGCAGTAGCTTCCGTGCGGTCCGAGTAGCGGTTGGTCACACTGTCAAGTACTTCGCCAAGGCGGCTTCGGTTGAAAGCGGGTCTTCAGGCTTTCGACAAAATGCGAAAGACGAGCTGAGACCCCGCGACGCGTTGGCACCAAGGCCAGAATGTCGGCGCCTTCGAACTCATATTCAGCAAACAGCCGACGCAGTTCGCCCCGTTTGACGGATGGTGCCACGTCCCATTCGGACCTGAGAACTATACCCAACCCCGCGACGGCCCACTCGCGAACAACCTCGCCATTGTTGCTCGTGAGTGCCGGACTTATTCGAAGCGCCTCT
Source organism: Bradyrhizobium sp. AZCC 1610 (assembly GCF_036924515.1). Lineage (NCBI taxonomy): Bacteria > Pseudomonadati > Pseudomonadota > Alphaproteobacteria > Hyphomicrobiales > Nitrobacteraceae > Bradyrhizobium > Bradyrhizobium sp. AZCC 1610. The sequence goes on along the minus strand of NZ_JAZHRR010000001.1, from coordinate 6,342,103 downwards.
GATCGCCGGGATGATGTGTGGCCGTTTTTGTAGCGCCACAGCGTCACGTCCTCTTCGTTTTCGCGAACGGAGAGACAGGCATGCTGCGCCAGCTCTCGAGGGTGTGACGGCGTTCCGCATCGTCGAAGATAGCTGGGACTGGCGCATACCCAGCGCGCGTTGCGGGCAAGAAGATGAGCAACCCACGAGGAATCCCGGACAGTTCCAATATGGATGACGACGTCAGCGTCGACATTGCTGTTCCAGGGCGCTTCGGAAAGATCCAACGTCGCACGCACTTGCGGGTGGTCGCGAATGAATGCCGCCATGACGGGCGCGACATGGATCCTGCCGAAACCAAACGGCGCGACAACCCGCAGGGGGCCGGCAAATACGCCACCGCTGAGACTGTCCGCCAGCCCATCGACACGCGCCAACAGCGACTGGGCTTCATGGACAAGTTGTTCGCCTTCCGGCGTGAAGCGCAGCCCTCGGGAGTTGCGAACGACAAGGTTGACCCCGAGAACAGCCTCCAGCTTCTTCAATCGCATGGAAAGAGCCGGCGGCGTGACATCGAGCGCCCTAGCCGCCGCGCTTAGCGAGCCGGTTCGGCTCAGGGCCACCACAAACCGCAAATCCTCAAGCGCGATCATTCAATTTTCCTGAAGGGGAGAGATAATCCTACTTAAACACAACTGATCACCGGGATGATAGAGGTTTGGCATGACCATGCCACGCGCCGTTCTTTTCGACCTTCTCACCGCGCTCCTCGATTCCTGGAGCGTCTGGAATGCCTCCGCCGGATCCGAAGCATCGGGCCGAACCTGGAGGGCCGAGTATCTCCGCTTGACATATGGTTGCGGGAGTTATGTCCCGTATGAGGATCTGGTCCGCCAGGCTGCGCGCACCACCGGTCTCGCTCCGTCGGTGGCAGACGCCCTCGAAGCAAATTGGCAGTCCCTCCCGGTCTGGAGCGGCGCGCAGGCTGCGCTCGACCGGTTGGCCGGACGAACGCGCCTGGCAGTCGTCACCAATTGCTCGACGCGCCTTGGACGAATGGCCGCCGCCCGCCTGCGCACGCAATGGGATGTCGTGATCACCGCGGAGGAGGCCGGCTTCTATAAGCCCGATCCCCGCCCCTATCGTCTGGCCCTGGACATGCTGGGCGTGTCGGCCGCGGACGCAGCGTTTGTCGCGGGCTCCGGCTACGACCTCATCGGCACCTCAGCCGTCGGACTGCGCACCTACTGGCACAACCGCGTGGGCCTGGCGCGTCCCGATGGCGCACCGGTAGCCGAGAAAGAGTCTGCGAACCTCGATGACCTCATTCCATGGCTGGAGGACTTTTCGTGATATCTCGCATGTTGGCGACCTTGCTCGCGGTCGGATTGAACATCTCTGCGGCAACGGCTCAGGGGTTTCCCGAGAAGCAATTGACGCTGATCGTTCCGTTTCCCGCCGGTGGCCCGAGCGATGCGCTTGGCCGGGCAGTGGCTCAGGCCATGGCGGCCCACTTGAAGCAATCCATCGTCGTGGAAAATATCGGCGGCGCCAGCGGCACCATCGGCCTGACCAAGTTGCTAAAGGCGCCTGCGGATGGATACTCGCTCGGCTTTGGCACTATCGGCACACATGTCGCGAATGTCGCGCTCTTCAAGCGGCTGCCTTACGATCCCGTCGCCGACTTCGAGCCTGTGGGCCTCGCTGGGATGGCCTCCACGCTTCTTGTCGCGAAGTTGGACTTGCCGGCGTCCAATCTACAAGACTTCGTCACCTATGCCCGTGCCAACCGCGAGAAACTCACCTATGGCAGCGCCGGCGTCGGATCGATTTCGCATTATGCCTGCGTTCTGCTGCTGTCGAACCTGAAACTGAACATCACCCATGTGCCATATCGGGGCGTTGCCCCAGCGATGAACGATCTCATGGGTGGTCACGTCGACTTCATGTGCGACCAGACCACCACCGCGCTACCCCAAGTGCTCGGCGGAACGATCAAGGCAATCGCAGCGCTGAGTGATCAGCCCCCGCCGCAGGCGCCTCAAGTATCCACTGCGGCAGCGGCCGGCTATCCGGGCGTGAACCTCCGCTCCTGGAACGCAATCTTCGTGCGGAAGGGAACGCCCGCGCCGGTGCGTCAGAAATTGAATGACGCCTTGCGTGCAGCACTCGCCGACCCGGACGTCATGCGGCAAATGACGGCGGTTGGTGTCGAACTGCCACGGGGAACGGATCTCGAGCCCGGCGCCGTCAGTGCGCTGATCGCTCAAGGGCTGGAGCACGACGTACCAGTGCTGCGCACCAAGGGCGAATATCTGGATTAAGCATGACATCTCTTTCGGATATCGAAACACCCGCTGCCGTCGTCGACGTCGCGCGCACGCAGCGTAATATCGCCCGCATGCAGGACCGGATGAACGCCTTGGGCGTCAGTTTCCGTCCCCACGTCAAGACGACCAAATGCGTCGCAGTTGCCGACAGGCAGCGCGCCGCAGGCGCGAACGGCATCACAGTCTCGACTCTCCGCGAGGCTGAGGAGTTTTTTGCCGCGGGCTACGACGATATTCTCTACGCGGTCTGCATCGCTCCGCACAGGCTCAGCCGGGCCCAGGGACTGCGTGATCAGGGTTGCCGTCTCAGAATTCTGGTCGACTCGGTCGAGGCCGCGCAAGCCGTCGTCGAGGCGCAGTCGCATCGCGATCCTTTCGAAGTCCTGATCGAAGTCGACACTGATGGGCACCGCTCGGGTGTAGGCCCCGAGGATGAGCGTCTCATCGATATCGGTCGCATTCTTCACACCGGTGGCGCCACACTTTGCGGCGTGCTGACTCATGCCGGAAACTCCTATGAACTCGACGATCCCGATGCCCTGGAGCGTTTGGCGGAGCAGGAGTGTGCCTTGAGCGTGCGCGCGGGCGAACGGCTTCGCGCTGTCGGCCTTCCCTGTCCGGTAGTGAGCGTCGGATCGACCCCGACAGCGCTGTCCGCCCGTGCCCTGGACGGCGTCACGGAAGTGCGCTGCGGCGTGTACGTGTTCTTCGATCTTTTCATGACGAATGTCGGCGTCTGCACGATCGACGATATTGCCCTTTCCGTGCTGACGACCGTGGTCGGCCATCAGTCGGAAAAAGGCTGGATCATCGTCGACGCCGGTTGGATGGCGATGAGCCGAGACCGCGGCACTGCTCGTCAGCACCATGATTATGGATACGGAATCGCATGCGACTCAGGAGGGCACCCGCTCGAGGAAGACCTGGTCATGATCGCGGCAAATCAGGAGCACGGGATCCTCGCCGCGACGAACGGACGTCTCGTCTCTCCTGAAAATCGCTTTCCGATCGGCACACGACTTCGAATACTCCCGAATCATGCCTGTGCAACCGGAGCGCAATTCTCCGAATATCAGGCAGCCACGGACAACGGCATCGAAACATGGCGGAGGTTTAATGGCTGGTGACATTGACTACTTGGAACCTCAGGGAATGGCGGCTCCTGGTGGGCACTACAGTCATGCTGTGAGAGCCGGTGCTTTTGTTTTTGTGTCTGGACAATTGCCGATCTCTGCCAATGGCGCGAGGCTTGCTGACGAGGACTTTCAGACCCAGGTGCGTCAGGCATTGGCCAACCTCGCGGCGGCCTTGGAGGCGGCAAACAGCGCTGTCGACAAGCTCATTCATGTTCGCGTCTACGTCACGGACATCAATGACTGGCCGGTCTTCGACAAACTCTATTCCGAATGGATCGGCGCCGTCCGACCGGCCCGTGCGGTCGTTCCCGTCCCGACGTTGCACTACGGCTTTCGTGTCGAGATCGAAGCAGTGGCGGGCATGGTTCAATAAAAGCGAGATCAGCGCACTACCTCGCCTGTAATGACTCGGTCGACACTACGCGGCTGATTCAACCGGATTTCTCGCGAGGATTGCCATCTGGTTCGTCATGCCCGGCCATGACGAAGGAGAGGGCGCTCAGTCCCGCCGCGGGCTGATCTTCCATGTCGTAACCAGGATCGCCACAGTGAACGCGCCGCTGATCACGGCGGCGATCGGGATCGTGACGGCGAGGGCTGCGGTAGCGGCCCAGCCGATCGAGCAGAAGGCTTCTGCGAATGTCGCCAGCCGCGACGAGGTCTGGCGGCGGCGGAACTGGCTGCGCTTGGCCTGCACGCGGAACCAGAGCTGGATCGCAGCCGCCGAGACGGTTGCGACGATGACGCCGAGCGCGGTGACGATCGCCTGCGTCACGGAGGCAAAGGCGAGTGCTGTAATCAGCGGCGCGAAGATGACGCCGATTGCGATCAGCATCACCTCGATCTTGGCGCGGATCACGCGCGACGGCGGCAGCGGCGCGGTCGCGACCAGGTCGGCGGCGTCCTCGCCCGATATTGTCAGCCAGGCGAGGCCGCCGGCAAGCTGGCCCGCCGCCATCACGATCACGGGCGTGATCAAAACGATCGCGGTCGAGCTTTCGGAAAAACTTCGCCACAGCAGCAAGGCCGGCGGCACCAGGTACAGCAGTTGCATCAGGCTTTGCGATAACAGCCATGGGTCGCGCCGCAGCAGCAAAAACTCCTTGGTGCGCAGCGCCTTTTGTCGCGTACCGCCGCGAAATGCCGTCGTGCGCGGTCCGCAACGGACAGGTCGGGCGGTTGCGGCGACACTGACGACGGTATCGGCAAATCTCGGCGAGAAGACTGCCATCACGACGCCGAGCAGCACGAGCCCGCCGGAGAGGAGCCACGACAGCACCATGCCATCGCCGATCGCCGCGCGCGCCGGCCACCACAGCGGACTGTCGAGATCAGGCGCATAGGCTGAAGCGGCATCGGATGTCAGCACCGTAAAGCGAGACAATGTACCGTAGGAAAGGATGGCTACGACCTGGAGCGCGATGACGAAGCCGGCGCCGATAACGGCGGCCACGACCTGCGCGACGAGGCGGGTGCGGCTCGGGCCGATCCACCTGAACAGCGCGACCGTGATCGCGATCGCCACGGCGGCAGCCGTGAGGCCAATGGCGACAACGACGCCGAACGCTGAGAGCCATCTAACGCCGCCGCCGATCACGAGAACGTCGACAAAGGGCGTCGACAGCAACAGCGCCATCCCGGTGACGGAGAGCGCAATTGCCGCGATCCGCACCGAGAATACGTTGGCGAGGTTCGCCGGCGACGACATGATAAGGTCGAGATCGGCGCGGGCGTAAAACACCCGCGTCACGGATTCGATGGCTTGCGACAGCATCAGGGCCCAGGCGAGGAAGATGGTCGCCGTGATGACGATCAGCTCGGGCTTGCCGAGCGGAGATTGCAAATCGGCGAAGCGGCCGATCACCGCATAGGCCGGCAGGTGCAGGATGGCGGCAAACACGATCAGGGCGATGATGGCGCGCTTTCGCTTTCCGCGGCTGCCGGTCATCATCGCCAGCCATTCGCGCCAGGCCAGACGGATCTCGTGCCGGGCAAACCAGCTGAGCGCCGCGGCCGAACTCATGCGGCGGCCGCCTCAGTGTCGACGAGCACGATGAACATGTCTTCGAGGCTGGTGTCGTTGCGGCCGTTCTGCTGGCGCAGCTCAGTGAGCGTACCCTCGGCCACCAGCCGGCCCGCGGCGATGACGCCGATGCGGTCGGCCATCCGCTCGGCGACTTCGAGAATATGCGTCGTCATGATCACGGTGCAGCCGGCACGGACGCGGTCCTGCAGCAGTCCCTTGACGTGACGCGCCGACAGCACATCGAGGCCGGTCAACGGCTCATCCAGGATGATCAGCCGGGGATCGTGAACCAGCGCGCCGGCCAGCGCGACCTTCTGGCGCATGCCCTTGGAGAATCCCTCGCAGCGTTCGTGCAGGTGCGGCTCCAGTCCGAGCGACACCAGAAGCTGCTGCGCCGAGGGGTCGGAAACCGCGGGATCGATGCCCCAGAGGCCGGCGACGAATTCGAGATATTCCAGCGGCGTCAGCTTGTCATAGATCATCGGCTCGTCGGAGACCCATGCCATGATCTGCTTGGCGGCGACGGGATCGGCGAGCGCATCGATGCCCAAAATTGAGACAGAGCCGGCGTCGGGCTTGAGCAGACCGGCGACCATGCGCAAGGTCGTGGTCTTGCCGGCGCCGTTGGGGCCGAGCAGGGCGTAGAACTCGCCGGTCCGAACGGTGAGGTCGAGCGCGTCGACCGCCGGGCGGTCAAAACGCTTCGTTAACTCTCGCACTTCGAGCGCCGATACATCTGACTTCATGACTTCAGGGCGGTCCCGTTGTTCATTGCGGACCATGGACCGAAGAACTTTCGGCGCGGTGAATCTTGCACGCCAAATCGCAGCAAACCCCGCAACTTCCCGGGCTGCGGCATTTCTCCGCAATTGTTAACGGCGTGGCACGCAGCGCTTTGTTGACAGGGGTCGGCGCTTTGGGCTCAATGCAGCGGGACATGTGCGGCTGCAGGCATCGTGGATGCCAGGCAGCGTGTAGACACAAGATGCGGAAAAGGCGATCGACAGAATCGCCTGGCATCGGGGAGGGAAATGATGCTGGACTTCGTTCAGCAGCTGGTGAGTGGCATCGCGCTCGGCTGCGTCTATGGCTTGATCGCGCTCGGCTTTGTGCTCGTTTACAAGGCAACCGAGGTCGTCAATTTCGCCCAGGGCGATTTGATGATGCTGGGCGGGTTCTTCGCCTTCACGTTCATCGGCATGCTCGGTCTCAATTACTGGCTCGGATTCGCCGGCGCGGTCGCGGCGATGGCGCTGTTCGGCATGCTGGCGGAACGCGTCGTGGTGCGTCCGATTCTCGGCTATCCGCAGTTTTCCATCATCATGGCGACGATCGGGCTTGGATACTTCCTACGCTCTGTGGTCGGCATGATCTGGGGCACCGACGATTTCAAGATCGAGACGCCGTTCAGCGACGGCGTGCTGCGGATCGGCTCGCTGGTCTTGGCATACGACAAGCTGTCGGTGATCGCAGCGACGATCATCCTTTGCGCGCTGCTGTATCTGTTCTTCAACCGCACCACGCTCGGCACCGCGATGCGCGCCAGTTCGGAGAACATGCTGGCCGCCTACTACATGGGCATTCCGGTCAAGCGCGTGGTGTCGATCGTGTGGGCGATCAGTGCGGCGGTCGCGACCGCTGCCGGCGTGCTGCTGGCGCCGATCACCTTCATTCACTCCAATGTCGGTCTTGTGCTGGGCCTGAAGGCGTTTCCCGCTGCCGTGCTCGGTGGCTTCGGCTCCATACCCGGCGCCGTGGTGGGCGGCGTGCTGATCGGCGTGATCGAGAGCATGGCCGGCTTCTATCTGCCGCAAGGCTGGAAGGACGTCGCGCCCTACATCGTTCTGCTGGCGGTATTGCTGCTCAAGCCCGAAGGCCTGTTCGGCGTTCACATGCGCAAGAAGGTCTAGGGGCAGTCATGCGCTTTATGTTCAAGACGGATTATGAAGACGACATCAAGCTGTTTCCGCACAGCGGCTACATCGTCACCTACGGCGTTCTGCTTGCGTTTCTGCTGATCGCGCCGTTCGTGCTGTCCAGTTATATCGTCAGCCAGCTGGTTTTCGTCTTCATCTACGCCACCGTCGGTGTCGGGCTGATGATCCTGACCGGCTTCACCGGGCAGGCGTCGCTCGGCCATGCCGCCTTTCTCGCCATCGGCGCCTATTCCGCGGCGTACTTGCAGCAGTTCAACGTACCTTTCCCGGTATATTTTCTCGTCGGCGGATTGTTGACAGGCGTCGTCGGCGCGATGGTCGGATTCCCGGCGCTGCGGCTGCAGGGCATCTATCTCGTGATCGCGACGATTTCCTTCGCCTTCATCGTCGAGGAAATCCTGGCGCGCTGGGAGAGCGTGACCCACGGCAACGAGGGCATGCGTGTCAAGGCCCTGCAACTGCTCGGCACCACGGTGTCGCGCGACAGCCCCTCGTTCTACTTCCTCTGTCTTGCAGTGCTGTTCCTGACCATCCTAGGCACGCTCAACCTGTTGCGCTCGCCGACCGGCCGCGCCTTCGTCGCGATTCGGGACAGCGAGACCGCGGCCCGCAGCATGGGCGTCAACGTATCGCTCTACAAGGTCAAGTCGTTTGCGATCAGCGCCGCCATCACCGGATTCGCCGGTGTCCTGTTCGCCCACAAGCTGTCGTTCATCAGCCCGGAAATGTTCACGCTGCAGCTCTCGATCGAGTTCATCATCGTGATCCTGATCGGCGGCGCGTTCAGCCCGCACGGCGCCGTGCTGGGCGCGATCTTCATCGTCATGATCGATCCGTTCCTGACCTACCTGAAGGACGACCTGCCGGGCATCATCGCGGGCATCTTCGCAACGTTCGGCGCGGACAGCGTGACCGCGTCGAAGATTTACAGCAACGTCGCCGCCATTGCCTCCGCCAACGGCCTCAAGGGCGCGATCTACGGGGTGATCATCGTGCTGTTCGTGCTGTTCGAGCCGCTCGGTCTGTACGGGCGCTGGCTGAAGATAAAACTCTTCTTCCAGCTGTTCCCGCTCTACAAGCGCGCCACCTTCAAGCGCCAGAAGATCTACGTGAAATCGGAGCGGAACCGATGAGCTATTTCCGCGCGGAAAACCTGTCCCTGCATTTCGGCGGCCTGAAAGCGGTCGATTCCGTCAGCTTCGCTGTTGAGAAGGGCGAGATCCTCTCGATCATCGGCCCCAACGGCGCAGGCAAAAGCTCGATCTTCAACCTGATCTCGCGGATCTACCCGCCCACGTCAGGCAGGATCTTTTTCGAGGATCAGGACATCACCGATCAGCCGGCCTACGAGATCGCCGGGCACGGCATTGCGCGCACCTTCCAGAACATCGAACTGTTCGAGAATGCGACCATGCTGAGCAATCTATTGGTCGGCCGTCACAGGCACTCCACCACGCAACTGTGGCAGGAACTGCTGTTCCTGCCGAGCGTGCGCGCGGGCGAAAAGCTGCATCGCCGCCGTGTCGAGCAGGTGATCGAATTCCTCGATCTCGAAGCCTATCGCGACAAGCTGATCTCGGGGCTGCCCTACGGCGTCCGCAAGGTGATCGAGCTGGCGCGTGCGCTGTGCTCGGAGCCGAAACTGATCCTGCTCGACGAGCCGTCGTCCGGGCTGAACGTCGAGGAGACCGACGACATGTCGTTCTGGATCCGCGACATGAAGACCGAGCTCGGTATCACCGTGCTGATGGTCGAACACGACATGACGCTGGTCAATCGCGTCTCCGACCGCGTGATTGCGCTCAACTACGGCCGCGTGCTCGCGATGGGGTCGCCGTCCGAGGTGCAGCGCCATCCCGACGTCGTCGCTGCCTATCTCGGCGCATGAGGATGATGCCATGAGCGCTTCCGACATCATCCTCAAGCTCAGCAATATCGAGAGCTATTACGGGCCGATCATGGCCATCCGGGGCATCAGCATCGAGGTGCCGCGCGGCCGTATCGTCACGTTGCTCGGCGCCAACGGCGCCGGCAAGACCACCGTGCTCAAGACCATCTCCGGCATTCTCGATCCCCAGAAGGGCTCGATCGAATTTCTGGGCAAGCCGATCCAGCGCATGGAGGCCGACAAGATCGTGCGGCTGGGCTTAAGCCACGTGCCGGAGGGGCGCGAGGTGTTTCCGTTCCTCTCGGTGCGCGAAAACCTGATGATGGGCGCCTATCCGCGCAAAGATCGCGACGGCGTCGCCGAGGATCTGGAGCGCGTCTACGGCTATTTCCCGCGCCTGAGAGAACGGATCAACCAGCCGGCCGGGCAGCTTTCCGGCGGCGAGCAGCAGATGCTGGCGATCGGGCGGGCGCTGATGAACCGGCCGACCCTGCTACTTTTGGATGAGCCATCGCTCGGGCTGTCGCCGATCCTGGTGAAGGAGATATTTACCATCATCAAGCGCGTTAACGAAGAGCAGGGCATGTCGATCCTGCTGGTCGAGCAGAACGCGAAAGTCGCGCTGGAGACCGCCCATTACGGCTATGTGCTGGAAATCGGCCGGGTCGTGATGAACGACACCTGCGAGCGGCTGATGAACTCAAAGGACATCCAGGAATTCTATCTCGGCGCCAAGGAAGAAGGCGCCCGCGGCGAGCGGCGCTGGAAAAAGAAGAAGACATGGCGTTAACCTTCGCAGTCAAAAGCATGGCGTTCAGAACGAGTTAGAGCTAGATTCAGGCCCTGCTTCAAGAAGCAAGACCGGCTGACAAGACCGGCGAAGCAGGCGACGAGAGGGAGGAAGAGAGCATGGCCAGACCGGCAGTGCTGACGGTCGCCGACACGATCGCGAAGAGTTTTCTGAAGTCCGTGGAAACCCGCGGCGACCGGCCGGCGATCCGCGAAAAGAAATTCGGCATCTGGCAGCCGACCAGTTGGCGCGAGTGGCTGCAGATATCCAGGGATATCGCCTACGGCCTGCATGCCACGGGTTTTCGTCCCGGCGACGTCGCCTCGATCATCGCGAATGCGGTGCCGGAATGGGTGTTCGCCGACATGGGCATCCTGTGCGCCGGCGGCGTTTCATCGGGGATCTATCCGACCGACTCATCCGTGCAGGTCGAATATCTGATCAACGATTCCTCGACCAGGGTGATCTTCGCCGAGGACGAAGAGCAGCTCGACAAGATCCTGTCGTGCCGTTCGCGTTGCCCGACGCTGCAGAAGATCATCGTGTTCGACATGGAAGGCCTGAGCGGCTTCAACGACCCGATGGTGTTGTCGCTGGCCGAATTCATGGCGCTCGGGCGCAACCACGAGCAGGGCAACGAGGCACTGTGGGACGAAATGATCGGAAGCCGAGCGGCCTCCGATCTCGCCATCCTCGTTTACACGTCCGGCACCACGGGCCCGCCAAAGGGCGCGATGCATTCCAATCGCAGCGTGACGCATCAGATGCGTCATGCCAACGACCTGTTTCCGTCCACCGATAATGAAGAGCGGCTGGTGTTCCTTCCGCTCTGCCACGTCGCCGAGCGGATCGGCGGTTATTACATCTCGCTGGCGCTGGGATCGGTGATGAATTTCGCCGAAAGTCCGGAAACGGTGCCGGACAATCTGCGCGAGGTGCAGCCGACGGCCTTCCTCGCGGTGCCCAGGGTCTGGGAAAAATTCTATTCCGGAATCACGATCGCACTAAAGGACGCGACCAATTTCCAGAAATGGATGTACCGCAACACGCTCGCCGTCGGCAATCGCGTGACGGAGTACAAGCTGCAGGGCGATACACCGCCATTGTCGCTGCGGCTCGCCAATAGCGCCGCCTACTATCTGGTGTTCCGCAACATCCGCCGCATGCTTGGTCTCGACCGTTGCCGGCTGGCCTTTACCGGTGCGGCGCCGATCGCGCCGGACCTGATCCGCTGGTATCTCGCGCTTGGCATCGATATGCGCGAGGTCTACGGCCAGACCGAAAATTGCGGCGTCGCCACCGTGATGCCGCCCGATCGCATCAAGCTCGGTTCGGTCGGAAAGGCCGCGCCCTGGGGCGAGGTAGCGATTTCACCGCAGGGCGAAATCCTGATCCGGGGTGACTTCCTGTTCATGGGCTATCTGAACCAGCCGGAGAAAACGGCCGAGACCATCGATGCCAAGGGATGGCTGCATACCGGCGACGTCGGCTCGATCGACAACGAAGGTTTCGTCAAGATCACCGACCGGATGAAGGACATCATCATCACCTCCGGCGGCAAGAACATCACGCCGTCGGAGATCGAGAACCAGCTGAAGTTCTCGCCTTACGTCTCCGACGCCGTGGTGATCGGCGATAAGCGGCCTTATCTGACGTGTCTGCTCATGATCGACCAGGAGAATGTCGAGAAGTTCGCGCAGGACCACGACATTCCCTTCACCAACTACGCCAGCCTGTGCCGCGCGCCCGAGATCCAGGACCTGATCCAGCGCGAGATCGAGGCCGTCAACGTCAACTTTGCGCGCGTCGAAACCATCAAGAAGTTCTACCTGATCGAACGTCAGCTCACGCCTGAGGACGAGGAACTGACGCCGACCATGAAGCTGAAGCGCAGTTTCGTGAACAAGCGCTATGCTGCCGAAATCAACGCCATGTATGGCGAGCGGGCGGTGGCGTAGCCGGACGGATACCTGAAGCGAAATTAACGAAGCGGCGAAGGACAAGAAGGCCCTACCCTTCGCTCAACACGGGCCAACAAGGAGGATATTGCAATGTCGAAATCGTTTAGGGCGTTGGGCCTTGCGGTGAGCGCCCTTGCGCTGACCCAACTGCCGGCCGCAGCCCAAACCAAGGTCACCAATGATGGCATCTCGGCAGCCGAGATCGTCATCGGCACCCATCAGGACCTGTCCGGCCCGATCAAGGTCTGGGGCGTTCCGGTTTCCAACGGCATGAAGATGGCGGTGGAAGAGGTCAACGCGGCCGGCGGCATCAACGGCCGCAAGATCAAGCTGATCCTGGAGGACAGCGGCTACGATCCGAAGCGCGCCGTGCTGGCGTCGCAGAAGATGGTCGAGCGCGACAAGGTCTTCGCCATGGTCGGGCCGATGGGCTCGCCGACGGTGCTCGCCTCGCAAGATATTCTGTTTGACGCTGGGGTGCTGCAGCTGTTTCCGCTGACGGCGGCTGAATTTACCTTCAAGTTCGATCCGGCGAAGCCGCAGGAGCGGCTGAAATTCAGCAACCTGCTGCCCTATGTCGAGAGCACGCGCGCCGTGGTCAAGTACATGATCGAAGCGAAGAACTTCAAGAAGCCCTGCATCCTGCATCAGGACGACGAGTACGGAAAGAACGTGCTCGATGGTTTCACCCAGCAGGTCAAGGCGATGAAGCTGGAGCCCGCTTCCGTCACCAGCTACAAGCGCGGTGCCTCCGACTTCAGCGCGCAGGTGGCCAAGATGAAATCCGACGGCTGCGATGTGGTCGTGCTCGGCACCGTGATCCGCGAGACCATCGGTGCGATGGGCGAAGCCAAGAAGCTCGGATGGGACGTCACCTTCCTCGGCGCTACGCCGACCAACGTGCTTGAAGTGCCGGCGCTCGGCAAGGAAGCCGTGGAAGGGCTTTACGCCGCGGCCGCTTTCGAGATCCCGTACGAGGATACGGCCAAAGGCAAGGTCAAGGAGTGGCTGGCCAACTACAAGAAGATGTTCGGCTCCGACGCCAACACCCAGGCCATCATCGGCTACAACTCCGTTATGACTTTCGCCCACTACGCCAAAAAGGCCGGCAAGGACCTGACAGGACAGAAAATGCTCGAGGCATTGGAGTCGGGCGACAAGTTCATGGACATCTTCAACTCGCCGCCCACCGTGTTCTCGAAGACCAATCATCTCGCCAGCACGATTACCCAGGTCCAGCAGATCAAGAACGGCCGCTGGGTGCTGGTGAAGGATAATTTGATGTTCTGACGGAGACGTCTTCTCCAGCGTTCAAAGGCCTCAACGACAACGGGCTGCGCGAGATACTCGCGCAGCCCGTTTGCTTTGAGGCCTGTTCTCCGTCATGGCCGGGCTTGTCCCGGCCATCCACGTCTTCCTTCGCCAAGCCCAAGAACGTGGATGCCCGGGACGTCTAGCGCGAAGACGCGCTTCGCGCTTCTGCCCGGGCATGACGGCAGCCCCGTCACTTCGGCCGGATCGCGTCGGCGGTGCCCTGGATGAAGGCCTGCAGCTTCGGGATATCCGCTTCCTTCAGCTTGCCGGTGAAGTCGGGCATGCCGCGGTCGCGGAACGGGCCCTTGAACACGATGTCCTTCAGGTTGGTGATGGTTTCGGGCGCGACATAGCCGAGGTTCCGGATGTTGCCGCCGTTGTCGACGCCGGGCACGCTGTGGCAGGCGGCGCAGGCGGCGACATAGATGGCGGTGCCTTCAGGGATATCCTTCGGGTCATACTTCACGCCTTTCAACAGCCCCTCGGTCTGGTACTTCACGAAGGCCGGCAGCGGCGCCTTGCCGTCGATCGCGAAGGTGTAGACCGTGCCGGGGCTCTGCAGTTCGGTGGCGCGAATCCACTGGCCGATCACGCCGCCCCAGCCGACCGCGATCGAGACATACTGCTTGCCGTCGAGCATGTAGGTCGAAGCCGCCGCGACCACGCCGGTGCCGGTCGGGCTTTCCCAGAGCTTCTCGCCCGATGTGGCGTTGTAGGCGACGAAGCGGCCGTCGGCCGTACCCTGGAACACCAGGTTGCCCGCGGTGGTAAGGGTGCCGCCATTCCACGGCGCCACGTGCTCGACGCGCCAGGCTTCCTTCTGCTTGACCGGATCCCAGGCTACCAGACGTCCGAAGGCCGGGTTCTTGGGAGGCGTAGCGTTCAGCAGGAAGCCGATATTCCAGCCCGTCGCACTGGCGAATTTGCCGGGTTCAACGGCATTGTGTTTGAAGGCCTTTTCCGGCGTGAGGTTGGTGGGGATGCCCTGCGCCGGAATGTAGACAAGACCTGTTTGCGGATTGAACGACATCGGATGCCAGTTGTGGGCACCGGCCGGACCCGGAATGCTGTCATAGGCTTCGTCGCTGCGCGCCTCCTTTATCTCAATGGGCCGGCCGTTGGCGTCGTAGCCGGTCGCCCAGTTCACGTCGACGAAGTTCTTTGCCGAGATGAACTTGCCGTTGGTGCGGTCGATGACGAAGAAGAAGCCGTTCTTCGGCGCATGCAGGATCACCTTGCGCGGCGCGCCGTCGATGTTGATGTCCGCCAGGATCATCGGCTGGGTAGCCGTGTAGTCCCAATGGTCGCCGGGCGTTTCCTGATAGTGCCAGGCATACTTTCCGGTATCGGCATTGAGCGCGACGATCGAGGACAGATACAGGTTGTCGCCGCCGGACGGACTGCGGACTTTCTGATTCCACGGCGCACCGTTGCCGGTGCCGATATAGACGAGGTTCAGGTCGGGATCGAAGGTGATGGTATCCCAGGCCGTGCCACCGCCGCCATTGATCCAGTATTTGCCGGCCGGATCCCAGGTCTTGGCTGCGGCCGCCATCGATTCATCCTCGAATGGCTTGGACGGATCGCCGGGCACGGTGAACCAGCGCCATGCCTGGTTGCCGGTCTTGGCGTCATAGGCGGTGACGTAGCCGCGCGCGCCGAATTCGGCGCCGCCATTGCCGATCACCACCTTGCCGTTGAACACGCGCGGCGCACCGGTGATGGTGTAGGAGTGCTCCTTGCTGGCGATGGTGTCCTTTTCCCAGACCACCTTGCCGGTGGCGGCGTCGAGCGCGAACAGCCGCCCGTCATAGGCGCCGAAATAAACCTTGCCCTTCCAGAGCGCGACGCCGCGGTTGACCACGTCGCAGCAGCCCTTGTAGCCCTTCTCGCGGTCGACCTTGGGATCGAAGGTCCAGAGCCGCTTGCCGGTGCGGGCGTCGATGGCGTGCACCACGCTCCATGATGCGGTCTGGTACATGATGCCGTCGACCACGACCGGCGTCGCCTCGACGCCGCGGGAGGATTCGAGCGGATAGCTCCACACCAGCCCAAGTTTCTTGACGTTGTCGGCGTTGATCTGGTTGAGCTTGGAAAAGCGCGTCTCGGCATAGTCGAGGCCGATGGTCGGCCAGTCGTTCGAGGTCGCGGTATTGGCCTTGATCGATGCGCCGTCGACCGCCGAGGTGACGGCCTTGATGTGCTCGGGCGATCCCTTGGCAGGGCTCTGCGCCAGTGCAGCGCTGCAGGATAGCGTCAGGCCCAGCCCGATTGCGATCGCGGTCTGTGCAAGGCGCGCCGATCGACGGGAAGTAACGGCAATTTCAGGAAACAAACGGCAAGCAGAATCAACGCGCGGCAAACGTGTCATCTCATTCACCTCCCAGTGATCTCTAGCGGATCTGCCGGAATGCTATGCCGGTGAGAAGGATCGCGTCAATCAATGCGGGGCGCGAAATGAAAAAGAGAAAATTTGTCTCGTCATGTTTTCACCGAACGAATGCAAGCTGGCATAGCGGCTGCGGCGCACCATCGGCCGCGAGGACAAGGAAGATCAGGCAAGGAAAGCAGATTGTTGTCAGTCGTCGCCGCGCAATATTTGCGCGCCGTCATTCGTCAGTCGACGCGTTCGAATGGCCGGGTCGCGGAGCCGGCCAGAGAACTCACGACGAGCGAAGCCACAGAATTATTGTCCGAGGTGTCGGCGAGCAGAGGGCCATCGGCGTATCGCATCACGCCGTGCTGGCCGATCACGAATGTCGGCCGGAAATTTCTGACGTCGGTATCCTCGATCATCGCCATGTGGCGGTTGTCGAGCGTCAGCCAGCGCCCGTCCAGCCGCGCGGCAGCCACCGCATGGTCCTCGCCATGGATGGTATCGTGCAGCACCACGATCCTGAGATCGTCGGGCGCTAGGCCGGCGCGGCGCAAGGCGATGAATTTCGCAATCGCATAATCCTCGCAGTCGCCGCCGCCACGCGCGAGCGTTGCGAGCGGCGGCGTCCAGGCGTCGATCTGGCCGTGTTGGGCGAGGTCGCTCATTGGCCGGATGGTGAGATTGATGGCGCGGTTGATTTCGCCGAGGCGGGCGCGGCCTTCGCGCAACCGGGCGTCGTCGACGATGTCGAGGAATTTCAGCGCGGCCGGAGACACGCAGCCGTCACGGTCGCCTTCGCAGAGCGCAAGCTGCACCATTTCGTCGTCGAGCCGGCGTTGCACGCCGAGCCATTTGTCGCGCAGGCCGCCGCTGGAGAGAGAGGATGCGGCAAGCCCGAACGGTTCGGCCGATTGCTGAATCAGCTCCGCCGGCGTGGACGGCTTCGCTGTCTCGGCCCGCAGGTCGGCTGGCCCGAACCATGCCAGGCCACACGCGACAATGCCCGCACGCCATGCGCGTGCATAGACTAACAATCCCATCTGACACCCCTTGTCCGGGTATCGGCGGGCTTGCTCTGCCTGCTCGCGCCCAGATCATTTCAGAATGGGCAGGATGGGCAACGGCACTTTTGATCCGTTTAAAACGAGGGGAGGCCTATCGGAAGTTTGCGAGGCAGCGTGAACGCGGCCTTGCCAGTTGCAGCTAATTTTATCGATCCACTCAGATCGGCGCTCATCAAAGCCGCTCGGATATCCCGGAAGGGCTGGGGACACCGCGCAGAGCTTACGGTTGCGAAAGGGTCACAGTGTCACCGAATTAACCTTGCTCGCAGGATCGCTCCGGTGGCGCGATTGCGCCCTGTCCTGGATGCTTCGAAGGGATGACGGCTTCCAGTGGACGGGAAGTGATCAGCCTTCAGGCGGCTGTCGCGTCCCTCAGGAAGCGTCACACGCTGCGCTGCGGCAAAGGTAAAGTATTATGACTGCTCATCTTTATGCCGCGGGAAGGCCGTGCCCATTTTTCGATCAGTCCGAGTTAAGGCCGGCCTTTTCCCTGCCACACTTTCGCCCGACACTTTTCCGGACCTTTTCGGTCCTGTTGCAGACTTACCCATATTAAGGGTGTGTGCGGCGCGCGTACTTTTTTGTTCCCTACCTGCGTGGTATGAAACCCTGCAGGGAAATTTCATACTTCTTAACCATTTAGATTGGTGCCCATTGAATTACGCCGGCAAATTCGGATCGGGTGACCTCGACCCTTTTTCCGGCGCGGATATTGGCCTCGGGCCTCTGCTGTCGCCGCACGGCCATCTTTCGTCTCCCGGCAAGTTCCATGTCGACCAGGTTTCGACACACGCGCCGACAGACGCGATCATTATTTCTGATGCCCATCTGCTGTTCCACGGGAACTTCAAGCGGTCGGGCGTCGACCTGATCCTCGCCGATGGCGATCGCGAACTCGTCCTGAATGATTACTTCAGGGGCGAGAAGCGCGCCGCGCTGGCTTCGCCCGACGGCGCCCACCTCACCGGTGACATCGTCAACGCGCTGGCCGGGCACATCCAGTTCGCGCAGGCCGACGGCAGCGCCAGCGTCGCGCCTGCGGTCATCGGCCATGTCACCAAGCTCGCGGGTAACGCGACCGCGATCCGCAACGGCGTCTCGATCATCCTGAACCAGGGCGACACCGTCCATAAAGGCGACGTGGTCCAGTCCGGCTCCGATTCGACGCTCGGCATCACCTTCATCGACGGCACCGTGTTCGGCCTCGCCTCGAACGCCAAGATGGTGCTGAACGAAATGGTCTACGACCCCAACGGGTCGGACAACAAATCGCTGCTCAGCCTGGTGCAGGGCACCATCTCGTTCGTCGCCGGCGCCACCGCCAAGAAGGGCGACATGAAGGTCGACACGCCAGTCGCGACCATGGGCATCCGCGGCACCGCGGTGCTGGTCGAGATCGATTTCGAGGTGCCGTCGCAGGGCGGTGCGCCGCCGGCGAAATTCCAGGTGCTGGTCGAGCCCGACGGCACCACCGGTTCCTACATCCTGTTCGACAAGACCACGCTGACGCCGATCGCAACCGTCAACCGGGCCGGCACCCAGACGATCATCAATGGCCAGGGCACGGTCAGCTTCCAGTCATCAGTGCAACTGTCGCCCGACGCGCAGAAGATCATCAGCGATGTGTTCTCGCTGAAGTTCACCGACCTGAACAACCCGAATACCAAGCTCACGAACAACTCGAACGGCTCGATCGATCCGCAAACGTCGTTCCTCAAGCTGGCCAGCAACGACTTCGTCCCGGTCACGCTTCAGTTCGTCAACGTCCCGGACAAGCCTGCGGCTCTTCCGAGCAGAGATCCCGGTCCCTCGGCTATTCACATTGCCGGGCCGCCGAAGGCTGACGCGAACGGCGGCGCCGTTGCGGAGCGGATCGATGTGACCGCGAGCCCGACGCTCGCCAGTATCTCCGGCACCGTCAGCTATGCCGACATCAACCCCGACGACGTTCCGAGCGTCCAGGCCGCGTTTTCCTCCTTTGTCTACGCGAATTCGCAGAAGGTCGACGTCACCGCGACGCTGACAGCGGCGCAACTGGCCGCGATCAAGGCGGTCGAAGTGCCGCTGGCCGTGGTGCAGGACCCCAACGGCAAGAACACCGGCAAGGCGACCTGGACCTACTCCATTGCCGATGGCGCGTTCGACTTTCTTGCCTCCGGCGAGACGCTGACGCTGACCTACATGGCGCGGGTCGACAACAATTACGCGCCCAGCAACGAGACGACGTTCGTGCCGTTTTCGATCGTCGTTACCGGCACCAACGACAAGCCGACGCTGTCCGCGACAGGTGGCACGATCACGGAGCGGATCGGCACCGGCAATGCGGCGGTCGATACCGTGACCGGCACCGTCACCTTCGCCGACGTTGACCTGACCGACCGTCCCGTCGTCAGCGCGGCGATCTCCACGACCGATCCGTTCCGGTACTACGATGCGGAGGGCAATGACGTCACCGCGACGCTGACGCCGGCCCAGCTGGCAGCGATCCTGGCCGTCGAGGTGCCGCTGAGCGTGGTGCAGGCGGCCGGAAACACTCACAACGGCTCGGCGACCTGGACCTACAGCATCGAGGACAGCGCATTCGACTTCATCGCCAAGGGCGAGACGCTGACCCTCAATTACGTCGCCCAGGTTGACGATGGCCACGGCGGCGTCATCTCCACGCCGATCACCGTCTCGATCAAGGGCGCCGACGTCGTCGTCATCGGCACCAACGACGTGCCGAGCATCGACACCACCAGCGATGCCTTCGCCGAACTTTCGAACGTCAACCAGCCGAACCCGACGGGGTCCACCGCGCTCGATACGGCGTCCGGCACGATCAGCTTCATCGACGTCGACCTGACCGACCGGCCGGTGGCGAGCGCCGCCTTCACTGCGTTCACCTACCTGAACCCCTACGACGTCGACGTCACCTCACAGCTCACCGCCACGCAACTTGCTGCGATCGCCGCGGTTGATGAGCCGCTGGCCGTGGTGCAGGCTCCCGGCAATACCAATAACGGTTCGGCGAGCTGGAGCTACAGCGTCGCCGACGGTGCGTTCGATTTCCTTGCCGATGGCGAAATCCTGACGCTGACCTACACCGCAACCGTCGATGACGGGCATGGCGGCGTGGTGGCCAAGCCGATCACCGTCACCGTCACCGGCAGCAATGATACGGCTGAAATTACCAGCGACCCACAGACCGCAGCCATCACCGAACGTGCCGACACCCACGATTCGGCGACGCCGGATACCGCAAGCGGTGCGATCACGTTCAGCGATGCCGATCTGACCGATACGCATGACGTCAAGGTCGCCAGCGTCAATGCCTCCGGCGTGATGATGACGGGCCTCGCCAACGGCACGGTCCAGCTCAGTTGGCTGTCGCTGGGGGCGCTTACCGATTCCACCGATGGCGTGCCGGGCTCGAAGAGCTGGTCGTTCTCGGCGCCGGACAGTTATTTCGACTACCTCGCCGATGGCGAGACGGTCACGCTGACCTACACCGTAGAGGTCGACGACGATCATGGCGGCGTCACGTCGCAGGACGTTGTCGTTACCATCGACGGCAGCAACGACGCGCCACTGATCGCGGCTATCGGGCAGCAGGGCCTCTCCGAGCAAACCGATACCGCGCCGTTGACAACGACAATATCTGTCACTTTCACCGATCTCGACCTTTCTGATGTCGGCCACAGCGCTGATATCACCGGCGCGGTGGCGTCCGGGACCACCACGGGCCTTGCGCTCGACCAGGCCGCGCTGATCGCGCTGGTGACGCCAGGCGCGGTGACGAAGAATTCCGGCTCATCCTCCGGCTCGGTCGCGCTGTCGTTCTCCGCCACTTCGACGGCGTTCGACTATCTGGCGAAGGGCGAGGTCCTGACGCTGACCTACACGGTCGCGATCGACGACGGCGATGGTGGCGTGACGCCGCAGACCTTCGTCGTCACCGTCACTGGCAGCGACGACGCGCCTGTTATGGCCGATATCGCGCAAAAGAACCTGACCGAGCAGGCCGACACCGCGGCGCTGACTGCGACGATCCCCGTGACGTTCGCCGACGTCGACCTGACCGACGTCGGCCACAGTGCTACGGTCACCCTAGCGGTCGCGACCGGCACCACCACGGGCCTTGCACTCGACGAAGCGGCGCTGAAAGCCCTGGTGACGCCGGGTGCGGTGACCAAGAATTCCGGCTCGTCGTCCGGTTCTGTCGAGCTGGCGTTCTCCGCTGGTTCGACGGTGTTCGACTATCTCGCAAAGGACGAGGTCCTGACGCTCACCTACACCGTTGCGATCGACGATGGCGACGGCGGCGTGACGACGCAGACCTTCGTCGTCACCATCACGGGCACCAATGATAACCCTGTGGTTGCAACGGCGGACGTAACCAGCGCGGTGACCGAGCTGGTTGTGCCGGTGGGCGATCTCACCGACAGCGGCACCATTGCGCTGGCGGACGTCGATCTCACGGATACCCACAATGTCGGTCCGACCGTCACGGCTTCCGCGGGTGCGCTCGGGGCGCTGACCGCCCTGGTGACCCCGGACACCGTCGATGGCGTGGGCGACACCATTAACTGGAATTACAGCGTAGCGGCTTCCGCCGTCGAGTATCTCGCAAAGGGCCAGACCAAGGTCGAGCAGTTCACGATTACGCTCGAGGACGGCAATGGAGGCACCGTCGATCGCACGATCGAGGTCACCATTACCGGCACCGAGGACGCACCTGTTATCGCCAATATCGCGCAAAAGAATCTGACCGAGCAGACCAATAGCTCAGCGCTGACCGCGACCATCCCGGTGACGTTTACAGACGTCGACCTGGCCGATGTCGGCCACAGCGCTGACATCACCGGCGTGGTGGTGACCGGTGCCACTACGGGCCTTGCACTCGGCCAGGCGGCGCTGATGGCGCTGGTCACGCCGGGCGGGGTGACCAAGAACTCCGGTTCGTCGTCCGGCTCGGTCGAACTGTCATTCGCCGCAGCCTCGACAGCGTTCGATTATCTGGCCGTGAGCGAAACGCTAACGCTGACCTACACGATTTCGATCGACGATGGCGACGGCGGCGCGACGTCGAAGACCTTCGCCGTCACCATCACCGGCACCAACGACGCGCCGGTGGTGACCGTATCGAACCCGACGCTGGCGACGGTTATGGAGGACGACGCTACGAATGCCGGCCAGACCGTTGCTTCGTTCGTCGGAACGAGCATTGCCGATGTTGATAAAGGCGCGGTGCAAGGCATCGCGATCACTTCCACGACCGGCACCAACGGTCACTGGGAATATTCGGCGGACGGAAACACCTTTTTTGCTTTCCCTGCGGTATCGACGACATCGGCCTTGCTGTTGGCTGCAACCGACGTGGTCAAGTTCGTCCCGGACGGAACGGACGGGGGAGCGGCCACGCTCACTTACGTGGCGTGGGATCAGACGACGGGAACCAGCGGGACGACGGCTGATGTATCGTCATCGGGCGGCTCCACGGCTTTTTCCTCGACCTCGGATACCGCAAGTCTGACGGTACTGGGCGCCAACCACGCGCCGGTCGTGCAATCGGGTGTATCCGCAAAACAGGCACAGTTGGCGAACACCAATGGGATCGCCGTCTTCGACGGTCAGTTCTTCTTCGGCAACGTCAAGCTCACGGTTAGCGATCCCGACGGCGACCCGCCTGGCATCGCTATCACCGGAGTCGACAACGGTAGCGCAGGGGGAAGTTGGCAATATGAGATCTCGGCCGGCGAGTGGATCGCGATCGAACTGGCCCCCGGCGAGGCATTGTTGCTATCCGCAGGCGACAACGTGCGCTTCAGCGGCTCCGGAAGCGGCGATACCGAGCACCTGACCTTCGTTGCCTGGGATGGCACCGATGGCTCGACCTCCCGCTCGATCATTGCAATGCCGTCGACGACAGGCGGTACGACGGCATTCAGTAGTGGGGTGTACAGCGTAGGCGCCAAGAACGACGCGCCGATTATCAACACCATCCAGTTCACCGTGGTCGAAGACCAGTTCAACGGGACGATGAACCTTTCGTCGTTTGCGACCTCGGGCAACGACGTGATCTTCTCGACCGCGCACGACGATATCCTGAAGGGCGGGGTTGGCGCCGACCAATTCGTGTTCGCCGAGCACATGGGCAACGACACGATCGCTGATTTCCTGCCCGGGCAGGACAAGATCGATCTTCTAACGAATCTCCCGTTCACTCCCGACAATGCGGCTTCCTTCCAATCCTGGCTCACCAGCAGCGCGGTCGCGCAGACCGGCGTGGACACGTTGATACAGTTCGATGGCCTGCTGTCGAACGTCGCCAAGGCGAACCTGCATATGAGTGACTTCATTCTTCACCCGGGCGGCAGCGGTAATATCTGATCCGCGGCAGTCGGGTAGAGCAGCCTTGCGCGCGAATCTAGCATGCCTGATCCGTCGATGCGTGATATCCAGACAGCATGAAACGACTGCGGGTATTGCGAAGGTGGTTCAAGCGGCGCATCGGCTATGCCCGGCTGCTGTGCCTTGCGCTGCTGATCGGGTTCGCCGCCCTTCGCGTCGCCGATCCGGCCCCGGTCGAGGAAATTCGTGTCAGGACTTTTGACGCTTTCCAGCGCATCGACCCGCGCAAGAAGACCGCGCGGCCGGTCACCATCGTCGATATCGACGACAAGAGCCTGGAGAAGCTCGGGCAGTGGCCATGGCCGCGCACCCGCATCGCCGATCTCATCACCGAACTGACGCGGCTCGGCGCGGTGGTGATCGCGTTCGACGCGGTGTTTTCGGAGCCCGACCGTCTCAACCCTGCCTTTGCTGCCGACACCTTCCGCAATCTCGACCCGGAAACCCGCGCCAAGCTGCGCGCGCTTCCGAGCAACGACCAGGTCTTTGCTGACGCCATAAAGGCTTCCCGCGTCGTGCTCGGCGAATCCGGGCTGCCGGCGGAAATCACGGCGCTCGACAAGACGCTGCCGGTCACCGGGCTTGCGATGCTGGGCGAGGAGCCGCAGCGCTTCATGTTCGATTTCCCCGGCCTGTTGCGCAATGTGCCGGTGCTGGAGCACGCCGCCGCCGGGCGGGGCCTGTTCACGATCAAGCCCGAGCGCGACGGCATCGTCCGGCGGGTGCCGATGATGATGCAGGCGCAGGGCCAGACCATGCCGTCGCTCACGTTCGAGATGCTGCGGGTCGCCAGCGGCTCGGGCACGATCCTGATCAAGGCCGAAAAGGCCGGCATCAAGAGCATCGGCGTCAAGGGGTTTCAGATTCCAACCGACCACAATGGCCAGATCTGGGTTCATTATGCCCGCAACGACGCCTCCATCTATGTCCCCGCGATCAATGTGCTGGAGAAAAATGTCGCGCCCGACATGATCGCCGGCAAGCTGGTGCTGATCGGCACCTCGGCGGTCGGCCTCAATGACATCAAGACCACGCCGGTATCGCGCGCCATGCCTGGTGTGGAGATCCACGCCCAGGTGCTCGAGACCACCTTGACCGGCGAGGTGATCTCGACGCCGATCTACGGCATCGCCATCGAGTTCGCGACCGCGCTTCTGTTCGGGCTTCTCGTGATCGCGTTTGCGCCGCTGTTCGGACCGGTCACGCTGGTTGCCCTCGGTGCAGCGTTTGCGACCGCCCTGATCGGAACGTCGGTGTATTTCTACACACAGCACCGGCTCTTGATCGACTTCACCTACCCCCTGATGTCGACGACGGCGATCTATCTCACGCTGATCTTTGCGAGCTTCGTGCGCGAGCAGGCGCAGCGCAAGCAGATCCGTGGCGCCTTCTCGCAATACATGTCGCCAGTGCTGGTCGAACAGCTCGCGCAGTCGCCTGAAAAGCTGGTGCTCGGCGGCGAGGAGCGCGAGATGACCATCATGTTCTCCGACATGCGCGGCTTCACCTCGATCTCGGAGACCTACAAGAACGATCCACAGGGCCTCACCGCGCTGATGAATCGCTTCCTGACACCGCTCACCAACGCGATCCTCGCGCGTAAGGGCTATATCGACAAATATATGGGCGACGCCATCATGGCGTTCTGGAACGCGCCGCTCGATGACAAGGATCACGAGCTCAACGCCTGCGAGGCGGCGCTCGACATGCTGGAGCACGTCGACCAACTCAATCAGGTGCGGGAGCAGGAGGCAAAGGAAGAGGGGCGCCCGTTCATTCCGCTCAATGCCGGCATCGGGCTCAATACCGGCATCTGCGTGGTCGGCAACATGGGATCCGATCTCAAGTTCAACTATTCGGTGTTCGGCGATAGCGTTAATCTGGCCTCGCGCCTCGAAGGGCAGTCCAAGGAATACGGATTCCCGATCATCGTCGGCTCCAGGACCGCGCTGGCGGTCAAGGAAAAGTTCGCGATCCTCGAACTCGACTTCATCATGGTGAAGGGCAAGAAGGAGCCCGAGGTGATCTATGCCATCGCCGGCCGCGAGGACACCGCGCAGTCCGGCCGCTTCCAGCGCCTGCGGAATCTAACGATCGAGATGCTCGCCTGTTATCGCAACCGCGACTGGGAAGGCGCGCTCGCGGCAATCGCGCGCGGCCGCAAGACCGACGACGCAAATTCGCTGGAGCTGCTCTACAATTTGTACGAGGCGCGAATCCGCGGCTACCTCGAAAACCCGCCGCCGGAAGATTGGAACGGCGCCTTCGCGCTGCTGACGAAGTAGCGTCAAATGCGGGATTTGGAGGGTGGGCAAAGCACAGCGTGCCCACCATCACGAGCAGGGCGTTAAATGGTGGGCACGGCGCTGCGCGCCTTTGCCCACCCTACGGGACTTTCGCAGGGACGACGGCGAGTTGTGTCCTACTCCAGCCCGATCGTCGTCAGGTCCTGAAACCAGTGCTGCGCCTGCACGAACTTCTTCACCTTCGGCGACAGCGCGTGTGGGTTGGTGTCGTGCACCACCCACACCAGCGTGGCGTCGTCGACGATCTCTGCGTGTGCCTGCGCCAACAGCTCGTCCTGCTTGGCGACATCGAACGTTTGCTTGGCCTCGTCGATCAGTGCATCGACCTTCGGGTTCTTGTAGCCGCCCCAGTTGACGCCGACCGGCGCGATCTGGCCGGAGTGGAAGAAGCGGACGATCGCGTAGAGCGGGTCTGACGTGACATAGGCGATGTTGTTCGAGGTGATGCCGGCATTCATCTCGTCGGCTGCGCCCTTGCGCCATGCCGTGTACAACGTCTCAAGCTCGACCACCTTGAAGTCGATCTCGATGCCGATTTCCTTAAAGCTCTGCTGCAAAAATTCGTTCATCGGCAGCGACAACATCTGCCCGGTGCCGCCTTGCGCGATGATGAAGGTCGTCTTCAGCGGCTTTTCCTTCGAGTAGCCGGCTTCCTGCACCAGCTTCTTCGCGGCCGCGACATCGTACTTGAGTTCGAAGGAGGGCTTGCCGAACCACGGGCTCGACGGGTCGACCTGGCCCTTGGCGGGTTTTGCGAGGCCGTTCATCAGGCCGACCACGGCCTCGCGGTCGATCGCAAGGTTCAGCGCCTTGCGCAGGCGGATGTCGGTCCAGGGCGAGCCGGGCAGCACGCTCAGATGATAGTTCCAGACATGCGGCGTGACGTTGTCGACGATCTTCATGCCGGCGGATTTGAGCTGCGGCACCGCATCCGGCGCCGGCGTCTCGATCAGATCGACCTGGCCCGCCAACAGCGCATTGGTCCGCGTCAGCGCTTCCGGCATCGGAATCAGTACGATCTTGTCGGCCTTCGCTATCCGCTTCTTGTCCCAATAGTCGGCGTTCTTGGTCAGCTCGGCCAGTTCGCGCGGGACCAGTTTGGTCAGCCTGAACGGCCCGGTGCCGGAGGGCTGGCTGGCGAACTTGTCCCAGTCCCTGCCGAGCTTTTCATACTGCGCCGGGCTGGACACCAGAAACCACAGCATCTGGTATGGGAAGAAGGAATCGACAGCCTTGGTCGTGATCTCGATGGTCGCATCGTCGATCTTGGCGTAGCTCGCCACTGAAGGCAGGCGGGTTTTCACCTGCGCGCTCTGGCGCTTGTCGAACTGCGGTGCCTTGTCATTGAGCACCTTGTCGAGATTCCAGATCACCGCGTCGGCATTGAAGCTGCTGCCGTCATGGAACTTGACGCCCTTGCGCAAGGCAAAGCGCCATTTCTTCTTGTCCGCCTCGTCGATCTTCCACTCGGTGGCCAAGCCCGGCACCAGTTTGCCGGGCCGGTCTGATACGTCCATCTCCCAGGCGACCAGGGGATCGTAGATCGTGTAAGCCGAGAACTGGTAGGCCCCGGCGCCGCGGTCCGGCTGGCCGGTGGTCAGCGGGATGTCCGCCATCGAAATGCCGTAGCGCACAACGGTTTCCGCCTGCGCCGAAATCGCGGACAGGCCAAGAGCCAGGCCGACTGCCAGAGTTGCGGCAGGAAGAAGCATCGAATTTCGGGTGCGCATGAATTAAGCTCCATCGGGGCAGGTTGGAGCTGGAAAATGCAAGCTTGGTGCCAGACCAGGCATCTGACATGCTCCTGTATGCGCGCTCACAAGGAGTTGCGCGCGCAAACGCATAGCCTCGAAGGAAGCGCGTCCTTTGGCACAGGCGTTGCATAAGTTTGCATAAGAATTAGTCACCCCAAGTTGAAAAAGGGATTGCTGCATATGCGTAACGAGAAATCCAAGAAGACGGCCACCGCGTGGCTGCTGGCGACGGCGCTGGTGGTCGGATTGCCGCAACTCGCAAGCGCCGAAACGGTGCTGCGGATCGGCATGACGGCTGCGGATATTCCGCGCACCCTCGGCCAGCCCGATCAGGGGTTCGAGGGCAACCGCTTCACCGGCCTCACCATGTACGACGCCCTGACGCTGTGGGACCTTTCCTCGGCCGACAAGGCGAGCGTCATGATCCCCGGGCTCGCAACCGAATGGAAGGTCGACGAGGCCGACAAGAAGAAATGGACGTTCAAGCTTCGTCCCGGCGTCACCTTCCACGACGGCTCGCCGTTCAACGCCGACGCCGTGGTCTGGAACGTCGAAAAGGTGCTGAAGCAGGATGCGCCGCAGTTCGACGCCAGCCAGGTCGGCGTCACCGCCTCGCGCATGCCAACGCTGGCCTCCGCCCGCAAGATCGACGACATGACGGTGGAATTGACCACCAAGGAGCCGGACAGTTTCCTGCCGATCAACCTGACCAATCTGTTCATGGCGAGCCCGACCAAGTGGCAGGCGTTTTATGACAAGGCTGAAGGCGCCGACGCCAAGGCAAAATCGCAGGCCGCGTGGGCTGCGTTCGCCCGGGACGCCTCGGGCACCGGCCCCTGGAAGATGTCGAAATTCACGCCGCGCGAACGGCTCGAACTCGTGAAGAACGAGGGCTATTGGGACAAGGCCCGCGTGCCCAAGGTCGACCGGATGGTGCTGCTGCCGATGCCGGAGGCCAATGCCCGCACTGCAGCATTGCTCTCCGGCCAGGTCGACTGGGTGGAAGCACCGGCACCCGATGCGGTCAAGGAAATCAAGCAGCGCGGCTTCCAGCTCAAGGCCAACGAATCCCCGCATGTCTGGCCGTGGCAGTTCTCGCGCGTCGAAGGCTCGCCGTGGAACGATATCCGCGTCCGCAAGGCCGCCAATCTCTGCGTCGATCGTGAAGGCCTCAAGGAGGGCCTGCTTGCCGGCCTGATGGTGCCGGCGACCGGCACCTTCGAGCCCGGCCATCCCTGGCGGGGAAAACCGACCTTCGAGATCAAGTATGACCTGAAGGCAGCCCAAAAGCTGATGCAGGAAGCAGGCTACGGCCCGAACAAGAAGCTGACGGTGAAGACCCAGACCTCGGCGTCGGGATCGGGCCAGATGCAGCCTTTGCCGATGAACGAATATCTGCAGCAGGCGCTGGCGGAATGCTACTTCGACGTCCAGCTCGACGTCATCGAGTGGAACACGCTGTTCACCAACTGGCGCCGCGGCGCCAAGGATCCGACCGCCAACGGCGCCAACGCCACCAACGTCACTTACGCGGCGATGGATCCGTTCTTCGCGCTGGTGCGCTTCCTGCAGTCGTCGATGGCGCCGCCGGTCTCGAACAATTGGGGCTATATCAACAATCCCAAGTTCGACGAACTGGTGACGAAAGCGCGCCAGACCTTCGATCCCGCAGCGCGTGACGCGGCGCTCGCCGATCTGCACGCGGCCTCGGTGGACGATGCGGCGTTTCTCTACGTCGCCCATGACGTCTCGCCGCGCGCGATGAGCCCGAAGGTCAAGGGTTTTGTGCAGCCGAAGAGCTGGTTCGTCGACTTCTCGCCGGTGTCGATGGCGCCGTAGCATCTATCTCAGTCGTCATGCCCGGGCAGAAGCGCGAAGCGCGTCTTCGCGCTAGATGACCCGGGTATCCACGTCTTACTTTTTGCTCGCGGCCAAGACGTGGATGGCCGGGTCAAGCCCGGCCATGACGGATGAGAGTTGGTTGTAGCTACCATTACTAGGTGATCTGTGCTCGTCTACATCGCCCGACGTATCGTCTATGTCATCCCGATCGTGATCAGCGTGGCGCTGGTGTGCTTCCTGCTGGTGCACATCACGCCCGGGGATCCCCTGGTCGCGGTGCTGCCGGCGGATGCGTCGCAGGAACTCGCGGCGCAACTGCGCACCGCCTACGGTTTCGACCGGCCGCTGCCGGTGCAGTTCGGCCTCTGGCTGTGGCGGGCGCTCCATGGCGATCTCGGCAGTTCGATTGCCACCGGCCGCCCGGTGCTGACGGAAGTTTTGCGCGCGGTCGGCAACACGGTCACGCTTGCGATTGCTGCAGCCCTGATCGGCTTCACGCTCGGGCTGCTGTTCGGCCTGATCGCCGGCTATTTCCGCGACACCTGGGTCGACAAGGTCGCAACCTCGATCGCGATTGCCGGCGTCTCGGTGCCGCATTACTGGCTCGGCATGGTGATGGTCATCATCTTCTCGGTGCAGCTCAACTGGTTGCCCGCGGTCGGCGCCGGTCCCGGCGGCTCCGGCGCCTGGGGCTGGGATTGGGAGCACATGAAATATCTGATCCTGCCGGCAATCACGACCTCTGTGATTCCGATGGGCATCGTCACCCGCACCGTGCGCGCGCTGACCGGCGACATCCTTTCGCAGGATTTCGTCGAGGCGCTGCGCGCCAAGGGTCTGCGCGAACTCGACGTGTTCAAACACGTTATCAAGAACGCCGCGCCGACTGCGCTCGCGGTGATGGGCCTGCAACTCGGCTACATGCTCGGCGGCTCGATCCTGATCGAGACTGTGTTCTCATGGCCGGGCTCGGGATTGTTGCTCAATTCGGCGATCTTCCAGCGCGACCTGCCGCTGCTACAGGGCACGATCCTGGTGCTGGCGCTGTTCTTCGTGGCCCTCAATCTGCTGGTCGATATCGCGCAAGCCGCGATCGATCCGCGCATCAAGCGGGGCTGATTCATGACTGTGATGTCGGATACCGCGCTGCAAGCCGCGCCCGCCACCAAGGCGCGCGGCTATTGGGCCACCGTCGGCCGCCGCATCGCGCGCGACAAGGTCAGCATGGTCTGCGCTTTCGTGCTGGTGCTGATCTTTCTTTCCGCGCTGTGCGCGCCGTGGCTGGGGCTGGCCGATCCCTACCAGGGGTCGATGATCCGCAGGCTTCGCCACATCGGCACGCCGAATTATCCGCTTGGCACCGACGAACTCGGTCGCGATATGCTGGCGCGGTTGATCTATGGCGGCCGGCTGTCGCTGATAATAGGCATTCTGCCCGTGATCCTTGCCTTCATGATCGGCACGTCGCTCGGACTCGTCGCTGGCTACGTCGGCGGCAGGCTCAACACCGCGATCATGCGCACCATCGACGTGTTCTACGCCTTTCCGTCGGTCTTGCTGGCGATTGCGATCTCGGGCGCGCTCGGCGCGGGCATCGTCAACTCCATCGTCTCACTGACCATCGTGTTCGTGCCGCAGATCACCCGCGTGGCGGAAAGCGTCACCACCGGTGTACGTAACATGGATTTCGTCGAGGCCGCGCGCGCCTCCGGCGCCGGGCCCTTCACCATCATGCGCGTACATATGCTCGGCAACGTGCTCGGGCCGATCTTCGTCTACGCTACGGGATTGATCTCGGTATCGATGATCCTCGCCGCCGGCCTGTCGTTCCTTGGCCTCGGCACCAAGCCGCCGGAGCCGGAATGGGGCTTGATGCTGAACACGCTGCGCACCGCGATCTATGTCAACCCATGGGTGGCGGCGCTGCCGGGCGTCATGATCTTTGCGGTGTCGATCTGCTTCAACCTGCTCAGCGACGGCATGCGCAGCGCCATGGACATCAGGAACTGACCATGAGTAAGACAAGCCCGTCAGTGGAATTATTGGAACCGGTCGAGGACGTCGGCGGCGCGGCGCAGCCGCTGTTGCAGGTCGTGGGCTTGACCAAACATTTCCCGGTGCGGGGTGACTTGTTCAGCCCTCGTAAAACCGTGCGCGCGGTCGATGATGTGTCCTTCTCCATCGCCAAGGGCGAAACCGTCGGCATCGTCGGCGAGTCCGGCTGCGGCAAGTCGACCACCGCTCGGTTGTTGATGCACCTGATGAAACGCGATGCCGGAGATATCATCTATGACGGTCTGCAGGTCGGCCGTGCGCTGTCGCTGCGCGAATTGCGCCGCGGCATGCAGATGGTGTTTCAGGACAGCTATGCCTCGCTCAACCCGCGCCTCACCATCGAGGACTCTATCGCGTTCGGCCCCAAGGTTCACGGCATGGCGGATGGCGCCGCGCGGATGCTGGCGCGCGAGCTGCTCGGCAAGGTGGGCTTAAGGCCCGAAACCTTCGCCAACCGCTACCCGCACGAGATTTCCGGCGGCCAGCGCCAGCGCGTGAACATCGCACGCGCGCTGGCGCTGTCGCCGCGGCTCGTGATCCTCGACGAGGCAGTGTCGGCGCTGGACAAATCGGTCGAGGCCCAGGTGCTCAACCTGCTCGCTGATCTCAAGCGCGAGTTCGGCCTCACGTACCTATTCATCAGCCACGATCTAAACGTGGTGCGCTACATCAGTGATCGCGTGCTGGTGATGTATCTGGGCGAAGTCGTCGAGCTCGGTCCGGTCGACAAGGTCTGGGATGCGCCGGCGCATCCCTATACCCAGGCGCTGCTGGCGGCCATGCCGTCGTCCGATCCTGATAATCGCACCGAGACGCCGCCGATCTCGGGCGATCCGCCCAATCCGATCGATCCGCCGTCCGGCTGCCGGTTTCACACCCGTTGTCCGTTTGCGGAGCCGCTCTGCGCAAATGCGACGCCAAAACTCAGCGATCTCGATACAATGGGCCATCAGGCGGCGTGCTACATGGCCATTGCCGGTTCCGGGCACAGCCGCGCACCGGCCAAAGAAAACAACAAGGATGAAAAGGGAGCAACTGCCGCATGACAAGACCCGATCCCAAGCAGGTCAAGGTAATGACCGATGTCGCCGGCGTGCCGCAGGATTCTGAAGTCTCCGCGCGCATCGCCAATTCCATCGGTCCGGCCTTCGACGGGTTTGCGCCCATTGCCGGCACGCTGCCGATGGATCTCGAGCCCGCGAGCTTTCTGCTGGTGCAAACCGCCAAGGTGTCGAAATGAGCGGCGAACCTGCCCTGATGTCGCTGGTGTCGGTCGCGAAAGCGATCGCCGGCAAGAAACTCTCCTCGCGCGAAGTGACGCAATCCTGTCTTGACCGGATCGCGCAATGGCAGCCGCGCGTCAACGCCTTCATGGCGATCGAGGCGGAGGGGGCACTCGCCGCCGCCGATGCTGCCGACGCCGCGCTCGCCAAGGGCACAAAATCTGGGCGTGCTGCACGGCGTGCCGATGGCGCACAAGGACATGTATTACGAGGCCGGCAAGGTCGTAACCTGCGGCTCGAAAATCCGGCGCGAATTCGTGGCTACGACGACCTCGACCGCGCTGCAGCGCCTGAAGGATGCAGGCTCGGTCAGGCTCGGCTCGCTGCAGATGGTCGAGTTCGCCTATGGGCCGACCGGCCACAACGTGCATTACGGCGCGGTGCGTAATCCCTGGAATGTCGATCACATCACCGGCGGCTCGTCGTCCGGCTCCGGTTCGGCGGTCGCGGCCCGGCTGACCTTCGCCGCGCTGGGCTCCGATACCGGCGGCTCGATCCGGATGCCCGCGCATTTCTGCGGCGTCACCGGTTTCAAGACGACGGTTGGCCTGATCAGCCGTGCCGGCGCAATGCCATTGTCGCAATCGCTTGATACGGTCGGCCCGCTCGCACAAACCGTCGAAGACTGCGCGCTCCTGATCGGGCTGATGGCAGGCGCAGATCCCGAAGATCCCACCGCCTCGACGCTCCCAGTGCCGAACTATATGGCCGCGACCACGGGCTCGCTCAAAGGCATGAGGATCGGCGTGCCGACCGCGTTTTATGTCGACGATCTCGATTCCGAAGTGGCGCGGGTGCTCGACGAGACCATTGCCACGCTCAAGAATGAAGGCGCCGAGATCGTCAAGGTCGAGCTGCCGGATCAGCGCCAGCTCACCGCCGCCTGCCAGATCGTGCTCGCCACCGAAGCCGCCGCCTTCCACAAGCGCTGGATGATCGAGCGTCCCCAGGATTACGGCGCGCAGGTTTTGATGCGGCTGCAGAACGGGCTCGCGATTCCGGCTGTCACCTATCTCGAAGCCATGCGTTGGCGCGGGCCAGCGCTTGCGGCGTACCTCGCGGCGGTCGAAGGCACCGATGCCGTGATCGCACCGGTGGCGCCGATGCCGGCGGTGACGATCGCCGAGAGCGATGTCGGCAACAGTCTCGACGCGGAAGCCGTGATCCAGCGGATCACGCGCTTCACCCGGCCGATCAACTATCTCGGCCTGCCGTCGCTTTCGATTCCCGCCGGCTTCACCGGAAAGGGTCTGCCGGTCGGCATGCAGTTGATCGGCCGCGCCTTCGATGAGGCCGGGCTCGTGCGGATCGGCGCCGCGTTCCAGCGCGCGACGGACTATCACCAAAGGGCACCCAAGTTGGCATGAGCAATCTCGTCGAAATCCACGACCTCAACATCCGCTTCACCGGCGAGCGCACGGTTCATGCCGTCAACGATATCTCGCTCTCGCTTGGCGAGGGCGAGGTGCTCGGCCTGCTTGGCGAATCCGGCTCCGGCAAGAGCGTGACCTTGCGCGCGCTGATGCGGCTGTTGCCGAAGAAGCGGACGCAGATTTCAGGGACTGTGAAGGTATTGGGCCGCGACGTGCTGGCGATGAACGACGAACAGCTTTCGGCGTTCCGCGGCCAGACCGTTTCCATGATCTTCCAGGAGCCCGCGCTGGCGCTCGATCCGGTCTACACGATCGGCCATCAGATCGCGGAAAGTGTGATGCGCCACGAAGGCAAGAGCCAGAAGGAGGCGATGGCGCGCGCGCTGGAAATGCTGGAGGTGGTGCGTATACCTTCCGCGAAGCGCCGTCTCGATGCCTATCCGCACGAAATGAGTGGCGGCATGCGGCAGCGTGCCATGATCGCGCTGGCGCTGGCCTGCAAGCCCAAAATCCTGCTGGCCGACGAGCCCACCACGGCGCTGGACGCCACCGTGCAGATCCAGATCCTGCTGCTGTTACGCGAATTGCAGCGCGAGTTCGGCATGTCGGTGATTTTCGTGACCCACGATATCGGCGTCGCCATCGAAATCTGCGACCGTGTCGCCGTCATGTATGCCGGCCAGATCGTGGAGCAGGGCAAACTGCGCGACATCGTTCGCACGCCGGTCCATCCCTATGCCAAGGGTTTGCTCGCTTCGACCGTCCATGGCGCCAAACGCGGCCAGCGGCTGGAAACCATCCCCGGCACGCCGCCGTCGCTCGACAAGGCGCCTGCCAGTTGCTCGTTCGCGCCGCGCTGCACGGTGGCAGAGCCGCGCTGCAGTGAGCGCTTGCCGCCGAATGTGCAGGTGTCGCCGGATCGAACCGCGCGCTGCGTGCTGGCGGAGCGGGCCGAAATTTCTGCGGCTACTTGAGGGGCGCTCCCCGGAACGCGCCGCGCTTCGCGGCGTGGTGCGCTGCTGATCCGGGGTCCAGACGTAGGTCCCGGCTCTGCGGTGCACCGCGTCCGGGACACGAGAGAGCAGTTATCCACCCAGCCCCGGATCGGCCCAGCGTTCGATCTGCGCCGGTCCCACGACCTGCTTCGGTTGATGGGGGTTGAGTGTGCCCGCGCTGGCGGACCAGCCCTTGGACAGGATCTGCATCGCAAAAAGCTTGGCGTCGATTTCCGATTTGAAGGTGCGGGTCGAGCGGGCCATGCTCTCCGCAGTCTCGTCCGTCTTGTCCGGACCAAAAGTCACATACCAAATGTCGCCTTGCTTCATGCCGACATAACGCGGGTGACGCAAAAAAGTTTCACTTCGCAGGCGAAGTTGAATGGTGCGCGGATTGCGGGTCGTCACGTCGGACAATAGTGGATAGGCTGTCATCCGGCCTGCGCTGCAAACCCGGGGGGACTTCAAATGCAGATTTCCAACGAAGGCATTCTCGTTATCCTTTTCGTCGGCCTGGTCGCCGGCTGGCTGGCCGGCAAGATCGTGCGCGGCACCGGCTTTGGCATCATCGGCGATATCCTGGTCGGCATCGCCGGCGCGCTGCTCGCAAGCCTGCTGTTTCCCAAGCTCGGCATCCGTATCGGCACCGGGCTGGTGTCCGAGATCGTCTACTCCACGATCGGCGCCATCATTCTGTTGCTGATCGTGCGGCTGGTCCGCACCGGTGGGCGGTTGTAGTCGCGCGCTATTTCGTCTGCGCCACTGCGTCAACAATCCAGCGCCGCACCGTGGCAATCCGGCCGCCAGCAAGGCTGTCAAGGGCGGGATCGCGCGCAGCGGCGAGGGCGCCGCCTCCAATGGGTGACGGCGTCGCCTGGTTTCGCATGAACCAGGCGATCATCGACGGCACAGGATCCTTGTCGAAGGTGCCGCTGTCCTCGGTCCTGGGACCGGCGGACTGGACCCATGGCATCGCCCGGCCGTTCCAGGACATGGTGGCGGATCCGAACCCCAATCTGACGGTTCAGTTGTTCCACCGGCCGGCCGGCGAATGGGTCGGCATTCGCGCGCAAGCCAGGTGGCGGTCGGCGGGCGGGGTGGGCGCCGGAAGCGGCGTCCTGCTCGATATCAACGGCAAGATCGGCCGGGTCTCGATGTCCGTGATTCTGGTGCCGTTTCCGCACCAAACGAAGCCGGAACCCGCCGAGGGGCCGGCGCCGGCGTCAAATTAACCGGCCAAAGGCGCGGCTTCCATCTCCGCCCGTTTCGTGGCGGGTGAATTGGATGCAGGTTAACGTGACTAAAAATAGACGGTGTCCCAAAACATCGCTAAAACCCGCACGTCACCTGATCCTTTTGAAGAGACACGCATTAATGGCAGCCGCTCCCGTCCGGCGTTCCGAGCTCGGTGAAGCGCTGCGCGCCTGTCGCAACGCCTTTATCGGCGTTGGCGTCATGAGTTGCATGATCAATCTTTTGTACCTCACCGGCTCGATTTTCATGCTGGAGGTCTACGACCGCGTGCTGCCGAGCCGCAGCGTGCCGACCCTGGTCGGTCTGGTGATTCTCGCCGGCGGCCTCTACATCGCGCAAGGCGGCCTCGATCTGATCCGCGGTCGCGTTCTCGGCCGCATTGGGACCGCGCTCGACGAAGCCCTCAACACGCGCGTGTTCGAAACCGTGGTGCGGTTGCCGCTGATGGTAGGCAGCCGCAACGAGGGTCTGCAGCCGCTGCGCGATCTCGACAATGTCAGGTCGTTTCTCGGCAGCATGGGGCCGGGCGCGTTCTTCGATCTGCCGTGGCTGCCGTTCTACCTCTTGATCTGCTTCGCCTTCCACTGGCTGCTCGGCGTCACCGCTCTGGCCGGCGCCATCATTCTGGTGACGCTGACGCTGATCACCGAGTTCCTGTCTCGCACGCCGGCGAAGGAGGCGATGACGCTGGCGGCGCGCCGTAACGATCTGGCCGCCACCAGCCGGCGCAACGCCGAGGTGCTGGTCGCGATGGGCATGTCCGGACGCCTGATGAAGCGCTGGAGCGAGGCCAACGAGACCTATCTGGCGGGCAATCAGCGCGCCAGCGATATCGCCGGCGGCCTAGGGGCGGTCGCAAAAGTCTTGCGCATGATGCTGCAATCGGCGGTGCTCGCGGTCGGCGCTTACCTCGTGATCCACCAGGAGGCCACCGCCGGCATCATCATCGCGGGTTCGATCCTCAGCGCGCGCGCGCTGGCGCCGGTCGATCTCGCCATCGCCCACTGGAAGGGTTTTGTCGCCGCGCGCCAGAGCTGGCATCGCCTGGCCAAGCTCCTGCAGCAAATGCCGGCGGCGAATGAACAGACGCTTTTGCAGGCGCCGTCGAAGCGGCTGTCGGTCGAGGCCGTCAGCATCGTGCCGCCGGGCGATCAGCGCGTCATCGTGCAGGACGTCAATTTCGCCGTCGAGGCCGGCACCGGCGTCGGCGTCATCGGTCCGAGCGGATCGGGCAAGTCGTCGCTGGTTCGCGCGCTGGTCGGCGTCTGGATGCCGGCCCGCGGCAAGGTGCGGCTCGATGGTGCGGCGCTCGACCAGTGGTCGTCGGACGTGCTCGGCCGCCACATTGGCTATCTGCCGCAGGACGTCGAATTGTTCGCCGGCACCGTGGCGCAGAACATCAGCCGGTTCGATTCCGAAGCGAAGTCGGACACGATCATCGCCGCCGCCAAGGAAGCCGGCGTGCACGAGATGATCATCAAGATGCGCGAGGGCTACGATACCCAGATCGGCGAGCAGGGCGCAGCACTTTCGGCAGGGCAAGCCCAGCGCGTGGCGCTGGCGCGCGCGCTCTACGGCAATCCGTTCCTGATCGTGCTCGACGAGCCGAACTCCAATCTCGACAGCGAGGGCGACGAGGCGCTGACCCGCGCGGTGCGCAGCGCGCGCGAGCGCGGCGCGATCGTGGTCGTGGTGGCGCACCGGCCGATCGGCATCGAGGCGGTCGATCAATTGCTGGTCCTGAAGGACGGCCGCATGCAGGCGTTCGGTCCGAAGGAAACCGTGCTCGGCCAGGTGCTGCAGCGGGTGCCGTCGCCGCCGCCGATCAAGATCGTTTCCGACGCAGGGGTAGCGAAATCATGACCGGGGAGCTGAACGCCGCGCACCGCTCGATACGCGCGCACCTGATCGTCGGCCTCTCGCTGATGCTGGTTCTGGCCGGCGGGTTCGGCGGCTGGGCGTCGACCGTGCAGATTTCGGGCGCGCTGATCGCGCCGGGTTCAGTGGTGGTCGATTCCAACGTCAAGAAGGTGCAGCACCCGACCGGCGGCGTGGTCGGCGAGGTCAGGGTGCGCGACGGCGATATCGTCAAGGCCGGCGACATCGTGGTGCGGCTCGACGAAACCGTGGTCAAGGCTGGCCTCGCCATCGTCGTCAAGACGCTGAACGGATTGTGGGCGCGCGCGGCGCGGCTGGAGGCCGAGCAGCGCGGCCTCGACAAGATCAAGTTTCCCCCACAGCTGACCGATCGCGCCGACGACCCTGATGTCCGCGACGTCATGGCGAGCGAAACCAAGCTGTTCGAGGTGCGCGTGTTCGGGCGTGCGGGGCAGAAATCGCAGTTGCGCGAGCGGGTGGCGCAGCTCAACGAGGAAATCGCAGGGCTGACCGCGCAGGAACAGGCCAAGGAAAAGGAAGTCGCGCTGGTCGAGAAGGAACTGGTCGGCGTCCGCCAGCTCTACGAGCAGCGCCTGATCCAGATCTCGCGCCTGACGGTGCTGGAGCGCGACCTCGCCCGGCTGTCGGGCGAGCGCGCGCAATACATTGCCGCCCGTGCGCAGGCGAGGGGCAAGATCACCGAGACCGAGCTGCAGATCATCCAGGTCGACAAGGACGTGGTCAGCGAGGTCTCCAAGGATCTGCGCGAGACCAACGACAAGCTCGGCGAGTTCGTCGAGCGCAAGGTCACCGCCGAGGATCAATTGCGCCGCATCGACATCCGCGCGCCGCAGGACGGCGTCGTGCTGCAGTCGACGGTGCACACCGTGGGCGGCGTCATCACCGCCGGCGACGCCATCATGATGGTGGTGCCGCGGGCCGACGATCTCTCGGTCGAGGCCAAGGTCAATCCGCAGGACATCGACAAGCTGCAGATCGGCCAGAAGACGCTGCTCAGGCTATCCGCCTTCAACCAGCGCACCACGCCGGAACTCAATGGTGTGGTGGCCCGCGTCTCCGCCGACGTCACCACCGACCAGCGCACCGGCCAGAGCTACTACACCATCCGCGTCTCATTGCCGCCGGCCGAAGTCGCCCGCCTCGGCGACAACGTCAAGATCATCCCGGGCATGCCGGTGGAAGCCTTCGTCCAGACCGGCGACCGCACCATGTTCTCCTATTTGATGAAGCCGTTCAGCGACCAGTTGATGCGCTCGTTCAGGGAGCGGTGAGGCGTAGTGCAGCCCCCGCTGTCGGCATTACCGGGAGCATGTCGGGCGGTGGTGGGTCCCGGCTCTGCGTCGCGTCACTGTGTGCCGCGCCGCGTCCGGGACACGAGCAATCGGCCTTCGTTCCCCGGACGCAGCGTAGCGCGCAGCGGTGCGCTGCAGAGCCGGGGCCCATGCGTGCGTGCGCAGCGCCGTGCGGCCGCTACCTCCTGTCATATTCATCCGGCCCCATCGCCCAAGCCCATTGCTCATGGCCCGGCGCGTAGGTGCGGTTGGTCTCTGCCGGGTTGCGGTTGACCAGCGGACGCATGAACATCGGGTGTGTGGCGCTGCGCACCTCGTGCTCGACGGTGAACAGGTGCCTGCCGCCGTCGAGATCGACGATGTCGCGAAAGCGGTATTGGTACTGGTTGTCTTCCTGCGAGATCAGGCCGCGCTCCCGCAGGCGGCGGTACGGGCCGGAGAAATCCGTGATGTAGATCTGCACGTGATGACCGTCGTATGCCGGCGGTGCGCGCTCAGTCTCGCGGAATTGCAGGTACTGATCCTTGCCGGCCTTGACCCGCGCCACGGCGCCGTCGCCGTTCAGGAGTTCGGCCGGCATCCCCATGATCTCGGGATAGAAGGCGCAGATCGCTTTCGCGGTCCCGGCCGGCACGTCGAACTCGACATGGGGAATGCCGAGCGCGATGCGCCCGAAGCGCGCGGCGTCCGGCTCATAGCAGCGCACGCGATTGCCCCAGGGACAGACGGCCTCGACATGGTCGTTATGCTCGGTGAATGCGAACGACGTTCCTTCCAGCTTCTTCGCGACCGCCGCCAGCCGTTTCAGCAACGCCTCACGGCCGGCGATGACGATGCCGGTATGGCCGCGAAGCACCTGCGGCGCGCCATCAGGCAGATGAAACTGGCTCCTGCCGACATTGACCCACATGTTGGTGTCCGACACCATCAGATAGGGATCGCGGGTCAGCCCGAGGCCGGCGATGTAGAACAGTGTCGCCAGCCGCTGATCGGGGATGGTGACGTTGACATGCTCGAAATGGATCGAGTTGCCGAGATCCTCTGCGGCGCGGTCGAACTGTTGTGGCATGGATGCGATCCTCGATAAGGGTGCCGTAGCCTGGATGGAGCGCAGCGCAATCCGGGAAACTTTCACGCGGCGGGCACTTGCCCCGGATTTCGCTGCGCTTCATCCGGGCTACAATCGTCTTACTTCGACAAATTCTCCAGCAGCAGATTCAGCGCCGTGCTGGCAAACTTCTGCATGTTGGCTTGCCGGTCTGCGCTGCCGGTCTCGAGCGTGAACACCGATTGCGCCGGCCCCGCCACCGCCATGCAGCTATGCCCGGCGGCATCGCCGTAACGGTTGCCGGTAGGCCCCGTCGCGCCGGTTTCCGACAAGCCCCAATCGGTCGCAAATCGCTGGCGGACCTGGCTCGCCAGCAGTTTCGCGTAGGGCTCCGACGCCGAGCGAATGCCCTTCATCGCCTCATCGGGAATATCCATCAGCAGCCGCCGCGCGTCACGCGTATAAACCACCGCGCCGCCGAGGAAATAGCCGGACGCGCCCGGCACCGACAGCAGCGCCGCCGAGATCAGGCCGCCGGTTGAAGATTCCGCAACCGCAATCGTCTGTTTCCGCGCGATCAGTTGAGCGGCAATCTTTTCGGCTATCGTTACGAGTTCTTTCATCTCAACTCCCAAAATCCCGCCAGTCATGTCTTCCTAGCACAGGAGGTCCACATTTGCCGAGTTGCGGGGTAGCGGCCGCCCTGATTGAATACCTCAAACGACCGCACTGATGCGGCACGCGAGGAAACACCATGACGTTGCCGCTTCCCGGCGGCGTGGATTGTGATCTGCATCCCGCCGTTCCTCATCTGACCAGCCTGTTGCCCTACATGAACGACTACTGGCGCGACCAGGTGACGACGCGCGGCATGACCGACCTGGTCTCGCAATCCTATCCGACCAATTCGCCGATCTCGTCGCGGCCGGACTGGCGGCCGGCGCAGGGCAAGCCGGGCGCGGATCTGGCCGACATGCAGAAGCAGGCGCTCGACCGGTTCGGGGTCGCCCACGGCATCTGCAATCCGCTCTACGGCGTACAGATGGTGTTCTCCGAAGACATGCAGGACGCGTTCTGCTGCGCCCTGAACGACTGGCTGGCCAAGGAATGGCTCGACAGGGACGAGCGGCTGCGCGGCTCGATCGTGATCCCTGTGCAAAGCGTCGAAAAATCAGTCGCCGAGATCGAGCGCTGCGCCAAGGACAAGCGCTTCGTCCAGGTGCTGATGCTGGTCATGGGCGACATGCCCTTGGGCAAGCGCGTCTACTGGCCGATCTACGCCGCCGCCGAACGGCTGGGGTTGGCTGTCGGCATCCACGCCGGCAGCGCCTATCACAACCCGCCGACCTCGATCGGCTGGGGCTCCTACCACATCGAGGATTACGTCGCGCAGGCGACCGCGTTCCAGACGCAACTCACCAGCCTGATCGTGGAGGGCGTGTTCGCCCGGCATCCGAATCTGAAGATGGTGATGCTGGAAAGTGGCTTCACCTGGCTGCCGGCCTATCTGTGGCGGCTGCACAAGTTCTGGCGCGGCATACGGATGGAAACGCCGTGGGTCGATCGCGCGCCGCTGGAGATTGTGCGCAGCAACATCCGTTTCTCGCTGCAGCCGGTCGATGCGCCGCCGGATCCCGCAACCCTGAACCGCCTGTTTGACCATATGCAGTCGGACGAATTGCTCCTATTCTCGACCGACTATCCGCACTGGCAGTTCGACGGCGACGAGGTGCTGCCGCCGGGGTTGTCGCCCGATCTTGTTCGCAAGATCATGATCGACAATCCGCTCGCGACCTACGGCCGCCTCGGTCAGGCGGCGATGAAGGAGACGACGCCATGAACGTCCAGTTCCGCGACCGTCCGGATCCATCAGCGCCTGTCGGCGTCAAGACCGCGATCGCCGATTGCGACATCCATCCGGCCCGCGCGACCGCGGACGAACTCTACCCGTACCTCGCAAAGCGTTGGCACGCGCATATCGAGGCCTACGGCAAGCAGGCCTATCACGGCATGATGGAAGGCCCGCCCTATCCGAAGGCGCAGCCGAATGCCTCGCGCCGCGACGCCTGGCCGCCGGAAGGCGGCCCGCAAGGCTCCTCGCTGTCCTTCATGCAGAAGCAACTTCTCGATCCCTACAATGTCGCGCTGGGCGTGCTCAATCCGCTCGCCAGCGGTCAGGGCCTGCGCAACCAGGATCTGGCCGGCGCAATCTGCACCGCGATCAACGACTGGCAGATCGAGAAATGGACCAGCAAGGACAAGCGGCTGAAAGCTTCGATCATCGTCGCCAATGAGGACGGCCCGACCGCCGCCACTGAGATCCGCAAGCGCGCGGGCGATCCGAATTTCGTCCAGGTGCTGCTGCTCTCGCGCAACGTCGAGCCGCTCGGCCAGCGCCGCTACTGGCCGATCTACGAGGCGGCGCAGGAGATCGGCCTGCCGGTCGGCGTCCATGCCTTCGGCTTCGGCGGCAATCCGCTCACCCCGTCCGGCTGGCCGAGCTTCTATATCGAGGAAATGGTCGGCCATGCGCAGTGCCAGCAGACCGCACTCGCAAGCCTCGTGCTCGAAGGCGTGTTTGAGCGTTATCCTGACCTGAAGATGGTCATGATCGAGGCCGGCTTCGGCTGGGCGCCGTCGCTTGGCTGGCGGTTAGATAAGAATTTCGAGCGGCTGTACAGCGAGGTGCCGCATCTGAAACGAAAGCCGTCGGAATACATCCGCGACCACATCTGGTGGACCACGCAGCCGATGGAAGATCCGGAGCGCCGCGACCATCTGTTCCAGGTGATCGAATGGATCGGCTGGGACAAGCTGTTGTTCGCGACCGATTACCCGCATTGGGATTTCGACGAGCCGTCGCGCGTGTTGCCGGCCGGTGTCAGCGACGCCAACCGCGAAGCCTTCTATCTCGGCAACGCGAAGAAGCTGTACGGAATCTCTTGATGGCGCGACATGTGATTGCCCCGGTGGACGAATTGCCGCCGGGTACGCGAAAATTCCTCGATATCGACGGGCGGCCGATCGCGATCTTCAACATCAAGGGCGAGTTCTTCGGCCTGTTGAACCGCTGCCCGCATCAGGGCGCGGCCTTGTGCGAGGGCCCGCTGATCGGGCTCGCGCAATCCTCCGATCCCGGCGAGATCGAATACACCAAGCTCGGCGAGATCATCCGCTGCCCCTGGCATGGCTGGGAATTCGACATCCGCACCGGGCAGTCCTATTGCGACCCCAAACGCTTTCGCGCCCGCGCCTATCCGGTCAATGTCGAGCCGGGATCGGCGGTGGTGAAGGGGCCGTATGTGGCAGAGACCATCGCCGTGTCGGTCGAAAGCGACTACGTGGTGGTGGATTTGTAGCGGTCGTCATTCCGGCGCGTCGCAAATGAAACCTGGATGTGTAATTGCACGACGGGCAATTCCCAAGATTCCTTCTCAGGCCCTCGAAACTCCTGGCTCGTTGCTGATGCCATAGAGTATGCGTCATTGTAATCAGCGTTGCGCCAGCAATTCCTGCTTGCGCACCCCGACGAGATACATGCCCTGGCTTGGAGCAGGGGACTGGATTGAGCCAGCGCGGGTTTCTCGCCGGAGCGCGCACACCTGTGCTTGGAGCCCTCCTTTGGTTGCGATACTATGAAAATTGAAGCGTTCGGAAAGCCGGCAGTCTGGATGTGCCAATTTTGGTGGTGTGGGTAGCGGCTGTCAGAACTGTTCTGTGATGTGGCTGTAAGCCGGGTGCGCGCCGGGTTTTTCACCTTGATCTCGCGGCTCCTGGATCGGATCGCTCGGCAGCGGTGCGGCATGAGAACGAGGAAGTCCACAATACGGTTATCCAAAGTCGCCGCTTTGGCGCTTGGCGTTGGTGCTACAGGCTCAATGTCCGCGTCTTTAGCGTTGGCCGCTTCTGACTGTCCAAAATTAGCGGAACTGGCGGATTGGGGCGAGAATTCGACCGGCGACATTAGCGTTCCGGAGTCAGGAATAGGTTGGATCCAAAGCGCATCATTGCTGCACCCGTGCGCATCGCCCGCGGCCCGTTGCAACGCTTCGTTGAGTCGTTAGGCGATTTGGTGGCGTGGCGGTGCGATCCGGCGTTCGTTCTCTTGTGCACCCTCTTGTGCGCTACCCAGCCGGAGCGCTCGCACG
The DNA here is from genome assembly GCF_036924515.1 of Bradyrhizobium sp. AZCC 1610. Taxonomy (NCBI): domain Bacteria; kingdom Pseudomonadati; phylum Pseudomonadota; class Alphaproteobacteria; order Hyphomicrobiales; family Nitrobacteraceae; genus Bradyrhizobium; species Bradyrhizobium sp. AZCC 1610. The sequence goes on along the minus strand of NZ_JAZHRR010000001.1, from coordinate 6,297,659 downwards.
GTTAGGACGGTGCCGGGGTAGGCGACGTTCACAAAATCAAATTGAGCGCGGATGCCACCGGTGAATGAAGGCAAGCGCTTTCAAAGGAAGTTGATCGCGCTGATGCGAAACAGATCACATCAGCTGTCCGGCAGCCGGAATAGGGTTGCCGAGTAATCGCCGTTTACGCTCAGTGCGCCACGAACACATTCGCTCCCGTGACAGGCACTTTGTCACAACCCATCGGGGATGGGCGTCCCGTTATCACGATCCGGCCGCGCGGCGGTGATGCTTCCTGGTCATATGCAGTCCCTCTTAAGGCGTGCTTACACACGGGACGGGGCAAGCAGATGCATGATCGAACTGTCACCCCAAAACCATCGGTGGGCGAGCCCACGGAGCTGAAAGGCGTTGGCCGCGACCTGCGCATCGATGCCTGCCGCGGCATCGCGCTATGGTGCATCTTTCTTGACCATGTCCCCAACAACGTCGGAAGCTGGCTGACGCTGCGGAACTACGGCTTCTGCGATACCGCGGAAGTATTCATGTTCGTCTCGGGTGTGACCTGCGCGCTGGCCTACGGCAAGGCTCACTGGTGCGAGGGCTGGAGCGGCGTAATCAGCCGTACGCTGTGGCGGAGCTGGGACATCTATGTCGCATTTCTGCTGCTCACTCTCGCTTGCGCCATTATGGTTCACCTCGCAGGCGGCGGTAGGTTTGCCGACGACAGCAATACGCGCATTCTGTTGGAACATCCCGGCGCGACGCTCGCACATGCGGTGATCCTGCAATACCGTCCCGTCAACACCGACGTCCTGCCGATCTTTGTGGTTTATCACTTTTCGTTCGCGCTGCTGCTGTGGCTGCTGCTCCGAGTGCCGAACCTGGCGCTCGGCGCCTCGTTCTTGCTTTATGCGCTGGTGCACGTCTTCGGCTGGACTGTCCCGGCATGGCCGAACAATCACTGGTTCTTCAATCCGCTGGCCTGGCAGTTGCTGGTTGTGCTCGGCGCGTGGTGGATCACGGAGGGCAGGAAATTCTGGCCGTGGGTGACCTCGCGCCCGGCGCTTGTGCTTGCCGTTCTCTATCTGGTTTTCAGCCTGATCATCGCATTGAGTTGCAGCGTCAAACCACTGGAAGCGCTGGTCCCGCAGACGCTGGCAAGGTTGATCTATCCGCTGGACAAATCGAATCTCGATCCTTTGCGACTGTTGCATTTTCTTGCCCTTGCGATTTTGGCGACATGGCTCGTGCCTCGCGATTGGCGAGGGCTGACGACGCCGGTGATGCGCGGCGCGATCCGCTGTGGCGAGAACTCGCTGGCAATCTATTGCCTCGGTGTTCTACTGGCGCTCGCCAGCCAAATGGCGCTGGTCAACATCTCGGATGGGCTTGCGATGCAGATCGCGCTCAGCGTCGCTGGTACCCTGGTGATGGTCGCGGCCGCAACGCTGCTGAACTTGATCAGGATCAAACCGAAGCGGCAGCCGGACTTATTGTGATGGCCGCAATCCCGAGAAATGGCCGCGCGTCGAAGTGATCTTGCTGATAGTTGCGGCCCAGAAACTGAATGACTGCTGCTGGCACATCGCGTCATTTCGCTGCGCTCCGGAATTTGGTCGCTATCGGGGTATGGCGGACATCGATCAAGCCGCACCGATCAGGCTCGATTAGTGGGTCAGCGTCCTAACCCGTTGTGCGGCCCAGCTCACTCGCAACACGCTCGGCGTGCAAAGCTGGCGGCCGTAGGCCTTTCTATTGGCTTCCGTGGCCTTCCGCGGAGTGCTAGCGTCGATCCCGAACCCACTCGTCTGGGGGAACATTCCATGAGCGAGTGGGTGGGCTTACATTGCTGTTTCCGACGGATCTGACCTCGTTCCTCGACCTCATACGCCAGCACGGCGATGCGGCCTACAGCTTCATGTTTGCCTATGCGGCCTCGCATAGCCTGCTGCTTGCGCTGTTCGCGGGCTATGCGGCGCATTCGGGCGCGCTGGGTCTTGGCACGCTCATCGTGGTCTGCTGGTTCGGCAGTTTCGCCGGCGACGTCATTCGCTTCTGGATCGGGCGGCGCTATGGCGCCCGCTTGCTCGATCGCTTTCCGCGGTTCGAGCGTCCCGTACAGACCGTCGTCCGCCTGACGGACCGTCACTATGTCTGGATGATCCTGTTTCATCGTTTCCCGCATGGCATCCGCGGGCTCGCGGGGTTTGCTTACGGGATATCGCGGCTGCCCTGGTCCACATTCCTTGCGCTCAACTTCGTCGCGGCGGGCCTTTGGTCCGGCGCCGTTGTCTCTGCCGGCTATGCCTTCGGTCAATTCTCGGAGACGTCCATCAACAATGCCTCTTCGGGCCTGGGCATCGTGATGCTGGTCGCGTTCCTCGGCTTGTCCTGGTTACTCAGCAGGAAGCTCGAACAGATCGTGGAGCGATACTGACTCGAGTAGGGTGGGCAAAGGCGCTCTTGCCGTGCCCACCATGGCTCCAGCATATCCAGCGTGTTTGGTGGGCACGCTTCGCTTTGCCCACCCTACGATGCTGCGGTTTTAGCTACTCCTCGATCGGGCCGGCAAGGGTGCGACGAAGGCGCTGCGTTTCGCGCCATGTCTCACGAACCTCGTTCCAAAATCGAGCGAGCCTGGTTGCTACGTGGATGATGATGAGTGTGATCATGGCTGCTGGCTCGCCTTGGTAAGCAAACGACTGATTTGACGCTCTGCATCATCAGACAGCTCTTGCAGCCCGTGGGTAGCAATGTAGTTCTCGACAACGCGGTCAGCCCGTCGCTGATTGGATTCAACGCGAGCGCGCAACAATCGTGCAAAAAATGAGGGTTTTTTAGTCGGAGCAGAAAGCCAGGCCCCAGTGGTTATTACGTTCGCCATTAGATGGCTCCTTTGCGGAGTTGTCCTTGGGGCGAATTTCCTACCTGAATCACAGATAGGTACTGGTGAGCGCCAATGCGAGAGCAAATAGCGCGCATTCGTGCACTAATTTGTACCTCATCGTGCAAATGCGCGATGCAGTCACATTCCGGTGAATCAAATCGACGACTGCAAGGCGCGATAGCGCCGTGCCACCATCTATCGTCGCGCGCGCCTCCTGATGGTGGGTACACCTTCGCTTTGCCTACCCTACGGCTCTGCGAACTGATTTGCTTTACGCGCAAGCGCAATCTTGGTGCACAACTGCGACAAAACAACACGACGGGCAAATCACCCAAAACCTGTCCAGGCCTTCGCGCAAAAATATTCCGCTTAACTTGGCACCCAAATCACCGGCATAACTCCGCCCGTCTCACGGCAGATGAGGGGCGCTCGCGATCGTCACGAACGTGCGGTGAGATGCGATGGACGCAAATGGCGCGCTAGACGTACGCGCCTGACGCGTACGGCGAAGTCGTGTGGTTCGGGCGCCGCGGTGCTGGCGCTAAGTCCGAGAGAAGCGAAGCTTCTCGGGGGCGACGGAGGCAAAAGAGCCGTTCTCCGGGAAGAGCACGAAGTAAGCCGTAAAGCCATTGCGCAGGGAAGGCCGGAATGCTCCCGCTGCCCTGTATGCTCGTGTGCACTTTTGTTTGCGCAAATCGCACGCGAGACCGCGGGTGCAGCAAGCACCCGGTCTTCCCTGCGCCCTCTAATCGAAGAGGGCAAACGAAGATGCAAACCTCGGGCGCAATGCGCCGCGAGATCGCGAAGTTATGTCGTAGGATGGGTGGAGCGCAGCGATACCCATCACCACACGCACCGGCATTGATGGGTATCGCTTCGCTCCACCCATCCTACGGGACTCCCTTGCGCAAACGCTTCGCGTTTGTCGCAGGCAATGACGTGGAGAAACCGCCGGCCTTACTCCGGCACCCCATGCCCCATCGCCTTCCGCTCCATCGCATAGCGCACCAGCGCGGTGAAACGATAGATCCCGTGCACGAACTTGCCATAGGGCATGGTGACGAACAGCGCGAACACCACGCCGAGATGCAGCGCCAGCAGCGGACCCATCGCAGCGGTCTCGCGCAACAGCAACAGTGCCATGCCAGTGAGGCTCGTCAGGAACAGCATCACGATGAACGCGATATCCATGCCGTAGCGGGCTTCATCGACCAGCACGGGATCGCGCTTCCGTCGTTCGGCGAGCAAGCCGATCGGCCCGATCAGCAGCCCGATGCCGCCGAGCGTGCCGAGCACTACGGGCAGATCCCACCACGCATACGGCGCCTCGCGCGCCAGCAGATAGTGATAGAGCGTCGCGACGCAGGTCGAGGCGAAACACAGCGCAAAGCCGTAGAAGGTAAAGTGGTGATACAGCCTGCGGCGGTCGGTCGGGCGCTCGTCCTCGTTGAAGCAGCCGACCCCGCCGCCATCGAGATAGCGCAGCTCGCCGGCATCGCGGATCGCTTGCAGCAGCGCGGCCATGTCGGTCTTCATGCCGACGGGCTCGCCGATGTCGCGCCAGAACGCGCGCACGCCCATGATCAGCGCCACGATCGCATAAAGAAACGCCGCGCCGAACAACGCGGCCATCGCGTTGTGCGGCATCAATTTGTAGAACGCGCCGGGGCCGGTGTGCGTACCAAACAACACCTGCCGGTCGTGCAGAGCGGCAAAGCCGAGGATGAACGCGGCAACGCTGAGCGCCGCGATCAGGCTGATAACGAGCCCGTTGCGCGCGAACGCGCCCGCGAAGGCGCGGGGCCACGCATAGGCCGCGTAGGATTCTGCGCGTGCCACTGCCAGCATCTTCGGCACATTGACGTTGAATTCATGCGGCGGCGAGAACTGGCAGTCGGTGTAGCAGGCGCCGCAGGAATGGCAGAGATTGGCGAGGTAGTTGAGGTCGCCGTCGGAAAACGCGCGGCGCATTTCCATCGCCGGAAATACCGCGCACAGCCCTTCGCAATAGCGGCAGGAATTGCAGACCGTCATCAGCCGGTCGGCTTCCTCCAGGATCTTCGTTCCGTGCATGTTGCCTTGCTTTCTCCCTCAAGCGGCCCGGTTACTTCGTCAGCCCCTTGCCTTCGAGCCACTTCTGGATCAGGGCTGCGACCTCGGCATTGTTCTTGTCCATCATCACCATGTGCGAATTGCCCTTGATGCCGGCCTGCGGCAGGTCGACGACATCGACGCTGCCGCCAGCGGCCTTGATGGCGTCCGCAAAGGCGATGCCGTTGGCGCGGATTTTCGGCCAGCGCGAATCCTTCTCGATGTAGTCGCCATAGACGATCAGCGTCGGAATGTTTTTGAGGACATCGACCTTGGCGGGATCGCCGATGCCGGCGGGCTCGATCGCAATCAGCGCCTTGACCTTGTCGGGCCGCGCCTGCGCCACCTTGAAGCCGAAGCTGCCGGCCTGGCTGTGGAACAGGATGATGGACGGACCGACGCGGTCGATCTCGGCGATATAGGCGGCGATGATGGCGTCGTCGGTCGTGGTCCAGCGCGGCACGTTCTGCTTGACGAAATTCTCGTAGCCTTCATTGGGAAACTGGCTGCCGGGCATCAGCTTCCGCTTGGCCGGATCCGGATTGTAGGAGCCGGCGCCGTCGCCGATGCGAAAACGCTCGAACGGGTTGGCGGTCGTGAGAAACACCGGCTCGCTCTTGAAGATATCCGGGTATTGCGCCCAGCCGGCGCGGCCGCGCTCGACTGCGTCGGAATTGTAGACGGCCCAGCCCTTGCGCAGGAAATAGTTCAGCCAGCCCTCACGTCCGTCCGGCGTTGTCTCATACGTGACGCCGGTCAGCCCGCCGCCATGCCACATCAGCAGTGGATAGGCGCCCTTTTCGTTGGCGGGCAGAAAATACTGCACATACATCTGCTCGACCTGATAGGTGCCGTTGGGATCGACTTTTGCAGGTACGCCGCCGGGGGTGAACGTCACCTCCTTGACCGGCTTGCCGGAAATCTCGACCAGCCTTCCGCCAACATGGAACGAGCCCATATCGCGCAACGCGATCGGCTCGGCCGCGTGGGCCAGTGTCGTAGACATCAGAACAGCAGAAACAATCGCTACGCGCATCATCAATCCTCCCTTTGACTCCCTCTCCCCGCAAGCAGGGCGAGGTGCTTCGCGTTAATTTCTCGCATTCTTCGCCGCTTCCCGTCCCGCCACCCGGCCGAACACGCTGCCGATGGTCATGCCGATGCCGGCTGCGTAGCCCTTGCCGAGCACGTTGCCGGCCATGATTTCACCGGCCGCGAACATGTTGGCGGAAGGCTTGCCGTCCCTCATCACCATGCGCGACTGCCTGTTCACGCGGGTGCCGAGATAGGTGAAGGTGATGCCGGGTCGCACCGGATAGGCGAGGTAAGGCGGCGTCTCGATCCTGCGCGCCCAGTGCGTCTTCGGCGGCGTGATGCCTTCGGTGCGGCAATCATCCAGGATGGTGTGATCGAAGGTGCCGGGCTGCACCGCGGCGTTGAATTCGGTGATGGTCTTTTCCAGCGCGGCCGGATCGAGATCGAGCTTGCCGGCCAACTCCGCAATGCTGCCGCCCTCGATCGGCGGAAACAGCGTCGGCATAAAACTGTTGCGAACGGACGCATCGAAGATGATGTAGGCGATCTGGTCCGGCTGCGCGGCCACCAGCCGGCCCCAGATCGCGTAGCGCTTCGGCCAGATGTCCTCGCCCTCGTCGTAGAAGCGCTGGGCGTGCTTGTTGACGACGATGCCGAACACCACCGAGTCGTGCCGCGTGATGATGCCGCCGTCGAATTTCGGCGCGCGGGCATCGATCGCCACCGCATGGCATTGGGTGGGGTCGCCGATGTCCTGCACGCCCTTGTCGAGCAGGATCTTAAGAATGGAGCCGCGGTTATAGGGTGTGCCGCGGATCAGGAAATTGTCGGCCGCATCGCCCCAATACTGCTTCAGCCATTCGATGTTGGCTTCAAATCCGCCGGCGGCTGCCACCAGCGTCAAGGCGCAGATTTCGCTCGTGCCATCGATCGGCTGCTCCAGCGTCGCGGACAGAAACATGCCGTCCTCGATCGCGAGGTCGGTCACTTCAGCATCGTAGACGATCTCGACACCGAGTTTTTCCGCGGTGAGATAAAGCGCATTCAGCATCGCCCTGCCGCCGCCGAGGAAGAACGAGTTGGTGCGGCCAAGGCTCAGCGTGCCGCCGAGCGAGGGCTGCCAGCGCACGCCCTGTTCGACGACCCAGTTCAGGATGTCCTTGGACTCCTTGATCATGAACTTGGCCAGTTCCTCGTCGGTCTGCCCGCCGGTCAGGCGCAACAGATCGTCCCAGAACTCTTCTTCGGTGTAGGGGCCGGTGAGAATCTCGGTCGCAGCATCATGGGCGCAGCGCATGTTGCGGGTGTGGCGGGTATTGCCACCGCGATAGAACTTTGGTGCGCCTTCCAGCACCAGCACGGAGGCACCGGCGCGTCGGGCGCTGATGGCGGCGCACAAAGCGGCGTTGCCGCCGCCGATCACCAGCACATCGAATTTTTTGGTCAGATCGGCCATGCGCTCTTGTTGTCGTTGTTGGCCTGGAAATCAAACCGGCGCCCGGCCAGGCAAATCCATCCACCCCCGCGATTTTCTAGCCTGCTGAAGAGGCCGCGTCACGCTTCTCGTGCTCGAACTTTGTCGATCAGTGCAGCCGCATGCGACGATGTCGCATGCAACTCGCTATGCGGAATATCTGCGATGTCAGGGCTTGCTCTGCACGGATGCGAGCAGCCATTGCCGGAAGGCCGCGAGTTTGGGCGGATCGGTTCTGCCCGCAGGCGAGACCAGATAAAAGCCGGCATCGACCGGAAATGCGATGTTGAAGGGAACGACCAGCCGGCCCTTGGCGATGTCTTCCTGCACATAGGCGGTGCGGCCCATGGCGACGCCGAGGCCGTCGATCGCGGCCTGCACCGTCATGAAGATCAGGTCGAAAGTGACACCCGGCTGTTTCGAAAAATCGGCCGACAGTCCGGCCGCCGTCAGCCACAGCCGCCAGTCGTCGCTGTTGGCGTTGCTGGTATGCAGCAGCACGTGATCCCGGAGGTCCTCGGGGCATTTCAGCGGCTTGTTGCCTTTAAGCAGCGCCGGGCTGCACACCGGGAAGAGCTCGTCCGCCATCAGCCAGTCGGCGCGAACGCCCGGCCATTGGCCGCGGCCGTAGCGGATTCCGGCGTCGACATTGTCGCGCTGGAAGTCGACCAGGTTGGTCGAGGTGGTGATGCGCACGTCGATGCCGGGATGGGCTTCCTGAAATGCAGTCAACCGCGGCAGCAGCCATTTGGCGGCGAGCGAGGCCAGCGTCGAGACCGTCAGCACATGGTCGTCGTCTTTGCGCAGCAGACGGTCGGTCGCAAGCCTGAGATCGTTGAACGCGGCACGGATGCCGGGGAGGTAGTCTTGCCCCTGCTGCGTCAGCGTCAGCGAACGGTTCTGGCGGATGAACAGGCGAACGCCGAGTTCTTCCTCCAGCCGCTTGATCTGATGGCTGATCGCGGTCTGCGTGACATTCAGCTCGGACGCCGCCTGCGTGAAGCTCAAATGCCGCGCCGCGGCCTCGAAGGCGCGCAATCCATTCAGCGACGGCAGCCTGGCGGTCATTCTGCGATCCTCAGATACATGAGTTTATATCATCCGAAACGGTACAAAGTGTCGTTTGTGAAAGCTCAGATAGTGCAGATATTAGCGGCAACAGATTAGCTACAGGAGCTGAAAATGTCCACTTACACGCATGAATCGATGATAAATCATCATGATCCGGGGCTTTTGACCCGGCTCGCCGATACTCTCCATGTCTGGCTGCAGCGCTACCGGTCGCGCCGCGAACTGGCCAGCTGGTCCGAGCGGGAGCTGCACGATATCGGCATCTCCTGGAGCGACGTCGCTTACGAAGCCGACAAACCGTTCTGGCGGGCTTGAATGGCAGCCAGGCTAGCGTCGCCCTATCACGGGGACGCCAGCCGTTCTTTTGCTCCGCGGGAACGACCCATGACCACGATGCGGCTCGACGATCTCAGGCAATATTCCGACGTGCTCCGCGTGCGTAACGGCGAGGTGGTGACCGTGCGCTTCGTCGAGCCGCGCGATGCCGGGGCACTGCAGAACTATTTCCGCTCGCTGACGACGCGCTCCCGCTACAACCGTTTCCTCGGCGCGGCCAGCGAACTGTCGCCGTCCGAACTCGACCGCTTCATTCATGTCGGCGAGGCCGATCGATTCAGCGTGGTCGCGACCACGTTGGTCGATGGCCGCGAGACGATCGTGGGCGAGGCGCGCTACGCCTTCGACAGCGACACGGCCAGCATTGAATTCGGCCTGTCGATCGACGACCGCTGGCAGGGCCACGGCATCGGCAGGGCGCTGTTGAAAAATCTGGAATGCCGGGCTGCTTCATTCGGTGCCGCGCGCCTGTTCGGCGACACGCTGCGCTCCAATGATGCGATGATCGCGCTCGCCCGCAAGGCCGGCTACGCCTTCACCGCTACCCCTGGCGACTGGAAGCTGACGCGCTTCCAGAAGCCAATTCATGTCGAACCGCAGGAAATCCCATGCGCCAGTTGGCGGCTCGCCGCCGCCTCTCCCAGCGCAATGTCCTCGCTTGCGGTCTGACAACTGAGCCCGGTTCTGGCCACGCCAGAACCGGGCTATTTTCTCAATTGCCTGAAAATACCGGCTTGCGCTTGTCGATGAAGGCCTGCACGGCCTCCTTGTGATCGGCGGTGGTGGTCAGGCGGACCAGACGCTCGGCCTCATGGTCGCGTGCGGTGGCGAAGTCGAATTGCAGCGCTTCGTCGAGATTGTCCTTCATGTAGCGCAGCGCCAGCGTCGGCCCTTCGGCCATCGATTTGGCGAGCGCGCAGGCTTCGGCCTGCAGCTTGTCATCAGGCACCACGCGGTTGACGAGGCCGATCGCCTCGCATCTGGCGGCATCGACCTTCTCGGCGGTGAACATCAGTTCGCGCGCCCGCGACGTGCCAACCAGCCGCGTCAGCAGCCAGGCGATGCCATAATCTCCGGAAAGCGCCACGCGGAGATAGCCGGTGGAGACAAACGCCGATTGCGCCGCGATCCGGATGTCGCAGGCCAACGCGATCGCAAGGCCCGCGCCGACCGCGGGGCCGGGCAGCGCCGCAATCGTCGGCTTGCGCACCGAAGCCAGCGCGCCCGTCAACAGACGCTGCCGCTCCTGCAAATCGGCGACCTTCTCGTCATAGGACATCGCGAGCTTTTTGCTGTCGCGATGCGCGCCCATGCCCTTGACGTTGCCGCCGGCGCAGAACGCGGTGCCCGCGCCGGTGAGCAGCAACACGCCGACATCGGGATTCTCGCCGCAGGTCTTGATCATCGCGCGCAGGGCCGGCGTCAGCGCGTCCGACATCGCATTGCGCGCCTCGGGGCGGTTCAGGGTGATGATGGCGACGCGGTCGCGGATCACACACAGCAGTTCGTCGGTGCCGGTATCGATTTTGGTTTCGGTGGTCATGGTTGCCCCAGTTGTTGTTTCGTTATTCCAGTCCGTACGATCATGTCAAAACTTCTCCACCCACGGCCGCAATTCGACCTCCCAGGTCCAGGCGCTGCGCGGCTGCTGCAGTACGTTCCAGTAGCTCAATGCGATGGCGTCGGGATCAAGCATCGAGTCCGGCCTGTCGGCGGGCTCGGCGCGCGCCGCGCTGCGGATGCCGCCGTCGATGACGAAATGCGCGACGTGGATGCCCTGCGGCGACAATTCGCGCGCCATGCTCTGGGCGAGCCCGCGCAGCGCGAACTTGCCCATCGCGAACGGCGCCGATTGCGGATAGCCCTTGACGCTGGCGGAAGCGCCGGTGAACAGGATTGCGCCGTGCCTGTTGGGCAACATGCGTGTGGCCGCCTGCTGCGCCACCAGAAAGCCGCCGAACGCCGAAACGGCAATCGCCTGTGCGACATCTGCCGGAACCAGGTCGGTGAAAGCGCCGCGCGCCCGTCCGCTGGCATTATAGACGACGATATCGGGCGTTCCGATCTCGCGCTCGACCATGCCAAAGAGACGCTCGACTTCCTCGGCTTCGGTCGCATTGCAGGCAAAGGCACGGGCGCCGGTCTCGGTGCAGAGCGCGCCGAGCTTCTCGATCTTGCGCGCGGCGAGCGCAACCTTGATGCCTTCGCGCGCGAACAGCCGCGCCAGCGATGCGCTCAATCCCTCGCCGACGCCGACGATCAGGGCAATCTTGTAGCTGGGAATTTCCATGGGCGCTCTCCAGAGAAGGCCGGGACTGGGTATCTAGGCACGTAATCCCGCCAGGCAACCTGGGGCGGCGGAGATAGGCTCGAGATCGCGCTTATTGGCTGCGTTTCTCAAAATCCGTTGGAGCGGAATGTCCTTGTTGCGGAAATATCCCGGCGCCAATGATGCGATATCCGTCCACCATGGGGTGGTCCTCCAATTATGCTTGTTGACGGCTTGATCGCCTGCGTTATCGGTAGATGACCAATATCTGATGGAACGAACAAGGGCTAAAAATGCAGCCACGCATGCATGATCGCGCGACAGGTTCGGCCAATCAGCCGGGATTGCTCGCGCCTGATACGACGGGAATGAATTTCTACCGGGCCGATCCGGCGCTGACGGATCTGCTGCGGCTGCATCTCCCTGATGCGCTGTTCCGCCATATCGAGCCGCATCTCGATCGCCTCGGCGAAATGGCCGGAGGCTATCTCGACGAATGCGCGCGGCTCGCCGACCGTCACACGCCGGTATTGCATCAGCGCGACAAGTTCGGGCGCGATACCCAGTACATCGAATATCATCCGGCCTACCGCGAGTTGGAGAAGGCCGCGTTCGGTGAGTTTGGCATTCACGCGATGTCGATCCGCAAGGGCATCATGGGCTGGCCGGACAAATACCCTGTTGTGGCCAAGCACGCCTTTACGTTCCTGTTCAATCAGACCGAGTTCGGCATGGGTTGCCCGATCAACGTCACCGACGGCTGCGCAAAACTGCTCAACAATTTCGGCAGCGAGGCGTTGAAGGCGAGATATCTCGACGGCCTGACCCAGACCGACATGAGCAAGCTGACCCAGGGCGGCCAGTTCATGACTGAGAAGGAGGGCGGCTCCGACGTCGGCACGCTGACGACAAGAGCCGTGCAGGAAGGCGAGCACTGGCGGCTCTACGGCGAAAAATGGTTCTGCTCCAATGCCGACGCCAAGGTGGTGATGCTGCTGGCGCGCCCCGAGGGCGCGGGTCCTGGCACGCGTGGCGTCGGGCTGTTCCTGATGCCGCGGTATCTCGACGACGGCTCGCAGAACCACTACCGGATCGTCCGCCTGAAGGACAAGCTCGGCACCCGCTCGATGGCGTCGGGCGAAATCAAGTTCGAGGGCGCGATTGCCTATGCCGTCGGCAAGCTCGACCGCGGCTTCGTGCAGATGGCCGAGATGGTCAATTCGTCGCGGCTCTCCAACGGTGTCAAATCCACCGCGCTGATGCGGCGCGCGCACCATGATGCGATGACGGTGGCGCGAAACCGCGTGGTGTTCGGCAGCCGCATCATCGACCTGCCGCTGGCGCGGCGGCAATTGACGAAGATCATGCTGCCGACCGAGCAGGCGCTGTCGATGAGCTTCCTCACCGCAGATGCGCTGGACCGCGCCGAGGCCGGCAGCCAGGACGCCGCCGCGTTGCTGCGCATCCTGACGCCGACGCTGAAATTCCGCGCGACGCGTGACGCGCGAAAAGTCTGCGGCGATGCGTTGGAGATGCGCGGCGGGATCGGCTACATCGAGGAATTTGCAACCAGCAGGCTGCTGCGCGACGCCCATCTCGGCTCGATCTGGGAAGGCACCGGTAATATTGTGGCCATAGATGCGCTAACGCGCGCGGTCGGCCGTCACGGCGCCGATGCGGCGTTGGCAGCGGACCTGCACGCCCGTCTCGACGACAGCGCCAATGTGCCGCAGGCCTGGCGCAATCGTCTGCGGGAATTGACCGATCGCGCCGTCGGATTCGCGCGCGAAGTGGCCAGCCGGAGCGACAACGAGGGCGATGCGCGACGCGCCACCAGCCTGCTCTATCATGTCGCCAGTGCGGTCGCGCTGGCCTGGGAGGGCGGACGCATCCACGAGATGCGCGGCGACGCCCGGCGGCTGTTGCTGTCGCGGATGGTGATCGACCATCGCGTCTCGGCGGTCGACCCGTTCCGGCTTGCGGAAAATGCGACCCAGCGTGCCATCACCGATCAGTTGCTCGGTGAGCGCAGCGTCGGCATGGCCGAGGTTGGCGAATTGCTCGTCGCAGCGTAGGCTGGCTTCAGTTCTGGTTCAAAAATAACAGAAATTGAAGGGGAAGCACCGATGAAGGCCGCCGTCCTGCATGAAGTCAACAAGCCGTTGGTGATCGAGGATGTCAGCGTGCCGAATCCCGGCCCGCGCGAAGTCCTGATCCGCACGCGCGTCGCCGGCCTCTGCCATTCCGATTTGCATTTCATGGAAGGGCTCTACCCGCATCCGCTGCCGGCCGTGCTCGGCCATGAATCGGCCGGCGTGGTCGAGAAGGTCGGTTCCGACGTCACCTATGTAAAACCCGGCGATCACGTCGTGACCTGCCTGTCGGTGTTCTGCGGCACCTGCGACAACTGCGCCACCGGCCGCACGGTGCTCTGCACCGACACCACCGTGAAGATGCTGCCCGGCCAGTCCAACCGGCTGTCCTGGGCGCGTGAGGAGAAGCTCCATCAGTTCCTCAACCTCTCGTCCTTCGCCGAGCAGATGCTGGTGCACGAAAATGCCATCGTCAAAATCCGCAAGGACATGCCGCTGGAGCTGGCGGCGCTGATCGGCTGCGGCGTGATCACCGGCTACGGCGCGGTGGTGAACACGGCCAAGGTTCAGGCCGGCGAAACCGTCGCGGTGATCGGCTGCGGCGGCGTCGGCATGGCGGCGATCAATGGGGCTGCGATCGCAGGCGCCGGCCGCATCATCGCGATCGATACCAACCCGGCCAAGCTGCAGTTGGCCAGCAAGCTCGGCGCCACCGACATCGTCGACCCTGCGAGGGGCGACGTGGTGCAGCAGGTGCGCGAACTCACCGGTGGCGGCGTGCATCACTCCTTCGAGGTGCTGGGCCGCAAGGAAACCGCAGAGCAGTCCTTTGCGATGCTGGCGGCGGGCGGCACCGCGACCATCGTCGGCATGATCCCGTTCGGCCAGAAGATCGAACTGCACGGCTTCGATTTCCTGCGCGAGCGCCGGATCCAGGGCTCGTCGATGGGCTCCAATCATTTCCGCGTCGACATGCCCCGCCTCGTCGAATTCTACATGCGCGGCAAGCTGCACCTGGAGGACTGGATCTCGGCCAAGCTGAAGCTCTCCGAAATCAACGAGGGCTTTGCCAGCATGAAGGCCGGCAAAACGCTGCGCAGCGTGATCATGTTCGATACGTGAGATAGATCGAGCTCGTCATGCCCGGGCTTGACCCGGGCATCCATCGATCTTCACAAGAAGCCTTCCTTCGAAGCGGATGGATTGCCGGGTCAAGCCCGGCAATGACGGCTTTGACTTATCGCGACACGTGCGCGGACACCGCGAGCCACTTGCCGTTCTGTTTCGCCCAGCAATCGGTGTAACGGCCATGAGCCTGGTGGCCGTCAGCCGTCGTATAGCTCGTAGCGGCGTGGATGATGGCGAAGTCGCCCAGCACGCGGATTTTGACGTCGTGGGTCGTCAGGTTCCTGATCGTTACCGGCACCGCCGTCTGTTTCAGAAACGCTGCTCGGTCGACCAAGGTCTTGTCGGGATTCGAGCAATAGAAATCTGGCGCCAGAATCTCGTCGAAACGTTTGACGTCGCAATTCTGCACGGAGGCGACGTAGTCGCGGTTGAGCGCAGTTAGCTCTTCGACATCCTTGCTCATGACTTCCCCTTCAGTCTTTGCGTTTCGCGTCGCTGCGAGACGCGGGCGGCGAAGCAATCCGGCTTCCTGAGATGATTATGGATCGCTTCGCGCCGCACGCAATAACGTTGCAGGTAAGTTTTCGCCCCTCAATCATCAAACATAGGCGGCGGCTTGAAGCCGCCGAATTCGCGCTCGATCAGTTCCGCCAGCTTTAGCGGCGTGCGGTCCTCCAGCCAGGGCCCGACGATCTGCACGCCGACCGGCAACCCATCCGGCGAAAAGCCGGTCGGGATCGCGGTGGAGGGCAGGCCGGGCAAGGTGGCGATGCCGGGCCAGGAGAGCTGATCGGGATAGACGTAATCCTTGCCGTCGATCTTGATGCGGCGCTTCTCCTGGTCGTCGGAATGGTCGTGCGGATAGGCCGGCGTCGGCATGATCGGGCAGATCACGGCGTCATAGGTCTTGAACAGTTCGCGCCATTGCGCGCGCAGCCGCCCGCGCGCGACATCGTCCATCAGCCAGTTGCGGTGGCTTTGCGTCATGCCGCGCAGGCGTTCGGCGCGGAGGCTCAGGTCGCTCGCCGGCAGCGCGGCGAGGGCGGCCTCCGCACCGGCATGGGCTTCCGGCGGGAAGGAGGCGCCGAGGAACGCCATCAGCATCCGCATGTAGAGCCGGGATGTTTCGGCAAAGTCCGGCAGCAGCGGGCTGTTGCGTTCGACCATGGCGCCAACCTTTTCGAGATTGGAGACGAGGTTGCCGATCGTGCCACGCACCACGTTGTCGGTCGGCATCACCGGGTCGGTATCGATCACCAGCACGCGAAAGTCCTTCAGCGCGCCGTGACGCGACGGCGGCAGTGCGAGCTTGTAGCCCTTGCCGGCCTCCAGTGGATCGGGGCCTGCGATGGTGTCGAGCAGCAGCGAAAGATCGGCGGCGCTGCGCGCCATTGGTCCAATCACGGCAAGGTCGCGGTCAAGCGGCAACGGTTGGAATGGCGGCGGGGTATGGCCGCGGCCGGGGACCAGCCCAAACGTCGGCTTGTGCGCATAGACGCCGCAGTGAAATGCGGGCACGCGCAGCGATCCGCCGATATCTGAGCCGAGCGACAGCGGCCCGTAGCCCGCGGCGAGCGCCGCCGACGATCCGCCGGAAGAGCCGCCCGGCGTGCGGCCGAGATCGAACGGGTTGTTGGTGGTGCCGTAAATCTCGTTGTAGCTTTGCCAGTCGCCGAGCCCGAGCGGCACGTTGGTCTTGCCAAGGATCACGCCGCCGGCGTCCTTGGCGCGCGTGATCGAGAGTGCGTCCTCGGTCGGCGTAAAATCCTTCTGCGCCGGAATGCCCCATGTCGTCGGCAATCCTGCGATGTTGTAGGATTCTTTCACCGTCACGGGGAGACCGAGCAGCGGCTTCTTCACGCCGCGTGCCAGTTCGGCGTCGGCGCCGCGGGCGGCGGCAAGGCCGCGCTCGAAATCGCGAACGCAAATCGCATTGATCTTCGCGTCGTGCCGTTCGATGCGGCCGATCGCGTCCTCGGCCAATTCGACGGCTGAAACTTTTTTGGCAGCGAGGGCCGCCGACAATTCGACGGCGGTCTTGAAACTCCATTGCGATTTGGCCAAGGCGCGCTCCCGGTCTGTTGTTTTCGATGAAGGCCACAGATGATGCTCAGTTTATGCAGGGGTCGCAAGACGGATGCTTGACAGCAATTGCTGATAGCTACGCCCCGCCGATCAGTATCCCGACCGCGAGCACGATGCCGCCGCCGAGCACGATCTGGAACGCCGCCTGCAGGAATGGCGTGTCCATGTATCGCGCGCGGATAAAGGCGATCGCCCATAGTTCGAAGAACACCACGACACAGGCGATGGCGGTTGCGATCCAGAACGCGTTCGCCCAGGAATCCGGTACCAGATAGGGAAGCGTGTGGCCGACGCCGCCGAGTGCCGTCATTAATCCGCAAGTGACGCCGCGCAGCCATGGCGAACCACGCCCCGTCAGCGAGCCATCGTCGGACAAGGCTTCGGCAAAGCCCATGCTGATGCCGGCGCCGATCGAGGCGGCGAGTCCGACCAGAAACGTCGGCCAGTTCTGATGGGTGGCAAACGCCGCGGCGAACAGCGGGGCGAGCGTCGAGACCGAGCCGTCCATCAACCCGGCGAGTCCCGGCTGCACATATTGCAGCACGAACACGCGCCGGCGCGTCTTGTCTTCTTCCGCGCGAACGTCCGGACTGAGGATCTGGTCGGTCAACTTGGCGGCTAGGCTCTCGTGGCCTTTCTCCGCGTCGGCAAGATCGCCGAGCAAGCGGCGGACGTCGACATCCTGGCTCTGCTCGGCGGCCTTGATGTAGAAGCGCTCGGCCTCGAACTCCATCGTCTCGGCTTCCTTGCGGATGATGTCGAGCGATAGGTTCCTGGTCAGCCAGACCGGGCGGCGGCGCAAAAACCCTTTGACGTTATCGCGCCGGATCGGCGGCAGGTGCTTGCCGAAGCGCTCCTCGTACAACTCCAGCAGCCGGTGGCGGTGGCCTCGCTCCTCCTCGGCCATCTCCTCGAACACCTTGGCCGAGTCCGGATAGCGATCGGCGAGATCTTCAGCGAAACTCATGTAGATCCGGCTGTCTTCCTCCTCGGAAGAGATCGCAACAGCCAGCACTTCGCGCTCGGTCAGATCGGCGAAATTCTTCACGGGACAGCGCCTTTTTCTTACTTTAGAATTATTCTAATATTGGCTGTCGCCGCGGTCAATTGTTGGGCGTGGCCTGGTTCACCTTCGTCTATGCGCTCGCCGTCGCCCCTCGCAAGAATTGCACCAGCAACCAGCTCACCTCGTTAGCCTTTTCCTGCTGCACCCAGTGGCCCGCGCCATCGACGAGATGGCAGCCGATCATGCGCGTGCAGGCCTTCGACTGCATGGCCTCGTACACGCCGGGGCGTTGATAGGTGCCCCAGTCCTGCTTGCCCGAGATGAAGGCAGAGCGCACGTCGATGGTGCGGCCCGACCAGGTCTGCAGTTCGGGCAAGAACACGCTCGAGGTGCCGCAGCGATACCATTGCAGGCCGCCCTGAAATCCGGTGCGGGCATATTCGGCGCTATAGAAGGCAAGCTCGCTGTCAGGAAGCCATTTGTTGGCGGTGATTTCGGCGGACGATGGCATTTCCTTCGCGACGGTCGCGGCCATGTCATTGGCAAGGTCCATTACATAATAGGTCGGCAGTTTTGCGATTTCGTCCGCCGTCCATGATTTGAGCGGATAGGGCCGGTTGTCTTTCCAGTCCGCGCTCTTGTGATGGTAGTAGGCGCGCAGGAAATCATGCACGCCCTGTGGCGCCTGGTGCATGTCGTCGTTCGCCTCGCGCGTCGAATAGTACCATTGGTAGTGCTTGCGCGGCCGCGGCAGCGCGGCGAGGTCGCGATGAAGGGGATCTTCTGTTGCGGGTTTGACCGGACCGTCCACGGTGTTGAAGGGCAGCGACGGTGGACCGGCGAACGGCGCGCTCATCATGACGACCGAGCGAAACACGTCGGGCCGGATCAGCGCGCACCAGGCCGCGACCGACGAGCCGAAGTCATGCCCGATGACAGCGTCGACGCTGCGATAGCCGAACGCCGACACCAGCCCGAGTGCGTCGCGCACCAGATTGGTGAGCCGGAACGAGGCGAGATCGCCGTCGTAGTCCGGATCCCATCCGGTGGTGCGGCCATAGCCGCGCTGGTCCGGCGCAATCACGTGATAGCCGGCCGCTGCGAGAACCGGCATCACCTTGCGCCAGCTATAGGCCAGTTCGGGAAAGCCGTGCAGCAGCAGCACGCTGGGGCGACCGCGCGTCTCGAAGCCGGCTTCCAGCACGTGCATGCGCAGGCCGTTGATGCCGTCGACGTAGCGGGAGCGGATGGAGGAGGGGAGCGGGATCTCGGGGAGGGTGGTCATTGTGTTTCCTCGTCATGGCCGGACTTGTTCCGGCCATCCACGTCTCTTTGCCGTCAGACTCTAAAGACGTGGATGCCCGGGACAAGCCCGGGCTTGACGGAAATGCGCAACGTTCTTCACCCGCCCCCTCCAGGGGCGGGTGAACAAGCGCTACGGCTTCGCCACCTTCGGCCAGTACCTGTCGCGCAGATGGCGCTTCACGAGCTTGCCGGTCGGCGTGCGCGGCAATTCAGCCTCGAAGTCGATGCTCTTCGGGCATTTGATCGGCGACAGATGCTTGCGGCAGAACACGATCAGTTCGGCCTCGAGCTCTTTCCCGGCCCTGGACATGTCGTGCGGTTGCACCACGGCCTTGACCTCTTCGCCCATCTCCTCGTTCGGCACGCCGAACACCGCGACGTCGGAGACGGCGGGATGGGTGATCAGGATGTCCTCGGTCTCCTGCGGGTAGATGTTCACCCCGCCGGAAATGATCATGTAGCTCTTGCGGTCGGTGAGATAGAGAAAACCTTCCGCGTCGAGATAGCCGACGTCGCCGAGCGTCGACCAGCCCTTTTCGTTGTAGGCCTTCTTCGTCTTCTCGGGATCGTTGTGATAGGTGAAAACAGGCGCGTCGGCGAAATAGACCGTGCCGATCTCGCCCACGGGACGCTCCGCGTCGTTCTCGTCGAGAATTTTCACCTTACCGACCACCGCGCGGCCGACGGTGCCGCGATGGGTCAGCCATTGCTGGGAGGTCGAGACGGTGACGCCGTTGCCTTCGGAGCCGGCGTAATACTCGATCAGGATCGGTCCCCACCACTCGATCATTTTTGCTTTCACGTCGACCGGGCAGGGGGCCGCGGCGTGGATGGCGCCTTTCAACGAGGAGACATTATAGCGCGTGCGCACTTCATCGGGCAGCTTCAGCATGCGCACGAACATGGTCGGCACCAGCTGCGACTGGGTGACCTTGTATTTCTCGACCAGCTTCAGGAAATCTTCGGCGTCGAAATGCTCCATGATGATGGAGGTGCCGCCGAGCGTGATCGCCATCATGTTGAAGCGCAAGGGAGCTGCGTGATAGAGCGGCGCCGGCGACAGATAGATGCTGTCGGACGACATGCCGCACATGTCGGCGCAGAGAGTTTTCAGGAGCGGGTTCGGCACGTCGATCGCCTTGCCTTCGAACTCCTTTTTGATGCCTTTGGGCCGCCCGGTGGTGCCCGACGAATACAGCATGTCGTAGCCCGCCACTTCATCCGCAATCGGCGTGGCCGGCTGCGCGGCGGCTTCCTTGTCAAAGGAACGGAAGCCCGGCTCGGGCTCGTCCATCATGTAGAGCAGCGGGCCATCAGGCTGGCCGACAAGGCCCCTGACCTGTTCGGCGCATTTCGGCGTGGTGATGAAGACCTCTGCGCCGCAGTCCCTGACGATGTAGGCGATCTCGTCCTGCGTCAGATAGCGGCTGATTGCAGTGTAATAGAGACCTGCGCGCTGCGCCGCCCAGCAGATTTCCATGAAGGCGAGGCGGTTTTCCATCAACAGCGCGATGTGGTCGCCGGCCTTCAGCCCAAGCGAGCGGAACAGTTGCGCGCCCTGGTTCGAAAGCTCGTCGAGTTCGCGATAGGTGATCGACTTGCCGGTCCCGGCCATCTGGTAGGCGATCTTGTTCGGATAGGTGCGGGCGTGGACGGAGGGGTGGGTCATGGGTGTTTCCTCGGGTGATGCGTCGCCCCTGCCTTGTGCGCAATTGCGCACTTGGCGCAGGGGCCCATAACCACAGTTTTGATTGGTTGAAGGGAGCCGGAGCTACAGCTCAGCATAACCACAACACCCGTGGTTATGGGTCCCGGCTCCTGATGCGCAATTGCGCATAAGGGCCGGGACGACACTTTTTGTGGTGGACGCTTCTTACGTCCTGCAGCGGCTCTTAAAGCCGCTCCACGATCGTCACGTTCGCCATGCCGCCGCCTTCGCACATGGTCTGCAGGCCGTAACGCTTGTTGTTCTGCTTGAGGGCGTTGACCAGCGTGGTCATCAGCTTGGTGCCGGAGCCGCCGAGCGGATGGCCGAGCGCGATCGCGCCGCCATTGACATTGAGCCTTTCCGGATCGGCGCCTGTCGTCTTCAGCCACGCCACCGGCACGGCGGCGAAGGCCTCGTTGACCTCGAACAGGTCGATATCGTTGATCGACATGCCGGCCTTCTCCAACGCCCGCTTGGTGGCGTGCAGCGGGGCATCCAGCATGATCACGGGATCGCCGCCCATCATGGTCATGTGATGGATGCGCGCCAGCGGCTTGACGCCGAGTGACTTAAGGCCGCGTTCGTTGACCACCAGGACGCCGGAGGCGCCGTCGCAGATCTGGCTGGCGCTGGCGGCGGTGTGCTTGCCGTTCTCGGCGATCAGCTTGACGCCCTTGATGCCGTCGAGGCTGGCGTCGAAGCGGATGCCCTCGTCGATATGATGGGTATCGGTCGAGTTGTCAGCGCGGGTAATCTGCAGCGGAACGATTTCGTCCTTGAATTTTCCGGCTTGCGTCGCAGCGATCGCGCGCTGGTGGCTGTTGTAGGAGTATTCGTCGAGCTGGTCCTTGGAGAGCCCATACTTCTCAGCCATCATTTCCGCGCCGGTAAACTGGCTGAACACGATGTTCGGATATTTCGCCTCGAGGCCCGGACTCTTGTAATGGCCAAAGCCGTTCTTGGCGGGGAGCTGTGAGGCGAGGCCCATCGGGACGCGCGTCATCGATTCCACGCCGGCAGCGATCACGATGTCCATCGAGCCGGCCATCACGGCCTGCGCCGCGAAGTGCAGCGCCTGCTGCGACGAGCCGCACTGGCGGTCAACGGAGGTGGCGGGCACGCTCTCGGGAAGTTTCGAGGCCATCACCGCGTTGCGGGCTATGTTGTTGGACTGCTCGCCGGCCTGCATCACGCAGCCCATGATGACGTCCTCGATCTGGGCGGGATCGACCTTGGTGCGATCGACCAGCGTATCAAGCACGGAAGCGGCGAGATCGGCCGGGTGCCAGCCTGCGAGACGTCCGCCCTTGCGGCCACCTGCGGTACGCGCGGCGGCGACGATATAGGCCTCGGCCATGTCTGTTCTCCCTTGGATTGTTATGGATGGCGTTTGATGGATTGGCCGGATTTAAGGGGCGCGGCGGGATTTAGTCAATCAATCAATTAACTCTTGAGTGCAGCCGCGGCATGCGCTTATGTGCAGCCCGGATTTCCGGCAGGCAGGGAATGGGATCACCGTTGAATACCAGCGTACCGACCAGGCTTCCGGGCGGTAAAAACACCACCGCCGAGAAGCTGCTTGTCGCGGCGAGCGAGCTGATGATCGAGCGCGCCTCGATCGAGGTGTCGCTGTCCGACATCGCGCAGAAGTCGGGCGTCAACGCGGCGCTGGTGAAATACCATTTCGGCAACAAGGACGGGCTGTTGCTGGCGCTTTTGGCGCGCGACGCCGCGACCGAGATGTCGCAGCTCGAATACCTCATCAGCCAGCCGATTTCGCCGACGGCAAAACTGCGCCTGCATATCGGCGGCATCATCCGTGCCTATCACCAGTTCCCCTATATGAACCGGTTGATTCATTACCTCCTGCACGAGAGCAGCGCGGAAGCCGCCGACGAGGTATCGAAGTTTTTTGTAGCCCCCTTGCTGGAATTTCATCGCCGGCTGCTTGCGGAAGGGGTCAAGACCGGCGAGTTCCGCAACATCGATCCGGTGCTGTTCTACACCAGCCTGATCGGTGCCTGCGACCACCTGTTCTTCGGCCGCCACGCGATGTCCCGCGCGACCGGCGTTGGTCCCGTCACCGATGAAGTCTGCCGCGAATACATCAAGCATATGGAAGCGCTGATCTGCGGCGGAATGTTGAATGGGCAAATGGTGAGTAGCGAATAGCGAATGGTCATCTGCGCCATTCGCTACTCCCTATTCGCTATTCGCCGATCTAGAGAAGAAAACACCCAAGGAAAGGTCCTAAAGATGCAGTTGCAAGACGTAGCCGTTCTCATCACCGGCGGTGGCTCCGGCCTCGGCGCCGCGACCGCCCGCGCCATGGCCGCCAAGGGCGCGAAAATCGGCGTGATCGACCAGAACAAGGAAAACGCCGAAAAGGTCGCCACCGAAGTGAAGGGCGTCGCCCTGCACGCCGACGTCACCGACGAAGAGGCGATCAAGGCGGCGATTGCCAAGGCCGAAGCCGCGCATGGCATCGCCCGCGTGCTGATGAACTGCGCCGGCATCGGCGGATCGCAGCGCACCGTCGGTAAGGACGGTGTCTATCCGCTGGCGAAGTTCGTTCGCATCATCAATGTCAATCTGATCGGCACCTTCAACGTGCTCCGCCTGTTCGCCGAGCGGCTCGCCACTGCGCCGCCGGTCGGCGAGGAGCGCGGCGTCGCCATCAACACCGCTTCCGTCGCGGCCTATGAAGGCCAGATCGGCCAGATCGCCTATTCGGCCTCGAAGGGCGGCGTCGTCGGCCTCACGCTGCCGGCCGCCCGCGATCTCGCCAGCCTCAAGATCCGTGTCAACACCATCGCGCCCGGCCTGTTCCTGACGCCGCTCTTGATGGGTCTGAACGAAGAGGCCCGCAAGAGCTTGGGGGCTCAGGTGCCGCATCCGGCCCGCCTCGGCGATGCTTCGGAGTACGGCGCGCTTGCGGTTCACATCGTCGAGAACCCGATGCTGAACGGCGAGACCATTCGTCTCGACGGCGCGATCCGCATGGCGCCAAGGTAGCGTCCGCTCTGTCGTCCCCGCGAAAGCGGGGACCCATACTCCGCGGCGTCTCTGTGAGGCAAGGTAGCCGACGCCGTGCGTAACAACAAAGGCCTGTGGTTATGGGTCCCGGCTCAAGGCCGGGACGACGATGGATGGGAGCGCCTCGTGACTCAACCGCTGCGGATCGAACATCATGACGGCGTCGATTGGGTCACGCTCAATCGCCCGGACAGTCTCAACGCGCTCGATCCGAGCCTGATCGACGCGCTCAATGCCTATTTCGAAAGCCTGCAGCGTAACCGCTCGACCCGCGTCGTGGTGCTGAGGGGCGCCGGCGCGGCGTTCTGCGCCGGGCTTGACCTGAAGCATGCGATGCAGCGCCGCGCCGGCCAGCAGGAGCCGCCCGGCGTGACCGAGTCTTTGGATTCTCAGCGCCGCATTGCCGACATTGTGATGCTGATGCGGCGCTGTCCGCAGCCGATCATTGCGCTGATCCAGGGCGCAGCCGCCGGTGGCGGCTTTGCGCTGGCGCTCGCCGCCGACATCCGCATCGCGACCAGATCCGCGCGGATGAATTGCGCCTTCATCAAGCTCGGTCTCGGCGGCTGCGACATCGGCACCTCCTATTTCCTGCCGCGTCTGGTCGGCGTCTCGGTCGCCTCCGAATTGATTCTTACCGGTCGCTTCATCGGCGCCGAACGCGCGCTTGCGGTGGGGCTTGTCTCCGAAGTCGTCGAGGAAGGCGGCCTTGACGCAGCGGCCGAGCCCTATGTCGACGCGATGATGACGGCTTCGCCGGTGGGACTGCGGCTATCAAAGGAATGCCTCAACATGAGCGTCGATGCCGGCTCGATCGAGGCCGTGATCGCGATGGAAGATCGCAATCAAGTGTTGTGCAGCCGCTCGGAAGATTTCAACGAAGGCATCAGGGCCTTTCTCGAAAAGCGAAAGCCTGTCTATATCAAGCGATGACGACAAGATCCGCAAAGGACAAGAATTCCGGGAGACGCAATATGAGTGGGAGTGCTGCCGCAGTGTTGACCAGGCCGGCCTTTCGCAAGATCGAATGGCTGGCGCGCGACATCGCGGTCGAGCGTCGTCCGGATGGCGTCATCATCCTGAAATCGCGCATTCCGCTGCAGCCTTACGAGAAGCATATTCCGGCTTCGCTCGCGAAATGGGCCAAGCAGGCGCCTGAGCGCATCTGGCTGGCGCAGCGCGGCGGCGCCGATCGGCAATGGCGCAAAGTCTCTTACGGCGAAGCCAAGCGCATTGTCGATGGCTTGACGCAGGGTCTTCTCAACCTCGGCCTTACCGAAGGCCGCCCCGTTGCGATCCTGTCGGGCAATTCGATCGAGCACGCGCTGATGACGCAGGCCGCGATGCAGGCGCGGCTGCCGGCCGCGCCGGTGTCGCCGGCCTATTCGCTGATGAGCCAGGATCATCTCAAGCTCAAATACCTCTTCGACCTGATCAAGCCTGCGGTCGTGATGGTGCAGGACGGGCCGACCTTCGAGAAGGCGCTCAGGGCGATCGACCTAACCGGCGTCACCGTCGTGCATGTGTTGCGGCCCTGCGAAGGCATCAAGAGCGTATCCTTTGCCGATCTCGCGGCAACGCCGGTGACAAGCGCGGTCGAGGACTCGGTTTCGAAAATTACGCCAAAAACCGTCGGCAAGCTGCTGTTCACCTCGGGCTCGACCGGGATGCCCAAGGCCGTCATCAACACGCAGGAGATGATGTGCGCCAATGCGGCGATGATGATGCAGGTGCGCCCGCGCGATCCGAACGGGCCGCTCGCGACGGTGCTGGACTGGATGCCGTGGAATCACACCATGGGCGGCAATGCCGCATTCCATCCGATCCTGGTCGATGGCGGCACGCTGTATATCGACGACGGCCGACCGATGCCCGGCCAGTTCGACGAGACGATCCGTAATCTGCGCGAAGTGTCTCCGACCTATTATGCCAACGTGCCCGCCGGTTACGCGGCGCTTGCGGCTGCGATGGAAAAGGACGATGCGCTGTGCCGCAGCTTCTTCAGAAATCTAAGCATCATGGCCTACGGCGGCGCGCGGCTGCCTGATGATCTCTACGACCGCATGCAGGCGCTGGCGGTGAAGACCTCCGGCGAGCGCATCGTGTTCTACACCGGCTGGGGCTCGACCGAGACCGCGCCGACCTCGACTGGCACCTATTGGGACACTGAGCGTGTCGGCTTGATCGGCCTGCCGTTCCCCGGCGTCGAACTGAAGCTGGTGCCGTGCGGCTCGAAATACGAACTGCGCCTGCGCGGTATCAACGTCACGCCCGGCTATTTCGGCCAACCCGATTTGACGAAGAAGATGTTCGACGAGGAAGGTTTCTACTGCATCGGCGATGCCGGCGTCTTCGTCGATGAAAACGATCCGCTGCAGGGCATCATCTTCGCCGGTCGCGTGGTCGAGGATTTCAAGCTGACGACCGGCACCTTCGTCCATGTCGGCTCGCTGCGCACCGATGCGATCGCAGCCGCCACGCCTGTCGTGCACGACGCCCTGGTCACGGGGCAGGATCGTCCGTTCATCGGATTGCTCGCCTGGCCCAATCTGCATGCCTGCCGGCAGATGACAGGCAATCCCGATGCGACGTTTGAAGACGTGGTCAGGCATTCCGAAGTGATCGCCTGCCTGAAGCGCGGGCTGGAGGCGCACAACGCGTCCACCACCGGCAGCAGCATGCGGATCGCGCGGGCCATGCTGATGGCTGAGCCGCCCTCGATCGACGGCAACGAACTCACCGACAAGGGCTACATCAACCAGCGCGCCGGCCTCGAGCGCCGCGCCGCGCTGGTGGAGAAGCTTTACGCCGATCAGCCGGAAGAGGACGTGATCATTTTGAACTGACCGTAGGATGGGTAGAGCGCAGCGAAACCCATCAGCCGAACCAAACAATTGATGGGTATTGCTTCGCTCCACCCATCCTACAGAGCCATCATCAACGCGAGTAACCCGCCATGAACTTCGATTTCTCCGACGAACAAAAACAGATGCGCGATGCGGCGAGGAAGTTTCTCGCCGAAAAGTGCCCGCCGAAGGCCGTGCGCGAGGTGCTCGACGGCAAGGCGCCGTATGACAAGGCGCTGTGGAAGGGGCTCGCCGAGATGGGTTTTCTCGGCGTCGCGATCCCGGAAGAATTCGGCGGCGCGGGCGCCGGTCATCTCGAGCTCTGCGTGATCGCGGAAGAAATGGGGCGCGCGAATGCGCCGGTGCCGTTTTCCTCCACCGTCTATCTCGCCGCCGAAGCGCTGCTGCTGGCGGGCTCCGGCGCGCAGAAGCAGAAATGGCTGCCGAAGATCGCAAGCGGCGAGGCGATCGGCACGCTGGCGCTGTTCGAAGGCAAGGGCAATCCGTCGCCGAAGGCGATCAAGCTGCAGGCCTCCGGTGGCACGCTCAACGGCGTGAAGAAGCCGGTGCCGGATGGCGCCATTGCCGATTTCGCCGTGGTCGCCGCGCGCACCGGTTCCACCGGGCGCGATTCCGACATCTCGCTGTTCCTGGTCGACCTGAAGGCCGGCGGCGTCGAGACGAAGTCGCTGACCAATGTCGACCCGACCCGCGGCCAGGCCGAACTCACCTTCAAGAACGCCAAGGCCGAACCGCTGGGAGCAGCCGGCGACGGCTGGAGCATCCTCACTCAAGTGCTCGACCGCGCGGCCGTGCTGCTCGCGTTCGAACAGGTCGGCGGTTCAGACCGTGCGTTGGAGATGGGCCGCGACTATGCGCTGGATCGTATCGCGTTCGGCCGGCCGATCGGTTCGTTCCAGGCGGTGAAGCACATCCTGGCCGACATGTATGTTTCGGCGACGCTGGCGCGTTCCAATTGCTACTACGGCGCCTGGGCGCTCTCGACCAACGCATCGGAATTGCCCGAAGCGGCAGCGGCTGCGCGGATCAGCGCGACGCAGGCGTTCCAGCACTGCTCCAAGAATAACATCCAGGTTCACGGCGGCATGGGTTTCACCTGGGAGTTCGACTGCCACATGTACTACCGCCGCGCCAACGCCACCGCGCTGACGCTCGGCAGCCTGTCGTATTGGGAAGATCAGTTGATCGACCGCATGCGCAAGAAGAACGCGGCGTAAGGTTCGATTTGTAGGATGGGTAGAGCGCAGCGAAACCCATCAAACCACGAGCTGAGGACGATGGGTTTCGCTTCGCTCTACCCATCCTACGAAGCCGCCGAGGATTGAAAACATGAACTTCGACGACACACCGCAGGAAGCCGCGTTTCGCGCCGAGGCGAGAGCGTGGATACAAGCCAACGCGCCGAAGCAATACGAGGAGGAGCTGCGCAAATCCTCGCTCGGCCGAACCGTGCTCAAGGGCGCCAATATTCTGGAGGTTGCCAAGGCCTGGCAGAAGAAGAAGGCCGATGCCGGCTGGGCCTGCCTGCACTGGCCCAAGGAATATGGCGGCCGCGGCGCCTCGCCGATCGAGCGGGTGATCTGGCAGCAGGAAGAGGGCCCGTTCGGCAAGCTCTCCGGCATGTTCATCATCGGCCACGGCATGTGCGGACCGACCATGATGGCGTTCGCCGGCGAGGAGCAGAAGCGCAAGTACCTGCCGCCGCTGGCCTCGGGCGAGAAGGTCTGGTGTCAGCTGTTCTCCGAACCCGCCGGCGGTTCCGACGTCGCGGGCCTCCGCACCCGCGCCGAGAAGAAGGGTGACGACTGGATCATCAACGGCCAGAAAATCTGGACCTCGGGCGCGCACTACTCTGATTACGGTATCCTGCTCACCCGCACCGATCCGACCGTGCCGAAGCACAAGGGGCTGACCATGTTCTTCCTGGACATGAAGAGCCCGGGCGTCGAGGTGCGGCCGATCAAGCAGGCCAGCGGCCAGTCCGACTTCAACGAGGTCTACTTTACCGACGTCGTGATCCCGGATTCGCAGCGGCTGGGCGCCGTCAACGACGGCTGGAACGTCTCGCTGACCACGCTGATGAACGAGCGCATGTCGATCGGCGCCGGTGTTTCGACCGGCTTCCCGGAATTGTTCGACTTCTGCAACAGCCTGATGCTGGAAGAGGGACCCGCGATCGAGGACCGCAGCGTTCGTTCAAGGCTTGCGAACTATGCAGTGAAGGCCAGTGGCCTGAGATACACCAGCATGCGCGCGATCTCGGCGCTGTCGAAAGGCGAGCGTCCGGGTCCGGAAAATTCCATCGGCAAATTGGTCGCGGGATCGATGGTCCAGGAAGTCGCGATGTATGCGCTGGACCTGCAGGGCGCCGCCGGCGTGCTAAGCGGTCCGGAGGATGCCGAAGTCGCCGGCAAATTCCAGGCGATGCTGCTGCGCGCGCCGGGCACCCGCGTCGAAGGCGGCACCGATGAGATCATGCGCAACATCATCGCCGAGCGCGTGCTCGGCCTGCCCGGTGATATCAGGGTCGACAAGGACGTGCCGTTCAACCAGATCCCGACCAAGGGAAGATAGATCACGTGTTCCGGACGCGGTGCAGCGCACTTGGCGCTGCTCCGCTGAGCCGGGGCCCACTAGGCGGCCGGTTTAATAGGCCCCGGCTCTGCAGCGCACCGCTACGCGCTGCGCAGCGTCCGGGGCACGTGTCCGGAGACAAAGGAGAACAAGAATGAACTTCGACGATACCGCGCAGGAAGCCGAATTCCGTAGCCTCGCCCGCAAATGGATCGACGCCAACGCGCCGAAGCAATACGAGGCGGAGCTATCCAAATCCTCGCTGGGCCGTATCCGGCTGGAGAAGGAAGAGATCGTCGATGTCGGCAAGGCCTGGCAGAAGAAGAAAGCCGAAGGCGGCTGGGCCTGCCTGCACTGGCCGAAGGAATATGGCGGCCGCGGCGCGACCCCGATCGAGAAGGTGATCTGGCAGCAGGAAGAGGGCGTCTACGGCAAGCTGACGCAGCCGTTCCAGATCGGCGAGGGCATGTGCGGGCCGACGGTGATGGCGTTCGGCAGCGAGGAGCACAAGCGCCATTATCTCCCGAAGCTCGCGTCCGGCGAACATATCTGGTGCCAGTTGTTCTCCGAGCCGGCCGGCGGCTCCGACGTTGCGGGCTTGCGCACGCGCGCGGAAAAGCAGGGCGACAACTGGATCGTCAACGGTCAGAAGATCTGGACCTCGGGCGCGCACTATTCCGACTACGGCCTTCTGATCACGCGCACCGATCCCAATGTGCCCAAGCACAAGGGCCTGACGATGTTCTTCCTCGACATGAAGAGCAAGGGCGTCGAGGTGCGGCCGATCAAGCAGGCCAACGGCATGCAGGAGTTCAACGAGGTCTATTTCACCGACGTCGTGATTCCCGATCACCAACGCCTCGGCGCCGTCGGCGACGGCTGGAACGTGTCGCTGACCACGCTGATGAACGAGCGTATGTCGATCGGCTCGCGGCTCGCGACCGGTTTTCCCGAAATGTTCGAGTTCTGCTCGAACCTGATGACCGACGATGGGCTTGCGATCGACGATCCCGCGACACGTTCGAAGCTTGCCAGCTGGGCGGTGAAGGCGAGTGGGCTGAAATACACCAGCTACCGCGCGATCTCCTCGCTTTCCAAGGGCGAGCGTCCCGGCCCCGAGAATTCGATCGGCAAGCTGGTCTCCGGCACCATGCTGCAGGACATCGCGACCTACGCCATGGATCTGCAGGGTGCGGCCGGTGCGCTCACCGGGGCGGACGAGCAAGCGGCGAGCGGCCAGTTCCAGCAGATGCTGCTCTCGTCACCGTCGATGCGCATCGCCGGCGGTACCGATGAAATCCTGCGCAACATCATCGCCGAACGCGTGCTCGGCCTGCCCGGTGATATCCGCGTCGACAAGGACGTGCCGTTCAACAAGATCCCGACCAAGGGGCGCTAGTCTCGTGTCCCGGACGCGGTGCGGCGCGCAGCGCTGCTCCGCAGAGCCGGGACCTAGCCTTGATGGGCCCGGCTCTGCAGCGCACCGTTACACGCTGCGCTGCGTCCGGGGCACGAAAGCGAGCTGTGCTATGGACGCTACTGTGCACCAAAATGATCGCATCGGCGTGCTCGAGGAACTCTTGAACGAGCGCTATTCCGTTCGCGCCTTCCTGCCGCAGGAGGTGCCGCGCGCGACCATCGAGCACGTTCTGAGCGTGTCGCAGCGCACGGCGTCATGGTGCAACAGCCAGCCCTGGCAGGTACTGATCGCGAGCGGTGAGGCCAAGGAAAAATTTCGCAAGGCGATCTATGCCGAGGCCGCGTCCGGCGCCAAGGATGACCATGACTTCACGCCGCCGCGCGAATATCTCGGCGTCTATCTCGACCGCCGCCGCGAGAGCGGTTTTCAGCTCTACAACACGCTCGGCATCGTCAGAGGCGACAAGATGGCTTATGCCAAACAGGCGCTGGAGAACTACAACTTCTTTGGTGCGCCGCATGTTGCTGTTATCCACACCGATGAGCCGCTCGGCATCTACGGTGCGGTCGATTGCGGCGCCTATGTCTCTAATTTTATGCTGGCCGCCCAGGCGCTCGGCCTCGGCACTATTCCGCAGGCCGCTCTCGCCCGGCATTCCGGGCTGATCCGGCGCCACTTCAAGCTGGCCGACGATCGCAAGGTGGTTTGCGGCATTTCCTTCGGCTTCGCCGACCACGCCCACAAGGTCAACAGCTACCGCACTTCGCGGGCGAGCGTTGCCGATACCGTGACGTTCGCGGACTAGCGGGCAACAAAAAGTGGAACACAGAGAAATCAACGTCATGCGCCTCGTCTACAAACATTAAACCGGGCAGAAGCGGGCTTGACCCGGGCATCCATCGGCTTCAAAGCAGGCTGCCATCTTTTCGATGGATTGCGGGGGCATCCCCGATCAGGTCGGGGACAGGCGCCCGGCAATGACGAGATGAAAAACGGAAGGCCTCCAATGAAACTTGGACCCGCAAAGCACTTCATCGCGCTCCTGCTGGCAGCCCCGTTGCTGACCGGTTGTCTCGAACGCGGCCAGCCGACCATGGTCGACACCAGCGCCGACGACGACGCATTCTGCCGCGCCAACAATGTCGCCGCGGGGTCAAACGATTATGTCAATTGCCGCAAGAACCGCGACGTGCAGCGCGGCAATGCCAACGCCCGCGCCGACCGTTCCCAACGCAATCTCGCCGAGCAGATGCTGAACAATCCGACCAGGCCGTGATCAGGAGGCCCTCATGAACGAAGACGTCTTCAATGCCAGCCTGCGCAAGTTTCTGAAGAAAGTCGGCATCACCTCGCAGCGTGAAGTCGAAAAGGCAGTGCGCGACGCCATCGAGGCCGGCAAGCTCAAGGGCCATGAGAAGCTGCCGGCGAAGATGGTGCTGACGGTTGGCGGCGTCAGCCTGACGCATGAGATCGACGACGAGATCGAGCTCGGTTAGCACACACAACTGTCATCGCCCGCGAAGGCGGGCGACCCAGATGCTATGGGGGGAGCGGCGGCGAGGGTGTGGATACCCTCGAGCGCCGTGATCACGCAATGGAGCACCCCATGTCGCAATCGTTTGACGCCAGCAGGTCCCTCACCGCCTTCGAACAGGATAGCACGTTGGTCGCAGTGATCGAGATGAGCCAGTCGAAGTGGCTTGTTGCGGCTGTGATCCCGGGGGTCGAGCGCCAGCCCCTGAAGAAGCTTGGTGCAAATGCGGACGCTCTGCTGAAGCTGTTGCAGCGCTGGCAGGATGAAGCGCGCAAGGCCGGGCGGACGGTCAGGCGGATCGTCTGCGCCTATGAGGCCGGGCGAGACGGATTCTGGCTGGCGCGCTGGCTGCAGGCGCGCGCCATCGAGGCCTACGTCATCCATGCCGCAAGCATCGCAGTGTCCCGCGAGCACCGCCGGGCCAAGACCGATCGGATCGATACGGAACTGCTGATGCGCTCGTTTCTCGGCTGGCTGCGTGGCGAGAAGCGCCATTGCAGCATGGTCGCGATCCCGACCATGGCGGAAGAAGATGCGCGGCGGCCGAGTCGTGAGCGGGAGAGCCTCGTGGGCGAGCAAACACGGATCGTCAACCGGATCAAGGCTGTCCTCGCCCTGTTCGGCATCGGCGGGTTCAATCCGAGGCTGCGCAAGGCGGCGCAGAAGCTGGAGACACTGCACACCGCGGAAGGAACACCGTTACCGGAAAATGCCCACGCCGAATTGCGCCGCGATCTGGAGCGGCTGCGCCTGGTGCACGACCAGATCCACATCATCGAAAGTGAACGGTTGCGCCGGCTCGCGCTCGCGCCGGCCGCAACGACAAGGCCTCACGCGATGGTTCGTCTGATCGCAAGGGTTTTTGGCGTCGGCATTGCGACCGCCGACATGCTGGTAAATGAGGCGCTGGCGCGCAAGCTGCGCGATCGCAAAGCTGTTGCGCGCTATGCCGGACTGACCGGCGCGCCGGACGAGAGCGGCAAGCGCCGGCGCGAGAAGGGACTGGCCCGCGCCGGCAATGGTCGGGTCCGCCGCGGCATGATCCAACTGGCCTGGCGCTTTCTGATCTTCCAGAAGGATAGCCGGCTCGTCCGCTGGTTCCGCGAGCGCACCGCAGATGGCCGCAGCGCCACGCGCAAAACCATGATCGTGGCGCTGGCGCGCAAGCTGCTCATCGCGCTGTGGCGGCTGGCAACCACCGGCGAGATAACTGAGGGGCTCAGGCTGCGCCCGGCCGGCACCTGACCATGCAGCTTCCGCAACTCCAACACGATTGACGGTTCAGCAGCCGGCAGTCTGCCGACGACATCCGAGGTGGCGGTGATCCGCCGGAATACATGGCCTTTGCGCCGCGACCCAGAATGGACCCGCCGCCCCGGAGCTTCGCCCCCCGATGCGCATGCATGCATCATGGTTCTGGTCCCGATCGATCAACCGAATACAAGTCTGCGACGCGGTATCGCGTCCACGGTGGGCTCGCCTCGGAAATCGTCCCTATGCCGCTAACGCCAAACCTCGTCCCGCCCTCAAGCCTGCCGCCGGGCTCACGACCGTCAAGGGCTGCGTCGCTCCGCGATGGCCTGCGGCCACCCTTGACCGTCGTTCCGCCCAGGCGGCTAGTCGTCTCGGGGTCGGGACGAGGAGATGTCGGTCTTCGTCGAACAAGGAGACGATAGCAATGATCTGACAACGCTCACTCTTGATCACCCCCATACAAGTATTCCAGAGACGTCAATGATCGAACCGATAGGCCGCGGCGTACTGGATCCCCCGCCTACGCGGGGGACGACGATCGTGTGTTCGTCGCTATCTCCACGTCATTGCGAGCGAAGCGAAGCAAACCATTGTCACCCTCACGCACGGAAAGACGGATTGCTTCACTGCGCTCGCAATGACGGGGAAACAGCCGGGCTCCGGCGGGGCGGGGTGGCCGCCCCGCCATTCCTCGCTTTTTCACCCTCATGCCATTTCCCCTTCGCCGCAAAACGCTTTATGGTGCCCGCTCGCCTCGGACTTGGCGAAACCTAATTCATGATCAATAGCAAAGGCTTGGCATGAGGCTTGCGCCTTTGGAGGGTAGTTTGACGCGCTATATTTCGACGCGGGGGGAGGCCCCCGTCCTGGGTTTCTGCGATGTGATGCTGACCGGGCTTGCCCGCGACGGCGGCCTCTACGTGCCTGAGGTCTGGCCGCAGCTTTCGCATGAGACCATCGCCGGATTCTTCGGCCGGCCCTATTGGGAAGTCGCGGTCGACGTGATCAGGCCGTTTACCGCGGGCGAAATCTCCGACGCCGATCTCGGCCGCATGGCGAACGAAGCCTACGCCACGTTCCGTCATCCGGCTGTGGTGCCGCTCAACCAGGTCGGTCCCAATCAATTCCTGCTGGAGCTGTTCCACGGTCCGACGCTGGCGTTCAAGGACGTCGCGATGCAGTTGATCTCGCGGCTGATGGATCACGTTCTGGCCAAGCGCAATCAACGTACCACCATCGTGGTCGCGACGTCGGGCGATACCGGCGGCGCCGCGGTCGATGCGTTTGCGGGTCTCGACAATGTCGATCTGGTCGTACTGTTCCCGAACGGGCGGATCTCCGACGTGCAGCGGCGGATGATGACGACGACCGGCGCGGCCAATGTGCATGCGCTCGCGATCGAAGGCACATTCGACGATTGCCAGGCGATCCTGAAGGCGATGTTCAACCATCACGGCTTTCGCGATGCGGTCTCGCTGTCCGGCGTCAACTCGATCAACTGGGCGCGGATCGTGGCGCAGGTGGTGTATTATTTCACCTCGGCTGTCGCGCTCGGCGCGCCCGCGCGCACGGTGGATTTCACCGTGCCGACGGGGAATTTCGGCGACATCTTCGCGGGCTATGTCGCCAAGAAGATGGGGCTGCCGGTGCGCTGGCTGCGGATCGCCTCCAACGTCAACGACATCCTGCCGCGCACGCTTAAAACCGGCATCTATGAGGTCCGCGAGGTTCACGCCTCCGCTTCGCCCTCGATGGACATCCAGATCTCCTCGAATTTCGAGCGGCTGCTGTTCGAGGCAAGCCGCCGCGACGCCGACAGCGTCCGCCGGCTGATGGCCTCGCTAAAACAGTCCGGACGTTTCGTGCTGCCGGATGCCATGCTCGCCGCGATCCGCGAGGAGTTCGATGCCGGCCGTGCCGATGAGACCGAGACGTCGGCTGCGATCCGGGCCGCCTGGCGCGAGGCCGGCGACCTCGTCGATCCCCATACCGCGGTGGCGCTGGCGGTGGCGGATCGCGACACCTCGGATTCGAAGATCCCCAACATCGTGCTGTCGACCGCGCATCCGGCCAAGTTTCCCGATGCGGTGGAAGCCGCCTGCGGCGTGCGGCCGCAACTGCCGGCCTGGCTCGAGGGCCTCATGACCAAATCGGAACACATCACGGTGATGAAAAATGATTCAGCCGAAGTGGAGCGATTCGTGCGCTCGGTGAGCCGTGCCGCGAAGCAGGGAGTTGCCGGATGAGCGTTGACGTAACCAAGCTGCCATCCGGCCTGACCGTCGTCACCGACACCATGCCGCATCTGGAAACCGCAGCGCTCGGTGTCTGGGCCGGCGTCGGCGGCCGTGACGAGAAGCCGAACGAGCACGGCATCTCGCATCTTCTGGAACACATGGCCTTCAAGGGCACGACGCGGCGCTCCTCGCGCGAGATCGTCGAGGAAATCGAGGCGGTCGGCGGCGATCTCAATGCCGGAACCTCCACCGAGACGACGGCCTATTATGCGCGGGTGATGAAGGCCGACGTGCCGCTGGCGCTCGACGTGCTCTCCGACATTCTGGCCAATCCGTCCTTCGTGCCGGACGAGCTGGAGCGCGAGAAGAGCGTCATCGTGCAGGAAATCGGCGCGGCGCAGGATACGCCCGACGATGTCGTGTTCGAGCACCTCAACGAACTCTGTTTTCCGGACCAGCCGATGGGCCGTTCGCTCCTGGGCACCGCGAAAACCCTGAAGAATTTTGATCGCGACATGCTGCGCGGCTATCTCTCGACGCACTACCGCGGGCCCGACATGGTGGTCGCGGCCGCAGGCGCGGTCGACCACAAGCGTGTGGTGGAAGAAGCGGCGCAAAAATTTGCCACCTTCGACGCCACGTCCGCGCCGAAGCCGGTGCCTGCGATGTTCGGCAAGGGCGGCTCGCGGGTGGTGCATCGCGACCTCGAACAGGCGCATCTGACGCTGGCGCTCGAAGGGGTGCCGCAGACGGATCTATCGCTGTTTTCGCTGCAGGTCTTCACCAACACGCTGGGTGGCGGAATGTCGTCGCGGCTGTTCCAGGAAGTGCGCGAGAAGCGCGGCCTTTGCTACTCGATCTACACCTTCCACGCGCCCTATTCCGATACCGGCTTTTTCGGCCTCTATACCGGTACCGATCCCGGTGACGCGCCGGAGATGATGGAAGTGATCGTCGACGTCATCAACGATGCCGTCGAAACCCTGACCGAAGCCGAGATCGCCCGCGCCAAGGCGCAAATGAAGGCGGGGCTGCTGATGGCGCTGGAAAGCTGCTCCTCGCGGGCCGAACAGCTGGCGCGGCATATGCTGGCCTATGGACGGCCGCAGACGGTGGAAGAGCTGGTCGCGCGGATCGACGCGGTCAGCGTCGAATCGACCCGCAACGCCGCGCACGCGCTGCTGACCCGCAGCCGGCCGGCCGTCGTGGCGCTTGGCAGCGGCAGGGGTCTGGACACGGCGGTGTCTTTTGCGGAAGGATTGACCAGGTCGAAGGCGAAGACGCTGCTACATTAGAGCATGATCCCGGACCCGGAGGGCAGCGTTAGCGCAAAGCGGCTCCGGTTTTCCGTAAGGATCATGCTCCGATAGTTAGAGGGCGGGGAGTAAAGGGCATGGCCCTGTTTCGTTTGCCAACCAGCGGACCGGCCGCGCTCGTGCCGCGCGGCCACGGCCTCCTGCTGCGCGCGCCGCAAATGTCGGATTTCCTGCAATGGGCGCAGTTGCGCGAACAGAGCCGGGCCTACCTCACGCCGTGGGAACCGATCTGGCCGTCGGACGATCTGACCCGCGCCGGCTTTCGCCGCCGGCTGCGCCGCTACGCCGAAGATATCGCCGCCGACCGCTCCTATCCGTTCATCATCTTCCGCGAGTCTGATGGCGCCATGATCGGCGGTATCACGCTCGCCAATGTCCGCCGCGGCATCGTGCAGGCCGGCACCATCGGTTATTGGGTCGGCGAGCCCCATGCCCATCGCGGCTACATGACCGCGGCGCTCCGGGTGCTGCTGCCGACGCTGTTCGGCGAGCTCAACCTGCACCGCATCGAGGCCGCCTGCATTCCCTCCAATGCACCGTCGATCCGGGTGCTGGAGAAATGCGGCTTCACCCGCGAGGGACTGGCGCGGCGCTATCTCTGCATCAACGGCGTCTGGCAGGACCATTTGCTGTTCGGCCTGCTGCATGAGGATTTCCGCGGCTGACCCGTTGATTTCCAAGCCTTCTGGGTGCCTTGGGTTCGCCGCCATTGGACTGCTATAAGGCCGCCGGGAACAATGACGTGAGATGATGGGATCAGGGACGTCGCATGGGTGACAATCGTTTGGCCAAGGTGATGGCGGCTGTGGCGGTTGCGGGCGGGCTGGCCTGCCTGATGGTGGCGCCGGCATCGGCGCAATCGATCACCGATCGTTTCAAGAGCCTGTTCGGCGGCAAGTCGGACGAGCCGGCCGGGGCTGCTCCCGGGGCGCCGGAAGCCCAGGACACCGGCGACTTGAGCTGCCCGCCGGTCACGGTTCGGGCCGGCGCGGCGACCTATGCGGTGGCCCCGCCCGGCAAGCAACCCGTCGGCAACGACCTGCGCTTTCAGGCAACGATTACCAAGATGGCCCGCGAATGCAGCGTCAATGGCGGGGTGATCACCGCGCGGGTCGGCATTCAGGGCCGCGTCATTGCCGGCCCCGCCGGCGCCCCGGCGTCGGTTCAGGTTCCGATTCGCGTCGCGGTGGTGCAGGGCGGCGTGTCTGAGAAGACCATCGCCACCAAGGCCTACCAGACCACCGTCACCATGACGGAAGGCGGCAGCGAGCCGTTTACGCTGGTGGCCGAAGATCTCGCCTATCCGGCGCCTCCTGGCGCCGTCGGTGACAGCTACATCTTTTATATCGGCTTCGACCCGCAGGCCCTGAAGCCCGAACGCCCGGCGCCGAAAAAGAAGAGGCAATAAAAAAGCCGGCGCGATCGTCTCGCGCCGGCTTTGATTGGTGGGTCGAAGGCGCTCAGTTCAGCTTGGCGCGAACCTCGGCAATGCCCTTGGCGAGCAGGTCGTCGGCGACCGAGCCCTTGACCGACTGCGACAGGATGGTCGAGGCGGCTTCGACCGCGGCGTTGGCGGCGGCGGCACGGACGTCGGCCAGTGCCTGGGCCTCGGCAAGCGCAATTTTGCCCTCGGCGGTCTTGGTGCGGCGGGCGACGAAGTCTTCCATCTTGGCCTTGGCCTCGGTCGCGATGCGCTCGGCTTCGGCCTTGGCGTTGCCGATGATCTCCTCGGCTTCGCGCTCCGCGCTGGCGCGGCGGGTCTGGTACTCGCCGAGCAGCTTGGCGGCCTCCTCCTTGAGACGGCGGGCGTCGTCAAGTTCGGCCTTGATGCGCTGGGCGCGATGATCGAGTGCCGTCAGTACCGTCTTGTGGATGCCGAGATAGGCAAACAGCACCATCAGGATGACGAAGGCGATCGCGACCCAGGTTTCCGGTTGGGTGAACATCGGTCTATCCCTTCAACGTAGCATCGACGGCGCGGTTGATGGTTTTCCCGTCGGGCAGCACGCCGGTGAGCCGCTGCACGATCGCGCCGGCTGCATCCGCGGCGATGCCGCGGACATTTTTCATCGCGGTCTCGCGGGTCGCCGCGATCTGCTTCTCGGCGGCGGCAAGCCTGGCGGTCAGCTGGTCTTCCAGCTTCTTGCGCTCGGCTTCCGAGGCCGCGTTCAGCTTCTCGCGGGTCTCGTTGCCGATGGCCTGCGCGCGGGAACGCGCCGAAGCGAGTTCCGTCTCATACGCCTTCAGCGCAGCGTCGGACTCATCCTTCAGCTTCTGTGCTTGCGCCAGATCGCCCTCGATCGCGTTCTGACGTGCGTCGATCACGCTTTCGACGCGCGGCAGCGCAAAGCGGGACACGATCACATAGAGCGCGACGAATGCTATGACGAGCGATACCAGCTGCGAAGCAAACGTGCTCGACTCGAACGGAGGAAATCCTCCGCCGTGTCCGCCATCTGCTCCGGTGTGGGCGCCGGTACCATGACTCTTTTCAGCCACGGAGTTCTCCTGTTGCTGTCAGCGCGCCGCCCGGACCGGGCGGCGCGATAGGGTGCAGCTCAGAGCGGAACGAACAGCAGCAGCAGCGCGATCAGCAGCGAGAAGATGCCGAGCGCTTCGGTCACGGCGAAGCCGAAGATCAGGTTGCCGAACTGGCCCTGGGCTGCCGAAGGATTGCGCACGGCCGCGGCGAGGTAGTTGCCGAAGATGATGCCCACGCCGACGCCCGCGCCGCCCATGCCGATGCATGCGATGCCCGCGCCGATAAGTTTAGCTGCTGCCGGTTCCATTTCTAGAGCTCCTTGAGAGATAAGACAGAGTGAGGGTGGAAATTCCCCGGACGCTTAGTGTCCCGGATGAATGGCGTCGTTGAGGTAGATGCAGGTGAGGATCGCGAACACGTAGGCCTGCAGGAATGCGACCAAGAGTTCGAGCGCGGTCAGCGCGACGGTGAGCGCCAGCGGCAGCATGCCGCCGACCCAGCCGAGCGCGCCGAGCGAGACGCCGAGCATGGCGACGAAGCCCGCGAACACCTTCAGCGCGATGTGACCGGCCAGCATGTTGGCGAACAGACGTACGCTGTGCGAGACCGGCCGCAGGAAGAACGACAGGATCTCGATGAACATGACCAGCGGCAGGATGTAGATCGGCACGCCGGAGGGCACGAAAATCTTGAAGAACTTGAAGCCGTTCTTGTAGATCCCGTAGATCAGGACGGTGAAGAAAACCAGCAAGGCCAGCGCCGCGGTGACGATGATGTGGCTCGAAACCGTGAACGTGTAGGGGATGATGCCGATCAGGTTCGAGATGCAGATGAACATGAACAGCGAGAAGATCAGCGGGAAGAACTTCATGCCTTCCGCGCCGGCGGTGCTGCGGATCGTGGTGGCGACGAACTCGTAAGAGATTTCCGCGATCGATTGCAGCCGCCCGGGAACCAGTTGCCGTCCCGCCATGCCGCCGATCATCAATAGCGAGATCACCGCTACCGAGAGGAACATGTAGAGCGACGAGTTGGTGAAGGCGATCGTGTGGTTGCCGATATGGCCGATCGTGAAGAGGGGTTCGATATTGAACTGGTGGATCGGGTCGATTTTCATCCGCGCGGCTCTTTATCCACCGGCCTGGCCGGCAATCGAATTTCAAATGTCGTGACTTCCGGTCGACGCTCAGCGCCTGCCTGGACCTGCGCCTGCAGTTCTCACCACGTTGACCACGCCGGCGACGAAGCCGAGCAGAAGAAACACGATGAAACCGAACGGCGATGTCGACAACAAACGGTCGAACCCCCAGCCAATCGCCGCTCCGACAACAACGCCCGCGACCAATTCCGAGGAAAGCCGGAAACCCAGCGCCATCGCAGATGCTCTGGCAGCCCTGTCTCCGCTTTCAGTTCCGGGTTGATCAGTCTTGGGTTTCCGGCTGTCACGAATTTCGGACAACCGTTGATCCAGACTTCCGAGCCTTGCGGAAAGCGCAGCTTCGTCGGAAGACGGCTGATCGTGATTTCCACTTGCGTTGTCGTTCTTGTCTTCGGCCATGCCCAAGACAGTAAACGATGCCAACGGTTGATGGAAATTACGCCCGTCACCCTTGAAAGCCGCGCGGACCATACTTACCGCGTCTATTCAAGTCAAGATTAGGCCGTAACCAGTTAGTTCGTTGATTCGATTGGATTTATTCAAGTGTCGCCTGCGACGCTGTGGAGCCGTCATCGCAGTGCAGCAGCTATTCCCGCATGGATCGATCTTGCGCCGGTTTGGGCGGTCTGCTGGGATGCTCCGAGTGAAGCGAAAGTCCTCGTGCCGGAGCCCGCATGCCGCGTCAGGTCGATTACTATTTCTCGCTCCAATCACCATGGGCCTATATCGGGCATCAGTCCTTTCGGCGTCTGGTAAGTACTTATGATCTCAAGGTAAATCACAGGCCGGTGGTGCTGGTCGATCTGTTTTCGGAGACCGGCGGCCTGCCCTTGATGAGGCGCCACCCGGTACGGCAGCGCTACCGGATGGTCGAACTGCAGCGCTGGCGCGACAAGCGCGGACTGAAATTTCATCTGCAGCCGGCGAACTGGCCATTCAACGCACGCCTCGCCGATGGCGTCGTGATCGCGGCGCTCGAGGCCGGCCACGATCCCGACCGCTATTTGCGCCGGGCCTTTGCCGCCGTTTGGGAAGATCAGCTTAATCTCGCCGATCCCGTAACGATCGCGAAACTCGCCGACGAATCAGGGCTGCCCGGCAAGCAATTGGTGGCGCGCTCCGGCGCGGAGGAAATCAGCGCGGCGTATGAGCAGAACCGGCAGGACGCGCTGGCAGCCGACGTGTTCGGCTCGCCAGTCTATGTGCTGGAGGGCGAAGTGTTCTGGGGACAGGACCGCCTCGAATTGCTGGAAGACGCGTTGAAGTCCGGCCGAGCGCCCTATAGCTCTAGAGTCTAGGGACGCCTTGAAAGCGCCCCGGCGGTCGAGGAAACCGGTACTGTCCTGAGGCGGGAGCAAGCCCATGAGCACAGCGAAATCGTCCTCGAAATTTGCGGTCGCCATCATGCTGGCGTGTTGCCTCGGCGGTTGCGGTCACGCGCTGGCGGGCGCGATGCCGGAGACCGAGAACGGCCGTTACGCCTTGTCGCCGGCGGGCGATGGCGTGCTTCGTCTCGACACCCGCACCGGCGCGGTTTCGACCTGCAGCAATTCTGGCGCGGGCTGGGCCTGCTACGCCGTACCTGATGAACGCGCTGCGATGGACACTGAAATCGGCCGGCTGCAGGCCGACAACGAGAGGCTCAAGGCCGAGAATGAAAAGCTCAAGGCGGACCTCGCCTCGCGCGAGCCCACCGTGACCGGCAAGATCGAAGAGCCGCTGCCGAAATCGGACTCGCTGAAGAAGGGCGAGCCGAAGGTGGCAGAGGGCGAGCGCAAGATCGAAATTCCGCTGCCGAGCGACCGTGACATGGATCGCATGATGTCGTTCCTGGAGCGGGCCTGGCGGCGCTTGATCGAGATGGCGAACCGGGTGCAGAGGGACGTCAACGGCAAGATTTGACTGGGACGATGTGTGGAGAGTGTTCGTGACATCGCCAAAATCCGTTTCCCGAACCGCTTCCTCGTCCGTCAGTGCCACCACCATCACATCCTCGCTGCTGACCGTGCAAACCTCGGGCACGGGCTTTACCGATCTCACCGCCGAGGTCACGAAATTCGTGCGCGACGCACATGCGCGCGAAGGCGCGGTGACGCTGTTCATTCGTCACACCTCGGCGTCGCTGACGATCCAGGAAAATGCCGATCCGGCCGTGCTCGTCGATTTGACGACGGCGCTGAACCGGCTCGCGCCCGAGAACGCCGGATGGCGCCATGACACCGAGGGGCCGGACGACATGCCGGCGCATATCAAGACCATGCTGACCGCGACCTCGCTGCACATCCCGGTGCTGCAGGGCGCGCTCGCGCTGGGCACATGGCAGGCGATCTATCTGGTCGAGCACCGCGCGCGGCCGCACCGGCGCGAGATCGTGCTGCAGTTCGCAGGCGCCGCCGGCTGAGCACCTCGCGGCTTGCCTTCGCCAAAGGCCGTTGGCCACAAACCTGCAATTTGCCGGCGCGTCGAGCTTGCAATCGAGCCAGCCGCGAAGCGACTGCAGCCGGATTGAGAGATCAGCGATTGGATTGCATATAGGCAAGCCCGGCAGCGCACGCACCGAAGGTAAGCGCCCAAAGCAGGCTTGAATCAAGCGACGCGTTCAGCCCATACCGCTGCAGCAGGAAAATGAAGGCAGCAGCCGCCGCGGTGTGCATAGCGATATAGCGCCAATTTTTCATCGACCGTCTGCCTTTGGAGATGCCCCGCCATTGATGTCTAGCCTGATCATGGGTCCCAAACAACGCCATTGCGCTCGGTTGTTGGTCTCGCTGCACATGCCGTTCGCCCGAAACGCAAGGCCACATTGGGAACGTAGCGGTCATTCGATCGGCATCGCGGCTGCCGCGCGCGTGAGATCGCCCGCAGTCGTCGGAGAGCCCGCCTCAAAAAACTAGCCGGCCGCGGAGCGATCCGCGGCCGGCTTTGTTGGGAGTGTCATACCCCGCGGCTTTGCCGCCGGTAAGACTGTTACTTTGTGATGTCGACGTCCTTGGTCTCGGGCAGGAAGAAGAAGCCTACCACCGCGGTGATCGCCGCGAAGATGATCGGGTACCAAAGGCCTGCGTAGATATCGCCGGTCGAGGCCACGATCGCGAACGAGGTCGCGGGCAGCAATCCGCCGAACCAGCCGTTGCCGATGTGATAGGGCAGCGACATCGAGGTGTAGCGGATCCTGGTCGGGAAGAGCTCGACCAGCATCGCCGCGATCGGTCCGTAAACCATCGTGACGAAGAGCACCAGCACGAACAGAAGTCCGATGATCGCCGCGACTTGCGGCCTGAAGATATCGATCGGATTCGACATCTTCACGATCTGGGCGTCGCCAGCCTTCGGGTAGCCAGCCGCCTGAACCGCTGCCAGCACCTGCGAGTTGGAGGTCTTGGCGTCGGTGTAACCAACGTCCTTGCCGTTGACGACGACCTTCACGCCGGAACCTGCTGCGCCGTAGGTGGTCGAGTATTTGACCGACTGCTGCGACAGGTAGGCGCGGGCAGTGTCGCATGGTGCGGAGAACACGCGGGTACCGACCGGGTTGAACAGATCGCCGCAGCCTTTTGGATCGGCGACCACCTCGACCTTGACCGACTCGATGGCCTTCTCCAGCGCCGGGTTGGCGTTGCTCGTGATCATCTTGAAGATCGGGAAGAAGGTCAGTGCCGCGATCAGGCAGCCCGCCAGGATGATCGGCTTGCGGCCGATCTTGTCGGACAGCGCGCCGAACACGATGAAGAAGCCGGTGCCGAACAACAGCGACCAGGCGATCAGCAGGTTGGCGGTGTAGCCGTCGACCTTCAGGATCGATTGCAGGAAGAACAGCGCGTAGAACTGGCCAGTGTACCAGACCACGCCCTGACCCATCACGCCGCCGATCAGCGCCAGGATGACGATCTTGGCATTGCTCCAGTTGGCGAAGGCTTCGGTCAGCGG
The DNA here is from genome assembly GCF_036924515.1 of Bradyrhizobium sp. AZCC 1610. Lineage (NCBI taxonomy): Bacteria > Pseudomonadati > Pseudomonadota > Alphaproteobacteria > Hyphomicrobiales > Nitrobacteraceae > Bradyrhizobium > Bradyrhizobium sp. AZCC 1610. Next base: position 6,253,383 of record NZ_JAZHRR010000001.1, on the reverse strand, counting down.
CGCTTTCGAACCCTTGCCCTCGTCCTTCATCTTCTGGAATACCGGCGATTCGTTCAACTTCAGGCGGATCACGACCGAGACGCCGAGAAGAACTACGGACAGCAGGAACGGGATGCGCCAGCCCCAGGCCGCGAACGCAGGCTCGCCGAGCGCCGTACGGGTGAACAGGATCACCAGCAGCGAGAGGAAGAGGCCAAGCGTTGCCGTGGTCTGGATGAACGAGGTGTAGTACCCGCGTTTGCCGTGCGGTGAATGCTCGGCCACGTAGGTCGCCGCGCCGCCGTATTCGCCGCCGAGCGCGAGACCCTGCAGCAGGCGCAGCCCGATCAGGATGATCGGCGCCGCGATGCCGATGGTGGCGGCGTTGGGCAACAGGCCGACGATGAAGGTCGACAGGCCCATGATCAGGATGGTGACGAGGAAGGTGTATTTGCGTCCGACGATGTCACCTACACGTCCGAATACAATGGCACCGAACGGGCGCACCAGGAAGCCGGCGGCGAAGGCGAGCAGTGCGAAGATGTCACGCGTCGCTGGCGGATATTCCGAGAAGAACTGTGCGCCGATGATGCCGGCAAGCGATCCGTAAAGGTAGAAGTCGTACCATTCGAAGACGGTGCCAAGCGACGACGCGAAGATGACGAAACGTTCGTCCTTCGTCATGCCGGCGGCCTTGCCGGATGTGATAGCAACAGTAGACATTTCGGATTCGCTCCCCTTTTATATTCGCGCAGATGTGCGTCGCGTCAGTTCGACGCGTAATTGCGCGCCTGACTACATGTTTGGGGGCAATGGCCCAATAGTACTTTCGGCGGGCATAGCGCCGCTTTGCATCGATTGGGCCACAGTGATCGTTGAATCCGCCGGTTATCGGCGCAGTCTCCAACTAAAATCCAATAATCGAGAACAAGAGCGCAGCGGTCCACATCATAATGGAGATGGCCGCGGTCCAGCGCGCGCACATCAAATACGTCTCCCGCATGATCGTTGAAATCATCTTCTGCGCGATGGCCGGGGGCGGCCGGCTTTCCTTGGGCAGATAGAGCCACATCTCGGTCCGGCGGTGGTCCTTGGTCTGGGCTTCGCGGGCTTTCAGAACGAGGACGAGCGTCATCGCCATGGTCAGAAAACCACCGGCCTGAAAGGCAGACCGCGGAAGGAAGGAAAGGGCGATCATGACGCAAAAAATGGCAAGCGACGCGAAGCCGCATGCGCGCAGCACCGTTTCGTAGGCAATACGGCGCATTTCTTCCACGCTACCGCCGCTCCGTCCTTTGCAAGAAAGAGGCTAAGCGTAGCGGCAACGTCGTCTGCCCTCAACCTCGGGAGCCGGCCGGCTAAAGCCCGATTTGGAGAAAATTGCCGACGGCGGGAAGCGCCAGGAGCGCGGTGCCGGCAAGCCAGATCCAGAGCGACACGGTGTTCGATTCCGATGCGCCGGTGGCCCGCTCGTAGATGGCCGCCGGAACTCCGCCCAGGATGACGGTTGCGGTTGAAACCATCAGCGAAGCGAACATCAAGGTCAGCGACAGGTTTCCAAACAGCAGCGGGCCGGCCAGCGGCTTGACGTACAGCAGCGAGAAGATCAACCAAAGCTGGTTGAATATGCCGTTGATCATTCCGAAGAACGCGATTCCGATGAAATAGAAATTGCGATTCATGATGCCGCTCCGCCAACGCGGGGAGCGAGGTTTAACAGCAGCAATGTGTAGTGAAACCCGACCCGCAGCCAGAACAGCCAGACGAAGCCGAACAGCCATAGCAAGACCGGGGCGGTGATCTTCGGGGTGACCAGCGCGACGACGGCGACGACGGGATCGGTGACCCGGCAGAAAAATCGCCAGATGTAGTTCGGCGAATCGGCATCGACCATCAGGCCGAGCAGGACACGGCCGAGCATGGTGTACATCAGCGCCGCCAGGATGAAGTTTGGCAGATGGAAATACCAATAGCTGGCGATCGAAGTTGCAGTATCCAAAGTCCGATGCTCCCGCGGTGCTTCAGCAATCGACGTGCCGGGATGTGTGACGACACCACGATCGTGCCCAACAATGGCAAGTGGCGACTTCCCCGGCAAGCGATGTCATGGCTTATCGAAAACAAAACGGGGCCCCGAGGGGCCCCGTTTGCCGAAACGTGTAGCAGCGCTCCTAGGTGGTCTTTTCCTCGAGCACCGTCCGGCCTCGCGGCTTGCGGATGTCGTCGACATAGGCCTGCATCTCCGCCGACGGCTCCTTGCCGAGCTTGCTGACGACGTAGATGACAGCAAAGCCGAGCGGCGCTCCCAACAAGCCGCAGGCGATGTTGGTCAGGTCGAACCAGCCGACCTTGTTGGCCAACGGATGGGCAAGCGTCGGGAAGGATTCCATGGCGTTGGGCAACGCCATGGTTTTGGCGATGTCGACCAGCGGCGCTCCCGTCAGCGCGTTGGTCAGCGATGTCATGCCGAAATACTTCACGCCCGCGCCCGGGAAATACCTCGTCGTCACGAGATAGAACAGGCACAATCCGAAGCCGGCAATGATGCCGCAGACCGCACCTGTCGCCGTCGCACGCTTCCACCAGACGCCCATCACGAGTGCCGGGAAGTTGCCCGCCATCGCCAGTGAGAATGCCCAGCCGACCATGGCCAGGATGTCCCCGGGCTTGGTGGCCGCCGTCGCCGCCGCGACCACGGCGACGATCAGCAACAGCACGCGGGCGATCATCAGCCGGCGTACGGTTGGCGCGTTGGGATCGATCATCTTGTAGTAGACGTCGTGTGATAGGGCGTTGGCGATGGCGAGCAGAAGCCCGTCAGCGGTGGACAACGCTGCTGCCAGGCCGCCGGCGGCGACCAGGCCCGAGATCACATAGGGAAGTCCCGCGATCTCCGGGGTGGAGAGCACGATCACGTCCGTGTTGATCACGAAGTCCTGCAGTCTTACGACCCCGGGATGACCGGCAATCGCCTTACAGGCTGCCACGATGGCGTCGATGCTGCCTGCATTCTTGCCGCAGATCTGGATCAGCCCGAGTTCACCCCAGTTGAACAACCACGGGCGAATGGCTGTCAGATCCCGCCCGATGATGTTGGTGTACACTTCCAGCTTCGAGAATGCCGCGTAAGCCGGCGCCGAGAAGTACAGCAGGAAGATGAACAGCAACGACCAGGCGACCGACTGGCGTGCCTCACGCACCGACGGGGTGGTGAAGTAGCGCATCAGGATGTGCGGCAACGAAGCCGTACCGACCATCATGCACATGATGATGGCGAAGAAGTTCAGCGGGGTGTAGTTGAAGAACGGCGAGATGTGCGGCTTCAGGTTTGCCGCTGTCGCAAGACCGGTCGCCAGCATCTGCTGCTCGCGCGCGGTGATATCGGCGATGGCCTGTCCGTAGGTGAGTTCCGGAATCGGGAAGCCGTAATTCTTGGTGGACAGGATCACGATCGGCGTCAGGTAGGCGATGATCAGCACGATGTACTGGGCCACCTGGGTCCAGGTCACCGCCCGCATGCCACCCAGCATCGAGCAGACCAGAATGCCGACAAGTCCGGCAAAGACAGCCAGTTCGAACTGCATCCCGAGGAATCGCGAGGCGATCAGACCGGTGCCGTAAATCTGCGCCGTCACATAGGTGAAGGAGCAGGCGACCAGCACGATCACGCCGAGACCGCGGGCGAAATTGCCGCCGTAACGGAACGCCAGGAAGTCGGGCACCGTATAGGCGCCGAACTTGCGCAGGTAAGGTCCGATCAGGATCGAAACCAGCACGAAGCCGCCGGTCCAGCCGAGCACCCACGCCAGGCCGTCATAGCCGAGCAGGAACAATGTGCCGGCCATGCCAACGAAGGATGCCGCGGACATCCAGTCGGCGCCGGTAGCCATGCCGTTGTAGAGTGCGGGCACGCTACGGCCGGCGACGTAGTACTCGGAAACCTGTGCGGTTCGCGAGAGAACACCGATGATGGCGTAGACGGCGAGTGTGAAGAACACGAACAGATAGCCGAGGATCTTGTTCGGGACCCCGACCTGCTCGAGTACCGCGAGCAAAATGACGAAGGCGAGAAAGCCTCCGGTGTAGATGCCGTAGACTTTTCCGAGGTTATTGAGAAAATCGGTACTGCCGCCTGATGTTTTTGTAGCCATGTCCGCTTCTCCCTTAATCTTCCTCGGCGAAGCCGAATTCGCGGTCAATCTTGTCTTGCTGCTTCGCGAACAGGTACAGCATGACCACAAACACGATCAGCGAGCCCTGCGCGGCCATGTAGAAGCCGAGCGGGAAGCCGAGGACGGGAATGACGATAGTGTTGAGCGGCTTCACGAACATGTGGATGACGAAGCCAAAAAAGAACCACACGCCAAGATGCGTGAACATCAGGCGCGAGGTCTTCGCCCAGTGGGCTTCTTCTCTCTGTTTCAGGTCTTGGGTGTCAGGCATGGGCTGCATTTCCTCTGAAGGCACCGGTCAGCAAATACGCCGGGATTGAATATCGAGGGGAATGCAATCCCTTCAGTGCGGCGCCCCCCATGCCGCGACTTCAGCCGGTCTTGCGCCGGTTTGGAGTCAACGAAAGCTAACATCAGGGGCGGTTCCAACTCGATAATACTTTCGGGGGGTGTGAAATTGTTGCGACTGCTAACAGGGATGCGTTGAGAACATTGGACTTGTCGTGAACCAGATAGGGTAAGCTGACGAGGCAACCTGAGCTGAGCTGGATGAGGCCGCAATGAAGCTGTTCGAAAAACTGTTTCGACCCCGTCCGCCGATTCGGGACCGCGAGGCGCTCGCGGACTTCATCGACGCACAGTCGGCGTTCATCGTGCAAAAGGGAATCTACGAATATTCCCGCGCCCGCGCCGGCCACTATGCCAAGGTGCTGTTTGCCGAGCAGGGGTTTGCCAAATCGGTCGAACATTCGCGCTGGCAGGCATATCCGCTCGGTCTTGCGATGGTCGGCGAGATGGTCGAGGGCGTGTTGCGTCCGCACGCCGGCGCGGATCGCCGGGCGGTTCTCGACCAGACGATATCGGTCGTCCTTTCGGTTTTCGACCGTTATCCGGTGCCGCCGTCGATCGGCGAGATCGGCTGGCAGGACGCCCGGCGGGAGCTGGCGCATCGGCTCGACCTCGTGGGAGGGCATGCGCCGAAGCGGGTGATGGACATTCCCGAGCCGCTGGCGGAGAGCTACTTTGCCATGATGCCGATCCACGAAAAGCTGCGCGGGCGAGACTTCGATACGACGCGCAATTACCTGCGCGTCAGCCTGTGCAACATCCACGACGAGTTGATCGGCCGGATCGATGCGCCTGCCGTGACAAGCGCACTGCAGCAGTAGGATCCCGCCCAGGCGGTGCTAACATCGGGCTTCCAGTCGGCATGCGCGCAACCCGCTGGCGAGGGAGGGGGCGATGGACAGGACAAATGGCGGCGCCCCACTTTTGTCGCTCGACGCCGTTGTCATCGATACCGAGACCACCGGACTGGATCCGCGCAAGGCGCGGCTCATCGAGCTTGCTGGGGTGCGCCTGTCGGCCGGAAAGCTCGTTGCCGGCGAATCCTTCCGTCAACTGCTGCGGCCGGCCGGTCAATCGATCCCCGCCGAAACGACGCGCATTCACGGCATCAACGACGCCATGGTCGCTGGCGCGCCGCTGTTTGCCGATGTCTGGCCACACTTCAACACGTTTCTCGGTCAGGCACTGGTGATTGGGCACGCGGTCGGGTTCGACCTTGCGGTGCTGAAGCGCGAATGCGATCTCGCCGGCCTGCCGTGGATACGGCCGCGCACGCTTGACACGCGGCAGCTCGCGCAGATCGCCGCACCGGAACTGGCTGGCTATTCGCTGGACGAACTCGCCGCCTGGATGGGCGTTGACGTCGTCGACCGGCATTCGGCGCTCGGCGATGCCATAACGGCGGCGCGGGTGTTTCTGGCGCTGGTGCCGAAGCTGCGCGACCACAGCATCCGTACCATTGCCGAGGCCGAACGGGCCTGCCTCGCCCTTACCTCCATACTCGACGATGAGGCGCGGAGCGGCTGGATCCAGGCCGTCGAAGCTCCGGAACGTGCCGGCGCGGAACGAACCCTGAAACGTTTCGACAGCTACGCCTATCGGCACCGCAATCGCGACATCATGCGGATGCCTCCGGTCTTTGTGGCATCCGGGATTTCGGTCCACGACGCCCTCGCGCGGCTGGCGAGCGAGAGAACATCGGCGGTGTATGTGGCGCCAAACGCTGTTTTTGGCGACGTGAAGGCCGCGGAGGCGGGTATTGTCACGGAACGCGACCTGCTGCGCGCGATCGCCCGGTTTGGCGCCGCCGCGCTCGATTTGCCGGTCAGCGAGGTCATGAGCCAGCCGCTCGCAGCAGTTTCCGCGGACACCTTTGTCTATCGCGCCATCGGCCGCATGAACCGTCTCAAGATCCGCCACCTCGGTGTCACCGATGAAGCCGGCCGCGTGGTCGGGGCATTGTCCGCGCGAGACCTGCTGCGGCTGCGGGCCGGAGAGGCGATTTCGCTCGGCGAAGAGATTGACGATGCCGCGGACGCGCACGCCTTGGCGCTTGCCTGGGCGAAGCTGCCGCGCGTCGCGGAATCTCTGATGGCGGAAGGGCTGTCCGGCCGCGACATCGCGGAAGTGATCTCCCGTGAACTCGGCGCGCTCACCGGGCAGGCCGCCGTGATCGCCGAGCGGATCATGCGGCAGCGTGGCCAGGGCGATCCCCCATGCGGCTATGCCATGATCGTGCTCGGCTCGGCCGGCCGCGGCGAAAGCCTGCTGGCGATGGACCAGGACAATGCGGTGATCTTCGAACGCGGCGAGCCTGACAGCGAGGAGGATCGCTGGTTCGCCGTGCTCGGAACACATGTCGCTGACATCCTGCATGAGGTCGGCGTGCCCTATTGCAGGGGTGGCGTGATGGCGAAGAACGCGCCCTGGCGTGGTTCGGTCGCAACGTGGCGGGATCGGATCGACCACTGGATCACACGCTCCAATCCTGCGGATCTGCTGTCCGTTGACATCTTTTTCGACCTGCGCGCCGTCCACGGCGATGGCAGTCTTGCCGTCGCGGTGAGGCAGGCCGCCTACGCTGCGGCCGAAGGCCAGGTCGCGTTCGCCAAGCTTTTGGTCGAAGGCATCAGCATCCCCGCGAGCCTGAAACTTTTCGGCGGTATTCGCACCGAGGGCGGTCGCATCGACCTCAAGGCGGCCGGGTTGTTCGGCATTGTCGCCGCGGCGCGGGCCATGGCAATCCGCTACCACCTGATGGACCGATCGACGCCAGCTCGGCTCGCTGGCGTGAAGGCGCTCGCTCGCGTGAGCGAGACCGATCTTGATGCGCTGGTCGAGGCCCAGGGCGTGTTTCTCGATCTCATCCTGTCGCAGCAGATCGAGGATATCGCCAAGGGAACACCGACCACCAACGCGGTCTCGGTCAAGCAATTGTCGCCTCGCAACCGCGATCGATTGCGCGCAGCGCTTCAGGCGGTGACCGTTGTCGATGAATTGACCCGCAATCTCCTGTTCAAGGTTTGATTGTGAATGCAGAAACCTTGTTGCGGTGCACAAATCTGTACAAATCTGGCAATTAACTGCTTTACCGCGTGAGAAGATTGCGAGCTTGCATGCGACTGCCGGGCAGGGGACAATTGCAAAACCGCTTGGCAGGCCTACCGAAAACGTCACCGGTTTGCCGCAACGCTTTTCGCAAGAAGTAAATGACTGCTGCCGCCAATACCCATCTCGTGATCGCCGATGACCATCCGCTGTTCCGCGACGCCTTGCGGCAGGCGGTCGGCAGCGTCGTGGCGTCGGCCGTCATCAGCGAGGCCGGGTCGTTCGACGATCTCACCGCGCTGCTGGAACGGGATTCCGACGTCGACCTGATCCTGCTCGATCTCACCATGCCGGGAATCTCGGGATTCTCCGGTCTGATCTATCTGCGTGCGCAATATCCGGCGATCCCGGTGGTCATCGTGTCCGCCAGCGACGATGCCGGCACGATCCGGAGGTCGCTGGATTTCGGCGCCTCCGGCTTTATCCCCAAGCGCTTCGGGGTCGAGACGCTGCGCGATGCCATCATGAAGGTGATGGAGGGAGACGTCTGGGTTCCGCCGGACACCGATCTCTCGTCGGCCGACGACCCCGACATGACGCGGCTGCGCGATCGCCTGGTCACGCTGACCCCGCAGCAGGTGCGCGTGCTGATGATGCTGTCGGAGGGTCTGCTCAACAAGCAGATCGCCTATGAGCTCGGCGTGTCGGAAGCGACCATCAAGGCGCATGTTTCGGCGATCCTGCAGAAGCTCGGCGTCGAGAGCCGCACCCAAGCCGTGATCGCCGCCGCGAAGATCGCCGGCGGCCAATGGCGCCAGGGAACGTCGACGGGGTGATGGTAGGCCGTAGGATGGGTGGAGCGCAGCGATACCCATCACTTCGCCACGCGAGTATGTTCGCATGACCGGCTACCGCCGCAATTTCGTTGCCGGAGGCAGTTTCTTTTTCACGGTCAATCTGGCGGATCGTCGGCTTCAGTTATTGACCGAAAGTATAGATGCATTGCGAACAGCCTTCCGCGAGACGCAACGGCATCATCCATTCACAATCGATGCGATAGTCGTACTGCCTGACCATCTCCACACGGTCTGGACGCTGCCGGAAGGCGATGCGGATTTCTCCACACGCTGGCGGCTCATCAAAACGTCGTTCTCCCGCAAGCTCGCCGCCGGCGAGCCGATCTCAAGCAGTCGTGTCGGCAAAGGCGAACGCGGTATCTGGCAGCGACGCTATTGGGAGCACACGATTCGTGACGAGATCGATTTTTCGCGTCACATCGACTACGTTCACATTAACCCTGTCAAACATGGGCTTGTGAAACGCGTCAGCGATTGGCCATATTCGTCGTTTCATCGCATGGTGAGAAACGGTGTCTATCCAGAGGATTGGGCAGGCGATGTTTCCGGCCTCGACGGGGAGTTTGGCGAGAGGCATTGAATACTTGGCGAGGTGATGGGTATCGCTGCGCTCCACCCATCCTACGGTCTTGCAACGACAGCTTTTACTCCGCTGCCACCAACTGCTGCGCGCGCCACTGGCCGAGCAAAGCCCGGAGCGACGCCGGTTTGACCGGCTTGTTGAGGATCGCGATGTTTTCCTCGCGCGCGGCCGCCCGGACATTCGGGCTGCGATCCGCCGTGATCAGGATGGCCGGAATATTCTCGCCGAAGCGGCGGCGAATCTCGCGGATCGCGGCGACGCCGTTGCCGCGGTCGAGATGGTAGTCGACCAGAAGGCCGGTCACGCCTCCATCTGAGGATTCGATCGCCGTGATCGCGGCTTCGGGATCGGTCACGGCGATCACCTCGGCATCCCACGCCGTCAGCAGCGTCTTCATGCCGTCGAGGATCGCCGGATCGTTCTCGATGCAGACGACCAGCGCGCCGCTTATCGGCGTTTTGGAGAGCGGCGTCGCGCTGGTGACCGCGGCGGTGTGGTTGATCGCTGTTGCAACCGGCACGGTCACCGAAAACACCGAGCCGCCGCTGACATTGGCATCGATCGCGATGCCGTGGTTGAGCACGCGCGCCAGCCGCTCGACGATCGACAGGCCGAGACCGAGGCCGCGGGCGATCCGCGCGCCCTGCTCGAGGCGGTGAAACTCCTTGAAGATCTCGCTGCGCTTGGTCACGGGAATGCCGACGCCGGTGTCGTAGACCGCAATCTGCAGCGATTGTCCGTGGCGGCGGCAGCCAACCAGCACGCGCCCGCGCGGGGTGTATTTGATGGCGTTCGAGATGAAATTCTGCAGCAACCGACGCAGCAGCGAGCGGTCGGATTGCACCGGCAGCGAGCAGGGGACGAAGGTCAGCTCCAGCCCCTTGGCGCGGGCGATCGGCGCGAATTCGATTTCGAGCGAGCGCATCAGGTCGGCCATCTTGAAGCTTGAGATCGAGGTCGTCATCGCGCCCGCATCGAGCCGCGAGATGTCCAGGAGCGCGCCGAGGATCTCCTCGATCGCCTCCAGCGAGTCGTCGATGTTCTCAACCAGGCGCGAATCCTCGCCGCCGTTCTGCCGCTCGACGAGGCTCGTCACATAGAGCCGCGCCGCGTTGAGCGGCTGCAGGATGTCGTGACTGGCGGCCGCAAGGAAGCGGGTCTTCGAGATGTTGGCGTCCTCGGCGGTGCTCTTGGCCTGCGCCAGTTCGGAATTCAGGCGGGTCAGTTCCTCGGTGCGGTCGCGGACGCGCTTTTCCAGCGTCGCATTGGCGCGTTCCAGCGCTTCGGCGGCCTCGAAGCTCGGTGTGACGTCGGAGAAGGTGACGACAAAGCCGCCACCCGGCATCCGGTTGGAGCGGACCTCGATCACCATGTGGCGGTCCGGCAGGCGCTCCAGATAGGGCTCGCCCTCGGTGGTGTAGGCATCCAACCGCCGCTGCAGCAACCCATCGGGGTCGCCGAAGTCGGCCGGGCTGACGGCGCCCATGAATTCGAGGATTTCCTGCAGGGGGATGCCGAGCTGCACGAGATGCGGCGGCAGTGCCAGAATTTCGCCGAACTGGGCGTTCGAGCAGATCAACTGCAAGTCCGCATCGAACACCGCGATGCCCTGGCGCACATGGTTCAGCGCGGTTTGCAAAATCTCGCGGTTGAAATGCAGCGCGGCGTGCGAATCGTCGAGCAGCTTCAGCGCGGCCTTGGCGGAGACGGTACGCTTGCGCAGCAACAGCGACATCACGAGGCGCGAGGAGGCGGCCCCGATCGAAGAGGCGATCAGGCGTTCGGCGTGTTGCAGCAATTCGAAATCGGCGGGCGCGGCCGGATCGAGATGGCCGGGGTGGCCGGCGGCAAACGCCTCGAAGGCCTGGGCAGCGCGCTCGGGGCCGAGATATTGCGCCACCGTGCTCTGGATGTCCTGCACGGTAACGGTCGTCCGCCAGCGCCGGAACGTCGGCGCGATCGGCGTCAGCGTGTTGGGTACGAACAGATCCGCCTGCAGCCGTTCGATCGACGACGGCCGTTGCGCGATCGACATCACGATGTAGGTCAGGATGTTGAGCGCGAGCGACCAGAGCACGCCATGCATCAGCGGCGGCAGGTCGGCGCCGAACAATGCCCGCGGACGCAGCGCCTCGATGCCGAACGGCCCGTGTTGCAGCAGCAGCAGGCCGGTGGGATTGCCCTCCAGGAAGCTCGGCAGGAACAGCGTATAGGCCCACACCGCAAAGCCCACCAGCATGCCGGTCATGGCGCCGCGGGCGGTTCCCTCGCGCCAGAACAGGCCGCCGAAAAAGGCCGGCGCCAGCTGGGCAAGCGCTGCGAACGACAGCAGGCCGATCGCCGCCAGCTGCGCATTGCCGAGCGCGCGATAGTAGAAATACGCCATCACCATGATGGCGAAGATGGCAAAGCGCCGGATCCTGAGCAGGAAGTCGCCGAAATCCTTGCTGCCGTCGCGCGTCGCGGGGCTGCGCTGCAGCACCAGCGGCAGGACGATGTCATTGGAGACCATGATGGAGAGCGCGACGCATTCCACGATCACCATCGCGGTCGCGGCCGACAGGCCGCCGACGAACACGGCAATGCTCAGCAGCGGGGAATTCGCCTCGATCGGCAGCGCCAATACGTACATGTCGGCGTCCACGGCGCCGAACGGAAAGGTGACGAGGCCGGCGAGCGCGATCGGAATCACGAACAGGTTGATGGCGACCAGATAGAGAGGAAACAGCCAGCGGGCGCGGCTGACCTCCTCGGGGCTGGAGTTCTCGACCACACTGACATGAAACTGCCGCGGCAGCAGCATGATCGCGCAGAACGACAGCAGCGTCATGGTGAGGAAATTGCCGATCGACGGCACGTAGTCGATCGCGCGCACCGCCTCCGGGGTCTTCATCGCACGTTCGATCAGCTCGACGGGCGTGAACATCCAGAAGGTGACGAAGGCGCCGGCGGCGAGAAAGGCCACCAGCTTGACGATAGATTCGGTGGCGATCGCCAGCATCAGGCCGTGCTGGTGCTCGGTGGCGTCGGTCTGGCGGGTGCCGAACAGCACCGCGAATGCCGCCATCGCCAGTGTCACGACCAGCGCGATGTCGCCGATGATCGGGATCGAGGAGAACAGCTTGTCCTCGCTCAGGATCGTCTCCAGCGAGGACGCCACCGCCTTGAGCTGCAGCGCGATGTAAGGCACCGATCCGACGATCGCGATGACAGCCACCGTGGCGGCGACCGCCTGGCTCTTGCCGTAGCGCGCCGCGATGAAGTCGGCGATCGAGGTGATGTTCTGCGACTTGGCGAGCTGGATCACGCGCCGGAGCAGCGGCGTGCATAGCCCGATCATCAGGATTGGGCCGAGATAGATCGCGAGGAAGTCGATGCTGGTGCGGGTGGCGAAACCGACCGAGCCGAAGAAGGTCCAGGAGGTGCAGTAGATCGCCAGCGACAGCGGATAGATCAGCATGCCGGCGCGGCCGCGCTGGGACGGCGACAGCCGGTCGCCATAGCTGGCGACGACGAACAACAGGCCGATATAGGCGAACGCGGCGGCGATTACGCCCCAGTCGTGCAGCATCGCTGCGGGTCTCCCTCTCCGATCGGACGCGCGCTAGCGCCATGGCCGGAAGAGGTGAGTATAAACGCTTTGGGCCGGCAGCGCACCGCGCTACCGGCCCAATTTCCAGCGATTTAGGGCGTAGCTGCCCTAGCCCGGGGATTGCTTCCCATTGACCATCGAGAGGACCGTACGGGCGAGATCGGCGGGGGAATCCACCAGCCGGTCTGCGCCGGCAGTTTCAAGTTCGTCTCGGGTACCGTAACCCCAGAGCACGCCAAGACCGCGCATTCCGACCGCATGGGCGCCGGAAATATCATATCGGCGATCCCCGACCATCAGACTGTGAGACGGCGAAAGATTATGCTTAGACAGAATATGGGCGAGCAGTTCAGGCTTGTGATCCAGCTCGCCGCTCGGCACTGAGCCATGAATGCCATCGAAGTATGTGGCAAACTTCAGATGGTCCAGAATGCGGCTTGCGAAAACCGCCCTTTTTGATGTCGCGAGATAGATTCGCAATCCGGTCCGCTTCATCTCTTCAAGGGATTTGCCAATTCCCGGATAAGGCACGCTTCCGAGAAACCCACTTTCCCCGTAATGTTGACGATAGGCAGCGACTGCTTCACCGACTCTGTCGTCTCCGTATGACTGCAGCAAGATTTGCATCATATCTTCGAGCGGAGGCCCGATGGTACGTCTTAGTCTTGTATCGAGGGTTTCATCCGGTTCATGTCCAAGGGCGCGCAGTGCCGCAAGGCAGCTTGCCAAAATGCCGGGGTGCGAATCGATCAAGGTGCCGTCGAGGTCTAGAAGAACGGAGCAGGTCATGATCCGAAGATAGCGGCCAAAAGCAAACGAGTACAAGTTCGTTTGGTGCTTGCAGGTCGCGGCTATGACGCAGATTGGATCAGGGCAGCAGCCAACTATCCAGCCTTCATCAAACTCGCATCAATCCGAATTCGGCTGCGCGCTAACGAGTCCACGCCCCAGGAGGGGAGGGTTACTCGGCCGCCAGCGATTTCTGCTTCAGCGGCAGGCCGAGACGGTCCCAGACCTGCAGCAGCGCTTCCGCGAGCCGATCGATCAGGCCGTCGTCGTGGTAGGGCGAGGGCGTGATCCGCAGCCGCTCGGTGCCCTTGGCGACCGTCGGATAGTTGATCGGCTGGATATAGATGTCGTGCTCTTCCAGCAGCATGTCGGAGGCCTGCTTGCACTTCTCCGGGTCGCCGACGAACAGCGGCACGATATGGGTTTCGCTCGACATCACGGGGAGGCCTGCGGCACTGAGGATCGCCTTGACGCGGGCGGCGCGGTCCTGGTGGCGCTCGCGCTCCCAGTTCGAGGTCTTCAGATGCCGGATCGCGGCCGTGGCGGCCGAACAGATCGCCGGCGGCAGCGCTGTCGTGAAGATGAAGCCCGGCGCGTAGGAGCGGACCGCGTCGATGATCTCGGCGTTGCCTGCGATGTAGCCGCCGAGGCAGCCGAAGGCCTTGGCGAGCGTGCCTTCCAGCACGTCGATGCGGTGCATGACGCCGTCGCGCTCGGCAATACCGCCGCCGCGCGGGCCGTACATGCCGACCGCATGGACTTCGTCGACATAGGTCATGGCGCCGTATTTCTCGGCGAGATCGCAGATTTTGGCGAGTGGGGCTATGTCGCCGTCCATCGAATAGAGGCTCTCGCAGGCGATCAGCTTCGGCCGTTCGGGACCCGCCGCGATCAAGAGCTCTTCCAGATGCGCCATGTCGTTGTGGCGGAAAATCTGCCGTTCGCAACCGGCCTGGCGCACGCCTTCGATCATCGAATTGTGGTTCAGTGCGTCAGATAGAATGAGGCAGTTCGGAATCAGCTTGGCGATCGTCGAGATGCCGGTCTGGTTCGAGACGTAGCCCGAGGTGAACAGCAGCGAGGCCTGCTTGCCGTGCAGGTCGGCCAGTTCCTGTTCGAGTTGCACCAGTGGATGATGGGTGCCGGCGATGTTGCGGGTGCCGCCGGCGCCGGTGCCAACCCTTGTGGCGGTCTCGACCATGGCGCCGACCACTTTCGGGTGCTGGCCCATGCCGAGATAGTCGTTGGAGCACCAGATCACGACATTGCGGCTACCCTTCGGCGAGTGCCAGACCGCATGCGGGAAGCGGCCCGCGATCCGTTCGAGGTCGGCGAAAACGCGATAGCGCCGCTCGTCATGCAGGCGGTTGAGGGCGGCACTGAAAAATTTGCTGTAATCCATCACAAGACCTGGAACCGGAACCGGCCGGATTGGCTTCGCGCCTTTTTAGAGCCTTTCCAGCTTTGATGTCCATGCGAATTCCCACATTTTGGCGCCGCTCCGGGATGCTACCTAGGCAGAGCAAATGTTGATCCGGATCAAGGCGCTAGATGCGATCTATGCCCGGCTTGAAATTGCTTGAATGGCCCGCGCTGCCGCCTTTCGAACGTGACCATCAGGGTCCGAAGCCAGCGATGACAGCGCGGGCAGGATTTCTGGGCCGGATAAGCTTTCGGCAAGCTCGCAAGCCCATACCCGGTGTCGGGCCAGTTCATCGACATACAGGGCATCGAAGAGGATTCGCCTGTCTGCCGGGGTGGCGCGCTGCCGCAGCACCCAGGCGGCTTCTCTGCGAATGCCAGTTTCGTGATCCCTGGCGTAGATGTTGAACATCGGCGGAAAATCTGTCTCGCGCCAGATGGCGCCTAGCGCGCGAATTGCCGCTTGCCTCGTGGCGCCAGAGGCATTCGCGAGGTGGGACAAAACAAGGTCGTGTGCCTCCAGCAGCCTCCATTGTTCGGCGATCTCACAGGCCGCACGCACCACATATTCGGAAGGATCCCTAAAGGCTTCCAGGACGATGGCAGACAGTTCGCGCCCCCTTGGGTGGCGTCCGATAACTTCCAGCGCCGTCCGTCGCAAGAATTGATCGTCAACTGCCGCGGCTACGGCGAGGGTTTTCAGTGCCGCCGCATCTTCGCGCGATCCGAGTTCACGAACGGCATCGTGGGTAGTCGGCAATTGCACACCAAGGTCTGACATGTGCGACAGTCTTACGGGTTTGACCTGTGCGCGCAAACACCCCGAAGTATCAGGTCGTCCGGAACCGCAGCACCCCATCGCTCACCTCTGCGGTCAGGCGGCCCTCGACCAGCATGTAATTGACGTGCGCGACCAATTCGCCGGCCGCAAAGCCCATCTGGTGCTCGTCGAGCACGTGCTTGCGGAACACGACCGGCACCAGTCCCTGGCCCGCGGCTGCCACGAGCAATCGTGGCGGCCGTTGGCGTCGATAAAGTGCCGCCGGAACCAATGGGCATCCGAGTGAATTATCGAGCAAACATTATGGGAAGTAGCTCTGGGCGACCGTGTGCGGGCAGCGACTTTGATACCGGATCCGGCCATGGCCTGGTCAATAGCTTGTTAGGAGTTTCATTCAACGTCCACGGAACGTCTGCATCGCGCGCGTCGGTCGAGATTTCCTTGAGGACATTGTCTTGCATGCATTCCCCAAAATTCTAGGCCGCCATTATTTTGCAATTTTTGTATTGGCCTGCGCCACGCTGTCCTACCAGATACTGATAACTCGTTTCTTCAGCGTCATGCTGTATTATCATTTTGCATTTGCGGCCATTTCACTTGCGATGCTTGGACTGACTCGCGGGGCGATGGAGGTCTATAACAACCCGGCCCGCTACACGCCCGAAAAGGTGGGAGTGGAATTCGCACGCCACGCATCGTGGTTTGCGATAGCAGGCGTTGGCGCAATGGTTGTCTTCCTGTGCGCGCCGCTCGTCATTCCCGAGCACTCTGTGGCGGTGGTCGTGGCGATTGCGGCGTTGACGTTCGTCATGCCGTTTACCGAAAGCGGGGTTTGCATAACGCTTTTGTTGACTCGCCTGCCATACGGCGGCGGACGGCTCTATGCGGCCGATCTTTTAGGGGCAGCGCTCGGATGCCTCGGAGTCATTTTCGTATTGCTCGTCGTCGATCCCGTGAGCGCCACCTTGTGGATCGGAGCTTTTGCCGCCGCTGCGGGTTGGCTGGTCGTGCGGGACAGCGGCGACATCCGCAGCCTGCGCCTGAGCGGCGCCGTCGCGCTTACGCTGGCTGCTGCAGCCAGCGTGCACACTGGACTTGATGTTTCCGGCAAAAGCCATCTGGGCGTGTTCTGGGCCAAGGGGGCCCAGCAGATGGGAACGCTGTTCGAACGCTGGAATACTTACTCGCGCGTCAGGGTGACCGCGATGGGCGAGACCGGTCCGTTCGGCTGGGGCTTCGCCCATCCGCATGAGACGAAAATCGAGCAGAAGTATCTCGACATCGACGCGGATGCGGGCACGATCATCACCCGGTACGACGGCAATATTGGCAAGCTATCCTACCTGAAGGACGACGTCATCAATGCCGCTTACCTGGTGCAGCCAGCGGCCGACGTCGCTGTCGTTGGCGTGGGCGGCGGTCGTGACATTCTTTCCGCGCTCTATTTCGGCGCCAAGCGCATCCGCGGAATTGAGATCAATCCCGCGATCTTCGAAGTCCTCACCGACAAGTTCGCCGATTTCTCCGGCCATCTCGATCGCCAGCCCGGCGTGTCGCTGGTCAATGCCGAAGCCCGCAGCTACATCAACCATTCATCCGATCGATACGATCTTGTCCAGATATCGCTGATCGACACCTGGGCCGCAACAGCCGCCGGCGGCTTAACTCTCACGGAGAACCGTCTCTATACCGTGGAGGCATGGAGCGATTTTTACCGGGCGCTAAAGCCTGGCGGACTGCTGTCGATATCGCGCTGGTACGAGCCGGAGCATCACCGCGGCGAGCTCTATCGCCTCGTGGCGATCGCAGCGAGCGCGCTCCAACGCAAAGGCGTGCCAGCAGCCGAGCTTTCGAACCATGTTATCGTAGTGAACGTCGGCGGCATCGTAACGGTGATTACCCGTCCCGACGCCTTCACCAATGTCCAGTGGCAAGGTGCGCGAGAAAGACTTCTGGCCCAGGGCTTCAAGATATTGCTGGGGCCGGATGTCACTTTTGACGCCGTCACGTCGACATTGATGTCCGGCAAGGCAGATGCGGCTTTTTTTGCATCACTACCGGAAAACGTCACTCCCTCGACAGACGACAATCCGTTCTTCTTCTATACGTCGCGCTTCGGGGATCTTTTCACCAAGCCCTTATCGACCCTTTCGTATAACAATGCGGCGATCCGCACGACCCTGATGCTCCTCGCGCTAGCGCTTTTCGCCTGCGGCTACTACATCATCGATCCTTTTGTTCGTCTCGCGAGACGGATGCCACTGTCAACGCTGACGCCACCCGTAACGTATTTTTGCGCGATCGGCATGGGCTTCATGCTGATCGAGATATCGCAGATGCAGCGGCTGATGGTCTTCCTCGGACATCCCGTCTACGGGCTCAGTGTCGTACTTTTCACCATTCTTCTCTTCAGCGGGATCGGCAGCGCCACGGTCGGTGCGCATTTCCCTCGACCGGGCGTAGTCATCGCCAGGGTTGTCGCACTCCTGACAACGCTCGTGGCGGCGGGGTTGTTGACCACCTTGCTCACTACCTGGGCGCGATCGGAAGCTACCGACATGCGCATTCTGTTGTCCGTACTGCTCCTGGCGCCCCCGGCGTTCTGCATGGGAATGATGTTCCCGGTCGGGCTGAGTATCTGGCGCCGTCACTCGGAGCTGCATCCGTTCTTCTGGAGCGCCAACGGTATTACGTCGATGGTTGCGTCGGTGCTGGGCATGGCCTTGTCGATCGAATTCGGCATCGCCAACACATACGCGCTCGGCGTCGGCTTCTATCTGGTCTGTGCATTGACGATCGTCGTAAGCCGCCAAGCGAACCTCGTGGGCGTGTCTGCAGCGACGCCGGCCAAGGAACCAGGATTGCAGGATCTGGATGAAGTTGCCGTCACGCCCGCTCCAGCCGCACCGTCGACCCGACACAGATCGAATTGGTCGCCGATATCAAGACCGCCAAATCGCTCGGTTTGACCGGTCCATCGACCGTGCCCGCGCGCCGATGAGGCCACCAAGCAGGAATCGTTGCTTACGGATTTAGGTGTATGAGCACGCGCTCGAGGATGTCACGTCGTCCTGAACCGCAGCACGCCGTCGGCAACCTCTGAGGTCAGCCGTCCCTCGACCAGCATGTAGTTGACGTGCGCGACCAGTTCGCCGGCGGCAAAGCCCATCTGGTGCTCGTCCAGCACGTGCTTGTGGAACACGACGGGCACCAGCTCCTTCGAGGTTTGGGGGGCTTCCCGGCAGGCTTCGGCGATCAGGCGGCAGCGGTCCTCGTGATGGTCGGCGAGCTGCTTGATGCGGGTCTTCAGCCCGTAGAACGGCACGCCGTGGCCGGGCAGCACCATCACGTCGTAGGGCAGCGTGGTGGTCAGGCTCGCGAGCGAGGCCAGATATTCCCCGAGCGAGTTCTGGTCGGGCTCGACCGCCCAGACGCTGACATTGGGTGAAATCTTGCTCAGCACCTGGTCGGCCGAGAGGAACAATTTGTCGGCCGCGCAATATAGCATCACCTGGTCGAGCGCGTGGCCGCCGCCGGTGATCACCTTGAAGCGCCGCGTGCCGATCACGACCTCGTCGCCATGCGAGATGCGGCGGTAGGACGGCGGCAGCACCGAAACTCGCTTCAAATAATCCTGGCCGCGGCCGAGCAATCTGTCGGTCAGGCTTTCGTCCATGCCGTGCCGGCGGAAGAACAGCCGCTGCGCGTTGCGCCGCTCCTCGGTGCCGCGGTTCTGGTGATAGACCGATTGTAGATATTCGACCTGCGACATCTGCAGCAGGCAGTCGAAGCGCTCCGTGATCCATCCGGCAAGGCCGACGTGATCGGGATGCGAATGGGTAACGATCAGCCGCGTGATCTTCACATGCCGCAGCGGCCCCTCGAACAGGGTCGTCCAGGCCGCAATGGATTCCTCATTGCCGAAGCCGGAATCGACCATCGCCCAGCCGTCGCCGTCGGCGAGCAGGTAGATGTTCACGTGATTGAGCCGGAACGGCAGCTTGAGGCGGACCCAAAGCACGCCCGGCACCACCTCGACGACCTGATCGTGGCCGGGGTGATTTTCGAAGGGGTATCGCAGTGCCTCGGCCGAGGACTGCACCATGTCGGTTTTCGAATGCATGCTACCGGCTTAGCGGTAGAGGCGGCGCCGCGCTAGCCGAAAAAACGGATAGGGGATGGGACAAAGGACATGAATTGGCGGTTCGGTCGTCATTCCGGGTTCTATGCTTCGCATAGCCCCGGAATGACGGTGTCTTTCTACGCCGCCCGGATGTTCGACAGGAACGCGTCGATCTCTTCGCGCAGCACGTCGGCCTCGCGGCGCAGCGCGCCGGAGGCGGTCAGCACCTGGCCGGCGGCGGTTCCGGCCTGCGACGAGGCGCTGGAGACACCGACGATGTTGGTGGAAACCTCGCTGGTGCCGCCGGCGGCGTGCTGGATGTTGCGCGCGATCTCGCGCGTCGCCGCACCCTGCTCCTCGACCGCGGCCGCGATCGCGGTGGTCACCTCGTTGATCTCGCTGATCGTGTTGCTGATGTTCCTGATCGCCGAGACCGCGGTCGTCGTCACCGTCTGCATGCTGACGATCTGCTGGCGGATCTCGTCGGTGGCCTTGGCGGTCTGGTTGGCGAGGCTCTTCACCTCGGAGGCGACCACGGCGAAGCCGCGGCCGGCGTCGCCGGCGCGTGCCGCCTCGATGGTGGCGTTCAGCGCCAGCAGGTTGGTCTGCGAGGCGATAGTCTGGATCAGATCGACCACCACGCTGATCCGCGCGGCATTGTCCGCAAGCCCCTGCATGGTGGCATCGGTCTCACCGGCGTCCTCAACCGCCTTGCGGGCGATCTCCGCCGAGGTGATGACCTGACGGCCGATTTCCTCGATTGAGGAGGACAATTCCTCGGTGCCCGACGACACGGTCTGCACGTTGGCTGAGGTCTGCTCGGCGGCCGTCGCCACCGCGGTCACCAGTGCGCTCGATTGATCGGCTGTCGCCGACATGCTTTGCGCGGTCGACTGCATCGAGCCCGCCGCGGATTGCAGGCTGTCGAGCGCGCTGCGAACAGTGGATTCGAACTCGACGATGCGCGCTTCCATGCGGTTGGCGCGTTCGCCCTTGGCGATGCGGTCCTTGTCCTGCTCGGCCGAGAGCGCGCGGCTCTGGATCATGCTCTCGCGGAACACCTGCAGCGAATCCGCCATGGCGCCGATCTCGTCCTGCTGGGGGCTTTGATAGACCTCCGATTCGAGGTCGCCGCTGGACAACACCTGCATCGAGCGCTGCAGATTGCTGATTCGCCGCAGGATGTTGCGGCCGACATAGAGCCAGACGAACAGGATCGAACCGACCAGCGTCAGCACGCCGAGGGCGAGCATGACCATGGTCCCGAACGAGATCTCCTGACGCGCCTGCCAGGCCGCGGCGTCGGTTTCCTTCTGCACGGCGTCGACCAATTGCTGCACGCTGATGCCGAGGCCGACATTGAGCTTGCGGGTTTCCTCCAGAATGGTCTGGCCGAAATCGTCCGCATCCAGTTCCTGCTGGCGGACCTTGAAGACGCCGGTCTTGCCGTCGGCAAGCGCCAGCAGGCCCAAGGTTGTGTTTTGAACGGACCGCATCGCTGTGGTCTTGGGCAGCGCTTCGAGATTCGCCTTCACGCGCGCCTGCGCGGTGCGGAAATCCCTGCCGGTGGCTTCGAGTACATCGCCGCTGGTGGTCGACAGCGCGGCGATCATGTCGAACGCCATGAGATTGCCGCTGGCGGCGATGTCGGCGAGTTGGTCGGCCGTCTTGTGTGCCCGGATCGCATCGGTTTGCGAGAAGTTGGGGGCAGCGTAGATGCTGTAGAGCTCGGTCTGCGCGTCGATTGCCGCAGGGCCGGCAGCTGCCACGAAGCGCCGCTGGGCCTTGCGCACCGCGTCGTAGAGCTTTTCGTGCTGGGCGGCCAGTTCGAGCCGCTCGCGCGCGGCCGAGCCGAGGCTCTTGATCACCTCGTCGATGTTCTTCATGTTCTCGGTGAGCGCCGCGACGACCGCCTTGTCGGCACCGAGTTCGACGATCTCGCCGAGCTTCTTCAGCGCGACCGCCTGGGTTTCCTTCATTTTCTTGGTTCGATCGTTCAACGCCTCTTCGCTGCGCGCGGCCAGCAGCGCCGGCCCCTGGCTGGCAAGGCTCGCGCTCTGTGCCGATAGCTGCAGGCTGGCGGCGAGACGGGGGATATCCCGGCCGCTCAGATCGACCATGGTCCCGCCGAGCCGCCCGAGCATCAGGCCGGCGCCGGCGGAGATGACGATCGCCATGCCGGCGATGACGGCGAAGGCGGCAAACAGACTGCCCCTGACGCCGAAGCTAAAACCCTTGAGCCGTGAATTGGATCGTGCCGCCATTTGCCCGCTGCCCCGTCTACGCTACCTTGAGATGTTTCCTCGCGCGGCAGTATCGCGGTACCCGGTTAACAAGTTTGGAAACCGGAAGGCTTTTCGCCGCATTTTTGACAGCCGGTTGCCTGCCTTTGACGGATTTTTTCCGTGAACCGGAAAACGGCGGCGAAAAACAAAAGGCCGGCATGAAAACCGGCCTTTCGCAATTCGCAGTTGAAAGCGCTCAGTAGCGTGCGGCCACGGGGCTTGCGAAGTTGAAGCGATAGTTGACGCCGAGCTTCAGCGTGTGGTCTTCGGTATGGAAGCTTCCGAACGGCGCCAGCACGGCAGGGCTCGCGAAGCGCGTGCTGCCGAAGTCATAATACATGTATTCGCCTTTGACCGACCAGTTCGGGGCGACCATGTACTCGACGCCGGTGGCCGACGGTCCAGCCGTGGCTGTGGTTGCCATCGAGCAGGAAGGGGATCGGAGCGCCGGCCAGGGTCACCCTCTCGCTGTTGTCGGAATAGGCGTAACCGCCTTTGACATAGACCAGGCCCGGACCCCAGGTGTAGCCGATGCGGGCCGTGATCGAACCGAGGCCGCGCTGATCGTTGGTGTAGACGTAGCCGCCGGGGAAGGTGGCGGTGAGGTTGCTCTTGCCGAGCCAGGAATACTGGCCCTCGGTGCCGAGCACCCAGTTCTGCGCGAATTGCCAATCGAGGCCGGCCTGAACGCCGCCGAGCAGGCGGGCGCTGGACTCGCTCAGCACCGCACCGTTGAAGTCGTTGCTGCCGCTGAAGGCGCCGCCGAGATGGCCGCCGAGATAGAAGCCGGTCCAGTTGTAGACGACGGCCGGCGCATAGACGGGCGGCTGTTTGTAGTAGGGGCGCGCACCGAGATCGGCACCGGCCGCAGGTGCAGCGACGGTGATGGTTGCGAGGGCCACAAGGGCGAGCAGAATCTTCTTCATGTTTGCTGTCTCCGAAAACCGTTCGGCGACACCCCGTGCGGGCGCCATCCATGGCCACGCACATAGACAGCTTTTATCTAAAATGCTGTCACTCCGAGGTGACAGCGGGCTGTAACCCAACCCATTGGCGGACAAACATTTTTTGTACTTAACGAGGGCCTAATCAAAGGTAAGGAAAGGCTTAATTTTCGAAGTCCGCGAAGCCTCCCGGCAAGCTTTGCTTAACCAATGCGGCGCCGCACGTCGCTGCGCATCTGTTCGCGGAAGGCCTGCCGGCGGGCCGGGCGGTCTTTCACCGGGACGTCGTGGCGGTCGAACACGTTGAACATATCGAGGATCGGATAGTGGTCGCTGGCCATCGCCAGGATGCGCAGCAGCTCCGCCACAGGCCCGGTCGGGCCGGTGACCTCCCATTTGCGAATGGTGTCGGCGCCGTCGGAAGCCGGCAGCCCGCAGAGTTTGGCCATGTCGGCCACCGACAGCGGCTGGCCGATGGCCTCACCGAGATGCGCGCGAAGTTTCTTCAATTCCGCTCCGGTCACGGGTTCTCCATGTCAAACTGGCATCTGTGAAGTACGTCACACACCGGGTGTGGCTTGCGGCGTATACGCAGCGCATTGGTTAGCCGAGGAGGCTGTCATGCGCCGATTACTCGAAAGCCTTACCCCCGACGCCCGCCGGATCTACTGGAAATGGGTTGGCGGCATGTTCGCTCTTTACGTCGTGCTGCTGCTCACCGCGGCAGGCATATTCGTCGGTCACGAATCATCGCGCAAGCTCGCGCAGGAACCGGCCGCGACTGTGGCAATCGACGGCAAGCAGCGCTCTGTCCCCGAGGTCTCGTCGGTGCGGCAAGCCGCGCGGTACTAGCATGATCCGGACCCGAAGGGCCGCGTTAGCGCAAAGTGGAAACCGGTTTTCCGAAAAGATCATGCTCAAAAAAGGAGATGAGATCATGATGCGATTCTGCTCAATCGCATCATGATCTAGCGGCGTTCAGACGCCGATCGCATTCCGCGCCACCACGTCGCGATAGAAGGCTGCGCTGAGCTTTGGCGTCCGGCGCTGCGTCCCGAAGTCGACATGGTAGATCCCGAAGCGCTTTTCGAAGCCGTAGATCCATTCGAAATTGTCCATCAGGCTCCAGAGGAAATAGCCGCGGACCGGCACCCCCTCCGACGTCGCGCGCTGCAACTGCCTGAGATAATTGCGCAGGTACATGATGCGATCGAGGTCGTAGACCTGGCCGTCGGCGCGAAGCTTGTCTTCCGACGAGGTGCCGTTCTCGCTGATGTAGATCGTCTCGATGTTCCAGACTTTTGCCGCCAGACGCGGCGCCCAGTAGATCGTCTCGGGGCCGACCCTGAGCCAGTCGGAATTCATGTGCGGGAACGAGGCGGGGAAGGGCAGCACGCTCCAGCCCGGCGGCTTGTCGGAAGCGGCGATGTAGAATTGCGGCGCGTAGATGTTGAGGCCGACGAAATCGTTCGGCTGCGAAATGATCTTGAGTTCGTCGGCGGTGAATTTCGGCGCGGCCGGGCCTGCGAACCGAAGAAACCCGTCGGTGTATTTGCCTTCCAGGATGACGCCGAGGAAGCCCGAGTTCAGTTCGCGCGTCGCGATCTCGGCGGCGCGAACGTTTTCCGGCGTGTCGAACGCCGGCACGCAGGCCGCGATGTTTTCGGCCGGACCCACCTTGGTGCCCGCGCGCCCATGCGCGCGGATCGCCTGCACGGCGAGGCCGTGCGCCAGGGCCACATGGTGGCGGACCTGGTTGACGTCGGCGTCCGGCAGTTTGAGGCCGGGGGCATCGATGCCCCATCCATAGCCGAAATTCACGAACCTTCCGGCTTCGTTGATCGTGAAGATCGACCTGACGCGATCACTGATACGCGCCGCCACGTGGCCGGCATAATCCCCGAATGCTTTCGACGTTTCGCTGGATCGCCAGCCACCCATTTTGTCCTCGAGCGCCTGCGGCAGATCCCAGTGATAGAGCGTCGCGTATGGCTCGATGCCGTGCCTGAGCAGTTCGTCGATGAGGCGGTCGTAGAAGTCGAGCCCCTTGGGGTTCGGCTTACCCGTTCCTTCCGGAAACACCCGCGGCCACGCGATCGAAAACCGGTAGGCCTTGGCGCCGAGTTCGCGGATCAGGCCGATGTCTTCCTTGTGGCGGTGGTAGTGTTCGTTGGCGCGATCCCCGGTCGTGCCGTCCTCGATCTTGCCGGGCGTGTGGGCAAACGTATCCCAGATCGAGCGGCCGCGACCGTCTTCGTTCACCGCGCCCTCGATCTGATAGGCCGACGTGGCGGTGCCCCACACGAAGTCTTTCGGAAAACTCGCCGGCGCAGGACGTTCGGCCGTCGCTTGGGCCGCGGCGTCAGCCGATCCCGCCGCCACTCCGAGCGCAGACAAGCCTGCAAGCTTTGCAAAATGCCGGCGCGAGAATTTTCCGAACATCGTCATCTCCGGTCAGCGTTCGTCGATCTGGTAGGCGGATATCCTGTCGATCTCGAAGGCGACGGTCGCGGGCGACTCGCCATCGACGAACCCCACGCCCTCGAAAGTCT
This sequence comes from Bradyrhizobium sp. AZCC 1610, assembly GCF_036924515.1. Taxonomy (NCBI): domain Bacteria; kingdom Pseudomonadati; phylum Pseudomonadota; class Alphaproteobacteria; order Hyphomicrobiales; family Nitrobacteraceae; genus Bradyrhizobium; species Bradyrhizobium sp. AZCC 1610. The sequence goes on along the minus strand of NZ_JAZHRR010000001.1, from coordinate 6,227,908 downwards.
TCGAGCCCATGGCGAGGTTAACGATCATATACATGGGCTCGCCGAAGCCGATGGGGACCTTGATCTCGGAGACCGGCCGGCGGTCGATGAAATAGGTGATGCGATCCGGCTGCCACAGCACGCCGTAGTCGTGGTAGGCGGTCGGGGCGTCCGGTACCCTGAAGTCAAACCCGCAGCGTTCCACGCGCTGCGTGTCCGGTATCCGCCAATGCGTCGTCATCACGATGTCGCCCGGCCGTTGCCCGCGGCCCTCCATGATGTCGACTTCCGGCGGCCAGCCGCCGTCATCGGCGAGCATCCAGAACGCCGGCCACACGCCGATGCCGACCGGTATCTTGGCGCGGATTTCGAAGTATCCGTACTTCTGGGAAAACCGGCTCTGGGTCGTCAGGATGCCCGAGATATATTCGTTGTTGAACAGCACGGTCTTTAGTGACGGCGGGGTGCGGCTGGCTGTAATCGAGAGAATGCCGTCGCTGACCTTGAACGGATCGAGGCCGAGCGGCGTTGTTTCCCGCCCGCCATAGCGCGGATCGACATAGATCTGCTGCTCGCCGTTATAACTGGTTTTGCGCCTGAAGTCGGAGCCTTCGCCGCCCCAATAGCGCGCTTCCGGCCAGGCGGCGCCGCCGGCGTAGTGTGACGCCCACCTTCCATCCAGCAGCGGATGGGTGTCGAAATCATCGTGGAAGGTCCGGTGCAGTGATACCGAAGCAAGCGACGCCGGATCTGGCGCTTCGATGCGGCGGCATTTTTCGCCGAGCATGGCGGTCGCGACCTGCAGCGTGAGTTTGGTCGTAGCACCAGCGAGATCGGCCTGCGCGAACGCCGGGACGGCGGCGAACAGGCAGCCGATCGAGATCAAAGCGCGCAACGTCAATCTCTCGGTTCCCGGCTGGCTTCGGGACGACAGGAGATCATTCACTGACGATGCCCCCGATCTGATGGTCCTTCGGTAGTCGACCGACGTGCTCACCTGTTTGAGGTACGTAGTTATACGAGGTGGAAGCTTAACGGCAAGGTAGCCAAGTCTGATGTTGATTAAGTGTTTGAGATGCCGATGGCACAAAGTGTGGGGCCCGGTCGTCCGGAACCACCGGCAAGATAGTTCATTTTCTTTCTTTTTAGTGCTTCAATTTTAAAGGGCAGCCACCTCACTGTTACGGCGTACGGAAGTCTTGGGATGCTCGTCTATTTTGTGACAGACGAACCGACGAAGTTGCCGGCGATTCGCGCGATGCTCGAACCGCAACACGCCGTGCTTCCCTGGGTGCTGGGCGGCGACGGCACCGGGATCAGGTCGCATGGCGTGCTGATGGTCGACATCGACCTGCGGCAGATGACTCGCGTCGATCAGCTCAGGTTCATTTTGCAACAGCTTGCCGGCATTCCCGAGAAGCTGTTCGTGGTTCACAATCTCTCCCGTTCGATGGTTGCGCAGGCCCATGCGCTCGGCGCGACCGCGGTCATTTCACGCCCCAAGGAAGCCATTCTCAAGGTCGCGCAGATCGAAGAGGCGGAAGCGGCCGCGGAAGATAACGCTGCGGATCCGGCGCCGAAGATGGACGAAGGTGTGGCAGCCTTCGCCTCGATGTTTTCGAATGTGCGCCGTGGCAAGCCACTGAGGCTTGTCGACGCACAGCGTGCGACGTCGAGGATCATCAGCCGCGTCGGACAGGACGGGCTTACGGCATGGCTCGACGAGGTGCGTCGCTATCACGAGGGTACGTTTCAGCACTGCCTGCTTGTAACAGGTGTTGCGGTCGCCTTTGGGCTGGATATCGGATTCTCCAACGGGGACATATCGCGGCTCGGAATGGCGGCGACCCTCCACGACATCGGGAAGGCGCGCATTCCTCTCGCGATCCTGGACAAGCCGGGACGCCTCGATCCCGAGGAGGAGGAGATCATCAGGCGTCATCCCGTGATCGGATATGATTTGTTGAAGGGCGTATCGGGCATCAGTCCGGAAATTCTGGATGGCGTGAGGCATCATCACGAATATCTTGATGGCACCGGCTACCCGGATGGACTGGCGGGCTCGCAGATTTCCGATCTGGTCAGATTGCTGACGATCGCGGATATCTTTGCCGCGCTGGTCGAGTCGAGGCCCTACAGGCCGCCAATGTCCCGGCAGGACGCCTACCAGATCCTCTGCGGCATGGAGGGCAAGCTGGAGGGGCCGCTGGTCAGGGCGTTCCGCGGCATCGCGCTTGCGCCGTGAACAAACGCCTGCCGATCATCGTGGAATGATCGCGATCCTGGGTCGGTTTCCCCAATTGAGGCAGGCAATGTCATTGAAAGGGGATGGTGCTGCCAGACAGGATTGAACTGTCGACCTCTCCATTACCAATGGAGTGCTCTACCACTGAGCTACGGCAGCATGCCCGGTATATTGGGGGAATCGGCCCAAATGGCCGCCCACTAGGCGGCCGGTTCTTGCCACAAGGGCCCCTCTGGCGCAAGCACGCGGGCGGGCCGGAAAGGGCCCAAAATCGTCAAAAACCGGCGCTTGTTGCCGACAAGCTCCTTCAAAGCGGTCAACCGCCAAGGAAACTCCCAAGGAAACTCCCAAGGCCGATCCGGTTCCCAACCATGCTTGGCCGGCGCCCGAGGCGCCGAATCATGACCTCGCATGGCCTTGCGGCGGCAGTGCGGGTCATTGCGGCGAGGGGCGGCTAAACCCACTTTGTTCTGATAGCAGCGTTGCGGGCGGCGTGGCGGCTGGCTCAACCAGGGAATATTCGGCGGACTGACGATGAAGGGCGATGAAGATAAGGCTGCGGGAAAGACCGGCGCGGACGTGAAGGATTCGCGACGGGGCCGGCTGAAGCTGGCCTTGCGTGAAAATCTCAAGCGGCGGAAATCGCAGGCCCGCGGGCGCAGCGATGCCGGTGCATCTTCCGAAAGCGCCGACGCGTGCCTAGATGACGCCAGCGGAGAAAAGCCTTAGCCAGTAGCGTAAAGAAATTTCGCTCGCCGGGCGGCATGGCTCGCTCTCTGCACGGTTCTGTTTCTTTTTTAGGCAGCGACAATGAGTGCAGACATCACGGCCGGTCCGGCGACCGGCGCGACTTCCACCGCGTTTCCACGTTACGAACAAACATTCCCGGCGCTTACCCATCACGAAATCGCGCGCATGCGCCGTTTTGGGGAGTTGCGCGCCTACAAGCACGGCGAAGCGCTGTTTGAGACCGGCAAGGTAGGCCCCGGCATGTTCGTGGTGCTGTCCGGCACAGTCGCGATCACCCAGCGCGATGGCCTCGGCCATGTCACCCCGGTCATCGACCAGGGCCCGGCACAATTTCTGGCCGAGATCGGCCAGCTTTCCGGCCGCGTCGCGCTGGTCGACGGCCATGCCGAGGGCGATGTCGAAACGCTGCTAATTCCGTCGGACCAATTGCGCGCGCTTCTGGTCGCGGAAGCCGAACTGGGCGAGCGCATCATGCGCGCGCTGATCCTGCGCCGGGTCAGCCTGATCCAGGGCGGCGTCGGCGGCCCGGTGCTGATCGGCCCGGCTTCGCTCGGCGACACGGCGCGGCTGCAGAATTTCCTGGCGCGCAACGGCCAGCCGCACCACGTGCTCGATCCCGCAACCGACAAGGACGCCGCCGATCTCGTCGCGCGCTATTCGGCCTCGCGCGCCGATCTGCCGCTGGTGGTTTGTCCTGACGGTACCGTGCTGCGCAATCCGTCGGAGACCTCGCTGGCGCTGGCGGTGGGCATGATCACCAACCATGCGCATGAGAAGCTCTATGACGTCGCGGTGGTCGGCAGCGGTCCCGCCGGTCTCGCCACCGCGGTCTATGCCGCGTCCGAAGGATTGTCGGTGGCGGTATTCGACGCGCGGGCGTTCGGCGGGCAGGCCGGCGCCAGCGCACGCATCGAAAACTATCTGGGCTTTCCGACCGGCATCTCGGGCCAGGCGCTCGCGGGGCGCGCCTACAATCAGGCGCAGAAATTCGGCGCCGAGATGCTGATTCCGGTTTCGATCCGGTCGTTGGATTGCTCGCAGCGCGACGGCGTGTTCGCGCTGGCCACCGAATGCGGGCAGTCGTTGCGCGCCAAAGCCATCGTGGTGGCGAGCGGGGCACGTTACCGGCGGCCCGAGATCGAAAATCTCGACGCCTACGAAGGCCGCGGCGTCTGGTACTGGGCTTCGCCGATCGAGGCCAAGCTGTGCGTCGGTCAGGACGTCGTATTGGTCGGCGGCGGCAATTCCGCAGGGCAGGCCGCGGTGTTTCTGTCCGGCCATGCGCGCAAGGTCTACATGATCATCCGCGGCGGCGGGCTGGGGGCCAGCATGTCGCGCTATCTGATCGAGCGCATCGAAGCGGCGCCCAACATCGAACTGATATTCAACGCCGAGGTGATTGCGGTCGAAGGCGGCGGGGATGGATCGCTCGAAAGCGTGCGCTGGAAGAGCCGGCTGGCGCCCGAGCAGCACAGTTTCGATGTTCGTAACCTGTTTCTTTTCGTCGGCGCCGATCCGGCGACGCGTTGGCTGGACGGCTGCGGCGTGACGCTCGACCGGGCCGGCTTCGTGGTGACGGGGGCGCAGTCCGAGCAGAATCACGGCCGCCCGGTGCCGCCGCTGGAAACCTCGGTGCCCGGCGTGTTCGCGGTCGGCGACGTGCGTTCCGGCTCGGTCAAGCGCGTCGGCGGCGCAATCGGCGAGGGCGCGCAGGTGGTGGCGGCGCTGCATGGCTATCTGGCCGATGCCATGAAGCCGTCGCTCTAGGGACATCGCCGGCATTCAAACGGTGACGCCGAGTGCGCTGGGCTGCGACGATTCCCCGAACAAGCACGCCACCGCGCATTTCCACAACACCGGCCATCCCGTGATCGAAGGCTACGATCCGCCGGAAGGCTGGGGTTGGTGCTATGTCGACGAAGTACTGTTCGACCTGTCACACCGAAAAACTCCACACAACGGACCGATACCGCGCTACTACTGATTCCTCTTTCAACGAAGAATGAGGAATCTCACATGCAATGTGTACCGAGAACGCTGCGCGCCATCGCGTCGAGCATGTGGGTGGCAATATCGGTCGCATTGATTCCTTCGAGCGGTTCGCTCGCGCAGGCGCCTCAGAGCAAGTTTGCCGACGTCAACGGTGTCAGACTGCACTATCTGGTTGCCGGCAAGGGCGATCCCGTCGTGCTGCTGCACGGTTTTGCCGAAACCAGCCATATGTGGCGGCCGCTGATCGCAAAACTTTCCGACAAGCACACCGTGATCGCACCCGATCTGCGCGGCTTCGGCCAGTCGTCGGCGCCGGAGGGCGGATATACCAAGAAGGCGATGGCGCAAGACATCCACGCATTGGTGAAAAGCCTCAAATACGACCGTATCCGGCTGGTCGGTCATGATATCGGACTGATGGTCGCCTACGCCTATGCGGCGCAGTATGCGAGCGAAGTCGACCGGATCGTGCTGATGGAAGCGTTTCTGCCCGGCGTTGGCGAATGGAATAATGTCTTTCTGCTGCGCGATCTCTGGCACTTCCACTTCTTCGGCAAGACGCCGCTTGCGCTGGTCACCGGCCGCGAGCGCATTTATCTCGAACATTTCTGGAACGATTTTGCCGCCGATGCCACGAAATCCGTGCCGGAGGCCGACCGTGAATTCTATGCCAGGGAGTATGCCAGGCCCGGCAACATGAAGGCCGGGATGGAGGTCTTCCGCGCATTCCCGCAGGACGCCATCGAGTTTGCCGACCTTGCGAGGACCAAATTGGCGATGCCTATGCTGGTGCTATCAGGCGAGAAAGCCGGCGGTCCGTTCCTGATCGAGCAAGGCAAGATGGTCGCGACTAACGTCGAGGGCGTGCTGGTGAAGGGACGGGGACATTGGCTGATGGAGGAGGCGCCTGATCAGGTGATTCCCAAGCTGGTCGAATTTCTCGATCGCTAAAATTCGACCGAAGCTTTGCTGCCATTTGTGGCGGCCGTGCAAATATTTCGTGCATCATACAACTTTCGTTGATGTGTCTTCATTCACGCACATGCCTGCATTGCCGACGCCGCACGCGATGCGTGTGGAAACTTTTTGTGCCGCGTCGTAACCTTTAGAAAGTTTCCAACGAAGGGGGCGCATCATGATACTGGGTATGAGTGTGGCGACGTTCGTGATGGTCCATGTGGTCATCAGCCTGATTGCCATTGTCGCTGGCCTGATCGTGATGTTCGGAATGCTCGGCTCGAGGTCTCAGCCCGGCCTCACCGCGATCTTCCTGCTGTTCACCATCCTGACCAGCGCCACAGGCTTTGTAATTCCGCCTTTCTTGTTCGAAAAGCTGCTGCCGTCGCACCTGTTCGGCATCATCTCATTGATCCTGCTCACCATCGCCTGCATCGCGCTGTACGGCATGAAGCTCGCCGGCGCGTGGCGCTGGATTTATGTGCTGACCGCCTTGGCCTCGCTTTATCTCAATGTGTTCGTGCTGGTGGTTCAGAGCTTCCTGAAGGTGCCGGCGCTGACGGCGCTGGCGCCGGACAACCCGCCCGCCGGGCCGTTATTCGCGGTAGCCCAGGGCATCGTACTGGTGTTTTTCGCTGTCATGATCATCGGCGTGTGGCGGCGCTTTCGCCCCGCGTGACCGAACCTCACCGCATGCCGTTGACTGCAACCAAGCAAGAGGAGAATTCCCGTGCCCACCATCACGACCAAAGACGGCGTCGAGATATTCTACAAGGACTGGGGTAAGGGTCAGCCCATCGTGTTCAGTCATGGCTGGCCGCTGTCATCAGACGACTGGGACACGCAGATGCTGTTCTTCGCGAACAACGGTTTTCGGGTCATCGCCCATGACCGCCGCGGCCACGGCCGCTCCAGCCAGGTGGCCGACGGCCACGACATGGATCATTATGCCGACGACCTCGCGGCGCTGACCGCCCATCTCGATCTGAAGAACGCCGTTCACGTCGGCCATTCCACCGGCGGCGGCGAGGTGGTGCATTATATCGCCCGCCACGGCGAGAGCCGGGTCGCGAAAGCGGCGATCCTCAGCGCGGTGCCGCCGCTGATGGTGCAGACGCCGGCTAATCCCGGCGGCTTGCCCAAATCGGTGTTCGACGACCTGCAGGCGCAGCTTGCCGCCAACCGCTCGGAATTCTATCGCGCGCTGCCGTCGGGTCCGTTCTATGGCTACAACCGGCCGGGCGCCAAGCCTTCGGAAGCGATCATCCAGAACTGGTGGCGTCAGGGCATGATGGGCGGCGCCAAGGCGCATTACGATGGGATCGTCGCCTTCTCGCAGACCGACTTCACCGAAGACCTCAAGAAGATCACCGTGCCGGTGCTGGTGATGCATGGCGACGACGACCAGATCGTGCCGTACGAAGACTCCGCGCCGTTGTCAGCGAAGCTTCTGAGGAACGGCACGCTGAAGACCTACAAGGGTTTTCCGCACGGCATGCCCACCACGGAAGCCGCCACCATCAACGCCGACCTGCTCGCGTTCATTAAATCATGAGCTGATCCTGTTCGGCGCGAGCAGCGCGAACAATGGATCGTCATTCCGGGGCAGCCCGCAGGGCTGAACTTCGATGTGCAATTGCACATCGGAGAATCCATCGGACCGCAACGTTGGTGTGAAATGGGTTCCGGGCTCGCGCTTCGCGCGCCCCGGAATGACCGGCTGTGTTGAGTCTGGACCCCATCAAATCGCCGCAAATGTCGCGGCTTCTGCGGTGAGGCGTTCAATAAATTGCGCATCGCAAGGGAGGGTGGCATGGACCGCATTCGTATTGTCGGCGGCAACCCGCTCAACGGCACCATTGCGATTTCGGGCGCGAAGAACGCCGCGCTGCCGCTGATGATCGCAGCGCTCCTGACCGAGGAAACGCTTGTCCTCGACAACGTGCCGCGGCTCGCCGACGTCGCGCAGTTGCAACGCATCTTGGGCAATCACGGCGTCGATATCATGTCCGCGGGCAAGCGGCCCGGCGACCGCGAATATCAGGGCCAGACCCTGCACATTTCGGCAGCCAACATCATCGATACGACCGCGCCCTACGATCTGGTGTCGCGGATGCGTGCCAGCTTCTGGGTGATTGCGCCGCTGTTGGCGCGGATGCACGAAGCAAAAGTTTCGCTGCCGGGCGGCTGCGCGATCGGCACGCGGCCGGTCGATCTGTTGATCATGGCGCTGGAAAAGCTCGGCGCCGAACTCACCATCGACGGCGGTTATGTGGTCGCCAAAGCGCCCGGCGGCCTGCGCGGTGCTGGAATCGATTTCCCCAAGGTGACGGTGAGCGGCACCCATGTCGCGCTGATGGCGGCGACGCTGGCGAAGGGCGCGACCGTTATCACCAACGCCGCCTGCGAACCTGAAATCGCAGATGTGGCCGATTGCCTGAACAAGATGGGCGCGCGCATCACAGGCGCCGGCACGCCGCGGATCGTGGTCGAGGGCGTCGAGAAGCTTCATGGCGCCCGGCATACCGTGTTGCCTGATCGAATCGAGGCCGGCACCTATGCGATGGCGGTCGCCATGACCGGCGGCGACGTGCAGCTTTCCGGCGCGCGTCCCGAATTGCTGCAGTCGGCGCTCGACGTGCTGGCGCTAGCCGGCGCCGACATCACCGTCAACAATGACGGCATCCGGGTGGCCAGGAACAGCGCCGGGATCCGGCCGGTGTCGGTCTCGACCGCGCCGTTCCCGGGCTTTCCGACCGACCTGCAGGCGCAATTGATGGCGCTGATGGCCTGCGCCGGCGGTTCCTCGCAGATCACCGAGACGATCTTCGAGAACCGTTTCATGCATGTCCAGGAACTGGCGCGGTTCGGCGCGCGTATATCACTTGACGGCGAGACCGCGACCATCGACGGCATCGCCAGGCTGCGCGGCGCGCCCGTGATGGCGACGGACCTGCGCGCCTCGGTGTCGCTGGTCATCGCGGGGCTTGCCGCCGAGGGTGAAACCATGGTCAACCGCATCTATCACCTGGACCGCGGTTTCGAACGGCTTGAGGAAAAACTCTCAGGCTGCGGCGCGTCGATCCAGCGCATCAGCGATTAGTTAGAGCGTTTTCCAGCGAAGTGGAGCCCGGTTCGCGGGAAGAAAACGCGTCAAACCAAAAATAGAGGACTATCGAGGAACTTATGCCGGCGCCCGATCCACTCAAACTGATTGCGCTCGACGCCGACGATCTCGCCGTCATATCGGCCCACGTGCAGGACGCCCGCGTCCAGGCGTCCGACATCGTCTGGCGGCAGGATGAAAAGCGGCTGGTGGTCGGCATCGACCGGCTGGACTGGGAGCAGACGCTGTCCGGCGGAACCGAGCCGCGGCGTTCGATCGCGGCACTGCGCTTCGACCGCGTTTTGGCCTGCAAGTCGCGCAACATCGATCTGGCGCAGCCGAGAGCGGTGCTGGAACTGGTCGGGATCGAATTCCATCCCGGCGAGGCCCCGGGCGGCAGCGCGCTGCTGCTGTTCAGCCATGGCGAGGCGCTGCGGCTGGACGTCGAATGCCTGGAATGCGAGCTGACCGACCTCGGCACCGAGGACCTCGGCACCAGCGACCTCGCCATCGCCCCGCTGGGGCCGCAGGGGTGATTCCGGTGCCGTAGGGTGGGGCAAAGACCAAAGACGCTTCGCGCCGTGCCCACCATCTTCACGCCGGGAGAGCCATTATGGTGGGCTCGCGGATCCTGTCATCGGGCGTGCATTCGCGCGACTCGGTGGCTCAGCCCGCCCTTCCCCCCCTATTTCCGGGTGAGCAAGGGTTGACGGCCCTTGGCCGCCGCGCCATTGAGCAGGGGTCTTCGCTGTCTCTCAGAAAGCCACCATGCCCGTTCGCCTGGATACCAGCAGCGCCGATTTCGACCCACGCTTCAAGCAATTCCTCGCCGCCAAACGCGAGGTTTCGGCCGATGTCGAGCGCGCCACCCGCGCCATCGTCGATGACGTGGCCGCGCGCGGCGACGCGGCCCTGCTCGAGGCAACGAAGAAATTCGACCGGCTCGAGCTCGCGGCCTCCGGCCTGCGCGTGACCGCGGCCGAGATCGATGCCGCGGTGGGGGCTTGCGACGCCGCGACGCTCGACGCGCTGAAATTCGCCCGCGACCGGATCGAATTGTTCCACCGCCGCCAGTTGCCGAGGGACGAGCGCTTCACCGATGCGCTGGGCGTCGAACTCGGCTGGCGCTGGAGCGCGGTCGATGCGGTCGGCCTCTACGTGCCCGGCGGCACCGCCGCCTATCCGTCTTCCGTGCTGATGAATGCGGTGCCGGCCCGGGTTGCCGGCGTGCCGCGGCTGGTCATGGTGGTGCCGTCGCCCGACGGCAAGCTCAATCCGCTGGTGCTGGCGGCGGCACACCTTGGCGGCGTGTCCGAGATCTATCGCGTCGGCGGCGCGCAGGCGGTGGCGGCGCTGGCCTACGGCACGGCGACGATCGCGCCGGTCGCCAAGATCGTCGGTCCGGGCAATGCCTATGTCGCCGCCGCCAAGCGGCAGGTGTTCGGCAAGGTCGGCATCGACATGATCGCAGGCCCCTCGGAAGTGCTCGTCATTGCCGATGATACGGGAAACGCCGGCTGGATCGCCGCCGATCTGTTGGCGCAGGCCGAGCATGATGCGAGCGCGCAGTCGATCCTGATCACGGACAGCGCAGGCTTGGCCGCGGACGTCGAGCGTGCGGTGGAATCGCAACTGGCGACGCTGCCCCGCGCCGAGATCGCGCGGGCCTCGTGGAACGATTTCGGCGCCATCATCATGGTCGGCCACCTCGACCAGGCGGTGGAGCTTGCGAATGCGATCGCCGCCGAACATCTGGAAATCATGACCGCGGATGCGGAAGGCTTGTCAGCCAAGGTCCGCAACGCCGGCGCGATCTTTCTCGGGCCCCATACACCGGAGGCGATCGGCGATTACGTCGGCGGCTCCAATCATGTGCTGCCGACGGCGCGTTCGGCGCGGTTTTCGTCAGGGCTCGGCGTGCTAGACTTCATGAAGCGCACCTCGATTCTCAAATGCGGGCCGGACCAGTTGCGCGCGCTGGGGCCTGCCGCGATGACCTTGGGCAAGGCCGAGGGTTTAGACGCCCATTCACGCTCGGTCGGACTGCGCCTCAATTTGCCATGAACAAGCCGCCACCAGACGATGACCAGCACAGCCGCATCGTCGCGGTGACGCTCGACGAGGAATCGATCGGGCGGTCCGGGCCCGATATCGAGCATGAGCGCGCGATTGCGATCTACGATCTGATCGAGCAGAACCTGTTCGCGCCGGAAGGGGCGGGCGAGGGCCCGTTCACGCTGCACCTCGCCATCACTGGCAACCGGCTGATGTTCGACATCCGCCGCGAGGACGGCGCACCGGTGGTGGCGCATCTGTTGTCGCTGACGCCGTTCCGGCGGATCGTGAAGGACTATTTCATGATCTGCGACAGCTACTACCAGGCGATCCGCACCGCCACGACCGACAAGATCGAGGCGATCGACATGGGCCGCCGCGGCATCCATGACGAAGGCTCGCGCACGCTGCAGGAACGGCTGAAAGGCAAGGTGCGGATCGATTTCGAAACCGCGCGCCGCCTGTTCACGCTGATCTGCGTCCTGCACTGGAAGGGGCAGGACGCATGACGCCGAAAAGTGCGAAGCGGTTTTCGGATCAGGTCATGCGTGAACAAGAAAGCATGACCTCGAAAGGCCGGTTCGCCGAAAGGGTCACGGCCCGCACAAGAGAAGCCTGACCGCATGGATGCGCCCCGCGCGCGCAATCCGCAGGCCGTGCTGTTCGCATGCGGCCTCAACAGCGTGCGTTCGCCGATGGCGGCAAGCCTGCTGCAGCAGATGTTCCCGCAGGCGCTCTACGTAAAATCCGCCGGCGTCAAGAAGGGCGAGCTCGATCCGTTCGCGGTCGCCGTGATGGCCGAACTCGGCCAGGATATTTCAGGCCACAAGCCCACGACGTTCGAGGAGCTCGAGGATTGGGAAGGGCTCAATTTCGACCTCATCATCACGCTGTCGCCGGAAGCCCATCACAAGGCGCTGGAGCTGACGCGCACCATGGCCGCCGATGTCGAATACTGGCCGACATCAGATCCGACCGGCGCCGAAGGCAATCGCGAGCAGAAGCTTGCCGCCTATCGCGAAGTCTGCGACGGGCTGTCGATGCGCATCCGCCGGCGGTTTGCCAAGGCCGGCGCGGCGAGCGGCTAGCACGCCGCTGGCGACTGGCGTTCCCCGGACGCTGCGCAGCGCGACCGGGATCGCGCTTTGCGCGACTCCGGCGGTGCGCTGCTGATCCGGGGTCCATGCGATGCGGCAGGTCCCGGCTCTGCGTCGCGTCACTGCGTGCCGCGCCGCGTCCGGGACACGAGACTCAAGGTGGGGCGCGGCGAGCGGGTGACCGCTGGTCCGCGGCGTCGACATCGCACAGGTGCGGTACTACTCTGACCGATGGGCGGGAGCGTCGCGCGACTTCGTTGCGCATGTCATGTTGGAGTACGCGATGAGCGAGATCTGGCAACTCCCGGCCACTGAGCTGGCGCAGCGCATTGCACGCCGGCAACTGAGTTCGGCGGAGGTGGTGGATGCCCATCTGGCGCGTATCGATGCCGTGAACCCGGCGCTGAATGCCGTGGTGCGCGTGCTGACCGACGAGGCCCGCGCTGCTGCAGTCCTGGCCGACCAGAGGCTGGCGTCCGGCGAGACCGTTGGCCCGCTGCACGGCGTGCCTTTCACGGTGAAGGAAAACATCGACATGGCCGGCCTGCCCACAACCTGGGGCGTGCCCGCGCTGGCCAATGCGGTGGCCCCAGTGGATGCGCCAGTCGTCGAACGCATGCGCGCCGCCGGCGCCATACCGATCGCCCGCACCAATCTGCCTGACATGGCGCTGCGCGTGCACACCGACAGTTCGCTTCACGGCCTGACACGAAATCCCTGGCATTCCGGTCGTACCGCAGGCGGCTCGAGCGGCGGCGAGGCCGCGGCGCTGGCCAGCGGCATGAGCCCGATCGGCCTTGGCAACGACATCGGCGGCTCGCTGCGGAATCCGGTGAACGCCTGCGGCATTGCCTCCATCCGTCCATCCGCCGGCCGCGTGCCCGATGCGGGTTGTGTGCCGACCGAAGACCGGTTGCTGGCGGTGCAATTGATGAACGTGCAGGGCCGATGGCCCGCCGCGTGGCGGATGTGCGTCTCGGCCTGCGTGTCTTGATGGGCGCACATCCGCGCGATCCCTGGTCGATCGATGCTCCGTTCGAGGGGCCGGCATTGGCGCGGCCAGTTCGCGTGGCTGTGCTGCCGGAGCCGCCCGGCGGCGGCACCGATCCAAAGGTAGCGGCTGTGGTGCGGCGTGCCGCGCAGGCGCTGACTGATGCCGGTTATGTCGTGGAAGAAGCCTGCCCGCCGCGTTATGACGACGCGGCTGGCTGCTGGAGCCGCCTGATCATGGGCGATTTCGGCTCGGTGCTGGCGTTGTTGTCGCCGATGATGGGCGCTGAGGCGATGACCTTCCTGAACAACTTCAATCAGGACATACCGCCCTTGGCCGACGCGGCGTCATGGTCGCAATTGATGGCCGAACGCGACGGCATTGCGCGCGCATGGTCGACCTTCATGGCCGACCGGCCGTTGCTGCTGTCGCCGACCTGGACGCAATTGCCGTTCGAGCATGGCTTCGATTCGGCGACCCCGGCCGGATCGGCTGCGACCAAGGAGCTGATGCGCCCGGTGGTCCCGGCCAACCTGCTCGGGCTGCCGTCGGCGTGCGTGCCGGCCGGGCGTGACGAGGCGACGGGGTTGCCGATCGGTGTGCTGATCACCGGGCAGCGTTTGCGCGAAGATTTGTGCCTGGAAGCGGCCGAGGCCATCGAGGCCCGCCTGGGCATCGCGACGCCGATCGACCCGGTGCGCTGAGCCTCCTGTCGTTCCTGCGAAAAGCAGGAACCCCGAGCGTGAGCGCAATTGCGCTCATCGCGGCGCCGCGGCCGAGCGATTCGAGGCAGTGCCAGTCGTCTTGTCATTCCCATGACAACGGCCTGTGGTTATGGGCCCCTGCGTCCGCAGGGGCGACGGAGATAGTGGAGCTTCAACAACCACTTGTTCCCCGGTTGTGGAATGGAGTGCCTTCCGATAGGTTCCGCGCGCGCTTCCATCCGAATCCTAAATCCCCGACACATCCCGCATGCTTGGCCGTCCCAAAATCGTTCTCGCTTCCGGTTCGCCGCGACGGCTCAGCCTGCTCAACCAGGCCGGCATCGAGCCCGATGCGCTGCGCCCGGCCGATGTCGACGAAACCCCGAAGCGGGGCGAGCTGCCGCGCGCCTGCGCCAATCGTCTGGCGCGGGCCAAGGCTGACGCCGCGCTGAAATCCGTCCAGCTCGACGACGAGCTGCGCGGCTCTTTCATCCTCGCCGCCGATACGGTGGTCGCGGTCGGCCGCCGTATCCTCCCGAAGGCCAATCTGGTCGACGAAGCCGCGCAGTGCCTGCGGCTGCTCTCGGGACGCAATCACCGCGTCTACACCGCGATCTGCCTGGTGACGCCGAAGGAGGCGTTCCGCCAGCGCCTTATCGAAACCCGCGTGCGCTTCAAGCGGCTCAGCGAGGACGACATCCAGGCCTATATCGGCTCCGGCGAATGGCGCGGCAAAGCCGGCGGCTACGCCGTGCAGGGCATCGCCGGATCGTTCGTGGTCAAGATGGTCGGCTCCTACAGCAACGTGGTCGGCCTGCCGCTCTACGAATCGGTCACGCTGTTGGGCGGCGAAGGTTTCCCGATCCGATTCGGGTGGTTGAATGCCAGCTAAGCCGCCTGAGGATGCGGGCTCTGGCGGCGCCAAGCCGCCGTCGAAGCCTTGCCCGGAATGCGGCAAGCCGGCCAACCCGGCGACGGCGCCGTTCTGCTCCCCGCGCTGCCGGGATGTCGACCTGAACCGCTGGCTATCGGGCAAGTACGTCATCCCCGGCCGCGACACGGATCCCGAAGACGCCGAATAGGCGAGGTTTACCAGTAATTTGACGAGAGCCCTGAAGCCGGGCCTGCCGCGCCGAAGCCGCAGGCGAAGGCGGGTGGACACAGCCCTCCGACCTCTCTATAAACCGCCCGCTCGCCCGGCCTTTGGGTTCGCGGGTATGCCCAGGTAGCTCAGTTGGTAGAGCATGCGACTGAAAATCGCAGTGTCGGTGGTTCGATCCCGCCCCTGGGCACCATTGCTTCAATTTCCTCAACGATTTCATCGCCCAGGTCTTTGATCTGTATCCCCGCTTTTGGCCAGCAGGTGGACACATCGCGTCGAGCGAACGCATTCTCGGCGAGAAGAGCCACGCCAAATTCGCAAGGCGACGCGGTGGCCGGCTGACAGCGAATGAATTTTTAGAAGCCGAAGTATGCGAATTAATGGAGGCCGTTTCGCACGCTTACGCGCAGGGATGGGATGTCGCTCACAGGATTCGATCAGGCCAGACGTTCAGAAACTTGCCATCTGGTCCACACGCAGCTTTGAGCCAATTCATATTGAATCGAATTCCAATCAATCCGCGGGTGAATGTATCGCCGATGACGAGTACGGTAGGCCCGTAGAATCCGATCATCGGCACCTCCTTTAAACGGATGACGCGACCCGTCGCCAATTCCTGCATCTTGCCCGGCGACACAACTTCAAAAGGAATCGTTATGCGAAAATCCATTATTCTTGCTGGGCTGGCTGTGGCCGCACTCCCCACATTTGCGGATGCCGCCGACGACCATCACGCAACGGTACAGCCCGAGGCGCTGAAATGGACAGCTCCGGCGGCCTATGGAAGCGGCGCCCAGTTTACAGTGATCAAGGGCGACCCGACCAAGGAAGGCATGTACGTCGTTCGCCTGAAGGTGCCCAAAGGCTTCAGGATACAAGCCCATACACATCCGAACGATGAGAACGTGACCGTACTGTCAGGCACCTTCCATATCGGCACCGGCGACAAGCTCGACGAGAACAAGGGCGAGACGATAACGGTCGGCGGCTATTCCTACGTCGCCAAAGGCATGACGCATTACGCGTTCTTCCCGGAAGAGACTGTCATTCAGCTTCACGGCATGGGGCCGCAAGGTATCACTTATGTGAATCCGGCCGACGACCCGCGGAAGAAGTAGGCGCGAGGCGAACCAGAGACCGGCGAACTTTCGGGACCTGACACCGCCTATGGCGGTGTCAGGCTCGGAAGTCGGTTGCGGCCTGAATGTTCATCCAGAACGCAGCGCCGGTCTTGAAGAACTTGCCAAGCCGCAGCGCGGTGTCGGCCGTAACGGGCTTTTCTTCGCGCGCGATGCGTTCGATCCGGGTACGTGGCATGTGCAGCGCGGCCGCGACCGCGTAGGGTGTCAGTTTGAGCGGAACGAGAAATTCTTCCCGCAAGATTTCGCCGGGATGAATCGGCGGAAGTTTCTTTGCCATGTGCAAACTCCTGGTGATAGTCGAGCATCTCCAGGTCTTCGGGACCCGCATCGGTCCATCTACGATCCGCCACTGATCGTTGATGCAGATTGAGTGCTTACCCGCCAAGTCTGCTATTGTCAGGAGCCTTTTTCACTCGTCGCCTCGGCGACGGGCGGCAGCGGAGTGCCACATGTTTGGTGTTGCCGCTTGCCAGGTCATCCGACCTTCCTGACACTAGGACTGAATCAGGCTGAGCAACTGCCGGTTGATCCGAATTGCGCGCCACGCTTTCGAACGCGACATCGTGATCGCGGAACAAAGACGCAGGCCAACTGGTTTGAGACGATTTCGCCCGCATGGCGTTCGCTCGCATGGCACGGTCGCACCGCTCCGTACGCAATGAATAGACATGGCGATCGGAGCTTACACCAAGGATAGGCGCGATCGAGATGCGCAAGCAGGGGTGGAACCTCGCGCAAGCTTGGCGTCGGCAACCGGACATTGCATCGATCACAATGTGTCGATCGCTATAAACAAATCACAATAACGCCCGGTCGATGGCCTACAGCCCTAGGTTGGCGCGATCCAGCGATCCCTTGTTCTCGGCCGAAATACCGCGAGAAGGACAACGCGCCGATTCCGCGATAGCGGAGCGACGCGGCGCCTTATCCATGCCGGCGCGAGCCGGTGCAACATGTGCCACATGTGCAGGCCGGCGTCGCTGGCCGCCGACCTGCTGAGCAAACAGCAGAGGAGACTCTCATGTCCACAGCGTTCCGCGTGGTTCTCGAAGGCACTCAGGAAGTCCCCCCGAACAACTCGACTGCAAGCGGTCTCGGCACTGTCATCTTTGACAGCACGGAAATTGCCGCGAGCTATACGTTTCGGATCGAGGGCGTCGATTACGGCCTGGTTACGGGTGGTTCGGCGCAGACGCCGTCGACCGACGACGACGTCACCTCCACGCATTTTCACAATGAAGTGCGAGGAGTAAACGGGCCCGTTGTCTTCGGGCAGATCAACCCGGCACAGGACGACGATGATCTCAACATCGCGCTGAATGTGGATGGCTCCTGGACGGTAAGTGGTCGATGGGAGACGACGGACCCTGCCAACGTTTCAATCACCAACTTCGCCGACGAATTCGGCTCAGCTCCGGTGGGATCGGAGATCCCGATCTATTTCAACGTCCATACGAACGAATTTATGGGGGGCGAGATCCGGGGTCAGCTGATCGCAATCGCAGATGACAACGACAACGTTGTCGTCGGAACGCCGGGCGACGATTTCCTCCCCGGGCTCGGCGGCAATGACATCATCCGTGGCCTCGCCGGGAACGACAGGCTTGAAGGCGGCGATGGCGACGACATTATCAGGGGCGGCCAGGGAAACGACGATATCAATACAGGCGCTGGCAATGACCTGGTTTTCGGCGGTCAAGGCAACGACACCGTCGGCGGCATGGCCGGAATGGATACCGTCTTCGGCGGTGCCGGCGATGACTTCATCGCCTGGAACGATCCCACGGGCGATACCGTGTTCGGGGACGCCGGGAATGACACGCTGCGAGGCGGTGACGTTGCCGCCGACACGATCTTTGGTGGTAACGGTGACGACCTCATCCGGGCGGTCGCCAACCAGCAGTTGGCGGATCACGCGCCCGACCGTCTGTTCGGAGACCGCGGGAATGACACCATCATCGGCGGCAATGCTGGTGATACGATCGAAGGCGGCGCCGGCGACGACAACCTCGCAGGTTTCGGTGGAGCTGATCAGTTTATCTTTCGCGAGACTGAACCAGGCAGTGATACCATTACCGACTTCGACGTAACGCAGGACGTCGCGGTGTTGGAAGGCTTCGGAGCCGACTTCGACCCGCTGGACAATCTGAGCGCGTCAGCTTCGGGCACCACCCTTGATCTCGGCGAGGGCAATCAGGTGCTGTTCTTGGGTCTTCTTCCGACCGAGTTGAACGCCGCGAATTTCCTCGTGACCGCTTGAAGCAAGCGAAGCCCGGATGAGCGAAGCGACATCCGGGTTTCGATTGTGCCGATCCCCACATATCGCTTTGTTCATGCGGGCTACTTAGATTACGGTGACAGTGCTGGACTGCACCGTGATCACTCGGAATATAGGGCGAGGAACCCCATCTCATAAATCCAGGTTCAGGCGCTTCTTTGCTTCCGCCTTGAGGTATTGTTTGGCGAGGCCGACGAAAATATCGAAACTTACCCCGCCCAGTTTTTTTACTCCCGCTTGGGTGTTCTCCCAAACCGTCGGGTCACGGATACTCTCCAAGAAGTCTTGGCCATGCCATGTCAATTCGAGATTTATCCATTCCTTGCCGCTGCTGGAATTAGCATTGATACCGCGAACGAACCCGACCTCCTCAATAAGCATCTGCATGTGATATGCAGCGAGGCCATATCCACTGTCGTCGGTGCCTCTTCCCGACACCAGTGTGCTTAACTTTGGCGGTTTGTCCGCTACCGCTATTTTGAGAAGCAGTTCTCGTACGAGGCCCATATCCCGCTGCACGCGAATCTCCATGTGGAGCTTTATGCGGGTCTTTGATTCGCACCCCGTCAATCGCAAAGATTCATGTGTTCACATCTTGCCTGGAATCAGGACATCGTTAAGTTCATCGCAGCACGAAATAGCCGAAGCGTGTGGGGGACACCGGGTGGCTATTTAAAAACCCAAAAATCCCCGACTGCTGGCTCAATGCGCGATGTCGGCTAAGGTAGGACCCCGCGCTAACGAGAAAGGAGAACACCATGTCGGTGTTTCTCACTCTCGAAGCCAGTCAGCCGTGCGGTAAGACGTATCGTCTGGGCTTTGGATGCAACGTGCATCTGGCTTCGATGTTAGCTTTACTGTCGCGGTTGTTCTAAGGGAAGGGCGCTCCTAACGGGGCGCCTTTTCTCTTTATGGTACGTTTTGTGCGGCTACCAGCGCCTGATATTGGGCGAACCCGGCATCCGACATCGGTGTACGGTCCAGGGAAGCCAAATACTTGTTTACGCGCGCCGGGGTAACTATTGCCGATCCGTTCGTTAAGTCGCAATTGAATGCCGTAATCGCGACGCTAGGCGGAACGAGTTTTGCGGGATTGGGTATAAAGCCGGCATCGACGCAGGCGACGCGAATATCCTCGTACGCTGCCGTCAGGACGGCGGGATCGTTGTGAGATCCAATAAAGTCATCGAGGTAGACGGATATACAAACACCATTCGCCATCGCCCGCTCGATTGCGTCGGCCACTTGAGATTTCATCAAGACTAAGCTTGCGAGCAATGCAGACTGCACGAACCCAATGGGCAGCGCATGTTTCGGCCCCGGTCCCGGATTGCGAACGCAGGACCACTTCGAGAAGGTGCCGGCACCGGGATAATGCCACTGGCGGAGCGCCCGAGTGACCCGCATGCGCGCGATGGAGTAGTAGAAATTTTGAATATCTATCTTGAAGAACAGCTGGTTATTCAAATGTGCGTGCAGGGCTGCGACGTGGCCACCCTTCTTGAAGTGATACATATAGTTGGGGAAGACGACTCGCTTTTTGAAGAACTGAAGCATGCGCCGCCCGCGACGCTCGCATTTCTCATTGGGGACAAAAAACCACTTACCCCGCGACGGATATTTGAAATTGTAATTTACGATCATGGCAGTTGGCGACCTTACCCACAAAATCGATCAGAAGGTTGATAGCGGTAAAAACCGGCACCAACCATTCCGCGACCTTGCGGGTAAGGGTCGCCACACGTGCTAAAAACTTGCGCATGCGGCTTCTCCATAGTTCACCGCCAGCTACCCGCGACCCAAACACTTGGAGTCGTCAACCGAGAAGCACCTGATCCGCCGTGAAGCTCACGCCGCATCAGTTACGTCGAATCGCCCGATACGCACATTCGCGCGCATACCGTCCGATGTCGCCAGGTCATCGCCAGCGGAGAACCACAACGTGGGGCTACGGGTTCCCTGAATCAAGCCATTGAACATCAGATGGGTAGAAATATGGGTAGATAGTCTTGCCCGCTTTTGGAAATCTCAGCCTTATCAGGGTATTAGGCAGCGATTGGGGTTCCGCGCCCTGGCACCATTTCATCTTCGCTGCCCATCATATGATTTCAGAGCCCGGCGTGATGATCGCGCAAGTGCTAGGCTCCGGCATGTCAATGGATAAAAGCATTCGATGATGCTCGGGCCGAAGGTCGGCGGCTTGTATCTCGAATACGTCCCGATGATGAGCCGGATCACAGCAATGATCGGTGCTCGCCGGACGCGATGCCCAGCGTACATTCGACATCAAGCAATGATCGAGGAACTCAGGACAGTGGTTGCACGTTTGCGCTCGTGGTGATGCCATCGCAGCACGGTGCGAACCGATGATGGCGCGCTTGTCTCAATCGCCGGATCGTCCCGACCGGCACAGAAGTTCCAGTTATTGCGGTAAATGTCAAAAAAGGTACTGACCTTGATCAGATGGCGGTCTTACGGCACGTCTGCCGCAGTTCTGGCGTTCCTGCTCGTCTTCCTGCCTGGCTTGGCGCCAGCCGTTATGACCGGCCCTGATGCGGAATCCCGGGTTGAAGATATCATGGCGGCTAACATCGCCCCCGAGGCAACGGCCGGTCATGTGGGCGGGCTTGCATCTGTTGTCTACGTTGCCGGCTATACGCGGTTCTTTAGCTACGGCCTTGCCGATCAAGCAGAGGAGCGGCCGGTTACGCCGGACTCGCTGTTCAATATCGCGTCACTTCGCAAGGTATTTGAGGCTGCGCTGGTCGCGCTCGGAACGCTTCGCGGCGAATTGCGGCTGGACGATCCGGTCAGCAAATACGTCAGCGAATTGCAGGGCGACTATATTCGCCGGGTCACGATCGGCGAACTCGCCGCCCATACTTCCGGCCTGTTGTTGCCGACGGATCACCCGCCCTGGCCCAATGCGTCGTATTCGCTGGCCGAATTCATCGACATGCTCAACGCCTGGACGCCACGCGCGGGCGAAGAGCCGGGCAAGCAACGCGTTTATACGCACGCCGGTTACGTGCTGCTGCAACTCGCGCTCGAGCGCCGGTACGGGCTTCCTATCAAGGAACTCATCGAGAGCCGTATCCTGAGGCCTCTCAATATGAACTCGACGCTGCTCCCCGAACGGGGGCCGGACCACCGCGCCGTCATGAGTCCGGCGCTGATGCAGCGCGTCGTCCAGGGCTATTCCGATAACGGCATGCCGATCGGTCCGCGCGGCAACCAGCAGGGCTATTTTGAATTCCCCGGGACCGGGCAGATGTTCACCTCGGCGCGGGATCTCGCGGTCTTTGTCGCTGCCTGCCTCGGCGATGGCGTCGCCGATCCCCAGCTACGTGAGGCTTTGCAGATGACGCAGCGTGAAATGTTCCGTGTCAGCGAGCAGTTCGGACAGGCGATGGCTTGGGAAACCATCGATGTGGACGGAGTAAGCATCGTCGACAAGCCGGGCGGCCTCAACAATGCGACGGCCTATGTGGGGCTCGTGCCCGGGCGCAAGATTGGCGTCGTTCTGCTCGCCAATCGCGCCGAGTTTCCGCACGAAATCGCCCGCTACCGTGTGCTTCCAGCATTGTCGCGATTGTAGATGAGAGCGACGGTGACAGCACACTAAACATTTCCCGCTTGATTAAGTGCACCATCCCTCTCACGCCGCCTTATAGGACGCAATCTTCTTGATCTGCGGCGCGAGCACATCTTCGGCCGTTTCGAGATCGAAGCGCGCCTGAATGTTCATCCAGAACGCAGCACCGGTCTTGAAGAACTTGCCGAGCCGCAGCGCGGTGTCGGCCGTAACGGGCTTTTCTTCGCGCGCGATGCGTTCGATCCGGGTGCGCGGCACGTGCAGCGCGGCCGCGACTGCGTAGGGTGTCAGTTTGAGCGGAACGAGAAATTCTTCCCGCAGGATTTCGCCGGGATGAATCGGCGGAAGTTTCTTTGCCATGTGCAAACTCCTGGTGATAGTCGATGATCTCCACGTCTTCAGGACCCGCTTCGGTCCATCTGAATACGATCCGCGATTGCTTTAGTATTTCGACGGGATACCACAGGCGATCGGAAAAGGGACGGCTGCTCTGTCAATTCCTGACGAGTACAAGATCGATCCTCGTCGCGCTCAACCCCTTGCGAACAGCCTCCCATCTCCGCTGCCGGCTGATTTGCCTGAAGCGCAAGGGCAAACTGCTGCTCGGGGCATGCGACCAATTGGCACGACGGGCAAATCAGTAAAACCTGTCCAGCCCGTCCGCAAAAAATATTCCGCTTCACGCAGAGGCCAAATCAACTCCATAACTCCGCGCATCTCATCCACCAAAGGGGCGTTGGCCACGTCACGAACGCGCGGTGAGATGCGGTGGACGCGAAGGGCGCTAGCTGACGTCGGTGCCTTTAGCGGACGGTGAAGTCGTGTGGTTCGGGCGCCGCGGTGCTGGCGCTAAGTTGGCGGGAAGTATCCCGCCGATGACGGTGGCAAGAAAGCCGTTCACCGGGAAGAGCACGAAGTAAGCCGTAACCCATCGCGCAGGGAAAGCCGGGATGCCTCCGCTGGACCTGTATGCTCGTGTGCGCGTTCTTATGCGCAAATTGCACACGAGACCGCGGGTGCAGCGTGCACCCGGCTTTCCCTGCGCCCTTTGCTTTTTCGTGGAGGGCGGAAGTTACGCAAAGCTCGGGCGCATTTCAGCCGCGAGAACGCGGACGCATACCCTCTCGCTGTTTGACAGTTGAATCCGAACGATGAGCCAAGACGAGGGCGTGAAACTGACGCGGATGGACCAATCGCATTTCCCGCTTCAGTGCCGTCTCGTCAATGGCAGCAAGCATGTGAGCCAGTTCATATCCGGTTGCGATCGGAAAGCGCCTAAATAGCGAACCCAGGAGTTTGCCACAGGAGGTTGCCATGTGTCTCCGTAGCCTGATGATCGCATCCGCATTCGTCTTAGCCTTTTCTGGAATCTCCGGCGCCGCTTCAGCGCAAGGGGAAAACTTCTCCCGGAATACGGATCGGCCCGGCCGCGATTTCCGCAACATCGCCATCAACGGCAATGCGCAAGATTGCCTAAGACTCTGCAACCGGGAACGCGAATGCCGCGCATGGACGTTCGTCAAGCCCGGTATCCAGGGGGCGTCTGCCCATTGTTGGCTGAAGAACGTGATCCCAGCCGCCGTCGCCAACTCGTGCTGCACGTCCGGCGTGTTTAGAAGAATAGACTGACCGAGCGAGTCTTGCGAACCTGAACCATCCGGACAACGCTTCGCCTCGCGTTCGAAGTTGCATGAAAGGAACAAGCGCGGCTTTGCCTAGCCGCCCTTCTTGCCGAGTACGAGATCGACCGTGTGTGCGCCAATCTTCCGAAGCTGGGCCTCATCCCCGAAGGCGCGTTCAAGCACGGCCAATCCGCGCGTCATGGTGACGATGTGTAATGCAGCGGTTTCAGGGTCTCCGTTGAACTCGCCCCGCTCGATGCCCCCGGACAAGGCTTCCTGAACCAGATCGGTGATGCGCGCCACCAGATCCGCGAAGGCCTGGCGCGCGTTCTCGTCCAGCCCTTCACCTTCGACCGACGTTAGCTCCATCAGTCCCCGCGTGGTCGGGCATCCGCGGGGCGGCGAGCCGGAACGGAAGTTCTTGATTGTCAGTTCGAAAAACGCCGTGAGGCGCTCGCGCAAGGTCCCTGAGCCGAGCGTCTTTTGAAGAGAGTTCAGATACTCGCTCGCATAGCGCTCGTAGGCGCAGAGCAACAGCGCTTCCTTGCTGCCGAAGGCATTGTAGAGACTGCCGCGCTGGACGCCCGCGTCACGCGCGATGTCCGAGAGCGACGTTCCACGCACTCCTTTGCGCCAGAATTGATCGAACGCGATGCGCAGGACGTCGTCGTGGTCAAACTCTCGCGGCCTCAAGCTTCCCTCCAACGGTTCAATCGCGGCGCTCAAAAAGTATTTGACACGGCGTCAAGAATGTGGTTTTCGACATCGTGTCAAAAATAATTGGGGTGGATAGCTCATTTCGTCAATGGGGTGAACCACCCGTGCGGGAGCCGCCACACGGCGCGCGTTCGCCTTACCAGTTTTTCGAAAGGATCCACGATGCCGCTCGTTCACATCTCACTGCGCGCCGGAAAGCCGGAAGCCTACCGGCAGGCGATCTTCGACGGCCTTTACCGCGCGATGCGCGAAGCGTTAGACGTGCCCGAAGACGACCAGTTCATGACCATCAGCGAGCACGGCGCGGCGAACTTCCGCTACGGCGCGTCTTGTTTTGGAATCGCCCGGAGCGACGATGTCGTGTTCATCCAGATCACCGTGTTCAACACGCGCACCCCGGAACAGAAGAAAGCGCTGTTCCGGCGGACCGCGGAGTTGCTCGGCGAAAGCCCCGGCATCCGGCCGGAGAACGTGTTCGTGAATGTGCTCGAGGCCGCGAAAGAGAATTGGTCAGTCGGCCACGGCCTCGCGCAATTCGCTTGAGGGGCATGCGTGAACTTGCTGCAACGTTGGGGCACGCCATTTGCCCATCCGCGGGCTTTCTCCAGTTCCGCCCAACTACATCTGAATATCGGGCCTGAAGATGGCCCGAACCGTCCATTTCATCTTCGGCTGACTTTGTCTGACGCAAAACCGGCCATCGACGACGGGCACCTTGATAATCGAAGCAGGCTTGTTGCCGCAGCAATGCTGGATGCTCTCCGGAAAGCCCGGCTGGTAGATGTAGAAGCGAGCATAAAAAGGTTCGACGGTGACCATCAGGTCGATTGAATTCAGGCCACGAGGAATCTTGTCGCGCAGGTCGACCAGGCGGTCGCCGGGATTGCAGGCCAAAGCGGCCATTGTCAGGAGCCATTTCATCCCGGCAGAGTAAGCCATTTCGCGCTGAGCAAAAGACCGCCCAAGGGCGGTCTCTTCGCAGTTCTGTCAGCGACGATCAGGCCGCACGGATCGCAGTGTCGTATGCTCGTGCGCGCCCTTGCTGGCGATCACGCCGCCAGCGCGTCCGGATTGACTTCGCCCTTGGCGATATCGGTGAGGATGGCGTCGGCCTCTTTCTCTTCCAGCAGGCTGTCGTGCAACAGCACCTGGTCGTCACGCAGATCGAGCTGGCCGGCAAGTGCTGCGGCTGAACCGTAAGCGGCGATCTCGTAGTGCTCGAGTTTCTGGGCGGATGCGATCAGGCCCGCATCGCGAAGATCGTCGCCCTCCAAAATGCCGAGCATCTTGCGGGTTTCACCGATCAGGGCCTGCATGGACTGATCGACATGCGCCGTCGGGTCGGCGCCGTGTTTGTGAAGGATGCCGACAAGGCGCTCCTTCTGCCTCATTGTCTCCGCATGGTGGTCCACCAGCGCATCCTTCAATGCCGGGTGAGATGCTGCGGCCGCCATGCGCAACAGCGCTTCGCCAAGTTGCTCCTCGACACTCACCAGTTCCTGCAGTTCGGCCAAGTACATGTCCTTGAAATTGCTGATTTCCATGACGAAATCCTTATCATCGGATGTGTACGAGGCTTCCGGGCGCGTCGCTGAATTCGGAAGCAGCCGGCACAAGCCGGGCGGCCTTTTTCGCGTTCGAGGCCTCGCGATGTCTTTTCAACGAGACCGCGGCGCATCTGGTTCCGGGCCATGCGCCAGGAGGTGTTCGATGACGGAATGGTATTTTGTCTGGGTCGAGGGTCTGCGCGGGCCCATGCCGCAGAAATGGTCATCGGACGGGCTATGGGGGCAGATCGGCCGTCAGGACGTCATTGTCCGTTTCGCGCTGAGCGATGCGGAAGCTCATCTGCCGCTCGACGAACTGGCGAGGCTGCATCCGATTCCCGACGGGAGATAGCAGGCGGCGCCGTTGCTTAGCGCGTTCCGCAGAGTTCCGTGCGGTAGATGCAGCATTTCGAACATGGCTTTCTGCGGAACATTGCGGATTTAATTTCGTTGCCGGGTTGAACGGGCGCAAAGAGGCACCACTGTCCCGGGTTCAATTCGGCTTGCTGAATTGAATTAGAACTTGCGAACCAGCGCGCTGTGCTGGTGGGACGAGCGATCAAGATACGACACCCTTGACGCCTTTCGTATCCTTCGCAGGAAGCAGCCGTGTGCGGCCTTCGCCGTTATGCGGTCCTCGACCAACCAAGAAGCCAAGCAAGGAGTCCTGCATGAAATTAAACTCGGCACAGGTGGAACGCACCTTGAAGCAATTCGAAGCCCAGGCGCTGCCTGACGATCATCCGGTAGTTCCGCAACTGGCCAGCATGTTCGGGGATCATACGTTCTTCCTCGACAGCGGCGGGCTCAACGTCCTGGAACCGACCGAAGCTTCCGAGCCGGAAGCGCCAGTCGGCATGATCGTAAACCTTGCCAATTGGAGTGATGAGACGCTGACGAAACTGTCGCCGCACGAGCCCGAGCCCACAGGCGTTATCGTCAGCCTCGAATCCAGACACTGACGCTTGAGGCTGCGAGGAGCGATCATTTCGCGGCGGGTTCGGTAACGACGTATCAGGCCGGGCCTGCCGCGATCTGTCAGGTCCGCCTGTGGTGCGGCGGCGCCGGTCAGGTCTCGAAATGAACCCCGATCCGCCTCTCTTTTCGCCAGACGACGCGGCACGGCAGATGAAGGTGATCGGCTTCGATCACCAGCGTGAAGCGTTCGGGAATGCCGACGGGGGAGGTCACCTCGAGTGCGGCACCGGTTTCGGAAAGATTGCGGACCGTGCAATCGAAGGCGGCGCCGCCGCCAAACGAAATCTTGCCCGCTTTCAACAACCGCCGCCGGGGTGCTGTTCTGTGCTCGTCCGCCACATGGACCTCCGCGTGAACCGGGAAGTCTTCGGCCAGCGAGGTTACTATCCTGTTACAAAACGTACCAGCCCTGGCGCAACGCAAAGTGGTAAATTGCCGCAGGGTCGCCCTTGCAGCTCATCGGGCCTGGCCATCCGTCCGCGCCCGCCGGCCCTCGATCGGATAGGCCGGGTCATTGAACCCCGGCGTCGAGGGGTGGCCGCTCGCCACCAGCCGGTCGATCAGCGCCTCGTCCTCGGCCGTGAAGCGATAGTCGAGCGCCTTCAGGTAGTCGTCCCATTGCTCCTCGGTGCGCGGACCCGCGATCACCGCCGAGACGAACGACGAATTCAGCACCCATGAAACCGCGAACTGCCCGGCGGTGATGCCGTGGGCTTCGGCGTGCCGCTTGATCTCCTGCGCGAGCTGCAGGGATTCCGGCCGCCATTCGGTCTGCATCATCCGCTTGTCGGCGCGGCCGGCGCGCGTCTCCTTGTCGGGCGCAGCATCCGGCTTGTACTTGCCGGTCAGCACGCCGCGCGCCAAGGGGCTATAGGGCACGATGCCGAGGCCGTAATAACCGCAGGCCGGGAAATGCTCGACCTCGGGCATCCGGTTCATGGCGTTGTAATAGGGCTGGCTGACAATTGGGCGATCGATGCCGTTCTTGTCGCAGATGTTGCAGATCTCGGCGACGCGCCAGGCGCGGTAGTTCGAGACGCCGAAATAACGGATCTTGCCCTGGCGCATCAGGTCGCCGATGGCGCGCACCGTCTCCTCCAGCGGCGTCGCGTGGTCCTCCTTGTGCAGGTAATAGATGTCGATGAAGTCGGTGCCGAGCCGTTTCAGGCTTTCGTCCGCCGCCTGCATCACCCAGCGCCGCGACAGCCCGCCGCGACTGGGGTCGTCGCCGATCTGGTTGGCGAGCTTTGTCGCGAGAATCCAGTTGTGCCTGTTGTTCGAGATGGCGCGGCCGACCACCTGCTCGGACTGGCCGCCATTATAGGCGTCCGCGCCGTCGATGAAGTTGACGCCGGCCTCGCGCGCGCGTCCCACGATCCGCGAAGACGTCGCCTCGTCGGTAGGCCCGCCGAACATCATGGTGCCCAGACAGATCGGTGAAATCTTCAGGCCGCTGCGGCCGAGGTTACGGTGTTGCATGGGGTGGGTCTCCTCCGGCTCTACGCAATGACGGTACCTCAACTCTCACTCTTCAATATCTTGAACACGCCGCTCGCCATCGCGATACAGCGTTTATCGACGGTCACCTCTGTCGAGATGAAGATGAGGCTGCGTGTGGAGCGCACCACGTGCGGCTTCGACACCAAAACCTCGCCGATCTTGCCGGCTTCGACAAAGTGCGTATCGAGCTGCACCGTCGCCAGCGTCGGCTTGCCCGAGACGAAGCGGGCTGTCATGCCGCAGGTTCGATCGGCGAAGGTCATGATGACGCCGCCCTGCACCAGGCCGCGGCGGTTGTGGTGCTTGTCCTCGGTAGCAAGTGCGTATTCGTGCGTGCCGTCGACCACGCGCTGCCATAGCGGGCCGATCAGGTGCAGGAAGCCGGATGTTTCGACGATCTTCCAGCCGTCGGATTTGAGTTTATCCGCGGCTTTGCTCGTCATGTCGTGCTTTCCGTTTCCTGCGGGCTGTCATGCTGTCCGGGGCCATTTCATCTGATGTGCTTGTGTTGTAGTCAAGCGGGATGGTCCGGTCATTCGACGATACCACACGGCGGAATATTGCAGGTCGCTGCGCGGCATTTGCGCGGGCGTCATCCGGCGAGACGGTGGCTGGGCTGAAGCGCGCTGCCGTGGCCATCGCGCTGACGGCAGCCGAGGCCGGCGGGGGGACGACGTTTCTGCTGACCCGCCGCGCCGCGACCTTGCGTTCGCACGCCGCCCAATGGGCGCTGCCGGGCGGGCGTTGCGACCACGGCGAGACGCAGGCGCAGGCGGCGCTGCGCGAGCTTCACGAAGAACTCGGCGTTGGCCTCGGCGAGGACGATGTGCTCGGCCTGCTCGACGACTACCCGACGCGATCAGGCTATCTCATTACGCCCGTGGTGGTCTGGGTGAGCGCCAGCGCCGATTTCGTACCCAACCCCGCCGAGGTCGCCTCGGTGCATCGCGTCGCGCTCGCCGATATCGAACGAAACGACGCCTTCAGCTTCACGACGATCCCCGAAAGCACACGGCACGTGATTCGCTTTCGGCACGCCGGCCAGCATATCCACGCGCCTACGGCGGCGCTGATCTATCAATTTGCCGAAGTGCTGGCGGGAAGAAACACGCGCGTCGCGGAACTGGAACAGCCGGTATTTGCGTGGAGGTAGCATCGCGCATCCATCTCACGATGTGAGATACGATGGATCGCAATGACGACGTAAGCACCTCATTCGGAAGTCAACTTGCGAATACGGATCGTTTCAGCAACGATGGCGGCGCCATAAGAAAAACAGTCCTGGGAGCGCGCTTATCATGTCCACGTGGATCAAGAGCTTTTGTGTCGTCGCCGCACTGCTCGGTGTTAGCGTAGCCGTCGATTCAGCGCGAGCGCAAACCTATCCCGCCCGCGCCATCACGCTGGTCATTCCATTCGCGCCCGGCGGCAGCACCTCGATCGTCGGCCGCGCCATTGCCGACAAGATAAGCGAACTGCTCGGCGAGAAGGTCGTGGTCGACAATCGTCCCGGCGCCGGCGGCACGGTCGGCACCAAGGCGGTCGCGAAAAGCGATCCCGATGGTTACACGTTGCTCCTGGGCTACACCGGCACGCTGGCGATCGGTCCCTCGCTCTACAAGAACCCAGGCTACGATCCGCGCAAGGATTTTGCGCCGATCGGCATGATTGGCAACGCGCCGAATTCGCTGGTGGTGCATCCGTCGTTCCCCGCGAAAAGCGTCGCCGAACTGATCGCCTATGCGAAGGCCAATCCGAACAAGGTCAATTTCGGCTCGGCCGGCGCCGGCACCGCCAGCCACATCACCGGCGAATATTTCGCCCGCGCCGCCGGCATCAAACTCGTGCACATCCCCTACAAGGGCACCGGCCCGGCGCTGACCGATCTCCTCGGCGGCCACATCCCGATAGCATTCGCGCCGATCCCGGCCTCGCATGCCAATGTCTCCGCCGGCAAGCTGCGCGCGCTTGCGGTGAGCAGCATCGCCCGTTCGGGCTTGCTGCCCGACGTGCCGACCATGATAGAAGCAGGCCTGTCCGGCTTCGACGCCTCGCTCTATTACGGCCTTGTCGCGCCCGCCGGCACGCCGCGGCCGATCATCGACAAGCTCAACAAGGCGCTGCGAGACGCGCTCGCCTCCGACGAGGTGAAGAAGCAATTGAGCAATGACGGCACCGAAATCACGCCCGGCACGCCGGAAGACTATGCCGACTTCATCGACAAGGATGAGAAGAAGTGGTCGCAGCTCGTGAAGACCAGCGGCGTCGAGCAGGAGTAGGGGCCTTTCCCTCCCCTTGTGGGAGAAGGTGCCTTCAGCGGCACCGAACTGCGACCTCTTTCGGGGCTGACTTCGTGGGCACGCTTGCTACAACAAGGCGATGTGCCTGCAATTGATTCGCATGGGTTCCGGATTTGTCACGCTCGCGCTGTTCGCGGGCGCGCCTGCAATGGCGATGGACGCGCGCACGCTTGCTCCCTCTGCCGCCGATGCGATGGCGCAAGGAGCCTCGCCGCAGGCGATCGCCGAATATCGCCGCAAGCTGAAGGAATATCAGGAAGCGCGCTCCGCGTTCGAGGAGGAGGCGGGGGCCTATTGGGCCTCGATCTCGGAGAAGCGAAAGGGCCGCAACGCCAAGCGCCGGGAACGCCAGGCCATTGCGCTGAACGATTACGTGCTGACGCAGCCGCCGGTCTATACCGGTCCGAAGCGCCCGGTTAGTCCGGAGCCGGAGGAAGAGAAGCCGCCGCGCGAGCGCAAGCCGCTGCCGGTGGTCGCCGATTTCCTCAAAGCGGCCGCCGAGCATTTCCAGTTCGTGCCGCAGCGGCCGGCCGCCGAAGTCGAATTCAAGCGCGCCTATGCCCGCTATGCACTCGCGGCGGGACTGACGCGCGAGCAAGCGATACGGGTCTATTCGTTCGAGACCGGCGGCAATGGCAATTACGACATGCAGTCAGGCTTGAGTGCCTCGCGGCCGGGCTCCCGCGCGATCTCGACCGCGATCGGCTACAACCAGTTGCTCACCACCAACAGCGTCGAATTGCTGGCCGAACAGGGCCACGAATTCATCAGGGAATTGACGGCAAGGGCGGCTGCGCTGTCGGGCGCGCCGCGCAAGGCGATGGACCACAAGCTTGCGGTGCTGAAAAAGATGGTGGCATTTGCGCGCACCGTGCCGGACACCTGGTCCGAGCATGAGAAGCTCGCCAATACCCCGCAGGGCTGGGCGGTGCATGCCATGGTGCTCGATATCGACGTCGGGCCGATGCTGCAGACCCACAAGCTGCTGACGTCGGTCCATTTCGTGCGCGCCAAGGGCTACAACCGCCCGCTCTCGGCCGCCGAACTCGAAATGATGAACCTGACCGGCGACGGCACCGGCCTCGACATGGTGACCATGCCGCAGGCGATGCGCGAGCAGGTGCCGACCTCGAATTTCTTCCAGCGCGGCGGCTATGAGCGCAACCCCGTCGCGATCCGCCACAACACGGTGGCGAAGCTACTCGCAGTCACCGACGAACGCATGGATTTCAACTCTGGCAAGCCCGGCGCGAAGGAATTGGCGGCGGCGTTTTAGGTCTATTGTCGTCCTGGCCAAGCGAAGCGCGAGCCGGGACCCATAACCACCGGCCGGAATCGATAGACCGAGACGTCTGCCAGATTGCCCCCAAGAGAGGCCGCGGCGTATGGGTCCCGGCTCAGCGTTCGCTACGCTCACTTGGCCGGGACGACACTGCAGTTAGTTTCTGCACCCCTCAATCCGACCCGAACATGAACTTGCCGTCGCCTTCCAGATAGGGCCCGGAGCGCATATAGAGCTGTCCGTTCTGGCCGATGAAGAACAACGTCCCCTTCGGCACCTTCTTGGCGCCTTTCAGCAGCGTGCCGGCATTGTTGGTGCCCATCTTGTAGGAAAGCGTCTTGCCGTCCTTGCCGTAGGCATAGGCCATATCCTGCTTCAACTCCCAGGGTGTCGGCGCCGCGCCTTGCGCAAATGCGCAAGTCGAAAACCCCGCCAGGACGGCCACCGCCAAAGTCGCCTTCGTTGAAATGCACGTCATCATTCATCCTCCCCACAGCCATTCGGCTTCTTGCCCCATGCTTTGAACAAATCACGAACGGCATCGTGCCGTCAATTGGCACCTTCGACGCATCACACCGCACTTGAGACTTTGTGATTTCCCGCGTTCGACTTCGCGACTATGTTCGCCTTCGGCTACAAGCACGCATTGCGAAAAACGTCATAGGATGGTCAGGATGAACCACGTCATGAAGATCGGTTTGGGTGTTGCGCTGTCGTTCATGACGCTGGCTTCCGCGGCACAGGCCGACAATTTCAAGCTCTCGAACAACCAGCGGATTGCATGCAGCCGCGGCCTGGCTCCGGGCAAGCTCAACACGGCGACGTGCAAATCCTACGCGTACGTGTTCAACGTCAAGACATCAGAATATTTCCGCTGCCAGGTCTCGCTGGCGCTGACGCGGGACAACAAGGAAGTCATCAACGTCCAGTCCGACGGTGGCTGCACCAAGAAACCGCGTATCTTCGATACCGACGGAAACTATTCGTTCGATGCCACCGAAACCGAGCCGCCGAACACCAATTCGTTCTTCGGTCCCGGCGGCTATGCGGTGTGGGCCAGCGACAACAATAATCCGAAGGTACGCGGTTGCATCATCATCTCGTCCGGCCTCGGCTCCGATATCTCGAAATGCATCGACATGAAGCTCGAATGAGCCTGGCTCAGGACGGCTTGTCGGAGTCGGATGCGAGCTGCGGGCGGGAGCGAGCAAATTTCCGCACCGCCACCGGCTTGCCGAACAGGTAGCCCTGAACCAGATCGAACCCCATCTCGTGAGCGGCGAGAAAATCGGCGCGGGTCTCGATACCTTGCGCGACGGCGCGGGCGCCGTTGTCCCGGGCCAGCTCGATAATGCGCCGGCATACCGTCTGCTTCAGCCGGTCGTCCGCGCAGCCGTTGATGTATTGCTGGTCGACCTTCAGTTCGGCGAACGGGAAACTCCGAAGCTCCAGAAGGGACGGCCATTCCGCGCCGACATTGTCGATTGCGATCGCGATATTGTGCAGCCGCAGACGTTTTGCAGCGTCCACTACCAGATCGGGGTTGTCGATCACCTCGCTGCTGTTGATTTCGATTAAAAGTCCTGCGAATGCCGGGTGGGTGGGCATGGCGCGGCACAGATCGCGCACCGCCGCGGCATTGCCGAAGAACGATACCGGCAGGTTGATCGAAAGGTCGACCGGGCCCTGGCTCTCCAGCAGATAGCGCCAGTCCTCGATGGCGCGGCCGACTACGAATTCGGACAGGCTGCGAAAATGCGGATCCTTATCGTCGGGAATGAAATAGGCCGGCGGGACTACGCCCCAGGCAGGATGGCGCATCCGGACCAGCGCCTCCGCGCCGCTCGGTGCCAGCGTGCGGGTGTTGATCTTCT
Source organism: Bradyrhizobium sp. AZCC 1610 (assembly GCF_036924515.1). Lineage (NCBI taxonomy): Bacteria > Pseudomonadati > Pseudomonadota > Alphaproteobacteria > Hyphomicrobiales > Nitrobacteraceae > Bradyrhizobium > Bradyrhizobium sp. AZCC 1610. Next base: position 6,194,095 of record NZ_JAZHRR010000001.1, on the reverse strand, counting down.
GCTGATACCACAGTTCGAGCCAGCCGGCCTTCAAGGCCTCGGCGACATCGACGGCGGGGCTTGGCGCTGGCTCGGCCGGCAGCAGTGCCGCGACGCTGTCGCGCAGGCTCGCTGCGCCGAAAGGCGTCTGCAGCGAGGGCAGCATGGCAATGCCATATTCGCCGCCAATCTGCCTGACCGCCTTTACCATAATCGAGTCGGGTTGACCGATGACGAGGACTTTGCCAGCGAAATTCTTGCGGACAATGACCTCGAGAATTTCGCCGACATTGATCCCGTCGACACACACGCTGAGCACGATCAGGTCCGGCTGCTCCGCCTGCAGGACGCCTGCCAAATCGCCGGCCTGCCCGCATTCGCAGGTCACGAAGCCGAGATCCTCGAGAGCGTCGGAAAGGAACAATCGGAGGTGCTTTTTGCTGTCAACGACGCAGGCTCTGGGCGTTAGCTTCCGGTGCCCGAAGTGCGCTGCGCGTGTATGCTCGTTAAAGTCGATCTGCTCCATGGCCGCCCTCCAGACAGATACCCCAACGCCAGTGGTACATCCGCGTTGCGGTCGCAAAAATGGAATTTTGCGGGAGGTCACATGATTACTTCAGTAGGGTTAAAGCCGCCGACACGAATAAAATTTTAGGAAATCGCCGGGCTCGGCGGCTCGAGGCCGGAATCGGATGAGCTCATCCGTTGTTTCGTGCGCTTCGACGAGTTGATGCGTCGGCCTGAGCAATATTTGTCAGCCCCGCCTGTTAACGCCTGTGGTCGCTTGTCGGCGCGGCGATGTTCGTGGGTTTGAGAACACCTCTACTGCGGCTACTGTGGCGCGCCGCGCTCCTTCGCGGGAGCAGCAATGACGCGATGCACGCAATTTTGCTTTCGGCAAAAAAAAACCGCGGCCTTCGGCAGGCCGCGGTCACTGTAACCTGCTTCCGGACAGCGCTTCCGCGTCGTCCGGATGGCGAAGCCTAGCCGCCGATGCCCTTTTCCTTGAAGTATTTCAGCGCGCCGGGATGGAACGGGATCGGCGAACGTTCCTGCACCTGGTTGTCGAGCGTAAAACTCTCGGCTTCCTTGTGCACGGCGACGATGTCGGCCTTCTTCTCCACCAGCGTCTTGACGATGGTGTAGGCGTCCTCGTTGCTCATCTTGTCGCCGGTGACGATCAGGTTCCAGACGTCGGTGATGGAATTGTCCTTGTCGTAGCCCGGATACGAACCTGCCTTGATCTTGCTGGAAGAATAGAGCTTGCCGTATTTCGCGTTCATCTTCTCGGCCAGATCGCCATGGTCGATCAGCTTTATCTTCAGGCCGGGCGTCGCCGCGAGATCGGTTACCGCGGCAGTCGGGATGCCGCCGACCCAGAAGAACGCATCGATCTTTCGGTCCTTGACGGCGTTCACGGATTCGGCAACGCCGAGCCGCTCGCGCTTCATGTCCTTGTCCTTGTCGAGGCCGGCGGCCTCGATGACGCGGAACGCCATCACTTCGGTGGCGCTGCCGGGCGACCCGGTCGAAACGCGCTTGCCCTTCAGGTCGGCCATGGTCTGGATGCCCGTGCCTTCCACCGTCACCACATGCATGCGGTTCGGGTAGACCACGAGCAGCGCCTGCAACGGCACCTTGCCGCTCTTGAACTTGTCCTCGCCCTTCAGCGCATCGAGCGCAGCGTCGGCCATCGTGAAGGCCAGCTCGCTCTTGCCGGCGCCGATCAGCTTGAGATTGTCGACCGAGCCGCCGGTGACCTCGGCGGTGGCCTGCACGTTGGGAAGGTTCTTCGACAGCACGTTGGCAACCGCGCCGCCGAGCGGATAGTAGACGCCGCCGGTGCCGCCGGTGCCGATCGACATGGTTTTCTGCTGGGCGTGGGCTGCGCCCGCGAAGGCGAGCCCCAGAGTTATCGCTAGTATCGCTGTGGTCTTCTTCATTTCTGTCTCCTCAATCGTTTCTTCTCTATGTTGTTAGCGCAGGCCGCTCTGGCGACCGCGTTCTGGCCTGCCACAGCAATACGCCGAGACCGATGATCAGGCCGGGCACATAGGTGTAGCTGATATCGCGGCCGATGATCCATTCGACGATGGCCTCGATCAGGCTTGGAAACACCAGCAGCAACCCCGATAGCAGAAGCAGGCCGCGTTCCACCGGCGTATTTTGTCGCAGTGCCCAGTTCTGGGCAAATGCGGCCAGAGCCAGCAGCCCGAAACTGGTCTTGATCGCGATTTCGAGGATATCGACCCACGATCCGCCCTTCGGGATCGACATCAGCAGGCCGACGCCTTGCGGGTCGAGCACGAACACGAACGGCACCAGGAACGCCGGCAGCGTGTATTTCCACGACTGCAGCGTAGTCTTGTAGGGATCGCCGCCGGTGATGGCGGCCGCGGCGAATGGCGAAAGTGCCGTCGGCGGCGAGACCTCCGACAGCACGGCATAATAGAAGATGAACATGTGCGCGGCGTAATCGGGCACGCCGAGTTTGACGAGCGCCGGTGCAGCAATCACCGCGCAGATGATGTAGGAAGCCGTCACCGGTACCGCGAGGCCAATGATCCAGACGATCAGCGAGGTGTAGATCGCGGTCAGCAAGAGGCTGCCGCCGGCATAGGCGATGACGATCGACGAGAATTTGAGGCCGAGGCCCGTTAACGTCACGATGCCGACGACGATGCCGGCGCAGGCGCAGGTGGTCGCGGCATTCAGTGCGCCGATCGAGCCGTCGGCCAGCGCCTTCACCAGTTTGGTCGGCACCAGCGCGGTATCCCTGCGCAGGAAGCTCAGCGCGAAGGTCACCACAATGGCGTAGAACACCGACAGCGATGGCGAGTAGCCGATGACCATGAACACGACGACGGCGAGCAGCGAGATGAAGTGGAAGCCGTATCGCTTCGTCATCTGGCCGAGCGACATCTCCGTCGTGATGCTCACGTTCTTGGCGTGGAACTTCTTGGCGTCCAGTTCGACCATGAACAAGAGCGACATGTAATAAAGAAAGGTCGGAATGGTCGCCATCCAGATCACGTCGAGATAGCTGATCTTGAGAAACTCGGCGATCAGGAACGCGGCGGCGCCCAAGACCGGCGGCGACAGGATTGCGCCCAGCCCGCCCGCTGCCAGCAATCCACCCGCGGCGTTTTTCTCGAAGCCGGCCTTGGCCATCATCGGATAGGCCACGGTGCCGATCATCACGGTGGTGGCGACGCCCGATCCGGAGGGGCCGCCGAGCAGGAACGACGACAGCACGACCGTGCGGCCGGCGCTGTTGGGCTTTCCGCCCATCAAGGCCAGCGAGAAATCGATGAAGAACTTGCCGGCGCCGGAATGCTGCAGAAATGCGCCATAGATGGTGAACAGGATGATCAGTGTCGCCGACACGTCGACGGCAACGCCGAAGATGCCCTCCAGCGTAATGAAGAGGTGACCGACCAGCCGGGCCAGGTCGTAGCCGCGATGGGTCCACGGCGCCGGCAGATACGGGCCGAGCATCGCATAAGCGATGAACAAGAGCGACACCACGGGCATAATCGCGCCGGTGGTGCGCCGCGTCGCCTCCAGCAGCAGCACGATGAAGACGATGCCGACGACTATATCCCAGCGGTCGGGCGCGGTGGCGCGGTCGGTAAAATCCTCGCCGCCCCACAGCGCATAGACGATGGTGGCGACCGCGACTATTCCGGGGACGACGTCCCACCAGCGTACGCGGTTGCGAAAGCGTGTCGCCAGCGGAAACAGCAGAAAGCTCAGGACCAGCGTAAAGGCGACATGGGTGTAGCGCAACTCCTGGGTCGGAACGATGGCGTAGGCCGCGTAGAGGTGAAACAGGCTCATGGCCACGGCAATCGTGGTCGAGATACGGCCTGCCCATCCCATCAGGCGATTGGCTGCGCCTTCTTCTGCCTCGATGTAGGCTTCCGCCTTGTGCAAGGCTTCGTCCGAAACGGCGACGACCTCGTCATTGGGCGGCGTTGTCTTGTCTACGGCCATGCTTTCCCCGGGGACGCGTTAACTCCCAGACCCGGTGTCCTGCGGGTCTTTCGCGGGCGCATTCAGTCCAATTTGGGTAACCGTGGCAAGGGCCTTGTAGGCGTATGTCGGGGGCATCTCTTTTAGTCTATCGGACCGGTTGACCCGTAGCCCGGATGGAGCGAAGCGCAATCCGGGGAAACCGCCAAGATTCCCGGGTTGCGCTTCGCTTCACCCGGGCTACAAGAAAATGAGAAACTCATAGGGAGAAGAAGTCGATGGAACGGCTCAAGGGCAAGACGGCGATGGTGGTGGGCGCGGGCTCGATCGGTCCCGGCTGGGGCAACGGCAAGGCGACGGCCGTGACCTTCGCGCGCGAGGGCGCGCAGGTGTTTTGCGTCGATCGCAACGCGGCGGCCGCAAAGGAGACCGTCGACATCATCGCGGGCGAGGGCGGCAAGGCGACTGCCTTCACCGCCGATGTCTCGCGAGAAGCCGAGGTGGAGGCAATGGTTTCGGCGTGCCTCAAGGCCTATGGCCGCATCGACGTGCTCGACAACAATGTCGGCATTGCCGAGATGGGCAGCGTGGTCGAGGTGAACGAGGCGAGCTGGGACCACGTCTTCGCGGTCAATCTCAAGAGCGCCTATTTCGCCATGAAGCACGTCATTCCCGTCATGCAGAAGCAGGGCGGCGGCTCGATCATCAACATTTCGTCGATCGCCTCGATCCGCCATCTCGGCATTTCCTACGTCACTTACGGCGCCTCGAAGGCGGCGATGAACCAGATGACGAAGACGACCGCCGTGCAGTTCGCACGCGATCATGTCCGGGTGAATTGCATCCTGCCGGGCCTGATGAAGACGCCGATGGTCGAGCACTCCGCAGGACTTGCGGCCAGCTATTCGGCGGGCGACGTCGAGGCGATGTGGCGCGCGCGCGACGCCCAGGTGCCGATGGGGCACATGGGTGACGCCTGGGACGTCGCCAATGCCGCGCTGTTTCTCGCCTCCGATGAATCCCGCTACGTCACCGGCATCGAATTGGTGGTCGACGGCGGGATTACGGTGAAGGCGAGTTAACTTACTGCGCCATCGCCAATATGCCGCCGGCGAAGGAGTGCCAGAGCGGCGTGACACTGATCGGCCAGTTCAGCAGCTTGACGGCGATCAGCGCAATGCCGCCGTAGACATAGACGGGATGCGGCCGGCCGCGCGTGCGCCAATCATAGACGATGGCGGCGACCAGCAGGAGATAGGCGACGAAGGCGGGCGGAATGGTTACAGGCACCGGGGGCGGACCAAGCGGCCCGGGAGGCGCCAGGAAGGTGAGAAACCAGCGCGCGACCGCGGCGTCGAGCAGCGAGATGCTGGCCAGCAGCATCAGCCGCTTGTGCGTTTCCGGCTTGCGGATGGCCGAAATCGCCAGCGCAAAGACGACCGCAAAGAACAGAATTCCGCTCAGCGGAACAATCGCGAACGCGATTCCGTCGTCGGTCAGTCCGGCCGCCGCCGAGCGCTTCATCGCGTTGACCGCGACCAGGAAGCCGAAGATCGTCATCGCGGTGGCCAGCGAGACGCCGATCATGCCGATGGCGCGGTGCCGGGCGATCTTGCCCGACGCGGCCAACCAGCTCTGGAATGCGAAATAGAGCGACCATGCGAAAAACAGCAGCCCGTGAAAATGCACGACCGGGGAGGCCGAGAACGACCGCTTCGCCAGCGGCAGCCAGTAGGTCGGCGCGAAGCCGAGAAAAGCGACGGCCATGCAGGCCAGCGCCATGTAGTAGTAAAAGTAGCCGGTTTGGGATTGCGCGATGGCGCGCGGCGGATTGAAGTCGGTCAATGTGGTCATGGTTGTTGAGTCCGCGAGAACTGCAATAGGTTCACAGCAGATTTTCTCACGGATCGTGTTTTTCCGTCTGTGAAGAGGATTACGTTTCCCGCGCGCCACGTTTCGGCCAGAATCTGTCCCGTACGAAAACGGATACGCGCACGCGCCCGTTGTCGAAAAAGCGGATGGCTTGCTAAGATCGCGCGTTAATCCAACGCTTCCCGGATCACAAGGCTTCCCGGATCAATTGATGCGAGGCTATTCCGACATCCGCAGGCTGGTCGCGGCTTCCTTGCTATGGATCGCGTTTGCGCAGGGCGTATCGGCGACCGGTGTCGAACCGGTCAAGGATTTGCGCGTCGATCCCGCGCTCTGCCTGGCCGCCGCCCTCACGCGTGACGACGACAAGACGGTCGCGGCCTGCGGCGCGCTGATCGACAACGCAAAGACCGAAAAGGCCGATCGTTTAAAGGCGCTGATCGCGCGTGGCGCCGCCTATGAGCGCAAGGACATGGCCGACCGCGCCATTGCCGACTATGACGGCGTGCTGCGGCTCGATCCCTCACTCGCCGATATCCATAACCTCCGCGGCGAACTCTGGCGCAAGAAGGGCGACCTGCCGAAGGCGGTGGCCGATTTTGCTGCGGCGATCAAATTGAACCCGGACCACGTTGCGGCCAGAGCCAACCACCGGGCGCTGGCGCAGGAGCTGGAGCGGCAGGGCGCGCTGAAGGCGGTCGCCGGCAAGCCGAGTTTCAACTGCACCACCGCCCGCCGCAAGGTGGAGAAGGCGATCTGCGCCGATCCCGAACTCGCCGACCTCGATCGCGAGGTCCAAGGGTCATATGTCAAGGCGGCCGCTGTGAAGATGACCCCACAGCAGGCGCGCAAGCTGCGGCGAGAGCATGCGGAATACATCTCCCGCCGCAATGCGGAATACGGGCGGCCCGGCTACGATCTGAAAAAGGCGATGCGCGACCGCCTGCAACAGATCAACGGGATCGCCGGATACTAGACCGTTGTGGCCACGCCAGGTCAAAAAGGCGATCTGCGCCGACCCGGGCCTCGCCCAGCTCGACCGCAACATCAACGACGTGTTTCTGCGGGTGATTGCGAATGCGGAAGCCGACAGCCATCGCGCGGCGCTGGCGCTGACCCGGCAGCAGCGCGACTTCATCGAAAAGCGCAACAGCTCGTTCGGCCGCCGCGGCTACGACCTCCGCCATGCCATGGAGGATCGGCTGGAGAAGCTCAATACGATCGTCCGGCAGTGAGGTTTGCCGAATGGCCAAGCTATTCTCGGCTTGATCTGGCGCCGCTTCCCGTGACAATGCGGCAAACAAGTGCCGCCCAGCCGTCATGGCCGGGCTTGTCCCGGCCATCCACGTCTTGCATTTGTCGAAGCAAATTCGTGGATGCCCGGGACAAGCCCGGGCATGACGACGAGGATGGCGAACGACCGGGAGTGCGCCATGAACATCCAGGACAACAGCCGCTATCACGAGGTCCATGCCCGCTCGCTGGCCGACCCCGAGGGCTTTTGGGCCGAGGCCGCACGCGAGATCGACTGGATCGAGCCGGCCAAAAAGATCTTCGATCCCTCGATGGGGACTTACGGCCGCTGGTTCGCCGGCGCCGTGGTCAACACCTGCTACAACGCGCTCGACCGCCATGTCGCCAATGGCCGCGCCAACCAGGTGGCGCTGATCCACGATTCGCCACTGACCAACTCGATCTCGAAATTCACCTATGCCGAGATGCTCAAGGAAGTGCAGACGCTGGCTGCCGTGATGGCCGATTTCGGCGTCGCCAAGGGCGACCGCGTCATCCTCTATATGCCGCTGGTGCCGGAAGCCGTGTTTGCGATGCTGGCCTGCGCGCGGATCGGCGCGGTGCATTCGGTGGTGTTCGGCGGGTTCGCGGCGAAAGAGCTTGCAACCCGGATCGACGACGCCAAGCCGAAACTGATCTTCTCGGCAAGCTGCGGCATCGAGCCCGGCCGCATCGTGCAATACAAGCCGCTGCTTGACGAGGCGATCAAGCTTTCAAGCGCCAAGCCCGAGGGCTGCATCATCCTGCAGCGGCCGCAGCAGACTTGCGAACTCACGGCCGGCCGCGATCACGACTGGGCAGCGTTGCGCCGCGCCGCGCTCGCTGCCGGCAAGGCCGCGCCGTGCACGCCGGTGCTGGCGACCGATCCGCTCTACATTCTCTACACGTCAGGCACCACCGGAATCCCGAAGGGGGTCGTGCGCGACAATGGCGGGCATCTGGTCGCGCTGAAATGGTCGATGTTCAATCTCTACGGTGTCAAGCCCGGCGAGGTCTGGTGGTGCGGCTCCGACATCGGCTGGGTGGTCGGCCACAGCTACATCGTCTATGGGCCGCTGATTCATGGCGCCACCTCGATCATGTATGAGGGCAAGCCGGTCGGCACGCCGGACGCCGGCGCGTTCTGGCGCGTGATTTCAGAGCACAAGGCCGTCGCCTTGTTCACCGCGCCGACCGCGTTCCGCGCCATCCGCAAGGAAGATCCGGAGGGCGCGTTCATCCGGAAATACGATCTGTCGAAATTCCGCACGCTGTTCCTGGCCGGCGAGCGCGCCGATCCGCCGACGGTGGAATGGGCGGAAGCGCAGTTGAAGGTGCCTGTGATCGATCACTGGTGGCAGACCGAAACCGGCTGGTGCATCGCCGGCAATCCAGTGGGCTTGGGCATGCTGCCGGTCAAGCACGGCTCGCCGACGGTGCCGATGCCGGGCTATCAGGTCGACGTGGTCGACGAGGCATCCAGGCCGGTGCCCGCGGGCACCATGGGCTCGATCGTGATCAAGCTGCCAATGCCGCCGGCCTGCCTGCCGACCTTGTGGGAGCAGGATGCGCGCTTCAAGGAGGCCTACCTCACGGAGTTTCCCGGCTACTACAAGACCTCCGACGCCGGCTACAAGGATGACGACGGCTATGTCTGGGTCATGGGCCGCACCGACGACATCATCAATGTCGCCGGTCATAGGCTTTCCACCGGCGGCATGGAGGAAATCCTCGCCTCCCACCCCGACGTCGCCGAATGCGCGGTGCTCGGCATCAAGGACGCGATCAAGGGCGAAGTGCCCTGCGGCTTCCTGGTGGTGAAAGCCGGCGTGACCCGCGCGCCTGCCGAGATCGAAAAGGAGATCGTGGCGCTGGTGCGCGACAAGCTCGGCCCCGTTGCAGCGTTCAAGCTCGCGATCACGGTCGGGCGATTGCCGAAGACACGCTCGGGAAAAATCCTGCGCGGCACCATCAAGAAGATCGCCGACGGCGAGAGCTGGACCATGCCGGCCACCATCGAGGACCCGAAGGTGCTCGACGAGATCGGCGACGTGCTGAAGGGCAGGGTGTAGGGTTTCGGGGGCAGGCCAATCGCTTGACCCCGGTGATCAGCCTGGCGCACGTGCAGCTAGCCCAGCAGTTCTTCGGTGACTTCGTCGGAAAACTGCTTTCGCACGCCGGCAATCAGCACCCGCTCGGGATCGTCAGGGATGGTTGTCGCGCCGGGCATGCCATGATCAAGCAGGGCGCGCGCGCAGCCGGTCCAATCGCCTCCCTCGACCGGCTCGTTGCAGGACGCCCAGGACAGCGTGCCGCAGGCGTTGTCGCCATGGCCATGCTGTTCCTTCCAGCTGGCGCCGTGTTCGAGCAGAAAGCGCGTCAGGCCCGCATCGCCGCGGAACACCGCAAGATTGAGGGCGGACGCATCCCAGTCGCCGCCACGCACGGCGATCGGCCAGCCGAGGCGGACCATCAGCCTCACGGCGTCGTCGGCGCCTGCCGCGGCCATATCAGGCAACAGCCGCAATTGCGCCGGCGACAGCGACGCCGGCAGGTCGGGGCGGCGCGAAGCCATCGCGCGTGCCTCGGTTTCGTCAGCGCGCGCGCAGGTGGCGACGAAGCGTTCCTCTTCGGAAATATCAGGTGCGTCAGTCTGCTCGCGCAGCAAATCCGCAACGTCCGATAGCCCGAACTGCAGCGCCAGCCGGTACGGGCTGACGCCATCCGGGGTCGCCGCCGACGGATCGGCGCCCGCGTCCAGAAGGGCCTTCACATGACGGGGCCGTCGGCGGTAGATGGCCCATGAAAGCGGCGAGCCCCAGTTGGTCAGCGGCGCATTTCGCGCGGGCTCGTTCGGGTCGCCGCCATGTTGCAGCAACAGTTTCAGCGCGCTGTCGTCGTCGAGATCGATCGAACGATAGATCGCATTGCTTTCCGCAATGCGGGCGCCGTGCTCCAGCAGCAGGCGCGCGCATGCCGGGCTCTCCAGTGAATGGTAGAGCGACTCACCGTCATTGGGGTCCGCGCCGGCATCGAGCAGCAATTTGGTCAGGTCGGAAGCATGGTTGCTTCCGGCCGCGCCGTAGAGCGTCGAGAGCGAATAGCGCTGGTCGGGCTCGCTCAGCGACCCCGGTGGCCAGCGGCTATGGATGTGCTGGTTGACGTCGGCGCCATCAGCGATCAGCAACTCCGCGCTGCGATGCAGCCGCTCGCGAAATTCTTCCACGCGCAGCAGGCTCGAATGTGCGACGGCGAAAAGCGGCGGCAGTCGCAACGGGCCACCTGATAGGTTGAGCCATGCCGGGTCGGCCTGCGTAGCCTGCCGCAGCGCGCGTTCGTCGCCGATCGCGCAGGCAAGATAAGGGTCGCCGGCGACGAGGTCGGGATCATCGGCCAGAATGCGTAAAGCAACGCGCGGGTTCGCGCGGTTAACCGTGCCGCTGACGTCGCCGGAATAAAGCAGTTGAGCCCAGTGCAGGACGCGGGCCGTGCGCTCCTTCTGCGTGACCGCCTGCACCTCAATGTAACGCTTCAAGTCAGGCCAGGATACAAAACCGTGTTCGCGCGCCAGGCACGATTGCGCATCGTGCAGGCGCAGTCCCCGGGACGAAAGGTCCTCATTGCTGAGGCCCGCCGTTGCCGGTAGCGTGCTGCGAAACCGCGCCATCGCCGCCGCATCGCGGCTTCGATAGCGGCGGATCAATTCCTTGGCTTGCTTCTTCAGATGATCGAGATTCAATCGATCGGGGAGCGGGTTCATCAAACACCTCCGTGCATGACATCGCCGACGGCCCGCAATACCGGCTGCACAAAGGTCTAGATGTCGCTCGAAAGCTGCAAGTGGGTTCAACCCTTCCCGCGGGCCCGGGAGCGGCTTGCACCGCATCCGCTACAATATGGCCAGCGCAGGCGACGGTCAACGTGGCCGGACGAGGCACGATTCCAGCCGGAAAAATCCCGGCCGCGTGGCAAGCGGCCGGGATGTGTATTGCAGGGACGTTCGATCAGTAGGCGCAGACGTTCACGGTGCGCAGGCGCATGCCGCGGCGGGTTTCGACCCAGCGCTGCCGCAGGCAGCCGTTCAGACCGGTGTCGACGTAGACGCCGCCGAAGCCGACGCCGATGGCGGGACCCCAGCCATATCCATGTCCCCAGTGATGATGGCCGTGGTAGAAGCCGCCGGCGGAAGCAGGCGCTGCAGCGGCAATGGTAAGCGCGGCGGTGGCGATCAGTCCGAGGGTCATCTTGCGAAACATTGTAAATATTCTCCAATTAATTGGCGCGAGGCCGTTGTTGCGTCCCTGCCCATCAGTCGGGCCGACGACGTCCTGCGTTCACGCGCGAAGGGGAGAATCGTGTTTCAGGAATGTTTCGTGGGACGAGATCGGCGGAAATCCTTGTCATCCTGATAACCATCCTGCGCCGTCTGGTAGCGTGCGGCCATGGCCTGGGTGAGTTCGGCCATCCTGTCGCGCAGCTCGGCCGGCGCCAGCACCTCCGCCTCCGCGCCGAGACGCAGCAGCTCGGCCGCCGCATGCCACACCGTTTTTCCGATCGGCACCACAGCGACCCGCCAGCCGGCGGCATCCGAGGTCTCCTCGATACGGGTGCGCGTCCTCACATAAGGCTGGCTCAAGGCGTTGAGCAGTTTTACGCCGAACGGCGACAGCCGGACGGTGGCGTAGTTCGGATGCATCTCGGCTTCGAGCCTGATCGTTGCGGCTTGCCAGTAGGTCGCGAGATCGAAATCGGCGGGCCGGACGAAGGGCTCCTCCAGAACGTTGCAGTCGAGAACACGCGCCACGCGATAGGTGCGCACGCTGCCATCGACGTACCCTGCGAGATACCAGCTGCCGCCTTTCAGCACGAGACCGAGCGGCGCGACGCGGCGGCGTTTCTCGGCCCTCCAGCTTTGGTAGCGGACTTCGATCAGGCTCTCGCGCAGCAGCGCGCCGGCAATGGCGCGCAGATGCTTCGGCTGCTCGGCTTCGCCGAACCAGCTTGGGGCATCGAGATGAAAGCGTTCCTGCATCCGGCCGGCGTTCGGACGCAGATTGGCCGGCAATGCGGCCATCAGCTTGGTCTGCGCCGCCAGCATCGCAGCATCGAGGCCAAGCGCGGCTGCGGGGCCCGGCAGTCCCGTCATGAACAGCGCCTCGGCCTCCGGCTGTGACAGTCCGTTCAGCCGCACGCGATAGCCATCGAGCAGGCGATAGCCGCCTTCCGCGCCGCGCTCGGCATAGACTGGAATGCCGGCCGCCGCCAACGCATCGATGTCGCGATAGATGGTGCGCACCGAAACCTCGCAAGCATCAGCGAGTTCAGGCGCGGTGACCCGTCCCCGCGCCTGCAGAGTGGTGAGGACCGAAAGCAGCCGGCTCGCGCGCATGATCCCTTAAACCATACCTGACACAAGATGTCAGGTATGGTGGGGCATAGAAGGTCCGTTGCCCGAGAGGCCCAATGGAGACTGCCAATGACCAGCAAGGACCGCATCACGCTTTATTATTCGCCGCAGACCCGCGCGACGGGCACTCGGGTGCTGCTGGAGGAACTGGGAGCCCCCTATGATCTCCATGTCCTGAACATGAAGGCGGGCGAGCAGCGCCAGCCGGCCTATCTCGCCATCAACCCGCTGGGCAAGGTGCCGCTGATTCGCCACGGCGAGGCGCTGGTGAGCGAACAGGTGGCCATCTACATCTATCTTGCCGACCTGTTTCCGGGCGCCGGGCTGACGCCCGCGCTCGACGATCCCTGCCGAGGCCCGTATCTGCGCTGGATCGCCTATTACGGTTCGTCCTTCGAGCCTGCCTTGATCGATAAATTCATGAAGCACGAGCCAGCGCCGCAGACGCAATCGCCATATTCCGATTACGAGACCATGCTTGGTGTATTGGAGACGCAGCTTTCCAGGGGGCCTTATCTGCTCGGAGAACGCATGACGGCAGCCGACATCCTCTGGGGTGTGGCGTTCAGTTGGACGATGATGTTTGGCCTCGTGCCGCGAAAGGACGTATTCACGGCCTATGCCGAGCGCATCACGTCGCGGCCCGCCTTCCAGCGGATCACCGCTGCCGATGACGAAATGGCTGCGCAACACGCCGCAGCTTGCGGCGGGTGAGCGCTAGCGTCGGATTCCCTGATGACAAAGACCGTTCACACGACCAACTGCTTCAACACCTTCATCCAGGTCGCGGAGGATTGCCCCACGCGCGCCGGCGAGGTGCCGCCGGTCCGCACCGGAAATCCGACGGTAGCAGGCCTGCAATACAAGATGATTGCGGAAGCGCCCTACAAGTACACGTCGGACGACGTCATATTCGCGACCTCCGCCCGCGGCCGGCAGCTCGATGCGAAGGCGACCAAGAAGGAGCGAAGCCTCGCCCGCGACGAATTCTTCTCCAAGGGGCAGGCGTGTCTGCGAGCATCAGGGCTTGGCAAGCGCTTCGGCTGGGGCGTGCATGCCGATGCCGAGGGGCGCGTCGCGATCTATGCGGTCGACAGCAAGCGCTACCAGGCGCTTGCGCGGGATCCCGGTATCAAGCAGGTCCGGGCGATGCGGACGAAGCGAGCCTGAATTTTCCCTGGCCCCTCAGAGTTTTGCCTTCTCAGAATTTCGGCGGGCGCTTCTCGGCAAACGCTTTGATGCCTTCCTTGATCTCGGCGCTGCGCATGCTCTCGCGGTGGCGGAGGTCGGCGGCTTCTTCATCGAATTTTCCGCGGGCGAATTCGTTGATGGTGCGCTTCATGCCGCGCATCGCCAGCGGCGCGTTGCCGGCCAGTATTGTGGCGAGCCGGTCGACCTCCTCGTCGAGCGCTTCCACCGGCACCATGGCGGTGAGGTAGCCGATCCGCAGCATTTCCGGTGCGGTGATCCTCTCGGCGGTGAGAAACAGCATTTTTGCGTTGTCGACGCCGAGCCGCGACACATAGCGGGCGATGCCGCTCTTGTAATAGTGCAGGCCGAGCCGCGCCGCCGGCATGAACATTTCAGCCGTATCGACGCCGATGCGGAAGTCGCACGCCAGCGCCAGATCGGTCGAGCCGCCATAGACGCCGCCATTGAGCCGGCAGATCGTCGGCACGCCAAGATCCTCCAGGCGGTCGACCACCGCTTCGAACGCCGATCCCACGCTCGGTTGCGTCGTCGCGCTGGTGGCGCGGTCGGCCACCGAATTGAGATCGTAGCCGGCGCTGAAGGCGCGGCCGGTACCGGTCAGCACCAGCACGCGGATCGCGGGATCGGCCTCGATCCGGTCGAACAATTTCACGAGATCGCCGAGATCCTCGCTCTGCAGCCGGTTCAGGTGTTTCGGCCGGTTGAGGCGGATGGTGGCGCGCGGGCCATTGATTTCAAGTACCGGCGCGCTCGCCGCCTTGGCCGCATCGGGCATGCTCTTCTCCATTCTTCTTGCTTGTTTGAACTATCTGTTCTCTTGCGCGCGCCGCCTGGCTTCGGCGGCGATGGTCTCGGCCGGATGCCGCGCCATCAGCAGGCGAAAATCCACCAGGTCGGCCGGTGCCGAGAGAACGAGCCGCTTGGACATCGGGTGAGGAGAGGCCTGATGGGTGCAATAAAAGCTGGATAACGGTCAAGCCGCAGCGGGACCTACGCCCGCAAAGTGCCTGCCCGCGGGGAGGCCGTCAACGACGTCCGTGCGCCCATTGCGCCGGCCGGTTCGGGCCGCGCCGACGACGGGGGTGGCGATGAATTTTACCCGGAATAGTGAGAATCCCGACAAAACGTCGCTTTTTCCTCGTATACCAAAAGAGCCCTGCGGACATTACGATAGTGGGCATCGCAGCAGAATCGCGAAAAATTCACTCCCTGAAGAATTTGGTTGGTTTCCGATGGATACGTCTCATCTGGCACAACACGCAGGAACCGCGGGCGCGCTGTTCGCGACGATTTTCGTGGTCGCCACCACCACGATGAAGACCATGATCCCGTTGCGGGTCTTCGGCATTCTCGCCAACGTCATCCTGATCCTGACCGCGATCCCGGCTCGCAACTATCTGGTCATGGTGGTGCAGGTGCTCATGCTGCTCGTCAACTCCTATCGCCTGCACCAGATGCTGCAGCTGGTGCGCGACGTGAAGAAATCCGTCAACAGCGACCTCTCGATGGAATGGCTGAAGCCGTTCATGACCGAGCGTCAATGCGCAGCCGGCGAGATCCTGTTCTACAAGGACGAAAAGGCCGAGGACATGCTCTATATCGTCAGCGGCAAGTTCAAGCTGGTCGAGTCGGGCATCGTGCTGCCGGTCGGCGCCATCGTCGGCGAACTCGGCATGCTGTCGCCATCGAACATGCGAACCCAAACGCTGGAATGCGTGGAATCCGGTCTCGTCCTCAGCGTCAGCTACACCAAGGTCGAGGAGCTCTACGTGCAGAACCCGGCCTTCGGCTTCTATTTCCTTCGCCTTGCCAGCGCCCGGCTGTTTCAGAACCTCGAGACGCTGCAGCAGCAGTTGAATCAGCAAACGGCGTCCGCCGCGGCGCCGAAGCTCGCATAGAGGCCGGGAGCCCAGGGGAGTGTCAGACCGCGGTATCCTGTCGTCGTTGCGTTATCTGTTCGCGGATTTCATCGGCGAGGATGACGACACGCCGCCGTTCCTGCCCGAAGGGCTGCCGGCGCCGGTCATGGCGGCGGCGAGCGACGCCATCCACCTGCTGATCGAGTACCAGGGAGCCAGCTACGCCGAACTTTACGTCCACCGGCTGCGGCGGTTCGTCGGCAAACAAGGCGTCGACGACGTCATGCTTGCCGAAATTGCACGGCTGATGGCGGTGCGCATGGCCTATCAAGATCCGATCCGGATTGCGCAACTGAAGCTTGCCGAACTGGATCAGGCGTCCGGCAACCCTGCCAGGCCTGCCAAGCCTGCCGTCGATATCAGGAAGTTCACGCTCGAGGAATTGATCGGCGCGCTTCCCGCCGTTATCTCCGAGTATGTGCTCGATGCACTCGATTGGGCGGGTTGGTCGAACAAGCGGGTCTCCATCCGTTTCAGCACGGCAGGCCGGTTCGGCGTCCGCCGTCTCAAGATCGAGGCGGGACTGCGGCGATGGCGGCTGTTTTCGGTGCGTTATGCCAAGGAGCGGGTCTGGGTCGAACGCTGGCTGCATATGATCGACCGCAGCCTGACCAAGCAGCCCGCAGCCGCGCCCGCGATCGTGCAGACCGCGACCATGATCGAGGGATATGGCGACGTCTATCGTCAGGGCCTGGCGGACTGGAATGCGATCATCGACGGCCTGGTCAAGCCGACCTTCGATGGCGTGCTGACGCTGCCTGATCTGGGGAGCGCGGTGGCCGAGGCGCGCGCAACCGCGATGGCTGACCCGCGGCAGACAGCACTCAAGCGCAAGATCGCTGAAATCCGCGCGCGGGCTTCGGCCGGATCGAACACGGCCTGACCTTACGCACTCTGCGCGGTCTTCACGACCACCACTTTGTCATCCTGGGGCGGCGGGTGCCGCTTGAGATGTTCGCGGCGCAAGCCGATCTCGTCACGCACGAATTCATAGCCGAGCTTGAAGGTGTCCAGTCCGTCGCTGGAGATGGTTCCGTCGCGCAAGCCGATCACCACGCCGCGCAGGATCGTTTCCAGCTCGTCCTGAAGTTCGTCGAGGGCGTCCAGCGATTTGGCGTATTCCATGCGCTCGCCGATATCGAGAATGGCGGTTGCGAGCTGGCTGGCCTTCTCCGGCGCGATCCGTGTGACCTTGGTGTAGATGGCGGCAAAGATCGAGCCGATGATGCTGAGCGCCGCCAGGGCAACATACATCAAATCGCTGTAGCGCTCGATAAAGGACTTGATTTCGTCGTTGATGTATTCGGCAGCGCCCGGATGCGCCACGATGAAGGCATCCTTGTCGGTCGCTGCCGGCTCGATCTTGGAGGCGAAGCCGTCGGTGAGCGAGAGCTCGGCCTTGTTCTCGTAGATGATCCGCGCCAGGTCGCTCACGGTCGTGGTCGAGAGCTTGGATTGGGCGACCAGCAGCCATTCGAGCCCGATCGTGTCGACGTCTTCCGCAGGGACAGCGGGCGAGGCGGACAGCATTCCGGTCGCCACCGTTTCCTCCGATATCGCCGGGTATTTTCTGGCGATCGCTTTTGCTGAATCGATCGCATTCAGGGTAAAGCCGCCGCGCCTGGTATATTGCTCGTAGCTCTTGTCCTTCACGATCTGCGAGGCGTGCGCGATCTTGACCACGGCGCCGTAGCCCGCGGCGAACAGCTGGTCGAAGGTCGCGCCCGGCGGCGCTATCTGGACCCGCGCGCCCGCATCCGGGGTGTCCGAGAGGTCGAGAATATTGCGCACCAGCGCAGCTCCGCTCTCGCCGTCGGCTATAACCGCGATCTTCTTTTTCTTCAGCTCCGCGATGGATTTGATCTTCTTGCCGTTCGGGCTGATCAGCAGAAGCAGGTCGTGTTCGAGGATCGCAACGGCGCGGGCGCGGGGCGGGATCCTGGCGTCGGTGCGCAATACCGCAAGGTTGGCTTCCTTGCGGTCGAACTGCGACAGCGCCTTTGCATTGTCGCCGTTTGGCACGATCTTGAGCCGCAGCCGCGAGGAATTATTCTTCAGCACCGTCGCCAGCCGGGCGGCGAAGCGCGCCTCGGGGCCGTTGGCTTCGCCGACGGCAAACACCAGCGTCTCCGAATTGCGCACCCAGGTCCGGCCACCCCACACCACGGCGGCGGTCAGGATCAGGGTCAGGATGGAAAACAGCAGGATCTGGGTCCGGTTGCTCTTGACGGCCCGCATGCGGCGACGCGGCATTTTCGGATGCGGCGTTGGGGCTTCAGCGCTCATGGCTCGTACCCGGGGATCAGGGACGTGTCGCCGGCCAAGCTGGCGCCGCGGGCTGTCCGAATGAATTCGTAAATATATACAAAAGAATGATAATTTTGCCCGCCGGCCGATGATAGCCCTCTCCCATGGGATTGCAAACCGCGCCAGCCGGTAACCTTACCCCCGGGCCACGCTGCGCGACCTTGCCGCAGTATCGCAGTTCCGCCACACCGTGCGATTTTCAGACTACCCACAGGTGCATTCCGGCGCGGGAGGTGTCATAAATGCGGGCAACGTTCGATTATTCCGGGTTGAAAAGAACATTGCGCTGACAGCCTAGGCCCCGGTTTTCGCCACCCCGTCAGTCCCAGCAAAGGGCGTCAGCTTTGTTGTTTCCTTCGATGTCGTCCGCGATCCCGGTAGGTGCGCTGGTAGGATGGATGCTGCTTCTCACCGTGAAGCACGTCATTGCCGACTTCATGCTGCAAACTTCCTGGATGGCGATCGGCAAGGATCAAAAGACCGGCTGGGCGCTGCCGCTACTCGCGCATTGTCTCGTGCATCTCGGGGTATCGTTGGCGCTGATTCTGATCGTCGCGCCGCGATTCTGGTTCGTCGCCTTTGTCGACTTCGCCATTCACATCACCGTCGATCGCATCAAGGGGATCATTGCTTCCCGGTACGGGGTGACGCTGGAGAATGAGCACCCGTGGTTCTGGACGCTGATCGGCGTCGATCAGGCGCTGCACCATCTCACCGGTTTCGGCCTGGCGATCTTCATGGCGGCGAACTGATTCCGCGGCCGGCGGCATCGGCGCGCTTGTTTCAATCCTGCTTCGGTATCGGAAGGCGCGCGTCCGCTCTGGTGCGAATCATGTTCCGATTCCGATTCGGGTGTGGCTGACAAGCCACCCGGAACACTACTGATACGCGTGGTTAACCTTTCATTAGAGTATTGCACTGCATCTTCCGCAAAGGGAGAACCCGCAATGTTTTCAAGCCGCGACGCCTTCGAGAACGATTTCTGTCCGGTCCGGGACGAGCTGCTTGGCGAGATGTATCGCGCCAATGCCAACGGCCTGCCGCTCTTGGTCGACAGCGTTTCGTCCGAGGTCCGCGCCATGCTGGCGCTATTCTGCTACCGCCGCAGCCACCTCCACGCGCTGGCCGTTGCGATTGCAGCAAGCTGTATCGAACGCGAGCTGGTCCATTTCGGTGGCCGGGTCGGTTCCACGCTTTATGCGCTGTCGCGCGAACCAGCCGCGCGTTCCGCCTCGTCGTCATCCCACGGCGGCCGCAAGCCGATCACTCTCTCGACAAAACCGCTCTCGACCTTCAAGCCGATCGAGGACGAGATCGACGACGAAGATTTTGCCGAAGCAGTGACGGCGTAACGCAGCCATTGTAGCCCGGGTGAAGCGCAGCGTAACCCGGGACTCTCTCACAACCGGCTAAAGCGGCCAAGGATTGCGCTTCGCTTCATCCGGGCTACCGCTCACGCCAGTACCGGCAATCCGTGCCGCTTTCGTGCCATCGCGCATTCGGCATCGCCGGGCATGCAGGTGCGGCACACTTCGGGCCGTATCGCGTAGATCAGGCACGACGTCGCCTCGCCGACCTTGCCTGACAGCGCCGAACAGCGGTCGCCGTCGCAGCGCATTCCCGACAGTCTTTCGTTGACGAATCCTTCTGGGATCAGATCGAGCGCTGCATCGTCCTCGGTAGTAAAACGCGGCCAGTTTTGCGAGTAGCTGCAGCAGGCGCCGCAGGCCTGGCAGGGGCTTTGGTGATCGGCGGCGATTCGATGCATGCTCCGCGTTTAACCCCAAATCACGGCCGCGGCCAGCTACCTGGCGTCACGTAGCCATTCTAGGTGTCCTTGCTAGGTGTCCTTGGGCGCTTCCCAGACCAGGCTGCGTCGCCATTTTGCGCGCAGGATGTCACGGCGTTCCGGGTATTTTTCGTCGTGATAGACCGCTTCGACCACGCGGTCGGTGCGGAAACTGCGGAAATCCTTGCGCAGCTCGCACCACGCCGCGAGTATCCGCACCGCCTCGTGATAGCCGACCGCGATCGGCCAGATGGTGCGCTGGCTGTCGCGGCCATGCTCGTCGCGATAGTTCAGCGTTATTTTCTTGCCTTCGTGGATCTGCGTCCGCGTCCGCACCATGTCGATACGGTCGGGCTCCCGGTTCCATGCCCGCCGGGCGCGGCTGGCAGGCTCCAGCACGAATGGCCGCAGGCGCTCAGGCACGGTTTCGGCGACCTTGGCCATCAGGTCCTGCGCGGCGCGCGCCAGCGTGGGATCGGCATGGCCGACCACCCATTGCGCGCCAAGCACGCAGGCCTCGATTTCATCAGGGGTGAGCATCAAGGGCGGCAGGTCGAATCCCTTTTCCAGGATGTAGCCCACGCCGGCTTCGCCGCGGATCGGCACGCGCTGTTCGATCAGGGTCGTGATGTCGCGGTAGATGGTCCGCTTCGAGGTTTCCAGCTCGGCCGCAATCGCGTCCGCCGTCATCGGCTTCCGGGTGCGCCGAAGCACCTGAATGATCTGGAACAACCGGTCGGCCCGTCGCATGGCTCGTCTCTTTTCTGAAAGCACTTGCCCGATGCTGACAGCATGTTGGCAGCAGGGGGTGGGTATATCGGGACAACACCTCAAGTGAAGGGAATTTGTCCATGACGATTTTCAGCGAATTCGGCTTCCGGGGAAGCCGCGGACCTCTCGCGAATGCCCAGGGATTTGCATTGGAACAGCTTGTTTCAATCCACTGCGTCACGTCAGATCTGCGCTGGGCGATGGTTGAACTGGCGTGGCGTTCATTCACCGCAATGTTCGCCTTTGCGCAAGGGCAGCTTGTCTCGTGGGTGCGCAGGGCCCGCACGCCGCGGGCCGAGGAGGGCCGCGGCGGGCATTGTTGCTGCTGACACCATGGTGGCAGCAGGGGGGCGCTAGCCTCGGGCACGTTTTTAGGAGATCGGGAGACCAGCATGATTACCCTCTATGGCTTCGGCGCCGGTTTCGGCCTGCCGGAGATCAGCCCCTTTGTGACCAAAACCGAGGTCCAGCTGAAGATGGCCGGTCTTGCCTATCGCAAGGAGAAGGCCAAGCCGCCGGCCTCGCCGAAGGGGCAGTTGCCCTACATCGTCGATGAGGCCGAGACGATTGCTGATTCCACCTTCATTCGTGCGCATCTGGAAGCCAAATACGGTTTCGATTTCGACGCCCCGCTCAGCCTGCAGGCGCGGGCGCAGGCCTGGGCCTTCGAGCGGATGATCGAGCACCATGTCTATTGGGCGCTGGTCGGCGCGCGCTGGGTCGATGGCGACAATTTTGCCAAGGGCCCTGCGCATTTCTTCGACAGCGCGCCCGCCCATCTGCGTGAGAAGATGCGCGAGGACGCGCAATTTCGCGTCGCCGAGAATTACCTGCTCAGCGGCCTCGGCCGCCATGCCCCGGAGGAGGACGTCGATCTCGCCGTTCGATCGCTGTTTGCGCTGTCGGTGCAGCTTGGCGACAAGCCATTTCTGATGGGCGAAACGCCATGCGGCATGGACGCCACCGCCTTCGGCGCGCTCGCCGGAATCCTGACGCCGTTCTTCGAGTCGGAGCTGCGGCAGCGGACGGAGCAGTTCGCCAATCTCACCGCCTATGTCGACCGGATGATGCTGCTGTATTATCCGGAATTCGCCTGGACGACGGTGCAGCAAGCCGCCTGACTACGGCGTCGCCGGTGTCGACTGGCCCTGCAATGCGGCCAGTTCCGCTTCGAGTTCGGCGATGCGGGCGTCGCGCACTGCGAGGGCCTGGGCGACATCCGCGGCGTCGAATTTTTGCGGGATATGCTGCGGGCAATTGGTGTCCCACGCCGAAATCCGAAACAGGATGACCTGCTCGGGCCGCGCCTTGTAGCCTTGCGGCATCAGCGATTTCGTCAGAGCGGGATCGTCCTCCACGACACGCGCCTCGCCCCAGATTTTCACGCGGCGGCGATGCGCATAGTCCATCACGAAAATATGCGCTCTTGGATTCTCCGAGAGGTTGCCTTGGGTGATGTATTGCCGGTTGCCGCTGTAATCGGCAAACGCGATGGTGTTCTTGTCGAGAATTTTGACAAAGCCCTTCGGCCCGCCGCGGTGCTGGATATAGGGCTGGCCGTCCGCGGCAGCCGTCGCGAGATAGAAGCTGGTGGTTTCAGCGAGGAAGCCGGCGAGATTTTCATCGATCTCGACGCGCCAGCCGCCGCGCTCCTCGACATGGGCATAGGCCTCGCGCGAGCCCTTGCGCGCCTGGATCGCCTTCACCGCCGGGGTGAAGGCGACGTCGCTGGAATAGGTATGAACGTCAGACATCGGAGCCTCCCGGGACCCTTCCCATAATGGGCGCCAAAACGGTCGTCCTTCGGCTCCAAAGATGGACGTTTCCATAACTTAAACAATCTTTGGAATTGACACTTCACTATTGCTGGATATGCAATAGTTCGATGGACCGGATCGATGCCATGCAGGCCTTCGTCGCGGTGGCCGACCTGCGGGGCTTTGCCCCCGCGGCGCGCAAGCTTGGCCTGTCGCCTTCGGGCGTCACGCGGCTGATTGCGGCGCTGGAGGATCGTCTCGGCGCGCGATTGTTGCAGCGAACCACACGGCAGGTGACGCTGACCGACGCTGGCTCACGCTACCTGGAACGCGCGCGGCGGATTTTGGCCGATGTCGAGGAAGCCGAGGACGCCGTCGAGGGCGAGCGCACGCGGCCGGAGGGGCAACTCGTCATCTCGGCGCCGGTCGGGTTCGGCCGGCTGCACGTCAGTGGAATCGTGACCGCCTACCTGAAGCGCTATGGCGACGTCGGCGTCGACCTCCGTTTGTCCGACCGCATGATCAACCTCGTCGAAGATGGCGTCGATCTCGCGGTCCGGATCGGCCATCTGCCCGACTCGACGCTGGTGGCGCGCCATGTCGGCGAGATGCGGCGGATCGTGGTGGCCTCGCCTGGATATCTCAGGAAGCGCGGCGAGCCGGGGCGGCCACGGGAGATTCCCGCGCATGACACGATCCAGTTCGGCGCCATGACGGCGGCGCTCGACTGGCGATTCGTCGAGGATGGCCGCGAGATCCGCGTCGCGAGCACGCCGCGCTTCGCCACCAACAGCTCGGATGCGGCGATCCAATATGCGGAAGCAGATGGTGGGCTGACGCGGGTGATGGCCTATCAGGCCGCCGAATCGCTCAAAGCGGGGCGGCTCAGAATCGTATTGGCGTCGTTCGAACAGCCGGCGATGCCGATCCAGATCGTCTATCCGACGTCGCGGCTGCTGTCGGCCAAGGTGCGCACCTTCATCGATCTCGTGACCGAAATGGCCGACTGGCATTTCGGGTAGGTATCGTGCCCCGGACGCAGCGCAGCACCGTGAGCGCGTTTACGCGCGTCTTCGACGCGCTATGGTGGTGCGCTGCAGAGCCGGGGCCCATCTCGGCCCGTGGGTCCCGGCTCTGCGGTGCACCGTCAAGAGACGCTGCACCGCGTCCGGGACACGCAGCCGCTGCTACGTCGGCTCTTTCTTCGGCACCACGCGAAACGTCGCGTTGGCCCGCGCGATCACGACGCCGTCAGCCTTGATAAGACTTTGCGCGAAGCAGATCGTTCTGCCGGTTTTGACGACGTCGCTCTCGACCGCGAGCCATTGCCCGACTTCGGCGGTACCGACGAAATCGACCGCGAGCCCGATCGTCACCAGCGAGGACACCCCGCCCATGACGTGGGCGCAGCTATGGCCCATGGCGTTGTCGGCAAGCGCGGCGATCAATCCACCGTGAATCAGGCCGCGGCCGTTGGTGTGCGGTTTCGCAAGACGCAGCCCGATGATCACGGCCTTGTCGGTCCGCCTCGAGTAAAGCGGCTCCCAGGGATCGGTGAGTGGGCTCTTGCGGGTGTGGCGTTCGAAACCTGCGGGGATATCGGTGGCTGTCATGTGTAGCTCACGTGGTGACGGTGTCTTTCGTCATTGAACGCTATCCGCGTGTGCAGTGCACCGCCTACAAAGTTTTAAACGGGATTCGCGGGGGTGTTTGAAAGGCGCTGGCTCCTAATGGCGTAGCCCGGATGGAGCGAAGCGCAATCCGGGAAAACGGTATCAATCGGAGGAAAGGCCCCGGATTGCGCTCCGCTCCATCCGGGCTACGGTTCGTTGCCGCCGCAATGACGCGAAAGAACCTAAAACGGCAACCCCACATAGTTCTCCGACAGCGACGCCGAAGCTGCCTTCGAACTGACGAGATAATCCAGTTCCGCAAGCTGGATGCGGGCGCCGAATTCGCCTTCGTCGGGGAATTTGTGCAGCATCGAGGTCATCCACCAGGAGAAGCGCACCGCCTTCCAGACCCGCGCCAGCGCGCGTCCCGAATAGCCGTCGATGCCGGCGGAGGATTTCTCGTCGTAATATTCGCGGAACGCATGCGAGAGATAATGCACGTCGCTGGCCGCGAGGTTCAGCCCCTTGGCGCCGGTCGGCGGCACGATGTGGGAGGCGTCGCCGGCCAAAAACATCCGGCCGAAACGCATCGGCTCGGCGACGAAGCTGCGGAGCGGCGCGATGCTCTTTTCGATCGAAGGGCCGGTGACGAGTTCGTCCGCCGCCTTCTGGTCGATCCGGCGCTTCAGTTCGTCCCAGAAGCGCTCGTCCGGCCACTGCGCGATATCGTCGTCGAGCGGGCATTGCACATAATAGCGGCTGCGCCGCGTCGAGCGCATGGTGCAGAGCGCAAATCCCCGCGCGTGGTTGGAATAGATCAGTTCGGGGCTAACCGGCGGGGTTTCCGACAGGATGCCGAGCCAGCCGAACGGATAGATCCGCTCGTAGGTCTGGATCGCCGAGGGCTTTACGCTGGCGCGGCTGACGCCGTGGAAACCGTCGCAGCCGGCGATGAAGTCGCATTCGATCTCGTGAATGACCCCGTCCTTGACATAGCTGACGCGCGGGCGGTCGGTATCGAAATCGAGCGGTTTGACGTCGGCGGCCTGGTAGACCGTGGTGAGGCCGGCCGCCTTGCGGGCGTTCATCAGGTCGAGCGTCACTTCGGTCTGGCCGTAGATCATGACGGTCTTGCCGGTGGCGCCGTACATATCGATGCGGTGGCGAGCGCCGCCGAACGCGAGTTCGACGCCATGGTGGACCAGCCCCTCGCGATGGGCGCGCGCGCCGGCGCCGACCTCGTCGAGCAGCGCCACCGTGCCTTCCTCGAGCAGGCCGGCGCGGATGCGGCCGAGCACATATTCGCCCGTCTGGCGCTCGAGAATGATGTTTTCGATGCCGTAAAGGTGTAATAGTTGCCCAAGCAACAATCCTGCCGGACCTGCACCTATGATTGCTACTTTTGTCCTCAATCCTGGCTCCCCGATTGCTGTAGTCTGCAGGTCGGTAGCCCGCGGACTTGCCGTGATGATTATATCATATAACAGTCTTGGCAAAGCGCGTTGGCGCAAAAACCGCGAAGCGCCATTCGCCGCACCGCAAAACGATGCGGCCGGATGTCCGCCTTGAAAACGCGGTCAAGCTAGATAACATGTTAATTAATGGGGCCGCGCACTAAAAGGCCTGTCATGCCAGGGGAGAGAATGTCCATGAGAAAAGCGTTGTTGGCGCTGCTGCTTGCAGCCGGTGTGGCGCCTGCGTTGGCGCAGGAAAAAACCTTCGAGCTGAAACTGTCGCACTGGGTGCCGGCCTCGCACCCGCTGCAGAAGGCGCTGGAAGACTGGGGTGCCGCGGTGGAGAAGGAATCCGGCGGCACCATCAAATACAAGGTCTTTCCCGCCCAGCAGCTCGGCAAGGCATTCGACCATTACGACATGGCGCGCGACGGCATCGCCGACATCACCTATGTCAATCCGGGCTATCAGCCGGGACGTTTCCCGATCATCGGCGCTGGCGAATTGCCGTTCCTGATGTCGGACGCCAAGGGCGGCTCGATGGCGCTCGACGCCTGGTACCGGAAGTACGCTGAGAAGGAGATGAAGGACGTCAAGTTCTGCCTCGCCTTCATCCATTCGCCCTCGACGTTCCACTCCCGCACCAAGAAAATCGTCACGCCCGATGACGTCAAGGGCATGAAGATCCGTCCTGCCCACGCCACCATGGCCAATTTCGTCACCCAGCTTGGCGGCACCAACGTGCAATCGTCGGCGCCTGAGGTCCGTGACATCATCGAACGTGGTGTAGCTGACGCCGTCACCTTCCCATGGGGCTCGGTGGTGCTGTTCGGCATCGACAAGGTCACGAAGTATCACATCGAAGCGCCGATCTACGTCACGACCTTCGCCTTCGTGATGAACAAGGACAAATACAATCAGATGTCCGACAAGCAAAAGAAGGCGATCGACAACAACTGCAACACGGAAGCCGCGGGCCGCGTCGGCGAACCCTGGGGCAAGTACGAGGACGGCGGCGTCGAGAAGATAAAGGCGATGTCGGGTCACGAGGTCTACAAGCTCACACCCGAGCAGGCCGCGCAGTGGAAGAAGGCGGCCGAACCGCTGGTCAAGACCTGGGGCGAGGGCGTCAAGAAGAACGGCGGCGACGCGGACGCAGCGCTGGCTGAACTCAAGGCTTCGCTCACCAAGTACAACGCGCTCGCGCAGTAGAAACGCATACGCTTTTGCCGGCGGCAGGAGTTCTCCTGCCGCCGTCTTCCCCCTGCCATTGCCAGCCGTTCGGAGCGGACATGAATCGCGCGTGGATGGATCGTTTCATCGACACGATCGAGTGGATCGCCGCCGGCTTTGTCGGCATCGTGGCGCTCAACATCTTCATCGGCGTCCTGCTGCGCAACACGCTCAACTATGCGATCCCGGATTCCTTCGACATCGGGCGCATGCTGCTCGGCATCCTGATCTTCTGGGGCATCGCCGCCACCAGCTACCGCGGCGGCCACATCACGGTCGACCTGATCTGGGCCAATGTCGGTCCAAAGTACCAGCGCATGATCGACGTGTTCGCGACGCTGGTCTTGCTGTTCGTCGTGACGGCGCAGACCTATACTTTGTTCGACAAGGTGCGCGGTACCTACAACGACAACGTGCTCACCTTCGACATGCATATGCCGACCTGGCCGTTCTTCGCCATCGCCTGGGCCGGCGATGGCGCCGCGGTGCTCTTGATCGCGATCCGCACCTACCGGCTGATCTTCCATCCCGAAGATATCCATGATGCCAAAGTGAAGACGGTGGAGTAGGCAGCATGAGCACCGATGCCGTCGCCGTCCTCGGATTTGTCGCGCTGTTTGCGCTGATGCTGCTGCGCGTGCCCGTCGGCATGGCGATGGGCCTCGTCGGCGTCTGCGGCTTCGGTTATCTGGTCGGCTTCGCGCCGGCGCTGAAAATGGTCGGCCAGACCTCGATGCGTACGGTGACCGACTACACTTTCGGCGTGATTCCGATGTTCCTTTTGATGGGGGCGTTCGTCACCAATTCCGGCATGAGCCGTGAGCTGTTTCGCGCCGCCAACGGTTTTGTCGGCCATTTGCGCGGCGGGCTCGGCATTGCAACGGTCGGGGCCTGTGGCGGCTTTGCCGCGATCTGCGGCTCGTCGGTCGCCACCGCCGCGACGTTTTCGGCGGTGGCCTATCCGGAAATGCGGCGCTACGGCTATCCGCAATCCTTTGCCACCGGCGTGATCGCGGCCG
Source organism: Bradyrhizobium sp. AZCC 1610 (assembly GCF_036924515.1). Classification (NCBI taxonomy): domain Bacteria; kingdom Pseudomonadati; phylum Pseudomonadota; class Alphaproteobacteria; order Hyphomicrobiales; family Nitrobacteraceae; genus Bradyrhizobium; species Bradyrhizobium sp. AZCC 1610. The sequence continues at coordinate 6,166,516 of NZ_JAZHRR010000001.1, read as the reverse complement.
GCGGCACGCTGGGCGCCATGCTGCCGCCGTCGACCGTGCTCGCCGTCTACGGCATCATCACCGAGCAGGACATCGGCAAGCTGTTCATCGCCGGCATCATTCCCGGCCTGCTCGCTATTGCGATGTACATGCTTACGATCGCAGTGATCGGCTGGTTTCGGCCGGACTTCCTGCCGACGGGTCCGCAGACCAAATGGCGCGAGCGCTTTGCCGGCCTGAAGAACATCTGGGCGCCGGTGCTGCTGTTTGTTTTCGTCATCGGCGGGCTCTACGGCCTGCCGTTCCTGCCGCGCTTCACGCCCACCGAGGCGGGCGGCGTCGGCGCCACCGGCGCGTTTCTGATCGGCGTGCTCACCGGGCGGCTCGACAAGGAAAAAATCCTGAACTCGCTGCTGCAGGCGACCCGCACCGCAGCTGCGGTGTTCACGGTGCTGATCGGTGCGCTGATCTTCGGCTATTTCCTGACGGTGACGCAGACCCCACAGAAGGTCACAGAACTTCTCACCGGCCTCGGGCTCGGTCCCTACGGCATCCTCGCCCTTATCATGGTGATGTATCTGGTACTCGGTTGCCTGATGGACGCCATGGCGATGATCATCCTCACGGTGCCGATCATCTTTCCGGTCATCATCCATCTCGGCTTCGATCCGATCTGGTTCGGCGTGATCATCGTGATGACGGTCGAACTCGGCCTCATCTCGCCGCCGATCGGCATGAATGTCTTTGTCATCAAGAGCGTCGTCAAGGACGTGTCGTTCTCCACGATCTTCCGCGGCGTGATGCCGTTCGTCGTGACGGACCTGATCCGGCTGGTGATCCTGATCGCATTTCCGATCCTGGCGCTGTGGTTGCCGCAACGCATGGCTGGATAGAGCACGAGATGACCCCGCAGCTTTCGACCAGGTACGTCTTCACCATCACCGCGCGGATCGGCGAGGTAACCTCGGCCGGCGAGATCGGCACCGGCGTGCGCCGGATCATTCCGATCATCGGTGGCGAGGTGCGGGGGGAGGGGATCAACGGCAAGGTCTGCCCCTTCGGCGCCGACTTCCAGATCATCCGGCCGAACGAACTGATCGAGCTTGAGGCGAAATACGCCTTCGAAACCGACGACGGCGCGGTGGTCTATGTCGAGAACAAGGGCCTGCGCTTCGGCCCGGTCGATCTGTTGCAGAAGCTCAAGCGCGGCGAGCCGGTCGACCCGAAACTGATCTATTGCCGCACCGTGCCGCGGTTCGAGACCGGGGCCGCGAAATACCGCTGGCTGATGGAAAACCTGTTCATCGGCTCCGTCGCCCGCCACGCCGACCGCGTCGTCATCGACGTGCATCAGGTGCTGTAGATAGCGACCATTGAGGCTGCGTGCTCCCCGGATGCAGTGCAGCGCGCTCGGGATCGCGCTTCGCGCGATTCCGGCGGTGCACTGCTGGTCCGGGGTCCATGCTGCATAGGTCCCGGCTCTGCGGAGCAGCGTAGATGCGCTGCACCGCGTCCGGGACACGAGCCAGCCTTGTTGACTCTCCTGCCAATGGTTATAGAATATAACTATTCTGCACAGGAAGTAATACAGACCCATGGGAAACGCCTCCTCCGCCGCTGCGGGTCAATCCGACCTGCTCACGATCGAGCAGAAGGGCGCGGTGCTGACCGTGGGCCTCAACCGCCCGGCCAAGCGCAATGCGCTGAACGACGGCATCATCCTGGCGATCCAGGATTGCTTCTCCCATCTTCCTGAAGGCATCGGCGCCGTGGTCATCCATGGCGTCGGCGACCATTTCTCCTCCGGCCTCGATCTGTCCGAACTGACCGAGCACGACGCCACCGAGGGCCTGCGGCACTCCCAGATGTGGCACCGGGTATTCGACCGCATCCAATATAGCCGCGTTCCCGTGATCGCGGCGCTGAAGGGCGCGGTGATCGGCGGGGGCCTGGAGCTGGCCTGCGCGGCGCATATCCGTGTCGCCGAACCATCAGCCTATTTCGCGCTGCCGGAGGGCCAGCGTGGTATCTTCGTCGGCGGCGGCGGGTCGGTGCGGCTGCCGCGGCTGATCGGCGTGGCGCGGATGATCGACATGATGCTCACCGGCCGGGTCTATTCGGCCACTGAAGGCTCGGCCTACGGTTTCTCGCAATACCTCACGGACGCCGGCGGCGCGCTGCCGAAGGCGCTGGAACTGGCTGAGCGAGTCGCTGCGAATGCGCCGCTGACCAATTTCGCCGTGCTGCAGGCGTTGCCGATGATCGCGGAGGCCAATCCGCAGACCGGCCTGCTGATGGAATCCCTGATGGCGACCGTGGCGCAGAGCGACAAAGAGGCAAAGCGCCGCATTCGCGCGTTTCTCGACCACAAGACCGCAAAGGTGAAGCCGACCTGACATGAGCGCCAAGCCCAGCATGTCCGCCTTGACCGATTCAGCCGCGCGCGCCGATCATCCGCTGCGCCCGATCTCGTTCGGCACCCCCGCGGTGCATATCGAGCGCCGCGACGATGGCACTATCTATCTGCGCCCAAAAGCGCAGTTGCGCGACTATCCGGTGCGCATCACCGACCGCCTGCATCATTGGGCCGCGGCCGCGCCCGATCGGATCTTCATGGCCGAGCGGAACGCCGCACGGGGCTGGCGGCAGATCACCTATGCAGAGCTGCTCGCGTCGTCGCGGCACATCGCATCCGCGCTGCTGGCGCGCGGCCTTTCGGCCGCGAAGCCGGTCGTCATTCTCTCCGGCAACTCGGTCGATCATGCATTGATCGCGTTCGGCGCGCTCTATGCCGGGATTCCCTTCTGTCCGGTATCGCCGGCCTATTCGCTGGTGTCGCGGGACTACGGCAAGCTCGGCTATCTGATGAAGCTGTTGACGCCGGGCCTCGTTTTCACCGACGACGCCACGAAATTCGCCGATGCGCTGGCCGCCAACGTGTCCTTCGGCACCGAAATCGCGGCGTCGCGCGGCGCCGTGCCCGGCCGCGACGTCACTGCGCTGGCTGATCTGATGGCTGCGCCGTTGCATCCGCGCCTCGATGCCGTGCACGAGGCCATCGGTCCGGAGACGATCGCAAAGTTCCTGCTGACATCGGGCTCGACGGGTAACCCGAAGGCCGTCATCAATACCCAGCGCATGATCTGCGCCAATCAGGTGATGCTGCGCGAGACCTTGGCGTTTTTGAAGGATGAGCCGCCCGTCATCGTCGACTGGCTGCCATGGAATCATACGTTCGGCGGCAATCACAATATCGGGCTGACGCTGTATAATGGCGGCTCGATGTATCTCGACGAGGGCAAGCCGATGCCCGGCGGCATCGAGGAGACCGTGCGCAATCTCCAGGAGATTTCGCCGACGGTCTATTTCAACGTGCCCAAGGGTTACGAATCGCTGCTGCCCTATCTGCGCGACGATGCAGGCTTGCGGAAGAAATTCTTTGCTCGCCTCCATGCGATGTTCTTCTCGGGCGCGGCGCTGTCCGCCTTTGTCTGGAATAGCCTCGATGAACTTTCGGTGCAGGAAACCGGCTATCGCGTGCCGATGCTGACCGGCCTTGGCGCCACCGAGACGGCGCCGTTCTTCATGTCGGTCAATCCGCTCACCAGCCGCTCCGGCCATGTCGGACTGCCGGTGCTGGGTAATGACGCAAAGCTCGTGCCCAACAACGGCAAGCTGGAGGTTCGCGCCAAAGGACCGAACGTCATGCCGGGCTACTGGCGTCAGCCGGATATGACCGCGAAGGCCTTCGACGAAGAAGGCTTCTACAAAATGGGCGATGCGCTCAAGCCGGCCGACCCTGATAATTTCGACGCCGGCTTCGATTTCGATGGCCGGATCGGCGAAGACTTCAAGCTCGCCAGCGGGACCTGGGTCAGCGTCGGCCCGTTGCGCGCGCGCTTCGTTACGGCCTGTGCGCCCTTGGTGCGTGACGTCGTCATTGCCGGCATCAACCGCGACGAAATATCGGCGCTGGTGGTGCTCGACCTCGATGGCTGCCGCCTGATCAATCCCACGCTTCCATCAGACGACCTGGCCGCCGCGGCTTCCGACCCGCTGATTGTTGCGGCCTTCCGCGAACGCTTCCAGAAGCTGGTGGCTGGCGCCACGGGCTCGTCGACCCGGATCACGCGCGCGGTGCTGCTCGATGCACCGCTGTCGATCGATCGCGGCGAGGTCACCGACAAGGGCTCGATCAACCAGCGCGCGGTGCTGGAAAATCGCAGCGCGCTGATCGAGGAGATTTATTCGCCCGCGCCGCCGGCGCAGGTGATTACGTTGTAGCCGAATTCGCACAAGAGCTTGTCAGGGAGAGCACCATGCAGTTGAAGGATCAGGCCGCCATCGTCACCGGCGGCGCATCGGGATTGGGCGCGGCGACCGCGCGCCGGCTCGCGGCGCAGGGCGCCAAGGTCGCGGTCTGCGATCTCAACGCCAACCTTGCTGAGGCCGTCGCTGCCGAGATCGGCGGCGTCGCCGTGACCTGCGACGTTTCCGACGCGGCCTCGGCGGAAGCCGCAATCGCCAAGGCTGCGGCGGCCCACGGCCCGGCGCGCGTGCTGGTGAACTGCGCCGGCATCGGCGTCGCCAAGCGCGTGATCGGCAAAGATGGTCCGATGGCACTCGGCGACTTCGAGAAGGTGATCAAGGTCAACCTGATCGGCTCCTTCAACATGCTGCGGCTGGCGACGGCAGGCATGTCGAAGCTGGAGCCGCTTGCAACGGGCGAGCGCGGCGTGGTGATCTCTACTGCCTCGGTCGCGGCCTATGACGGCCAGATCGGGCAATCAGCCTATTCGGCCTCGAAGGGCGGCATCGTCGCCATGACGTTGCCGATCGCGCGCGAACTGGCGCAATTCGGCATTCGCGTGCTGACGATCGCGCCGGGCCTATTCCTCACGCCGCTGCTCGCCAACCTGCCGCAGGAAGCGCAGGATTCGCTTGCCGCTTCGATCCCGTTCCCGCGCCGGCTCGGTCAGGCCGATGAGTTTGCCTCGCTGGCGCTGCACATGATCGACAATCCTTACCTGAACGGCGAAGTGGTGCGGCTCGATGCCGCGCTTCGCATGGCGCCGCGCTAGGGATATCCCATGTTCGTCAACCGGCGCGACGTGCAGATCCAGTGGGGCGACTGCGACCCCGCCAACATCGTCTACTACCCGCGTTATTTCGCGATGTTCGACGATTCGACGTCGATCATGTTCGAAGCGGCCGGTTATTCGAAGCAGGACCTCATCCACAAATATGGCCTGGTCGGCATCCCCATGGTGGACACGCGGGCGAAATTCCACATCCCCTCGACCCATGGCGACTGGATCAGAATCGAAAGCCGGATCGAGAGCTTCAAGCGATCCTCTTTCGAGGTGGTCCACAACGTGTTCAAGGGCGAGGCGTTGGCGATCGAGGCGTTCGAGACCCGCGTGCTGGTCGGCAAGCATCCGGACGATCCCGCGAAGCTCAAATCGGCCCCGATGCCGCAGGAGATCATCGAGCGGTTCATGCGGGGCTGACTTAGGCCTGCGCATGACCTAAAGAAGGGGCTGAATAGTCCACGAGACTTTGCTTAAAACGATAAATAGATAATCCAAGGGAGGAATGAATGAAGAAAACTTTTCTGTCCGCGGCGTCTGTTGTGGCGGCGCTGGCGCTAACTGGCTTGCCAGCCACGGCGCAGACCAACGAGATTGTCGTCGGCATTTCCATCACCACGACGGGTCCCGCCGCGGCGCTCGGCATTCCCGAGCGCAACTCGCTCGATTTCGTGCCGAAGGAAATCGGCGGTGTGCCGATCAAGATCATCACGCTCGACGACGGCGGCGATCCGACTACCGCTACCACCAACACGCGGCGGTTCGTCACCGAATCCAAGGCCGACATCATCATGGGCTCCTCGACGACGCCCTCGACGGTCGCGGTCTCTACCGTGGCGAACGAGGCCGGCATTCCCCATATCGGCCTCGCGCCGTTCCCGATCAACGAAGCGCGCATCAAGTGGTCGGTCGCCATGCCGCAGCCGATTCCGATCATGGGCAAGGTGCTCTACGAGCACATGAAGGCGCACGGCATCAAGTCCGTCGGCTATATCGGCTACTCCGATTCCTACGGTGACCTCTGGTTCAACGATTTCAAGAACCAGGCGATTCCGATGGGAATGACGCTCGCCACCGAAGAGCGCTTCGCGCGTCCGGATACGTCGGTGGCAGGCCAGGTGCTGAAGCTGGTCGCCGCCAATCCCGATGCGATCCTGGTCGGCGCCTCCGGCACCGCCGCGGCGCTGCCGCAGACCACGCTGCGCGAGCGCGGCTACAAGGGCCTGATCTACCAGACCCACGGCGCCGCCAGCATGGACTTCATCCGCATCGCAGGTGCGGCGGCTGAAGGCGTGATCATGGCCTCAGGTCCGGTGATGTCGCCGGAAACCCAGCCCGACAGCGCGCTGACCAAGAAGCCGGGGCTTGCGCTCAACACCGCCTATGAAGCCAAGTATGGCGCCAACAGCCGCAGCCAGTTCGCCGGCCATTCCTACGACGCGTTCGAAGTGCTCAAGCGCGTGGTGCCGGTGGCGCTGAAGAAGGCCAAGCCGGGAACGCCGGAATTCCGCGAGGCGATCCGCCAGGCGCTGCTCACGGAGAAGGAAATCGCGGCCAGCCAGGGCGTCTACAACTTCACCGAAAAAGATCGCTACGGCCTCGACGACCGCTCGCGCATCATTTTGACGGTAAAGGACGGCAAATACGTCCCGGCGAAGTGAGGGCGGGCGTCACGCGAGACTTCGAGAGTTCAGGAACGGGCGCGGTCAATCTAGACCGCGCTCGCGCCCTCGTGCTGGAAGCCGAGATAGCTCGCCGCGACCCGCTGGTTGCTGGCGATATCCTTTGCCGGTCCGGACAGGATGAATTCGCCGAGCTCCATGACGTAAGCGCGGTCGGCGATCTGCAGGGCGGCTTGCGCGTTCTGCTCGACCAGCAGCACCGAGACGCCGGCGGCGCGCAGTTCGCCGATGGTGCGGAAGATGTCGGCGACGATAATCGGGGCGAGGCCGAGGCTCGGTTCGTCCAGCATCAACAGCTTTGGCGCGCCCATCAGGGCGCGGCCCATCGCCAGCATCTGCTGCTCGCCGCCGGAAAGCGTGCCGGCCAATTGCTTGCGCCGCTCCTTCAGCCGCGGAAACAGCGTATAGACGCGCTCGAACGATCTTGCGGCCGTGGCCTTCGGAATCCGGAACGCGCCGAGTTGCAGATTGTCCTCGACATTCATGGTGCCGAACAATTCGCGGTGCTCGGGCACGAGACACAAGCCCGCCGCGACGCGATCCTCGATGTCGAGCGGAGCCATGTCGTCGCCCGCGAACGCTGCACCACCCCTGAGCGGCAGCACGCCCATGATGGCGTTCAGCAGCGTGGTCTTGCCGGCGCCGTTGGCGCCGATGATGGTGACGATTTCGTTGTCGGCGACGTCGAGCGAAACCGAACGCACGGCTTCGACCTTGCCGTAGGAAACATGGGCGTCGGAGACCGATAACAGCGCGCTCATGCGGTAGCTCCGAGATAGGCCTTGATCACATCGGGATTGGTCTTGATCGCGGCCGGCGTGCCCTCGGCGATCTTGGTGCCGAAATCCAGCACCACGATGCGGTCGGCGAGATCCATCACAAAACCCATGTCGTGCTCGACCAGCAGCACCGACATGCCGCCGTCGCGCAACTGCCGCAGGAGTGCGGCGAGCCGCTGCTTCTCCATGTGACGCAGTCCGGCGGCCGGCTCGTCGAGCAGCAGCAGCAATGGATCGACGCATAGCGCGCGGGCGATTTCGACGATGCGCTGCTGGCCGAGCGACAGGCTTCCCGCCAGCTGATCGATCTGGTCGCCGAGGCCGACGCGCTCGATCTGCCGCGCGGCTTCCGCGAGCAGTTTCGCCTCATCGGCGCGGTCCAGCCGGAACATGCTGGCGATCGCGCCGGAAGACCCGCGCAGGTGCGCGCCGATCGCGACGTTCTCCAGCACGGTCATGTCGGGCACCAGCTTGACGTGCTGGAAGGTGCGCGCAACGCCGAGTTTTACCACCTCCTGCGGCGGCGCGTTGTCGACCTTGCGGCCGAGTACCGAGATGGTGCCGCCGGTCGTGGTCAGCACGCCCGTGATCAGGTTGAAGGTCGTGCTCTTGCCGGCGCCGTTGGGCCCGATCAGGGCGACGATCTCGCGGGCCTGGACGTCGAAGGAAACGTCGTTGACGGCAATCACGCCGCCGAATTGCTTGCGCGCTTTCTCGATCTGCAGCAGCGCAGCAGCAGAGGCCGGTGCGCGCTCGCGCTTGGCAAGGAGAAGCGACGTATCGGGCATCTTGCGGGCCGGCTTGATCGGCAGACGCGCCATCAGCCAGGGCCAGACGCCGGTCGGGGCCAGTTGCAGCAGCACGACCAGCAGGATGCCGAACACGATGGTCTCGAGCTGGCTCTGACCGCCAAAGATATAGGGCAGGTAGCTCTGCAGGATCTCCTTGAGGACCACGACGATGCCGGCGCCGAGCACCGCGCCCCAGACATAGCCCGCGCCGCCGACCACGGCGATGAACAGATACTCGATGCCGGCCTGCGCGCCGAACGGCGTCGGGTTGGCGGCGCGCTGGAAATGCGCGTAGAGCCAGCCGGACAGGCCCGCGAGAACCGCCGCATAGATGAACACCAGAAGCTTGGCGCGCGGCGTCTGCACGCCGAACGCTTCGCCGGCGATGTGTCCGCGCCGCAATGCGCGGATGGCGCGGCCGGTGCGGGAGTCCAGAAGGTTCATGGTCAGCAAAGCCGAGATCAATACCGCGATCCAGATCGCGAAATAGATCGTGCCGGGATCGAGCATCCGGAAATTGCCGATCGAGAGTGGGGGAATGCCGGAGATGCCGTCATTGCGGCCGAGGAATTCCAGCTTGCTGAACAGATAGAACAGGCCGATACCCCAGGCGATGGTGCCGAGCGGCAGATAATGGCCCGATAAGCGCACCGTGACGATCCCGAGCAGGACCGCTGCAATGCCGCTGACCAGCAGCGAGAGCGGCAGCGTCAGCCACGGCGAGACGCCATAGGCCGTGGTCAGTACCGCCGTAGTATAGGCGCCGAAGCCGCAAAACGCGGCCTGGCCGAACGAGGTGAGGCCGCCGACGCCGGTGAGCAGCACCAGCCCCATCGCCACCAGGGCGGCGAGGCCAATATTGTTGAGCAGCACGATCCAGAACGGCGGGACGCCCGGAATGAACGGGATCGCCGCCATGACGAGAGCGAAGATGATGAGAGGGGTTCGCTGATTCATCGCCGTCAGTCCTTCTCTTCCTCGACCGCGGGCGCTGCGAGCGAACGCAGCACCAGCACGGGAAGGATCAGCGTAAAGACGATGACCTCCTTGAAGTTGCTGGCGTAGAATGAAGAGAACGCTTCGACGCTGCCGACGATCAAGGCCGCCACCGCGGTCAGCGGATAGCTGACGAGACCACCGATGATCGCGGCAATGAAACCTTTCAGGCCGATCAGGAAGCCGGTGTCGTAATAGAGCGTGGTGATCGGCACGATCAGGATGCCGGAAATCGCCCCGATCAGGGACGCCAGCAGGAAGGCGATCTGTCCCGACAGCGTGGTGCGGATGCCGACGAGGCGCGCGCCGAGCCGGTTGACGGCGGTGGCGCGCAGCGCCTTGCCCATCAGCGTGAAGCCGAAGAACAGCCATAGTGCTATGATGAAGGCGATCGTCAGCCCGTAGACCGCAAGGCTCTGGCCGGTGAAGCGCAACGGACCGATCGTGAGTGCCGCGTTGGACAGCGCTGGGCCGCGCAGGCCTTCGGCGCCGAAGAACACCAGGCCCAGGCCCTGCAGCGCGAGATGGCAGCCGACGGAGGCGATCAGCAGCACCAGCACCGAGGTGTGCGCGATCGGCTGGAACGCGATGCGATAGAGGAACAATCCGATCGCCGCGACGATCAAAAGCGACAGCGCGATGTTGACCGCGATCGGGGTCTTGGGGCCGGCAAGGCCGTAGGTCAGGGCCAGGATAGCGGCCGGCAGGACGATGTTGAAGGCAAAGGCGCGCAACACCCGCTTCAGCCGTAGCGATCGCCGTGCGTCAAACAGGTCGAGGCCGAAGGCGACCACGCCCATGGCGGCCGCCAGCTTCGCGGTGCCCGGCACCTGGCCGGTCGCCAGCATGGCGTAGCTCAGCGCGCCGTAGGTGACGAATTCGCCCTGCGGGATCAGGATGACGCGGGTGACGGCAAACACCAGCACCAGCGCAAGCCCGAGCAGCGCATAGATCGCGCCATTGGTGATGCCGTCCTGCAGCAGGAACAGCATGATCGTCGTGTTCAAGACTGGCGCTCCCCCTAAAAGCGTCGCCGGTCCTGACCTCCTGCGGTCCGCCGGCCGTCCCACATCTCGGCAGTTGAAAGGCGCCGATATTTGATATATTCAATAACAATTATCAAATATAACATCAAGGCCCCGGCCACCGGCCGAGCCTTTTTCGGGTGCGAGCCTCACGCATGACAGTTTCCAAGGCAGCGACCGATGCCGTCAAGCCGTCGCGCAGCAATGGCAAGGAAATTGCGGGCGGCGCTGCGGATGGCGCCGCTGACAATGCCGGGCTGCAACTGGGCGAGCTGGCCGAACTGCTCGGCTATTCGCTCAAGCGTGCACAGCTCAAGGTGTTCGAGGACTTCCTGCGCTGCGTCGCGCCGCTGCAACTGACGCCGGCGCAATTCTCGGTGCTGCTGCTGCTCGACCGGAACCCCGGACGCAACCAGACCGAAATCGCCAACACGCTCGGCATCCTCAGGCCGAACTTCGTCTCCATGCTGGATGCGCTGGAGAGCCGCGGGCTGTGCGCCCGGATGCGCTCGACCAACGACCGCCGCTCGCACATCCTGGTTCTGACCGACAAGGGAAGGGCAGTGCTGGCGCGCGCCAAAAAACTCGTTGCCAGCAAGCACGAGGCGCGGCTCAACGAATTGCTGGGTCCCGCCAACCGCGTCGCCCTGCTCGAAATGCTGTCGAAGATCGCGGCTGAGTTCTGAGCGGCGCGATCAGGCCGCGACGATGCGGCCTTGAATCTCTCGTGGCCCGCGTCCCGACAGGAATTGCCGCTCGATCTCGGCGGCGGGAAGCGGCCGGCTGAACAGGAAGCCCTGCATTTCCGTGCATCCTTCGGAAGCGATGCTGTGGAGCTGCTCGGCGGTTTCCACGCCCTCGGCGGTCGCCGTCATGCCCATTCCATTGGCGAGCGCGGCAACCGCACGCACGATGGTGAGCGAGCTCGAATCCTCGGTAATGTTCTTGACGAACGAGCGGTCGATCTTGATCTTGTCGAACGGAAAGCTCTGCAAGTACGTCAGCGACGAATATCCGGTGCCGAAATCGTCCATGGCGATCCGGATCCCGAGCTCCCGCAACTGATGCAACACCGCGAGCGTCGCTTCCTTGTTGTGAAGCAGGACGGACTCGGTGATTTCGATTTCCAGCCGCGTCGGCGCGAGGCCGGAGGCGGCGAGCGCGCTGACGATCACCTGCATCAGTCCGGGACTGCGAAACTGGATCGCTGAAATATTGACGGCAACGTGAAGGTTGTCGGGCCATTGTGCCGCGGTGGCACAGGCCTGCCGGACGACCCACTCGCCCAGCGGGACGATGAAGCCGATCTCTTCGGCCAGCGGGATGAAGTCGGCCGGCGAGATCATCCCCTTGCTCGGATGATTCCAGCGTATCAACGCTTCAAAGCCGCTGATTTCCTTGCTCGCCAGGTTAACGACCGGCTGGTAATGCAGCTCGAATTCGCCCGCCGGAAGCGCCTTGCGCAGGTCCTGCTCCATGACGCGGCGAGTCTGCATCTGCAGGTCCATCGCGGGCTCGAAGAAGCGGAACGTACCGCGGCCGTCGCTCTTGGCGCGGTAGAGCGCGAGGTCGGCGTTGCGCAACAATTTGTCGGGGGTAGATCCATCTCCGGGACCGACCGAAATACCGATGCTGACGCCGATCACGGCCTGCTGGCCGTCGATGTCATAGGGTTCGCTCAGCGCATCGATGACGACCTGCGCCAGCGCGGTGGCGTCGGCGGGGTCCGCGATCGTGGCCTGCACGATCACGAATTCATCGCCTCCCATCCGCGCGATCGTGTCGGCCTCGCCAACGAGGGAGCGCAACCGTTCGGCGACGATTCTGAGCAGCTTGTCGCCACAGGGATGGCCGAACGTATCGTTGACGGCCTTGAACTGATCGAGGTCGAGATGGTGGACGGCCACCATTTCCCCATGCTGAACCCGGCTGAGCGCAAGTTCGAGCCGATCGTTCAATAGCACCCGGTTGGCCAAATCAGTCAGCGCATCGTGATGCGCCATATATTCGATCTTGACCTCGGACTGGCGCTGCTCGGTGATGTCCTCGTGCGTCGCGACCCAGCCGCCGCCGGGCATCGGGCGGTGGCGGATCTTGAAGGTGCGCCCGTTCATCAATTCGACGATGCTGTCTTTCGCCTCGTTGGAAACCGCCACATCGGTGCGCCAGCGCAGATATTCGTCCCGCGTCATGGCGGGAAAGCTGCCGGCTTCGAACCTGAGGTCAACGATCTCGATCAGTGACATGCCGGGGCTGACGCGCTCGGGCGCGATATCGTACATCTCGACAAAGCGATCGTTGCAGACGATCAGGCGGTGGTCAGAATCGAAGAAGCACAGCCCCTGCGACATGTTGTTGATCGCGGTGTCGAACTGGAAGTTCCTGACGCGCAGCGCCTCTTCCTGCTCTCGGCCGAGTTCGTATTGCGTCTTCAGCCGGGCATTGAGCTCTTCACGCTCGGTGATGTCCTCGTGGGTCGCCATCCCGGCGCCGCCGGGCATCGGGTAGACGGTGTAGGCGATTATCCGGCCGTCCGTGAATTCCTGCACCGTGGTGTCGAGTGCGATGTCATGGCCGACGCGCTCACGGATGTAATCATCGGGCGCGACCGGCACCTTGAGGCCGAGTTTCAGCCGATGCTGGATCAGTTCACGGGTCGGCGTCCCCGGCTTCACCTGTTCAGGCGACAGCCCGTACATTTCCCTGTAACGCGCGTTGCAGAAAACGACTTCGCGTTTCTCGTCGAAAATGACGATCCCGAGCGATAAATGGTTGATCGCCTCTTCGAGCCGCGCACTCAAGGGCGCTGACCTCGGGGCGGTTATCTGGCCGTGATCCGTCATATAGCGTTTCCCCAGCCGCTATCGGCGGCTCTCCTCCCTCCAGGAGAGCGGCCATTAGAAGCCCAAGCTGGTGAATCGCACCTTCGAGATGGGCCGATGCGCGCGGGTTCTTCGCAACTTGCTCTACAACACGTTAACGCCGTTTTGGCACGTACAGGATGCTGGCGTAGCCGCCCGGAAAACCTAGGCGGGGTCCACCAAAACCACCCTGACGTCATTGACGTTGGTGAACGTCGGGCCCGTCAGCAGGAGATCGCCGGTGGCCGAAAAGAACGCGGTGGCATCGTTGTTGGCGAGATAGGCTGCGGGATCGAGGCCGAGCGACTTCATCTTCGCAAACGTCGTCTGATCGATCACGGCGCCGGCTGGATCGGTTGCGCTGCCGGCACCGCCGTCGGCGCCGTCGGTGTCCGCGGCCAGCGCCACGATGCCGGGCGTGTCCTTTAGAAGATCCGCCAGCGCCAGCGCATATTCCTGATTGGGACCGCCACGGCCATTGCCGCGCACGGTCACCGTGAGTTCGCCGCCGGAAAGGATCGCGATGCGCTTGCCCTCGCTGCGTGCTTTCAGCGCCAGGCGCGCATGATCGGCCGCAACATCGCGCGCCTCGCCTTCGAGATCCGCGCCGAGGCCTATGACCTCATAGCCGGCGTCCTTTGCGACCTTGATGGCCGCGTCGAGCGACGCCTTCGGTTTTGCAATCATCTCGAATTGCGCGCGGGCGAACGCGCGGTCGCCGGGCTTGCAGCTCTCATTCCCGGGATCTTCGAGGGCGCGCCTGACGGCATCGTCGATCGCGAGATTATACTTCGCCACCAGCGCGCGGGCGTCCGCCAGCGTGCTCGGATCCGGCACCGTCGGTCCCGATGCGATCGCAGACGGATCGTCATGCGGCACGTCGGAGATAGCCAGCGTCACGATCTCGGCGGCGCGCTGTCCGGCGCGGGCCAACCGGCCGCCCTTGATCCGCGACAGATGCTTGCGGACGATATTCATCTCGCCGATCGGCGCGCCCGAACGGAGCAGCGCGCGGTTCACCTGCTGCTTCTGTGCGAACGAAACGCCGTCGGCCGGCGCGATCCAGTTCGCCGAGCCGCCGCCGGAGAGCAGCACCAGCAGCAGATCATCCGCGGTCGCCTCGGCCGCGAGCCGCAGCGTGTCGTCGGCGGCTTTCAACCCGGCTTCGTCGGGCACGGGATGGCCGGCCTCGATTACCCTGATCCGCCGCGTCGGCACGCCATGGCCGTGGCGCGTGGTGGCGATGCCGGTCAGCCGAGCCGGGTCGAGCCCAAGCGCGTCAAGATAATGCCGTTCGGCAGCAGCCGCCATCGCAGCCGCGCCCTTGCCGGCAGCCAGACAAATCACCCGGCCTATCGGCGCCGGGCGCAGATGCGCCGACAGCACGACGTCGGGATGCGCGGCCGCGACGGCCGCATCAAATATCGCACGCAAAAGGGGACGCCGGTCGGTCATGTCTGCTCGGGGACGAAGAGGGACGGGAAGTCAGGTTATCCATCCAATCGCCGCAAAAGAAAACCCCCGCGGGATCTCCGCGGGGGCGTTGCTGGCTAACAATCGGTCGATAGCATTTTGCGATTAGCCGCCGACCTCGGCATCAATCACTTCGCCGAAGCGTTCCCAGGTCTCGCCTTTGAACTTCTGAAGCTGGACCGCCGAAATGGGGGCAAAGTCGGTAGCGCTGGTGTTGACCTTGATACCTGGCAGCAAGCTGCCGATCTCGAGATTCTTGATGCTGGCTGCCTGCTTCATGACGTTCTCGCGGGTGAGATTGTCGCCGCTGGCTTTGAGCACATGCACGAGGCCCTGCGCGACCGTGTACCCGTACATCACGAAGCTATCGATCCTGTTGGCCTCGGGGTAGTATTTGGCCAGAAATTCGTCGAAAGCTTTCATGCCGGGGTCGTTCTTCCACTCCGGATCAGACGTATCCTTAAGGTAATTGGACGAGATGATGTCCTGCGCATTCTCGAAGCCGGCCGGTTTCATCACGCTGCCGATCGAGGCCGAAACGTTGTTGAGGAAGTGCAGCGGCTTCCAGCCGATCTCGGCGTTCTTCTTGATCGCCTGCGCCGCGAACTTCGGCGTGGTGATGTTGATGAACACGTCGGCGCCGGTCGCCTTCAGCTTGACGATGTGGGAGTCGATGGTCGGCTCGGAGACTTCATAGCTTTCTTCCAGGACGATCATCGATGCGGCCTTGGCGCCAAGCCCGTCCTTGAAGCCCTTCAGATAGTCCTTACCGTAATCGTCGTTCTGATAGAGGATCCCGACCTTCGCGTTCGGCTTGTTCTTCAGAATGTACTTGGCGTAGATCTGCGTTTCGCTCTGGTAGTTGGGCTGCCAGCCCATGGTCCACGGGAAGCTCTTCGGATCGTTCCACTTGGTGGCGCCGGTGGCGACGAACAGTTGCGGCACCTTCTTGCTGTTGAGGTATTTCTGGATCGCCGTGTTCGGCGGGGTACCCAGCGGGTTGAAGACGATCAGCGCTTCGTCGCTTTCGACCAGCTTGCGCGCCTGCTCAACCGTCTTCGGCGGGCTGTAGGCGTCGTCATAGCTGATGAAGTTGATCTTGCGGCCGTTGATGCCACCCTCGGCGTTGATCTTCTTGAAATAGGCTTCCTCGGTCTTGGCAATTACGCCATAGGCGGAAGCCGGTCCGCTGTAGGGCATGATGTTGCCGATCTTGATCTCGGTATCGGTGGCGCCGGGATCGTATTTCTTCTGTGCAAGCGCGCCGCCTGACGTCGCGGCGAGCAGTCCAAACGCAGCTGAAAGAATAGCCAGTTTTTTTAATGCGGACATTTCTGTCTCTCCCTTTTCATTTAAAGAACGCTAACCGTCCGACTCCTTGAAGCGAAGCTCTTTTGAGCGCGCTGTGCTTACCATCTTGCCGGAAGCCTCACAAGAAAAAGCCCCCGCGGCAAAGCCGCAGGGGCTGCTTCATTGGTCGACGATGCCGGCGCGTTAGCCGCCGACGTCGCCGGAGAGAATCTCGCCGAAGCGTTCCCAGGTGTCGCCCTTGAACCTTATCAGTTGCACTTGCGAGATTGGAGCAAAATCGGTCGCCGACGTGTTGATCTTGATGCCTGGCAGCAGGCCTCCGAGTTCGAGATTCTTGATGCTCGCGGCCTGCTTCATGACGTTTTCCCGGGTCAGGTTGTCGCCGCTAGACTTCAGCACATGCTCTAGGGTTTGTGCCACCGTATAACCATACATCACGAATGAGTCGACACGATTGGCCTCGGGGTAATACTTATCGAGGAATTCATTCCAGGCTTTCATGCCCGCATCGTTCTTCCACTCCGCGTCGGCCGGATCCTTGAGGTACAGCGAGGAGATGATGCCTTGCGAATTCTCAAAGCCGGCCGGCTTCATGACGCTGCCGATCGAAGCGGAGACGCTGTTGAGGAAGTGCATCGGCTTCCAGCCGATCTCGTTCATCTTCTTGATCGACTGCGCCGCAAACTTCGGCGTGGTGACGTTGAAGAATACGTCGGCATCGAGCGATTTCAGTTTGACGATGTTGGAATCGATGGTTGGTTGAGTCACCTCGTAGCTTTCCTCAATGATGATCATCGAGGCGGCCTTGGCGCCGAGGCCGTCCTTCATGCCCTTTAGATAGTCCTTACCGTAGTCGTCGTTCTGGTACAGGACAGCGATCCTGGCGTTCGGCTTCTCCTTGAGAATGTACTGCGCGTAGACCCGCCCCTCGCTCTGGTAGTTGGGCTGCCAACCCATGGTCCAGGGGGATTCCTTCGGGTCGTTCCACTTGGTGGCGCCGGTGGCCACGAACAGTTGCGGTACCTTCTTCGTGTTCATGTATTTCTGGATCGCCGTGTTCGGCGGCGTACCAAGCGGATTGAAGATGAGCAGGACTTCATCGCTCTCGACCAGCTTGCGTGCCTGTTCGACTGTCTTCGGTGGGCTGTAGGCGTCGTCATAGCTGATGAAGTTGACTTTGCGGCCGTTGATGCCGCCTTCGGCGTTGACCTTCCTGAAGTAGGCCTCCGCGGTTTTGCCGATCACGCCATAGGCGGACGCCGGTCCGCTGTAGGGCATGATGTTGCCGATCTTGATTTCGGTATCGGACGCGCCGGTGTCGTATTTTTTCTGCGCAAGCGCGCCGCTGCTGGTTGCAGCAAGCAATGCGAGGGCCGCCGAAAAGGCTCCCAAGCGCAAGTTGATAACGGACATTTTTTGATCTCCCTGGGATCACGAATGAATGTGTCATCTTCTTTTTGATTGGAGCGCTTGGCGGCTCTTGAGGAGCATTGAATACCTTTCAGTAGCGTCCAGCAACAAAAAGCCCCCCGCGACGGCGTCGCGGGAGGCGATATTTAGTCTGATCCTCCGGGAAACTACCGTCCGGCGGAATATTGGTTAATGACTGAGTTCGCCATTGATGACTTCACCGAACATATCCCATCTCTCGCCCTTGAAGCGCATCATCTGAAGTTGCTCGATCGGCGCGAAGCCGGTGGCTGAGATTACTTCTTCAGTTTTCCGATCAGTTGCTGGGCAACGATCGCGACCTGCCTGGCGCCGTGCGGCACGAGGAAGATGACGAGGAACAGAAGCACGCCGAACACAGCGCCGGAGAGGCCCTTCGAAATGCTTTCGGCGATATTCGGCACGAAGATGATGAAGGCCGAGCCGACGATCGAGCCCGGCAGCCAGCCGACGCCGCCGACGACCATGCCGAGGAACAGCGAGATCGCGAGCGTGATGGTGTAGCCGTCCGGTGCCACGAACTGCACCGCGATGGCGCCGAGACCGCCGGCGACGCCGGTGATTCCGGCCGAGACGCCGAACGCCAGCGTCTTGTACAGCGCGACGTCGACGCCCATCGCGGAGGCCGCGATCTCGTTGTCGCGGATCGCCATGAAGGCGCGGCCCGAACGGGAACGCAGCAGGTTGACCGAAGCGATGTAGATCCCGATCGCGACCACGAGCGTGAAATAATACAGCCACCTGTCCTGGGATATCGGCAGGCCAAACGGCGCATCGGGCTTGGTCACGACCAGCCCCTGCACACCACCGGTCCAGTGCTCGAAGAAGCCGAGCTTCAGCAATTGCGGCATTGCCACCGCCAGCGCAAAGGTCGCCAGCGCCAGATAGATGCCGCTCAAGCGCAACGCCGGCTGACCGAACAAGAACCCGAAGCCAAAGCAGATAATGCCGGCAATGGGCAATGTCAGGGCGTAGTTCACGCCCATATGCTCCATCAGAATGGCGGAGGTGTAGGCGCCGACCGCGTAGAAGGCGCTTTGGCCCAACGAAAACTGGCCGCTGCCGCCGGTCAGGATGTTCAGCGCCAGAACCGCCAGCGCGTAGATCAGCAACATCGTCAGCTGGAAGACGAAGAAATTCTTCAAGAACATCGGTGCGATGATCAACAACCCCAGCACCACGAGCGAGGTGCCGTAGCCCAGCGTCATGGCTCTCTTGGGGACTGCCTCGACCGCCGATGCTTCGTTTGTGACTTCCTCAACTGCGCTCATGATCAAACTCGCTTCACGATGGGCCGGCCAAACAGGCCCGCCGGCTTGAGAACCAATACGGTGATGATGAGCGCCAGCGCGATCGGCAATTTCAATTCATTGCCGACGCCGGGGATATAGGTCCCGGCGAGATTCTCGAACACGCCGACCAGAAAGCCCCCAACCACCGCTCCGAGCGGGCTGGTCAGGCCGCCGAGGACGGCCGCGGCAAACCCGTAGATCAGCACGCCGCCCATCATGTTGGGCTCCAGGAACACGACAGGTGCGATCAGGATGCCGGCGATCGCGCCGATCGCGGACGCCATGCCCCAGCCAAGCGCGATCATCCAGCTGGTGTTGATGCCGACCAGCCGTGCCGATTCCGGCAACGATGCGGCCGCGCGCATCGCAAGGCCAATCCGGGTGAACTGAAAGAACAGATAGAGCAGGATCAGCAATCCCACCGTGACGCCGATCATGCCGGCCTGATGGGTCGAGATCAGCTGACTGCCGAGAAAGGGCGCGGATCCGAACGGTGTCGGAAACTGCTTGATCGTGAAGTCCCAGGTCAGCCCGGCGACGCTGTTGACGATCGCAAACAATGCGATGAAACCGGCGACATTGGTCAGGATCGGCGCCTTGGCAAGCGGCTTGAACAACATACGCTCGATGGCGATGCCGCCTGCGAACGAGAACGCCAGCGTGAGAAGGAAAGCCCACCAATACGGCACCCCCCATTGCATCAGCTGCCAGGCGATGAATGTCGAGAACATCGCCATTTCGCCCTGAGCGAAATTGAGATGGTCGATCGCCTGGTAGATCATCACAACGGCGAGCGCCATGCAGGCATAGATCGCACCTGTGGCAATGCCAGCCAGGACTTGGTTGATAAAAAGTTCCACGGCTGCGCTCCTCAATAACCGAGATAGGATTTACGGACATCTTCGTTATTCGCGATTTCGGCAGCGCTTCCCGACATCACGACACGTCCGGTTTCAATGACGTAGGCCTTGTCCGCGAGCTCCAGCGCAAGCTGCGCGTTCTGCTCCACCACCAGAATGGTGACCTTTTCCTCACGGTTGATCTTGCCGAGAATCTTGAACAGGTCGCGCACGATCAAGGGCGCCAGGCCGAACGACGGCTCGTCCAGCAGCATCAGCCGTGGGCGCAGCATCAGCGCGCGGGCGACCGCGAGCATCTGCTGCTCGCCGCCCGAGAGCGTGCCGGCCTGCTGAGTGTGCCGTTCCTTCAGCACCGGGAAGTGCTCGTACATACGCTCGATGTCGGCCACCACGCCCTTCTTGTCGTTGCGGGTGATGGCCCCCAACTGCAGGTTTTCCTCCACCGTCATGGTGGTGAAGGTGCCGCGGCCCTGCGGCACATGCGCAATGCCGAGACGGACGACGTTTTCGGTCGATTTGCCGGAGAGCGGCTTGCCCTCAAACTCGATCGCTCCGGTCGAACGCACCATGTTGCAGATCGCTCGCAAGGTGGTGGTCTTGCCGGCGCCGTTGGCGCCTAACAGCGTGGTCAGGCTACCCTCGTTGAGGGAGAAGCTTAAGCCATGAAGCGCCTGGACCTGGCCGTAATAGGCGCGGAGATCCTTGACGTTAAGCATCGCGGTCATTGGTCCTTGCTCCCCAGATAGGCTTTGATGACATCCGGGTCGGCCTGGACCTGGGCCGGTGTTCCCTCGGCGAGCTTGCGGCCGAAGTTGAGTGCGACGACGTGGTCGGCGATCGACATCACCAGACCCATGTGATGTTCGACCAGCAGCACCGTCATGTGACGCTCGTCGCGAATGCGCTTGATCAGGTCGCCAAGCACGTGGACTTCTTCGTGATTGAGACCGCCGGCAGGTTCGTCGAGCAGCAGGATCTTTGGATCGGCGGCCAGCGCGCGCGCCAGTTCGACGCGCTTCTGGGTGCCGAACGGCAGGCCGGACACGATGGTGTGGGCGACGTCATCGAGGCCGAGATAGCTAACGATCTCGTGGACGTGCCTGTTGAGTTCGGCCTCGCCACGGCGCACCCAGCCCAGTCGCAGGGAGTCGCTGATGATGTCGCTGTTGGAACGGGAATGGGTGCCGACGCGAACGTTGTCGAGCACCGAGAGATTGGGAAACAGCGCGACGTTCTGGAAGGTGCGGCCGATGCCGATCTCGGCGATCCGGTGCGGCGGCCGCGTCAGGATGCTCGCGCCTTCCATCAGGATATCGCCGGAGCTCGGCTGATAGAGCCTGGAGAGACAGTTGAACAACGTCGTCTTGCCGGCGCCGTTCGGGCCGATCAGTCCAAGGATATTTCCCTTGTGCATGTTAAACGACACGCCGTTCAGCGCGATGATGCCGCCGAACACGACGCTGACGTCGTGAACCGCGAGCAGGGGAGCATTTCCCTGCGCGAGCTGGGCCTGCGTCATCGCGTCTCGCCCGCGTGGATAACGGAGCGGGAATGACCACGCGAAGATTTTCGCCAGTCGTGATGAAAGCTATCTGATCCCCTCGGACAAACGTGCAACTTTTCCTCCTGCTTTCAACTTCTTGTTTTCTGTTTTTTTGGATTGCGGGGCCGCGCCGCCCAACGCTGCCTCGATGTTCCTTACCATCGTGACAAGGCGAGGTCCAATGTCGTTGATCAAGCTATCTTCCGTGAAGCGGAAAGCAGGCGCGCCGCAATTGAAGGCATACGGTCCGGTTCCGTCGTTGAGCTTCAGCGGCACACCTACGGCGTGCACATCCTCCTGCCATTCGCCTGCGGAGATGGTGAATCCGTAACGCGCGAGCATTTCGCCCGCGCGCTCGATGCCGTCGCGCATTTTGGGCCAGCGATTGCCGTAGTGATCGCGCAGTTCGCGCAACAAGGTGGCGCGCTCATCCTCGTGCAGCGCCCAGATATAGGCGCGCCCCATCGCGGTAGTCGCGATCGGTACGCGCGAACCGACGTCGAGCTGTACGCCGAGTAGCCCGGTACGGCTCTGCCCGAAATAGATCATGCTGTGACGATCGCGTCCGCCGACGGCGACGGCCCCGCCGGTCTCGCGCATCAGTTCTTCACGATAGGGTTCGGACAAATGCCGAACGCCGAGATTGGCCAGCGCGGCATACCCCAGCGCCATGGCTGACGGTGCGAGCTGATACTTTTCGAAACGCGGAACGGGTGTAAGATAGCCCAACTTGGTCAGGGTGTAGGTCAGCCGGGAAATGGTTGGCTTCGGCAAATTGGTACGGGCGGCGAGTTCTTGATTGCCGAGAAGCCCGTCGTTGGGATGAAATGCGCGCAACACATCAAGTCCGCGGGAAAGCGCGACGACGAAGCTGCGATCGGTCGCCACCTTTTTCCCTGGACGCTTCATTACCCGCTACTGCTGATGAGCTCGTTGACAACGGACGTGCTTCAAAATAACCCTCCGTGTCAAGGTGTGGAATTAAATTTCGCAGTGCGAAATTGGCAAAATCGACCGTAGCCACTCAACGCAAGTCGAGCGGCATCCAAGAACAAACGATCCAGAGAACAAACGATCCAGGGAGAGTCCCGTGAGCGAAGTGGTAAAACTCGAGCGTCATGACGTCATCGCCATCGTCACGGTCAACAGTCCTCCCGTCAACGCGCTGAGCGCCGCGGTGCGTGGCGGCATCTTCGAATGCATGAAGGCTGCGATCGCTGATCCGGAAGTGAAGGCGATCGTGCTGACCTGCGACGGCCGCACCTTCATCGCCGGCGCCGACATCACCGAATTCGGCAAGCCGCCGAAACCGCCCGGTCTCGCCGAAGTGCTTGTCCTGATGGAGAACTCGCCGAAGCCGATCATTGCCGCCATCCACGGAACCGCGCTCGGCGGCGGCCTCGAAGTCGCTCTGGCATGCCACTATCGCGTCGCGACCAAGGAAGCGAAGCTCGGCCTGCCCGAAGTGAAGCTCGGCCTTCTGCCCGGCGCCGGCGGCACGCAGCGCCTGCCACGCGCGGTCGGCCCCGAACTCGCAGTCAAGATGATCGTCAGCGGCGATCCGATCGGCGCGGCGGAAGCGCTCAAGAATGGCCTGATCGAGGAGATCGTCGAAGGTCCGGCGACAGGCGGCGAAGCCTTCGCGCTCAAGGTGCTGGCGGAGAAGCGTCCGCTGCGCAAGTTGCGCGATGACGATTCCAAGCTCGCGGCCGCCAAGGCAGACATTTCGATCTTCACCAACGCGGTCGCAGCCCTGACCAAGAAGGCGCGCGGGCTGGAAGCGCCGTTCGCGGCCGCAGATGCCGTCCGCGCCGCGATCGAGCTGCCGTTCGATGAAGGCTTGAAGAAGGAGCGCGAAGGTTTTCTCAAGCTCGTCGCCAGCGACCAGTCCAAGGCGCAGCGCTACGCCTTCTTCTCCGAGCGCGAAGCCGCCAAGATCGCCGGCGTGCCCGAGGGAACCAAGCCGCGTCCCGTGGAACGTGTCGCCATCATCGGCGCCGGCACCATGGGCGGCGGTATCGCGATGTCGTTCGCCAATGCCGGTATCCCGGTCACGCTGATCGAGACCGGCGAAGAGCAGCTCAAGCGCGGCATGGGCGTGATGCAGAAGAACTACGAGGCGACCGCCGCGCGCGGCGGCATCCCCGCCGATGCCCCGGCCAAGCGCATGGGCCTGATCACGGGCGTGGTCGGCCTGGAGAACGTTAGGGATGCTGACCTTGTGATCGAAGCCGTGTTCGAAACCATGGCGGTCAAGAAGGAGGTGTTCGAGGCGCTCGACAAGCACGCCAAGCCCGGCGCCGTGCTGGCTTCCAACACCTCGTACCTCAACATCGACGAGATCGCGAAAGTGACAAAGCGTCCGCAGGACGTGCTCGGCATGCACTTCTTCTCGCCGGCCAACGTGATGAAGCTGTGCGAGATCGTGCGCGCCGACAAGACCGCGCCGGACGCGCTGACGACCGCCGTTTCGATCGCGCGCAAGATCGCAAAGGTGCCGGCCGTGGTCGGCGTCTGCGATGGCTTCGTCGGCAACCGCATGCTGGCCCAGCGCGGCAAGCAGTCGGAAAAGCTGCTGTTCGAAGGTGCGTTGCCGCAGCAGGTCGATGCCGTGGTGACCAAGTTCGGCATGCCGATGGGGCCGTTCGCGATGAGCGACCTCGCCGGCCTCGATATCGGCTGGCGTTCGCGCAAGGACCGCGGCATCAAGTCGGAAATCGCCGACGCGTTGTGCGAGGCCGGACGTTTCGGCCAGAAGACCGGCAAGGGCTACTATAAATATGAAGCAGGGTCGCGCGCGGCGCTGCCGGATCCGGAAGTCGAAAAACTGATCGACGAGACGCTGCAGCGCCTGGGGCGCAAGAAGCGCGTCGTTAGCGATGACGAAATTTTAGAGCGCATGATGTACCCGATGATCAACGAGGGTGCGCGCATACTCGAAGAAGGCATCGCGGCGCGTCCGAGCGACATCGACGTGATCTGGCTCTATGGCTATGGCTGGCCGATCTATCGCGGCGGCCCGATGTTCTATGCCGACCAGGTAGGCCTCAAGCACATCGCCGATCGCCTGTCCTATTACGCCAAGGAGACCAACGATCCCTCGCTCGAACCGGCGCCGCTGCTCAAGCGCCTCGCCGCCGAAGGCAAGACCTTTGCGTCGCTGGCCGCGCAGTCGAAAGCGGCTTGATGGGGCGTCCCGGAGAGCAGTTCTATCCGGAAGGCGTCCGCTGGGACGATCCGATCGCGCGCGGCACGCTGCCCGACCTGTTGTCGGCAGCGGCCGCCGAGTTCGGGTCGCGGCCGGCGATTGAATTTCGCGACCGGCCGATCAGCTATAGCGAACTCGAAGCGGTGGTCGAGAAAGCAGCCAGCGCCTTCCTTCGCGCCGGCTACGGCAAGAACAGTTCGGTCGCGCTGTTCCTCGGCAACTCGCCGGATCACCCGATCAATTTCTTCGGCGCGCTGAAGGCAGGCGCCCGAATCGTGCATCTGTCGCCGCTCGACGGCGAGATCGCGCTGTCGCACAAGCTCACCGATTCCGGCGCACGCGTGCTGGTCACCAGCAATCTGTCGGCGTTGTTGCCGACCGCGCTGAAATTCCTGGACAAGGGTTTGCTCGATCGCCTGATCGTCTGCGAGGACGATCACTGGGGCAAGGCCGGCACACCGCAGACGGCGCTGCCCGATAATCCCGCCATCATCACCCACAAGCAGTTCACCGACGGCGCGACCAAACCGGCGCAATGGCCTGCCATCAGTGCCGATGACGTCGCGCTGCTGCAATATACCGGCGGCACCACCGGATTGCCCAAGGGCGCGATGCTGAGCCACGGCAATCTGACCTCGGCGGTGTCGGTCTACGATGTCTGGGGCAGGCCGGCGCGCCTCGAGCGCAACGCGATCGAGCGCGTGATCTGCGTGCTGCCGCTGTTCCACATCTACGCGTTGACCGTGGTGCTGCTCTCCGCTATCCGGCGCGGCCATCTGATCTCGCTACACCAGCGTTTTGATGTCGAAGCGGTCATGCGCGACGTCGAAGTCAAGCGCGCCACCGTGTTTCCCGGCGTGCCGACGATGTGGATTGCGATCGCAGCACTTCCCGATCTCGACAAGCGCGACCTGTCCTCGCTGGTGTCCTGCGGCTCCGGCGGCGCGCCGCTGCCGGTCGAGGTCGCAAAAATTTTCGAGCGCAGGGTCGGCATGAAGCTGAAGAGCGGCTGGGGCATGACCGAGACCTGCTCGCCCGGCACCGGTCACCCCAAGGAAGGGCCGGACAAACCCGGCTCGATCGGCCTGATGCTGCCCGGCATCGAGATGGACGTGGTGTCGCTGGAAGACCCGACCAAATTGATGCCGGTGGGCGAGGTCGGCGAAATCCGCATCCGCGGTCCGAACGTCACCAAGGGCTATTGGAACCGGCCGAAGGAAACCGCGGAAGCCTTCGTCGGCGACCGCTTCCTCACCGGCGATATCGGCTACATGGATTCCGACGGCTATTTCTATCTGGTCGACCGCAAGAAGGACATGATCATCTCCGGCGGCTTCAACGTCTATCCGCAGATGATCGAGCAGGCGATCTACACCCATCCCGCCGTGCAGGAAGTGATCGTGATCGGCATTCCCGACGACTACCGCGGCGAGGCGGCGAAGGCCTTCATCAAGCTGCGCGACAGCGCCAAGCCCTTCACGCTCGATGAATTGCGCGCCTTCCTCACCGGCAAGCTCGGCAAGCACGAGATTCCGGCGGCGGTCGAGTTCGTCGACGAACTGCCGCGCACGCCGGTCGGAAAACTGTCGCGCCACGAGTTGCGCATGCAGCAATCTCCGCGGCAGGCAAACATCAAGAAAGACGTCGCTTAGTCAGAGTGTAATTCATTCGCTCACAGGAGGATCCGATGGATCTCGCTTTCAGCAAGGAAGAAATGGCGTTTCGTGAGGAAGTGCGCAGCTTCTTCAGGGACAACGTGCCGCCGGAAACGCGGCGCAAGATGGTCGAGGGCCGTCACCTCTCCAAGGACGAGATGGTCGCCTGGTGGCGCATCCTGAACAAGAAGGGTTGGGGCGTCACGCACTGGCCGAAGGAATATGGCGGAACGGGCTGGACCTCCGTGCAGCAATACATCTTCAACGAAGAGCTGCAGATGCATCCAGCTCCCGCGCCGCTCGCCTTCGGCGTCAGCATGGTCGGCCCCGTCATCTACACCTTCGGCAACGAGAAGCAGAAACAGCAGTATTTGCCGCGCATCGCCAATGTCGACGACTGGTGGTGCCAGGGCTTTTCGGAGCCCGGCTCGGGTTCCGATCTTGCCTCGCTGAAAACCAAGGCCGAGCGCAAGGGCGACAGGTACATCATCAACGGCCAGAAGACCTGGACCACGCTGGCCCAGCACGCCGACATGATCTTCTGCCTGTGCCGCACCGACACCAATGCGAAGAAGCAGATGGGTATCTCCTTCATTGTGTTCGACATGAAGTCGAAGGGCGTCACCGTGCGTCCGATCGAGACCATCGACGGCGGCCATGAGGTCAACGAAGTGTTCTTCGACGACGTCGAGGTGCCGGTCGAGAATCTGATCGGCGAGGAGAACAAGGGTTGGGACTACGCAAAGTTCCTGCTCGGCAACGAGCGCACCGGTATCGCCCGCGTCGGCGTCTCCAAGGAGCGGCTGCGCCGCATCAAGGATCTCGCCTCCAAGGTTGAATCGAACGGCAAGCCCGTGATCGAGGACCAGGGCTTTCGCGAGAAGCTGGCGGCCTGCGAGATCGAGCTGAAGGCGCTCGAGCTCACGCAGCTCCGCGTCGTCGCCGACGAGGGCAAGCACGGCAAGGGCAAGCCCAACCCGGCGTCCTCGGTGCTGAAGATCAAGGGTTCGGAAATCCAGCAGACCACCACCGAACTGTTGATGGAAGTGATCGGCCCGTTCGCAGCACCCTACGACGTGCATGGCGATGACGGCTCCAACGAGACCATGGACTGGACCGCCCAGATCGCGCCGAGCTACTTCAACAACCGCAAGGTCTCGATCTACGGCGGCTCCAACGAGATCCAGCGCAACATCATCACCAAGGCGGTGCTGGGGCTGTAGTGCTGCACCAATAGTGTCGTCCCCCGCGCAGGCGGGGGACCCAGTACGCCGCGGCGGCTATGGCCTACGACGCGCCGGTGATTACTGGATCCCCGCCTCCGCGGGGATGACGATCGAGAGTCACTTCGTAGGATGGGTGGAGCGAAGCGATACCCATCACAACAAGTCCGAACAGTGCGATGGGTTTCGCTTCGCTCTACCCATCCTACGGGTTCGTTCGATTTTCCATGCCTCAGGCATGATTTGAGAGAGCAAAAGAACATGGATTTTGATTTGTCCGAGGAGCAGCGCCTTCTCAAGGAAAGCATCGACGGTCTGTTGACCGACTCCTACGATTTCGATGCGCGCAAGAAGTACCAGAAGGAGAAGGGCGGCTGGAGCAAGGCCGTGTGGGGCAGGCTTGCCGAGCAGGGCTTGCTGGGCCTGCCCTTCGCCGAAGCCGACGGCGGCTTTGGCGCCGGTGCGGTCGAAACCATGATCGTGATGGAGGCGCTCGGCAAGGCGCTGGTGCTGGAGCCGTATCTCGCAACCGTGGTGATCGGCGGCGGCTTCCTGCGCCATGGCGGTTCGGCCGAGCAGAAAGCCCAGCACATCCCCGGCATCATCGACGGCAGCAAGACGTTTGCTTTCGCGCAGCTCGAGAAGAACTCGCGCTACGATCTCGGCGATGTCGCGACATCAGCCAAGAAGAAGGGTTCGGGCTGGGTCATCGACGGCGAAAAATTTGTGGTGCTCAACGGCGAGAACGCCGACACCCTGATCGTGACCGCGCGCACCAAGGGCGCGCAGCGTGATCGCAGCGGCATCGGCATGTTCATCGTGCCGGCGAGCGCCAAGGGCGTTACCCGCAAGGGCTATCCGACCCAGGACGGCCTGCATGCCGCCGACATCACCTTCACCGGCGTCGAGGTCGGCGCAGACGCCGCAATCGGCGATCCCGAGAACGGCCTACCGCTGATCGAGCGCGTGGTTGATGAGGCCCGCACCGCGATGTGCGCGGAAGCGGTCGGCGCGATGGATGAATCGCTGAAGAGCACGGTCGAATATCTCAAGACCCGCAAGCAGTTCGGCGTGCCGATCGGCAGCTTCCAGACCCTGCAGCATCGTGCCGCCGACATGTTCGTGGCGCTCGAACAGGCCCGCAGCATGTCGATGTTCGCGACCATGGCCGCCGATTTCGACAATGCCAAGGAGCGCGCGACCGCGGTCGCCGCCGCCAAGGTGCAGATCGGCAAGTCCGGAAAATTCATCGGCCAGCAGTCGATCCAGCTTCACGGCGGCATCGGCATGACCCAGGAAGCCAAGATCGGCCACTACTTCAAGCGACTGACCATGATTGAAAACACCTTTGGCGACACCGACTACCACCTCCGCCGCGTCACCGACGCGGGCGGACTGGTGTAAGTCTTTCGCCGTAGCCCGGATGGAGCGAAGCGAAATCCGGGACCACTCTAACACTGCCCCGGATTGCGCTTCGCTCCATCCGGGCTACACGCTGATCGCCGTAAGTCACGCGACTGCAGCTACACGAAAGTCGTCATGCCCGGGCAAAAGCGCGAAGCGCGTCTTCGCGCTAGATGTCCCGGGCATCCACGTCTTGGCGGCGAAGAAAGTCGTGGATGGCCGGGTCAAGCCCGGCCATGACGGATAGAGAACGGCAAGCGAAAACAACAAAGAGGGAGCACATCTAGTGAAAAACACCCCGTTCGATCTCACCGGCAAGGTCGCAATCATCACCGGCTCCAGCCGCGGCATCGGACGCTCTTCGGCCGAACTGCTCGCAAAACTCGGCGCAAAAGTCGTGATCTCCAGCCGCAAGGCGGACGCCTGCAACGAGGTCGCCGACGGCATCAAAAAGGCCGGCGGCGACGCCCATGTCATTGCCTGCAACATCTCGCGCCGCGAGGAAGTCGAGGCGCTGATATCGGGCACCACGAAGCACTACGGCAAGGTCGACATCCTCGTCTGCAACGCCGCGGTGAACCCGTATTACGGCCCGCTGCTCGACATCAAGGACGAGGCCTTCGACAAGATCATGGGCTCTAACGTCAAGAGCAACATCTGGCTCTGCGCGCTCGCGATCCCGCAAATGGCGGAGCGCGGCAACGGCTCGGTGGTGATCATCTCCTCCATCGGGGGCTTGCGCGGTTCCACCGTGATCGGCGCCTACGGCATCTCAAAGGCCGCAGATTTCGCGCTGTGCCGCAGCCTTGCCGGCGAATGGGGCCCGAAGGGCGTCCGCATCAATTGCGTGGCACCTGGCCTGGTCAAGACCGATTTCGCCCGCGCACTGTGGGAAGACCCCGATAACCTCAAGCGCCGCACCGCCACGACTCCGCTGCGCCGCATCGGCGAACCAGACGAAATCGCAGGCGCGGTAGCCTATTTGGCCTCCGATGCGTCGACCTTCATGACCGGCCAGACCATCGTGGTCGATGGCGGCGTGACGACAGCATCGGTGTAGCTCCTGTCGTCCCTGCGAACGCAGGGACCCATACCGCGTTGCGCCCTCGATTGAAACGAGATGGCAGACACTCTTCGCAAAATGATCGCCGGTGGTTGTGGGCCCCTGCTTTCGCAGGGGCGACGACGGAGATGGCCGGGACGACGACGGAGATATTGACCTCCGCCTCCCAATCCGCTTGCCTCTTGCGCAACCAAAACTTCCCGGGGAAGCAACGTCATGTCCTTTGTGCTGGCCATCGATCAGGGCACCACCTCCTCGCGCGCCATGGTGTTCCGCAGCGACATCTCCATCGCCGCGACCGCGCAGCAGGAATTCCCGCAGCATTTCCCGGCATCCGGCTGGGTCGAGCACGAGCCGGAGGACATCTGGACCTCGACGGTGACGGTCTGCCGCGAGGCGCTGGAAAAGGCCGGCCTGACGGCAAAGGACATCGCCGCGATCGGCATCACCAACCAGCGCGAGACCACAGTGGTGTGGGACCGCGCCACGGGGCAGGCCGTGCATCGCGCCATCGTCTGGCAGGACCGCCGCACCGCCGACATCTGCGCCAAGCTGAAGGCCGAAGGCCACGAGCCGGCAATTTCGGCCAGGACCGGCCTGATCATCGATCCCTATTTCTCCGGCACCAAAGTCGCCTGGATCCTGGACCACGTCCCGGGCGCGCGCGAACGCGCTGGCCGTGGCGAGCTGATGTTCGGCACCGTCGATTGCTACCTGCTCTGGCGGCTGACCGGCGGCAAGGTGCACGCGACCGACGCCACCAATGCTTGCCGCACGCTGCTGTTCAACATCCATACCGGCGAGTGGGACGACGAACTCCTGAAGATCCTGTGCGTGCCCCGCTCGATGCTGCCCGAGGTCAAGGACTCCTCCGCCAAGTTCGGTGAATCCGTGCCTGACTTGTTCGGCGGCCCGATCGCAATATCCGGCATCGCTGGCGACCAGCAGGCCGCGACCATTGGCCAGGCCTGTTTCACGCCCGGCATGATCAAGTCGACCTACGGCACCGGCTGTTTTGCTTTGCTCAACACCGGCGCCACGCCGGTCGCCTCGAAGAGCAAGCTGCTCACGACCATTGCCTATCAGTTGAACGGCAAGCGCACCTACGCGCTGGAAGGTTCGATCTTCGTCGCAGGAAGCGCTGTGCAATGGCTGCGCGATGGGCTGGGCATCATCAAGCAGGCGTCCGAAACCGGCCCGCTCGCCGACAAATCCGATTCCATGCAGAGCGTCTATCTGGTGCCGGCCTTCGTTGGCTTAGGCGCACCCTACTGGAATCCGCGGGTGCGGGGCGCGCTGTTCGGCCTCACCCGCAACACCGGCCCCGCCGAACTCGCGCACGCCGCGCTGGAAAGCGTCTGCTACCAGACCTTCGACCTCTGGGCCGCAATGCGCGCCGACTGGCCGGATGCGACCGCCGCCAACATCGTGCTCCGCGTCGACGGCGGTATGACGGCGTCGGACTGGACCATGCAGCGCCTTGCGGACTTGCTCGACGCTCCCGTCGATCGCCCGATGATCCAGGAAACCACGGCGTTAGGGGCCGCCTATCTCGCGGGGTTGAATGCAGGCGTCTATCCCGAGCCGGCAAAATTCGCCGACAACTGGCGGCTCGAGCATCGCTTCAAGCCGGCGATGAGCAAGGCGACGCGGGAGCGAAAGCTGGCGGGCTGGGCGAGGGCAGTGAAGGGCGTGCTCGCGAGCGATGAGGGGGAGGGGTGAAGAGAACTCGAAAACGCCGCAACACCTGGGATCTATAATCCTACATACCCGCTTGACCCACGTAAGTAGTGCGTAATACAGCTAATAGTTGAAGTAAACGTGGGAGGGGAAACGTGGGAAGACCATTGCCAAGATCGCCGTTCTTGAATTCTCGGTTCGGCGCGGCCGTGGAGGAGTTCGGAATAGCCCTCAAGAAAAGCAGTTCTATCGTTCATCGGGGAAATAAAGGAACCAGCCGAGAAGAATCGTTGCGCCAATTCTTTAGAGAGCGGATTCCAAAAGCTTTCGCGGTCGTCGAGGGCGAGGTCGTCGATCTGGTGGGCTCCGTCAGCCCGCAACTCGATCTAATGTTCTACAATCAAAGCATCAATTTTGCGCTGAACGCCGATCAGTCGAGCATTTTGCCGGCAGAGGCCTTGTTGGCCAGCGTTGAGGTAAAAACAACGCTTAGCAAGAATGAAATCGAGAAGTCTGTGATTGCTGCAAAGAAGCTTCGGCAGCTCAGGCCATTTGATCGGACTTTGGGGGGCGTCGACGTTGGCGACGCACCGCAGAAGGTGAATATCGCTCGTTACTATCATTGTCTCTTTGCTTACGGATCCGATTTATCGGAAAAGGATTGGATGAAGCGCGAGGCGGAACGAATTCGCTCCATTTGCGGAAGCGAGCATTTGATCGATTCGGTGTATGTACTCAACAGAGGCCTTCTGAATATCTCCGCGAACGTTGGTCGATTGGAGGATGATCACGGGGGCGCCATAAGCAACTTCTATTTCTCAATTTTGAATTTCATCCAACGAGAAAATGGCAGGCGGGCGGAGACTCCATTCTATCGTTACATGGCGCATGCAAGTAGAGCTTGGTCGAAGCTCAATTAATATTGCTGCGATAGATTTCAGCGAGGGTGGCCAATGGCCAAGATGACTAAATTGGCCATTAAGAAACCGACCTATTCATCGGCAAGTTTCTTTCTTGAAGACTATCAGCGAACGCTTTTCCCCCTGAGGACCAACAAGATCTTGGCGGAAGCCGGCTTCAAGAGAATCTTGGAATTCGGACACAAGGGTGACGCCACTTCGGTCAGCACTTCATCTGGGCCGTCTTTTCTTCCTCAGAAGCGAGTTTTTGCAATGAAGGCAGGTTGGCACCTGCGAAGAACGTTCAAGCTCGACCCAATTGCAGAAATTTTTTTATATGACCTTGTTTTTAGGAACCGGGCGCTATTCCGAAAGTCACACTCTTCAGAAAGGGAGTGCTACGGTTATCGGTTCGAGAAGGGCATACCTCTGGACGCGACATCATCGTACAGAGCATTCCGCGGAGCCATAAATGAGTATAGCACGATATATAAGTTTGGGATCAGTTTTGACGTCGCCTCATATTTCAACTCTATATATCATCATGACTTAGTAAGTTGGTTTGATGAAAGAGGTGCATCCGGCGATGATGCCGCGCTGCTTGGAAAATTTCTGCGAGAGATAAATTCAGGACGGAGTGTGGATTGTCTCCCACAAGGAATCTATCCAAGCAAAATGATAGGCAACGATTTTCTCAAATTCATTGATAACTCAAATCGGCTCAAATCGTCCCGTCTAGTCAGGTTCATGGATGATATTGCCCTTTTTAGTGATTCCCGAGAGGATCTTCTGGCCGATTTTTACATGATCCAAGACCTGTTGGGTCAAAAAGGGCTTTCGGTAAATCCAGCCAAAACAATCAATATTGAGAAAGCGAGTGTTGACGTTGAGGAAAAGGTGTCTGCCGTCAGAAAGGGTCTCCTGAAAAAGCGACGGCGGCTAATAGTTAGAGGTTACGACGCCGAAATCGAAGAGACGGAAATCATTCGAGCGCTTACGCCGAAGGAAATCTCCTTGCTGAAAGAAATGTTGGCTCAGCCTCACTTAGAAGAGGAAGATGCTGAACTTGTCCTTGCATTGATGGGAGCGCATTCATCAGATGTTCTCGCCAGATTTGGTGACCTTCTAAAGGAATTCCCAAACTTAGCAAAAAACGTCTACGTATTCTCTCGAAACATCTCCGATAGCGAGAGTCTTGCCAAGCTGGTTTTGGATTACCTCAAGGGAACGTCGATTGTTCCTGAATATCAGCTCTTTTGGCTGGGTATGATGCTGGAAGATTACCTGCTTAATACGAGTTCAGCTGGCGATTTGTTGATCCAGCTCTACACCCACTCTTGGGCAACACCCATAACAAAAGCCAAAATTCTGGAAATTCCAGAAATGAGGTTTGGCTTACCCGAATTGAGGGAAGAGCAGCTCAAGGAAGGAAAATCGGATTGGCTCGCCTGGTCGGCGGCGGTGGGTTCTCGGGCGAAGAAGAAGGCGTCACGAAACTATGTGCTAAACTATTTCAAGAACGCATCGAGCGTGAATGGTGTAATCGCCGAAATTGTCTCGAGTCTTCCTTGACCCTCAAAACATCTCCTGCCTCGCCTTTGCCAACGAGAACCCGCGACGATCCGTATTGAAGCACGTCACGCCCGTCGGCTCCGATTTGCACGTAAACCCGCCGCGCTGCCACGCCTCGCCGTAACCGAGCACCGGCAGCGATTTGTCCATCACGGTGTCGCCGTGGCAGAGGCGCATGGCGGGGCCCTTGGCGTTCACCTCGAAGGCGCCGCCGTAATCGAGCTCGCAATCGGCGGACCGTCGCGGCTTGGTTTCCATTGCGGCGATGTCGCAGCGGAGGATGTTCTGCTTGTCGTAGTCGAAATACTGGCAGGCGATGTTCTTGGACGGCGACTGGAAGCCAATGGGGCCGGATTGGGCGTGGGCTGTGGCGCTGAGGATCACGAAGGCGAGAGCGAAGAGGAGAGGGCGACACATATCGGTGCTCACGATTTGCTAAGAACGTCATGCCCGGACTTGATCCGGGCATCCATCCGCCTTCAATATGATCACTTCAAAGTAGATGGATGGCCGGGTCAAGCCCGGCCATGACGAGTGGAAAGTGAATTCCCCATGATCC
Organism: Bradyrhizobium sp. AZCC 1610; assembly: GCF_036924515.1. Lineage (NCBI taxonomy): Bacteria > Pseudomonadati > Pseudomonadota > Alphaproteobacteria > Hyphomicrobiales > Nitrobacteraceae > Bradyrhizobium > Bradyrhizobium sp. AZCC 1610. The sequence goes on along the minus strand of NZ_JAZHRR010000001.1, from coordinate 6,132,122 downwards.
TGATCGGCCAATACGACTCCCCCTTCGTCCGCCGCGTCGCCATCGCCATGCGGCTGTATGGTCTCGCCTTCGAGCACAAGCCGTGGTCGACCTTCGGCGACGCCGACAAGATCGCACCATATAATCCGCTGCGGCGGGTGCCGACGCTGGTGCTTGATAGCGGCGAGGCACTGATCGAGAGCGCGATGATCCTGGATTATCTCGACGATCGCGTCGGCCTCGACAAGGCGATGATCGCGCGGAGCGGCGAAGCGCGACGGCGGCACCAGCGGATTTGCGCGCTGGCGATGGGGCTCGGCGACAAGGGCGTGAGCCTGCTGTACGAGCGCGTGCTGCGGAAGGAGAAGCAACTCGATCTCTGGGTCGAGCGCTGCAAGTCGCAGATCGCGGGCGTGCTGGAGGTGCTGGAAAAGGAGCGCGCGGCAGTCAAGACGCCGTATTGGTCCGGCGAGCGCATCGGCCATGCCGATATCGCGGTTGGTTGCGTGTTGCGCTTCACCGGCGAGGCGCATCCGGCGCTGTTCGACGCGCGCTATCCCGCGCTGAAGGCGCATTCGGCCGCTTGCGAGGCGCTGCCGCCGTTCCAGGAAATCGTGCAGCCGCTGGCGCCGCCGAGCGGCGATTGAGCTCGGCGGGGTCGGGCCGGGCCACGACCGCGGAGCCTTTCGTCTTGCCGCGGCGGCTGCGCTCGCGCGAGCGTGAGCCGCAGGCACAATCCTACTTTGCATGGGGTTGTTTTCGCGTTTTTTTTCAGGCCGGGTGCGGCGCGTCCGGGGATTCGCGCCGCCGGGCGGCCAGCCTCGCTTTCAGGCCTTCGGCCGCATCGCCTCCGGCGTGTCCGGCTGCGCCAGCGGATGCGCTCTTGCAAATGCCGGCAGCGCCATCGCGGTTTCGAAAATGCGCATCACCGTCGGCCATGCCGCAAGGTCGATCTGCTGGTTCAGCGCGGCGGTGACGTGGCCGACCATGCAGATGCAGCGGCGGGGCGGGGTATTTCTCGTCGAGATATTCGAGGATGGCGAGCGACTGGAACAGCGTGGTGCCGTCATCCTCGACCAGCGCCGGCAGCGCCATCTGCGGATTGATGCGGCGATATTCGAGATCGCGATGCGCGTTGGCGTCGAGGTCGACGAACACGACATCAACAGGGACGTTTTTCAGATTGAGCGCGATGCGCACGCGAAAACTCGCCAGCGATCGCCAGAAGGAGAAGAATTTCATGCGGGCTCCACGCACTCGTCATGCGTGGGCTTGACCCGCGCATCCATCCATCTTCGTGAGATGGATCACCGGGTCAAGCCCGGTGCTGACAAGTCAGGCCCCCACGGCCTTCTTCCGCCAGGCCAGATGCACGGCGCAGGCGCAGCCGGGCGGATGCGAGGCCAAATCCTTGGAGGTAACGTCGTTGGCGGGGACGGTCGCGATCGGCGCGGGCGTCGGCTCCTTCGCCGCAGCCTGCACCTGCGAGGGAATGTAATTCAACACCGGTGCCAGCCAGCGTTCGGTCTCGGCGACGCTCATGCCCTTGCGCGCGGCGTAGTCCTCGACCTGGTCGCGCTCGATCTTGCCAACGCCGAAATAGAAGCTCTCGGGATGAGAGAAATAAAGCCCCGACACCGACGAGCCCGGCCACATCGCAAAGCTCTCGGTCAGCTTCACGCCGGCGGTGTTCTCCGCATCGAGCAGGCGGAACAGCGTTGCCTTCTCGGTGTGATCGGGTTGCGCGGGATAGCCGGGTGCCGGGCGGATGCCGGCATATTGCTCCAGGATGAGCTGGTCGGGCGAAGCCGCCTCGTCCGGCGCGTAACCCCAGAATTCCTTGCGGACGCGCTGGTGCATCCGCTCGGCGAACGCTTCCGCGAGACGATCGGCCAAGGCCTTGCACAGGATCGAGGAGTAATCGTCATTGGCGTTCTTGAAGCGGTCGGCGACGGCGTCCTCGCCGATCCCGGCGGTGACGACGAAGGCGCCGACATAGTCCGGCACGCCGGAGGTTACAGGCGCAATGAAGTCCGACAGCGCGGCGTTGAAGCGGCCTTCGCGCTTCTCCAGTTGCTGGCGCAGCGTGTGGAAGGTCGCGATTTTTTGCTTGCGGCTGTCGTCGGCATAGACGGCGATATCGTCGCCGTCGGCGTTGGCGGGCCAGAAGCCGATGGTGGCGCTCGCCTTGAACCACTTTTCTTTGACGATGAGGTCGAGCATCTTGCGCGCGTCGTCATAGAGCGAACGCGCCACTTCGCCGATCTTGGGATCGTCGAGGATGGCGGGGAAACGCCCGGTCAATTCCCAGGTCTGGAAGAACGGCGTCCAGTCGATGTATTCGGCGAGTTCGGCGAGATCGTAGGCGTCAAAACTCTTGATGCCGAGGAAGGCCGGCTTCTTCGGCGGCGTTTTTGCGAAGTCGGCCTTAACCGCGTTGGCGCGCGCATCCGCGAGCTTCAGCCGCTTCTTGTCCGCCTGCGCGCGGAAATGCGCCGCGGAGATCTTGGCGTATTCGGCGCGGATGTCGGCGGCATAGGCCTCGCGCCGGTCGGGCGAGAGCAGCGACGACGCCACGCCGACCGCGCGGCTGGCGTCGTTGACGTGCACCACCGGGCCACCCCTGTAGTTCGGGTCGATCTTCACGGCGGTGTGGACGCGGCTGGTGGTGGCGCCGCCGATCAACAGCGGCATCTTCATGCCCTGCCGCTCCATTTCGCCGGCCAGGAAACTCATCTCGTCGAGCGAGGGCGTGATCAGGCCGGACAGACCGATGATATCGGCGCCTTCCGCCTTGGCGGTTTCGATGATCTTGTTGGCCGGCACCATGACGCCGAGGTCGATCACCTCGAAATTGTTACATTGCAGCACGATGCCGACGATGTTCTTGCCGATGTCGTGGACGTCGCCCTTGACCGTGGCGAGCACGATCTTGCCGGCGGCGTTGCGGCCGTCACCCACGACGCCATTGGCGAGGTTGCGCGCCTTCTCCTCTTCCATGAACGGCATCAGATAGGCGACCGCCTGCTTCATCACGCGGGCCGACTTCACCACCTGCGGCAGGAACATTTTTCCGTCGCCGAAGAGATCGCCGACGATGTTCATGCCGGCCATCAGCGGGCCTTCGATCACGTTCAGCGGCCGCTCGACCGTCAGCCGCACGGCTTCGGTGTCCGCTTCGATGAATTCGGTGATGCCGTGCACCAGGGCGTGGCTCAGCCGTTTCTCGACCGGCCATTCGCGCCAGGCGAGGTCCTGCTCCCTGGTCTGCTTCTCCTTGCCGCGGAATTTTTCGGCGAGCGCCAAAAGCCGCTCGGACGCGCCGGGGTCGCGGTTGAGGATGACGTCCTCGCACACCTGGCGGAGTTCGGGGTCGATGTCGTCATAGACGATCATCTGCCCGGCATTGACGATGCCCATGTCCATGCCGGCATGAATGGCATGATAGAGAAACACCGAATGCATGGCCTCGCGCACCGGCTCGTTGCCGCGGAACGAGAACGACAGGTTCGAGACGCCGCCGGAAATATGCGCATGCGGCAGGTTCTGGCGGATCCAGCGCGTCGCCTCGATGAAGTCGACGCCGTAATTGTTGTGCTCTTCCAGCCCGGTCGCGATCGCAAAGATATTCGGATCGAAGATGATGTCCTCAGGCGGAAAGCCGACCTCGTCGACCAGGATGTCATAGGCGCGCTTGCAGATTTCGGTCTTGCGCGCGAATGTATCGGCCTGTCCTACCTCGTCGAACGCCATCACCACCACGGCGGCGCCATGACGGCGCGCGATGCGGGCCTCGTGGACGAATTTCTCCACGCCTTCCTTCATCGAGATCGAGTTCACGACCGGCTTGCCCTGAACGCATTTCAGGCCGGCCTCGATCACGTTGAATTTCGAGGAATCGACCATCACGGGCACGCGCGCAATGTCGGGCTCGGCGGCGACGAGGTTGAGGAAGGTCACCATCGCGGCTTCGGAATCGAGCAGGCCCTCGTCCATGTTGACGTCGATGATCTGGGCGCCGTTCTCGACCTGGTCGCGCGCCACTTGCAACGCCGCGGTGTAATCGCCCGCGGTGACCAGCTTGCGGAACCGCGCCGAGCCGGTGACGTTGGTGCGCTCGCCGACGTTCACAAAGGGAATCGCCGGCGTCAGCTCGAATGGCTCCAGCCCCGAAAGCCGCAGCCTTGGCTCGATCGTGGGGACAACGCGCGGCTTGTGCGGCGCGACCGCGGCGGCAATCGCCGCGATATGGTCCGGCGTGGTGCCGCAGCAGCCGCCGACGATATTGACGAGGCCGCTCTCGGCAAACTCGCCGATCAGCCGCGCCATATATTCCGGTGTCTCGTCATACTGGCCGAACTCGTTGGGCAGGCCCGCATTCGGGTAGGCGCACACCAGCGTGTCGGCGACGCGGCCGATGTCGGCGATATGCGCGCGCAGGTCCTCGGCGCCGAGCGCGCAGTTGAATCCGATCGTGATCGGTTTTGCGTGCCGCACCGAGTTCCAGAACGCTTCCGGCAATTGCCCCGAGAGCAGCCGGCCCGACTTGTCGGTGATGGTGCCGGAGATCATCACGGGCACGTCGATGCCGCGTTCTTCGGCGATTTCCGAAATTGCGTACAGCGCCGCCTTGGCGTTCAGCGTATCGAAAATGGTTTCGACCAGCAGCAGATCGGCGCCGCCGTCGAGCAGACCGTTGATCTGCTCGCCATAGGCCTTGCGCAAATCGTCGAAGGTGACGGCGCGGTAGCCGGGGTTGGAAACGTCGGGCGAGATCGAAGCGGTGCGGTTGGTCGGGCCCAGCGCGCCTGCGACGAAACGCTGTTTGCCGTCCTCGGCGCTGACGCGTTCGGCGGCCGCGCGCGCAAGCCTCGCGCCGTCGCGGTTGAGTTCGTAGGCGAGGTCCGACATGTCGTAGTCGGCCTGTGCGATCGAGGTCGAGGAGAACGTGTTGGTTGCGACGATGTCGGCGCCGGCGCGCAGATAGTCGGCGTGGATGTCCTCGATCGCCTTCGGCTGCGTCAGGATCAACAGGTCGTTGTTGCCGCGGACGTCGCGATGGAAGTCGGCAAAGCGTGCGCCGCGAAACGCGGCCTCGTCATATTGCAGGCCCTGGATCATGGTGCCCATGGCACCGTCGAGCACCAGGATGCGTTCGCGGGCGGCGGCGAGCAGGGCGGTTCGCTTGGGCGAAATCTTGGACGAGATCTTGGCGGTCATCGGATCAGGCAGCTTTCTGTGCGCCATTGGGACGGATGCCCAATAGATGGCTGATCGCAAACACGAGGTCCGCGCGGTTCATGGTGTAGAAATGAAAGGTATCGACGCCGTGTTTGGCGAGCTTTTGCACCTGGCCGGCCGCAACGGTGGCGGCAACCAGCTTGCGGGTCTCGGCATCGTCGTCGAGCCCTTCGAACTTGTCCGCCAGCCAACCCGGCACCGTCGTGCCCGCGCGCGTCACGAAGCTGCGCGCCTGCTTGAAATTGTGCATCGGCATGATGCCGGGGACGACCGGAATATCGATGCCGCGGGCGCGGACGCGATCGAGATAACGGAAGTAGAGGTCGTTATCGAAGAACACCTGCGTGATGGCACGCGTCGCGCCGGCGTCGACTTTGGCCTTGAGCGTGTCGATGTCGGCATCGATGGTCGGGCTCTCCGGATGCTTCTCGGGATAGGCCGAAACCGAAATCTCGATATCGGGATAGCGCTTCTTGATGCCTTCGATCAGGTCGGGCGAACTCTGATAGCCGTCCGGGTGGGCATGGTAGGCGGTCCCGATGCCGGTGGTCGGATCGCCGCGCAGCGCCACGATGTGGCGGACGCCGATCTCGTGGTAGCGCGCCACCACGTCGTCGATTTCGCCCTTCGGCGCCCCGACGCAGGTCAGATGTGCCGCCGGTATCAGGCGGGTCTCTTTCAGGATGCGGGCGATGGTCGAATGGGTGCGCTCGCGGGTCGAACCCCCGGCGCCATAGGTCACGGACACGAAATTCGGCGTCAGCGGCGCCAGCCGGTTGATGGTCTCCCACAGGCTGCGCTCCATCTCTTCCGTCTTGGGCGGAAAGAACTCGAAGGAGATCTTGGGCGAATGCAGCGCGCGATGGCCGTCGAAAGCGGGAGGCGAAACTTCGGTCATGACACTTACAAAAGCTCCACAGAAATGGACAGGCACAGGCCTAGCGGCCGTCAGCTAAAATAAGCCAAGCAGGGCCGGTCAAACAGCCCATCAGCGATGGGAAATGGCCCAATAAGAACAGAAATATACGAAATATTGACCGACTAAGAAGTGTGTTGGGCAACGGTCAATGAAATAATTATATAGCAAAACCAGTTAATTAAGGATGGGTTGGGATCTGGTCGAGCGTGAAAGATGGTGGGCAAACGCGTATATTCTTGAATATATCACAAATCGTCCCACTCACGGTCTGCGATGCGACACTCCCTATTCCCCACAAGCGCGGGCCTGACCTGCGCCAGCCAGGCCTTTGTCGGCTTCGCTCGCCGCACTAGTTTAGCGCCATGATCCCGCTTTCAGTCCTCGACCTTTCCGTCGTCACCACAGGCACAAGACCCGCCGCGGCGTTGCAGAACAGCATCGATCTGGCGCGCCATGTCGATGAACTCGGCTATGTCCGCTACTGGCTCGCCGAGCACCACAACCTGGCCTCGGTGGCCAGTCCCGCGCCCGATTTGATGATCGGGCAGATCGCGGCGGTGACGAAGAACATTCGCGTCGGCTCCGGCGGCGTGATGCTGCCCAACCACGCGCCGCTGGTGGTGGCCGAGCGCTTCAAGATGCTGGAGGCGTTGTTTCCCGGCCGTATCGATCTCGGCCTCGGCCGCGCGCCCGGCACCGATGGCGCCACCGCGCACGCACTGCGCAGCCGGCTCGATCGCCGCGAGGGCGATGATTTCCTCGAGCGGCTGAGTGAGCTGGTGTTGTGGGAGACCCGCGATTTCCCACCCGGTCATCCCTATAACAATGTGGTGGCGATGCCGGACGACACGCCGCTGCCGCCGATCTGGCTGCTCGGCTCGAGCGATTACAGTTCGGAGCTGGCCGCACAGGTCGGCATGGGCTTCGCGTTCGCGCATCATTTCGCGTCCTATGACGCGATCGCGGCGATGACCAACTACCGCGACCATTTCAAGTCGTCCGGTTGGCGTACCACGCCACATGGCATCCTCGCGATCGCAGCCGTTGCCGCCGAAACCGATGCGGAAGCCGAACAACTCGCGACCTCGATGGACCTCAACCGCCTGCGACGCGACCGCGGCCAGTATCTGCCACTGCCCAGTGTCGAGGAAGCGCAGGCCTACAGTTATACGGATTCCGAACGCGCTTCCGTTGCGCGCAACCGCTCGCGGCTGTTCGTCGGCAGTCCGGCGACGATCCTGGCGAAGCTGCAGCCGATGATTACGGCAAGTCAGCCGGATGAATTGATGATCATCACTGCCGTCTACGATCACGATGCGCGGAAGAAGTCGTACAGCCTGCTCGCGGAAGCGTTCGGGCCGAGCAAGAAAGCCGCCGCCTAGATCGTGATAACTTTTCTGCGAATCTGTATCTCATTCTCTTGAGCATTCCTGCTCTTGAGCATTCCTGCTTTTTCAGCATTCCTGATCTGCATGCCTGCGTTTGTTCGAGCCTCAGAAGCAACCAAGCGTTGTCAAAGGAGTTGTTGAAGTCTCCCAGCCAAGGAGAAAAACCATGGAACTGAAATCTGCAGTTGTTGGGTTGGCCGCCCTCGGCGGCGTTATGCTTGCCGCCGGCTCAGCTTCCGCCGCGATGCCGAACGGGCTTCCGCAGGCCGACCAGATCTCACGCCAGGCCGCTGATGTCGAGCAGGTCCGCTGGGTCTGCAACGCCTGGGGTCGCTGCGTGTGGCGTCCGGGTCCGAGATGGGGCGCCTATGGCGGTTGGGGCCCGCGCCCCGTGCGTCCGGGATGGCGCGGCGCCTATGCTTGGGGCGGGCCAGTTTGGCGCCCGCGGCCCGTGTGGGGTCCGCGTCCCGTGTGGGGTCCGCGTCCAGGATGGGGTCCGCGTCCAGGGTGGGGCTGGCACGGCCGGTGGTGATCGGAGAGGGGGCGTACGCCGGCTGATAACGCCGCGAGTACCGCTTTCATAATATCCGTATCATATCCGTATCCGCTGCACCATTAATGCCGCGCAACTCGCAGCTCGCTGGTAAGGGTCCGGCTGTTGCACGTCACGAATCTGCGCTCTCCGCGCCCACGGCAGCAGTCGTGCGCCGGGAGACGGAGGACAGATGCGTGTGCGTCCCTTAATCCAGCTTCTCGCTGAACGTCGCCCGGAACGGATGCGCCGGGTAGACGCCGACGATGCGGAATTCGCGCGAGAAGAATTTCAGTTCCTCCAGCGCAAAGGCGAGGCCCTTGTCCTCGGGATGGCCGTCGACGTCGGCATAGAATTGGGTCGCAAAGAAATTGCCGTCGACCATGTAGCTTTCCAGCTTCGTCATGTTGACGCCGTTGGTGGCAAAGCCGCCCATCGCCTTGTAGAGCGCGGCGGGAAGGTTGCGCACCCGGAAAACAAAAGTTGTGACCAGCGGCCCTGATCCCGGTTTGGCCCAATCCGCCTCGCGCGCCAGCACCACGAAGCGCGTGGTGTTGTGGGTTTCGTCCTCGACATCCTCGGCCAGGATGTCGAGGCCGTAGATTTGCGCTGCCAGCCGCGACGCGATCGCGGCGACGCGCTTGTCCTTGCGTTCGGAAACGTCGCGCGCGCTGCCGGCGGTATCGGCCGCGACGATCGGCTTGATGCCGAGTTTGCGGATGATGCGCCGGCATTGGCCGAGCGCGTGGACGTGGCTCTCCACCGTCTTGATATCGGTCAGCTTGGCGCCGCGGACCGCCATCAGTTGATGCTGGATCGGCAGAAACCATTCGCCGACGATGAACAGGCCGGAGGCCGGCAGCAAATGATGGATATCGGCAACCCGGCCCGCGACCGAATTCTCGATCGGGATCATGCCGAGGTCGGCCTCGCCGGAGGCGATCGCGGACAGCGCGTCCTCGAAGGTCGCGCACGGCAACGGCTCGGCGTCGGGATAGGCTTCGACGATGGCGATATGGGAATTGGCGCCAGGCTCGCCCTGGAATGCGATTTTGAGCTTCTTGGTCATGCGGGGCCTTTTAGCAGCGGCTCAGGCTTTGGCTATAGCGTTTTCGAGCGAAGTGGAGGCCGGTTCGCGTGAAGAAAACGCGTCAAAAAACAAAGGGGTAGAGCCTCGTTCAACCTGAACGAGGTTCTAATATGCGGCGGGCGGTTTCGAGGTCGGCTGGGGTGTCGACGCCGCGGGGGACGCTGTCGACGATGGCGATGTCGATCCGCATCCCGGCCTCCAGCGCGCGGAGTTGCTCGAGCTTCTCCTGTTGCTCCAGCGCAGACGGGGGCAGCGCCACGAACCGTTCCAGCGCGGCGCGGCGGTAGGCGTAGAGGCCGATGTGGTGGTAGCGGGGGCCGTCGCCATGAGGCGCCGTGGCGCGGGTGAAATAGAGCGCACGGAGCCGGTTCGGCCCGATCGGCGAGCCGACCGCCTTCACCACGCTGGGGGCCTGGTCCTCTTCCTCGGTATGGATCTGCGAGGCCAGCGTCGCAATGTCGACGGCGGGGTCGTCGAGCGGCGGCAGCGCAGCACGGATGGTGCTCGGCGTGATCGTGGGAAAGTCGCCCTGCAGGTTGACCACGATCTCGGCCTGGCCACCGGGATCGATCGTTCGCATGGCCTCATGGATCCGGTCGGAGCCGGAGGGATGATCGGCACGGGTCATCACCACCTCGCCGCCATGGGCCTTCACGGCGGCCGCGATTTCGGGCGTGTCGGTGGCGACCGCCACCCGGCCGATCTTGGCCTCCTCGGCCCGCCGCAGCACGTGGACGATCATCGGCAGGCCGCCGATATCCAGCAGCGGCTTGCCGGGCAGGCGGGTCGCCGCCATGCGGGCAGGAATCAGCACCAGGATGCGGGTTTCGGTCATCGGGCACGCGGTCTGGGGGCCAACAAAAACAGGCCTGAAATGATGGGGATTGGCGGAAAGTCGGCGCGTTTATACGGGTTGCCAGAGCCCGGGCAAACCGATATCTCAACCCTGCTGAGGGTGCGGCGCGAAAGCCTGATTCCTGATGCGCACCCGCGGCCGTTTTGCCGGCCTTCAGTCGACCTTTCCGGCCTGGAGCCTGATCCAACTATGGACTCCTTCGAACTCAACAAGATTCTCGGTGCCATCCTCGGTACCTGCCTCGTTCTCCTGGTGACGAGCTTTGCGGCCCAGGCGATTTTCGCGCCCGTGAAACCGGAAAAGCCGGGCTTCGAGATCGCCGTGAAGGAAGACGCTTCGCACGGCGGAGCCAAGGAAGCCGCCGCGCCGTCCGAGCCGATCGAGAAGCTGCTGCAGACTGCCTCCGTCGAGAAGGGCACCGCCGCCGCCAAGAAGTGCGCCGCCTGCCATACTTTCGAGAAGGGCGGCCCCAACCGAGTCGGCCCGAACCTCTACGGCGTCTTGAACGAGCCGAAGGGCCAGGGTCGCGGCGGGTTCAATTTCTCGGTTGCGCTGAAGGCCAAGGGCGGCACCTGGACCTATGACGATCTCAACAAGTTTCTCGCCAGTCCCAAGGGCTTTGTTCCGGGCACGGCGATGGGATTTGCCGGCATTTCGAAGGACAGCGAACGCGCCGACGTGATCGCCTATCTGCGCAGCCTTTCGGAAAGCCCGGCTCCGCTGCCGACAGCGGCAAAGTAAAATTTCGACAGTCCGGCATGGACCTCGCGACCACTTGACGGCCAGGCATTGCCTGGCCGTTTGCGTTTGAGGGATCGCATTACCGTTGCCGGAGTTGTTACCGGGGCTTTTCGCCGCAGCGACGAGGTTCCCAAGCTGCTATCATGAGGAAAAAGCAACGTAATCTGTCGAACCCTTGCCTTATATTGGGTCCTCACTAACTCGGGGCCTCATTGTTTGCGTAGTCCGTGTCATCGGGCCGGCGCGGATCGCGGACTTCGAAAGCACGGATACTGGCGTCAGCAACAGGAATTCTGCATTTGGCGATTACCCGACGACATCTCCTGCAAACCGGTGCCGCGGCCACGTTGGCTCCGGCGCTCGGGCTCACTGCGAACGTCTCCGCGATTGAAGCGGCCCACGCCCAGCCCGCATCGGGCGAATTGCCGTGGCGGCACGCGCTCTCGCTGTTCGGCGAGGTCAAATACCCAGCCGACTTCAAGCGCTTCGACTACGTCAATCCGGAGGCCCCGAAGGGCGGCACCGTACGTCAGATCCAGATCGGGACGTTTGATAACTTCAATCTTGTGGTTGCCGGCGTCAAAGGCTCGCTCGCAGGCGGCCTTCAGTTGATCTACGAATCTCTTATGACGCAGTCGCTGGATGAGGTTTCGACCGAATACGGCGAATTGGCCGAAGCCGTCAGCCATCCCGAGGATTTCTCCTGGGTCACCTACCGTCTCAGACGGGAAGCGAAATGGCATGACGGAAAGCCCGTCACGCCTGACGACGTGATCTTCTCGCTCAATGCGTTCAAGCAAAATCATCCGCAGTACTCGGCTTACTATCGGCATGTGGTGAAAGCTGAAAAAGTCGGTGAACGAGACATCAAGTTCAGCTTCGATGCGCCAGGCAATCGCGAGCTTCCGCAGATTGTCGGCCAACTCACGATCTTGCCGAAGCATTGGTGGGAGGGCGCTGACAGCGAGGGTCGCAAGCGAGACATCTCCGCGACGACGCTGGAGAAGCCGCTGGGTTCGGGTGCCTACCGCATCAAGGAGTTTGTCCCGGGAAGGACGCTGACGCTGGAGCGTGTGAAGGACCATTGGGGGCGCGATTCCAGCACGAATGTCGGACGTAACAATTTCGACGAACTGCGCCTGGAATATTTCCGGGACTCGACGGTCGCACTCGAGGCGTTCAAGGGCGACCAGGTCGATTGGCGCACCGAAAACAGTGCCAAGAACTGGGCAACGGCCTACGACTTCCCGGCCGTCAATGACAAGCGCGTGCTGCTCGAGGAGTTTCCAAACCGCAGTTCCGGAATCATGCAGGCATTCGCGCTGAATATCCGGCGTGAACAGTTTAGGGATCCGCGGGTGCGTCGCGCGCTGAATTTTGCGTTCGATTTCGAGGAAACGAACAAGCAGATGTTCTTCGGTCAGTACAAGCGCATCAGCAGCTACTTCGATGGCACTGAACTGGCATCAAGCGGGGTGCCGGAAGGCAGGGAATTGGAAATACTCGAAGCTGTACGCGCGGAAGTGCCTCCCGAGGTATTCACGAAGCCCTATGCCAATCCGATCGGCGGTAGTCCCGAAGCGGTTCGCGAAAATCTACGTGAGGCGCTGCGGTTGCTGAAGGAAGCTGGGTACGAGGTGCGCGAGCGCAAGCTTGTCGATAGCAAGACGGGAGCACAATTTGCGCTCGAATTGCTCGGTGCAGACCCGACCTTCGAACGGGTGATGCTGTTCTTCAAGCCGTCGCTGGAGCGGCTTGGCATCGCCGTCAGCGTGCGCACAATCGATCCGATACAGTATGAAAACCGGCTTCGCAGCTGGGATTTCGACGTGGTCGTCTCGTCATGGGCGGAATCGTTGTCACCCGGAAATGAACAGCGCGAGTATTGGGGTTCGCAGGCGGCGGACATGGCGGGTTCGCGCAATATCATCGGCATCAAGAATCCGGCGATCGACAAATTGATCGAGCGCCTGATCTACGCCAAGGGCCGAGATGATTTGGTTGCGGCGACCAAAGCGCTCGACCGGGTGCTGCTGTGGAACCACTATGTCGTTCCGCAGTGGAATTATCCCAAGGTCCGTACCGCGCGCTGGGATCGCTTTGGCCGGCCGTCTGAATTGCCCAAATACGGCCTGTCGGGCTTCCCGTCGTTGTGGTGGTACGACGCCGACAAGGCGGCGAAGATCGGAAAACGGTCTTGAACGATATCTTGCGCATGGCGCCATTCAATCGCCGGCACATGCTGGGTCTCGGCGTCGGTGCGCTGAGCGCTGTCGCCCTCAGGTCGGCTGCCGCCGCTTCCGAGGCGGGCACTGAAACGCACGGCATGTCGGTGTTCGGCGACCTGAAATACCCGGCCGACTTCAAGCATTTCGACTATGTCAATCCGGCGGCGCCGAAGGGCGGGTTGTTCTCGACGATCCCGTCGACCCGTGCCTACAATCAATCCTTCCAGACATTCAATTCGTTCAACGCCTTCATCCTCAAGGGCGAAGGCGCGAAAGGCATGGAGCTCACCTTTGCGTCACTGATGGCGCGTGCCAACGACGAGCCCGACGCGATGTACGGCCTTGCGGCAAAGTCGGTATCGATTTCGCCTGACAAGCTCACCTACCGCTTTACGATGCGCCCCGAGGCGCGTTTTCATGACGGCTCGAAACTGACCGCGCATGATGTTGCTTTCTCACTCAACACGCTGAAGGAAAAGGGTCACCCGCTGATCCTGGTTCAGCTGCGCGACTTCGTGAAGGCCGAGGCGCTCGACGATGAGAAGGTGACCGTTGTCTTTGCGCCTAACCGCGCGCGCGACGTCCCGCTCTACGTTGCTGGCCTGCCGATCTTCTCCAAAGCCTATTACGCGAAGCGCCCGTTCGAGGAATCGACCATCGAAATCCCGCTCGGCTCGGGGCCATACAAGGTGGGCCGATACGAGATCAACCGCTACGTCGAGTATGATCGGGTCAAGGACTGGTGGGCGGCCGATCTTCCCGTCAATCGCGGCAGCTACAATTTCGATACCGTACGCTATGAATTCTATCGCGACCGCGACGTGGCCTTCGAGGGCTTTACCGGCAAGAGCTATCTCTATCGCGAAGAATTCACGGCGCGGATCTGGGCCACCCGTTACGATTTTCCGGCGATCAAGGACGGCCGGGTCAAGCGCGAGACCTTGCCGGATGAACTGCCGTCGGGTGGACAGGGCTGGTTCTTCAACACCCGCCGCGACAAGTTCAAAGACCCCAAAGTGCGCGAAGCGGTCATCAATGCGTTCGACTTCGAATGGACCAACAAGACCGTGATGTACGGCGCCTATGCGCGCACGGTTTCGCCGTTCCAGAATTCGGACATGGTGGCGACCGGGCTGCCCTCGCCCGAAGAGCTGAAGCTGCTCGAGCCGTTCCGCGGGCGGGTGCCGGACGAGGTGTTCGGCGAGCCGTTCGTTCCGCCGGTATCGGATGGATCGGGCCAGGACCGGCAATTGCTGCGCAAGGCGCAGCAATTGCTGCAGGATGCGAAACTCCCCATCAAGGACGGCAAGCGGCTAATGCCGAATGGCGAGATCTTTACGATCGAATTCCTGCTCGACGAGCCGTCGTTCCAGCCGCATCACGCGACCTTCATCAAGAATCTCGGACAGCTCGGCATCGAAGCCAGCATCCGATTGATTGACGCCGTGCAGTACCGCGCGCGGGTGGAGTCCTTCGATTTCGACGTCGCGATTATGCGCCTGAGCATGTCGCCGACGCCGGGTGACAGCCTGCGGCCGTACTTTACCTCGCATGCGGCCGCCACCAAGGGATCGTACAATCTGGCGGGCGTAGCCAGTCCCGCGATCGACGCGCTGGTCGACAAGGCCATCGGCGCCGAAACGCGCGCTGATTTGACGATCGCATGCCGCGCGCTCGATCGCGTGTTCCGAGCCGGCCGCTACTGGGTGCCGCAATGGTTCCGCACCAACCACCCGATCGCCTATTGGGATGTGTTCGCGCATCCGCCCAAGCCGGCACGCTACACGCAAGGCACCGGGGCGCCGGATAACTGGTGGTATGACGCCGCCAAGTCCGCGAAGCTCGAGCAGGCGAAGTAATTCATGACCGCCTATATTGCCCGCCGCATTCTCCTGATGGTGCCGACGCTGCTCGGAATCCTGCTCGTGTCCTTCGCGGTCGTGCAGTTCGCGCCCGGCGGCCCTGTAGAACGCGTCATTGCGCAAATCTCCGGCGCCGACACCGGCGGCAGCTCCAGGGTATCGGGAAGTAGTGGCGGTGATTTCGGCGCACGCGGCCAGGTCGGCGCTTCGGCGGACGCGGTCAGCTCGAAATACCGCGGCGCGCAAGGCCTCGATCCTGACTTCATCAAGAAGCTCGAAGTCCAGTTCGGCTTCGACAAGCCGGCGCCGGAGCGTTTTGCGCTGATGCTGTGGAATTTCGCGCGCTTCGATTTCGGCAAGAGCTATTTCCGCGACGTCAGCGTGATCCAGTTGATCAAGGAGAAGCTGCCTGTCTCGATGTCGCTCGGCATCTGGATGACGCTGTTGACCTATCTGATCTCGATTCCGCTCGGCATTCGTAAGGCTGTACAGGACGGGTCAAAGTTCGACACCTGGACCTCGGCGGTGATCATCGTCGGGTTTGCCATCCCGGGCTTCCTGTTTGCGATCCTGCTGATCGTCCTGTTCGCCGGCGGCTCCTTCTTCAACATCTTCCCGTTGCGCGGCCTGACCTCGGATGGCTGGGCGCAATTTCCCTGGTACTGGAAGATCATCGACTATTTCTGGCACATCACGCTGCCGCTGATCTCGATGGCGCTCGGTGCCTTCGCCACCATGTCGCTGCTCACCAAGAACTCGTTCCTCGATGAGATCCGCAAGCAATATGTCATGACCGCGCGCGCCAAGGGCTGCAGCGAGCGGCAGGTGCTTTACAATCACATATTCCGCAATGCGATGCTGATCGTGATCGCCGGCTTCCCGAGCGCGTTCATCCACGCCTTTTTCTCCGGCTCGCTCCTGATCGAAACCATCTTCTCGCTTGACGGCCTCGGCCTGCTCGGATTCGAGAGCGTGCTGAACCGCGACTACCCCGTGGTGTTCGGCACGCTGTTCATCTTTTCGCTGGTCGGTCTCGTGGTCAACCTGATCTCCGACCTCGCTTATATGTGGATCGATCCGAGGATTGACTTCGAGGCGAGGGAAGTCTGATGGCGATGCTCGCGCCCCAGCCGGTCGAAACCACCACGCAGTCGCCGCTCGGCGAAGTCGTGCCGCCGGTGCGCCACGTCTTCCAGCCTTCGCCGCTCAATCGTCGCCGCTGGCATAATTTCAAGGCAAACCGCCGCGGCTACTGGTCGTTCTGGATATTTGCGATCCTGTTCGTGATCTCGCTGCTTGCCGAGTTGATCGCCAACGACCGGCCGTTCCTGATCAAATATGACGGGCATCTCTACTGGCCGGCCTTCGTCACCTATTCCGAAACCACTTTCGGCGGCGACTTCGAGACCGCTGCCGACTATCGCGATCCCTACTTGCAGAAGCAGATCGCGGAAAAGGGCGGCACCGTCATCTGGCCGCTGATTCGCTTTTCCTACCACACCCACAATCTCGACCTGCCGACGCCGGCGCCGTCACCGCCGACCTGGATGCTCACCGAAGCGCAGTGCAAGGAGGTGGTGCAGAAAAAGGGCCTCAAGGGGTGCAGCGACCTCGAATACAACTGGCTCGGCACCGACGATCAGGGCCGCGATGTGGTCGCGCGCCTGATCTACGGCTTTCGCATCTCGGTTCTATTCGGCCTGACGCTCACGATTATCTCCTCGATCATCGGCATCGCGGCCGGCGGCGTGCAGGGCTATTTCGGTGGTTGGATCGATCTGACCTTTCAGCGGCTGATCGAGGTCTGGACTGCCATTCCCTCTCTGTATCTGCTGCTGATCCTGTCCTCGGTGCTGGTGCCGGGCTTCTTTGTGCTGCTCGGCATCCTGCTGTTGTTCTCCTGGGTGTCGCTGGTCGGCCTGGTGCGCGCCGAATTCCTGCGCGGACGAAATTTTGAATATATCCAGGCGGCGCGGGCGCTCGGCGTTTCAAATCCTGTGATCATGTTCCGTCACCTGCTGCCGAACGCGATGGTGGCGACGATGACGTTCCTGCCCTTCATCGTGTCGTCCTCGGTGATGACGCTGACGGCGCTGGATTTCCTCGGCTTTGGCCTGCCGCCCGGTTCACCGTCGCTCGGCGAATTACTATCGCAGGCCAAAGCCAACGTGCAGGCGCCGTGGCTCGGCTTCACCGGCTTCTTCTCGGTCGCGATCATGCTGTCGCTTTTGATCTTCATCGGCGAAGCCGCGCGCGACGCCTTCGATCCGCGCAAGACGTTCAGGTAGGGCCAGCGCATGGACGCCGTCAACCAGCCCTTGCTCGATGTGCGCGATCTCTCGGTGGCGTTTCACCAGCCGAGCGGCGCCACGATTGCGGTCGACCGCGTCTCGTTTTCCATCAAGCGCGGCGAGTGTGTGGCGCTGGTCGGCGAGTCCGGTTCCGGCAAATCGGTCAGCGCGCTGTCGGTGCTAAGACTGCTGCCCTATCCGACCGCGTCGCATCCCTCCGGCACCATCCATTTCAAGGGCCGCGAGTTGCTCAATGCCTCGGAACGCGAGATGCGCGAGATCCGCGGCAACGACATCTCGATCATCTTCCAGGAGCCGATGACCTCGCTCAATCCGCTGCACACGATCGAGGCGCAGATCGGCGAGATCCTTTCGCTGCACAGCGGCATCGGCGGGCAGATGGCGCGGGCGCGCACGCTGGAGCTGCTGACGCAGGTCGGCATTCCCGACGCCGAAACCCGGCTGAAGAGCTATCCCCATCAATTGTCCGGCGGCCAGCGCCAGCGCGTCATGATCGCGATGGCGCTCGCCAACGAGCCGGACCTCTTGATCGCGGACGAGCCGACTACCGCGCTCGATGTCACCGTGCAGGCCCAGATCCTGGCGTTGCTCGCCGAGATCAGGTCCCGGCTCGGCATGAGCATGCTGTTCATCACCCATGACCTCGGCATCGTCCGCCGCATCGCCGACGTCGTCTGCGTGATGAATTCAGGCAAGATCGTCGAGCAGGGGCCGGTCGAAGAGGTCTTTACAGCGCCGAAGCACGCCTACACGCGCGCGTTGCTCGCGGCCGAGCCCAAGCCCGATCCTGCGCCGCCGCGGCCCAACGAGCCGGTGGTGATGTCGGCCGACAATCTCAAGGTTTGGTTCCCGATCAAGCGCGGACTGCTGCGCTCTACCGTCGGCCATATCAAGGCCGTGGATGGCGTCAGCATCGCGGTTCGCAAGGGCGAGACGCTCGGTGTCGTCGGCGAGTCCGGCTCCGGCAAGACCACGTTGGGCCTCGCATTGCTGCGGCTGATTTCCTCGGATGGCCCGATCGTGTTCCTCGGCAGCAACATCCAGGGCCTGCGCTTCAAGGCCATGTTGCCGTTCCGCCGCGACATGCAGATCGTGTTTCAGGATCCGTTCGGTGCGCTGAGCCCGCGCATGTCGGTCGGCGATATCGTCGCCGAAGGCTTGAGCGTGCATCAGAAGTCGCTGTCGTATGAAGAGCGCGAGGCGCGCGTCGTCAAGGCCCTCCAGGATGTCGGCCTCGATCCGCAGACGCGATTCCGCTATCCGCATGAATTCTCCGGCGGCCAGCGCCAGCGCATTTCGATTGCGCGCGCGGTGGTGCTGGAGCCGAACTTCGTCGTGCTGGACGAGCCGACGAGCGCGCTCGACATGCTGTTCCAGGCCCAGATGGTCGATTTGTTGCGCGAGCTGCAGCGCAAGCGCGACCTGACCTACATGTTCATCTCGCACGATCTGCGCGTGGTGGCCTCGCTGGCGAGCCATTTGATCGTGATGCGCCACGGCAAGGTGGTGGAGGAGGGGCCGGCAGCGGAGCTCTTCAAGAATCCGAAGAGCGACTACACCCGCGCCCTGTTCGCGGCCGCGTTCCGGATCGAGGCCGTGCCCGAGCCGCAGTAACAACCGTCAAGGGAAGCCGACGTCACCTTATGGGCCCCGGCTCTGCAGCGCACCGCTTCGCGCTGCGCAGCGTCCGGGGAACGGGGAGCGGTTTCGTGCCCCGGACGCGCCGCAGCACGTAGTGATGCGACGCCGAGCCGGGACCCACGACTTGGCGAAGACTGCGGCTATAGCCGCTTAATCGCCGTCACCTCGCTGCCGGCTGCCTTGATCCGCGCAATCGCTTCGTGTGTGTTCTCCACCACCGTTGCCATGTCATGCGCATTGGCGTGCACGATGGTGTCGGCGTCTCGCACGATCGCGACGTGGCCCTTCCAGAAGATCAGATCGCCGCGCTGCAGCCTCTTCATCTCGGCAGGATTCAATGCCCGGCCCAGGCCGTCCTGCTGCATGTCGCTGTCGCGCGGGCAGCCGGTGCCGGCGGCGTTCAGCGACACTTGTACGAGGCCGGAGCAATCGATGCCGAGGCTGCTCTTGCCGCCCCACAGATAGGGCGTGCCGACAAAGCGTTCGGCGACCGCGACGAAATCCTTTTCCATCGCGTCGAGGCTGGCGACATGCCGGCGCGGCAGATACCAGCCTTCGTCGGTCACGGCAAACCCGCCGTCTTCGTGCACGACCGTCACCCTTGCGCCCATCGGCAGCGTCTCGGCCGGAGGCAGCTTGATCGACGGCCCCGGGAACGCGAACATCCGCAACGCCGTGACCTTGTGCGTCGGAGCCGCGGCGGGCTTGACCAGCGCGGCGTCCGGAATCCAGCCGACATAGCCATCGCTGTTCAATTGGCCCCAGGCAAAGCCTTCGCCATCGCGGTCGTAGATCGTGACGCGTTCGCCCTTCAGCGCCTGCGTCGACAGCATGGCATCTGCCGATGGCGCCTCGCGCAGCGGCGCGATGGCGTCGCGCACGCAAAATTCCTCGCCGGTGACAAAGCGCGCGGCCTTCACCTTGCCTTCGAGATATTTCGCGGCGACTTCAGGCCGTGCCGGCGTCAGGCGCGGATCATCCATAGCGTTCGCTCAACAGTTTGTAGATCGCGCGCGCGGCCTGGCATTCACCCCCCTCGGGGCGCGCAGGTTTTGCCGAAGGCGTCCAGCCGTAGATATCGACATGCAGCCAGCTCTTTGCATCCGTGACGAAGCGCTGCAGGAACAGCGCGCAGGTGATCGAGCCGGCAAAGCCGCCCGACGGCGCGTTATTGATGTCGGCTGTCTTCGAATCCAGCCACGAATCATAGGGCGGCCACAGCGGCATTCGCCACAACGGATCGTTCTCCCGTTTCGCATGAGCTGCGACGCTTTCGGCGAGCGTCTCATCATGGGTGTAAAAGGGCGGTAAATCCGGTCCCAGCGCCACCCGCGCCGCACCCGTCAGGGTGCCGAGGTCGATCAACAGGTCCGGCTTCTCTTCATCCGCCAGCGCCAAGGCATCCGCCAGCACCAGCCGCCCCTCGGCGTCGGTGTTGCCGATTTCGACAGTCGGTCCCTTGCGCGACTTGAAGATGTCGAGCGGGCGGAAGGCGTTGCCGGCCACCGCGTTCTCGACCGCGGGGATCAGCACGCGCAGCCGCACCTTCAGCTTGGCATCCATCACCATCTGCGCCAGCGCCAGCACATTGGCGGCGCCGCCCATGTCCTTTTTCATGATCAGCATGCCGCTGGACGGCTTCAGATCGAGGCCGCCGGTGTCGAAGCAGACGCCCTTGCCGACCAGCGTCACCCTGGGATGGGCGGGATCGCCCCAGCTCAGATCGATCAGGCGCGGGGCGCGCGTCGAGGCCATGCCAACGGCGTGGATCAGCGGAAAGTTCTGCTTCACGAGCGCGTCGCCGACGATGCAGTTGAACTGGGCGCCGAAGCGCGTCGCCAACGCTTGCGCAGCCTGCGCCAGTTCTTCCGGGCCCATATCGTTCGACGGCGTATTGATCAGGTCGCGCGCCAGCGCGGCGGCCTCCGCCATCCGCGCGACATCGGCGACATCGATGCCGTCGGGCGGCACCAGCCGGACATCGGGCTTGTCAGCCTTGCGGTAGCGGCCGAAGCGGTAGCTCCCCAGCGCAAAAGCGAGTGTTGCCAGCCGCACGTCATGCGGCGCATTGGCAAAGCGATAGACGCCGGGCGGCAGCAGGCCGGGCAGCGCGCCCGGCCGGAACAGATCGCGTGACTTGGCGGTCTCGTCCTCCAGCCCGAAAACGACCTGCGCGATCTTGCCGTCCGGCCCGGGCAACGTCAGGCATTTGCCGGGCTTGCCGGTGAAATCGTTGGCGGACGCAAATTGCCGGGCCTGTTCGGGGAGTTCTCTGGCGATCGCGCTCCAGGTCGTCTTGGTGGCGAAAATGATCGGAATGGCGGCGGCGTCGGGCGCGGTCTCGAACGGGGATTGCATGCTGGTCTCGCGGAAGGGGACGGGCGTGGGTGGTGCCGATGGCATAGCACGGCCAATTAACCGGCCGTTAGGGTTAACAGTCTATTGCTGGCGCGTTCGGCTTCATTCGTCAGCCTTTCCCCGTGAGTTGAAGTGCCATGCGTCGACAGTCCAGCCATGCCGGGTCTCTCGCCCGGTTCCTCTCCTCCGCGGCCCTGACAGCGGTTCTCGCCGCAGGCCTTGGCGGCTGCCAGACCATGTCCGACATAACGGGGTCGCTGACTTCATCGTCCCCCAAGGCGCAAGCCGCTCCCGAAGATCCGCGCCGCGCGGTCGAGGTTTACGGCGAACGACATCGGGCCAATCCCAAGGATGCCGAGGCGGCATTGGGATACGGCCAGGCGCTCCGCGCCACCGGCCAGCGCGCGCAGGCCGTCGCCGTGCTTGAACAGGCCACCATCGCCCATTCCGGCAACAAGGCGCTGCTTGCCGCTTACGGCCGCGCGCTCGCCGACAACGGCAATTCGCAGGCGGCCTTCGACGTGCTCAGCCGCGCCCATTCGCCCGCTAATCCCGACTGGCGCATTCTTTCGGTGCAGGGCACCACTCTCGACAAGATGGGCAAGCACGAGGAGGCCCGCCGCTATTACGCGACCGCGCTGAAGATCGTGCCGGAAGAGCCGTCGGTGCTGTCCAATCTCGGTCTCTCCTACATGCTGACGCGGGAATTGCCGCAGGCCGAGGAAACGCTGCGGCGCGCCTATTCCAATCCCCGCGCCGACGCAAGGGTGCGGCAGAACCTGGCGCTCGTAGTCGGTCTGCAGGGCCGCTTCGCGGAAGCCGAAACCATCGCCAAGGGCGATCTGCCCGCCGACGAGGCGACCGCCAATGTGGCTTACTTGCGGGAAATGCTGAGCCGCAAGGACAGCCCGCGCAATGGCGGCAAGACCGTGCCGGTCGCAGCCCTCAATCGGCCCGACTGATCCGTCTCAAATCAGGCAAAAGTGAAAGAGGCCCGGCGCAGCGCTGCTGCGCGCGGCGCCGGCCCGCATCGCGGCCTTAGGGTAACATCTGGAGCTTGATGTAGCTCGGTCCGAGAATGACGATGAACAGGCATGGCAGGAAGAACAGGATCATCGGCACGGTGAGCTTCGGCGGCAGCGCGGCCGCTTTCTTCTCGGCCTCGTTCATCCGCATGTCGCGGTTTTCCTGCGCCATCACGCGCAGGCTCTGGCCGAGCGGCGTGCCGTAGCGTTCCGACTGCATCAGCGCCAGGCAGACCGATTTCACGCCCTCGAGGCCGGTGCGCTTGGCGAGGTTCTCGTAAGCCACCTTGCGATCCTGCAGGTAGGACAATTCGGCCGTGGTCAGCGAGAATTCCTCCGACAGCGCGATCGACTGCCCCGCGATCTCGACGGAGACCTTGCGGAAGGCGACTTCGACCGACATGCCGGACTCGATGCAGATCAACAGCAGGTCGAGCGCGTCCGGAAAGGCGCGCTTGATGGAGAGCTGGCGCTTGCTGATGGCGTTCTTCAGGAACAGCATCGGCGCCTGCAGTCCGAGATAGGCCGCGGCGATGCAAATGCCGAGCTTGATCGACAGCGACTTGTCCATGTGCGTGATCACGAACACGTAGAGGGCCGCGCCGAGAAACAGCACGATCGGCGTCACCGCGCGGGCGAACAGGAACGTGACATAGGGCGCGTGGCCGCGGTAGCCGGCCATGATTAGCTTGTCGCGGGCGGCTTCCTGCGCCAGCCACTTGGTCAGGTTGAAGTCTTCCACCACCTTGGAAACGAGTTGCTTCGGGGTTTGCCGCAGCGACACCTTTTCCGATTTGGCGAGGCGGTCGCGCTCGCGCTGCCGGAGCCGTTCGCGCTCGCTGGCGACCGCCTTCATGCGCTTGGCGAGGCCTTCGCCGGCAAACAGCGGCATGATCAGCGTGTAAGCAGTCGCGCTCGCCGCGACGGCGGCGAGCAGCATGGTCATGAACCGCGCGTCGTGGAGTTTGGCGATGAGAAACTCAATCATGCTGCACCGTCAGAAGTCGAAGTTGATCATTTTCTTCATCACCAGCACACCGATCGTCATCCAGGCGACGCAGCACACAAGCATGAACTGGCCGAGATGATGGGTCCAAAGCAGCGAGATGTAGGCGGGCGTCGAAATCCACACCAGCAGCATCACGATCGGCGGCAACGAGCCAATGATGCCCGCGGAAGCCTTGGCTTCCATCGACATCGCCTGAATCTTCTCCGCCATCTTCTTGCGATCGCGCAGCACCTTGGACAGGTTGCCGAGTGCTTCCGACAGGTTGCCGCCTGACTTCTGCTGGATCGCGACGACGATGCCGAAGAAGTTCGCCTCCGGCAGCGGCATCCGCTCGTACAGCCGTGCGCAGGCGTCGCCCAGCGGCATGCCGATGGTCTGGGTTTCGATGATGGCCAGAAACTCGCTCTTCAGCGGTTCCGGCGCGTCGGCGGCGACGACCTTGATCGATTCGAACAGCGGCAGGCCGGCCTTGATGCCGCGCACGATAACGTCGACGGCGTCGGGCAGTGCCTTCAGAAACGCCTTCTCCCGGCGCTTCTTGAGATAGCCCAGCAGCCAGCGCGGCAAGCCGAGGCCGGTGGCGAAAGCCATCACAGCGGCGCCTAGCAGTCCGCCACCGACCACGAAGGCGACTACGAATCCTGCTGCGGCCGAAACGCCGGACACGATCCAGAATTTCTGCGTCGTCCAGGACCCCAAGCCGGCCTGGGCGAGGCGGGTGCTGAGGGGAACGGACTTCTTGCGGCGGGCGTCAGTTTCCTTGAGCGATCCCTCGACCTGCTCGCGGCGCGAACGTTGGCTCTTCTCGGCCGTACGCGCGGTGGGTTCGGGACGTGCGATCGAGGCGCGACGGGACTCGGCCTTCTTCTCGCCCGACAGCAACGGGTAGAGAAAGACCCATGCCAGGCCGCCGATGGCGGTGGCGGCCATAAAGGCCAGTGCGAGCGTCTGCATGCTCATCGCCCTCTCAAGTCGTCTCGGCGACTTCGGCAGCATCGAGCGCGGCCGCGAGTCGCTTCTCTTCGCCGAAATATCGCGCGCGCTCCCAGAACCGAGGACGTCCGATCCCGGTCGAGCGGTGCCGCCCGATGATCTTGCCGTTCGCGTCTTCGCCGATCATGTCGTAGAGAAATACGTCCTGGGTGATGATGGTATCGCCTTCCATGCCCATCACCTCGGTGATGTGGGTGATGCGGCGCGAACCGTCGCGCAAACGCGCGGCCTGCACGATGACGTCGATCGAGGCGCAGATCATCTCGCGGATGGTGCGTGAGGGCAGCGAGAAGCCGCCCATCGTGATCATGGATTCGCAGCGGGACAGGGCTTCGCGCGGGTTGTTGGCGTGTAGCGTTCCCATCGAGCCGTCGTGGCCGGTGTTCATGGCCTGCAGCAGGTCGAACGCCTCGGGTCCGCGGACTTCGCCGACGATGATGCGTTCAGGGCGCATACGCAGGCAGTTGCGAACCAGTTCGCGCATCGTGATCTGGCCTTCGCCTTCGATGTTGGGTGGGCGGGTTTCCAGCCGCACCACGTGAGGCTGCTGCAATTGAAGTTCGGCGGCGTCTTCGCAGGTGATGATGCGCTCGTCATGCTCGATGAACTGGGTCAGGCAGTTCAACAGCGTGGTTTTGCCGGAGCCGGTACCGCCTGAAATCAGCACGTTGCAGCGGACGCGGCCGATGATCTGCAGGATCTGCGCGCCTTCCGGCGAGATCGCGCCGAACTTGACCAGTTGGTCGAGCGTCAGCTTGTCTTTCCTGAACTTACGAATGGTGAGCGCAGGCCCGTCGATCGCCAGCGGCGGAACGATGGCGTTGACGCGGGAGCCGTCGGCGAGGCGGGCGTCGCAGATCGGCGAGGATTCGTCGACGCGCCGGCCAACCTGGCTGACGATACGCTGGCAGATGTTGAGAAGCTGCTGGTTGTCGCGGAAGCGGATGCCGGTCTTCTGGATCTTGCCGGCGACTTCGATGAATACCGTGCCGGCGCCGTTGACCATGATGTCGGCGATGTCGTCGCGCGACAATAACGGCTCCAGCGGACCGTAGCCGAGTACGTCGTTGCAGATGTCGTCGAGCAGCTCTTCCTGCTCGGCAATCGACATCACGATGTTCTTGATCGCGATGATCTCGTTGACGATGTCGCGGATTTCCTCGCGCGCGGACTCGCCGTCGAGCTTGGCGAGCTGGGCAAGGTCGATCGCCTCGATCAGGGCGCCGAAGATGGTCGCCTTGACCTGGTAGTAATTGTCGGATCGCCGCGCCTCCATGGCCGGGGCGGGCGGTGGCGCCTTCATGGGCGCGATTGGAGGCGAAGCGACGGCCGGCGCGGCCATCTCGCGCGCGACGGCCGGCGCTGAAGCCGGCTCCGGCGCCTGAATGGCGGGCTTCAATACCCGCGTATCGCTATCATTTCCACTACGCTTACCGAACACGATGGCACTCCACGCGGGCGACCTACTTCTTGGCCCGCAACTTCTCGATCAAGGGCAACAGCAACGAACTCTTCGGCTTCTTGGTCTCGCCGCGGCCGGTGAGCCGCTGCGCAATCTGCAGGAACATCTCGGTGGTGCGATGCGTGGCGGAGATTTCCGCGATCATCTGGCCGTTGTTGGCGGCCGAACCGAAGAGTTGCGGCTCGAACGGAATCGTGGCGATCGGGTGGTTCTCGATCGCCTTGGCGAACTCGGCGGCGGGGATCTCCGGACGCTTCGGGATGCCGACCTGGTTGAGACAATAGAGCGGCGCGCGATCGTTCGGCCGTGATGTCTTCAAGAGGTCGTAGATGTTCTTGGTGTTGCGCAGATTGGCGAGATCGGGCGCCGCGACGATCAGGATGTCGTCGGCCGCGATCAAGGCGCGCCTGGTCCATCCCGACCATTGATGGGGGACGTCGAGCACGATGCAGGGCATCGTGGTGCGAAGCGTATCGAAGATCGAATCGAACGCCTCCACGCCAAAATCGTAGACCCGGTCGAGCGTGGCCGGCGCCGCCAGCAGGCTGAGGTGATCGGTGCATTTCGACAGCAGGCGGTCGAGGAACGCGGTATCGACCCGGTCGGGCGAGAACACCGCATCCGCGATGCCCTGCGGCGGGTCCTGATTGTAGTCGAGGCCGGCGGTGCCGAAAGCGAGGTCGAGATCGGCGACCACGGAATCCAACGCCAGATCACGCGCGATCGCCCAGGCGACGTTGTGGGCGACAGTGGATGCGCCGACGCCGCCCTTGGCGCCGACGATGGCAATGATGCGGCCGACGGCCTTGGCGTCCGGCGACGAGAACAGGTTGCAGACCGAGCGCACGACGTCGATGGCGTTGACCGGGGTGATGACGTAGTCGCTGACGCCACGGCGCACCAGTTCGCGATAGAGCATGACGTCGTTGATGCGCCCGATCACGATCACGCGGGTTCCGGCGTCGCAGACGGTGGCGAGCTGGTCGAGGCCGAGGAGAATGTCGTTGCGGCCTTCGGTCTCCAGGATGATGACGTTCGGCGTCGGGGCCGAGCGGTAGGCCTCGATGGCAGCGGCCATACCGCCCATCTGGATCTTGAGATGAGCCTTGCCGAGTCGGCGGTCTTCGCCCGCCGACTGCACAGCGGCCGCGGTTTCCACCGTCTCGCAGAAAGCCTGCACGGACACCCGCGGCGCCGGCGCGATGTGATCCTCGGTAGACGGCGCCGTGTTGTCCGGCTGCTGTTCTGTATTCTGACGCGAGTATGTGATCATTTGCCGGTATCGCTGAGTTTGGCCCTGTCGGCCTCGGGATAGCTGGTTGTTGTGGTGGTGCCCTTGCGATACTTCTCGAAGGCCATGCTACGCCGCGGTGTGTAGGCCGGGGTTTCGGGGCGCGGTTGCACGAGGTCCGACGGGTTGTCGACCATCGCCGCCAGATTGCGCTGGTTGGAACAGCCGAAATTGTAATACGGCTTGTTGTCGAAATAGCCTTTGTTGTTGATCGAGGGTCCGAGATCCTCGGGCCACAGGCCGCACGGGCCGGCCACTGCCGAAATCTTCGGATAGTTCAGTCGGATCGCCGCCATGTGCCTGGGGTCTTCGGGGCGATACTGGTGGACATTGACCGCGCGCGGCGGCACGCCGGCGGCGGCAAGTGTCGCCTGGATTTCGCGCAATGAATCCTCGGCCGCCCGCGCGTTCGGCGTATTGACGGGCACGTCGACGCTGATGATGCCGGTGCCTTCCCGCATCCAGGTCTGGCCCAGGTACATCACGTCGGCGCGCTGAGAGGCGGAAAGGCCGCCGCGACCGCGGCCGACGAAAACGACGATCGAGCGGTCGGCTTCCTGGACCGCGATCGGATGGCGCAGGCGATAGTCGTCCGGGACGCCCGCCGTCGTCGCCACATCGGTATTGTGCTTGCAGGCGCCAAGCGCCACGGCAAGACCGATCAGCGCTCCCGCCAGGCAGAGGGCGCGCCTGGGATCGGCGGGCTTCTTTGATTTCATCTTCGGTGTCATCGTCCCGCCTCAGTCCGTAATAAAGCCGTAGGTGCCGCGATAATTCCGTGCCTTCTCGACGCGGCCCGGAACGCCGTAGATGCGATTGATGCTGCCGAGCAGATCGGACTGCGGATCCGAAGCGCTGGCAAAGCCGTCATCCGGGCGCGACAGATCCTTCTGCGCCACCGCGCGGACCACATAGGGCGTGACCAGAACCATCAGCTCGGTCTGGTTGTTGACGAAGTCGCGGCTGCGAAACAGCGTGCCGAGAACAGGCAATTGGGCCAGTCCTGGAAAGCCGTTGATGGCCTGCTTGGTCTGTTCCGCGATCAAGCCCGCCATCGCCATCGCGCCGCCCGAGGGAATTTCCAGGGTGGTTTCGGCGCGGCGGGTCTTGATCGAAGGAATGGTCAGCGAGTTCGTCGACGTCGAACTGAGTGCCTGCGTCAGCGTGATCGAATTGTCGTTCGACAGTTCGGACACTTCGGTCATCACGCGGAGGCTGATTCGTCCTTCAGTCAGCACGACCGGGGTAAAGTTGAGCGAAATGCCGAACTTCTTGAACTGGATCTGGGTCGTGCAAACACGGGTGACCGGGTCGCAGGAATAGCCTGAGGGAACCGGAAACTCGCCGCCGGCAATGAAGGTCGCGGATTCACCTGAGATCGCGGTCAGATTGGGTTCGGCCAGCGTGCGCACCACGCCGGCACTTTCCATGGCGCGGAGGGTGGCCGTTACCGATGGAACGCTTCCGAACGTTCCACTCGCCGAGTTGCCAGAGACCAGCGGACGGCCATAGGCGGTAAACGGGTTGGAGTTGCTGAAATTCACCACCGCGGTGCCGTAGGTCATGCTGGCCGTGAGATCGATGCCCATCTGTTTGACGATATTGCGCGCCACTTCGGCGACGGTCACCTTCAGCATCACCTGGTCGCGGCCGCGAACGGCGATCGAATTGACGACCTTTTCCACACCGCCCACGAGGCGCGCGGCCATCTCGGCGGCCTGCTGCGCCTCGATCGGGGACGCTGCCATGCCGCTCAGCACCACGCCGTCGCCGACACCTTCGATCTGGATGTCCGAATTCGGCAGCGACTGCTTCAGCGCAGCGCGCACGCCGTTGAGGTCGCGCTTGACCGCGATGTCATAGGCCGCGATCTGCGCACCTGCGGAATCGAAGAAGATGATGTTGGTCTGGCCGACCGCGGCGCCGATGATATAAGCGCGCTGGGTGGACCGCACGACGGCATTGGCGATCTTCGGATCGGCGACCAGCACGTCCTTGATCTCCCGCGGCAGGTCGATCACGATGGATTTGCCGATGCCGAGCGAAACGAAGCGCGCGTTCATCTGCCCGTCGGCGGCGATGGGCACGGCGGCGCGATAGTCGCTCGCCACCACCGGCGTCAGCGCCGGATTGAGCGTGAGCGCTGCCACGGCCGAAAACGACAGGGCGCGGACGATGAATGTTCTCATCATCGGCTGGTTTTCCCTGCACTTCATATCGGGCGTCCTTTCGGTCACTTCTGCATCGTTTGCTGGGCAGCAACGCCGTAACGAATGACGTTGAGGCTTTCGCCGCGCTTGTTGCGTAGTTCGTCCGGATTCTCGGCCACGTTGACGTCGGCGATGCTGCGCAGCGCCAGCGTCAGCGTGCCGCTCTGGCGCGCGCGGGCGAGCGTCTCGGCCTGCTCCGGCTTTAGCTCGAGCGTGACGGTCTTGCCGACCAGCGCGTTGGTGCCTTCTTTTTCCTTCGGCGCCTGATCGATCGCGAGAACGCGAATATTGGTCAGGATGATTTCCGAGGTGGAGACGTCGGGGCCGTTGCTGTCCGGGCTTTTTTCGCGCTTGGAAAGAATCACGTCGACGCGATCGTTCGGCAGGATGAAGCCACCCGCGCCGGTTTCCGGCGAAATTTCGGTGGAAATGGCTCGAAAGCCGCTGGGCAGGATCGCCGCCATGAAGCCGGAGCCGTTGGCCTTCACCAGCTTCTGCTCCCGGATCGGCTCACCCGCGATGAATGGCGCGCGCGCGATCGAGCCCGTGATCTCCTTGACGGCGTCTGCCCTGGCGGCGCGGCTGATGAAATTGCTGCCGGCGGTCGCGGCCGGCCAGGTCTGCCATTGCAGATCCTCTGATTTGACCGACTGGCCGAGGCCGATATCCGACTTCGCGACCAGAATATCCACGGTTGGTAGCTGCGCGACCGGCACGGCCGGCGCGGGCTTGTCGGACCCACTGGCGAGATATGCGGCAATGCCGCCAGCGCCGATTGCGATGGTCAGGACGACAATGCGTGCGGTATTCATTACGCTTCACTTTCCACATTACGCCGCGACGCTTCCGCCGCCGTGATGGGAGTTGACCAGCTATTCGTCAAAGCATGGTTAATGAGGCGTGTGTAAATTGCCTTAACCGGAGGTTACTGGCTTTGGATCAGCGCATGGCGAGGTGGGTCAGGTCGATCGCCTTGATCCATTCGGTCTCCGGATAGATCATCAGCGCGCCGAGCGCGAGCGCGATGGCGTAGGGGATTCCACTCTGCCTGTCGTGCAGCCGGTTCAGCCAGGCTTGCCCCGCAAGCGGGTAGGGCAGCGGCCACTGCCGGAACTGGATCAGCAACAGCGTCAACGCCCCGCCGAACAGCGAGGCGTAGACCAGGTAGCTGAGGAGATGGTCGAAACCGAACCAGAGCGCTACGCAGGCGGCGACCTTGGCGTCGCCGCCGCCGACCCAGCCCATCGCGAAGCAGGCAAAGGCAACCACGAGGACGGCTGCGCCGGCGCCGATGTGCAGGAGCATGTCGTGCAGGCCCATGCCACCCAGCAGCGCAAGAACCAGGAAGCCGGCGATCAGCGCCAGCGACACGCGGTTCGAAATCGTCATGGTGAGCAGATCGCTGGCGGCTGCGAACGCCACGAGGGCTGGGAACAGCAGAAGGCGCGCCAGGTCGATCATCATGTGAGTGAGGGCCGCAGTGGAAGAGGCTTATGGATCGGAGCGTCGCCACAATCTAGTCGTGACTGGTGAAGAATCTGAGAACGGCGCGATCGAAGCAGGCCATTCGAACTGCTGCGCGCCGTAAGCAACAAGGGCCCCGGATAGCCCGGGGCCCTTGGCGCAAGTCTTTACGGAGCCGGCGTCAGCTTCGTCTTGATCGTCTCGAAGTTGGTGTTGAGCTGGGTGCCCACGGTGCCGACGGCGGTAACGATCGCGATCGAGATGCCGGCGGCAATCAGGCCGTATTCGATGGCGGTGGCGCCGGACTCGTCCTTCATGAAACGCGAAACGAGATTCTTCATTAGGTAACTCCTGTGTACACGTGGCTGGTCAAACTAGTATTTGGTCTTGCCGGCGTTCTCAGCACCGTGACCATGCGTCACCTTAGGGTGCGACAATTGCGGCGCAGTTAATTCGATCGCGCAAAAACGCCTGGAACTCGCCGTTCTTGAGCAGAGTAAACACGGCATTAAGGCATTCGGTAGAATGCAGGCGCCGCTTCGAGAACGCTCGCGCCCGAGGTGCCGGTGTGTTTCGATCGGCGGGGCGAATTGTACGGCGAACAATTCGTATGAAATATTTCGGCGCGCTGCAGCTCAAGGACGTCAATCTGCTGCTCGATATTCTCAGAGACTACGGCATCGATGCCGTGCTGCTGATGCCCGGGACGCCGGCGGTCACGTTCCTCGATTCTCGCGGCAGTTGGCAGCGTGTCCATTCGGACGAAAAGGCCGTGGTGAACGTTCGCAAGACAATTGACTGCTCAATCCGATCACGACACGTTGCGCGTCTGAGCCTGCCGAAATTGAACGCGTCGCGCCGGCTGATCACAAGAGGCGGCAATGTCCTTGGGCCTGGAAGTCGTCGAGATGCTCGGCCAGACCTTGACCAAGGTGGTGCCGGTCACGATCGCGCTGGCGCTGGTGTTCTCGGTGCTGGCGCATTTCTGGGCCTGCAATCCCGGCAGGCCCTGGTGGCGCAAGCGCGAGCTCGTCACCGACGTCTGCTACTGGTTCCTGGTGCCGCTGTTCGCACGCGTGTTCCGCATCGGGCTGTTGGTACTCGGCGCCGCCCTGGTGTTTGGAATTCATGACGCCGACGCGCTGATCGCCTTCTACGACAACGGCCATGGCCCGCTGTCGAGGCTGCCACTATGGCTGCAGGCGATCCTGTTCCTGATCGCAGCCGATTTCATGATGTACTGGCTGCACCGCATGTTTCATGGCGGCGGGTTGTGGAAATACCACGCTATCCACCATTCGTCGGAAGATGTGGACTGGATCTCGGCGGCGCGCTTTCACCCCGTCAACCTGCTGCTAGGCACCATCGGGGTCGATGTCGTGCTGCTGATAGCCGGCATTTCGCCGGGTGTGATGCTCTGGCTCGGGCCGTTCAACATCTTCCATTCGGCGTTCGTTCACGCCAACCTCAACTGGACGCTCGGCCCGTTCAAATACGTCGTGGCGACGCCGGTGTTTCACCGCTGGCACCACACCTTGCGCGAGGCGGGCGGCGACACCAATTTCGCGGGCACCTTTCCGCTCTGGGACATTCTGTTCGGGACCTTCCGGATGCCCGAAGGCACGCTGCCGGACCAATATGGCGTGGACGATCAGTCCTCGTTTCCCCGCGAAATCATCGGACAACTGGCCTATCCGTTCCGCAAATAGGCGGGTCCCAGATTTCTTGCCCCATTTCGGGGCCCATTTGCCCTTTGTTCATGAATTGTCGTCAGATTCACCGTGTCGGGCGCCGGTTCCGCTGCGTATCGCCATTGCCGGCTTGTTGATGCCCCGGGGTAAAGTATGTCGTTCAAGTTCCAGCGTATTCGCGCACGCGCGCGTTTTGGATTATCTCTCGCTGCAGGCCTCCTGCTGTGGCCGGCCGTCTGCCTGGCCACGCCCGATCCCGACCGAATCGCCGTCTATGTCGATCAGGCAAAGCTCGTGAAGCTTCCTGCCAAGGTCTCCACCATCGTGGTCGGAAACCCGCTGATCGCGGACGTGACCCTGCAGAGCGGCGGCATCGTCGTCGTCACCGGCAAGGGCTACGGCGCAACCAATTTCATCGCCATGGACCGCAACGGCGAGGTGCTGGTCGACCGCCAGATCCAGGTCGAAGGCCCTACCGATCAGCTCGTCACCGTCTATCGCGGCGTCGAACGGGAATCCTATAGCTGCATGCCGATCTGCCAGCGCCGGGTCACGCTTGGCGACGGCACCAACTATTTCAGGACGGCGATCGATCAGGCCGGCTCGCTCTCAAGCCAGGCCAGCGGTGCGGCTGCCGCCGCCACCGCGGTCAAACCCAACTAAGCTTGCTGCATCTGACCGGCCGATCGCACCGGGTGGCGGGATCGGCTGCCGATCCCAAGGATGGTTATTGAAGGATGGTTATTGTTCGCCTAACAGAGCGGGCCGTTCTGTCAGGATCGGGCGAAACACTTCAACAATCAGTTTCGGGTAATTCTTGGCGGCAATTCCTCTCGCGTCCTGGGGTTTCTTCGATGCCGTCGCCCGTCGCTCCCAAAACAAACATTTTGCGCCGATTTCGCCGCAACCGGCAAGGCTCGGCCGCCGTCGAGTTCGCGCTGGTCGCGCCGCTTTTTTTTGGAGTTCTGTTTGCGATCATCGAACTGGCGATGGTGTTCTTTGCCAGCCAGGTGCTCGAGACCGTGACGCAGGATTCCGCGCGCGTGATCATGACTGGTCAGGCGCAGAACGCAAAATTTAGCCAGGCACAGTTCAAGAACCTGGTTTGCAGCAATATCGTCGCGCTGTTCGATTGCGTGAACGGAATCTCGATCGACGTGCAGAGCTATAAGGCCTTCGCCGCCGTCGACATTGCCCCCCCGATCGATGCCGACACCAAGAATTTCGTGCCCCCGAACAATTATCTCCCCGGTGACCCCGGCGATATCGTCGTGGTGCGGCTGTTCTACAAATGGCCGCTGTTCGTCACCGGGCTCGGCTTCAACATCGCGAACGTGGGCAGCAGCGAGCGGCTGTTGACCGCGACCGCGGCATTTCAGAACGAACCTTACAAATAGAGCAGGGCAATGAACCCGATGACGACAATCTGGCTTCGCATGCGCCGCAGGGCGTTCGAACTGCTCGGCGATCGCAGCGGCGTCGCGGCAGTCGAATTTGCCATGATCATACCGGTGATGGCGGTGCTGCTCCTTGGAACCTTCGAGCTCTCGTCCGCTGTGGCCGTCAACCGCAAGGTGGTGCTGATGGCGCGAACGCTGTCTGACCTGACATCCCAGAACACCGAGGTCACCACTGCCCAACTGGACAACTTCTTCAATGCCAGCAAGGCCATCATGACGCCCTATCCGTGGACGCCGGTCAAGGCCACGATCACCGAGCTGTATGTCGATCCTGACACGAAGCAGGCGCGGGTGCAGTGGAGCAAGGGCGTGGCGCCGCATGAGGAAAAGAAAATTATCCCTATACCGGCCGCGCTCCAGACCGGCGGCACCTATCTGATCTTCAGCGAGGTCAGCTATAATTTCATCCCGGGCACCACCTGGTTCATCTTCGAGAAGGACGGAATCAAGCTGAGCGACTTCAGCTACACCCGTCCGCGCTACTCCAAATGCGTAGACTATCCGCCTCCGGCTTCGCCGGGTGCAGCTTGCACGCCCAAATAAGTATCGGGGCAACGTCGCTCTGAAGTCGGCGCTTGGTCAACAAAAAGGCCGCGCCATGGGCACGGCCTTTCGCTTGTTCAGGAGCAATTTCCAGGACGCGCGCGCCCCGAAAAATCCCTTATCCGGCGGCGCGCAGATTGTCGGCCGAAGATTTGCCAGAGCGACGATCTGCCACGATTTCGTAGGAGATCTTCTGGCCTTCACGCAGCGTTCCAAGACCGGCACGCTCGACAGCGCTGATGTGCACGAACACGTCATTGCCGCCATCATCCGGCTGGATGAAGCCATAGCCCTTGGTTGCGTTAAACCACTTCACGGTTCCCATGCTCACGGGGGTAGTCCCTTCTCGGATATACAAGTCGTAGCCCACCCTTCGGTGGGCTGGTGAGATCGAATTTTTGGAAGGGTCGTCAGCGTCTAAACCGGCTGTACCGGTGGATAGCTAATGTCGTCCGGCCGAAAATCGATGCCCAATATTATTCGATAGTAGGGTCCAAAACAATCCTGACGTGCACGATTTTTTGATTCGGCCGGCCAGCCGACCGCGCTCGCGCGCGATGGGAGTGTCGGGCGCGATTTTGCAGGCGGTTTACGGGCCGTTTACCGGCGGCGGAACTGGCCGCCGCGCGGCGGTCCCCCACGCGGGGCACCGGTACTAGGCCGCTCGTCCTTGTGACGGAAGATCAGGCGGCCCTTCTCCAGATCATAGGGCGACATTTCGATCGTGACCCGATCGCCTGCCAGCGTCTTGATCCGGTTCTTCTTCATCTTGCCGGCGGTGTAGGCAACAATCTCGTGTCCGGCGTCGAGTTGCACGCGGTAGCGCGCGTCGGGGAGGATTTCGGTCACCAGTCCTTCGAACTGGATCAGCTCTTCTTTAGCCATGATAGTCTCCAGGTCGATCGAGGCTTAGCGCTGCGGTCGGTGGGTACGGTTGGGTTGAGTATTCGGACGGCTCTCGCGATGCAAGAAGGCGACGCCCTGAATGCCCTCGCTTTTCCCGCCTTGGCTCTTGCCGGCCTGCTGCGCCGGCCGCGGCTGCTCGTGCCGGTTCGGCTGCGGCGCGGCATTATTACCACCACCGCGGCGGGGACGGCGAGGGCCTTTTGATCCCGGTGCCGATTCATGTCCCCGGGATTCGTGACCTCTGGATTCATGTCCTCTGGAGTCATGTCCCCTGGAATCCTGGGCCCTGGCGGTGTGGGCGCGCGGTGCGGACCGTCCGCCCCGGTGCTGTGCCGGGCGCTGTGAGGCGGCCGGCGCGGCGTCGCGGCTGCCGGGTGTGCGACGGTCTTCCCGCGGCAGCGTGATGCGGATCAGCCGCTCGATATCGCGCAGATAACCCATTTCCTCGGCGCCGGCGATCAGCGAGATCGCAACGCCTTCGGCGCCGGCGCGCGCGGTGCGGCCGATGCGGTGGACATAGGTTTCCGGGATGTTGGGCAGATCGAAATTCACCACATGGCTGATGCCGTCGACGTCGATGCCGCGGGCGGCAATGTCGGTGGCGACCAGGGTGCGGATCTCGCCGGTGCGGAACGCCGCCAGCACGCGCTCCCGGTGGTTCTGCGACTTGTTGCCGTGAATGGCGTTGGCGTCGATGCCGGCCTTGGCCAGCGTCTTCACGACCTTGTCGGCACCGTGCTTGGTGCGGGTAAAGATCAGCGCGCGGTCAACCGGTTCCTGCTTCAGAAGCTGCGCCAGTACGCCCGATTTGGCCGAGAAATCGACCTGGATGATGCGCTGGGTGATGCGCTCGACGGTCGAGGCCACCGGCGTCACCGCCACGCGGGCGGGGTCGCGCAGCATGGCTTCGGCGAGTTCCGCTATGTCCTTGGGCATGGTGGCCGAGAAGAACAGGGTCTGGCGCTTGATCGGCAGCTTGGCGACGACTTTGCGGATGTCGTTGATGAAGCCCATGTCGAGCATGCGGTCGGCTTCGTCGAGCACGAGGAACTCGACCTGGCCGAGCTTCAGCCCGTTGCTCTGGACGAGATCGAGCAGGCGGCCGGGGGTCGCCACCATGACTTCGACGCCCTGCATCGCCGAGCGGACCTGACGGCCCATCGGCACGCCGCCGATCGCCAGCGCCGAGCTCAGGCGGATGTGGCGGCCATAGGCGTTGAAACTGTCGAGGATCTGGCCCGACAATTCGCGGGTGGGCGAGAGCACCAGCACGCGGCAGGTCTTGGGTTGCGGCCGGATGCGATTTTCCAGAATGCGGTGCAGGATCGGAAGCGCAAAGGCTGCGGTCTTGCCGGTGCCGGTCTGGGCGATACCGACGACGTCGCGGCCGGTCATTGCGAGAGGGATGGTCTGGGCCTGGATGGGCGTGGGCGTGAGGTAATTTTCTTCCTTGAGTGCACGCGAAATGGGTTCGGCGAGGCCGAAATCCTGAAAGGAGGAGGTCAAAAGATGGGTTCTTTCCATTAACAAAGGCAGGCGCCCAGCCGTACCGGCCGGGGGCGCGCGAGGGGTGTCAGAGACACCCGCGTGTTTGGGGCGTCGGTTTTGCTAGCTGAAGGGGCAAGCCAGAAACCGCAAAACGGGATCAGAACACGCGGCTCGCAAGGACCTGATGATTCTCAAGGTCACGTGGATCATATGGAGCACTTGGGCGGCACTTTCAAGGTGAATTCCGCGCGCATCGTCCGTGCGGTTAAGGAACCGGTCAGCCAAACCGCGCCGCGACGCTTATCAGAAGCCAAAACGATCAAAATTCGTGCAAGAAATTTAGCCAAATTACGGCATTTGCACAAAAAATAGGTAGTTTGCCGCTGAAGCATACATTTCCGCAGTCTAAAAAATAAGCAGATTTGCCATCCTTGGTTTCCGCATCCTCAAGATTCCAAAGCGATTATATTGGCTTACCTCGTTTTCGAACCGTGGCATGGTTCTTGCGATTCCGTTAACGCAGGCGGCCGTGGGGCCGTTCGCAGCGTTTAACGCGTCTGCGTCAGGGAGATGACACCTCATGCTTACTCAATTGACTCACGATATAACGACGATGAGCCGCCGTCGCTGGCTGGCGGCGACCGCCGGCCTGGTTTTGGGCCTGGCCGCATTTTCAAACGCAAAGGCGCAGGAGACCATCAAGGTCGGCGTCCTGCACTCGCTTTCCGGGACCATGGCCATCAGCGAAACCACGCTGAAGGATACCGTCCTCTTCCTGATCGACGAGCAGAACAAGAAGGGCGGCGTGCTCGGCAAGAAGCTCGAGGCTGTCGTCGTCGACCCGGCGTCGAACTGGCCGCTGTTTGCGGAAAAGGCGCGCGAACTGATCACCAAGGACAAGGTCTCGGTCGTGTTCGGCTGCTGGACCTCGGTGTCGCGCAAGTCCGTGCTCCCGGTATTCAAGGAGCTGAACTCGATCCTGTTCTACCCCGTGCAGTACGAAGGCGAGGAGAGCGAGCGCAACGTGTTCTACACCGGTGCTGCGCCGAACCAGCAGGCGATTCCCGCCGTCGACTACCTGATGAAGGACGAGAAGGTGAAGCGCTGGGTGCTGGCCGGCACCGACTACGTCTATCCGCGCACTACCAACAAGATCCTCGAAGCCTACTTGAAGTCGAAGGGCGTCAAGCAGGAAGACATCATGATCAACTACACGCCGTTCGGTCATAGTGACTGGCAGACGATCGTCGCCGACATCAAGAAGTTCGGCTCGGCCGGCAAGAAGACGGCTGTCGTCTCCACCATCAACGGCGACGCCAACGTTCCCTTCTACAAGGAACTGGGTAACCAGGGCATCAAGGCGACCGACATTCCGGTTGTCGCGTTCTCGGTCGGTGAAGAAGAACTCGCCGGCATCGACACCAAGCCGCTGCTCGGCCATCTCGCCGCCTGGAACTACTTCCAGTCGATCAAGGACCCGGCCAACGAGAAGTTCATCAAGGCCTGGCAGGCCTACACCAAGAATTCGAAGCGCGTGACCAACGATCCGATGGAAGCACACGTCATCGGCTTCGAAATGTGGGTCAAGGCGGTCGAGAAGGTGAAGTCGACCGACGCCGACAAGGTGATCGACGCGCTGCCCGGCATCGAAGCCAAGAACCTGACCGGCGGCACCTCCAAGATGCTGCCGAACCATCACATCACCAAGCCGGTGTTCATTGGCGAAATCAAAGCCAACGGCCAGTTCGACGTGGTGTGGAAGACCCCGGGTCTTGTCGCTGGCGACGCCTGGTCGAAGGAGCTCGACGGCTCCAAGGACCTGATCGGCGACTGGGTCGGCAAGAAGTGCGGCAACTACAACACCAAGACCAACAAGTGCGGCGGTCAGGGATCTTGATCCCCACCTGACCTACAACGATAACTTCCAAGAGAACTATCGAAGACCGGAGAAGGCGGCGGTGCCGCCGCCTTCTCCCCACACTCCTGCCGGGGTCGTATTGTGTCTGCCAATTTCCTTGACCGTATTCGTGCGGTTTTGCTCGCAATCCTTTTGACTGCAGCTTTCGCCGTGCCGGCGCTGGCGGGGCCGTTCGAGGATGCGGTCGCCAAATTCGCCAATGATGATTTTTCCGACACCGACGAGGCGATCGGCGCGGTCGCTGTCTCGGGCAATCCGCTGGCCTTTCCCATCATCAGCGCGCTGCAGGAAGGCCGGCTGTCGGCCGATCCTGATACCAAGAAGGTTTTCGTCACCCAAGACGACGGCAAGATCATCGATGCCGCCACCGGCGCTGCCGTCGACAAGCTGCCCGACAACGCCGCCGCCGTCCGTCTCAACAACCGCCTGCGCCGCGCCGTGGAGGCAGCCCTCGGTGG
This sequence comes from Bradyrhizobium sp. AZCC 1610, assembly GCF_036924515.1. NCBI lineage: Bacteria > Pseudomonadati > Pseudomonadota > Alphaproteobacteria > Hyphomicrobiales > Nitrobacteraceae > Bradyrhizobium > Bradyrhizobium sp. AZCC 1610. The sequence continues at coordinate 6,093,057 of NZ_JAZHRR010000001.1, read as the reverse complement.
CCTGACCCTGGCGTCGCCCGATCCCGCCAAGCGCATTGCGGCTGCGCAGTCGGTGTTCAAGAGCCATGAGGAGAGCGCACTGGCCGTCATCGACGGCGCGCTCGCCAAGGAAACCAACAAGGGCGCCAAGGCGGCCTTCACCGAGGCCCGCGCGGCGATCCTGCTCTACAAGGGCGACGCGACCGAGGTGGAAAAGCTCGAAGCCGTCGCCATCGTCAAGGCGAAGGGCGACCAGGAAGCGATGGCGCTACTGACCGGATTGGGCAGTGACGTGCCGCCCAACGTCGCGCGCGCCGCGGCCAGCGCGATCGCCTCGATCCAGAGCAATCTGGCGATGTGGTCGATGGTGCAGAATGCCTGGTACGGCCTCTCGCTGGGCTCGGTGCTGCTGCTCGCCGCGATCGGGCTAGCGATCACCTTCGGCGTCATGGGCGTCATCAACATGGCCCATGGCGAGATGGTGATGTTAGGGGCCTACACCACCTTCGTGGTGCAGGAAGTGATCCGCACCCGCTATCCCGACCTGTTCGACTATTCGCTCTTGATCGCGGTGCCGCTGGCTTTTCTGGTGGCAGGGGCCATCGGCGTCCTGATCGAGCGCGGCATCATCCGCTTTCTCTATGGCCGCCCGCTGGAAACGCTGCTCGCGACCTGGGGCCTCTCGCTGGTGCTGCAGCAGGCCGTGCGCACGATGTTCGGCCCGACTAACCGCGAGGTCGGCAATCCCTCCTGGATGAGCGGCGCGTTCGAACTCGGGCAGATCACCATCACCTATAACCGGCTCTGGATCCTCTGCTTCACGCTGGCCGTCTTCGTCATCCTGCTCGCGATGCTGCGCTACACCGCGCTCGGGCTCGAGATGCGCGCGGTCACTCAAAATCGCCGCATGGCGGCTTCGATGGGCATTGCCACCTCGCGCGTCGATGCGCTCACCTTCGGCCTCGGCTCGGGGATCGCCGGCATCGCCGGCGTGGCGCTGTCGCAGATCGACAATGTCAGCCCCAACCTCGGGCAGAGCTACATCATCGATTCCTTCATGGTGGTGGTGTTCGGCGGTGTCGGTAATCTCTGGGGCACGCTGGTCGGCGCCTTCACGCTCGGCATCGCCAACAAGTTCCTGGAGCCGGTGGCAGGCGCCGTCCTCGGCAAGATCGCCATTCTGGTGCTGATCATCCTGTTCATCCAGAAGCGGCCGCGCGGCCTGTTCGCGCTCAAGGGCCGGGCGGTGGAAGCATGACGCCGCACGTGCTGACGCGTTCGCTCGATCGCAGCGCCACTATCTTCCTCGTCGTCGTCGCCGCGCTCGGCGTGCTGATCCCGCTGTCGAACCTGCTGTTGCCGGCGAGCTCGATGTTCCAGGTGCCGACCTATCTGGTCGCGCTGTTCGGCAAATACGCCTGCTACGCCATTCTCGCGCTCTCGATCGATCTGATCTGGGGCTATTGCGGCATTCTCTCGCTCGGCCACGGCGCCTTCTTCGCGCTCGGCGGCTACGCGATGGGCATGTACCTGATGCGCCAGATCGGCAGCCGCGGCGTCTATGGCAATCCGGTCCTGCCCGATTTCATGGTGTTCCTGAATTATCCAGAGCTGCCGTGGTACTGGTACGGTTTTGATATGTTCTGGCTCGCAGCGCTGATGGTGCTGGTCGTCCCGGGCCTGTTGGCGTTCTGCTTCGGCTGGCTGGCGTTCCGCTCCCGTGTCACCGGCGTCTATCTCTCGATCATCACGCAGGCGATGACCTATGCGCTGCTGCTGGCGTTCTTCCGCAACGACTTCGGCTTCGGCGGCAATAACGGCCTCACCGACTTCAAGGACATCCTCGGCTTCAATGTGCAGGCCGACGGCACCCGCGCCGCTCTGTTCGCGCTGAGCTGCCTGGCGCTGATCCTGGCCTTCCTGATCTGCCGTGCGGTGGTGACCTCGAAACTCGGCAAGGTCTTGATCGCGATCCGCGACGCCGAATCCCGCACACGCTTCCTCGGTTACCGCGTCGAATCCTACAAGCTGTTCGTGTTCACCCTGTCGGCCTGCATGGCCGGCGTTGCCGGCGCGCTCTATGTTCCGCAGGTCGGCATCATCAATCCGAGCGAGTTCGCGCCAGGCAATTCCATCGAGGCGGTGATCTGGGTCGCCGTCGGTGGCCGTGGCACGCTGGTCGGCGCTGCGCTTGGCGCCGTCGTCGTCAACTATGCAAAGACCTACTTCACGTCGGGCCCGCTGGCGCCGTACTGGCTGTTCATGCTGGGCGCGCTGTTCATCCTGGTGACGCTGCTGCTGCCGAAGGGCATCGTCGGCACCTTCACCGCCTGGCGCGAGTCACGCAAGGCAACGCAAGCGGCCAATGCCGAAAGCGCCGCGCGCGAAGACGGCGTCGGCGAACCGAACCCGGCGGAGTGAGCGCATGAGCGTCATGGAGGGAAGGACCACTTCCGCGCTGCTCTATCTCGACGGCGTGCACGTCTCGTTCGACGGCTTTCACGCCATCAACAATCTGTCGCTGACGCTCGAGCCCGGCGAGATGCGCGCCATCATCGGCCCCAACGGCGCCGGCAAGACCACGATGATGGACATCATCACCGGCAAGACCAAGCCGGACGAGGGCACGGTGCTGTTCGACGGCATCACTGACCTGACGCGGCTCGACGAAACCCGCATCGCCGAACTCGGCATTGGCCGCAAGTTCCAGAAGCCGACGGTGTTCGAGAGCCAGACCATCGAGGACAATCTCCTGTTGGCGCTCAATGTCGATCACAGCGTCAAGGGCACGCTGTTCTGGCGCGGCAGCAGGGACGAAGCCGAGCGGATCGACCGCGTGCTGGAAACCATCCGCCTGACCGATGCACGCAATAGATTGGCAGGGAGCCTGTCGCACGGCCAGAAGCAATGGTTGGAGATCGGCATGCTGCTGGCGCAGGATCCAAAACTGCTTCTGGTCGACGAGCCGGTCGCCGGGATGACTGACGTCGAGACCCATCAGACCGCGGAGCTCTTGAAGGAAATCAACAAGGAAAAGACGGTCATGGTCGTCGAGCATGACATGACCTTCGTCCGCGAACTCGGCGTCAAGGTCACCTGCCTGCATGAAGGCACGGTGCTGGCGGAAGGGACCATCGATCAGGTCTCGGCGAACGAGCGGGTGATTGAAGTGTATTTGGGGCGCTGATCCATGCTGAAGGTCGACAATATCAGCCTTTACTACGGCGCAGCCCAGGCGCTGCGCGGCGTCTCGCTATCCGCCGAGCCGGGCAAGGTGACCTGCGTGCTTGGCCGCAACGGCGTCGGCAAGACCTCGCTGCTGCGCGCGATGGTCGGGCAGTACCCGATCGCCAGCGGCTCGATCGCGCTGGAGGGTAACGACATCACCGGTCTTAAGCCTTACGAGCGCGCACGGCGCGGCATCGGCTTCGTGCCGCAGGGGCGCGAGATCTTTCCGTTGCTGACGGTGGAGGAAAATCTGAGGACCGGCTTCGGGCCGCTCAAGCGTGAAGACCGCCATATCCCTGACGACGTGTTCTCACTGTTTCCGGTGCTGAACACGATGCTGGGCCGGCGCGGCGGCGACCTTTCCGGCGGCCAGCAGCAGCAGCTTGCGATCGGCCGGGCGCTGGTGATGCGGCCAAAGCTGTTGCTATTGGACGAGCCGACCGAGGGCATTCAGCCCTCGATCATCAAGGACATCGGCCGCGCCATCACCTATCTGCGCAGCCTCGGCAACATGGCGATCGTGCTGGTCGAACAATATCTCGACTTTGCCTGCGAGCTCGGCGACAATTTTGCGGTCATGGACCGCGGCGCGGTGAAATATGCCTGCGACCGCGCCAACCTCGATCCTGCCGAGATCAGCCGCCAGATGGCGCTGTAAGGTCGTATCGGGCGTTGCGTTTGGGGGACGGATGCGGACCGATAGCACGCGCGCGAGTTCAGCGACGTTCGCAGCCAACCGGGCCCAGGGCGCGGTGCGGTTCGGCGTGCATCTTCAGGACGGCGTCACCCGCCGCGGCGATCTGCATGAATCCGGCTCGCTGCGCGTGCGCTTTCCTTCCCCTGAGCAGGAGGGGCTGTCCGGCGTGTTCGTCAACACGGCCGGCGGCATTGCCGGTGGCGATCGTTTCGATATCGATATCGCGGCAGGCGAGGGAGCGCGGCTGACGCTGACGACAGCGGCGGCCGAAAAGGTCTATCGCGCGGCCGGGCCCGCCGCGCAGCTCAATATCGCGTTGAAGGCGGCAGCAGGCGCTCATCTCTCATGGCTCCCCCAGGAGACCATCCTGTTCGACCGGGCGCGGATTATCAGGCGCATCGACATCGACATGGCGGCGGACGCCTCGCTTCTGCTCTGCGAAATCGTGGTGTTCGGCCGCGCGGCGATGGGCGAAAAGATGCTGCACGGCGAGTTCGTCGATCGCTGGCGCCTGCGTCGCGGCGGTCGCTTCGTGTTTGCGGAAACCATCCGGCTCGACGGCGACATCGGCGAAAAACTGGCGCGCCCGGCCATCGCCAAGGGTGGCGTTGCCATCGGCACCGCGCTGATCGTGCCGGGTGACCAGGCGCTGGTGGAGCGGATCCGCGAGGCATCGGAAACGTTCGGCGGCGAGGTCGGTATCTCCTGCTGGAATGGATTTGCAATGGCCCGTTTCTGTGCCCAAGATGCGGCCCGGCTTCGCGCCGATATGATGGCAGTGCTCGGCCGCGCCAGCGGCGTGGCGCTGCCAAGGCTTTGGCTCAATTAGAGGCTCTGGCTTAACTAGAGGCTTTGGCTCAACTAGATCTTCAATCACCCGAGTGCTCGCATGAATCTCTCCCCCCGCGAAAAGGACAAGCTCTTGATTTCGATGGCGGCCATGGTGGCACGCCGCAGGCTGGAGCGCGGCGTCAAGCTCAACCACCCCGAGGCGATCGCGATCATCTCCGACTTCATCGTCGAAGGCGCACGCGACGGCCGCACGGTGGCCGAGTTGATGCAATCCGGCGCGCAGGTCATCACCCGCGCGCAATGCATGGACGGCATCCCGGAGATGATCCACGACATCCAGGTCGAGGCAACATTTCCGGATGGGACGAAGCTTGTCACCGTGCATGAGCCGATCAGGTAGGAGCACCAGATGATCCCCGGCGAACTCTTCATCAAGGACGGCGAGATCGAACTCAACGCGGGCCGCAAGACGGTGACCCTCTCCGTGGCCAATACCGGCGACCGTCCGATCCAGGTCGGCTCGCACTACCACTTCTTCGAAACCAACCCGGCACTGAAATTCGACCGCAGGAAAGCCCGCGGCATGCGGCTCGATATCGCTGCCGGCACCGCGGTGCGGTTCGAGCCGGGCCAGACCCGCGACGTCCAACTGGTGGCGCTCGCCGGCAAACGCGTGATCTACGGCTTTCGCGGCGAGGTGCAGGGGAAACTCTGAGCAAGGCTGCCATGGGACAGGTCGCAAAGGACAACGTCGAAATCGGAGTGGTGCTGCAGGGCGGAGGCGCGCTCGGCGCCTACGAGTTCGGCGCGATGATTGCGTTGCTTGAACTGATGGACGAAATCGACGTTCCGGGCAGGACCGTGCGATTGACTGCGGTAACCGGGGTTTCGATTGGCGCGATCAATGCGGCTTGCGTCGTCGGCGCCAAGGACCGGGCCGACGCGCGGGATCGCTTGCGGTCGCTGTGGTCCGATCTGTCGCTCGACGCGCCGAGTTATTGGTGGGCAGCCGCAAGCCGCAATCTCGCATTGTTCGGAGTGCCCGGCTTTTATATGCCACGCCGCGATATCTGGAATTTCTTCAACTGGACTAATTTCTACGACACCGATCCAATGCTCGGAACGCTGAAAAAGCATGTCGATTTCGCTTCGTTGAATGCCAGCAAGACCCGTTTTGTCGTCACCGCGGTCGATGTGTCCTCCGGCGAGTTGATCCGTTTCCGCAACCATCCGCGCGAGAATGAAACAAAGATGGAGATCGGGCCGCGCCATGTACTGGCGAGCGGCAGTCTGCCGCCCGGGTTTCCGGCCATCGCGTTCCCCGATGCGAGCTTCTGGGATGGCGGTGTCATCGACAACACGCCGCTCGGCGACGCCATCGATGCATTTTCCGGATCCAATGATGTCGATCGCATTCTGGTCGTGATGAATCTGTTTCGCAAGAAGCGCGCACCGCCGACAAGCATGATCGAAGTGAACGATCGCCTGAGCGAGCTGCGCTACGGCAATCGGCTCCGTCAGGATAGTGCGAATGCGAATACCATCAACCAGCTATTGGAGACAATCGACGCTCTCGCGGTTGTCGTCCCTGCGGGCTCGCTCGATCCGTCGCTCGAGAAGCGGGTTCATGATGCCGCGCGCTTCAAGACACTCAACGCGATCACCGACATTGATCTGACCGATCCCGACCTCATGGAGAAAGCCGGTCTCTCGCTGTCCTCCGACGAGTCCGGATCCTTTCGCGATTTCTCCGCCGCAGGCGTCAAGCGGCGTCATGATATCGGATATCGGCTTGCCCAACTGAAGTTGCAAGAATTGTTCGAAACACACGGCCTGCTGCCGGCGCGCCACTGATCGGGAAATTCCTCATGTCGACCAAAATCAAGCGTTCCGTCTATGCCGACATGTTCGGGCCGACCACCGGCGACAAGGTGCGGCTCGCCGACACCGATCTCATCATCGAGGTCGAGAAGGATTTCACCACCTATGGCGAGGAGGTGAAGTTCGGCGGCGGCAAGGTGATCCGCGACGGCATGGGGCAATCCCAAGTCACCAACAGGCAGGGCGCGGCCGATACCGTCATCACCAATGCGCTGATCGTCGATCACTGGGGCATCGTGAAGGCCGACGTCGCGATCAAGGAAGGCATGATCGCCGCGATCGGCAAGGCCGGCAACCCGGATATCCAGCCCGGCGTCACCATCGTGATCGGCCCCGGCACCGACGTGATCGCGGGCGAAGGCAAGATCCTCACCGCCGGCGGCTTCGACAGCCACATCCATTTCATCTGTCCGCAGCAGATCGAGCACGCGCTGATGAGTGGCGTCACCTCGATGCTGGGCGGCGGCACCGGCCCATCGCACGGCACGTTTGCGACCACCTGCACGCCCGGACCGTGGCACATGGGCCGGATGATCCAGTCGTTCGACGCGTTCCCGGTCAATCTCGGCATCTCCGGCAAGGGCAACGCCTCGCGGCCGGCCGCGCTGGTCGAGATGATCAAGGCCGGCGCCTGCGCGCTGAAGCTGCACGAGGATTGGGGCACCACGCCGGCCGCGATCGACAATTGCCTCAGCGTTGCCGACGATTACGACGTCCAGGTGATGCTGCACTCCGACACATTGAACGAATCCGGTTTCGTCGAGGACACCGTAAAAGCCTTCAAGGGCCGCACCATCCACGCCTTCCACACCGAGGGCGCCGGCGGCGGACATGCGCCTGACATCATCAAGATCGCCGGGTTGAAGAACGTGCTGCCGTCCTCGACCAATCCGACGCGCCCTTTCACCCGCAACACCATCGACGAGCATCTCGACATGCTGATGGTGTGCCACCATCTCGATCCCTCGATCGCGGAGGATCTGGCGTTTGCCGAAAGCCGCATCCGCAAAGAAACCATCGCCGCGGAAGACATCCTGCACGATCTCGGCGCGCTCTCGATGATGTCGTCGGACTCGCAGGCGATGGGCCGGCTCGGCGAAGTCATCATCCGCACCTGGCAAACCGCCGACAAGATGAAAAAGCAGCGCGGCGCGTTGCCCGAGGACAAGGGTAACGACAGCGACAATTTCCGCGTCAAGCGCTACATCGCCAAATACACCATCAACCCCGCGATCGCGCATGGCGTCTCGAAACTGATCGGCTCGGTCGAGAAAGGCAAGCTCGCCGATCTCGTGCTGTGGTCGCCGGCCTTTTTTGGCGTGAAGCCCGATTGCATCATCAAGGGCGGTTCGATCGTGGCGGCGCCGATGGGCGATCCCAATGCCTCGATTCCGACGCCGCAGCCCGTGCATTACCAGCCGATGTTCGGCGCCTACGGCAAGTCGCTGACGGCGTCCTCGGTGGGTGTTCACCTCGAAGGTTGCCATCACAGGCGGGCTGGCGCGCAAGCTCGGCATAGAAAAAAAGCTTTATCCGGTGAAAAACACCCGCGGTGGCATCTCCAAGAAGAGCATGATCCATAACGGCGCCACGCCCACGATCGAGGTCGACGCCGAAACCTATGAGGTGCGCGCAGACGGCGAGCTTCTGACATGCGCGCCGGCCGAGGTTCTGCCCATGGCGCAGCGCTATTTCATGTTCTAAGGTCGTTCCCGGAACTTTCGTCCAGAACAAGAAGTCCGGGAGGATCCAGTGATTTACGTCGTTGCCACGCTGACCGTGAAGCCCGAAACACGCGCCGAATTCATCGCGGCCGCCACCGCCTGCATCAAGGAAACCCGGAAAGAGCCGGGCAACATCGCTTATGACCTGCACGAAAGCGTCACCGATCCCACGAAAATGGTGTTCGTCGAGCAGTGGGAAAATGCCGAGGCGCTGGTGCCGCATCGCGGTGCCGAGCACATGAAGACCTTCGGCCGCGTCGCCGTGAAATGCATGTCGGCGCCGCCGAAGATCGAAGTGATCACACCGGAAAAGGTCGACGTTCGCTAATCAAGAAAAGCAAGGGATAAACTCATGATCTACGTCATCGCCACCACGCCGATGAAGCCGGAAAACAAGGACGACTTCATCAAGGGGCACAAGGCCTGTACCGCCGAAACGCTCAAGGAGAAGGGCTGTATCTCCTATGACGGCCATGTCAGCGTGAACGATCCCAATCTGTATGTGGTGGTGGAGCGTTGGGAAACCCGCGACGACCTCAATGCGCATGGCCGCGCGCCCCATATGAAGGTGTGGCGGGAGTATTCCTCGCAGATGAAAACGGCACCGACGGTGATCGAGATCATCAGCGACGGCAAGGTGGAGAAATTCTGACGTGTCTTTGAGCAGGCTAGTATGATCCGCGCCACAAAAGTCCTGGGCCAGCACCGCTGGACGCAAGCCGCGGCCGACACCGTCGTGCTCGATTTCGACGACCGGCACCGGCGGCGGATGGCGATGACTGCTACTCGCGGGCTGGAGTTTCTGCTCGATCTGGAAAACGCAGTCGCGCTGCGCGGCGGCGACGCGCTGGTGCTGGAGGATGGCCGGCTGATCGAGGTGGTCGCGGCTGCAGAGCCCTTGATCGAGATCAGGGGCGCCGATCCGCTGCACCTGGTTCGCATCGCCTGGCATCTCGGCAACCGCCATTTGCCGACGCAGATCATGCCAAAAGGCCTGCGCATTCGCCGCGATCACGTCATCGAGGCGATGGTGAAGGGATTGGGCGCGCGCATCATCGAGATCGAGGCGCCGTTCGATCCCGAGGGCGGGGCGTATGCGCAGGCGGCTCATGATCATGCCGCGCATGATCATGGCCACCATCACCACGGTGATCACGATCACCATCACCATGACGATCACCATCACCACGACGAACATTGCGACCACGATCATCACCACGACGATCACTCCCATGCTCATGACCACAAGTGAGCCCGCGCCGGCCGACGCGAGCAGCGGAATGAATGCGGATGAGGCGGCGGCGCTGTACCGGCTGATGACCTGGCTGTCGCCATCCTTTCCGGTCGGCGCGTTTTCCTATTCCAGCGGCATCGAATGGGCGGTGGAGGCGGGTGACGTCACGGACGCCGCATCGCTGCGCGACTGGCTGGCCGCGATGCTCAATGAGGGCTCCGGCTTCTGCGACGCGGTGTTTTTGGCGCAGGCGCATCGCGCCGCATCCGCGCAAGACGGCGCCGCCTTGCGCGAGATTGCCGAACTCGCGGCTGCCTTCGTGCCCTCGCGCGAGCGCCAGCTCGAGACCTCGACGCAGGGCCGCGCCTTCGTCGAGATCGCACGGTCAGCCTGGGCCTGCGACGGGCTCGACGGCATGGTCGCCGCTTGCGACGGCAGTATGGTTTATCCCGTCGCGGTAGGCCTCGTCAGCGCGGCTCACGCCGTTCCGCTTGCGCCGGCGATGCACGCCTTCCTGCATGCCGTGGTGTCGAACTGGATTTCCGCCGGCGCGCGGCTGGTCCCGCTCGGACAAACCGACAGCCAGCGCATTCTCGCAAGCCTCGAAGCCGATGTGGCGGCCACCGCGAAGCGCGCGCTGGAGGCATCGCTCGACGATCTCGGCAGCGCCACCTTCCGCGCCGACCTCGCCAGCCTGCGCCACGAGACGCAGTATACGCGGTTGTTCCGGTCATGATGCAGCAGGCTGTAGCCCGGATGGAGCGAAGCGTAATCCGGGGCCGTCTCACGTTCGGATCAACCGATCCCGGATTGCGCTGCGCTCCATCCGGGCTACGATCGCGCAAGCGCAACGGAAAGAGCATCGCACATGTCTAACTCTCATGGTCCCCTCCGCATCGGCGTCGGCGGTCCCGTCGGCTCCGGCAAGACCGCGCTGATGGACCTGCTCTGCAAGTCGATGCGGGAGCGCTACGACATCGCCGCGATCACCAACGACATCTACACCAAATGGGATGCGGAGTTCCTGGTGCGCTCGGGCTCGCTGACGCCGGACCGCATTGCCGGCGTCGAGACCGGCGGCTGCCCGCACACCGCGATCCGCGAGGACGCCTCGATGAATCTCGCAGCCGTGGCCGACATGCGCGCGAAATTTCCCGATCTCGACCTGGTGCTGATCGAATCCGGCGGCGACAATCTCGCCGCGACGTTTTCGCCCGAACTCGCCGATCTCACGATCTACGTGATCGACGTCGCCGCCGGCGACAAGATCCCCTCCAAGGGCGGGCCGGGCATCACCCGCTCGGACCTGCTGGTGATCAACAAGATCGACCTCGCGCCGCATGTCGGCGCGTCGCTCGAGAAGATGGAAACCGACGCGAAAAGGATGCGGGGCGAGCGGCCGTTCGTGATGACCAATCTGAAGAAGAGCGAGGGGCTCGATCGCATCATCGGCTTCATCGAGACCAAGGGCGGCCTGCGCCCGGCGGCGAAGGCCAAAGCCGGGTAGGTCAAGACAACCGGCCAAGATGAACGGCCGGGCCAGGCGGGGCGAGCAAGCAGCCGGGCAAGCGGTCAGGCCCAGCGGCCGGGACGGGCGGCGCGTTAACATTAATAATCGGTCCGCCGCCCGCAGCCCCTGATTTGTCCGTCCTCGCCGGAACCAAATCGGCATTGTCAGATTATCAACCTCTGGCCCCGCCAAATCAGCGTTAACGGCGGCCGTGTTGTTTACCTCGCTGCCAACCTGTCAGTTGCGTGCTGATGAACGCTCCGTCATATTCGCCGCGGTTGGCCTTCGCGCTATTGCCATGTGCTTCTGCCCCGGCAGACTCAAAGATGCTTTCAATACGTCTTCGCCAACACGTCATTCCTGAGTAAGCGAGTGGTTCGGCTGGGCTTCATTATCGGCTTTATCGCGCTGATCGGAGTTCTGCTCTCCGGTCTCGCGGCCTATCGCGTTCACGAACAGGAGCTGGCGATCGACGGCATCGCGCTGTCCCGCGCCATCGACGTTCATGCCAGCCTGGTGCAGGACCGGTTGACTGAGCGCGAACTGCTCGCCCGCGTTGCATCCGGATTGTTTCGCGCGCCGTCGGCGGTGAAGGCCAATATGCTGCAGCCGCTACGGTCGGCGATCTATGCGTTCAAGACCGATTTCGTGATCGCGAACTGGATCGCGCGCCTCAAGCCGGGCGATCGGGCCGCGGCGCAGGCAGAGCTGAAGGGCGCCGGTTTCACCAACCCGACGATCAGGGATTTCGACGACCGGCCGCTCGACATCAAGACGATCGACAAGCCACTCGACGTCCTGATGGACCTCGAGCCGCGCAGCGCGGATACGCTGGGCTTTCCGGGCCGCGCCTACGATCGCCATTCGGTGATCGGGCCGATGCTGGCGCAGGCAGCCGCCGCCGGCAAGCCGGTGGCGTCGGACCCGATTCCGCTATTGCGGCAGAACGGGCCGATCGGCCTCGTGCTTGCGTCTGCCATTCTGAAGGATGGCACGGCGGATCCCGTGGGCTTCGTCACGTTCTCCTACGAGCTGGCGCCGTTGATGCTGACCAATGACGACCGCTCGCTGTTTTCGGTGGTGCTGAAGGACCCCAATGACGCCAGCGACGAATATGTCGCCAACGACCAGGGCGTGATCTCCTTGCGCGAGGTCAAGCAGGGCGATCCGTTGCCGTCGGTGGTGCGGACGGTGACATTCGGCGGTCGCGACTGGTCGCTCGGCTACTATGCCAAGAACAACGCCGCACAGCGCGCGCAGCAGACGGCGATCGTCGTGGCGGCCATCGGCTTCGCGCTCACCGGCATCGTCTGCGGCCTGTTCGGCTATGTCGCCTACAACAATCTGCGGCTCAGCCGCGAGATCCAGGTCCGGATCGGTTTCGAGCGGCGGCTGACCGCCGTCATCGACGAGCTCAACCACCGGGTCAAGAACATCCTCGCCGTGATCCAGTCGATCGTGACGCGCACGCTGCGCCACGGCTCCGACATGGACGTGTCGCGCGAGCTACTGATCGGCCGCATCCATGCGATGTCGAACGTGGTGACGCTGCTCAGCGAAAGCCAGTGGCAGGGCGTCAAGCTCAGGGGCTTGTTCGAATCGCGCGCGATTCCGCACGCCGACCGCATCGTGGTCAACGGTCCGGATATCTCCGTCAGCGCGCGGGCCGCGCAGTCGCTGTCGCTGTTGTTCTTCGAACTGGCGTCGCATTCCGACGAGGGCCTGTCGCTGGTCGGCAAGCACCCGCACATCGTCGCCAACTGGGAAGTCACCGGCGAGGAGCCGGATGCGGTCTTTCATTTTCGCTGGGAAGAGTTCAACACCAGCGCGGCGACGCGGCGGGAAGACAGTGATTTCGGCCTCATCCTGCTCGACCGCGTCGCGCCGGAAGCGATGGGCGGCACCGCGAAGCGCTATTTCACCGAAGTGAGTTACGTCTACGAACTCACCGCGCCGATGGAAACCGTCGTTGACATGACCGAGCGCGATCGCACCGAGCAGATTTCCGCGCCGGTGCGGTAGGGCTGCACTGAAAGCTAAGCCCTGTAGCCCGGATGAAGCGAAGCGAAATCCGGGGCCGGTGTATATCGTGGAATCCCGGGTTGCGCTGCGCTTCACCCGGGCTACAACGACGAACCAAAAAGGCGGCCCGCTCGGGCCGCCTTTTCCATGTCATTTCGCTGGCGTCATCACCCGCCATTGCCGCCGATCACCGCGCGCACGGTCTCGTCGGGTCCGAAATCCTCGGCGCCATCGACATAGAGCAGCGCCGACAGTTTCGAGCGTGCGCGGTTGACGCGGCTCTTGATGGTGCCGACTGCGCAGCCGCAGATGGCGGCGGCATCCTCGTAGGAGAAGCCGGAGGCGCCGACAAGAATCAACGCTTCGCGCTGGTCCTGCGGCAGCTTGTCAAGCGCGTTGCGAAACTCCTCGAACTCCAGATGCGCATTTTGCGCCGGCTGGGTCTTCAGAGTTTTCGCGTAATTGCCCTCGGCGTCCTCCACCTCGCGCCGCCGCTTCCGGTAGTCGGAGCGAAACAGGTTGCGCAGGATGGTGAACAGCCACGCCGGCAGGTTCGAGCCGGGCTGGAACGAGTCGATGTTGGCAATGGCGCGCAGCAACGTTTCCTGAACCAGATCGTCCGCACGGTCGCCATTGCCTGACAGCGAGATCGCGAACGCGCGCAGGCTGGGTACCGACGCCAAAATGTCGTCGCGAAGAGAGTCGGTGAGAGGCATTAGTCCCTCCCGTCAGTTTTTGCTGTTTCGTCGATCTGGGCCGCCGCCGCTTCGGGCCCGTCGAGCTTCCGGATCAGCTCTGCAAAGCGGTCCGGCACGCCTTGTCGGACCACGTCGTCGTACATGGCGCGGAGCTGGTGCCCGATCCTGGATTGAATCTCGGCATTGAGCCCGCCCTGCTTTTTTACTTCCTTCATGGTCTGATCCACGCTTCCCCGAGAGTTAAGTCTCTGTGGTTTCAAGAGGTTACCTCGAAATTGGGCCTAGGCCGCCGCGTTATAGGTCAAAGGCTAATGCGAATATGTGCGGATGGTTCCGAAATCTGGGAACTTTTTCTGGAACTTTTTTGTCCCCCGCGAGTAGTCGGGGTTGACAGGGGAACCGGGGTCCCCCCGCCGAAACTAAAATGGCGCCGACGCGGCGCTTTAAGGTTACGCCCGCCCGGCTGAGACCCTAAGTAAGTACGGCCAAGGATACGGCCTAAGATAAGGATGAAATGGGGATGTCCCGATCACAGCTCGTTGCTGAACATCTGCCGCTGTTGCGGCGCTATGCCCGTGCGCTGACCGGAAACCAGGCCTCGGGCGATGCCTATGTGGCCGCCATGCTGGAAGCCCTGCTGCAGGATGGCTCGCTGCTGGACGAACGGCACGGCCCGCGCGCCGGGCTGTTCAAGCTTTTCACCCAGATCTGGAATTCGGTGTCGCTCAACGACAACCCTGATGTCACGACGCTGGCGCTGCCACCGGAGCGCAGGTTGTCGAACATCACGCCGCTGCCGCGGCAGGCATTCCTGCTGCTCTCGCTCGAAGGCTTCTCCGAGGAGGAGGTGGCGTTCATTCTCAATACCGACATCGCCGAAACCCGCGCGTTGACGGATGCCGCCGGCCGCGAGATGGCGGCGGAAATCGCCACCGACGTCTTGATCATCGAGGACGAGACCTTCATCGCGATGGATCTCGAGAGCCTGGTGAAGAACCTCGGTCACAACGTGATCGGCGTCGCCCGCACCCATGCCGATGCGGTGGCGCTGGCCAAGAACAAGAAGCCCGGCCTGATCCTCGCCGACATCCAGCTCGCCGACGGTTCGTCGGGCCTGGATGCGGTCAACGAGCTGTTGAAGGTGTTCGAGGTGCCGGTGGTGTTCATCACCGCCTATCCCGAGCGCTTCCTGACCGGCGAACGCCCCGAGCCCGCGTTCCTGATCTCGAAGCCGTTCCAGCCCGCGATGGTCTCCGCGGTCGCGAGCCAGGCGCTGTTCTTCCAGCGCAACTCGCGCAACCGCGCACCGCGGGCGGCCACTGGCTGATCGAAGCGTCATAGCGTAGAGTTGGAATGATCCGGCGCGCTCCCCCCTGCGCGCCGGATTTTTGTTGAGATTTGATGACCTTTGCGGCTCATGTGCCGGAAGCGGCGCCCCCGCCAATGTCACTTGCCGCGGCAAAGGCCCGCGGCGCACCTTTGATTGAAAGGCGATAGAAATCGATGAGTATCGGGCTGATCGGCCTTCTCGATGATGTCGCCGGTATCGCGAAGGTAGCTGCAGCGTCGCTCGATGATGTGGCCAGCCAGGCTGCGAAAGCGGGCGCGAAGGCGGCAGGTGTCGTCATCGACGATACCGCGGTCACGCCCGGTTACGTGATCGGGTTCGAGCCGAAGCGCGAACTTTCCATTGTAGGGAAGATCGCCGCGGGATCGCTGCGTAACAAGCTGTTGATCCTGCTGCCGGCTGCCTTGGTGCTGAGCTACTTCCTCCCCTGGACGATTACGCCGCTGCTGATGGTGGGCGGTGCCTACCTTTGCTACGAAGGGGTGGAGAAGGTGCTGGAAGCGGTTATGCCCCATCAGGCGCACCAGCACGAAGCCCAGCTCGGCACGGTCGCATTGAACGCGCAGTCGGTTGAGGATGAAAAGGTCGCCAGTGCGATCAAGACCGACTTCATCCTCTCGGCCGAGATCATGGCGATCACGCTGGCGGCCCTCCCCGCAGGGAGCATCTGGAAGCAGGCGCTTGTGCTGGCGGTCGTGGCAATCGGAATCACCGTCGCCGTGTATGGCGTGGTCGCCCTGATCGTGAAAGCCGACGATGTCGGTGTGGCGCTGGCGCGGAGCGATCGCGCCTCGGCCATGGGCCGCGCGCTTGGACGCGGCATCGTTCGCGGCATGCCGGTGCTTCTGACGATTCTCGGCGTGGTCGGCACTGCCGCCATGATCTGGGTTGGCGGCGGCATTATTCTGCATGGCGTCGAGGTCTACGGTCCGCCGGCAATCGGCCACGTCGTCAAGTCCGCAGCCGAGGCTGTGGCCCACGCAATCCCGCCGCTTGCCGCGATCCTCGAATGGGCGGTCGAGGCAGCCATATCCGGCGTGATAGGCCTGCTGGTCGGCGCCGCATCGATTCCGGTCGTCGGATTTATCTTCGCGCCTGCATGGAAATCGCTGAAGCGCTTTCTGCACCGCCGTCAGAGTACGTCCGCTCAGTGAAGGGCCGCTTGTTTTCCCGCTACTGTGCCTCTCTGCGCTTGCGAGCGAGTTTCCTCCACGTCTGTTCCGTATCGAACGTACCCGGTTCCGCTGCGCAAAGCCGGGCTCACAAACCTTCGTATAGCCGGCCCATCCGTTTCGGTGTCGTCCACTTACCTCGGTACAATTGAGCATGGCGCGCGCGGATCCTAACATCGTCACGTCGAGGCAGGATGTACATTACGAATTGCCTGCGCATCGTCGATCTCTCCTCCCGGTCGTCGGCGCCGCCTGCCTCGTCACCTCGGTCGCCGCAATTTCCGTTCGCGCGCGACGATCAAGTGAGCTCGCGAAATGATTTCTGATTGAGCGTGCCATGTGAACCAGTTCACCTCCGGATCGCGACGCCGGCGTTATCATTAACTCTGGTGATTCACCGCCGACATTGGCGATTGCCGGCGTTACCGAGTTCGCGGCCAGGCACCTCCCCCTGGCTCGGGCCACCAGCCTCGAACGCTGGTCGGACTATCCGGCGCGCCCCACCTGCGCGCCGGATTTTTTGTGCGCAAGAGCCATGTGCGCGCTGATGGTGCTGACGCTTGGCGGCGTGACGCCGGCATTGCGGAAGACGGGACGGGCGGGATTGCTTGTTGAACTGCGCTCCACGCCCGCATAGGCTCGCTGCGGCAACAAGAAAACAAACGGGAAACGGCCCTTTAACCGATGCAGTCCGCCGAGCGGCCTTTGCCCTACCGCCGGGGCCTGATCATCGTCGCGACATTGGCCACCGCCTATGTCGCCAGCCATTTTTTCCGCGCCTCCAACGTCACCATCGGTCTCGACCTGATGCGCGATCTGGCCATCGGGCCGGAAGCCCTGGGGGCGCTGACCGGCGCGTTTTTCTTCGGTTTTGCCGCGATGCAGATTCCCTGCGGCTTCTTCTTCGATCGGTTCGGGCCGCGCTACACCGTGGTCGGCATGCTCATCATAGCCAGCCTCGGCGGCGCCCTGTTCACGCTGGCGCCGAGCTGGCCGGTGCTGCTGACCGGCCGGGTGCTGATGGGCGCCGGCTGCGGCGTGATGCTGATCGGCAGCATGGTGGTGATCTCCCGCTGGTTTCCGCCGGACCGCTTCTCGACGCTGACGGCCATGGTGTTGTCGATCGGCCTGCTCGGCAACCTCGCCGCCACCACGCCGCTCGCCTGGGCGTCGGAGGCGGTCGGCTGGCGCCCGGTGTTCGGCGCCGTCGTCGCCTTCACGGCGCTGGCGACTATCGCGATCTGGCTGGTGGTGCGCGACGCGCCGCCCGGTCATCCCTTCCTGAGCCGCAAGGTGGAGCCGCCCGGCGAGATGCTGAAGGGTTTGGTCGAGGTGCTGCGCAACCCGCGCCTGAAGCCGATCCTGGCGCTGAACTTCTGCAACTATGCCTGCACCTTCACCGTGCAGGGCCTGTGGGGCGGCGCATTCCTGCGCGAGGTGCATGGCTTAAGCCCGATCGCGGCCGGCAACGTCCTGCTCAGCGCCGTGATCGCCTACCAGGCCGGCATGCTCGCCTTCGGCCCGCTCGACCGCCGGCTCGACACCCGCAAGGGTATCGCGATCGGCGGCACGCTGGTGATCATTGTTCTGCTCGCGGTCCTGGCGCTGTTTTCTCACCCGCCGGCCTGGCTGCCGGTCACCGTCATCATCGCCATGGGCTTCTTCAGTGCCTCCAGCACGATGGTGATGACGCACGGCCGCGGCATCTTCCCCGATCGGCTGATCGGGCGCGGCATCTCGACCATGAACACATCAGTCATGCTCGGCGTCGCCTGCATGCAGACGCTGTCCGGAATCATCATCGGCGCGTTCGAACCGCTGGCCAGCGGCGCGCGGACGGAAGAGGCTTACCGCGCCCTGTTCGGCACATTGACGCTGGTCCTGATCGTTGCTGTCGCGATCTACAGCAGATCGCAGGATGTGAAGCCGAGTGAGGAGATGCGGGCGGTGGGGCAGTAGCCCCTGCGGCTTCATGGGTGTCGAGGGAGTTGCGACGCGCGGCAACGAGATCGGCTTCGGCACGCCTACCATTCACCGTCGATAGCGGCGGTTCCCTAGGTGCGACCGCAGCGGGAGGGCTAGTCAAGCCAGAAGGCTGATGCTGGTGAATGCAGGAGCGCGTATCCACAAGCTATCCAGCTTCGTCTGTTGTAATAATCACAACTCATGCGTTTAAGTGGTATGCCTCAAACATTGAATTGATCTCACAATTTTGAGTTTTAATGATGTCGGCCATATTCAGTGGATCTAATCCTGACGAGACACAAAAGGAATGGGATCCGGAAAGGGATGGGCACGATAGGTTTCGCGGCGGCGGCGGCGGTCGAATGCCGCCGTATAAAAACTGCAAGCACATTATCTTAGGTATCGATGGAACGTGGCAAGCTGCATATGCAGACATGTTTCAAAGCAACGTTCACCGCCTCAACGTTTCACTCAACTTCGAACAGCTCTCTGGTGATCGAAAATCGCAAATGTTTCTCTATTCTGCGGGGGTCGGAACAGCCAACGAAAGCTCCAGAGAATTTGCTGGCCTAACAGGAGAGGGTGTAAGGGAAATCGTACTTCAAGCGTACATTAACTTGGTCTCAAATTACGCGCCAGGCGACCAAATCTACTTGTTCGGGTTCTCGCGAGGGGCAGTCGCCGCCAGAATTCTTGCGGCGCTTATTTCCAGATCTGGGCTATTGAAGCCAGATTATTTGTCTCTGATCGAGCACGCTTGGATCGACTTTGTTCAAGACAGTCCACGGTTGAATTATTCTGAACTGCGCAACGTGGCTACACACTCCAATGTAAAAGTAGAGTTCTTAGGCTTGTGGGACGTTGTGGCGGGGCCTTTGTTTTCCGACACAGAAAGAAGAAAATATCGGCTCAAGCCCTTTCTTGATGAGGTAGTAAAGAAGGCAGTCCATATTGTTTCAATCGATGAGCGGCGCTGGTCTTTTGCTCCGCTACTTTGGGAAGGCTGCAGAGCAAGTCAGGCGCTTGAGCAGATTTGGTTGCCTGGAATTCATTGCGACGTCGGCGGAGGCTACCAGTCAACATTTCTCGCGACAACCAGCCTGTTGCTGATGATCGACAGGGTCGCTCATCATTGCCCCGAACTATCCTTCGATACAAACTATGTAGAAGGAACACTCCTCGGTCTCATTGAGAGTGAGGACATCGTCATAAACCACGAACGAGTTGTGAAAGAACGTAGACGAAAATTCGTTCAAGAGGTGAACTTCATCAATAGCCGCCATCCTTTGGCGGACCTGCTTGTGGGAAAATCTATCGCAATACGGAATGGCCCAGATCTCTATATTCCGGCTTTCGAAAACGGAGCTGCCATGCAGCCCATGAAATTTGCCGCTCCATATACGGATAGGGTAATTCAAGCAGTGAAACGGAAATTCGATATACTTTCATGAGCCAGACTTCAGATGGCGGCGACCATGATCGGCCTATCGCAATGGGCCTGCCTTGATCCCGGTTGCAGTGCACGATTGCCATTTCGCCCCAGCGGGAGGATGTTTCAACGCAGGCACAAGGGAGAGCGGCATGAGCAAGGCAGGTCTCGACAACCGCCAGGACGGCGAAATCAGCCACAAGCACGGCACCACCCCCATCGGCACATTGCGCAAGATTTACGGGCAAGGTTTTGCCGCCGGTTATCCCCCAACCGACAAGCTGAGCGATGTTTTGCTTCACCTGAACGAGACATCGCTGAGCCAGCTTCGCCGCGACTACAAGACCGGTCATCTGGATCACAAGATCACGAACGCCTCGGGCTGAGAGCATGCCAGTCACCATCGACTACTACATGACGCTCACCTCGCCGTTCACTTACCTCGGCAGCGCGCCGTTCGCCGAGATTGCCGAGCGAAATGGCGCGACCGTCAACATCAAGCCCTGCAAGTTCGGGCCGATCTTCGAGCAGACCGGCGGATTGCCGTTGCCGAAGCGCTCGCCGCAGCGGCGCGCTTACCGGATGATGGAGCTAAAGCGCTGGCGCGAGGTGCGGGGCATTCCGATCAATCTTGAACCGAAGCACTTCCCCTGCGACGACACTGCGGCGACCCGCCTGGTGATCGCGGCCAAGCTGCAAGGCAGGAATGCCCACAGGCTGTCGCTGGAGCTCGCCCGCGCGGTGTGGGAACGTGAGGAAACGCTCGCCGATCCCGCAGCGATCTCGTTGGCCGCCCAGCGCGCCGGCCTCGACGCCGCGGAGCTGCGCGCAGGCGGTCCTTCGGACGCCGAACTCAACGCGCTGCATGAGCAGTATACGCAGGAGGCCCTTAGCGCGGGCGTCTTCGGTGCGCCGAGCTACGTGCTGCCTTCGGGCGAAATCTTCTGGGGCCAGGACCGGCTGGAACTGCTGGAACGTGCTTTGAAGAAGCTGGCGTCTTGAGCAAGCGGCTTAACGAGCAAACGGCTTGGCCCAAAAAAGCAGGGTGCGACCGGCATCACCACGGTCGCACCCTACGTCGCCGGTCAATGGGGCAGGGGGAATAACCGGCTGCCGGGATGACTCCGAGCCCCCGGATTCGTTCCCGCGCTCCGCAGATTTTTTTCGAACACGGTTAAGTGATCGAGAAGCGCCGGACCCCCGGCGGCTCGGCTCGGGTTGTGTCCAGGTCGCCATTGGGGCGCGGGACAGAACGTCATGTCACAGATTTTCAAAGCATTTTTAGCCGCTCTCGCCATCTTTGCCACGTTTGGCGCCGTCCAGCTCGCGTCCGGCCATGACCTCACCGGCCGCCGGCAACTCGCCTCGACCGCTCCCACAGCCGACATCAACCGCGCCGCCAAGGCCGACCGCGCGGCGCTCAGAGCGGCGCAAAACCAGACCGATACGATTACGATCCGCAGCGTCGGCCTCGACGACACGTCCGTGGTGGTGCGTGTTCCCGTGGTCCAGGCGCCCGTGGTCCAAGGGCCCGTGGTTCAAGAGCCCGTGGTCCAGGAGCAGGTACGGAACCGCCCGGCACCGCCGGCCAAGCCCGGCGCCTCGAAGACGGCGATCGCCTGCGAACCGCCGGTCAGCGTTTTGACCGAGGTCGCAAAGCTGCTTCAGCCCGGCCGCTGCGTAACCTGATCGCGCCACGGTGCTGTGAAGCGAGCCGTTACCCCATCGACGGACTGCGAAGTGATTTGCTTTGCGCGCAAGCACAATCTCGACGCACACTTGCGATAAACTGGCACGACGGGCAAATCAGTCAAATCCTGTCCAGCCCTTCCCGCAAAAATATTCCGCTTAACACGCAGGCCAAATCACCGGCATAACTCCGCCCGTCTCACGGCGGATGAGGGGCGTTGGCCATCGTCACGAACGTGCGGTGAGATGCGATGGACGCGAGAGCTGCGACTGACGTGTGTGGCTCAAGCGTACGGCGAAGTCGTGTGGTCCGGACGCCGCGGTGCTGGCGTTAAGTTCTCGAGAAGCAAGCTTCTTGGGGGCGACGGTGGCAAGAAAGCCGTTCACCGGGGAGAGCTCGAAGTAAGCCGTAAAGCCATTGCGCAGGGAAGGCCGGGATGCTCCGCCTGTACCTGTATGCTCGTGTGCGCGTTCCTTGTGCGCAATTGCACACGAGACCGCGGGTGCAGCGCGCACCCGGTCTTCCCTGCGCCCTCTGACAAAGAGGGCGGGAAGTAGATAGCAAACCTCGGGCGCAATGCGTCGCGAGATCGCGGATGTATGTCGGCTCGTCGATCACACCTGAAAAATCCTTTCGTCGTCCCTGCGAACGCACTAGCGTATCTACACATCTTTCGAGTCGAAAAACTGACTCAAGATCAAGGACTTGGTTGTTAACCTGCGACCGAATTTCTTGCGTCTAGCCTAGCGCTGACGTGCGATTTCTCGGCATTCTCGCGGTAACTCTTTGAGAAGACTCCAGAAGATGTGTAGATGCCCTAGTGCGAACGCAGGGACCCATAGCCACCGGCCGAAGTGGTTTCGTAAGGTCGTAGTTACCTTGTCTTTTCTAGCAAGAACTGCCGCGGGGTATGGGTCCTTGCGCCCCGTGCGCAATTGCGCACTAGGCAGGGACGACGATGGAGCGGTTGCTGCGGTAACGCAGACAAACCGGCTCGCCTACTCCGCTGGTGCTTCGCTGGTACTGCTGCTGGCATTGGCGCGGCTGGCGAGAAATCCCAGCGCCAGTCCGCCGACGGCGAGGATCGGGATCAGCTTCTTGACGCCGATGGCGCGGATCACCTGGATGCCGGCCGCAACCAGCATCGGATCGGAGAGCATGGTCTGCGCGGTGGACTTCGCCATCTTCGCCGCCTGTTCGGCGCGCGCCTCGATCTGCTTCTTGCGCACCATGTAGCTGCCGGCCGCGATCAGAGTGACCACGAAGAAGAAGCCCGCGCCGGTCAGGCAGGCCTGCACCGGGCCGTAATTTTGCAGAACGAACACGAAGGCGGCGGCGCACAGAAATGCGGCGGTGATGAGCAACGCCATCGCCGCGGCCGCCGCCAGCGATGTCAGCCGCAGCGTGCTGCTGGCCGAATTCTTGAAATCGTCAATCCATCGCTGAAACATGGCCAAGCCTCGATCTGAAACGCCTCGATCTGAAAACAACAGCGCAACAAACCATGGCGCGCGCCATCATTACCGACGCGACAACGATCTGCGCCCGGGTCCAAGACTACCTGCGCCAAAACTACCTGCGCCACGTCAAGCCGATCAGCAAGCCTATGCCGAGAGCGAGGCCCACGGCTGCCAGCGGACGCTGCGTAATGGCGTCTTCCAGCGTCTCCTCGATGGACGAGGCTGCGTCTTGAGCGGCATCCATCATCGCGCTGCCGCGTTCGGACACATCTTCCACAGCCTGTTCCGCATTGGCGCGCGCCTGCTTGTAGCCGCGCCGCGCCTGCTTGCTGGCGGTGCCGGCAAAACTGTTGAGAGCGTCGGTGATTTGCTCGGTCAGGGCTGCGATATCGTTTTTCACGGCGATTACATCCTTCTGCAGGCGTTCATAGGTCGCTTTGTCGGTCGGATTTCTCGCCGCGGCTTCACCGTTCGTCGTCGACATCGAAAGCTCCCAGGTACTGAAATCAGGTGCGGAACAAACGCCCCGTCGAAGGGGAAGTTCCCGATGCGGAGTTTGCTAGTCCTCCGGCAACTGCGGCGAATCGACCGGCGTCAGATGCTCCTTCACGATCAGCGCGACGATCAGGAGCGGTGACGACAGGAACGCGCCCATCGGGCCCCACAGCCAGGTCCAGAACGCAAGCGTCAGAAACACGGCGAGCGCGTTCAGCGCCAGCCGGCGCCCGACGATCGTCGGCGTCAGGAAATGGCCCTCCAGAAAGGTCATCACTGCAAACATGGCCGGCGCCAGCAGGCCGGCGCCGATGGTCGGAAATGCGACGAGACCGACCACGACCAGGACGGCGAACATCGCCACCGGGCCGATGATCGGAATGAAATTCAGGATCGCAGCCAGCGCGCCGAGACTGGCCGGATTGGGCATGCCCGTGAGCGCACAGATCAGCCCGGTGGCGATGCCGACGCCGATATTGATCGTGGCCACCACCAGGAGGTAGTTGCCGAGATGGTCCTCGATCTCGTTGAGGATCCGCAGCGTCCGCAGCCGCCACGTCCGCTCGCCGAAATTCATGATCAAGGCCCGGCGCAATTCGCGCCAGCTCGCGATGAACAGGATCAGCGTCGCGATGAACAGCAGGAATTCGGCAAAGGTCGGCGACAGGAATTCCAGTGTCGGCTGCACCCAGTCGACCTTCGGCAGATGCAATGTCG
Source organism: Bradyrhizobium sp. AZCC 1610 (assembly GCF_036924515.1). Lineage (NCBI taxonomy): Bacteria > Pseudomonadati > Pseudomonadota > Alphaproteobacteria > Hyphomicrobiales > Nitrobacteraceae > Bradyrhizobium > Bradyrhizobium sp. AZCC 1610. Next base: position 6,069,016 of record NZ_JAZHRR010000001.1, on the reverse strand, counting down.
TCAGCGTGTCGGGACCGCCCAGCAAGCTCTGCAACTCCTGCCAGAGCGCGAGCGGCCGGTCGAACACGTACATTTTCTCCTTCAGCCGCGCCCCGAGCTCCGGCAGTTTGCTGCTCCATTCGATGGCGGGCGAGGCGATCAGGCCGACCATAAAGGCCGAGCCTGCGCTGACGGCCGCCACGATCAGCACGGCCGCGACCGCGCGCGGGATGCGGTAGCGCTCCAGGAAACTGGCGGCCGGCGAGAGCATGGTGCCGACGATGAAGGCCATCGTGATCGGCAGAAAGAACGCCTTGGCCAGATAAAGTCCGGCGATGACGCATATGATCAGCAGGCCAACGAGGGCGATGGCCACCACTTCCGTGCGGCGGATCACCGGCGGAAATTCGGTCTTGCTGTCAGGGACCGGCGCGCCTCCCCGCTTGGCGGGCGAAGGCTTGGTGGGAATGACGCTCACAATGGCTTTCCCTCGCCCGAAACGGCGATGACACGGCAAAGGCGACGTCGCAAACCGGACTGCGAGCATAACGTGACGCGAACGCGCGGGTTCCAATCGCGCAGGCGTGAGCGGTGTCGCATCAGGCGCGCTGTGGCGTGGCGTCGGCCGCACGGAACCGCCGGGCCGCAGCCGCGTTTGTTGGTGCAGAGCATCCAATGATGCCCACATCCAGCGGGGCAGGCCCATGACACAGTCCACCGATCGCCGGCTTTCGTCGCGCGTGGCAAGCGCGCTCGTCCTCGTCAGCGCCGTCTTGCTGACGCCGTTAGTGACCTCGAGCGCTGCGAGTGCGCAGACGCTCGGCTACGCTTCGACCCAGCCGAATGGATATCCCGCCGATGAGGTGATCGCGTCGGACGAGGGTGCAACGCCCGAGCGGCTTCGCCGCGCCGTCGTCGCCTTTGGTACGGCGGAGGCGCCCGGCACCATCATCATCGATACCGGCAACACCACGCTCTACTACGTGCTCGGACAGGGCCGTGCCATCAGGTACGGCGTCGGCGTCGGCCGCGAAGGCTTTACCTGGTCCGGGGTGCAGACCATCAGCCGCAAGGCGGAATGGCCGGACTGGCATCCACCTGGCGCGATGATCGCGCGCCAGCCCTATCTGCCGCGCTTCATGGCCGGCGGTCCCGGCAATCCGCTCGGCGCGCGGGCGATGTATCTCGGCACCAGCCAGTACCGCATTCACGGCACCAACGATCCCTCGACGATCGGGAAATTCGTCTCGTCGGGATGCATTCGCCTGACCAATGAGGACGTCACCGATCTGTTCAGCCGGGTCGATGTCGGCACCAAAGTCGTGGTGCTGCCGAAGAACGCGCCGGTCATGGCGCGAGGCGGGGATACCAGGACCGGCATCGCGGCTCGTCCAGCCGGCGCGCATCTGCGCCCGGCCGCGGCCGCGCCTTCGGGCCGCCAGGCAATGAACCTTATTGCACCGCAAGTAAACTGAATGGATGCGTCGTGTTGCGTGACAGGAGAAGCTTGATGCGATCGGGAAAACTCACAGCATGGGGGGCAGCCGCGCTGATGTGCGCCTCGGTGCTGGCGCCGGCCGCGCAGGCCCAGGACTTCTTCTCGCAACTGTTCGGCGGCCTCGGCCGCCCGCGCCATCAGCCCTATATCCAGATGCCGTTCGGCAACGACGATGGCCAGGTCTACGCGCCGCGCGGCGAGGGGCGTGGCCGCTATGGCGGCGGCGGCCAGGCGTTTTGCGTGCGGACCTGCGACGGCCGTTATTTCCCGGTCACCGCATCAGACAATGCCAGCCGCGCGGGGTCCTGCAACGGTTTCTGCCCGGCGAGCGAAACCAAAGTGTTTTACGGCAGCAGCATCGACAACGCGACCGCCGAGAACGGCAAGCCCTACTCGGAGCTGCCGAACGCCTTCCGCTATCGCAATGAACTCGTGGCGGGCTGCACCTGCAACGGCAAGGACCAGGTCGGGCTGGCGCCAGTCAAGATCGAGGACGACCCGACGCTACGCAAGGGCGACATCGTCGCTGGCGAGAACGGCCTTCTGGTCGCAGGCCGCAGCGGCGACAGGCGCGGTGCGGAACTGAATTTCTCACCCGCCTCCGACAAGGTCCGCGCCAAGTATGGCCGTGTGCCCGTGGTGGCGCGGGAGTAATCACGAGCTGTCATGGCCGGGCTATCCATCGCCTTCGTAGGAATCTTGTGAAGATGGATGGATGCCCCGGTCAAGCCCGGGCATGACAGTAACGACTTACGCCGCGCGGATCTTGCCGAGGAAATCAGTGACCTGATTGCCCAGTTGCTGGCTCTGTGTCTCCAGCGTCCGGGAAGCCTGCTTCACATCCTCGGCGGCGGCGGCCGCCGCGTCCGCATCGGCCTTCACGCCGGTGATGTTGTCGGACACGTTCTTGGTGCCTTGCGCCGCAAATTGCGTCGAGCGCGTGATCTCTTGCGTGGCCGCGCCCTGTTGCTGCACGGCGGCGGCAATCGCGGTCGCGACCTCGTTGACCTCGCCGATGATGCTGCCGATGCCCTTGATGGCGTCGATGGCTTCGCCCGCGACCCGCTGGATGTCGGAGATCTGCTCGGAGATTTCCTCCGTCGCCTTCGCCGTCTGGCTCGCCAGCGATTTGACTTCGGAGGCGACCACCGCGAAGCCGCGGCCGGCCTCGCCGGCGCGTGCGGCCTCGATGGTGGCGTTGAGCGCTAGGAGGTTGGTCTGGGCGGCGATGGTGTTGATGAGACCGACGACCTCACCGATCCGCCCCGCCGATTGGGCGAGCCCCTGGACGGTGCCGTCGGTGTTGCGCGCCTGGCCGACCGCGCGGCTGGCGATGCTCGCCGCATGCGCCGCCTGCTGGCTGATGTCATTGATCGAGGCGCTGAGCTCTTCGGAAGCCGCGGCAACCGTCTCGACGCTCATCGAGGCCTCGCCGGAAGCCTTGCCGGCGATCTGCACGCGCTCGTTGGTCTGGCGCGAAATCGTCGACAGGCCGGCCGAAGTGGTCCGCATCTGGCCGGAAGCGTCGCCGAGCTGGTTGAGCGTCTGGCGCACCATGCTCTCGAACTCGCCGACATAGCTCTCGATCGCCTGTTGCCGCGCCATGGCGCCGGCGTTGCGCTCGCGCTCCTGCGCCTCGATCCGGGCCTTGTCGGCCGCCTGCTGCTTGAAGGTCTCGAGCGCGCCGGCCAGCGCGCCGATTTCGTCGTGGCGCGCGGCGTAGCCGGTATCGACGTGGAGGTCGCCGGCCGCGACCTTCAGCATGGCATCGCGCATGATGTGCAGCGGCTTGATGACGCGGCGGGTGACGATCGCCATGGCGCCGAACGCGAGCGCCAGCGCGCCGGCCAGCAGCGCGAGCTGCATCGCCAGCGAACGCTGGGCGGTGGAGCGCAAATGCGCGGCGTGATCCTTGGCGGCGTCGAGGGCGGCTTCGGCCACGCCTACGGCGGTGGCGAGACGTCCGACCGTGACCGGAGTCCATTGGTTCGGGGTCAATTCCGCCTTCTCGCCGGCCGCAATCTGCGTGAGCAGCCGATCGCGCAAGGCGAGATATTGCGGCTCGAAATAGCCGGTTTTGGTCGCGGCCATGGCGGCGGAAATCGGCGGAGGCAATTGCATCCCCGCCGCCGTCAATTCCAGCGCACTCCATGCGGCGTCGATGCCGCCGGCATATTTGGTATAGGCGAGCTTCGCCTCCGGCGTGATCTTGCCGGAGCTGAGCCCGATCGAGACGATCAGCGACGCTTCGCCGGCGGTGTTGCGCAACAGCCACGCGATCTGCTTGATCGCGAGCAACTGGTCGATCGTTGCATCCTGGTGATTGATGGCGGCGGCAACCGACCCGGACAGCTTGTCGAGCGTATCCAGCATCGCGGTCGCCGTGTCCATATACTCCTTGGCCAGTGTCTGGCGGCGCGAAGCCTTCGGCTTGCCCATCGCTTCCCAGAACTCCTTCTGCAGCGAGGTCATCGCCTTGAGCAGGCGCTCGAACTCGGGCACCAGCGTCTGCTTCTGCGCGAAGTCGATGCCGCCGAGCAGGCCGAGCGCGTTGTTCATCGCCGGCATTTCGATGTCGCGAATGTTGCGCAGGTACTTCTCGATGTCGGCTTCCATCGGCGCGTCGGAATTCAGCAGCCGGTTGGTCGTGGAGCGGTCGGTGCGCAGATTGTGCATTGCCTTGAACATGTTTGCGGAGGCATCCGCGATCACGGCGATGCGGCTCGCGGCCTGCAAGCGGCCCCAGGAGTCCCAGGCGTTGAGCGAAAATCCAACCACCACGCAGAAGGAGGTGACGAGGATGACGGTCTTCAGCAGCGCGGATACGGTCAGTCGGTTCAACATGATGGTCCCCCAAGACGCCCGGCCATTTGGAGGGACAACGGTAAAGACTTAGGCAGTTTGGAGCCGGGTAGTACTACGGGGTCATTGAAAACGCTTGCGATTTTTGCCGGGAGATTTGCAGTTCCCCAACCGGAACCTGCCGCGCAGGTTCACGTTAACAAACCGCTACCAGCGCATTTTTCGGCGAGTGCCGAAGGGGGGACCCGCATGCTTATAAATGTACTCATCACGTTCCTGGTCGTTATTCTCGTTCTCTATCTCATCAACCTGCTGCCGCTCGACGGCCGCGCCAAGCAGATTGCCCGTGTCGTCGTGATCATCCTCGGGGTGATCTCGCTCTTGAAATACATCGCCGTAATCTAGAGCCGATCAACAGAACGAAAAAGCCCCGGCACATGCCGGGGCTTTCATGCTCAGAAGCGTGACCTACTTCAACGTCCGGAACCAGTCGTCCACGTCCTTGTGGATCTGGTCCTTGGCAAAGCCGTAGCGCTGCTGCAGCTTGCCCTCGAGTTGCTCGCGGCGGCCCTCGATCACGTTGAGATCGTCATCGGTGAGCTTGCCCCACTTCTCCTTGGCGGAGCCCTTGAACTGCTTCCAGTTTCCTTCGATCCTGTTCCAATCCATCATCCCCTCCTGTAATCGAGATGTAAGCATCCGCCCAAGGCCGCGGGAGACTCTGGTCCGAACTCCAGGCCGGCCGTGCAATGATGTGTGGACGGCGTATTTTCCGCGATTGACGGCCGGTTCGTGCGATGGCCTCGTTTCTATCAAGGAGCGAGGTTATGCTGATCGAAGAGCAGCTTCGGGAGCGGCTAAAGAAGGTGGAAGCGCTATATTTCGGCGCGACCACTGCGGGAGAACGTGATGCCGCCGAAGCCGCGGCAGAGCGGCTGAAGGCCAAGCTCGAGGAGGCCTGCCGCCGCGATCCCGCCGTCGAGATGAAGTTCAGCTTGCCGGACCAATGGTCGGTCCGATTGTTCATCGCCTTGTGCCGGCGTTATGGCATTCGGCCGTTCCGATATCCGCGGCAGCGCTCGACGACGATCATGGTCAGGGCACCGCGCCGCTTTTTCGACACCGTGGTGTGGCGGCAGTTTTCTGACCTGCACACGGACCTCTGGCTCTATTTCGAGCAGACGACGGAGCGGCTGATCCGGGAGGCTATCCACGCCGATACTGCGGACGCCGAGACCGCAGTCGAGCCGGCCAGCCTGCGATGATGCGCATCATGCCGCCATCCCAGTTCGTTCGGGTGCGACACTCCAATTCCACGCCAGAAGATCGCGCAGCCCGTCGATGCCGTTTTGACCCGACGTGATAGTTAGGCTGCCTGAGCGGCGGCGGGATTTGACGCCGTGCGTTTCCATTCCCAGGGCAGCAGCTCATGGAGCCGCCCCTGCGGGATGCCGGCGATGCGGCCGAGTACGTCGGCAAGCCAGGCCAGCGGATCGATATCGTTGAGCTTCGCCGTCATGATTAGCGTGGCCATGGCAGCGGCACGATCGGCACCGCGTTCGGAGCCGGCGAACAGCCAGGATTTGCGTCCCAGAGCAAAGCCGCGCAGCGCGCGTTCGGCCGCGTTGTTGGTGAGGCAGATCCGGCCGTCGTCGATGAATCGCGCAAACCGGTCCCAACGCTTGAGCATGTAGTCGATCGGCTCGACAACGGAGGCCGAGCGCGACAGGCGGGCACGCTCCTCCCGCAGCCAGGCTTCCAGGGCCGTCACAAGAGGGGCGCTCTGCTCCTTGCGGACGCGCCGCCGCTCGTCAGCGACAAGGCCATTGATGCCGCGCTCGATATCAAACAGCATATCGATGCGCCTGACGGCCTCCAGCGCGACAGGCGAGATCGCGGCTGCCTTCTTGCCACGCCGGGCATTGGCGGCAATATCAGCCAACTCGAAGAACTGCCGCCTTGCGTGCGCCCAACACAGCGCCGATGTGATCGGCCCCGGCAAGCGGAACGCCGCGTAAAGCTCGTTGTACCCGTCATAAGCGTCGGCCTGCAGAATGCCGGCGAAGTCGCGAAGATGCCGGACGGGATGTTCGTGCCGTCGGTCGCGCGAGGCGTAATACAGCGCCGCCGGCGGTGCCCGACTGCCGAAGGAACGATCGTCACGGACGTAGGTCCAGATGTGCCCCTTGACCGTCTTGCCCTTCGCCAGGATCGGGATCGTGGTGTCGTCACCGTGCAACCGTTCCGCGGCCAGGACATGGGCCTCGATCAGCGCGTGGAGTGGCTGCAGCACCGTCGTGCAGGCGCCCACCTGGTCGGCCAGTGTCGATACGCTCAGATCGATCCCCTCGCGGGCATATCGCTCGCTCTGCCGGTTCAGCGGCTGGTGCTGGCCGAACTTCTCGAACAGGATCATGGCCAGAAGGTTCGGCCCAGCGAAGCCGCGCGGCGTCACATGGAACGGTGCCGGTGGCTGCGCGATCGTCTCGCAGCTCCGGCAGGAGAATCTCTCCCGCACCGTCTGGATCACCTTCCAGGACCTGGGAACGACCTCCAGCGTCTCAGTGACGTCCTCGCCGAGCTTCGACAGCTTCGCCGAGCCGCAGCAGGGACAATTCTCGGGCGCAGCAATCACCACGCGCTCACGCGGCAAATGCTCGGGAAAGGGTTTGCGCGAAGGTCGCCTGCGCTCGAACGACTTGACCGTCTCCGTTCGCGCCGCCGCTTTCTCCGCTGCCAGTTCATCCTCGGTTGCGGCGGCCTCCAGGTCTTCCAGTTGCAGTTCCATCTGTTCGAGAAGCCGCGCCGTGCGTTCCGAGCGGCTGCCGTAGAGTTCGCGCCGCAGCTTCTCGATCTGGAGTTTCAGATGGGCGATCAGCGCTTCATGGCTGGAGAGGTCCGCCTGAGCGGTGGCCGCCTCGGCTTTGGCGCCCGCCGCAACAGCTTCCGCTTCCACTCGCGCGGCGCGCTCCGCGAGGATCATCGCGTGGGCGGCAGCAAGATCGGACGGAAGCGATTCAGACGCGGGTTTCACAAGGCGATGGAATCACATCCATCATCGCCTGCAAGCCAAATCCATCATCCCACCGACGTCGGACGCCAACTTTCCTGCGGATGGCGCCAATCGATCCCCGACAGCAGATAGCCGAGCTGCGCCGGAGAGATCGTTATCGCGCCGTCCGCCACGCTCGGCCACAAAAAGCGGCCTCGCTCCAGCCGCTTCGTGAACAGGCACGCGCCTTGGCCGTCGTGCCAGATCACCTTCAACAGATCGCCCCGACGTCCCCGGAAGCAGAACAGATGACCGCTCAGCGGATCGCGCCGCAGCACCTCCTGCACCAGCAACGACAGGCTCGCAAACCCCTTCCTCATATCGGTGTGGCCGGTCGCGAGCCAGACCCGCACCCCCTGCGGAAGTGGGATCATGGGCGCTCCAACACATCGAGAACCCGGCGAAGCGCCGCCGCATCGACACCAGTGTCGACGATCACGCGAGGCCCGTGCATCAGCACGATCTCGATCCGGCCTGATGCCGTGGTCAGACAGGACGGAGATGGCACGTTCTCCGCAGGGACGACATGTTCCGGCACCGACGTCTGACTGCCCGCCAGGGATTCGCCTCGGATAATCGCCGGTGCAAACACTGTGGTCTCATCCGCCTCGACAAGCCGGCCTTCCCGAGCCAGCCGGCGCCACGTGAACAATTGGCTCGCGGACAGCCCGTTTCGCCGCGCCGTCACCGACACAAGCCGTGGCCCGCTATAGCTCTCCGCCACGATCCGGTGCTTCGCGTCCAATGTCCAACGGCGCCGGGCTCCCGTCGAGATAACGTCAAGCCGAGAGGTCTTCGGAATAGGCGTATGCTCAGTCATACGCCTATGTCTTCACCGTCACATCATTTCAGGCAAGGCGGCCTTCGCCGGAGGAATACATCGAGATGACGATCAACGGACAAAAAGCTCAGGCGTTCCTCCAAGACCGATGCGGCATCGTGACCGGCGATCCGGCGACTCCAGAGACGTCGCCGTCGATCTAATTCCTGATCGTGCCGGCGAAGCCCAGCACAAAGATCTGGATGATCATGATGACCTCTCAGTTCGACAGGCGGGTGCGCTGCACGCTTATCGTGGCGTTGCCGGAATTGTCCTTGTAGAAATAGTCGCGCTTCCACGGCCATCCCCACGCCGCATCGTTGGCGTACAGGAACAGTTCTCCGCTTCGCTTCGGAGTGATCTGAACGTCGAGCTTGTTGGTCCGGGTATCCTCGTCAGGTTCCAGCACGCGCTCGTCACTTCCCATCGATCCGACGCGCGCGATGATCTTGAACGGCTCCACGAACAGGTGACGCTTGAGGGGCCATTTGATCGCCTCCGTCACCTTGGCGACAAAACCTGAATTCAACCTGCCGCGGGTACTGACAACGGTGCCGTCGCCGTCTCGCCAGGCGTGATCCCTGTCCTTCGGATCGGGTGGCGTCACGGTGATGGTGTATTTCTGACCCTGCTCAAGCCAGATGCCCGTCGCGTGGCAGACCTCGCTAATATCCAGTTGCTTCAGCTTTGCGCCGACCGGGCCTATTTCGCAGGTAAAGGGACAGGTGGCGACGCTGGCGATTCGCGTTGAGAGCGGCTTGCCAGGTTCGGCTGGATTGGCCACCCGGCACACCGGCATGTCGTAACTGCAGTTGGCCCTGCGATCGTCGCAGTTGGGCTTGCGCATGGGGTCACAGACGGGTTGACCTTCTCCGCAAAACACGTCGCGGCCGTTGCTGCATTTCGGTGGGTCACCCGGTTTTGGACAGGAGGCAATGCCCGGAGAAACACAGGCGCCCAGACCTTGATCCGTAACCCTTGCGCCGCGGGCAATGGCGTTCGTGATATTGTCGCTCTGGCTGCAGACCCTTCCGCTGGCTTCCTCGAAGCTGAAAACGAGATGGCTGCCGAACAGGACAGCAAGCACAATAAAGCTGCAGGCAAACACCAACGGCAGTATGAAGAGCTTCAGGCCGCGAACCGTTGCTCGGTATGGTCGCCACGTGCGCAGATGGTAGACCATACCATTTGGGGTGAACAGCGCGATCCAGGTTGCCACCATGATAGCGGCGACCGAGTGGCTGATGTGAGCGGCCAGAAATTGCTCTCCGCTCCTGGGCAGGCGTATCCAGGCCGGCAGATGAGCCTGTCCAACGAGATAGGCGATGACCACAAGACTGATGACGCCACAAGCGATCCCGAGCTTTGACGGAGCTGCCGTCGGAGCGGAACGCCAGACACGCTCCATTCTGTCTTCGATTTTTCTTCCGAGCCTGACGCCAAGCCAGATCAGCAAAATGACGAGCAGCCCTAGCACCAGAAAATGACTGGGGTCGCGCGCATAGGCGTTGATCCACAGCGCAAGGCCTCCCGGCAGAACATGACCGACAGCCCTGATGGCTCCGGATACCAGGCTTAGCGGACTGGTGAATTCGCCCGAACTGGGGATGATGCGCGACAGTGGATAGATCGCGATATAGAGCGAAGCGAACACGGTAACGAAGTAGATGATGCGTCGCCGCCAGACGTCGTTCCAGATTTGCTCCTGCATGTCGCATCGCGCCGCTGCCTGCGCCTGGGTCTCCAGGTTTGCCTGCGGCTGGTTGCCGGCGTCGGTAAGGAGGTCATACCGCTGCGGGATGCCGATCGGCGCATATCGATGAGCGCCCCTCTGCGCGCGGATGATCGCCGTCTCGTGAATGGTTGGCGGATTGTTGTCGACACGATCGCCTTCGCGAAGTGAGAATCGCATATGGCTCAGGTCCTCGATCCGTCGCGGACCATAGCGGTAGTAACCACCGAGCCCGTTGCGGGAATCGTACAACCGGCCGTCCTTGTCGCGGCGCCATTCTGCATAGGCCATCATGTCGGGATCGGGATTGGTCGGCTGGCTCGGAATGGTCTTGAACTGCAGGCCGAGCGACTGGGCCTCCCGCATCATCCAATAGAGCGGAATATAGGCGAGCGAGTCGTCAGGGTAGCCGCCGCCGACGTTGGAATGAACGCCGGCAAACCAAACCTGGCTTAGACGCTCGCGCGGCACGCCCTGCTCGTTCCAGAGCACGGGATGGAAGGTTGTCCGCTCGTCGTCAAGCGACAGGGCGTGGCAGGCGCGCTGGATTCGCGGGTCGAAATTTCGATTGGGCAGCTCAAGCGGCCAGATATACTGGCTGACGCCGCGCGCCATCTCATCGATCGGTAATCCGTAGGCAGCGACCGTGTCCCAGACACCCACGAAGTCGATGCGTTCAACAGGTCGGTTCTGTGCCTTGTCGTAGCGTTTACCCGCCAAATAGAGGACAGCGTCGCGAAGCTTCCGAAATGGCCACTCAAGGCGCAGGAACGTATGGAAGCGCTCGGCACGATAGGCGCGATAGGCCATCACCGCCTTTTCGTAGAGCTCCGCCTTGGTCGCTCCGGTGACGAGCCCCTGGTGCAATACCAGGCCGATGACGACACGCATGGTGAAAGCGCCGCGGCTGAAGCCGAAGCCGAATATCTGATCGCCCGGTTGGTAGTTTGCGCAAAGGAATTTATAGATGTCGAGAACGTTGCGCTTGAGGCCCCATCCGAACACGCCGCCCAGGATCGCAAGCGGCTTGAAAGATGAGGTGCCGACGCCGTCATCGTAAAAGGCGACCTGATCGTTTCCCCTGAGATCAAGGCTCTCGAACACGCGCCAGACGTTGGACTTCCAGACCTTGCTGGCCGAATTGCCGGTGCCATCCGACAACAGGATGATGCGCTTGGACATGGATTGCCCCCGAAGAAAAAGCGATTTTGAAAATCAGCCCAGCCAAAATCAATAAAGCCAAAATCAATAATGAGAATGCCGCGTCCTTGCCGGACGCGGCATTCAAATACTGCCTCAGGTTGAGTATCCGCGCAAGTCACTGGCCGCAATCCGGGCCGTGATGCGGTTCGGGATCAGCGGGCTGCTTGCCCACCGAGCGGTGCAACGAAAAAGCCCCGGCATTTGCCGGGGCTTTCGAAAACGTCGCGCTTATCAGCCCGCGGCCTTCGCCTCGCGGCGGCGCGCGGTGAGGATGTATTCGGTGTAGCCGTTCGGCTGCTCGCGGCCCTTGAACACGAGGTCGCAGGCGGCCTGGAAAGCGACACCGTCGAACGAAGGCGCCATCGGCTTGTAAAGCGGGTCGCCGGCATTCTGCTTGTCGACCACGACCGCCATGCGCTTCAGCGATTCCATCACCTGGTCCCTGCTGACAACGCCATGCGCCAGCCAGTTCGCCAGATGCTGGCTGGAAATGCGCAACGTCGCGCGGTCTTCCATCAGGCCGACGTCATGGATGTCGGGCACCTTGGAGCAGCCGACGCCCTGGTCGATCCAGCGCACGACATAGCCGAGGATGCCCTGGCAGTTGTTGTCGATCTCCTGCTTGACGTCGTCGGGCGCCCAGTTCGACTGCGACACCGGGATGGTGAGGATGTCGGAAAGCTTTGCGCGCTGGCCGCCCTTGGCGAGTTCCTGCTGGCGGGCCTGTACGTTGACCTGGTGGTAATGCAGTGCGTGCAGCGTGGCGGCGGTCGGAGAGGGCACCCATGCGGTGGTCGCGCCGGCCTGCGGATGGCCGAGCTTCTGGGTGAGCATGTCGGCCATCTTGTCGGGCGCCGCCCACATGCCCTTGCCGATCTGGGCATGGCCGGGCAGGCCGTCGATCAGGCCCATGTCGACGTTCCAGTCTTCATAGGCCTTGATCCAGGGCTGCGCCTTCATGTCGTTCTTGCGGATCATCGGCCCCGCTTCCATCGAGGTATGGATCTCGTCGCCGGTGCGGTCGAGGAAGCCGGTATTGATGAAGCAGATGCGCTTCGACGCATTCTGGATGCAGGCCTTGAGGTTGATTGTGGTGCGGCGCTCCTCGTCCATGATGCCGACCTTCATGGTGTTTTCCGGCAGGGCGAGCAGCTTCTCGACCTCGCCGAAAAGCTCGCACGTTAGCGCGACCTCGTCGGGGCCGTGCATCTTCGGCTTGACGATGTAGACCGAGCCAGTGCGGCTGTTCTTGGTCTTTGACGAACCCTTGAGGTCGTGGATCGCGAGCAGGCCGGCCACCGCAGCGTCGAGCAGGCCTTCCGGAATCTCCTCGCCCTTCTCGTCGAGAACGGCGTCGGTGAACATATGATGGCCGACATTGCGCATCAAGAGCAGGCTGCGGCCATGCAGAGTCAGCTGCTTGCCGTCGGGCGTCTTGTAGACGCGGTCGGGGTTGAGCGAACGCTTCAGCGTCTTGCCGCCCTTCTCGAAATCGGCCGAGAGCGTGCCGTTCATCAGGCCGAGGGTGTTGCGATAGACCAGCACCTTGTCTTCGGCATCGACAGCAGTCACCGAGTCTTCCATGTCGAGAATGGTGGAGACCGCCGATTCCAGGATCATGTCGGCGACGCCGGCTGGATCGTCCTTGCCGATCGCATGGTTGCGGTCGATCTTGACCTCGACATGCATGCCGTTGTTGACCAGCAGGATCGCGGAAGGTTGCGCGGCATCGTCCTGGAAGCCTGCAAACTGCTCAGCCGACTTCAGCGCGGTGGCATTGCCGCTCTTCAGCTTCACGGCAAGCTGGCCGGCGATGACGCTGTACGACGTCACGTCGGTGTGGCTGCCGGTCGCGAGTGGCACAGCCGCATCGAGGAAGGCCTTGGCCTTGGCGATCACCTTGTCGCCGCGCGCTTTGTTGTAACCCTTGCCGCTCTCGCTCGGGTCATGCGGGATCGCGTCGGTGCCGTAGAAGGCGTCATAGAGGCTGCCCCAGCGCGCGTTCGCCGCGTTCAGGGCGTAGCGGGCATTGGTCAGGGGGACGACGAGCTGCGGTCCGCAGATCTTGCCGATTTCCTCGTCGACGTTGGCGGTCTCGACTGTCTTGGTCGCCGGCTCCGGCAGGAGGTAGCCGATCTCCCTGAGGAAGGCCGTGTATGCGTTCATGTCGAACGGCTTGCCCTTGTTGGCGCGATGCCAGCCATCGATCTTGGCCTGCAGCGCGTCGCGGAAGGCGAGCAGTTCACGATTTTTCGGCCCCAGCTTTTTGACGATGGCCGCGACGCCTGCCCAGAACGCGTCGGGGGAAATTCCGGTCTTGGGGGTCGCCTCCTTGGCGATGAAATCGAACAGGGCAGGGGCGATCTTCAATCCGTGGGCATCGACACGATTCATGATGGGCTTTCTCAAAAGAAATGGCGTTTACACGCTGTTTTCAGGCGAAAAGCAGCAAAAAACGCGCCAAAGGGGCAGCGTTGGCCGCCCTTTTAGCCCTAAAGCCGGGTCGATGAGAAGGCCCCAAAAGGCCTAGATGTTAGCCGCGAGGTCCACCAGCTCGTCGAATAAAATACCGGTCTCCGCCAGCATCCGCTCGATCTCGTCGGTCGCATCCGAAACCGTGCGGGTCGAGGTGTCGATGCTCAGCTCCGCCCGGGCCGGTGGCTGATAGTCATTGCCGATTCCGGTGAAGGCCTGCAGCGTGCCGGCGCGCGCCTTGGCGTAATGGCCCTTGGGGTCGCGGCTCTCGCAGATCTCGGCCGGCGTTGCGACATAGATCTCGCGGAACGTGGTGTCGGCGATGCGGCGGGCGGCGGCACGATCATCCGCCGACGGTGACACCGCGGCGACAACGGCGATATGTCCGTTGCGCGCCAGATGGGTCGCGACTTCGGCGAGCCGCCGGATGTTTTCGGTGCGGTCCAGCGCCGAGAAGCCGAGATCGCCGTTGAGACCGGCGCGCAGCGTATCGCCATCCAGCAGAATGGGCGAGCCGCCACGCGAAAACAGTCGGCGCTCCAGTGCACGCGCCAGCGTCGATTTGCCGGAGCCGGGCAGGCCGGTCAGCCAGATCACCGCTCCGTTGTGGCGGTAGCGCGCCGAGCGTTCCTCGGGACGCAGTGCGGATTCGACCGGCACGATGTCGATCGGGACGGCGCGCTGCCCGGCGTCGACCGACAGCACGAGGCCGCCGCCGGCGATGCGGCCGTTGACTTCGATCACCAGCCGCCCGGTGCGCGGATTATCCTGATAGGGATCGGCCGCGATCGGCTGCGCCAGCGAGATATCGATTTCGCCGACGTGATTGCGCGCGATCGCCTTGGTCTCCTCGTTGGAGAGTTCGCCGGGATCGACGGCCTTCTCGATCGCGACCACACTGGCGCGGCTTTCCCGCGTGCCGAGGCGGATCAGGATCTGATCGCCCTTCGACAGGGGCTTGTCGTGCAGCCAGAAGATCCGCGCCCGAATTCGCCGCGTATCGCGCGGGGTCGCGCCCACATGGGCGATGACATCGCCGCGTTCGATGAACAATTCACGGTCCAGCGTGATGCCGACCGAGCGCCCGGCGCCGTGACTGCCCATGAGCGGCGTCACCGGCCAGCTCTCGACGGTTTTGATCTTCGCGATCTTGCCGGCGGGCATGATGACGATTTCGTCGCCGGCGCTCAAGCTGCCGGACTCGATACGGCCCGCAACGATGCGGCGATCGTCGAATTTGTAGATCGCCTGCACCGGAAGGCGCAGCGCCAGCTGCTCCAGCGGCCGCGCCGGCTCGAGCGCGTCGAGCGCCTCGACCACGGTCGGCCCCTGGTACCAGCCGATCTGCGGTGTGTGCTCGGCAACGCCGTCGCCGTCACGCGCGGAAATCGGAATCACCGCTGACGGCGTCACGCCGAGGCCGATCAGATGCGCCGAAATCTCGTCGCTGATCTCCTTGAATCTGTCAGCACTGAAATCGACGCGGTCCATCTTGTTGACGACAATCGCGACCTGTTTGATGCCCAACAGATGCAGCAGATAACCGTGCCGCCGGGTCTGGTCGCGCACGCCTTCGAGCGCATCGATGATCAGCACGGCGCCATCGGCCTGCGAGGCACCGGTGATCATGTTGCGAAGGAATTCGGCGTGGCCGGGCGCGTCGATCAGCACGACGTCGCGCGAGCGGGTGCGGAAGCGGATTTGCGTGGTGTCGATGGTGATGCCCTGGTCGCGCTCGGTCTGCAGCGCGTCGAGCAGGAACGACCATTCGAACGGCATGCCGCGCCGCGCGCTGACCGCCTTCAGCATCTCCAGCTTGCCATCGGGCAGGCTGCCGGTCTCGTGCAGCAGGCGCCCGACCAACGTGGATTTGCCGTGATCGACGTGGCCAACGATGACGATGCGAACCTGCGGTCGCGTCGTGCCGTTTGGCATCGACGTGGTGCCGTTCGGCGTGGCCGAGACGCTTGCGGGGAGGATCATGTTCATTGCGACGCTCACACCAATTGTCCGTCAGAGATAGCCGGCGACACGCAGCCGCTCGAAAGCGTCTTCGGTCTCGTGATCCAGTGCGCGGCCGGCGCGCTCAGGCACCTTGGTGCCGTCAAGCTCGGTCAGGATTTCATCGATGCTCGACGCGGTGGAAGCCACCGGGTTGGTGATGTCCTGATCGCCCAGCGAGCGATAGCGCTTGCCGTCCTTCGAAAGATAGAGCGGGATGATCGGAATGTTTTCACGCTTGGTGTAGGCCCAGATGTCAGCCTCGGTCCAATGCAGGATCGGGTGGATGCGCAGATGCGCGCCGGGCGGCGGCGAGGCGTTGAACTGGTCCCAGAATTCCGGGGGTTGATCGCGCACATCCCAGCCGCCTTCGAGCCCGCGCGGCGAGAACACGCGCTCCTTGGCGCGGGTCGCCTCTTCATCGCGGCGAATGCCGGCGATCAAGCCGTCGAAACCATATTTGGTCAGCGCCCACTTCAGCCCTTCGGTCTTGCGCGCGGCGGAGCGCGCGGCCGGCGGCAGGGTCGGATCGACGGCGTCGATCGGCGGGCAGGGCTCGATCTTGAGATCGAGGTCCCACTCCTTGCCGAAGCGATCGCGGAACGCATACATCTCGGGAAATTTCTTGCCGGTGTCGACGTGCAGCGCTGGAAACGGCACGCGGCCGAAGAAGGCCTTGCGCGCCAGCCAGATCATCACGTTGGAATCTTTCCCCAGCGACCACAGCAGCGCGAGCTTCTTCAACCGCGCGAACGCCTCCCGCAGAATGTAGATGCTCTGCGCCTCGAGCTCGTCGAGATGGTCCATCGAGGGAGGCGGCAGCCGTCCGTCGGCAAAAATTTGTGGGACGGCGGAGCCATTCGCGACGTCGGCGCCGCGCAACCGGTCTTTGTTGGAGTCGGGGTTGAGAAGATGCATCTCTGGGCCTTGGCCTCGGGGGGCGAAAATTCTATAGTTGCGGTGCAATAGAGAAGAAATAATTTTCTCTTTGCGAGCGTTGAACGACACATATATAGAAAATAATTCCAGTCAACCCCGAAGTGGGGGAAGCGAGTTTCGCATGCGATTTCTACCCGTGTTTCTCGATCTGCAAAGCGGCGTGGTGCTGCTCGTCGGAGCCGGCGAACTCGTGCGCGCGAAATTGCGCTTGCTGGCGTCAGCCGGGGCGCGGGTCCGCTGGTTCGCGACCGACGGCAATCATGATCTTGCTGGCCTCGACGCCACGGATGCAGCGCGGATTGAGCCGGCTTCGAGCGATCCGCTCGCGGCCGACCTCTCGGGCGTCATTGCAATTCTCTGCGCCGGCGCCGGCGACATCGGCGTTGCGATGTCGGCGCGCGCGAAGGCGGTCGGGCTGCCCGTCAATGTGATGGACGACCTCGCGCATTCCACTTTCATCTTTCCTGCGATCGTCGATCGCGGCGACGTGGTCGTTGCCGTCGGCACCGGCGGCGCGTCACCGGTGGTCGCGCGCCGCATTCGCGAGCGCATCGAAGCGGTGCTGCCGGCGCGCATTGGTGATCTCGCCGCCTTCATCGGCAGCTTTCGCAAATCGATGCATGCGCGCATTCCCGAATTCCCGCTACGCCGCCGCTTTTGGGAACGCGTGATCGATGGCCCGATCGGCGCGCTGGTGCTCGCCGGCCGCAAGGACGAGGCTGAAAAAGCGCTGAACGACATCGCCGATCCTTCCGCCTTCGCCGGCGCGAGCAAGGACGGCAAGGCGGAAGGCCGTGTGACGCTGGTCGGCGCCGGGCCGGGCGATCCGGATCTGCTCACCATCAAGGCGCTGCGCGCCCTGCAGGATGCCGACATCGTTTTCTACGACGAGCTGGTCTCGCCGGAAATTCTCGATCGCATTCGTCGCGACGCCGCGCGCGTTCCGGTCGGCCGCCGCGTCGGCAAGCCCGGCGTCGGCCAGGATGCGATCAACAAATTGCTGATTGATGCTGCAAAGGCGGGACAGCGCGCCGTGCGGCTGAAGGGCGGCGATCCCTTCATCTTCGGCCGCGGCGGCGAGGAAATCGAAGTGCTGCGCGCCGCCGGCGTCGCCTATTCGGTAGTGCCCGGCATTACCGCGGGGCTCGGCGCCGCTGCGCAGTTCGAGGCGCCGCTGACCTACCGGCATGAGGCGCTGCGCATCACCTTCCTGACCGCGCACAAGGCAAAGGACGCCGAGACGGTCGACTGGTCGGTGCTGACAGACAAGAAGATGACCATCGTGGTCTATATGGGTATGACCGCGGCGCCGTCGGTCCGCGCAGGCCTGTTGGCCGCGGGCCGGTCGCCGCAAACCCCCGTCGGCATATTTGCGCGGGTGACGCGGCCGGATGCGCAGGCCGTGGTCGGTACGCTCGAAAACCTTCCCGCGCTGGTCGAAAAAATCGATGGCGGTCCCGCCGTCCTCATCATCGGCGACGTCGTGGCGCACTCCGCGCCGTGGCGCCAGTCCAACCTCAATCAAGTCATCTCCAAACTGCTGGATGCTGCCGAATGACCTCTCCGCTTCAACAAAAAATCAAGATCACCGGTCCCTCGATGGTGACCGCCAACCGCACCTCGGATGGCATTGTGATCTATCGCACCGCGCAGCAGGGCTGGTCGGCGAGCTTGTCGGACGCTGCGATCGTCCGCACCTCCGATGAGGCGCGGGCGCTGCTGGCCGAAGCCAATGCCGACGACGTCGGCGCGGTCGGCGCCTATATCGCGCCGGTCGAGCTCAAGGACAGCGGCGAGATCAAACCCGGCAATTTACGCGAACGCATCCGGTCGAAGGGTCTCACCATCGACCTGCTTCCGGCTTAAGGCTGATCCATCATGTACGCATATGACGAACTCGACCGCACGCTGATCACCGAACGCGTGTCCGAATTCCGGGACCAGGTGAAGCGCCGTCTCTCCGGCGAGCTCACCGAGGACGAATTCAAGATGCTGCGGCTGCAGAACGGCGTCTATCTGCAACTGCACGCCTACATGTTCCGCGTCGCCATTCCCTACGGCACGCTGTCGTCGACGCAGTTGCGAGCGTTGGCCCATGTCGCGCGCCGCTACGACCGCGGCTACGGCCATTTCACCACCCGGCAGAACATCCAGTACAACTGGATCAAGCTTGCCGAGCTGCCGGATGCACTGGCCGATCTTGCCGAAGTCGGCATTCACGCCATGCAGACCTCCGGCAACAACATGCGCAACGTCACCTCGGACCAGTGGGCGGGCGTCGCGCCGGGTGAGATCGAGGATCCCCGCATCTGGTCGGAAATCCTGCGGCAGCACACCACGCTGCATCCGGAATTCTCGTTCCTGCCGCGCAAGTTCAAGATCGCCATTACGGCCTCCGACCACGACCGCGCCGCGATCAAGATCCATGACATCGGCTTGCGTCTGTACCGGAATGCGGAAGGCGAGACCGGCTTCGAGGTGCTGGTCGGCGGCGGGCTTGGCCGCACGCCGTTCATCGCCAAGACCATCAAGCCGTTCGTGTCGCGCCGCGATATCCTCAGCTATGTCGAGGCGATCCTGCGCGTCTATAACCAGTACGGCCGCCGCGACAACATCTACAAGGCCCGCATCAAGATCCTGGTGCACGAGCTCGGCATCGAGAAGTTCGCGGCGGAAGTCGAGGAGGAATGGGAACATATTCGCGACAGCGCGCTGACGCTGGAGGATTCCGTGATCGAGGAAATCCGTTCGCGCTTCTCCTATCCGGCTTATGACAAGCTGCCGCACATGCCGGAAGAGCTGAAGAAGGCGGCGCATGATCCGCATTTCGAGGCCTGGCGCCGCAACTCGGTGTTCACGCACAAGGTGCAGGGCTATTCGATCGTGACGCTGTCGCTGAAGCCGGTAGGCGGGCCTCCAGGTGACGCCACCGCCGACCAGATGGATGCAGTCGCCGATCTCGCCGACAAATATTCCTTCGGCGAAATCCGCGTCGGCCACGAGCAGAACCTGGTGCTGCCCCACGTCGCCAAGCGCGATCTGCCCGCGCTGTGGAAGGCGCTTGACAGGATCGGCCTCGCGACGCCGAACATCAATCTGGTCTCCGACATCATTGCCTGCCCGGGGCTGGATTATTGCTCGCTCGCCAATGCACGCTCGATCCCGATCGCGCAGGAATTGACGCGCCGCTTCGCCAATCACGACACCGCGAACATGATCGGCCGCCTGCACATCAATATTTCCGGCTGCATCAACGCCTGCGGACACCACCATGTCGGCCACATCGGCATTCTCGGCGTCGAGAAGAACGGCGAGGAGTTCTACCAGATCACCATCGGCGGCCGCGCCGACGAGAATGCCCAGATGGGCACCTTGATCGGGCCGGCGGTGCCTTACGGCGACGTCGCCGATGTGATCGAGGACATTGTCGAAGCCTATCTTGCCTTGCGCGCGCGCCCCGACGAATTGTTCGTCGATACGGTGAAGCGGCTCGGCGTCGAACCATTCAGGGAGCGGGTCTATGCCACTCGTTAAGGACGGAAAAATTGCAGCCGACCTGTTCGTCCATGTGCCCGACGGCGCCGAACTGCCGGGCGATGGCGCGATCCTGGTTACGGCGGCGCGGTTTCTCGAAGATCCGCAAGCCTTGCTGGCGCGCCCCGGCAAGCTCGGCGTGATCTGGCCGAACAATCGCGACATCGACGATCTCGTGCCGTATCTCGACCGGCTGGCCGCTGTCGCGCTGGTGTTTCCGTCGTTCCGCGACGGCCGCGCCTATAGCCAGGCGCGACTCCTGCGCGAGCGGTACGGGTTCGAAGGCGAGCTGCGCGCCACCGGCCAGGTGCTGCGCGATCAGTTCGTGTTCATGCTGCGTGCGGGCTTCGACGCTTTCGAGGTGAAGAAGGACAGCGACGCGGCGGCGTTTGCGGCTACCACCAAGCGCTATTCGGTGTTCTACCAGCCGACCGGCGATGGCCGCGTCACCGCGCTCAATCGGCGGATGCAGTTGCGTCATTCGGAGAGTGCCGGCCAGTGAGCATGATCGTACAGCACGCCCTCGCCGCGGATGCGGCGATCCTTCATTCGGCGCAGACGCTCGATCATACCTTGCGTGACGCCTCGCCGGCGCATGTCATTGAAACCGCGCTGAAGACCGTCGGCCGCGAACAGCTCGCGCTGGTCTCGTCGTTTGGCACGGAATCGGCGGCGCTGCTCAAGGTGATGGCGGACGTCGATCCAGCCATTCCCGTGATCTTCCTCGATACCGGATGGCTGTTCGAGGAGACGCTCGCCTATCGCGACACGCTGATCGCAACGCTTGGCCTGCGCGACGTTCGTTCGATCAAGCCGCTGGATGAGGCGCTCTCACGCCAGGATCCCGATCGCGAATTGTGGTTTTCCGACCCCGACGCCTGCTGCCGTATCCGCAAGGTGGAACCGCTGGCGCGGGCGCTGAAGCCGTTCTCGGCCTGGATCAACGGACGCAAGCGTTTTCAGGGCGGCGCGCGCGCCGAGATTCCCGTCGTCGAGGACGACGGCGCGAAGCTGAAATTCAATCCGTTCGCCAACGCGTCGCGCGAAGAGATCGAGGCGATCTACAAGCTCGCCAAATTGCCGCCGCACCCGCTGGTCGCCTCCGGCTATCTGTCGGTCGGGTGCATGCCGTGTTCGAGCCGGACCGCGCCGGACGAAGACGCCCGTGCCGGCCGCTGGCGCGGCAAGGGCAAGACAGAATGCGGCATCCATACGATGAAGACTTCATAGGACAATGCCGTTGCGGCACCGCAAACAATGAAACGCGGTTCCGTTGACTGAACGCTCTTTCGCCGCGACTTATATGCTCCATGTTTTTGATGATGTGCCTCATCAAGCTGAATGGAGATCAACGATGATCCTTCGCATTCTGCCGCTCGTCGCGGGATTGCTCTGGGCGAGTTCCGCGCTGTCCGCCGACTACACCCTGCTCAACGTGTCCTACGATCCGACGCGCGAACTCTATGCCGATTTCAACAAGGCGTTCGCAGCGGCCTATCGCAAGGAGACCGGCAAGAGCGTCGAGATCAAGCAGTCGCATGGCGGCTCGGGCTCGCAGGCGCGGGGCGTGATCGACGGCTTGCAGGCCGACATCGTCACGCTGGCGCTGGCCTATGACATCGACGCCATCGCCGCCAAGGGGCTGATGGCGCCGGACTGGCAGAAACGCCTGTCGCTCAATGCGTCGCCCTATACCTCCACCATCGTATTCCTGGTGCGCAAGGGCAATCCCAAGGCCATCAAGGATTGGGACGATCTGATCAAGCCCGGCGTGCAGGTGATTACGCCGAACCCGAAGACCTCGGGCGGCGCGCGCTGGAATTATCTGGCGGCGTGGGGCCATGCGGAAAAGAAATTCGGCTCCGCTGACAAGGCGAAGAAGTTCGTCGCGGATCTCTTCAAGAATGTGCCGGTGCTCGATACCGGTGCGCGCGGCTCAACGGTGACATTCGTCGAGCGCGGCGTCGGCGATGTGCTGCTGGCGTGGGAGAACGAGGCATTCCTGGCGCAGCGCGAATTCGGCAAGGACAAGTTCGAGATCGTGGCGCCGCCACTGTCGATCCTCGCCGAGCCGCCGGTCGCGGTCGTCGACAAGGTTGCCGATAAAAAAGGCACACGCGCCGTCGCCGAGGCCTATCTGAAGCATTGGTATACCAAGGAGGGTCAGGAAATCGCCGCGCGCAATTCCTATCGGCCGCGCGATTCCGAAATCGCGAGGGAGTACGAAAAATCCTTCGCCAAGGTCGAACTTTTCACGATCGACGACGTTTTCGGTGGTTGGACCAAGGCGCAGAAAGATCACTTCGGCGAAGGCGGCATCTTCGACCAGATTTACAAGAATTGATCTGGCCGGCGGCCAGCCGTAGCGGAAGCAGGGGGATTTGTGAGCACAGCGGTCGCACGGCGGACGAGCTTGCCGGGGTTCGGGCTCACCATGGGCCTGACCCTGACGTGGCTCTCCGTCATCATCCTGATCCCGCTCGCCGGTCTGTTTCTCAAAACGCTCGAGCTTTCGCCCGGACAGTTCTGGGAAATTCTCACCAGCCGCCGCACCCTGAATGCGCTGAAGATTTCGTTCGGCCTCTCCTTTGCCGCAGCCTGCGTCAATCTGGTGATGGGGACGATCATCGTGTGGGCGCTGGTGCGTTATCGTTTTCCGGGCCGGCGGCTGTTTGACGCCATCGTCGACATTCCCTTTGCGCTGCCGACCGCGGTCGCGGGCGTGGCGCTGACGCAATTGTTCGCGCAGAAGGGATGGTTGGGAGCGCCGCTCGCCGAACTCGGCATCAAGGTCGCGTTCACGCCGATCGGAATTTTCATTGCGATGGTCTTCATCGGCATCCCCTTCGTGGTGCGGACGGTGCAGCCGGTCCTGATCGATCTCGATCCTGAAATCGAGGAGGCGGCCGCGAGCCTCGGCGCCGACCGCTGGCACACGGTGTTCAGAGTAATCCTGCCGAGCCTGATCCCGGCGCTCTTGACCGGCTTTGCGCTGGCGTTCGCGCGCGCGGTCGGTGAATACGGCTCGGTGATCTTCATCGCCGGCAATCTGCCGAACGTGTCGGAGATCGCGCCGCTCCTGATCGTGATCCGGTTGTCCGAATTTCGTTACGCCGATGCGACGGCAATCGCCGTCATCATGCTGCTCGCTTCGTTCCTGATCATCCTTGTCGTCAATCGCCTGCAACGCTGGGCGCAAACCCGCATTCCCGCGCATTGAGGGCCTGCTGATGTCGACGCAAACGAGCTTTGTGACGCCAGCGAGGCCGCTAAGGGCCTACGCGTCGACGGCGGACCTCGCGATCTCCCCGCCGTCGCACCGCGAGGCGAGCGACCGGGCGCGCGCGGTTGCTTCGCCGAAGGACCTGCGGACCGAGCCCGCACCCGTCCGCTTCATCATCATAGCGCTTGCAGTCGCCTTCCTCACCATCTTTGTCGTGCTGCCGCTGGTCGTGGTGTTCGCATCGGCCTTGTCGAAAGGCCTCAGCGCCTATTTTGCGGCGCTGGCCGAGCCGGAGGCACTTTCGGCGATCAGGCTGACGCTGCTGGTTGCGGCGATCTCGGTCACCCTTAACCTCGTCTTCGGGGTGATCGCGGCCTGGGCGATCGCGAAGTTCGACTTCCGCGGCAAGACCTTCCTGATCACGCTGATCGACCTGCCGTTCTCGGTAAGCCCGGTCATTTCGGGTCTCGTCTTTGTGCTGCTGTTCGGCGCGCAGGGTTATTGGGGCACGTGGCTGCAGGCGCACAACATCCACATCCTATTCGCGGTGCCGGGCATTGTGCTCGCGACCATCTTCGTGACCTTCCCTTTCGTCGCCCGTTCGCTGATCCCCTTGATGCAGGAGCAGGGCACCCAGGAGGAAGAGGCTGCTATCTCGCTCGGAGCATCAGGCCTGCAGACCTTCTTCCGCGTCACTCTGCCCAATATCAAATGGGGCCTGTTGTATGGCGTACTGCTGTGCAACGCGCGCGCCATGGGCGAGTTCGGCGCGGTATCGGTGGTGTCGGGCCATATCCGCGGCGAGACCAACACCATGCCGCTGCTGGTCGAGATCCTGTATAATGAGTATCAATTCGTGGCGTCGTTTGCGATTGCCTCACTCTTGGCGATGCTGGCCCTGATCACGCTGGTCGTAAAGACCGTTCTCGAACAGCGCCTGGACGAAGGACAAACCCCAAGGGACTATCCAAGTGACCATTGAAGTCAAAAATATCGTCAAGAAATTCGGCGCGTTTGCAGCCCTCGACGATGTCGATCTGAAAGTCGGCAAGGGCGAATTGCTGGCGCTGCTTGGTCCATCCGGTTCGGGCAAGACGACGCTGCTGCGGATCATTGCAGGCCTCGACTGGCCCGACGCCGGCGAGGTGCGGATCGACGGCGAGGACGCGCTGGGACACGGTGCCAGCGAGCGCCATGTCGGATTCGTGTTCCAGCACTACGCGCTGTTCCGCCACATGACGGTGTTCGAAAACGTTGCCTTTGGCCTGCGCGTGCAGCCGCGCGCCATCCGCAAGGACGAGGCCACGATCCGCGCCCGCGTCAAGGAGCTGTTGGATCTGGTGCAACTCGACTGGCTGGCCAACCGCTATCCCAGCCAGTTGTCCGGCGGCCAGCGGCAGCGCATTGCACTCGCCCGCGCGCTCGCGATCGAGCCGCGCATCCTGCTGCTCGACGAGCCCTTTGGTGCGCTCGACGCCAAAGTGCGGAAAGAGCTGCGGCAATGGCTGCGCTCGCTGCATTCCGAAATCCACGTGACCTCGATCTTCGTCACCCATGACCAGGAAGAGGCGCTCGAAGTCGCCAACCGCGTGGTGGTGATGGACAAGGGCCGCATCGAGCAGATCGGCACGCCCGGCGATGTCTATGACAATCCCGCCACCGCTTTCGTCCATGGCTTCATCGGCGAATCCATCGTGCTGCCGGTGGAGGTTGCCGGCGGCTCGGTGCGGCTCGGCGGCCGGCCGCTCAATATCGCCGCCGATGGCGCGGTCTCCGGTGCCTCAAAGCTGTTCGTCCGCCGCCACGACATGCAGATCGGACCGGCGGGAACCGGCTCGCTGGAGGGCGCGGTGCGCCATGTCCGCTCGTTCGGCCCGATCCAGCGGGCGGAGATCGCGCTCTCGGGCGGTGAGGGCAAGACCGTGATCGAGATCGACGCCCCGCGGGACCGGGAACTCCAGGCCGGTGAGATCATCGGCCTGCAGCCGCGCCGCTACCGGATTTTCGCGGTCCAGGATTGATGCCGTAGCCCGGGTGAAGCGCAGCGCAACCCGGGGTCCTTCTACGCGGACGGACCGTCCCGGATTGCGCTCCGCTCCATCCGGGCTACGGCGCTGCCGCCCCGGACCAACCACGAAATCGCTCCCCCGTTCACCATTCAGCCACGGTTGGTATGCAACAACGGGCGCGTCCAGCCTTCCGGATTCTTTGGGGGATTCTTTCAGTGAAACGGGCGACCATCGCCATTATCGGGCTTTTGCTGCTTGCCGGCTGCTCGGCAGACGTCAAAATCCCAGATCAGCCGGCCATGTATCTCGACATGGCGCAACCCGGCGCCACGCTCGATCCGGTCGCGGCGGCGATCATGATCTCGCAATACCGCCAGAACAACGGCCTCGGCACCGTGGTGGTCGATCCCGAACTGATCAAGCTCGCCGAGCAGCAGTCGCAGGCGATGGCGGCGCGTAACAAGATGGACCACAATGTGAAGGGCCCGCTGGAGAAGCGGTTGGGCGCTTCCGGCTATCCGGCGACGCTTGCGGTCGAAAATGTCTCGGCCGGATACCACACCTTGGCGGAGGCCTTCTCCGGCTGGCGCGACTCGCCGCCGCACAAGGCCAACATGCTCAAGAACGGTGTCACAAAATTGGGCATCGCAGCAACTTATGCTCCAGGCACCAAATACAAGGTGTTCTGGACACTCATCCTAGCATCAACCTGAAGCAGGTCCGGTTCGGGCTTGGATGCCTCACCGGGCGATAAACTCGGCGTGATCTTTGCTTCCGATCTCGTTAATTGACGCCGTCGCGATCTGCCGCCACGGTGCCGCTGTCATTGTCTACTAGTCGACGGTCACGATGGATTTCTCCGACTCTGCGCCAGCCACCACGCCCGCGATGGCGCAGCGTGTGCTGGTGCTGCAAGGCGGCGGCGCGCTCGGCTCCTATCAGGCCGGCGCCTTTCAGGCGCTGTGTCGCTCGGGTTTCGAACCGGAATGGGTCGCGGGCATTTCGATCGGCGCCATCAATGCTGCGATCATTGCCGGCAACGGTCCTGAAACGCGCGTCGATCGCCTCAAGGAATTCTGGGAGATGGTGTCATCCCCTGTGCCGTGGAATCCCGTCACGTCAGGCGACCGCGCGCGCTCGCTGTTCAACGAAACCAGCGCCGCCCTGATTGCCACCTTCGGTGTGCCGGGCTTCTTCACGCCGCGCATTCCGCCCGCACCGTTGTGGCCACCCGGCAGCTCGCAATCGCAGAGCTATTACGACACCGCGCCGCTCAAGAAGACGCTGGAGCGGCTGGTCGACTTCGATCGCATCAACGATCTGAAAACGCGGCTCAGCGTCGGCGCGGTCGGCGTGGCCTCGGGCAATCTCAGATATTTCGACAATTTCCAATTCAGGAAACTCGGCAAGAAGATCGGCCCGGAGCACATCATGGCCTCCGGCGCGCTGCCGCCCGGCTTTCCTTCCGTCGAGATCGAAGGCGAGCATTACTGGGACGGCGGCATCGCCTCCAATACGCCGCTCGATTACGTGCTGGGTGAGGAAAACAACCGCGATCTCCTGATCTTCCAGATCGATCTGTTCAGCGCGCGGGGCGACTTGCCGACGTCGCTGCTGGAAGCGGCCGAGAGGGAGAAGGACATCCGCTATTCGAGCCGCACCCGCATGAGCACCGACAAGAACAAGCAGGTACACAATGCGCGCAAGGCGCTGCGCGAACTGCTCGGAAAATTGCCCGACAATCTCAAGAGCGATCCGTCGGTGGCAGTCCTCTGCAACGCAGCCAGGGAAAACACTGTCACCGTGGTGCACCTGATCTACAAGAGCAAGAACTACGAATCATCGTCGAAGGACTACGACTTTTCGCATGTCGCCATGGTCGAGCACTGGAACGCGGGCGTCCGCGACGTGCACCTGTCGATGCGTCACAGGGATGTACTGGAGCGCCCGCAATCGGGCGAGACCATGATGGCCTACGATATGACGGGGGATGTTTCGAAGGCCCCCGAAGCCAAGCAGGAGTGAATGGAATGGGTACATTGAAAGGCAAGACCGCCGTCGTGACCGGCTCGACCAGCGGCATCGGATTGGCTTACGCGCGCGCTTTCGCCGCCGCCGGCGCCAATGTCGTCCTCAACGGCATGGGCGTGCCGGCCGATATCGAGCGGGAGCGTTCCGGCATCGAGACCGATTTCAAGGTCCGGGCCGTGCATTCGCCCGCCGACATGACCAAGCCCGCCGAGATCGCCGAAATGATCGCGCTTGGCGAGAAGACTTTTGGCGCGGTCGACGTCCTCGTCAACAATGCCGGCATCCAGTTCGTATCGCCGATCGAGGAATTCCCGCCCGAGAAGTGGGAAGCGATCATCGGCATCAACCTGTCGTCGGCGTTTTACAGCATCCGCGCCGCGGTGCCCGGCATGAAGAAACGCGGCTGGGGCCGCATCATCAATACGGCTTCCGCGCACTCGCTGGTCGCTTCGCCGTTCAAGTCGGCCTATGTCTCGGCCAAGCACGGCATCGCCGGCCTCACCAAGACGGTGGCGCTGGAGCTTGCGACCTTCAAGATCACCTGCAACTGCATCAGCCCGGGCTATGTCTGGACGCCGCTGGTCGAGAAGCAGATTCCCGACACCATGAAGGCGCGCAACATGACCAAGGAGCAGGTCATCAATGACGTGCTTCTTGAAGCACAACCGACCAAGGAGTTCGTGACGTCAGAGCAGGTTGCCGCGCTGGCACTGTTCCTGTGCAGCGACGATGCAGCCCAAATCACCGGCGCGAACCTTTCGATCGACGGCGGCTGGACCGCGGCGTAGGAAACAGGAGCGGCCGGGAGCACTCCTATTGGGTCGTGCTCCTGGCAAAGGCCGCGATGCTCTCTGGCGACAAATGCAGTTCGTTGAAGACAAGCTTGCCGGCGACCAGGACCAGAACAGAGGCCAGTACCACCCTCAACACGGTCTCCGGCACCCGAACCGCACAGTAGCTGCCGATAACGATGCCGGGCAATGAGCCTATCAGCAGCACACCCATCAGCGCCCAATCAACGGAGCCGAGCGCCCAGTGGCCGATGCCTGCCACCAGCGTCAGCGGCACCGCGTGCGCGATGTCGGAGCCGACGATGGTTGCCATCGGCAGGCGCGGATAGAGCAGCAGCAGCGCGGTTACCCCAACTGCGCCGGCGCCCACCGACGAAATCGAGACCAGCACACCTAGCGCTACGCCGACCAGCACGGTCGCGCGGGCGGTCGTCGAAATATCGAGCCCTTCCATACGCCGGCGGTATCGATCCATGATCGCCTTGCGGAAGATCAACGATGTCGCGGTGAGGATAAGCGCAAAGCACAGCACCAGATTGATCAGGCTGCGCGCGGATGCCCCGTTGAGGTCGAGTTGCCACAGCACGAGCAGCGTCACCATGCTCGCCGGAATGCTGCCGCTGGCGAGACGCATCACCGCCGGCCAGTGAATGCTGCGGGCCCAGCCATGCACCACGCTGCCGCCGGCCTTGGTAGCGGCGGCGTATAGCAGATCAGTGCCGACGGCGGTCGCTGGATGAATGCCGAACAGCAGGATCAGCAACGGCGTCATCAGGGAGCCGCCGCCGACACCTGTCATCCCGACCAGCAGGCCGACGCCGAATCCCGATGCAACGTACAGTGGATCAATCATTCCAGGATCAGATCTCGGTTCCAATGCTCAACTATATATCAACGTCGGTACAGCCGTTCCATCGATCGCGAAGGATCGAAGGAAATAAGAATGTTTCATGCGAACAGGTGAGCTCATTGGATATTTTCCCCATTATGCCAGCAACCGACGATAGCTGCGTCCTGCAGCTTCAAATGAGGCAGATACAAGGCATATGCGGAACCGGGGAAACGGGAAAAACCGATTGCTAACTAATTCAGGGCGAACAGGTCAGCGCGGGCGCGGCACTTGCTGTCTCATTGATCTTCCGGGATCAGCGTTTGCCGAACGCCAGCACGTGCAGTCCGAGCCGCCGGCGCACGATCCAGAACAGCAGCACCGTCTCGAACGCCAGCGAGATCGAGGTCGCAGCCGCAGCACCATGGCCGCCGAAGCGCGGCACCAGCATTACGCACAGCACGAGGTTCATGACGAAGGCGAGCGAATAGGCCAGCGCGCAGATGTGCTGGTGGCCGAGCATGTTGAGGAGACGCTCGACCGGGCCGATGGCGGATCGCACCACGAGTCCAACAGCCGCAATGAACATGATGTCGTAGCCGACCACGAATTGCGGTCCGAACAGCCACAGCAGCGGCTTGCCCAGCGCCAGCAGCAGGATGGTCGCGGCCAGCGACGGCCAGAACGTCCACTGGATCGCGTGCGCCACGTAGGCCGCTAGCCGCGGCTTGTCGCCCTGCGCGTGATATTCGGCAAAGCGATGCGCCGTCGTCGCCGCCATCGCATAGTGAATGAAGGAAACCAGCGCCAGCGTCTTCACCACGGCGAAATAGACGCCGACTTCTTCGGAGGAGCGGAACTGCTGCAGCACCAGCACGTCGGTGTAGGACAACAGCAGATAAAAGCTTTCCACCAGCAGGATCGGCAGCGAGACCGCGAGCCAGCCGCGGAAATCATAGGCCTTGGGGCCAGCCTCGATGTGGCCGCCGAGCCTGCGGTTCAGCACGATCATCTGGCCGATCATCGCGATCCATACCGCGGCGGCGCTGGCCCACATTGCGGCGGTGGCGCCGAGATTGAAGCCGAGCACGAAGGAGCCGGCCGTGAGGCCAATGATCAGCGACTGCCGCACGATGAATTGCGGCATCAGGCCGAGCTGCATCCAGTCATGCGAGCGGGCGATGCCGTCCTGGGTGTTGGCAACGACAAATGCCGGCAGCGTCAGGCAGCCGATATAGAGGGGAACGATCGCGTTGGCGTCGATCCACGGCGATAATCCGTTCACCGCGCCCGCCAGCAATAGCGAGACGATCGAGGAGACGGCGAGCGTCATCCAGCGGCTGCCGGAGAGGAAGCCGCGCAGCAGGGCATGCTCGCCGCGGGTTCGATACTCCGGAATGATCTTCTGCGCGGATGCCGAGATGCCGAAATCCATCATGCTGCCGAGCAGCAGCACCCAGGTCCAGACATAGACGTAGATGCCGTAGTCCGAGCCGCCCATCCAGCGCGCCAGCAGGATCTGCGCGAAATAGGCGAGCGCTGCGCTGAAGACGCGGATGATGAAGACCATGCCGGCCAGCCGCCTGGTGACGGAGGCTTCACTGGAGCCGCCAAGCAGCCCACGCAGGCGCGCGATCACGCCGGCAGGCGGAGCGGTTGCGGATTGCGTATCCATCACGGCCACAAGGGTGCATCCCCGAAACGTGCCGCGAGGCGGCGGCGATGGTCGGATGTATCAACCATTCGTTAAGATTCGGTTGGATGGCGGGCTAGCGAGGCGGCGTCCCCGCGCGGCGTATCCGGTGGCTTTGGGCCGCGACGTAACGTCACGTTTCAGGGCGAGATAGCTCCATCACGGCAAGTGACGCCCTGTAACTGAACTCTGCGACTGTGCTTCCGCGAACCCAAGCAGGCCCACGCAACCCAGCGCGCTGGAACTTTTCCGACCTTTTCCAACTTTTAGCCCTGGCCGCATGGTGCGGCCGGGGAGGATAAATATGAAACTACTGCTCGTCACCGCTGTAACGATCACCACCGCGCTGGCTGTCAGCCCGGCTTCTGCCCAGAAGGCTTCTGCCCAGAAGACGGGTTGCACAAGCGAAAACATGGCCAAGCTCGTCGCGTCCGGTAACGCTATGCCTGAGAGCCCCGGCAAATTTGCGATGATGAAAGAGATGGGCGCGGCGAATGCCGCCATGTCAAAGGGCGACATGCGTAGCGCTTGCAAGAGCTACATGCGCGCTCAGCAGATGAGCGGCCAGAAGAGCTAGGAGGACACACGTTTCTGAAGAGGAGAGCTGCCAAGCGCCGGCTCTCCTCTGATTGGAAAGCGTCGCTGCACCGGGTGGAAGCACCTTGCGGCATCGTGGCGCGGCTGAGCACGTCCGCAGCGTCGGCAGGTCGCGTTAATTCAGATTGACATTGAACTCGTAGGCCCGGTCGCCGCCGACCAGCGTCAATTTGAGCGCGGCGCCTTCCGGGCTGGCGCCGGGAGGCAGGCCGTCGAGTTCGAAGGCAAAGCGTTTGACGCCGGGCGGACTTTGCTCGACGAGCCTGGGAACCGGCAGCGCCCAGTCAGGCGTCGGCCCCTCGACGAACAGGCTGACCTCCTTGGCCTCGGGCGCGGTCACGTCGACCAGCACGTTGCCCTTTCCCTCGCGCTTGACGTCGCGGATGGTCAGCGGATTGGGGTCGCCGACATTGGCGGGCTTCGGCACGGTATTGAGCGCATCGGACAGGTTGCCGTCCTCGGTGCTTGCCACGCTGGCAAAAGCGAGTTCGGCATGGGCTTCGACGGGAATGCAGAGCTTGTCGCAAACCGCGTAGCTGATATTGGCCCGCAGCGTCACCGGCTTGTCGGCATTTTTGGCCACGATCCGCAGGGGCAACACGACCTGCTGCTTGTATCCCAACGCGGTGCCGCCGGCGCCGTCGTCAAATTTCTTCGGCGCCGGCCACAGCACGGTCACGGCTTCGACATTGTCCGACTTGGAGAAGTCAAAACGGGGCGGAACGCCGGAATCGCCGGGCGTTCGCCAATAGGTCTTCCATCCCGGCTGCAACTGGATGGCGACTCCGCCGAGCAGCACCGTGCCGCTGCGCGATCCCGCCAGCAACCGGACCGCGGAATGCGCGTCATGTTGCCACGGCGAGGCATCCTCGGCGCGAACTTCCGACGTCGCACACGCGACATACAATGCGGCGACGCCGAGCGCGGCGCGGAGGGGAACTATCACGATCATGGGACGTCTTTACAGGCAAGTTTCGAAGCAAACCATTGAATTGCGTGTGATCGGCCGCCGAATGACGCCGGAAGCTTGATTGACAGAAACCCAACCCGATATCAGGATATGCAATCAGCAAGAGAGGCCTTTGCGGATGAGCCCTGAAGGCAAAACATCGAAGCCCGTTCGCCGCAAAGCCGCCGGCTTTGGCGATAATTCGTCCGGCGAAGGCTACCTGGACGGCCGGCTCTTGATCGCCATGCCGGTTATGGGCGACCCGCGCTTCGAGCGCTCCGTCATCTACATGTGCGCGCATTCGTCGGAAGGGGCGATGGGCATCATCGTCAACCGCCCGGCCGGCAGCATCGATTTTCCGGGATTGCTGGTGCAACTCGACATCATCCAGAGGGCCGACCAGATCAAGCTGCCGGAAAACGCCGAGTCCATGCAGGTGCTGAAGGGTGGCCCGGTCGATACCGGCCGCGGCTTCGTGCTGCATTCGAGCGATTTCTTCATCCAGGATGCGACGCTGAATATCGATGACGGCATCTGCCTGACTGCGACGGTGGACATCCTCAAGGCGATCGCCAAGGGCACCGGACCGAAGCACGCGATCTTGGCGCTCGGCTATGCCGGCTGGGCGCCGGGCCAGCTCGAGGACGAGATTCAGCACAATGGCTGGCTGCATTGCGACGCCGACCCGGAATTGATCTTCGGCGACGACGTCGATGAAAAATACCAGCGCGCGCTGCGCAAGATCGGCATCGACCCCGGCATGCTGTCGAACGAGGCCGGGCACGCCTGAGTTCGTCGCCACCACAACAAAGGCGTCGTCCCTGCGAACGCAGGGACCCATACCGCGTGATCTATCGGGGAAGCGCGGTCGTAGACGCTCTGCGTTCGCCGATTATCATATGAGTTGCTGAACCGAAGCCGTCTTCCTTGTGCCCCTTCCAAGGGCCGCGGCGTATGGGTCCCTGCGTTCGCAGGGACGACAACGTGGAGATTTCCTACTCCGCCGCCTGCTGCTGCACCGTCGGCTCGGTGCCGGCAACGGTCGCGCGGCGCATGTCGCGGGGTTGCGACTGGTCGTAGCGCCGGACGCGGTGCATGGTCTGGCGGTTGTCCCACATCACGAGGTCATGCAACGTCCATTTATGGACATGGACGAATTTCGGCTGCGTGGCGTGCTCGGTGAGATCGCGCAGCAACAGCCGCGCCTCGGGCACGCTCATGCCCTTGATGGCGCCCGCATGCGATGACAGGTACAGCGACTTGCGGCGATGCACCGGATGGGTCCGCACCAGCCGCTGCAGCACCGGCTTGAACATCTCTTTCTCTTCGTCGGAATAATCGAGGAAGCCGAGCGAGCCGCGCGAATACATCAGCGAATGCTCGCAGATCAGATCCTCGATCTCGGCCTTGGTCTCGTCGTCGAGCGCGTCATAGGCCGCGCGCATGTCGGCGAATTCGGTGTTGCCGCCCTTGGGGTTCACCACCCGCGCCGACAGCAGCGAAAATTTTGCCGGGATCGGGCGGAACGAACTGTCGGAATGCCACAGGCAGTTGCCGAGATTGAACAGATGGGTGCGGCTGTCGCGCGGCAGCGGCTTGCCGTCCTTGCCGAGGTTGGAGACGTCGTTCAGCCCCGTGGTCAGCCGGTAGTCTTCCTTCTTGGTGATGGTGCCGCCCCGTGCCTTCTCGCGCTCGCCAAAATTCAGCGCAAAGGCCAGTTGCTGTTCGTCCGTGATGTCCTGGTTGCGGAACAGCAGCACGGCATATTTGTCCATGCCGGCTTCGATGTCGGCCGCTTCCTGCGGCGACAGGGGCTTGCGCAAATCAACGCCCGAAACCTCGCCGAAAAAATGCGGATGAAGCTGCCGGATCGTGACCGTCATGGCGTCTCTCCAGGATGCGGCGGGCGGTTCGTCCCGCTCTCTTTGTAGGAAAAATTACTCGCCGATCGCGCCGTGTCAACGCGACAGAGGCTGTGTGGTGCACACACCTGTCATGCCCGGACTTGATCCGGGCATCCATCAACCTTCACAAAGGGCTTTCGCAGTGGATGGATTGCCGGGTCCCGGCTACGCCAAGGCTTCGCCGTGGCTGTTCTGTGTTGGCGCGCCGAAGCTTTAGCGGAGGCGGCAAGCCCGGCAATGACGGGAAGTCACGCGTTTCGCGCCATCAGCCCGCCGTCCACGGGGATGACAGCGCCGGTCAGGAACGAGGCCGCCGGCAGGCACAAGCTCAGCGTCATGTGCGCCACTTCCTCGGGCTCGCCGTAGCGGCCAAGCGCGGTGCGGCGTCTGGCGTAAATCGTCTTGTGCTCCTCGGAAATCCGCTCGGTGATCGCGGTGCGGATCGGGCCCGGGCAGATGCAGTTCACCGTGATGCCCTCGCGGCCGAGCTCGACGGCAAGGGAGCGCGTCAAGCCGGTGACGCCGGCTTTCGCCGCCGAATAGGGGCCGTGCAATGCGGTCGCGCCGAGCGCCTCGGTCGATGCGATATTGACGATGCGCGGGCATTTCGATCGGCGCAAATGCGGCAACGCCGCGCGGATGATGCGCGGATGCGCGGTCAGCATCACGGCCAGCGCCTTGCCCCAGGCTGCTTCATAACCCTCGTCGTCGATAGCAACCCGCACGGAGATGCCGGCATTGTTGATGACGATATCGAGGGAGCCGAAATGTTCGGCGACGTCGTCGACGACCTTGATGATGTCGTCAGGCTTTGCGACGTCGAGCACCCATGCCTTCGCCGAACCACCAGTTGCGACGATCTCGCCGGCGACGGCGTGGGTGGCGTCCAAGTTGATATCGGTAACGGCGACTTTGGCGCCGTCGTTCGCGAACACCCGCGCCGTGGCGCGGCCCATACCGCTGGCGGCGCCGGTGACCAGAACGGTCAGGCCTTTAACCGAGCGGCTGAGCTGTTTGAATTCTGACATGACGGGATCCGGTCAAGGGATGCGAGGTGCGCGTTGCAGGATTGACAAGGCTGGCACCGATCCGCAGACAGGTCAAACGAAGCCGATCGAGGTGCAATCGTGATCAATATTGGCGGCCCGCAGATACGTCGCCTGGAGCCTGCTGACGCTGCCCTGTATCGAGAGATACGGCTGGAAGCTCTGCAGAGAAATCCGGAGGCTTTTGGCAGCACGTTTGAGAGAGAAAACGCGCAACCGCTATCGTGGTTCGAAGCGGCAATTTCCTGCGCGGCCATCTTCGGCGGATTCCTTGATGGGCGGCTTATGGGAATAGCTGGGTTTGGCGCGCAGGAAGGTACGAAGCACGCGCATAAGGGATTGCTTTGGGCCATGTATGTTCGAAGCGCTGCGCGAAAATCCGGGCTTGGGAAAATGCTTGTCGCGGCTGTTCTGGATCATGCGCGCGGGCGCGTGGAGATGGTCCAGTTGACCGTGGTAAGCGAGAATGAAGCTGCGCGGCGGCTTTACGACACCATGGGCTTTGTCGCGTACGGCTATGAAAAGCGAGCCCTCAAGCACGACGGGCGATATTACGACGAGGTTCTGATGGTCAAATTCCTCGACGAAGGTTTGAATTAGAAAACCAAAAGGATCGCAGGGATGAACGAACTGGATTTCAGCGGCAAGCAGGTGCTGGTGGTCGGCGGCTCCAGCGGCATCGGTAACGGCATCGCGCAGGCCTTCCGCGCCAAGGGCGCGCATGTGGCCGTCTGCGGCACCCGCGCGGACGCTGCCGATTATTCGCCCGACGAAGGATCGCATCTCGAAGGGCTCGACTATTTCCGGCTCGACGTCAGCGACGCTCAAGCCATTGAATCCTTCGAGCCACCTTTCGACAAACTCGACGTGCTGGTGCTGGCGCAAGGCGCGGTGATCTACCGCCGCGGCGAATTCAAAATGGATGGCTTTCGCAAGGTCGTGGAAGTCAACCTGATGAGCCTGATGGCGTGTGCAACGAAATTTCAGGCGATGCTGAGCGCGAGCCAAGGCTCGCTGATCATCGTCAGTTCGACTGCCGCCTATCACTCCACCATGGGCAACCCGGCCTACAACGCTTCGAAGACCGGCGCGGTCGGGCTGACGCGTACGCTCGGCGAGGCGTGGGCCGGCAATGGCATCCGCGTCAACGGCATCGCGCCCGGTCTGGTCGACACCAAGATGACCAAGGCGACGACATCAAATCCGAAACGCCTCGAAGGCGCGCTGGAGCGGATCCCGTTGAAGCGGCTCGGCACGCCCGCCGACATGGCCGGCGCGGCGCTGTTCCTGGCCTCGCCGCTTTCGTCCTACATTATCGGCCAGACCATCGTGGTCGATGGCGGGCTTATACTTTGAGCCAAGTCTTGTGAGCCAAGTCTCCTGTGAGCCATGTCCGTTGAATTGAGGCATTTCGAGCGGCCGGAACCCGAACGGGGCTCGCCGGTTAGCTCCCAAGAAAAACAGGAAAAACGGGAGTGACCGCGATGGACAAGGATCGGATTGCCGGATCGGCCAAGGATTTTGCGGGTAAGGTCGAAAGCACTGTCGGCGACATGGCTGGCGATGCGAAGACGCAAGCCGAGGGCCGCGCGCGCGAAGCGGCCGGCACCGTGCAAAATCTCTACGGCCAAGCCAAGGATGCCGCCCGCGACGCCACCGATGCCGCCGTCAACTATGCCAAGGACGCCTATGAAAACAGCGGCGACACCGTTCGCAGCGGCCAGCAAGCGGTGGCGAAGACCGTGCAGGAAAATCCGCTCGGCGCGCTGTTGGTCGCAGCTGGAATTGGTTTTGCGCTGGCGCTGTTGATGACGCGCCCGCCGCGCCGCCCGCCGCCGCGCTGGCGCTATTACGGCTAGAACGGTCCTCATTGGTTTGCATCGTCCGGAACGCGTGTCTCATCGAGAGGCGTCGGAGGTGAGGCGTCAGAATCGCGTGAGATTGCCCGGCGGGACCTCGGCCGATCGTCCGACACTACCCGGCGGGCGCGGCACGCCGGGGGCCACGGGTCCACGCGGCGGCGGTGCGGCCGCGGGTGGTGGCGCAGGCTGACGCGGCGCGGCGCCGAAGCCGCCGAAGAAATCGCGCAGCGACGGCCCGTTGGTTTGCGCCGGTCTGATCTGCATCGGCGGCGGCGGTCTCCTTTGTTGTTGCTGCAGTGTTTGCTGCGGCGGCGGCAGCAAAAGCTGCTTCTGTCCGGGCACTGCCGCCACCGTTCCGCCCGGCGAGGCGGCTGCTACCGGCGTGTCGCCCTTGGCCTGCTCGCGGCCGATTTCCCGGCGAGGCCAGGCGTAATCGTCGGCGCGACCGGCGGGTGGCGCCAGCGCTTCACCCTTCACCAGCGTGCGCGCAGCGAGCGCATCCACCCCGGCGGGGCGCGAGCCGGGACCGCCGAGCAACTGATCGGTGCCGACGGAAGAGGCCACCAGCGGCATGACGGGTCCGGCCAGCGGACGCGGCGCCGGCTGGCCGGGCGCGACACTGGCCTCGGGCGTTGCCGGTTCGATCGGCACGGCG
This sequence comes from Bradyrhizobium sp. AZCC 1610, assembly GCF_036924515.1. Classification (NCBI taxonomy): domain Bacteria; kingdom Pseudomonadati; phylum Pseudomonadota; class Alphaproteobacteria; order Hyphomicrobiales; family Nitrobacteraceae; genus Bradyrhizobium; species Bradyrhizobium sp. AZCC 1610. The sequence goes on along the minus strand of NZ_JAZHRR010000001.1, from coordinate 6,031,392 downwards.
ATCGGCCCCGAGCGCGAAGCAAGCAGGCGCGTCACCTCGCGCTCGACATAATGCGCGAGCTTGCGCGCGCCGGGCCTGGAGAAGAAGACGCCGTCGGCCGTACGCAACTGGCGGATCTGGCCTTCGAAGTCGGGACCTTTTTGCAGGAAGCGGCCGGCTTCATCGACAAAGCCGTCCCAGACGTCGACATAGGTGATACCGGCCTTGCCGGCGCCGTCGCGATACAGCGCATCGAGGAACAGCATGTCGGACGTTCCCTTTTGCCCGCGGATCGCAGGCAGGCCGACCCACAACACCGGTACGCCCTTGGATTTCAGGATGCCGATCAGCTCTTCGATTTTCTTGGCGTAGAGTTCGACCCAGCGCTCGTCGCGGAATTCGTAGAGCCCGCCGCCGGAGCGCGCGCTCTTTTCGGGGGCGGCGATTTGCGCCGCATCATCGTCCTCGGCATCGTCAGCCGTTGCAGTATCAGCCTTCGCGGTGGCCGTGTCTGCCTTGGTTCCATCGGCCTTGCCAGCATCGGCCTTGGCAGTATCAGCCGAGCTTTCGGGCTTTAGCTTTGCATCGCCCGGCTTGCCGCGCGCTTCCTTCTTGTCTTCCTTCTTGTCGGCCTTCTTCTCGATGACCGCCTCGCGGATGGCCTGGCGGTCGTGGAGGCCGAGCATGACGACGATGGCATCCGGCTTTTCGGTGGCGAGGATGCCCTTGGCAGCCGCGGCCCAATCGGCGGGCTCGCCGCGCGGCTGATACTTGATCAGGCCGGAGACGGTCTTGTGCTTGCGGATCACGCCCATGTCGGGCTGCTCGCTATAGGCATCTTCGAGACCATAGCCGAGCCAGTCGGCCATGGCGTCGCCCAGCACCAGCACGTTACGTTCCGGCACCGTGTCGCGCTTGGCGGGCCCAGGCGCACGGGAGAAATCCTGGCGCGGCGCTTGTTGCGGGGCCTGTTGCTGGAATGGCTGAAAGAAATCGCCGCCGAACCAGCTGCCGCCGCTGCGCGGGGCGGGGCGGGAGGGCCCTCCGAAATTGAAGAACTGCGCCGACGCAGGTCCGACGATCCCGATCAGGAGCGCGATCGCAACCGCCAGCGCCACCAGCGGGCCGGTGTCGGTGAACACGCTCAAGAAGGACTTTGGCTTTCGCATCCGGCTCGGTCGCAATGGGTCGTGATGTGTCAAATATAGTAGAGGAATCGGGCCGCAAGCGGGCAGATTATCCCCATAAACCGAGGTTCCGACCTGACCGTCAAGGCTTCTGCCGAATCGTGGTTTTCAGGGTTACTTTCGGGGCTGAAAGCGGGATTAACGCCCCCGCAGCCGCTCCAGCACATCGGAGGAGGCGAATCCGTCCGCCGGAGCCCCGATCGAGGCCTGGAAGCCGCGGAGCGCCTCCCGGGTCTGGCCGCCGAACTGGCCGTCCGGCGTGCCGCGGTAGAAGCCGCGCTGGGCCAGGAGCTGCTGCAGTTCCAGCCGCTCCGCGCGCGACAGCACCCGTTCCTGCCGCGGCCAAGGCTGCACGAACGGCGCCCCGCCGCGCAGGCGGTCGGCAAAATGGCCGATCGCCAGCGCATAGGCCTCGGCCGGGTTGTATTTCATGATCACCCGGAAATTCTGCAGCATCAGGAAGCCGGGCCCCTGCGTGCCGGCAGGCGCCAGCAGATAGGCCTTCTCGGTCGTGTCCGGGAACGGCCTGCCATCGGCGCGCTTCATTCCCTGGCTCTGCCACTGCGCGATCGTCATCGCCTTGGCCTTGTCCGCCAGCATGAAATTAAAACCCTCCGGCAGCACCACCTCGTAGCCCCAGCTCCGCCCGGTCTGCCAGCCGTCCTTCTTGAGGTTGTTGGCGGTGGAGGCGATCAAATCGGCGGCGTTGTCGACGACGTCGCGGCGGCCGTCGCCGTCGGCGTCCACGGCGTAGCGCTTGAAGGCGGTCGGCATGAACTGCGTCGGCCCGAACGCGCCGGCCCAGGAGCCGCGCATCTGTTCGGGACGCAGATCGCCGCGGTTGAGGATTTCGAGCGCGGTGAGGAATTCGTCCTTGAAATAGGCCTGCCGGCGGCCGACGCAGGCCAGCGTCGCCGTCGACTGCACCACGTTGCGGTCGCCCATCTGCGTCGAGTAGTTCGACTCGATGCCCCAGATCGAGGCGATTGCGTAGCGGTCGACGCCGTAGGCTTTCTCCACCGCGTCGAACTGCGGCTTGTATTGTGCGAGGATCTCGCGGCCCTTGGCGAGGCGGTTGTCGTTCACGAGGATGTCGAGATAGTCCCAGATTGCCTTGGTGAATTCGGGCTGCGAATCCATCAGGTCCATGATGCGCAAATCAGGCGCAAGGCCTGCGGTGAAACGCTCGAAGTTTTGCTGGGTCACGCCGCGCCGTGCGGCATCAGGCCACATCGAGGCGACGCAATTTTGAAAGTTCGCGGCGGCCTCCCGGATCGCGGAGGCCGTCATCAGCGGATGGCCGGAAGCGCCGTCCTCGCCGCTCCAGGGCGGCGGGCCGCCGTCCGGGCCGGGCGTGGCCTGCGCCTGCTGCACCGGGCCGGATTTCGGTCCGGAGAAGATGTTGCCGAAAAAGTTCGAAACGCCGTTGCCGGAGGATTGGGCTTGAGATTGGGCCTGCCCGCTGGAACACAACAGCGCGGCCGCGATTAAGATCGCGCCAGTTCGATTGCTCATCGCTCGTTCCATTAGACCCATGCCGTGCCCGTCCGTCGCAATCAACCCCGCGCCAGAAAGGCCCTGTCACGGTTTCCAATAGCTTAACAGAGGGGATTTTGTTGTGGCGACCGGCGGGCGCAAGGGGCGGCGAGACGCTACCATACATCCGCCTTTGTTCAGGGGTGCAAACCGGCTATCAACGTGCAATCAAAGCACTTTCCTCATCTCCAAGGCCCTCGACATCCATGAAAATCCGTAAAGCCGTCTTCCCGGTCGCCGGTCTCGGCACCCGCGTCCTGCCCGCCACCAAGGCGATGCCGAAGGAAATGCTGACCATCGTCGACAAGCCGCTGATCCAGTATGTGGTCGACGAAGCCAGGGAAGCCGGCATCGAGCATTTCGTCTTCGTCACCGGGCGCAACAAGGGCGTGATCGAGGATCATTTCGACCGGATGTTCGAGCTCGACACCACGCTGGCTGCGCGCGGCAAGAAGGCCGAGCAGGACATCCTGGCGCGCGACCAGCCCGAGGCCGGCGCCATGAGTTTTACCCGCCAGCAGGCGCCGCTCGGCCTCGGGCACGCGGTCTGGTGCGCGCGCGACATCGTCGGCGACGAGCCGTTCGCGGTGGTGCTGCCGGACGAACTGGTGCTGAACAGCCCGGGCTGCCTGAAGCAGATGATCGAGGCTGCGGCCAAGCTCGGCGGCAAGTCCAATCTGCTCGCGGTGGAGGCGGTGCCCGACGATCTCACCCACCAATATGGCATTTGCGGCGTCGGCAAGCGGCTCGCCAAAAACATGTTCGAGGTCGACGGCATGGTGGAGAAGCCGCCGAAGGGCACCGCGCCGTCAAACCTGTCGATCACCGGACGCTACATCCTGCAGCCGGAAATCTTCAAGATCCTGGAGACCCAGGAGCGCGGCGCGGGCAACGAGATCCAGCTCACCGATGCGATGAAGACCCTCGCCAAGACGCAAAGCTTCTATGGCGTGGAGTTCGCGGGCGAGCGCCACGATTGCGGCTCGAAACCCGGCTTCCTGCGCGCCAACATCGCCTACGGCATGGCCCGCGCCGATCTGCGCGACGGCCTGCGCGCGGAGATGAAAAAGTATCTGGAGAAGTGAGGAGAGGGACGCATTCCGCGTTTCTCCGCTGTCATCGCCCGCCAACGGGTCGCGCGAATGCGCGCCCGATGACAGGCTCCGGCGGATGATCCAGTACTCCGTGGCATTGGTGATCGATCCGAAGCGGCGCGGCGTACTGGATGCCCGCCGGAGCCTGTCATCCGGCCGGCCAGAGGCCGGACCGGGTGGCGGGCATGACAAGACTGCGCCTTAAGCCACCAGCGCGAGCTTCGGGATCGCGGCGAGCACCGACTGGTTGCGGCCGTTGGCCTTGGCCGCGTAGAGCGCCTTGTCGGCCGCTTCGATGAGATAGGACCAGTCGATTGCCGCCGTCGGTGTCATGCTCGCCACGCCGACGCTGACCGTCGTGACGTTGGGGTCTTCCGCCCACTGCTCGACCTTCCGGCGGATGGTTTCAGCAACGGTAAACGCCTCCACCGCCGACAGGCCTGGCAGCAGTACCGCGAATTCCTCGCCGCCGTAGCGCGCCGGACAGTCGCCCGACCGCCGCACCGAGTCCGAAATGCAGATCGCAATGCCGACCAGCACCTGGTCGCCGGCCTGATGCCCGTAGGTGTCGTTGTAGGCCTTGAAGTGGTCCGCATCGATCATCAGCACCGCGACGGGGGTCTCGCTGCGTGCCGCCCGCCGCCATTCCAGATCGATTTCGGAATCGAATTTGCGCCGGTTCCTCAGGCCGGTGAGCGCATCGGTCGTTGCCAGCTCCTCCAGCTTGCGCTCGGCCTCGGCGCGGCGGCCGATCTCGCGCGCGAGGAACAGCGTGGTGCCGACCACGAACAGGATCAGCACCATCATGACCGCCCCGATCCGTAGCACCTCCCGGTGCCAAAGGCTCAGGATGCTCGCCAGCGGCTTTCCGACCACGACAAAGAACAAGTTCGTGCTGCCGCTTCGAACGTAAAGCCGCGGTGTCGGATCGACCGGCCCGACGCCGGCATAGGCGGTGCCTTGCTTCAAATTGTCCGCGCGCCACTTTGGCCGCTCCGCCAGATTCTTCCCGATGACATCCAGGTCGAAAGGCGTCCGCATGATGATCGTTCGGTCGCGGCGCAGCACCGTGATCGTATCGCCGGGATTGAGGGTCAGCCGGCCGAACAGGTCATGGAAATAAGTGAAACGGATCGAGCCCACCACGACGCCAAAAAAACCACCATCGGTATCGTTGATGCGCCGGCTGAGCACGATCGAATAGGCGCCGCGGCGCAGCATCGGGCGGCTCATGTAAAGGCCTAGATCGGGACTGGCGCGATGGACCTGGAAGTACTCCTCTTCGCTTCGATCCTCCGGTGCCGGATCGAGGCTTGCCGCGTCGTGCGTCAGCTTGCCCTGCGCGTCGAACACCTGGATCGCACCGAAATGTTTGGCGGTGGCGGCGTGATCGAACAGGATCAGGTGCTGGATCTCCCTGCTGACGCCCTTGATCTCCGGCATCACCAGATTGCTGGCGACGTTGCGTAGCGAGAGGTCATAGAGTTCGATATTTCGGCTGATGTCGGCATCGATGCCGGCTGCGAGATTTTCCAGAGTCTGGCGTGCTAGCTCTTCCTCGCCGCGGCGCATGTCGAGCATGACGCTGGTGCAAATCGTGGAGAACCCGATCACGGTCGCGATCGACGACGCGATCAACAGCTTCGCCGACAGCCGCCAGGGTCGGCGGCCGGAGTCTTTCCTGAACCAGCCAATTCTGGTCACAACGCTTTGCCGTCCAAATAACATAGACCGCTCCAAGCCTTCCGGTATGCGGCCGGATATGTTGTTGCGGCCTTAAACGGCGACAGCGATATGATAATCAGTTAACGCTTGGTTGCCGGGAGCGACGGTTTTGTGCAAATCGCCATTGGAGACACAGGTGAACGACTACGACCTGCTGCGGGACTATCTGAAGAAGCAGAAACTTCCTGAATTCGTGCTGAGTTTCGAGCAGATCGAGGAGATCATCGACGCGGCCCTGCCGCGCGCCGCACATCGTGCGTCATGGTGGGAAACCCTCCGTAGTCCACAAGAGAAAATGCCGCAGCGCGAGGCCTGCCTGGAAGCCGGCTACATCGCGACGCGGCAGGCGGATGGAAAGAGCGTGAAGTTCAAGAAGATGCCCGTGAGGCGGTGAGCGCGCGCCGTTCACCCGTCATCACCGCGCGTGCAGCGCCGCGTTTCCGCGCAGGATATCGATTGGTATGGAATATACCGGGCGAGCCTCCTGTTGGATTCATTTTCCAGACGCCGGCCCTACCGTCGCCTCAATTTGGGGCGCAACTAAAAAGACAAGAAGAAAATCAATCGTGGGAGGATGGCGCCGATGAGTCGGACGACATGGTCGTTTGGGCGTCCCGCGCCTGCAAATCTCTGATGGCCGCGGCGATAGCCGATGACCGCCATAGCGACATCAAGTCGTGATGGTGCTCTTGATCGGGCAGGGTGGGCTGCGCTGTTCGGCCGATCCCGCTTTCTCGCGCTCGGACTTGTTGCTGGTCTTGGGCTGGCGCCCGGCTTCGCTGCTGCAGGCGACGCACTGCAGGTGACGAGCGCCCAGGTGCCCGCCTCCGACGAGGTTGGTATCGATCTCCCGCTACTGATGACGATCAGAAACGATGCGGCCGAAGCCGACGCGATACTGCGCGTCCGCTGTCCGTTTGCGAATTTCGCCGTAAAGCACACCGTCGATCGCGGCGAAGGCGCGCCCGCCATGCGCGAGATCAAGTCCATTCCGATCCCGGAGAGCAAGACGATCGAACTCAAGCACGACGGATATCACGTAATGCTGCTGCAGACGCGGCAGAAGCTCGTCGACGGCGAGAGGTTTACATGCGCCGTCGTTTTCCAGAAAGCCGGAACCAAAGAAACGGAGGTGCAGGTTTCACGAACGCCGTGATCGCGACAGCGGACTGGTGAAGCCCGCTGAATGGGGCCCGTCAGCGAAACGCCCGGATATGCCGGACGTTCAATCCAACATGAACTGCCACAAGAACTTGCAAACAAGGAGGGCACTACTCATGGAACGATTTTCCGGTCACACAAAAATGTTAACGCGAGCCTGTCGGCTCGCCGTAGCGGTTGCTGCCGCAAGCGTGCTGGGCGCACTGCCTGTCTCCGCGGACGGGGTCAATCAGGAACGGCTGCTCAACGTCGACAAGGAGCCGGGCAACTGGCTTCATCATCATCAGAATTACTCGGCTCACCGGTTCTCCAGCCTGAAGGAGATCAACCGCGATAACGTGAAGAACCTGAAGGTCGCCTGGACCATGCACCTCGGCGGCATCGAGGGCGGCGGTATCTGGAGCCATGGCGGGCTGGAAGGCACTCCGATTGCCGAAAACGGCTTTCTCTACGTCACCGATGGCTGGGGTTCGGTCTACAAGATCGATGCGCATGGTGGCCGGGGCGTGCTGGTCTGGAAGATGGACCCCAAGACCGACCGTGACTGGGCTGGCGCCGTAGCATGCTGCGGCGTCGACAACCGCGGCGTCGCACTGTGGGGTGATCTCGTCATTTCCCATACGCTTGATGGCCGGCTGATCGCGACCAACAAGGAAACCGGCCAGGTCGTCTGGCAGCGCACGGTGGCCGATCCGGACAAGGGCGAGACGATCACCGGCGCGCCGCTGATCGTCAAGAACATGGCGATCACGGGCGTCGCCGGCGCGGAGTACGGCATCCGTGGCTGGATCGCCGCCACCGACCTTGCGACCCAGAAGGAGGTCTGGCGCACTTACACAATCCCGGGCAAGGGCGAGCCCGGCATCGAGACCTGGAAAGACAGCAACAACGCGGCTGCCGCCGGCGGCGGTTCGACCTGGGTAACCGGCACCTACGATCCCGCAACCGACACCATCATCTGGGGCATCGGCAATCCCGGACCGGACTGGGATAACGCCTACCGGCCGGGCGACAACCTTTACACTGACAGCTCACTGGCCCTCGACGCCACGACCGGCAAGATCAAGTGGCACTATCAGCACACGCCGAACGACCCCTACGACTACGACAGCGTGGCGGAAAACGTGCTGGTCGATATCCCCGGGCCCAGTGGTCCGCGGAAGCTCGCGCTCGAAGCGGACCGCAACGGCTTCGCCTATGCGATCGATCGCACCAACGGCAAGTTCGTCTGGGGCCTCCCCTTCGTCAAGAAAGTCACATGGACCAAAGGGCTCGACGCGGAGACCGGCAAGCCGATCGAGTATGACCCGAACAAGTCCGTGCAGACCTATATCGCGTCGGTGACGCCAAGCCGCACCAACATGGAAACCGACATCTGCCCCGGCAACATGGGCGGCAAGAACTGGCCGCCGACGGCCTACAATCCGGATCTGAAGCTCTGGTACATCCCGGTGATCGAGAGCTGCAATCGCATCAAGGTCGAGGTGATGACGCCGGACAAACTGAAACCGCGGGAGTTCTGGACCGGCGGCGGCCCGAGCCAGCCGTTCAAGATCACCGGCAGCGTGACGGCGATCGATGTGACGACCGGCAAGATCGCCGGCAAAATGGAAACGCCGTTCCCCAATCTGGGCGGCATGCTTGCGACTCCCGACCTCGTCTTCACCGGCCAGCCATCCGGCGAAGTGCATGCCCTTGACGCCAAGTCATTGCAGAAGCTCTGGGAGTTCAACACGGGCGGCGGCGTCAACGCGCCGCCGATGACGTTTACGGTCGATGGCAAACAGTATGTCGCCATTCTGGTTGGCCTCGGCGGCGCCTGGGACAAGTGGTTCATCGATTCGACGCCCGAACTGAAGAAGATACAGCCGGGATCGATGCTCTACGTGTTCGCACTCTGACATCCCAAAAACGGAGGGTCCGCCAACCGCGGGCCCTCCCGCTTCTTCGACAAGAGACGCAATGATGATCTTCAACCGATTCCCGGTGGCGGCAGGCCTGCTCGTGAGCGTCGTCGCCCTGAATTTTACGATTGGTACCGCTGCTTACGGCCAGTCGGCGCAAGCGCCGGCTTCGGATCCGACCAATGCCGGCAAGGCAGTGTTCAGCAAGGCCAATTGCATGGGTTGCCACAAATGGCACGGCAATGGCGGCGGTGGCTATGGCGGCGATGCGCTGTCGCTGCGCAGGACCGAGCTGACGCGGGATCAGATCATTGAAGCCGTCGGCTGCGGGCGGCCGGGCACGGGGATGCCGTTCTTCATGCGCGGCGCCTACGATGAGGTGAAATGCCACGGCATGAACCGCCAGGACGCGGGGGCACAGATGCCGCCCGAGGGCGGAACGTTCCTGCGGCCGAAGGATATCGAAGCCGTCGCCGACTACGTGATCGCCCATATCAAGGGAGCGGGCGAGCCCACTTACGCGGAATGCGTCGCCTTCTTCTCAAACACATCGCGTGTATGCGACGTCTACAAGACGCAGAAGTCGGATGATGCGACCGCCAGCACGGGGAAGAACCAGTGATGCGCAGATTAAAGTTGCCGGGAGTTCTTGCTGCGGGCCTCATGGCCTGGCTGGCGGTCGCGCTGGCGAGCTCGCCGGCCGGTACGGAAGAATTCGGCGGCAACGATCTGCGTGACATTCGCCTCGGAATGGCCGCGGCCGAGTTGGTGGAGACCGGTTACGTCGACTTCTACTGCGCGGCCGATCCGAAGCGCACATTGGCTGGCTGGAAGAGCTGGCGTGACTGTCCTGCCGACGCGAGTGGGACACGGGCGATCCGGTTTGGTTACGATCCCTCGACCAGCCGGGACGGCACCATGGTGGCAGGTCATCCTGCAATTCTGACCCTGCTGATCGACGATACCGGCCATGTCGCCGGTTTGCAGATCGAGACCGATCCGAAGGCGCGTCTCTATATCCGGAAGAAGGCGTTTCTGCTCGGGCTACAGGCCAAATCGCGCTACGGCTCGGACGGCTGGGCATGCACCGAGGGCCAGCCGGATGCAGGAGATCAGCCAGTGGGAGGCATCTACCTCAAGGAGCGCTGCACCAAGACGATCAGCGGCCGTTCGCTCATTGTCGAACGTAATCTGTTCCGCCGCCCCGATCAGGACATCAAGAGTTTCGTCGATGAAACGCGGATCAGCATACTGCGAGCCAGGGATTAGAGCATTGCCGATGGTGCTGGTTGCCTGAGTTGGTCTACCTCTGGAGCAGGCGTCGTCTCGCTTCATGCTGCAGGTCCAAAAAGTACCCAATTTCAGCCGCGAGTCACCCTTCCTGCTACGCGGGCTGTCGTATATGAGAGAATTGCCAACGGAACGTGCCGATAGTCTTAAGGAGCGAATTGGCGGCGTGGACGGCGGCGGCCGTTATTTAATCCAAAAGGCGCGATCTGATACTTGATCGACGGAAGCACGGACAGGCATTTCAACCGGGGCGTGGCATGGTGAATCGAGTTACGACGGCGCGATCCACCGTGGCGATGCGGTGTTGGGGTTCCCCCGCCATCGTGACGCTCGCGGTGATGGCCGCACTGACGGCGCTGACCGCCGGCGCCACGGCGAGACAGGAGCGCCCCAAGCCTCCCACCGAGGCGACGGCGCCGCGCGATGCAGGCGAGCCGATCATGGCGATCGTGTCGATCAAGACCCAGCAAGTCACTATCTACGACGCCGACGGCTGGATCCTGCGCGCGCCGGTATCGACCGGCACCGCGGGACGCGAGACGCCCGCCGGCGTGTTCGCCATCCTCGAGAAGAACAAGGATCACCGCTCGAGCCTCTATGACGATGCCGAGATGCCGAACATGCAGCGCATCACCTGGAACGGCATCGCGCTGCACGGCGGGCCGCTGCCCGGATATGCGGCCTCGCACGGCTGCGTGCGGATGCCTTTTGGCTTTGCCGAGAAGTTGTTCGACAGGACGCGGATCGGGATGCGGGTAATCGTCTCGCCTGATAACGCCGAGCCGGTCGGGTTCTCCCACCCGGCGCTATTCATGCCGAGCCCGGAGGCCATTGCGGCTGCACCGACCCGCGCCGAGACGCTCGCCCGCGAGGCCGCGGAGGCCGCCTGGACTGCCGGGGAGGCGAAGAAAGCCGCCGCGACAGCGGCGCGCGAGGCGGCGGCGCTCAAGGTGTCGCTTCGCAAGCTGGAGGGGCTCAAGACCCGCGCCGACGCCGGGCTCGCCTACGCCGACAAGGCGCTCGCCGCCGCCAGGACCGACGAGGCCAAGGCGCGGGCCGAGGACCTCAAGCAAAAGGCCGCCGCCAAGGCCGCGGAACTGGTGAACCAGATCAACACTGCCAGGAATGACGCGCAGTCGAAACCCGGTGCCGCCGCCGCAAGGGACGCCGCCAAGGCGGCCGAGACCAGGAAGGCCGACACCGCCAAAGCGGCGAGCGAGGCGAAGCTCGCGCTCGAGCCGGTCTCGATCTACATCAGCCGCGCGACGCAGAAGCTTTACGTGCGCCGCCCCACGCATAAGCCGGCACCTGACGGCGGCGGCATCGTGTTCGATGCGACGATTGAGGTTCCGGTCACGATCCGCAATCCCGAAAGACCGATCGGCACGCATGTGTTCACGGCGGTGGCGCGCAACGAGGCGAGCCTGCGCTGGACCGCGGTCACGATCGACAACGGCGACAACGCCAAGGCCGCGCTGGACCGTATCACCATCCCGCAGGAGGTGCTCGATCGCATCGCGCCGACCGCATTGCCGCGATCCTCGATCGTCGTCTCGGACGAGCCGCTGAGCAGCGAGACCAACTATCGCACCGAGTTCGTCGCGGTGCTGAACAACGAGCCCCAGGGCGGCTTCGTGACGCGCCGGCCGACGGTCGATGTCCGCGTTGCGAGCGACGACGTCCAGGGCGATGACGGCTTCGGCTTCTTCAATTTCCCGCGCGGTCCGGCCCCCCAAACCGGCAACACGCGCGGCCGCGGCGGCCAGTACTATCGTCCGGTGCAACCGGGCTGGTGGTAAGACGCGGCACGTCGCGCGCAGGGAAGGCGGGGACCCATAACCACAAGGCGTTGTTGTAGCGAAGGCAATTGGCCCCATCACTTCACGGACAGGCCGCGGCGTATAGGCCCCTGCTTTCGCAGGGGCGACGAAGAGGCTAGCTCGCCGCTTCGAGCCGTTCTTCCGTGAGCAGCCGCATCGCGGCGTCGGCGTCCATCGGCTCGCCGAAGGCAAAGCCCTGGGCGTATTCGCAGCCAAGCTGATAGAGCTCGACCGCATCCGAATCCGTCTCCGCGCCTTCCGCCACCACGTCCATGCCGAGGTCGTGGGCGAGCGCGATGATCGATTTCAGGATCACGGGGCGCGTGCCGCGGCTGGTGGTGCGCACGAAGGACTGGTCGATCTTGATGGTGTCGAAGGGGAAGCGCTGCAGATAGGCCAGCGAGGAATGGCCGGTGCCGAAATCGTCGAGCGACAGCCCGGTGCCGAGTTCGCGGATGCGGGTCAGCATCTGCGCCGCGTGCTCCGGGTTCTCCATGACCAGCGATTCCGTCAGCTCCAGCTTGAGCGTGCCGCGCGCCACCGAGGAGCGCGACAGCACGGTGCGGATATCGTGGATCAAATCGTGGCGCAGCAACTGCCGCGAGGAGACGTTGACGGAGGCAAAGATCGGCTCGCGCGAGCGCATCGCGCGCTGCCACACCGAAAGCTGCCGCGCGGTCTGGTCCATCACGAACATGCCGAGATCGACGATCAGGCCGATCTCTTCGGCAATCGAGATGAATTCCGACGGCGACATCCGGCCGAGCTTGGGATGATCCCAGCGCGCCAGCGCCTCGAAGCCGGCGATCGAGCGGTCTTCCAGCCGTACGATCGGCTGGTACAGGATCGTAATTTCCTGCCGCTCGATGGCACGGCGCAGTTCGCTTTCCAGCGTCAGGCGGTCGGTCTTGCGGGCGCGCATGGCGGGTTTGTAGACGTCGATGCGGTCGCCGCCGATGCGCTTGGAGTGATACATCGCAAGCTCGGCGTCCTTGATGATCTCGTCGGACAATTGCGTTTGCGGATCGGACAGCGCGAGCCCGATGGAAGCGGTCAGGAAGATCTCGCGGTCGTTGAAGGCGATCGGCGCGCGGATGGTCTTGCGGATGGTTTCGGCAAACGCGGTGATGCGCGCCGGATCCTGCTCCGATATCAGGATCAGGCCGAACTGGTCGCCGGCCAGCCGCGCCAGCGTGTCCTGCGGTTTCAGGATGCGCGTCAGCCGCCGTGCCAGCGTCAGCAGGATGGAGTCGCCGACCGCGATGCCGACGGAATCATTGACCTGCTTGAAGCGGTCGAGATCGATCACCATCAGCGTCGGTCGCAGGCTCGGCATGCTCTTGGTGAAATTGGCCACCGCGCGAAGGCGATCCATGAACAATTTGCGGTTCGGAAGACCCGTGAGGTTGTCATGCACGGAGTCGTGGAGCATGCGCTCTTCGGCGTTCTTGATCTCGGTGACGTCGGTCAGCGTGCCGACCACGCGCGAGACCTCGCCGTCGGAGCCGACCACCGGGCGCGCCTTCAGCGCGAACCACATGAAATGGCCATCGGGCGTGCGCAGGCGGAAATCCTGCACCAGTCGGCCGCGGCGCTGGTCGAGCACGCTGTCGAGCGCGGCACGGAAGCGATCCTGGTCGAGCGGGTGCAGCACCTCGAGCCATTTCGCCGCCGGCCCCTCCAGAGTGCCGCGTTTCAGCCCGAGCAGGCTTTCGGTCTCCGGGCTGGTGAACACCTTGTCGGCGGAGACGTCCCAGTCCCAGATCAGGTCGCCGGAGCCCGTCAGCGCCAGCGCGCGGCGCTCGACGTCGGATACCATGCCGGTGGTGGCGCCGCCGCCGGCAAACGCGTGCTGCATGACCGTAAATCCGATCAGCATCACGATCAGCACGAGGCCGCCGAGCAGGGCAGGGCCTACGATGTCGTTGGTGACGGAGCCCGCCACCGTCATGCCGGCTGCAATCACCCAGACCACCAGCAGGAACCAGGTCGGGATCAAGAGCACCGCGCGGTCGAAACCATGCGTCGAGAGATAGACGATCAGCGTAAAGCCGGCGAAGGCGATCAGCACCAGCGAGATGCGCGCGATGCCGGAGGCGACCGCGGGATCGAACAGCGCCAGCGCCACCAGCGAGCCGAGGAAGGCCAGCCAGCCGACGGTGATGTGGGAATAGCGCACGTGCCAACGGCTGAGATTGAGATACGCGAACAGGAACACGAGTAGCGTCGCCGCCAGGATCGCTTCGCCCGCCGCGCGCCAGACGCGCTCGGCGTTGTTCGACATGTCGAGCACCTTGCCCCAGAAGCCGAAATCGACGCCAATATAGACCAGCACCGCCCAGGCCAGCGCGGCGGCGGCGGGGAACATGATGCTGCCCTTCACCACGAACAGAATGGTGAGTACGAGGGCCAGAAGTCCGGAGATGCCGATCACGATACCCTGGTAGAGCGTGAACGAGTTCACCTTGTCCTTGTAGGCGTCGGGCTCCCACAGATAGAGCTGCGGCAGCTTGTCGGTGCGCAGTTCCGAGACGAAGGTGATGACGGCGCCGGGATCGAGCGTGATGCGGAAGATGTCCGCGGTCGCGCTTTCCTGGCGCTCCGGACGATCGCCGGTCGACGGCGTGATGGTGGCGATGCGCGACAGGCCGAGGTCGGGCCACAAGAGACCTGACGACACGATGCGATAATGCGGAGCGACGATCAGGCGGTCGAGCTGGTCGTCGGTATTGTTGGCAAGCGCGAACACAACCCAGTTCTGTCCGCCCTCGCGGGCGCGGACCTCGATGCGGCGGACGATGCCGTCGGTTCCCGGCGCCGTCGAAACCTGGATGCGGTCGGTTTCGCTGCGCTGGTGGTCGAGCACGGCGGTGAGATCGATGGCGGGCGCGTCACTGCGGACGCTGACCGCGTCAATGGCGTGCGCCGTTGGCGCGGTCGCAACAATCATGAGGCCCAGCGCTAACAGCGCAAGGCACCTGATCAGACGCAATGTCAGTACTCCGCGAACAACGACCCTCTCGGGCCTGCGAATGGCCCGGCGTTATCCGCGATAAATGACATGAAAGCGAAGCGAATCAAAGGGTTTCCGCCTTCGCTCCACTTGCGATCGGCTAAACCGCCAACACAATTTTGCCAATATGTGCTGACGTCTCCATCCGCCGGTGTGCGTCGGCGGCTTTTTCCAGCGGGAATGAGCTGTCCATCAGCGGTTTTACGCGTCCTTCGCGCAATAATGGCATGACCTTGGCTTCGATCGCCGCGACCATCGCCGCCTTATCCGCATTAGTACGGGGGCGCAGCGTGGAGCCTGTATGGGTCAGCCGCTTCACCATCACCTTGGCAATGTTGACGGTGACCTTGGGTCCGTTGAGGGTTGCGATCTGCACGATTCGGCCATCTACCGCGGCGGCGTCATAGTTGCGATCGACATAATCGCCGGCGACCATGTCGAGGATCAGGTTGGCGCCCGCATTGTTGGTCTCCGCCTTGACCACGGCGACGAAGTCCTCGGTCTTGTAGTTGATGGCTCTGATGGCACCGAGCTTGAGGCAGGCGTCGATCTTGTCCTGTGAGCCGACGGTCACGATCACTTTCGAGCCGAACGCGTTGGCGAGCTGGATCGCCATGGTGCCGATGCCGGATGAGCCGCCGTGGATTAGCAAGGTTTCGCCCGGCTTCAGCGCGCCGCGCTCGAACACATTGTGCCAGACCGTCATCAGCGTTTCCGGGAGCGCGCCGGCTTCCTGGATCGACAGCGAGGGCGGCACCGCCATCGCCTGCGCGTCTTGCGCAATGCAATATTGGGCGTAGCCGCCGCCCGCCACCAGCGACATCACCTTGTCGCCGAGCTTGTGCTTGGCCGCGCCTTCGCCGAGGGCTACCACCTCGCCGGCGATTTCAAGGCCGGGCAGGTCGCTGGCGCCGGGCGGCGGCGGGTAGGCGCCGGAGCGCTGGGCAACGTCGGGACGGTTGACGCCGGCGGCCATCACCTTGACCAGGATTTCGCCCGGACCGGGCGCAGGCACGGCGCGGGTTTCCGGCAGCAGTACCTCGGGGCCGCCGGGCTTGCTGATGCCGATGACGGTCATTTGCGCGGGCAGCTTTTCCATGATTTGTCCTTGCGAAACGCTAAAGAAGAATTTGAAGGCGGCCCCTGATTAGCCAGCCCGGCTCCGGCTGGCAACCGCTTCACAGGTTCGTTAAATACGGAGGAAACGCATGGCCATCGAGGATGACGACAAGCCGCGGAAAAAAATCACCCACGAGATCGGCCAGGATCTGTCGCTGCTGTCGGTCGAGGAACTGACCGAGCGCATCGCGCTGATGAATTCGGAGATCGAGCGGCTGCAAGCCGCCATGACGAAGAAGCGCGCGTCAAAGGATGCCGCCAATAGCTTCTTCAAGTCGTAGACATCGCGCGACGTCAACTTGTAGCCCGGATGGAGCGTAGCGCAATCCGGGAACGCACCATCCGGTTGCGCCGGCCCCGGATTGCGCTGCGCTCCATCCGGGCTACCCTTCGCAGAACGCAAGTCCAAACTCGGCCAATGGCCGACATGGCAAATAATCCCTAAAGAAAATCGTTCGTTTACGGTCCGTTAAGCTTTCTCCTTTATGACTGGCATCGTCCTCGTTTGGACACCGAGTGGCTCCTGTCCACTCTGTTTGACGCCTCCCTGTTATCAACTTCAAAAGCCGCCGGAAACGGCGGCTCTTTTTTGTGCGCAGCACGGCTATTTTGTGCCCCCACGAGCTGGAAACCATAAATCCGGTTGCCGCTGGACTCTCGACCTCGCCCGAGCAATGATTTGTTCATCATAAGCCGGTGGTTCACAGCCGGCGGGGCAAATAGTGGCGTGAGGGCGTTAACCATGGCGGACCGTTCGCAAAGCGAATCCGCGCTCGTTCAGTTCAGCGAGCGGCTTACCAATTCTGCGGCGTTCGGAACCCTGTTTCGGGAAGGCATGGATCTGGTAGAGGAAACCGCCGCCTATCTCGATGGCGACGGCCGCTCTGAGGCCAAGGCACTCGAACGTTCTGTCAGCCTCACTTACGCAACCGAAAGCATGCGCCTCACCACCCGCCTGATGCAGCTCGCGTCCTGGCTGTTGCTGCATCGCGCGGTCAAGGAAGGCGAGATGACGCTGACCCAGGCCAATCGGGAAAAAACCAAGGTCAAGCTCACGGCCGCCGAACCCGGGTCTGAAGACATGATCGCAAAGCTGCCGCAGCAGTTGCAGGATCTGATTGCACGCTCGATGAGCCTGCAGGCGCGGGTTCGCCGGCTCGACACCACGATCCACACGCCGCTAGCGGAACGGGCCCCGATCGGCAACCCGCTGGTGCCGCAGCTCAACCGCCTGAAGGCGGCTTTCGAGCAGTAAGCTCGGAAACTCCCTTCGCCCGCAATGACGGGTGAAAAACAAAAAAACGCCCCGGCAAACCGGGGCGTTTTTGCATGTCTGGGCGGGAGCAAGGGAGGGTCCGAAAACCCTCAATCCTTCTTGAGGAAGCCCGAAAACTTCTTCTGGAAGCGCGACACACGGCCGCCGCGGTCGAGGAGCTGCTGCGAGCCGCCGGTCCAGGCCGGGTGCGACTTGGGGTCGATATCGAGGTTCAGCTTGTCGCCTTCCTTGCCCCAGGTGGAGCGGGTCTGGTACTCGGTCCCGTCGGTCATCACGACCGTAATCATATGATAATTCGGATGAATTTCGGCTTTCATGGCATATCCTTCGGCGCGCCGGCGCCCGTCGCAAATGTCAGGGGATACGGGATTTGGCGGCTCTATAACGTAAGCCGCCTGCCAAAACAAGCTACGTATAAGCCCTGATTGGGAATCTCCCGGATTTGCCAGAGGGGCCCTGCGGGGCCTATCTGGGGGCGGCAAAAACCGGTCGGATTTCATGAGCGCAGCGGAACAGTTTGAAGCCACCCCCAGCACGCCTCCACGGCGCGATGCCCTGCTCGAGGAGGAGGCCTTCATCGAATCCCAGTTGACGCGGTCGCCGGCCAAGACGAGCGCCAAGCTCCGTCCGCTGCTGGCACTGGCGCCTTACGTCGCGCGCTATCGCGGACGCGCGGCTCTCGCCTTCATCTCGCTGACGATTGCGGCGATCACCACGCTTGTCGTGCCGATCGCGGTCAGGCGCATGATCGATTTCGGCTTCAGCCCCGAAGGCATCGCGCTGATCAACAGCTATTTCAGCGTCATGATCGCCATTGTCGCGGTGCTGGCTGCGGCCAGCGCGTCGCGCTACTACCTCGTCATGACGATCGGCGAGCGCATCGTCGCCGATCTCAGGCGCGACGTGTTCGCGCATCTGGTCTCGCTGTCGCCCGCCTTCTTCGATTCCGCGCGCTCGGGCGAACTGGTGTCGCGGCTGACGGCCGATACCACCCAGATCAAATCCGCGGTCGGCGCCTCGGTGTCGATCGCGCTGCGCAACGTGATGCTGTTCATCGGCGCCGCCGCCATGATGGTGATCACGAGCCCGAAATTGTCGGGTTTCGTGCTGCTGGCGATTCCGCTGATCGTGATTCCGCTGGTGGCGTTCGGGCGCTGGGTACGGCGGCTGTCGCGCAACGCGCAGGATACGCTGGCGGACGCCAGCGCCTACGCCTCCGAACTGATCGGCGCGATCAGGACCGTGCAGGCCTATACCAGCGAGCGACTGGCGACGGGCCGCTTCGGCGGCGAGGTCGAGCAGGCCTATGAGGCGGCGCGCAGCTCGACGCGAGCGCGCGCGGTGCTGACGCTGATCATCATCTTCATCGTGTTCTCCAGCGTCGTGGCGATCCTCTGGGTCGGCTCGCACGATGTGCTGACCGGCCAGATCACGCCGGGCCGGCTCGGCCAGTTCGTGCTGTATGCGGCATTCGCGGCCACCGGTCTCGGCCAGCTCAGCGAGGTCTGGGGCGAAGTCTCGGCCGCCTCGGGCGCCGCCGAGCGGTTGCTTGAGATCCTGCGGGTCAAATCGCAGATCACGGCCCCGCCGCAGCCGGTCGCGCTGCCGCAGCCTGCGCGCGGTGACGTCGGTTTCGAGAATGTCAGCTTCGCCTATCCGACGCGGCCGGACGCGCTTGCGATCGACAATGTCTCGCTCGCGGTTAAGGCGGGAGAAAAAGTCGCGATCGTCGGCCCGTCAGGGGCAGGCAAGAGCACGTTGTTTCACCTTCTGCTGCGCTTTTACGACCCCGCACGCGGCACGATTTCGCTCGACGGGGTACCGGTCAGATCGGCCGATCCGGTTGACGTGCGCGCGCGCATCGCGCTGGTGCCGCAGGACTCGGTGGTGTTCGCGGCCTCCGCGCGCGAAAACATCCGCTTTGGCCGGCCTGACGCCAGCGATGCCGAAGTCGAGCGCGCCGCCGATCTCGCCCATGCCACCGAATTCCTTCGGCGCCTGCCCGGCGGCTTCGCGGCGCAACTCGGCGAGCGCGGCGTGACGCTTTCCGGCGGCCAGCGCCAGCGTATCGCGATCGCGCGCGCGATCCTGCGCGACGCGCCGCTGCTATTGCTCGACGAAGCCACTTCCGCGCTCGATGCGGAAAGCGAGACGCTGGTGCAGACCGCGCTGGAAGAATTGATGCGCCATCGCACCACGCTGGTGATCGCGCACCGCCTCGCGACCGTGCTGTCCTGCGACCGCATTATGGTGATGGATCAGGGCAGGATCGTCGAACAAGGCACGCATGCGGAGCTGGTTGCGGCGAACGGGCTGTACGCGCGGTTGGCGCGGTTGCAGTTCGAGGGAGTTTGAAGCGACATTGCGTTGCGTAGCCCGGATGAAGCATAGCGCAATCCGGGATTCTTGAACGCGGGGCCCCGGATTGCGCTTCGCTCCATCCGGGCTACAACCGTACCGTTGAAGCGCGCAGCGATGTCACCCCTTCCACTCCATCCGCAAGACCGGACGCCCCGATGTCGGATTGACGTCCTCCCCGGCATGCCCAAAGCCGTTGCGCTCGTAGAAGCGGATGGCGCGGGCGTTGTCCTTGTTGACTTTTAGGGTAACGCCGCCGGGCGACAGGCGTTTCGCTTCATCGACCAACGCGCCGGCGAGTTTCGAACCCCAGTGATCGGGGCTGACCACGAGCTGGTCGAGATAGCCTGATCCGTCGATGGTCACGAACCCGATCAGCGCATCCGCGTGTTCGGCGACGATGATCGAAGCATTCGGCACCAGCTCGTTGCGCCAGCGCTCGCGCCACCACGCCACCCGCGCGGTGAAATCGATTGCGGGGTAGGCCTGCTGCCACGTCAGCCGCCACAGTTCGATCGCAGCGTCTTCGTCCTCGGCACGATAGGGACGGAGCGTGAAATCTGCGGTCACTACCGTTCCGTCAGCTTCAGCTCGATGCGGCGGTTGCGCTTGTAGGCGTCTTCGTTCGGCGCGGCGTCGAGCGGCTGGAATTCGGCAAAGCCGGCGGCGACCAGACGCTGTGCGGGGACGCCGAGGAAAACCAGATATTGCACCACGGCGATGGCGCGCGCCGACGACAATTCCCAGTTCGATTTGAACAGCGGAGAGTTGATTGGCCGCATGTCGGTGTGGCCGTCGACCCGCAGCACCCAGCCGATCTCGCTCGGAATCTGCTTGTCCAGATCGATCAGCGCCGTTGCAAGTTTATCCAGCTCGGCGCGGCCCTCGGGCAGCAGCAATGCCTGACCGGTGTCAAAAAATACTTCCGACTGAAAGACAAAACGGTCGCCGACGATCCGGATATCGGGGCGATTGCCCAGAATGGCGCGCAGGCGGCCGAAGAATTCCGAGCGGTAGCGCGACAATTCCTGCACGCGCTGCGCCAGCGCGACATTCAGCCGCTGGCCGAGATCGGCAATCCGCCCCTGCGATTCCTTGTCGCGCTTTTCGGAGGCCTCCAGCGCTTCCTCGAGCGCCGCGAGCTGGCGGCGCAGCGCGCTGATCTGCTGGTTCAGCACCTCGATCTGGGCGAGCGCGCGCGAGGACACCGTCTTTTCGGATTCGAGCGCCTTGTTGAGCTCGCTGGTGCGGCCCTGGGCGTCGCCGCCGGCGCTGGCCAGCCCCTCGTAAAGCCCCTTGATGCGGTCGCGTTCGCTTTCGGCGGCGGCAAGGCCGGCGCGCAGTTGCCCGACCTGGTCGTCGAGCGTGATCTTGCCGAGCTTTTCCAGCGACAGCAGGTCGTTGAGCTGTGCGATCTTGGCGTTGAGCTGCTCCAGCGCCTTGTCCTTGCCGGTGACTTCCTGCGACAGGAAGAACTGCACCACCAGGAATACCGACAGCAGGAACACGATCGACAGCACCAGTGTCGACAGTGCGTCGACGAACCCCGGCCAGTAGTTGAAACCGGATTCGCTGCGGCGTGCACGGGCGAGGGCCATTTTGAATTCTCCGACAATCTCGTGTCCCGGACGCGGTGCAGCGTGGAACGCTGCTCCGCAGAGCCGGGACCTACCAGCGATGGGTCCCGGCTCTGCGTCGCATCACTTTCGTGCTGCGCCGCGTCCGGGACACGAACATTCCACTTCAGCTCTTCTCGGGCTGCTTGGCGATCCGCTCCAGCAGCTTCTTGATCTCGCGGTTTTGCTCGCCCTGGCCGTCGGCCCATTCGCGGATCATTTGCTGTTCGGTGCGCATATGCGCGACCAGGCCCTGGATGGCCTCGGCGAGGTTGGCCATCGCCGCCGTGGTGTTGCGGCTGCCGCCGCTTTCCTCGACCACCGTGCGAAGCCGATCCATCGCATGCTGCAACTCGCCGCCGACGCCGGGTCCGCCGTCGCCGCCATATTCTTTCACCGTGGAGGCGAGCCAGTCCTCGAGGTCGGTATAGAAGCGGTTCTGCGCCTGGCTCGACTGCAGGTCGAGGAAGCCCAGGATCAGCGAACCGGCAAGGCCGAACAGCGAGGACGAGAACGAAATGCCCATGCCGCCGAGCGGGGCCGCCAGTCCCTCCTTCAGGGTGTCGAACAGGGAGCCGGCATCGCCGCCGACCTTCAAACCGTCGATCACCTTGCCGACCGAGCCTACGGTTTCGATCAGACCCCAGAAAGTGCCGAGCAGGCCGAGAAAGACCAGCAAGCCCGTCATATAGCGGGAGATATCGCGGGCCTCATCCAGCCGCGTCGCGATCGAATCCAGCAGATGCCGCATGGTTTGCTGCGAGATCGTCATCCGCCCCGAGCGCTCGCCGCCGAGAATCGCCGCCATCGGCGCCAGCAAGGTCGGCCGCCGCTCGATCGCCAGCCCGGGATCGGCAATACGGAAACTGTTGACCCAGGCCACTTCCGGATAGAGCCGGATCACCTGCCGGAACGACAGGATGATGCCGATCAGGAGCACCCCGCCGATCAGCGCGTTGAGGCCGGGATTGGCAAAGAACGCGACGATGATCTGCTTGTAGAGCACGATCGTGACCAGCGCGCACAGCACCAGGAACACCAGCATCCGCACCAGGAAAATCCGGGGCGAGGACAGTTTGCTCAGTTCGATCTCCATTTCGGAGCGGGAGGAAGGGCCTGAGGGCATTTGCAGGTGTCATCCGTTACGAAAAGCCGCGCTGGGGAACCAATATGGCACAGCGGGCTGGAGAAAAAAGCTGGGAAGCCGCGATTTCGAGTGGACGATGGTGGAACCTCTCCCGAAACCCGGCTTTGACATCAGCGTATTTTGCAACGTTTCGATGTCCAACCGGGATTTTTTCATGACGGCCTTATATCTTGAGGCGCCGTTGGCCAATGCCGCGTCGCTTTCGGTCCTGATGGCGGGCGCCTGGATGGTGCAGCAGCGGACCGGCAATTCCGGTTGGGTCGATACCATCTGGACCTTTTCGCTCGGCCTGGCCAGCGTCGGAGGCGCCCCGCCCAATGCCCGGCAGTGGCGCTATAGCGACCGCCGGTTGCGTACCAGCCCGATCTTCCCGCAGCCGCCGCCGGCATGATCCCGACCCGGAAGGGTCGCGTTAGCGCAGCGTGGGGACCGGCTTCGCAAAGCATCGTGCTTAAAAAGGGAGTGGTCACATGAGCTTCGTCTCCACGATCATGGGCACCGCCGAGCGCGTGCCGCTGCCCGACGCCATTATCCGGGCGGCCATCCACCAGCTCTGCTCGCGCGCCGCCACGAGGCTCGCCACCGGGAACGCGGAAAGCGATGCCTGGCTCGCCGACGAAATGGCGGCGCGCGCCATCGCCGAATATTCCGACGAGGCCGCTATCCGGCGCTACGAGGTGCCGGTCGAGTTCTTTGCCCGCCTGCTCGGTCCCAATCTCAAGTATTCCTGTTGCTTCTACAGGGAGGCGTCCTCGACCCTGCAGGAGGCCGAGGAGGAAGCGCTGCGCCAGACCGTCGAGCACGCCGATCTCGTCGGCGGACAATCGATCCTCGAGCTCGGCTGCGGCTGGGGTTCGCTGTCGCTGTGGATGGCGCGGCAATTTCCGCATTCGCAGGTCACGGCGATTTCCAACTCGAACGCGCAGCGCGAATATATCGAGGGCGAAGCGGGAAAGCGCGGCCTGGCCAATCTGCGCGTCATCACGTCAGACATGAACGTGTTCGTGCCCGAGGCGCGGTTCGACCGCATCGTCTCGATCGAGATGTTCGAGCACATGGTAGACTGGCGCGAACTGATGACGCGTCTGCGCACATGGCTGGAACCCGATGGCCGCTTCTTCCTGCACATCTTCACCCATCGCTCCGGCGCCTATCTGTTCGATCGCGCCGATGGCGAGAACTGGATCGCGCAACGTTTCTTTACCGGCGGCGTGATGCCAAGCCATCATCTGATCCGGCAATATGCCGATCTGCTCGAGGTCGAAAAGGAATGGCGCTGGAGCGGCACGCATTACCAGCGAACGGCACAGGACTGGCTGGGCAATTTCGACACGCACCGCGACGAAATCGAAGGCGTGCTCCGCAAGGTTTACGGCGGCGAGACCGCGTTGAGGATGCGGCGCTGGCGCTGGTTCCTTCTCGCCACCGCAGGCCTGTTCGGTTACGCCGGTGGCAGCGAGTGGGGCGTTAGCCATTACCGGATGAAGGCGGCCGGTCAGGCCGGCCTCAACTGATTCGTGCCGGATGCCTCGCGTTCCGGCATCTGCTGCAATCGTATGCAGCCAAACGACCGTTTCCTGTCGCTGGTTTTCGATCCAAACCAGGAACGCCATTGTGAACCCGGCTCACAATCGAGTGAGTCCGGAAAAATGGACGCTAATTCAGCGCGATAGCGGTTGTGTGACATTGAGCCGCCGCGAGACCGTATTGCGTCGCAGCAGGCTCGCCCTATTCTATATTCCATCAACCGTGAGTTCCCAAGATCGCTTAGGACGTCCTCCTACGACAACGTCGCGAATGCTCAATTCGCGCTCTCCAACTTGAACTGGGGCAATGCTTTCAATGTCCGGACTTCGAACGCAATCGGCATGCATCGTTTTGATGTTGACTGCGATGGCGCCGCTTTTGGCTGGCTGCAATGAACCCATCGCCGCAACCGCAGCGGCAAAGCCGCCCGACCCTGAGGTGGGCACTTTCACCGTCAGATCTCAGGCCCGCGCCATCGTTCGCGAATTGCCCGGCCGAATCGCACCCACCCGGGTTTCGGAAGTCCGTGCGCGGGTTTCAGGCATCGTCGTCGAGCGCCTGTTCGAGCAGGGCACCGAGGTGAAGGCCGGCGATCCCCTGTACCGGATCGACCCCAAACCGTTCGAGGTGGAACTGCAGGCGAGCGAAGCCGCACTGGACAAGGCGGAAGCCGCGCTCGATCTCGCCAGCCAGCACGCCCGGCGCATTGCGACGCTGACCAGCCAGCGCGCCGCGCCCGAGGCAGAGAACGAAAAGGCCATTGGAGCCCAACGCCAGGCTGAGGCGGAAGTTGGCAGCCGCAGGGCCGATGTCGCCCGCGCGAAACTCAATCTCGATTACGCAACGATCCGCGCGCCGATCAGCGGCGTCGTCGGCGCCGCGCTGGTGAGCGAAGGCGCGCTGGTGGTGCAGAACGAGACCACCAGCCTCGCCACGATCCAGCAACTCGATCCAATCTACGCCGACTTCACCCAATCGATAGCGGAGATGAACAAGCTGCGCCGTGCACTCGAAAGCGGCGACCTCGACCGGATCGCGCCCGGAGCGGCCAAGGTTCGCCTCGTGCTCGACGACGGCACGCTCTATCCGATTTCCGGAAAATTGCTGTTTTCCGAAGCCAAAGTGGACGCCTATACCGGGCAGGTCACGCTGCGCGGCCAGTTTCCGAATCCGAATCGCGAACTGCTGCCGGGCATGTATGTCCGCGTCCTGATCGAACAGGGCATCGATTCCGATGCCATGGCCGTGCCGCAGCAGGCGATCCAGCGCGATGCTGGCGGCGCCAGCGAGGTCTTCGTGGTCAAGGACGACGGCCGCGTCGCGACGCAGCCGGTCCGCACCGGCCCGATGCAGGACGGCTTCTGGCTGGTCAGCGAGGGCCTGAAGGACGGCGATCGCGTCATCGTCGACGGGTTCCAGAAGTTTGTTCCCGGCGACAAGGTCAAGTCGAAGGCGTGGATCGATGCGGATGCCTCGGTTGGTACAATTCCAGCCGCACCGGCGACGCAAGCGTCCCACTGAGATCGGGATATGCCCTCCTTCTTCATTGACAGGCCGATCTTCGCCTGGGTGGTTGCGCTTTTCATCTGCCTGATCGGCGCGATTTCGATTCCGCTGCTGGCAGTCGCGCAATATCCGATCATCGCGCCGCCCTCAATTTCGATCTCGACCAGCTATCCCGGCGCGTCGCCGGAAAATCTCTACAACAGCGTCACGCGGCTGATCGAGGAGGAACTCAACGGCGCCTCCGGCATCCTCAATTTCGAATCCACCAGCGACTCGCTGGGGCAGGTCGAAATCATCGCCAACTTCGTGCCTGGCACCGAGACCGGCGCGGCCTCGGTGGAAGTGCAAAACCGCCTCAAGCGCGTCGAGGCGCGGCTGCCGCGCGCGGTGATCCAGCAGGGCATTCTGGTCGAGGAAGCCTCCTCGGCCGTGCTGCAGATCATCACGCTGAACTCGGCCGACGGCTCGCTCGACGAAATCGGCCTCGGCGATTTCATGATCCGCAACGTGCTCGGCGAAATCAGGCGCATTCCCGGCGTCGGCCGCGCCACGCTCTATTCGACCGAGCGTTCCCTGCGCATCTGGGTCGATCCGGCCAAACTGGTCGGCTACGGCCTCACCGCCGACGACGTCAACAAGGCGATAACAGCACAGAACGCGCAGGTGGCCTCGGGCAGCGTCGGCGCCGAGCCGAGCACGCCGGAACAGAAGATTTCCGCGCTGGTGCTGGTCAAGGGCCAGCTCGCCTCGCCCGATGAATTCGGCGCGATCACGCTGCGCGCCAATCCGGACGGATCAACCGTGCGGCTGCGCGATGTCGCGCGCATCGAGATCGGCGGCTTGAGCTACCAGTTCAACACGCGGCTCAACGGCAAGCCGACCGCGGGCCTTTCGGTGCTGCTGTCGCCGACCGGCAACGCGCTCGCAACTGCCAGCGCCGTCGAAGCCAAGATGAAAGAGCTGTCGAAGTTCTTTCCGACCAATATCGGCTACGAAATTCCCTACAACATCACGCCCGTCGTCAAGGCCTCGATCAACAAGGTGCTGATGACGCTGGTCGAGGCGGTGGTGCTGGTCTTTATCGTGATGTTCCTGTTCCTGCAGAACATCCGCTACACCATCATCCCGACCATCGTGGTGCCGGTGGCGCTGCTCGGCACCTGCGCGATACTGATGGCGGCCGGCTATTCCATCAACATGCTGACGATGTTCGGCATGGTGCTGGCGGTCGGCATTCTCGTCGACGACGCCATCGTCGTGGTCGAGAACGTCGAGCGCATCATGGCGGAGGAGGGCCTGCCGCCGAAGGAAGCGACCCGCAAGGCGATGTCGCAGATCACAGGCGCCATCATCGGCATCACGCTGGTGCTGATGGCGGTGTTCGTGCCGATGGCGTTCTTCCCGGGATCGGTCGGCATCATCTACCGCCAGTTCTCGGTCACCATGGTGTCCGCCATCGCTTTCTCCGCGCTGCTGGCGCTCTCGCTGACGCCGGCGCTGTGCGCGACGCTGCTGAAACCGGTTGAAGCAGGCCATGGTCATGCGAAGAAGGGCGTGTTCGGCTGGTTCAACCGTGTGCTCGAGAGCGGCCGCGGCGGTTATACGCGCACCGTCAAGGGATCGCTGAAGCGCACCGGCCGGCTAATGGCGATCTACGCGGTGCTGTTCATCGGCCTGGGCTGGGCCTTCGTGCGGCTGCCCGGCGGCTTCCTGCCGGTCGACGACCAGGGTTTTATCACCACCGACGTGCAGACGCCGTCCGACTCCTCCTATGCCCGCACCGAGGCCGCGGTCGAGCAGGTCGAAAAATATCTCCGCGAGCGCGCCGGCGTCGAGGACGTCACGTTCCTGACCGGCTTCAGCTTCCTCGGCCAGGGCATGAACACCGCGCAGGCCTTCATCACGCTGAAGGACTGGTCGGAGCGGGGCAAAAAGGATTCCGCTGCGGCGATCGTCGCCGACGTCAACCGCGAGCTGTCTTCGATCCGCGACGCCAGGATTTCAGCGCTGCAGCCGCCGCCGATCGACAATCTCGGCAATTCCTCGGGCTTCTCGTTCCGCCTGCAGGACCGCGGGCAGAAGGGTTATCCGGCGCTGGTCGCTGCGTCCGATCGCCTGATCGCGGAAGCCAATGCCGGCCGCGTGCTGCAGAAGGTTTATGTCGAGGGCCTGCCGCCGGCGCCGCAGGTCAATCTGGTGATCGACCGCGAAAAGGCCGGCGCATTCGGCGTCACCTTCGAGGACATCAATCAGACCATCTCGACCAATCTCGGCTCGAACTACATCAACGACTTCCCGAACCGCGGGCGGATGCAGCGCGTGATCGTGCAGGCCGATCGCGCCAGCCGCATGAACGCGGACGACATCCTCAACTACAACGTCAAGAACAGCCGCGGGCAATTGGTGCCGTTCTCCGCCTTTGCCACGGTTCAGTGGTCGAGGGGGCCGACCCAGATCGCGGGCTTCAACTACTATCCCGCCGTGCGCATCTCTGGCGAGGCCAAGCCCGGCTTCACCTCCGGCGACGCCATCGCCGAGATGGAGCGGCTCGCGGGCAAGCTGCCGCGCGGCTTCGGCTACGAATGGACCGGGCAGTCGCTGCAGGAAAAGCTGTCCGGCTCCCAGGCGCCGTTCCTGCTTGGTCTCTCGGTGCTGGTGGTGTTCCTGCTGCTCGCAGCTCTCTACGAAAGCTGGACCATACCGCTCGCGGTGCTGCTGACGGTGCCGCTCGGCATCTGCGGCGCGGTGATCGCGGCGACCATGCGCGGGCTGCCGAACGACGTCTATTTCACCGTCGGCCTGATCACCATCATTGGGCTCGCGGCAAAAGACGCCATCCTCATCATCGAGTTCGCCAAGGATCTGCGCGCGCAGGGCAAGCCGCTGGTCGAGGCAACGGTCGAAGCCTGCTCCTTGCGCTTCCGCCCGATCCTGATGACGGGCCTCGCCTTCGTCTGCGGCGTGCTACCGATGGCGATCGCGACCGGCGCCGGCGGCGCCAGCCAGCAGGCCCTCGGCACCAGCGTCATGGGCGGCATGATCGCGGTGGTGATCCTGGCGCTCTTGATGGTGCCGGTGTTCTTCGTCAGCGTGCAGCGCGTGCTGGCGGGGGACCGCGAGAAGGTGGAGGAGGCGGCGGGAGCCGAGGTGGTCGGCCCGCCGGCGCCAGTGAAGTGATAGACGTTGTCATGCTCCGTGACCTCGCGACGCCAGGGCTTCGCCGGGACCTGCGGTCTCGGGACGTCGACAAGCCTTGGCGCAGGCGGCGGCCGATGCATCCAGTCCATGAACCCATAAATTTGCCGGGCTGACGCCGCGCCAGAGTCGGCTATGCCCCGATAGCCGACGTGCTGCTGCATAGCAGCGAAACGACGCTATGTGCCAACAACGGAAGTCAGAGCAAACTCGCAGCAAGATGCGTGAAGAGCAAAACCGCAATCACGAAAAAAACGAGCCATCCAATGCTGTGCTGAGCGTTTGGATTTCGATGGGTCTGAACTGCGCCCCAAATGAACACGCCCATCACCACAAAAATGGATACTAGAATAACTAAGCCTCGGCCCATAGGATGAGATGATATGTTGGTGTTTGTAAAATAATCGTTGGGCGTTTCACTCGCACTTTACTTAGGCAGCGCTGGCCCCAGCAAGTCTGCTTTGGGTCAAAAGCGTCGTTTACACCGTCCGACGAAGACTTCCGGTGTACCCCGGTGAACGGACATCGTCAGGGCCGATCGGCATGTCGCAAAAGTGCCAACAGGTGACATTCGCGAAGTGAAAGAACCCGCCAACTGAAGCGGCCTCAGTATAGTGCTCCCCTCGTCCTTGCCAAACAGCACCCATCCGACCGGCGCAGCGTGCGTGCGGACCACTATGCTGCCAGAAACGGTATCTCGACCGCCAGTGTATAGCCGTTGACCATCAGCAGGCCACCCGCGGCACCGACGATGCCGCCGACGATCGCAAGCCAGGGCAGCGTCGCGACGATCGAGACCGAGATCAGCACGATGGCGATCTGCAGAAGAGCTTCGGCATAGTCGAAGTAGGGATCCTGCTTCAGCGCATGGTCGCGCCTGCTCTCGTAGTCCTTGGCCCGCGCCATCAATTCCTTCTTGCCCTCCTGCGTCTCGGGCTCGGACTCGTAGCGTGCCGCCGTCTTGCGATAGGCCTCCGCTTTTGCCTTCAGGGCCGTCCTGGCCTCGGCGTTGAGGCTTCCGTCCTGCAGGAACGCCAGTTCGATCGCGTCGGCCGCGAGGTTGTAGTCGGTCTGGCGGATGTTCTTGGCCTGGTAGAAGGCATAGTGGTTCGCGGCATAGATGTTGTTGTTGGTCGCCTCCTTGTCGGCGTTGGCGCCGCCAAGCCCGGTGATGGCCAGCAGCATCGCCAGAATGGCGATGCTGACCGCCGCGCGCTGCTTGAAGCGGTCGTTCTCCTTTTCCTGATCCATCATGTCCGCTGCGTCTTCGGCTTTCATCGATCGGCTCCTCCTCGCTCCTAAAGGGCAGGCACGATAAACAACGGCGTTATGTCACCATCGCGACGCACGAGCACGTTGATTTGTTCCGCAGAATGCGGTCCTGCCTACACCGTGTTCGATAGCGGCTGGAAGGCGACATCACGGATTGCTCGGGTAACGGCGAGTCGCTAGTTGGAGGACCTAGCCAGAAGCGTCTGAGCCGCCCCGCTGCACCAACTCGAGGGTGATGCCCTCGGGACCCTCGAAGAGCCGTAGCTTTCGGCTGATGTAGTCCATTTCGTCGCTCAGCATGGTTACGCCGTTGGCCACGAGGTGCGCAGTGGCCGCCTCAATGTCGTCGACGCGGAACGCGAGGTGATTGAAGCCCCGTTTTCGCAGATTTGTCGGGTGCGCACCCGGATCGGTCCCTGGGATCGGCTCAAACTCAAGCAGCTGGATCTCGAAAGGATAAGCCGCTCCTTCGAGTGCGAGGGTGATGTGCTGCGCTTTCATGCCCGGCATGCCCATGTACCGGGCGGGAAGGCCACCGTCGATCGTCGCGACGTGATCTTTTCTGAAGCCAAGGAGCGCGAAGAACTCGATCGCCGCGCCGGCGTCTACCACCGCGATAGTAACATGATCCGGATTGAGTATCATATTGTTACTCCCTGTAATCCACGCGTGCGCTCGGCCGCGCGGCCATACGTCTGCCGGGTGAGCTGCCATCAACCGGCCCTCCCGCTCTTGCAAGGCTACCAGCTCGCTCCGTCGCACGGTAGGCGGGTTGGCCTGCGGCGAAGTCTGCTTCGGGTCAAAGGACTAAACCGCTCGCGCGGTAGGTCACTGCGGCTGTCGACACAGCCAAGAGGATAGCGCAACGGGGCGTCCTGTCTTGAGATCGAGGGGTTTCGACAACCTCACTCAAGACAGGAGCATCCCCATGACCGACGAGGCCATGAGCCCATTGCGGCGGCGCATGATCGAAGACATGACGATCCGTAAGTTAGCGCCAAAGACCCAACAAGGCTACATCCGCACCATCAAGGATTTTGCTATCTTCCTCGGCCGGTCGCCCGACACGGCGAGCTTCGAGGACGTCCGACGTTTTCAATTGCATCTGGCGGCGAACGGCGCGCACATCCCGATTCTCAATCATACCGTAGCTGCGTTGCGGTTCTTCTTCAGGATCACGCTCAGGCGCTCCGATATCATCGAGCACACCACATTCCTCCACGAGCCCCGCAAGCTGCCGGTCGTGCTCAGCCCGGAGGAGGTGGCGCGGCTCGTGGATGCCGCGCCGGGCCTCAAGTACAAGGCGGCGCTGAGTGTGGCTTACGGCGCAGGTTTGCATCGAGGTCTTCGAGTGCGGTGCAACGCCACGGCATCGGCCGACAGCTCCAACGAACCGCATCAGGATCGACACCTCATGACCGCGTCACACCCCCGCAAATCTGATCGTCGCACTAGCTGCCTTTCGACCGGCCACGGTAGAACGCGCTCAAATATCCAGCCGTCATCTCAAATCGTCCGACACTTCACTGCGGTCGACGCGACCCGCCGCTCATCCAGCAGCCGTTTCACCGTCCACCGGCTTGCTGGAGCGCCTCGACTCCATTCACACACCTCATCCGCGGCACTCAAATTCCCATAGTTCTCGCCGCGCTACCCACGTGCCCCCTCCCGCGGTTTCCTCCCTTGGAGGTTTGCGGACGCCGGCCCCGTGCCCGCAGCACCACCGTCATGGGGCCGGCATCCGAAAACCTTCACACAAGCCGACATACGCGGGTGCGCAGAAATTCCGCTCTAATGGAATGGCCCGGCCGTGCTCCGGCCCTGCCAGCATCGACAAGGAGCGGGCGCAATCGGGCTGCAATCCGCACCGAGTTTCCGTTCACTAGGGTTTGTCATCGCGTTACCATTCCTCGAACGGCCCAGGCACTACTTGCAAAACTGCGCGGGCCGTCCGGAAGGCCGGCCAGATAAGCTGCCCTGACGCTTGACTGGATCTGCCGCTGTGTCGGCTCAGGCAAACCAGCCAAGAACTCACTGTGGGTCCCTTGGCCGAAAACAGCCGGGATCCAAAAGTCTTCAAAGTTCTCGAAGTCCATCCGAATAGTGAGGAGTGTCGCAGCCACGTCCGAGAGGCCAGCATGCTGGAAAGCGGTCTGCAGCTCATTCGGCCGTGTCATCGGACGGATCAGTAGATCTGACCTTCGCTGCTCCGCCGGCGGATGGATCGCTGCAACCGTGTCCCAGAACATTCGCCGGCTTGGCATTCCTCCGAAAGTATCCCAGACCGCTGCGGCAACGACACCGCCCCGCTTCACAACACGAACCATCTCAGAAATGGCTCTGACCGCGTCGGGCACGAAGTGAAGAACCAGAAGAGATAAGGCCATTTCGAATTGAGCCGATTCGTATGGCAAAGCCATCGCATCGCCTTGTCGTACATTGATCGATGCTGCTCCCTTCCGGGTGTTTAGCGCCTCCACAAATTCGGACTCATAGTCCAAAGCATCGATCGATGCGGCTTTGCGCCGGGCGGCGATTTCGAAGGTCAAACTTCCGGTCCCACAGCCTACGTCCAGAACCGCACCACCCTCAACGAGCCCCGCGAAGTCAAGGAAATCTGAAGCAAGTCGTTTGCTCCACCGTCCCATGTAAGAGTCATAAGTCTCCGGATCCCGCGCCACAAAGTTCGAGGGCATTGTTCACCGCTTTTCCGTAGTTCAGGCGGACTACGCTCTTGGCTGTGAGCATCATCCAACCTCTTCAATGGCATTCGTTTTGGCATGCGTCCGCTGTGATAAGCGCCTACTCCAATTTCGCGCCGGAGCGCTTTACGACATCGGCCCATTTGGCCGATTCCTTCTTGATGAGCGCTGCGAACTCCTCTGGCGTCCCGCCAGCCGGCTCGTCGCCGATTTGCTCATAGCGCGCTTTGAAGAAGTCAGATTGGATTGCACGGTTGATGGCCGCGTTGAGTTTATCGGCGATCGGGCGAGGCGTGCCGGCTGGTGCCGCGACGCCAAACCATATCGGCGCTTCATAACCGGGAACGCCGGCCTCGGCGATCGTCGGCAGCTCGGGGAAGCCGGCCGAACGCTTCGGACCGGTGACGCCCAACGCCCGGATAGCCTTCTGCCTGGCATGCGGCGCGATGGACGTGAGGCTCTCGAACATGAGATCGACGCGCCCCGCAATGAGGTCCGTGATGGCGGCGGTCCCGCCCTTGTAGGGCACGTGCACGATGTCGGTGCCGCTCATGAATTTGAATAGCTCGCCGCTGACATGGCCCGGCGAACCGCTGCCCGACGACGCGTTCGAAAGCTTGCCGGGGTTCTTCTTGGCGTACTCGACCAGTTCGACGACGCTGTGGATCGGCAGCGAGGGCGCGACAGCAAGCAGGAGGTGCCCGGTCGTGACTAGCGCGATAGGCTGGAAGTCGCGCTCGATATCGTAAGGCGGCTTGGCGACCATATGCTGCGCGATCGCGAACGCACCGATACTGGCGAACAGCAGCGTGTAGCCGTCGGGCTGCGCCTTTGCGACCGCGTCATTGCCGATGACGAAAGCGCCGCCTGGCCGGTTCTCGATGATGATAGATTGGCCGAGCTCCTTTGACAGCTCCTGCGCGAGAATGCGTGCGCCATTGTCTGTGGCGCTGCCGGGGGCTTGCGGGACGACGATCTTTATGGCGCGCTCGGGATACTGCGCTTGAGCGGTTGTCGCAAAAGCGGCAGCGCATGTCAGGCTCGCGAACAAAAGCTGTTTTATGCACATCGGCTTTCTCCTTCGCTTGTGGTTTCACCTTCGGGGGCATGTCAATGCATTATCGCTCAGCAAGGCCAGGACGACGATTGATTGCTCGCCGCCGCTGAAGGTTCACGAGCTTTGACGGCATGTGACGTCGCTTGGTTCCTCTCCTCGGCTGCGCGGCTCCCACCTAGTGCGTCGCTCAGCGGTCAGTGGCATGCGTGAGCCATCTTCCAAGCTGTGTGAACACTGCCGCCGGACCGGACGCTCGTCCAATGCATAATTGTGCTAGTAAAGCATGCCGCCGCGGAATAGAAATGCCACCATGGATCTGAGGCGCCTGAAAACTTTTGTTACCATTGCCGAACTTGGCACGGTGTCCAAAGCGGCGGTGCACCTGCGCATTGGGCAGCCCGCGCTGTCGCGCCAAATCAGCGATCTTCAGCAGGAGCTCGAGCTACGTCTCTTTGATCGTGTAGGACGCCGCTTGGTTCTAACGGCCCAAGGCGAGCAGCTCCTCGTGGATTGTCGGCGCGTCCTAATCGACCTCAACAGCGTGCACGAGCGGGCAGCGGCGCTTCGGCGCGGCGACAGCGGAAGGCTGAAAGTCTTAGCCCCGCCGCACACGATTGAAAGCGTGCTATCCGGGTTTCTACCGCGGTATGCTGAGAGCTTTCCGCAGGTTCATGTCGAATTGACTGAGGCCCTTGGGCCTGAGCAACCCGCCCTACTCGAGCGCGGTGAAGCTCATGTCGGCATCAGAATTGACCCAGGTGATGATCCTCGCCTCGAGACGCGCGTCCTACAGTCCGCGGATGTGTTGGCTGTCAGTGCTGCAACCGTCGAACTCGGCAAATCCGGTGTCATAACGATCGAGCGGCTTATCTCATACCCGCTCCTGTTACCGTCGGGCTATTCCGTCCGCCGCCTGTTCGAGGCGGCTTGCCGCCTGGCAAAAGTCCATCCCAAGGTAATGCTGGAGAGCCGCGCATCGCATACGCTATTGACCTTGGCAGAGGCTGGGCAAGGTGTGGCGATCGTCCCATCCCTTCAGCGAACTGATCGCTACAAAGTGCGCGTCGCCCGAATAACGCACGGGGGCAAGCCCATTCGAGAACGCGTTGCGGTTCAGTGGGACAGGCGCCGTCCACTTCCGCCGTACGCCCTCACTTTTTGCGAACACCTGGCCCGCTACATGCACACCGTCTTCCCTGTCACAAAGCCTACCAAGACCAACCGCTCCGTGGGTCTTCGTGCGCGCTAAACGTCAACAGTTTCGTGGTCGAATTTTTAACCGTACCCCGTGATCCCCGTGTGACGTTATGTCTTCAAAAGGCACGCATCATGGTCCGAGAAGGGGCAGACGCGTCATTTCGACTGTGAGCCGACAACTTCCGATCTACCCCAATGAGCAGACATTTTCAGCGTCCGTCGGCATGTCTCAAAGGTGCCAGATGCAGACATCGCCGTTCTTAGAAAAGCCGACGATAACGGAGCCGCATCGCGGCGGTAGTGGACCAAGGCTTTCCCCTTGAGTGTGTAGGATCGATTATAGGCGTTTTCCAAATGCAAATGCGTGCGTCTCAAGGTAGATCAGCGGCGTGCCAGTTGCGAGAGCCAATCCGACGATGCTATCTAAAGTAAATCAAAGAGGGGGCGAGTGGCGCATGGTTTCGTATCTAAAGACTTGTGTTGGAGTGGTATTACCGACGCTCTTTTTGGCTGGATGCTTTCAGCACACCGTGGATGCGGGGACCGGTGCGAATGCTGTTCCATCGAACTATCGCCAACTCGTAGCCGCCAGTGTCGCATCCAGAATCGACGTGAGTGCATACCGTGATCCAAAGATATCGGCTCCGGTCGTCCGTAACGTCAGCGAGTTTGGCTTTGGAGCGAGACCAAGCGTGTGTGTTAGTGCGGTCCCGGTAGGCGGAGGCGAGTACCCGGCTTGGATTTTCGTATTTGATAACGGCAAGGTAACGGACATGCTTAGCCCGAGCAGAGCTCTCGGATGCCGCGGACTTGAGTGGTCGCCCTTCCCGGAATTCAGCCGCCGAACATGAGGTCTGCTTCGGGTCAATCGCGTCATTCTGACTGCCGGCAGATCACTTCCGGTCAGCACCGATAAACAGACATCCTGAGCCTGCTTCGGCATGTCTCAAAGGTGCCAATTGCGGAAGAGTGGTCGGGCCGTCAAGCACCCCTGTAAAGCAGGCCAAAACCAAAAACGATCAGCAGGAACCAACCAGCAACGCCAAGAACGAGTGACGGCATCTGGTTGGCGTAGTGCCAGTCGATCAACCTCAAAAGGCGTGATTGGGGGCCTACCATCTCACCAATGATTTCTCGGCACATGGCAAGAACTCCGAGACCCCCCATGGCAATCAAGAAGATGTTTAAACCAAACTCGATGAGAAATAGGATCGGATCGCTGGAGTAAGTGACAGCGTCGGGTCCGATAGCCATCCGCCTGTGCATCAAAAGGTGGCCCGTCTCGTACCACTCGCTCAAGCGTGCAGCTGAGACATAGGAGATGAGGCCCATGAAAATGCCAAACAGAAGAGAGGCGGCTATCCGAAGCATCCATCGGTTGTGTAGCAAAGGCACTAATATTTAATGACTTCTATTGCCTGAACTCTATCCAGATTGGACAGGTAGAGGACAATCTTTCGATGTCCGATTCGGGTCAATGGCTACACGAGCGACCCAGCGGCAAGTCCGGCCATTTCGGCTATGCCCCCAAAGCGGAAGTAAATTCAGAGCGGTTTCGCTATAGGCCGGTGCGGGTTGATGGCGCTACCGCGGACGTGATTCAAGCTTCGAAACCGGAGCCTCAAATCATGCGCTACGAATTCAGCGATGATGAGCGGACCGCCACTAGGCCGATGTTGCCGAACGAGCCGTGCGGCGTTTGGCGGGTAAATGACCGCCGCGGGCTCGATGGCATCTCTTGGGTCCTGCGTTCAGGCGCGCCATGGCGCGACCTGCCAGCGACCGATGGTCCCCGCACGACTTCTTAGAATCGCTTCGTTAGGTGGATGATGGATTTATCTCGCTGATTTGCCCGACGTGTCAAATGTCTACTTCGGCACTCGACGAGTGCCGGCTACTGTGCATGGGGTTGTTTTCAATATTTTGGCTGGGAGCGCCGAGGCTCCTCCGTGTCCTTCCGCCGCCTCCGGAAGGCTGCATCACCCGGCCGCGGATGAAGCGACGGCGCGTGGCTTGGAACCGTCGCCCTATTTTCCCAGCGGCCCCAGTATCTTCACCAGTTCTCCGTGCACATACTCGTTCCCGCAGATCACGTGACCCGTCTTCAGCGAATCGTCGCTGCCCTCCATGCCAGAGATCGTCCCGCCGGACTCCCGCACCATGATCTGCCCGGCTGCGATGTCCCAGGGCTGCAGATTGCGTTCCCAGTAGCCGTCGAGACGGCCGGCGGCGACGAAGGCGAGGTCGAGCGAGGCGGCGCCGAAGCGGCGCAGGCCCGCCACCTTGTTCTGGATCGCGGCCATCTCGCGGTTCGACAATTCATGGTCGCCGCGGCCGATATGCGGCAGGCCGCAGGCGATCACGCATTCATTGAGCTGGCGGCGGCCGGCGACGCGCAGCCGCTGGTCGTTGAGGAACGCGCCCTTGCCGCGCTCGGCGATGTAGAGATCGTCATTGGCGGGGTTGTAGATCACGCCGGCGATGATGGTGTCTTCGCGCCGCAGACCGATCGAGATCGCAAATTGCGGGATGCCGTGCAGGAAGTTGGTGGTGCCGTCCAAGGGATCGACGATCCAGGTGTGGGTCTTGTCGGCGCCTTCGCGCATTCCGCCTTCCTCGCCGATGAAGCCGTAGCCCGGCCGCGCCTTGGCGAGGTCCTCGTACAGCATTTCCTCGGCGCGCTTGTCGGCCTTGGTGACGAAGTTCGCGGGCCCCTTCAGCGACACCTGCAGGTGCTCGATCTCGCCGAGGTCGCGCTTGAGGCTGCGGCCGGCGCGGCGCGCAGCTTTCACCATGACGTTGATAAGGGCTGAGTAGAGCATGATGCGAGCTTATGGTGTGAGGGAACGGCCCAATGCCGTCAGGGGTTTGGGGACTGGGTGCCCTGCAGATGTGCCGGCGTCAAGGCGTCATTTGCTGGCGGTGCCGGTCCATTTTTTCGCGGCTTCCTGAACCTTGGCGCGATCCTCGGGGCTGAGCTCCGAGAGCCGCTCATCCAGCTCGGGATCACCCTTGCCGGCGGTCTTGGCGACAAGGTGCCACTTCAGGCCCTCGATCTTGTCCATAGGCGCGCCCTGTCCGGTGACCAGCACGCGAGCGAGGCGATTCTGCGCGATCGGCGAATTCTGCCGGGCAGCCTTGCGCAAGAGCGCGACCGCGGCCGGCTGGTTCTTCGGCGTGCCGGTGCCATTGAACAGTGCAATCGCGTACTCGACCTCGGCGTCGACATTGTCGGCCAGCGCAGCCGCCTGCAGCAGCCGCACCGCCTTGTCGATGTCCTTCGGCACGCCGGTGCCTTCCTTGTAGAAGGTCGCCAGCGCGTATTGCGCCTCCGGGTTGCCTGCGTCGGCCGCGGTGCGCAGCAGCTCGGCGGCGCGCCTGGTGTCCTGCGGCAGCGTGTTGCCGTCGAGATAGAGCAGCGCCAGATTGTAGGCCGCCTTGGGGTTGCCAAGCTTGGCGGCGGAGGCCAGCAGCTTGACCGCCTGCTCGCGGTTGGTGGCGCCGCCGCGGCCGGACAGCCGCAGCATGGCGAGCGCGAACATGCCTTCGCGGTCGCCGGCGTCCGCCGCGCGCTGGTACCAATCGGCGGCCTTCGCATAGTCGCGCTTGATGCCGAGCCCGTTGGCATAGAGCTCGCCCAGCATCGTCATCGCCTTGGGATCGCCGTTATACTGCGCGCGCGTGGTGGCGAGATCGAAGGCCGTCTTGTAGAGGCCGCGCTGGTAGGCGCCGTAGACGAGGTCGGCGTTCGGATCCTCGAAGCCGGCCGTCGGCGAGGGGGAGGGCACAGGCGTTGCCGTGGGCTTGGTCGTTATCGCGGGCTTGAGCGGCGCCGTCGGCGGCGCCGCCAGTGTCGGCGTCGCAGCGGGCTTTTTCGCTGCGCTCGGCGCCTTTGGTTTGGGCGCTTCCTTTTTCGCCGCCGGAGGGTTTGCGGGCGGCTGCGCGGCAGGCGGCGTCAGCGAGACCTGCGCGGTGGCGCCGGTCATCGTCATCAAGAGGCCCGCAAGCAGCGATATGGGACGCAGGAGTTTCATTGTCCGGCGTTATCCGTGCCCGGCCTTATCCGTGCCAGTGCCGGTCTTGGCTTTTCCGAACGCTGCTTCGTGCGCCTGTGCGATCGCCTGCGCGGCATCGATCAGCGCGGCCTTTGCGCCACGCGGGTCGGCCCAGATGAAATCGCCGACCAGCACAAAATCCGCGCCGGCGGCTGCGAATTCGGAAGCCTCCTCGCGCGAGGCGGCAAAACCGATGCAAGGCGGCTCGAACAGTTCGTCCCACCATTGCAGGCGCTCGGCAATCGCTTCCACCGAGGGCCGCTGGCCGTTGGCGTCGGGCTCGCCGAACAGCACGTAGTCCGCGCCCCGTTCGCCGGCGGCCATCGAATCGTGCCGCGTGGCAAGGCCGCCGACGCCGGCAATGCGGTCCGGCTTCAGCGACGGCAAGGCATCCTCCAGCGCGGCGAGGCCGTTCAGATGCGCGCCGTCGGCGCCTGCGCGCGCCACCAATTCGACATGGCCGTCGAGCAGGAGCGCCGCGCCGGCATTCTGGATCACGGGGGCCAGCGTCTTCACACGCGAAATCATGGTGCGCTGGTCGGTCTGTTTCAGCCGCATCAGCACCGCCGCGACGTCGGCCGCTGCCAATAGCTCCGGAAGCTGGGCCGCGAGCTGCGCCGGGTCGTCCACCTCTGATGTCGCGAGATAGAGGCGCGGCGCCGGGCGCGGCGGAACGGGTTTATTGGCCAAGTGTTTGTTAGCCAAGTCTAGGCGACCTTCTTTTCAAGGCCGGTTTCCCACTCGCCCTTGCTTGCCAGCGCATTCATCCGCGCGCGATGCGTGAAGGCGCGCTGGCCCGCGGCGATGTTCTCGGCCTTACCCGACCAGGCCTTTTGCGGCGCCGCCTGCAACGCCCGGCCATAGGAGAATGTCAGCCGCCAGGGGAGGCCGCCGATCCGGTTCATGGCGTTCAGATGTGCGGTCGCCTCCTCGTCGGACTGTCCGCCGGAGAGGAAGGCGATACCCGGCACGGCCGCGGGAACGCACGCCTTCAGCAGCCGCACAGTTTTTTCGGCGACTTCCTCGACGGAAGCCTGCTTCGCGCACTTCTTGCCTGAAATGGCCATGTTGGGCTTCAGCACCATGCCTTCGAGTTCGACGCGCTGTATCAGCAATTCCTGGAACGTCTTGTTCAGCACCCGCTGGGTCACGTCATAGCAGCGGTCGATGTCGTGATCGCCGTCCATCAGCACTTCCGGCTCGACGATGGGCACGATCTGCGCCGCCTGGCACAGCGCCGCATAGCGCGCCAGCGCATGCGCGTTGACGTCGATCGCGGTCATCGTGGGAATACCGGCCCCGATATCGATCACCGCGCGCCACTTCGCAAAGCGCGCGCCGCGCTCGTAATATTTCTTCAGCCGCTCGGCGAGCTTGTCGAGGCCGACGGTCACCAGTTCACCCGGACATTGCGGCAAGCTTTGCGTTCCCTCATCGACCTTGATGCCGGGGATCGCGCCGGACTGCTCGATCAGCTTGACCAGCGGCGTGCCGTCCTTGGCATTTTGCCAGATGGTCTCGTCGTAGAGGATCACACCCGAGACATACTTGCTCATCGCCTCGGTGGAGCGAAACAGCATTTCGCGATAGTCGCGGCGGTTCTCCTCGGTCGATTCGACCTTGATGGCGTCGAAACGCTTCTTGATCGTGCCCGAGGATTCGTCGGCGGCGAGAATGCCCTTGCCTGGAGTGACCATGGCGAGGGCAACCTTGTTGAGGTCAGCGAGATTCATCGAAGTTCTCCAGAAACATCATGCCCTTGCGCACCAAAATAGGCGGTTCTCGGGCAATTGCCTAGAAAACGTTCGTCGCACCGCGGGTCTTTGCGAGGCGCAGGCGGCCCGCTCAGGCGACCCGCGGGTCAAGCTCACCCTTGCTGTACCGTTTGGCCATTTCGGCCGTGGTCAGCACCTTCTTGATCTTGCTGGCCTGGCCAGCGGTATTGAATTCCTGCAGCCGCTGCTTGCACAGCTTGGCCATCGCCTCCATCGCCGGCTTCAGATATTTGCGCGGATCGAACTCTTCGGGATTATCGTTCAGGACTTTGCGGATCTGCCCGGTCATCGCCATGCGGTTGTCGGTATCGATGTTGATCTTGCGCACGCCGTTCTTGATGCCGCGCTGGATTTCGGAAACCGGCACGCCCCAGGTCGGCTTCATCTTGCCGCCATTGGCGTTGATGATCTCCTGCAGGTCCTGCGGCACCGAGGACGAACCGTGCATCACCAGATGCGTGTTCGGCAGCTTGCGATGGATCTCCTCGATCACGTTCATGGCGAGGATGTCGCCGTCCGGCTTGCGGGTGAACTTGTAGGCGCCGTGCGAAGTGCCCATCGCGATCGCCAGCGCGTCGACCCTGGTCTCCTTGACGAACTTCACGGCTTCATCCGGGTTGGTAAGCAGCTGGTCGTGCGACAGCTTGCCCTCGGCGCCGTGGCCGTCTTCCTTGTCGCCCATGCCGGTCTCCAGCGAACCGAGCACGCCGAGTTCGCCCTCTACCGAGATGCCGCCGAGATGGGCCATGTCGGTGACGGTCTTGGTCACGCCGACATTGTAGTCCCAGTCGCCGGGGGTCTTGCCGTCCGCCTTCAGCGAACCGTCCATCATCACGGAGGTGAAGCCGGACTGGATCGCAGTCATGCAGGTCGCCGGTTCGTTGCCGTGATCGAGATGCACGCAGACCGGAATCTGCGGATAGATTTCGGTGACGGCGTCCATCATGTGGCGGAGCATCACGTCATTGGCGTAGGAGCGCGCGCCGCGCGAGGCCTGGATGATGACGGGGGCATCGACCGCGGAGGCGGCCTCCATGATGGCCAGCGCCTGCTCCATGTTGTTGATGTTGAAAGCCGGCACCCCATACTCGTGCTCTGCCGCGTGATCGAGCAGTTGACGCAAGGTAATGCGAGCCATTCAAATTCTCCTGTATTTGCTGCGCCTTTGGCGCTCCATTAGTCTCGGTCTAACGCAGTTTCAGAACTTCGACGCCGGGCAGCGGTTTGCCTTCCATC
This sequence comes from Bradyrhizobium sp. AZCC 1610, assembly GCF_036924515.1. Taxonomy (NCBI): domain Bacteria; kingdom Pseudomonadati; phylum Pseudomonadota; class Alphaproteobacteria; order Hyphomicrobiales; family Nitrobacteraceae; genus Bradyrhizobium; species Bradyrhizobium sp. AZCC 1610. The sequence goes on along the minus strand of NZ_JAZHRR010000001.1, from coordinate 5,989,645 downwards.
CATTCGAGAAACGCGCCGCCGGCGGTCGAAACATAGGAAAAATCGCCTGATACTCCGGCCTGGTTCAGCGCCGCGACGGTGTCGCCGCCGCCGGCGACAGAAATCAGTTTCTTGGCCTTGGTCCGCTCTGCGGCATGCTTCGCCGCTACCATGGTGCCACGGTCGAACGGCGTCATTTCGAACGCGCCGAGCGGGCCGTTCCAGACCAGTGTCTTGGCGTCATCGATTGCGGCGTGAATCCGCGCAGTCGATTGCGGGCCGACATCGAGGATCATGCCGTCGGCCGGGATGGCGTCGAGCCCGTAGGCGTGCGACGGCGAATTGGCCGCAAAGTGATAGGCGACCACGGCATCGACGGGCAGGATAATGGCGCAGTTCGCGGCATCAGCTTTTTCCACGATGCGCAGCGCGGTCGCGGCGAGATCTTTCTCCGCCAGCGACTTGCCGACGCCGACGCCCTGCGCGTGCAGGAAGGTGTTGGCCATGCCGCCGCCGATCACCAGCGCATCGACCTTTGTCACGAGGTTTTCGAGCAGATCGATCTTGGTCGAGACTTTTGCGCCTCCGATGATCGCGATCACCGGCTTGGTCGGCGCCTCCAGCGCCTTGGAAAGCGCGTCGAGTTCGGCCTGCATGGTGCGGCCGGCATAGGCGGGCAGCTTGTGGCCGAGGCCCTCGGTGGAAGCGTGCGCGCGGTGCGCGGCCGAGAATGCATCGTTGACCCAGATGTCGCCGAGCTTTGCCAGCTCGCCCACGAACGCCGGATCGTTCTTCTCTTCCTCTTTATGGAAGCGCGTGTTCTCCAGACAAAGGATGTCGCCGTCCTTCATCGCAGCCACGGCCTTGGCCGCGGCCTCGCCGATACAGTCGTCGGCGAAGGCAACCGGCTTCTTGATGACCTGCCCCAGCGCCGCCGCGACGGGTTTGAGCGAATCCTTGGCGTCGGGTCCCTTCGGCCGGCCGAAATGGGCGAGCAGGATGACCTTGCCGCCCTTGTCGGAAATTTCGGTGATGGTCGGCGCGACGCGCTCGAGCCGTGTCGCGTCGGTGACGCGGCCATTCTCCATCGGCACGTTGAGGTCGACGCGCAGCAGCACGCGCTTGCCCTTCACGTCGACGTCATCGAGGGTGCGGAATGATTTTGTCATTGGCGGATCTCTTGTCCCGGGCGCAGCGCAGCGCGAAGCGTTGCGCTGCAGAACCGGGACCTACGCTTGCATGGGTCCCGGCTCTGCGAAGCAGCGTGAAGACACGCTGCACCGCGTCCGGGACACGAGACGGTTAAAGCAGCTTCCCCATCGCCACGGCGGTGTCGGCCATGCGGTTGGAGAAACCCCATTCATTGTCGTACCAGGACATCACCCGCACCAGCGTGCCGTTCTGCACCTTGGTCTGGTCCATGTGGACCGTGGACGAGTGGGGATCGTGGTTGAAGTCGATCGAGACGTTGGGCGCGGTGGTGTAGCCGAGGATGCCCTTCATCTGCTGTTCCGAAGCGCGTTTCATCGCCTCGTTGATTTCCTTCACGTCGGTCTTGCGCTGCGCGACGATCTTGAGATCGACCACCGAGACGTTCGGCGTCGGCACGCGGATCGCGACGCCGTCGAGCTTGCCCTGCAGTTCCGGCAGCACCAGGCCGATCGCCTTGGCCGCACCTGTTGAGGTCGGGATCATCGACATCGCCGCCGCGCGGCCGCGATAGAGGTCGCTGTGCAGGGTGTCGAGCGTCGGCTGGTCGCCGGTATAGGCGTGGATCGTGGTCATGAAGCCGGTTTCGATGCCGACGGTGTCGTTCAGCACCTTGGCGATCGGCGCCAGGCAGTTGGTGGTGCAGGAGCCGTTGGAAACGACCAGATGATCCTTGGTCAGCTTGTCGTGATTGACGCCGAACACGATGGTCGCGTCCGCGCCGTCAGACGGAGCCGAAACCAGCACGCGCTTGGCGCCGGCAGTGAGATGCGCGACGGCCTTGGCCTTGGCGCTGAAGATCCCGGTGCATTCCAGCGCGATGTCGACGCCGAGTTCCTTCCACGGAAGCTTGGACGGATCGCGCTCGGTGGAAACCTTGATCTTGCCGTTGCCGAGGCTGAGCGAGTCGCCGTCGACGGTCACGGTGCCGGGGAAGCGGCCATGCACGGAATCGAAGCGCAGCAGGTGGGCGTTGGTCTCGACCGGGCCGAGATCGTTGATCCCGACCACCTCGATATCCTTGCGGCCGGATTCGGCGATGGCTCGCAAGATATTGCGGCCGATGCGGCCAAATCCGTTGATCCCGACGCGGATTGCCATGCTCGTTTCTCCTCTGATAGCCGGTGCCCGCCCCGCGGAGACGTTCCACGGAGGTGCTTACGGCGGAACGCCCGGTTCGGCCGGGCGGGAACGGTCAAGATGGGGGTCTAGGTAGTCCTTTTTCCCGGTAATCTCAACCGTCAGCCCAAGCGCTTCAGGGCAGCGTTAACGACGGCCTCGGCGGTAATTCCGAAGTGCTTGAAAAGGTCCTTGGCGGGCGCGCTGGCACCGAAACCGTGCATGCCCACGAATTCACCATCCGGGCCGATCACGGCGTCCCAGCCCCAGCGCACTGCGGCTTCGATCGCGATCTTGACCGGGGCGTTGCCGATGATGGCCTTCCGCCGGTCCGCCGGCTGCGCCAGCAGCAGTTCGAGCGAGGGCACCGAGACCACCCGCGACGCGATGCCGCGCTCAGTCAGTTGCTTCTGAGCGGCCACCGCGATCTCGACCTCGGAGCCCGAGGCGAACAGCGACACCTTGGCATCGCCCTGTGCGACGACCAGCTCATAGGCGCCATGCGCGCAAGGATTGTCGTTGGGCGCTGAGGTGCGGAGCTGCGGCAGGTTCTGGCGGGTCAGTGCCAGCACCGTCGGGCCGTCGACACGGTTCAGCGCCAGTTCCCAGCATTCCGCTACCTCGACGGCGTCGCAGGGCCGGAATACGCGCATGTTGGGAATCGCACGCAGCGCGGCGAGGTGTTCGACCGGCTGATGCGTCGGTCCGTCCTCACCGAGCCCGATCGAATCATGGGTCATCACGTAGACGACGCCGTTGCCCATCAGCGCGGCCAGCCGCATCGCCGGCCGCGCGTAGTCCGTGAACACCAGGAAGGTCGCGCCGTTCGGCGCAAAACCGCCATGCAGGAAGATGCCGTTCATGGCCGCCGCCATGCCGTGCTCGCGGACGCCGTAATGGATGAAGCGGCCCTTCGGCGTCTTGGCCGAAAACGCCACTGCCGACTTCGCCCTGTTGTTGTTGGAGCCGGTGAGATCGGCGGAGCCGGCGAGGAATTCCATCGGCATCGCGGCTGCTATCGCCTCGATCGCGGACTCGGACGATTTCCGCGTGGCGACGTTCTGCGGCGATTCCAACAGCGCCTTCTTGTGCGCGCGCAGCGCCTTTGCCAGCGAAGCCGGCCGCTCGTGCCGCATCCGCCGCTCGAACTCCGCGCGCTTGCGGCTGCCGAGTTCAGCGAAGCGGGCTTCCCATTCCTCGCGCGCGGCAGCGCCGCGGCTGCCGGCCGCACGCCAGGCCGTCAGCACGTCGTCCGGCACCGAGAAGGCTTCGAGCGAGATGCCGAGTTTTTCCTTGGCGCCCTTGAGCTCTTCGGCGCCGAGCGCCTCGCCATGGGCCTTCGCCGTGCCGGCGCGCGTCGGTGCGCCGTAGCCGATGGTGGTCTTGCAGGCGATCAGCGACGGCTTGCTGGATTTTTGCGCGCGGGTGAGGGCCGCTGCGATCGCCTTCGGGTCATGGCCGTCGATCAGCTCGGCCGCCCAGCCGGCGGACTTGAATCGCTTCACCTGGTCGACCGAATCGGCGAGCGAGGTCGGGCCGTCGATCGAGATGCCGTTGTCGTCATACAGCACGATCAGCTTGTTCAGCTTCCAGTGCCCGGCCATCGCGATCGCTTCCTGCGACACGCCTTCCATCAGGTCGCCGTCGGAGGCGAGCACGTAAGTGTGATGCCCAACCACCTTCTTGCCGAACTCCGCGGCCAGCATCTTTTCCGCCAGCGCCATGCCGACCGAGGTGGCGATGCCCTGGCCGAGCGGGCCGGTGGTGGTCTCGACGCCGCTGGTCTCGAAGTTTTCCGGGTGCCCCGGCGTCTTGGAACCGAGCTGACGGAAATTCCTGATCTGGTCGAGCGTCATGTCCTTGTTGCCGGTGAGGTACAGCAAGGCATAGAGCAGCATCGAGCCGTGTCCGGCCGAGAGCACGAAGCGGTCGCGGTCCGGCCAGGTCGGAGCCGTCACATCGAATTTGAGGAACTGTGTGAACAGCACGGTCGCAATGTCGGCGGTGCCCATCGGCAAGCCGGGATGGCCGGATTTCGCCTTTTCGACGGCATCCATGGCAAGCCCGCGAATCGCATTGGCCATACGGGTATGATCGACCTGCGTCATGATGAAAATCCGCCTGAAATGAGGTGCTTGGTTGTGGGGCGTACCGGGCGAGGCCGCAATACGGGCGTGGCATAAGGGAAAGTCGGGGGTGGATAGCACCTCAATACCCGTGAGTCCAAGGCGAGGAAACGCCCTTCCGGTCCGAAAAGTTGCTTAGCAGTGCATAGCTTCGCGTCGGCGTTGCACTCGGCTCGCTTGCCACGTAAATTTCGTGCTCTAACCGCTTGCCGAACCGCGGATTTTGCTGCCGTGCGGCGGGCCTACGCGAAGGTGCGCGCTGCCTCCCATGAGCGATCGTCACACCAACGGGGCCGGCAATGCCGAGCCGGTCTATGCCGACATCGACGCCGCCACGCGGCGCCTGATGATGGCGCTCGATGCGCTCGAGGCCGCGGCCGAGCGGCGGCGCGATGCTGATCGCGACGAGAACGAACTGGCGAGCCGGATCCAGGCGCTTGGCGCCGATCGCTCGCGGCTCGCCGACGAACTCGACGGCTCGCTGGTGAAGACGCGGCGGCTGGAGCGCACCAACCGCGAGATCGCCGAAAAACTGGACGTCGCGATCGGCACCATCCGTGCGGTGCTCGATGCCGGAGAGGGCGAATGAGCCACATCAACGTCACCATCAACGGCCGGCAGTACCGCATGGCCTGCGAGGAAGGGCAGGAAGTACGGCTCCTGAAGCTCGCCGAGAACCTGGAAACGCGGGTCGGCGAGTTGCGCGGCAAGTTCGGCGAGATCGGCGATGCGCGCCTTACGGTGATGGCCGCGCTCACGGTGTGCGATGAACTGCTCGATGCCAACGCGCGCATCCGTGCGCTCGAGGGCGAACTCGAAACCCTGCGCAACGTGCGCGTCGCCGCCGCCGACCGCGCCAAGGCCACCCAGGTCGCTGTCGCCAACGCGCTCAACGCGGCGGCCGACCGCATCGAAAAGACCACGCAGATGCTGAACCGCACCATCGGCAGCGGCGTCGCGATCGGGTGAAGTGCTGCGTTAGCGCTGGCGGATCGAGCCAGTAGTGCTTACATTGTGCCTCGCGAAGCTGCGTCGTGCGTCAGGAGCCATATATCCCCGGGGCCTTATCGATCCTTTAGGGAACTGTCCCTGGCCGGGTCCGTGGATCCGGACATATGGTGCCCACCTACTTTCGTAGGGAACTCCGGGATCGAGTGCTTCAACGGCGTACGCGGCTTCGCACTTTGTTTTGTCGGTGAGTTTGTTTCCAAAGCTTTTCGGTGCATTGCCGTCTGATGCGGCGTGCCCAGCGTAGCCCGGATGGAGCGCAGCGCAATCCGGGACAGGCTGTTCGATTGCGACAAGGCCCCGGATTTCGCTGCGCTCCATCCGGGCTACGATTGCGTCGAAATCCTGTGCTTGCTGATGACGGCAGAACAAGACCCCGCATGACCGCAACCCTGTCGAAAGCCGACCTCCGCACCGCCGCGCTGGCGAAACGCGATGCGTTGAGCGAGGAGCAGCGCGCCGCCGCGGCGCAAGCCATGGCAAAGCACGGCGTGCCGTTTGCGATTCTGCCCGGCATGGTCGTGTCAGGCTATTCGCCGATCCGCAGCGAGATCGATCCTGCGCCCTTGATGCGCAAGCTCGCCGAGCAAGGCGCGAAGCTGGCGCTGCCGGCGGTGATGGCGCGCGGAAAATCGCTGGCGTTTCGCGCGTGGTCGCCCGACGACCGGCTGATGATGGGGCCGCTCGGTATCCTCGAGCCGTCGCCAGCCGCCGCCGAACTCATTCCCGATGTCATGTTGATTCCGCTGGCGGCGTTCGACCGCGAAGGCCATCGCATCGGCTATGGTGCTGGACATTACGATTTTACGCTCGCTCACTTGCGCAAGGCGAAGGTCATTACCGCTGTCGGCACCGCATTTGCCGTGCAGGAAATTAGAGCGGTTCCTGCGCTGCCGCACGACGTGGCGCTGGATTATGTGCTAACGGAAAAGAAAGTGTTCGATTTCCGGAGCTGAACTTTGCGTATTCTATTCGTGGGTGACGTGGTCGGCCGGGCAGGGCGCACCGCGATCTCAGAACATCTGCCCGGTATGGTCAGAGACTGGCAACTCGATCTCGTCGTCGTTAATGGCGAGAATTCCGCCGGCGGCTTCGGCATCACAGAGACAATCTATCAGGAACTGCTCGACGCCGGCGCCGACGCCATCACGCTCGGCAATCACGCCTGGGATCAGCGCGAGGCGCTGGTGTTCATCGAGCGCGCGCCGAAGCTGATCCGCCCCGCCAATTATCCAAAGGGAACGCCGGGCCGCGGCGCGGCCCTGGTCGATACCAAGAACGGCAAGCGTGCGCTGGTCGTCAACGCCATCGGCCGCGTCTTCATGACACCGTTCGACGATCCCTTCGCGACGCTCAACCGCGAACTCGAAGCCTGTCCGCTGCGCGAGGCGGCGGATGCGATCGTGGTTGATTTCCACGGCGAGGCGTCGAGCGAAAAACAAGGCATCGGCTTTTTCTGCGACGGCCGCGCCAGCCTCGTCGTCGGCACCCATACCCATGTGCCCACCGCCGATCATCAGATTCTCACCGGCGGTACCGCTTACATGACCGACGCCGGCATGACCGGCGACTATGATTCCATCATCGGCATGCAGAAGGAGGAGCCGCTGCGGCGCTTCACGACCGGCATTCCCTCAGGCCGCTTCGAACCGGCGGCGGGCGTGGCGACACTCAGCGGTGTTGCGGTCGAGACCGATGATTCCACCGGCCTTGCGCTGCGCATCGCGCCGGTGCGGGCCGGCGGCAGGCTCGAGCCGGCCGTGCCGGGCTTTTGGGCCTGACGAGGGTCGTCAATTAAACGAAACCACCTTGTCCAGCGTGATCGGCAGGTCGCGCACGCGCTTTCCCGTCGCATGATAGACCGCGTTGGCGATCGCCGCCGCCACGCCGACGATGCCGATTTCGCCGAGGCCCTTGACGCCGAGCGGATTGATGGTCTCGTCCGGCTCCTCGACGAAAATGACCTTGATGTCGTGCACGTCGGCATTAACAGGCACGTGGTACTCGGCGATGTTGGCGTTCATGATGCGTCCGAAACGCTGGTCGAACAATGTTTCCTCGTGCAGCGCCATCCCGATGCCCCACACCACGCCGCCCATGACCTGGCTATGGGCGGTTTTAAGGTTGAGGATGCGCCCGGCCGCGACCGCGTCGACGACGCGGGTCACGCGGATAACGCCAAGCTCTTCGTCCACCTTGACCTCGGCGAAGATGGCGGAGTGGACGTTGCGCGCGTGAGACTTGTCTTCGGCAACCTTGTTGGTTTCTTCGCGCGTGATGCGATCGGCGTTGCCGGCTTGCATGGCGCTTGCGATCGGGACCGCGCGGCTCGCATCGCGCTTGCTGACGATCTTGCCGTCTGTCAGCGCGACTTCGTCCACGCTGGCGCCCGCCAGCGGCGAATCCTTCACCCCCTTGGCAAGCTTCAACAGGTCGCCGCGAACCGCGTGGGCGGTATTTGCGATGGCATTGCAGACCGAGGACGCGATCCAGGATCCGCCTTCCAGCGGACATTGCGGTAGTGTCGAGTCGCCGAGCTTGACGCTGATACTGTCGATCGGCAGGCCGAGCATGTCGGCTGCGACCTGCGCCATGATCGTGTAAGTCCCCGTGCCGATATCGGAGGCCGCGGTTGCCACTTCCGCATGACCGTTGGCCGTCAGCACGATGCGGACCGTGGCGGGCATCTGCAGCGCTTCCCATACGCCTGAGGCCATACCCCAGCCGACCAGTTCGCTACCCTCGCGCATCGAGCGCGGCTCGGGATTGCGCTTGTTCCAGCCGAACTCCGCGACGCCCTGCCGGTAGCATTCGCGCAACTGCTTGCTGGTATAGGGGACATCCTCGCCTTGATGGCGCTCGGAATAGCATTGCAGCCGCAACTGCACCGGATCGGTGTTGAGCGCGATGGCGAGTTCGTCCATCGCGCATTCCAGCGCATAGACGCCGGTCGCAGCACCCGGCGCCCGCATGTCGCAGGATGTCGGCAGGTCGAGCTTCACGAGCTTGTGCGCGAATTTCGCGTTGGGACTTTTGTAAAGCAGGTTGCCCCAGCCGGTATCGTTGCGCGCGAATTCCTCGAACTGCGAGGTCACTGCGATGGTTTCATGCTGCATGGATTCGATCGTGCCGCCGCTGCTCGCGCCGAGCGCAAGTCGTTCGATGCTCGCCGGCCGATAGCCGAGCGCATACATCTGCGCTCTCGTCAGCATGACGCGCACCGGGCGCTTCAGCGCGCGTGCCCCGAGCACCGCCAGCACGACCTGGTATTGCGGGCGCAGGCCGGCGCCGAAGCCGCCGCCCATATGGGGCGACATCACGCGCACCTCGTCCGGCTTCATCTTGAACACGCCGCAAAGATATTTTTGCACGTTCTGCACGCCTTGCGTCTTGTCGTAGACGGTGAGCCGGCCGTCTTCCCAGATCGCGGTCGAGGCAAACAATTCCATCGGGTTGTGATGCTCGGTCGGAATGAAATATTCAGCCGCGTGACGCACGGCGGCGGACGCGAATGCCTTTTCGGCATCGCCGCGTGGCTTCTCCGGCGCGTCGATGGCAAACGCCCTGCTGCGCTCTGCGTGCAAGTCGGTGACGTGCGGCTCCTTCTGGTACTCGACTTTCACCATTGAGGCGGCGACGCGCGCGGTTTCCCAATCCTCCGCCAGCACCAGCGCGACCGGCTGTCCGGTGAAAAGGATCCTGTCGTTGTAGAGCGGGCGATAGGGCGAACCTTTCTCCGGCGCGACGTCGTCCTTGTAGGCGTCGTCCCTGTCGGCCATTGGCGGCCGGTTCCGATGGGTGAGCACGTCGATCACGCCGTCAACTTCCAGCGCTCCGCTGGTGTCGATGCGCACGATCCGCCCCCTGGGGATAGCCGACTCGACGACATAGCCATGAACGAGGCCGGGGACGTTGAACTCGCCGGCATATTTGGCTTCGCCGGTGACCTTGGCTCTGCCGTCGACGCGGGATGTCGCTGACCCGATATAGGTTGCCATGGCGCTCACCGTATTTTCTTGTCGGATAATGACTGCGGCATCCCCCGCGCGGCCTGACCGAGCGTCCGCACGACGGCGCGCCGCGCAAGGCCAATCTTGAAGTTGTTGTGTCCGTAGCCTCTGGCGCCGTGCAGCAGCCAATCCGCGGCTTGCGCAAACGCGGCCGCGTCGGGGCGTTGTCCGAGCAGGGCCGCTTCGGCCGCGGAACTGCGCCATGGTTTGTGCGCAACGCCGCCGAGCGCCACGCGGGCTTCCTTGATCGTGTCGCCATCGAGTTCGAGCGCTGCCGCCACCGATACCAGTGCGAACGCATAGGACAGGCGATCGCGGATCTTCAGGTAGGAATAGTTCGCGCTAAAGCCCTTCGGCGGAAGCTCGATGGCCGTGATGATCTCATCGGGTTCGAGGTTGGTGTCGCGCTGGGGGGTGTTGCCGGGCAACCGATGGAAATCCGCAAACGCGATGGTGCGCGCCCCGGCGGGACCGGCGACATGCACCGTGGCTTCGAGCGCTGCGAGCGCAACGCACATGTCGGAAGGATGCGTGGCGATGCAGGCTTGGCTTGTTCCGAGCACCGCATTGATGCGGTTGACCCCGTCGATCGCCGAGCAGCCGCTGCCGGGCTCGCGTTTGTTGCACGGCGTCGCCGTGTCGTAGAAATAGAAGCAGCGCGTCCGTTGCAAGAGGTTGCCGCCGGTCGAGGCCATGTTGCGCAATTGCTGCGACGCGCCGGACATGATCGCGCGTGCCAGCAGCGGATAGCGTTCCTCTATCATCGGATGGTAGGCGAGGTCGGTATTCGGCACCATCGCTCCGATCAGAACGCCGCCGGTTGAGGTTTGCTCGATGCTCCTGAGCGGGAGGTGCGAAATATCGATCAGCCGAGTGGGCTCCTCGACATCGTATTTGATCAGGTCGATCAGGTTGGTGCCGCCCGCAATGAACTTCGCGGAAGGATCTGTGGCGATCTGCCTGATGGCGTCGGCGACGTCGTTGGCGCGTGCGTATTGAAATGGGGTCATGATTGCTCCATCGCCTGCAGGATCGCCGCCACGATGTTCGGATAGGCGCCGCAGCGGCAGATGTTGCCGCTCATCAGTTCGCGGATCTCGTTGGGCGTTCTTGCCTTGCCCTCGGCGAGCAGCCCGGCGGCCGAGCAGATCTGTCCCGACGTGCAGTAGCCGCACTGAAACGCATCCTGATCGATGAAGGCCTGCTGCAGCGGATGCAGCTCGCCGTTGCGCGCAAGGCCCTCGATGGTGATGATCTCGGCGCCTTCCTTCATCACCGCCAGCGTCAGGCAGGAATTGATCCGCCGTCCGTCGACGAGAACGGTGCAGGCGCCGCATTGTCCGTGGTCGCAGCCCTTCTTGGTGCCGGTCAGGTCGAGATGGTCGCGTAGCGCATCCAGTAGCGTCGTCCACGGCGCGACCCTGAGTTCCATCTGGTTGCCGTTGACGGTTAGCCGGATCGGAATTTTCTCCGGCACCGAGGCAGTCCGCGTTACCCGCTTTGCTGTGCCAGATCGCGCCATGTTGATCTCCGCCTGCCTGGGCTGGCGCGCCGATGGTGCGCGGGACGGGCCAGCCTGCTTGACCTTTCGCGCTGAGGGACCAGCCGCGGTTTCAAGCCTGCCTATCAACCAGTTCGAACAAGGAAGGTTCAAAGCGAAGGCGCGATATGCGCATCCGCTTCACTGCGCAGTTTCAGCGCAGCCTTCGGCGCCGTCGCGCGCGACTGAATGCGAGCGTGTCCGCAAGGTGAGTGTGGCTACAGCCTGTAGGCCGTGCGGAAGCCGCCCCAATGGCGGCCTTTGACGCGGATCGGCACGTCGATTTCGCGCATCATCACGGTGTTGCCGTTGCCCATGTCGCGGGCGTAGCTCTGGATCAGATAGGCGCGCTGGTTGCGCCCGGCGGCAAGCCCGGCCGCATCGTTGAAGATGCGGCGGTTGCGGCTGTTGGCGGTGTTCCAGGTAACGTCGCCCGGCCGCTGCGGGTGCGAATAGATCTTGTTGTGCACCGGCAGGTAGCCGTTGGTGTCGATCATGGCGCAGAATGCCATCCGCTTGTCCTTGGCGAGGAACGCTTCCTGAAACGGCGGCAGGGCGCGGTCGGCCCAGTCCAGGATTTTGGTGCGGTACTGCACCGGGTTACTGCCCGGTATTTCGATATAGTTGGTGTCGAACATGTCTTCCATCGAGATGGCGCCGCTATCGACGCCGTTCTCAAAAATCTTCTTCAACGCAGCGCCGGCTTCCATCGCGCGGGTGACGGCCTCGGTATTGTCGTCCTGGATCGACCATAATTTGTCTTCGATCTTCTCCGTCAGCGCCGCATCCGGCCTTTCGAACTGCGCGTGCGTGCCGGCCTTCGACCGCTGGACAATGCGAATCCGGCAGGCGCCGATATCCTGCAGCGTCGCGTTGAAGCTCTGGCCCTGCGCCAGCGCTTCCGCGTCTGCCCCGCTGACCAGAATGCCACCCATGGAAATTTCGTAGACCGGTGCTGATATCGCCCCGCGCGGGGCGGCAATTTCGATCTTGAGGCTGCAGGGCAGCCTTTCGTCCTTGCGGCGCTCCTTGCGGTCGCCTTCTTTTTCTCCCTGGCGCAGCAGCACCGCGCAACGCGCCTTGAGCTTCTGCGCAAAGGAGGTGACGGCCCGCCCGGCCTTGGCGACGCTTTCGCCATGGGCTTCGGCTTCCTTGGTCGCGCTGTCGATTTCGGTAGCGCTGTCGCCGACCGATGCGATGAAGCTGGAAGCGGAAGCCGCATTGTCGGCCATTTCGCCTGTTGTCGCGTTCTGCTCGGCAACCGCGCCGTTGACGTTGTCGAACACCGGGCGGATCGCTTCGATCGCCTGCGAGATGCGATGCACGGCATCGACCGAGCCCGCGGCGTCGCGCTGCAGCGCGTCGATCTTCTTGGTGATTTCCTCGGTGGCGTTCTGGGTCTGCACCGCGAGCGCCTTCACCTCGGTGGCGACCACGGCGAAACCACGTCCGGCCTCGCCGGCGCGTGCGGCCTCGATGGTGGAATTGAGCGCCAGCAGCGTGGTCTGCCGTGCGATCTGCGCGATCAGGTTGACGACATTGCCGATTGCCGCCGATGATTCCCTCAAGCGGTCGACATTGGCGCTGGCTTCGCGGGCGGCGTCGCTGGCCTGATCGGCGAGCTTGCCGGCGTCGCGGACCTGCGAGCCGATCCCCTGCGCCGACTGGGTGAACTTGTCGGCGGCTTGCGAAAAGGTCGTCGCCGTGCCCTGTGCGGCGGTGGTCCGGCTGGTCAGGGCATCGGTGCGCCGGCGGATGGTGGAGAGCGTCGCCGCGGTGGCCTCGGCGCCGCCGGCGACCGAATTGGCCGCGCGCTCGAGTTGGCGGATCATCGCGCCAAGTTCGAGCTCCAGCAGCTCAAGGATTGCCTTGGCCGAATCGCCCTCGGTGCTGACGGCCGGGGCCTGCGGAACCTTGGCTTCAGCGGCAGGCGCAACCGCTTCCGGTACCTGCTTTTTGAACAAACCGAACGCCATGGGGTCTCTTGGAGGTTGAGGGCGGTTGCGAAATCCTCTCATCCGAGCATGAAGTCATGGTTAACAACTGCCTGATATTTCGGCGCGCGGTAGTACCACCATACCCGAATCGGCTGCAAATCTTTGATTTTGCCCGATTGCCGGCCTATAAGGCCGCGCTTTCACCCCACAGCCCCTCCGGACGAATCCAAGAGACCCCTGCATGGCCGGCCATTCCCAATTCAAGAACATCATGCACCGCAAGGGCAAGCAGGATGCCCAGAGGTCGAAACTGTTCGGCAAGCTGGCGCGGGAAATCACGGTGGCGGCCAAGCTCGGAACCCCGGACCCGGCCATGAATCCGCGGCTGCGCGCGGCCGTGATCGCGGCGCGCCAGGAGAACATGCCGAAGGACAATATCGAGCGCGCCATCAAGAAGGCGACCGGCGGCGACAGCGAGAGCTACGACGAAATCCGCTACGAGGGCTACGGCCCCGGCGGGGTGGCCGTGATCGTCGAGGCGCTGACGGATAACCGCAACCGCGCCGCGTCCGACATCCGCTCCTTCTTCGCCAAGTCCGGCGGCAATCTCGGCGAAACCGGCTCGGTCGCCTTCATGTTCGACCACACCGGCATCATAGAATATGATGCCAGCACAGCCTCCGACGATGCGATGCTGGAGGCCGCAATCGAGGCCGGCGCCGACGACGTGGTATCCAGCGAAAGCGGCCACGAGATCTACGCCTCGCAGGAAACCTTTCGCGAGGTTGCGAAGGCACTGGAGGCGAAATTCGGCGAAGCCCGCAAGGCAGCGCTGACCTGGAAGCCGCAGAATACGGTCGCCGTCGACGACGAGACCGGCGAGAAGCTGTTGAAGCTGATGGACCTCCTCAACGAGCACGACGACGTCCAGAACGTCTACGCCAATTTCGAGATTTCCGACGCGCTGATGGCGAAGATGGGCGGGTAGGGAATGTTCATGTCCCGGACGCGGTGCAGCGTGCAACGCTGCTCCGCAGAGCCGGGACCCATGCTGCTGGGTACCGTGCGGATAGATGGGCCCCGGCTCTGCGTCGCGTCACTTCGTGTCGCGCCGCGTCCGGGGCACGGCCAGCCTCATCCAGGGGATTTCCGTTCTCTTTATGTTTCGTTCACCCGGCTCTGGCGTTATCACTACGCCATGACACCCCCACCGATTCGCCAACCCGTCCGGATCATCGGCATCGACCCTGGCCTGCGCCGCACCGGCTGGGGCGTGATCGAGACCGAGGGCAACCGGCTTGTCTTCATCGGCTGCGGTTCGGTGGAGCCGCCGGACGGTCTGCCGCTGGCCAGCCGCCTGCTGGCGATCCATGAAGGGCTTGCCGCAGTCCTCGGCGACTTCAGGCCGGCGGAGGCCGCGGTCGAACAGACTTTTGTCAACAAGGACGGCGTCGCCACGCTGAAACTCGGCCAGGCCCGCGGCGTCGCCATGCTGGCGCCCGCGATGTTCGGCATATCGGTTGCGGAATATGCGCCCAATCAGGTCAAGAAGACCGTGGTCGGCGCGGGACATGCCGACAAGAACCAGATCGCTGTGATGCTGAAGATATTGCTGCCGAAGGCCGAGCCGAAATCCCCTGACGCCGCCGACGCGCTCGCGATTGCCATCACGCACGCCCATCACCGCGGCAGCGCGGCGCTGCGGCTGAAGGTAGCGAGCCTATGATCGGTAAACTGAAAGGCCTGATCGATTCCTACGGCGAGGACTACGTGATCCTCGACGTCGGCGGCGTCGGCTATCAGGTGCATTGCTCGTCGCGCACGCTGCAGGCGCTGCCGTCGCCGGGTGACGCGGCGGTGCTCTCCATCGAAACCTATGTCCGCGAGGACCAGATCAAGCTGTTCGGCTTCCGCAGCGACGTCGAGCGCGAATGGTTTCGCCTGCTGCAGACCGTGCAGGGCGTCGGCGCCAAGGTAGCACTCGCGGTGCTCTCGACGCTGCCGCCGGCCGAACTCGCCAACGCCATTGCGCTGCGCGACAAGGCCGCGGTATCGCGCACGCCCGGCGTCGGCCCGAAAGTCGCCGAGCGCATCGTCAGCGAGTTGAAGGACAAGGCGCCTGCATTCGCCAATGTCGATCCCGCCGTGGTGCATCTCGCCGGCGCGGTCGACGATCACCGCGCGCCACGCCCGGTCACCGACGCGATTTCCGCGCTGGTCAATCTCGGCTACGGTCAGCCGCAGGCGGCAGCCGCCATCGCCGCCGCCTCGCGCAGCGCCGGTGAGAAAGCCGAGACTGCGCAGCTTATCCGGCTGGGCTTAAAGGAGCTGGCGAAGTGAGTAGCGCGGCCGATAACGTGAGCGCCGCGGTGGGATTTACACCGAAGACGGCGCTGGTGTTCCTGATCTTTCTCGCCGCCGGCCCGCCGCTCGGTTTCCTGGTGCTGTGGGGAACGGCATTGATTTTCGGGCAAGGTCAACCTGCCACGAGCTACAACGCCTCGATCTATCTGCGGACGTTCGGCGTTTTTGCGGTAGCTTCCTATATTGCCGGCGGTGTGCAGGCGCTGTTCCTGGCCTTCGTGGCTTCGATCGCTCAAGCCGCATCACGGGACGGAATGGTGCCCTTCCGGCCGATCTTTTTTGGGTCGCTATTCGTCACCGTGGCGTACACCGTTTTTATGATGGTGAAACGCGCCGGTCCGCCTGCCTGGGAAGGGTTATCGATATTCCTGGTCCTGCATACTGGTGCCGCGATACTGAGCTGGCTGATCTGCAACACGCTCCTGTGGCCATTCCGCCGCCGGACCGCTAACCAGGTCGCGGCATGATCACATCCTCCCGCATTGTCACGCCCGGGCGCCGATCCAACGGTGTCGGCGATACCGCGCCGGGACTGAAGGAACTGGCGAAATAGACTATGTTCGCGACTGACTGTCGAAGGAATGCGTTGCTGCCATGTTGAGCGAGAAAGACCAGGAACTAATTGCCGCCGCGATTGACGCGATCAGGCCGCGTTATCGCAACAAGTGGCAGGAGGTCGGCGCTGCGATGCGCACCCGCGACGGCCGCATCGTCACTGGCGTGAATATCGATGCCTATATCGGCCGGATCGCCGTCTGCGCGGAGGCGATCGCCATTGGGCGCGCCATCACCGAAACCGGCGATCGCGGCATTGAGACCATCGTCGCCGTGCGCCATCCCAAGCCGGACGAGCCCGGCAGTATCGCCGTGGTATCGCCCTGCGGCATCTGTCGCGAGCTGATCCATGATTACGATGCAAAGGCGCGGGTCATCGTTCCCGACAATGGCCGCGAGCCGAAGGTCGTCACCATCGGCGAGCTTTTGCCGAACAAGTACCGGAGGGGCAACGGGTGAACACCCCCTCCCGCATCGTCACCCCCGAGCGCCGTTCCGACGATGTCGGTGACACCGCGCTGCGGCCGCAACTGCTCTCTGAATTCGTCGGTCAGGCGCAGGCGCGCAAGAATCTCTCGATCTTCATCGAGGCCGCGCGCAAGCGGGGCGAGGCACTGGATCACGTGCTGTTCGTCGGTCCCCCGGGCCTCGGCAAGACCACGCTGGCGCAGATCGTGGCGCGCGAACTCGGCGTCGGTTTCCGCGCGACGTCCGGTCCCGTCATTGCCAAGGCCGGCGATCTCGCCGCGCTGCTGACCAATCTCGAAGAGCGCGACGTCCTGTTTATAGACGAGATCCATCGCCTTAGCCCGGCGGTCGAGGAAGTGCTCTATCCCGCGATGGAGGATTTCCAGCTCGACCTCATCATCGGCGAGGGACCTGCGGCACGCTCGGTCAAGATCGATCTCGCCAAATTCACCCTCGTCGGTGCCACCACCCGCGCCGGGCTATTGACCAATCCGCTGCGCGACCGTTTCGGCATTCCGGTTCGCTTGAATTTCTACACCGAGGAGGAACTGGAAAAGATTGTCACCCGCGGTGCCCGTGTGCTCAACATCGGCATGACGCCTGATGGCGCCAACGAGATCGCGCGCCGCGCCCGCGGCACGCCCCGTATCGCCGGCCGCCTGCTGCGCCGCGTGCGGGACTTTGCTTCTGCCGCGGACGCAAGCTCCATCGACCGCGCCATCGCCGACCACGCGCTGAGCGCGCTGGAGGTCGATGCCGCAGGCCTGGATGCCATGGACCGGCGCTATCTCACGACGATCGCGCTGAACTACGGTGGCGGTCCGGTCGGCGTCGAGACCATGGCGGCGGCGCTGTCGGAGCCGCGCGATGCTATCGAGGACATCATCGAGCCGTTCCTGATCCAGTGCGGCTATTTGCAGCGCACCCCGCGGGGTAGGCTCCTGACCTCGCACGCCTTCCGGCATCTCGGCCTCGCCGAGCCCGCCCGCGATCCTGCGCAGTTCGGGTTGTTCGGCAACGGCGACAGCGACGATTGATCGCTTCGAACCGGGTCGCGGCAAACACGCACTAAGGGCAGATACTGAACTTGCCGGCCGCCTCCGACGGCCGGCTTGTGACATCCTCGGCGGCGTCTGGTGTTACCGTGCGCCCAATGAACTGAAGGCGCGCTGGTGGGGCAGAACCGCTGGTGAGAAGCTGCTGGAGGGCTGCTGACGTTCTGCACAAACGCACCGCAATTCGGGCTCAATCCGCCACCATGTTTGCGATGCATCACGATTGGATCACATGTTAACTCGCCGTCATTTTCTGAAAGCCATGGGTGGATTGGGCGCGCTCGGCGTCTCGACCACCGCTTACGGATTCAGCGCGCCGGTCGTCCGGCTTCGCGTCGTGCGGTACAACATCTCACCGCCGCAGTGGCCGGCAGGGCTCAAGCTCAGGATCGCCGCCATCGCCGATCTCCACGCCTGCGATCCCTGGATGTCGCTCGATCATATCCAGGAGATCGTCGAACGCACCAATGCGCTCAAGCCTGACATCGTCGTCATGCTCGGCGACTATGTGGCCGGACACCGCAAGGTGACCCGCTTCATTCCCGATGCCGAATGGGCCGCCGTGCTGGCCGGCCTGAAAGCGCCGCTCGGCGTGCACGCGGTGCTCGGCAATCACGACTGGTGGGAAGACAAGACCGTGCAGCGCGAAGGGCAGGGACTGCCGAGCGCAGGCCGCGCATTGGAGGCCGCCGGGATTCCGGTTTACGAGAACGACGCCAGGAAACTCAGCAAGAACGGCCATGCGTTCTGGCTGGCAGGTCTCGGCGACCAACTCGCCTATATGCCGGCGCGCCGCTTCAGGCCGCTCAAACGCATCGGCGTCGATGACCTCGGCGCGACGCTGGCGAAGGTCACCGACGACGCGCCGGTGGTTCTGATGGCGCATGAGCCCGACGTCGCCAAACGCGTGCCCTCGCGCGTTGCGCTGCAGCTCTCCGGGCATACCCATGGCGGCCAGGTGCGGATGCTGGGCTGGTCGCCGATTTCGCCGTCCGGGCAGCAACTCGCTTACGGTCACATCCGCATGAACTGCGACGTCGTCGTCTCCGGCGGCCTCGGCTGCAGCATCATGCCGTTCCGTCTCGGCGTTCCCCCGGAAATCGTGCTGGTGACGCTGGGGGCGGCGCGGCCGGCGGTGGCGTAGATTTGCTGCTCAACGTAATAGTTGCGCCATCTGTGCATTCGGTACCAAAGCTGTTACTTTGGACCTTATGGATTCATCCGCCGAACAAGCTAGGAAGTTCGCTGTGCTCAAGAGCCTTATCGAAGAGGGTATGGCTGACGTGGAGGCGGGCCGTGTTGTGCCTTGGGATCTGAAAGAGTTTCTCAGGCTGGCTCGCGAGCAAGTAAATCATTTGAAATGATTCCCTACCTCGACGGCGAGATCCGCGACGGCCGCCATCACATGCAGGTCCGTGTCTACTACGAGGACACCGATTTCTCCGGCATCGTCTATCACGCCAACTATCTGCGCTTCATGGAGCGCGGGCGCACCAACCATCTGCGGCTGATGGGCGCCTCGCAGCAGGCGCTGTTCGAACAGGCGCAGGAGGAGACACCGGGCTTTGCCTTCGTGGTGCGCTCGATGGAGCTCGACTTCCTGCGCCCCGCGCGGATGGATGACGTGCTCGATGTGGTGACATGGCCGGTCGCAGTGAAGGGCGCTTCCATCACGCTGGCGCAGGAGGTGCGGCGCGGGGAGGACGTGCTGGTCAAGGCCGAGGTGCGCGTCGCCTTCATCAGCGAGGGACGGGCGAAACCAATCCCGAAATCGCTGCGGCAGTTGATGAAGGCCGACTTGGCTTCGGATTGATTCTTGCCGATTGACTCTCTGTACCGATCGGTACAGTCTCGCCGGACTGTCAACCCGGAGAAACGTCATGTCGCGTCCGCCGCTGCCGCCCTTCACCCGCGAAACCGCCGCCCAGAAGGCGCGCATGGCAGAAGACGCCTGGAATTCGCGCGATCCGGTGCGGGTGTCGCTGGCCTATACCGAGGACAGCCGCTGGCGTAACCGCTCCGAATTCTTCCAGGGACGCGATGCGATCGTAGCCTTCCTCACCCGCAAATGGACCAGGGAGCATGACTATCGCCTGATCAAGGATCTCTGGGCGTTCGATCAAAACCGCATCGCCGTGCGCTTCCAGTATGAATGGCACGACGATGCCGGGCAGTGGCATCGCTCCTACGGCAACGAGCAATGGGAGTTCGACGAACACGGCCTGATGCGGCGGCGCGAGGCCAGCATCAACGATATCGCCATCAAGGACAGCGAGCGCCGTTTCCACTGGCCGGCGCCTGGGGCGCGCCCGGCCGATGTCGCGGGCTTAAGCGAGAACCCGCTGTGACGCGATGCTGAAGAAAGGCGTCGAGCGCAGGGAAGTGTTGCGCGCGCTCGGCGAGGTGTTTCGCGCGCATGGCTATGAGGGGGCCTCGCTGACGTTGATCACGGAGGCCACCGGGCTCGGCAAGGGCAGCCTGTATCATCTGTTCCCCGGTGGCAAGGAACAGATGGCGGCCGAGGTGCTGGCCGACATCGACGGCTGGTTCGAACTCAACATCTATGCGCCGTTGCGCGAGGCCTCCGATCCCGCGCGCGCGATCGCCGCTATGATCGCGGGCGTCGACCAGTATTTTCATTCCGGCGATCGCGTCTGTCTGGTCGGTATGGTCGCGCTCGGG
Source organism: Bradyrhizobium sp. AZCC 1610 (assembly GCF_036924515.1). NCBI lineage: Bacteria > Pseudomonadati > Pseudomonadota > Alphaproteobacteria > Hyphomicrobiales > Nitrobacteraceae > Bradyrhizobium > Bradyrhizobium sp. AZCC 1610. The sequence goes on along the minus strand of NZ_JAZHRR010000001.1, from coordinate 5,969,593 downwards.
GCGGCGCGCGACACGTTCGCCGCCAGCGTCGACGATTATTTTGCGCGCTGGCAGGCCGCGCTGGCGCAGCTCCTGCGGCGATCCGGATTGAGCAGGAGCCAGGCGCAGCGGCGCGCGGAGGATGCGCTGTTGACCATCCAGGGCGCGCTGGTGCTGGCGCGGGCGCGCAACGACGCCGGGATATTTCGCCGGGCGCTGAGCGATCTGACGGCGCGGTTGTTGGCAGGGGGCAGTCCGTAGCCCGGATGGAGCGAAGCGTAATCCGGGAATCGTCGCGCAGAACGTGCCAAGCGGTCCCGGATTACGCTTCGCTCCATCCGGGCTACGCTTACCCCTCTTACGCCGCCGCCTTATGCCGCGCGAGTTCGGCCTTGTACAATTCGAACTCCTCGGCGACCGCCTTCGCGATGCTGGGGCGGGTGCGCAGCCGCTCGTAATAGGCTTTCACGTCCGGCCATTTCGCCAGCTCGATCGGCGGCGTTGCCATCGTCCAGTTGATGATGGTGACGAGATAGGCATCGGCCACGCTGAAATGATCGAGCAGGAATTCGCGGCCCTTCAGGTAGTTCTCGAGATAGTCGAGCCGCGACAGGTTCTTGTTTAGCGCATAGGTCTTCGCGTCCTGCGGCGCCGTCTTGTCGAGCAGCGGCACGAACAGGGCCTTGTGCAATTCGGTGCCGATGAAGCAGAGCCATTGATGCAGGCGGCTGCGCTCCTCTGCAGATGCGGCCGAAATGCCGGCATTTGGAAAACGGTCGGCGACGTATTGCAGGATCGCCGCGTTCTCCGTCAGCACCGTGCCGTCGTCGGTGCGCAGGGTCGGCACCAGTCCGAGCGGATTGACGGCGCGGAAATCCGAGCCGTCCTTCTGCACGATTTTGGTCTTGGGATCGACCTCGAGATAGTTGGCTTCGGCGCCGGCTTCATACAGCGCGATCCTGGTCGCCAGCGAGCAGGCGAGCGGCGAGAAATAGAGATCCATGGTTTGCCTCCTTGGCGGTTGATCAATCGGGCCGGCGCTTAGGGCGAGCGGGATTGATTTTTATACTGTTCCGCATAATATAAATCCGGTCAAGGAATTTATTGCGAAATGGTACAAAAAAGGAAGAAGCCGCCGGTTACGAAGATCGACGCTCCCGTGCCGCCCAAGCGGCGGGGCCGGCCGCGCGCCTATCAGCCGGACGTGGCGCTGGGCAAAGCGCTCGATCTGTTTCGCAAGGATGGATTCGCGGCGACGTCGTTGGACGATCTCTCCGCCGCCACCGGCATGAACCGGCCGAGCCTCTATGGTGCTTTCGGCGACAAGCGCGAACTCTATATCAAGAGCTATCGGCGCTATCGCGACGACGCGCGCGCGGCCATGGCCAATATCTTTCGCGACGAACTGCCGATCCGGCAGCGGCTCGGCCGCATCTATGCGGTGGCGCTCGACATCTACCTGTCCGGTGAAGCAGGCCCCCGCGGCTGCTTCACGGTGATGACGGCGGCTTCCGAGGCGGTCGCAGATCCCGACATCCGCGCCCTGGTGCTGGAAGGCTTGACCGAAATGGACAAGGCTTTCGCCGCCTGCTTTCGGCGCGCCAGGGAGAAGGGCGAGCTATCCAACAGCGCCGATCCGGCCGTGCTGGCGCAACTCGCCTCCGCCACTATTCACACCATCGCCATCCGCGCCCGCGCGCAGACGCCGCGCGCGGAACTGGAGGCCATCGTCAACGGCGCGATCGACGTGATGGTCGGGGCCTAGCTCTGCTGCTTCCCTTTCGTGTCCCGGCCTTGAGCCGGGACCCATGCCTCCGCGATTTCTCTTTAGCGTAGTGGCGGACCCCTTCCATAGCGATCATGTCCGGTTGGCTCTGGGTCCCGGCTCAAGGCCGGGACACGATCTTTTCGGGACGAGTATCTTTCTTTTCGGATCGCTGTCGGTTTCCAGCTTCGTCGTTCGTCCTCGTCAGGTGGTCCAGCATCAGGAGCTCAGACATGACCGACCCCGTCCAGATCGTCACCCCCCATCTCGTCGTCCGCGACGCCAACGCAGCCCTCGAATTCTACAAGAAGGCGCTCGGCGCGACCGAAACCGTCCGGATGCCGGCCGAGGACGGCAAGCGGCTGATGCATTCGGAAATTCAGGTCAACGGCGCGCGGATTTTCGTCATGGACGACTTTCCCGAGCACCGCGGCTCCCATGGCGTGGACGCGGTGTTTCCGCCGGACCAGATCAAGGGCACGTCGGTGACCATGCATCTCGAAGTCGAAAATTGCGACGCCGCGGTGAAACGCGCAAAGGACGCCGGCGCGACCGTCACGCTGGAGCCGTGGGACTCGTTCTGGGGCGCGCGCTACGCCCGCATCATGGACCCGTTCGGCCATTCCTGGAGTTTTGCGCATAATCTGCCGGCGAAGGGGTAGGGGTAACCCCGGAGTCCTCCCTGCGAACGCGTGAGTTCGCAGGGACGGCCAAATCATCAATACCCGCGCCTGCGGTCCACCACATTCTCCAGCGCGCCGCCGGCCTCGAAGCGCGCGATCTGCTGCGCGACATATTTCGATATCTCGTCGGGATCGGTGTCGGCGGCGTTGTGCGGCGTCAGCACCACTTTTGGATGGGTCCAGAACGGGCTGTCCACGGGCAGCGGCTCGGTGGCGTAGACGTCGAGCGAGGCGCCACCGAGCGTGCCGTCGTCGAGGCATTGCAGGATGTCGGCCTCGTTCTGCAAGGCCCCGCGGCCGGCATTGATCAGCACCGGCGCGCCGAGTGGGCTGGTGCGGTTCAGTTTCCTGAAAACGTCACGGTTGAGAATGTGTCGCGTCTCCGGCGTCAGCGGCAACAGGCAGACCAGGATGTCGGTCCGCCGCAGGAACGCTTCGAACTGCGCTTCGCCGTGAAAGCAATCGATGCCGTCGATCGCCCTGGGGCTGCGGCTCCAGCCCGCGACGCGAAAGCCCAGGCGCTTCAGCACACCTGCCGCATCGGCCCCGAGCGTACCCAGCCCCATGATGCCGACCGTAACAGCCGCCGCCGCCCATTGCGATTTCGGCGCCCAGCGCTTTGCGCGCTGGGATTCCCGCAAGTAGGGCTCCTGCCGGTGGTGCATCAGCACATGCAGCGCGACGTACTCGGTCATCCGCGCGGTGAGGTCGGTGACGGCCACGCGCACCAGCGGCACGTCAGGCAATGAGCGGTCCGCCATCAGCGCGTCGACACCGGCGCCGAGATTGAAGATGACACGCAGATTGGGGAAGACGGCGAGTTCGCCCGGATGCGGCTTCCACACCGCGGCGTAATGCACCTCCGCCGGATCGAACGAGGCATCCGGCAGCAGCAGCACGGACCGTCCCTCGCAGACCTCGTCGAACCGGCCCTTCCAGCGCTGCGGCGACCAGTTTTCCGTCCCGCCATGCACCAGCAGGGCGAGCGCACCTTTGTTCACTGTCATTCTTTCGGCCGTCCCTTTCGCATCGCCACCCGGCGTGACTCCCATCACATAATCGATCGACCCGCTTCTCTAGCCTCCTTTCGTTCAACAAGGGAGGCCCTTCACATGCGCAAATTGCCGACGAGCAAAAGGTGCGCCGGATCACCGCCAAGTATGGCGTCAATTGGTAATGCGTAAAATCGTCATCGTAGCGGTGATGTCCTGGGCGGCGCTCGCCTCCCAGGACAGTCACCGCGACTTTGGCAGGACGAAGGTTGAGGCCGTCAGATGAAAACGGTCAGGTGTATCATTCTCATTCTCTGTGTGTGCGGTCTTTGTTCCAAGGCGATCGTCCACGCCTACAGGCACTTCAATCCGCCACCGCCTCCGATCATCGGCCCCTGACCGGCAACGGAACATCTGAAAATTTCTTCGACGCACCTGTCGGCAGCGGGCATAATCGTTCGTCATTATGACAACGGAGATGTCAGCCCTCATGCTTTACGCCATCCTTTGCTATCACGACGAAGACACCGTCGGTTCCTGGACCAAGGAACAGGACGCCGCGGTCATGAAGAAGCTTGCCGTCGTGCAGGACAACCTCGCCAGGCAGGGCCGGCTCGGTCCGGTCGCGCGGCTGCTGCCGACGACGGCGGCGACCACGCTGCGCAAGGACGATCCGCCGCTGGTGCTCGACGGCCCCTATGCCGAAACCAAGGAACAATTGCTCGGCTTCTATCTGATCGACTGCAAGGACCTCGACGCGGCACTCGACGTCGCCCGCGATCTCGGCGCGGCCAATCCCGGCGGCGCCTACGAGATCCGTCCCGTCGGCCAGTTTGCGCCGGGGAGTGTGCAGCCGTGACCGACGCCGCCTGGATCGATGCCGCGCTGACCTCGGCTCGCCCCCAGGCGGTCGGCGCGTTGCTGCGCTATTTCCGCAATCTCGACACCGCCGAGGAGGCCTTTCAGAACGCATGTTTGCGCGCGCTGAAGAGCTGGCCGCAGAACGGCCCGCCGCGCGATCCCGCGGCGTGGCTGATCATGGTCGGGCGCAACGTCGCGATCGACGATATCAGGCACAGCAAGAAGCAGGAGGCGTTGCCCGAGGACGAGGCGATATCCGATCTCGATGACGCCGAGGAACAGCTTGCCGAGCGGCTCGACGGCTCGCACTATCGCGACGATATCCTGCGGCTCCTGTTCATCTGCTGCCATCCGGACCTGCCGGCGACGCAGCAGATCGCGCTCGCGCTGCGCATCGTCTCAGGGCTGACAGTCAAGCAGATCGCGCGCGCCTTCCTGGTCTCGGAAGCCGCGATGGAGCAGCGGATCACGCGGGCCAAGGCCCGCGTGGCCGACGCCAACGTGCCGTTCGAAACGCCTGATGCGGCGGAGCGCTCTGAACGCCTCGCCTCCGTCGCCGCCATGATCTACCTGATCTTCAACGAGGGCTATTCGGCCTCGGGCGATACCGCCGAGATTCGCGCGCCGTTGTGCGAGGAGGCGATTCGTCTGGCCCGGCTGCTGCTGAGGTTGTTCCAGAGCGAGCCCGAGATCATGGGGCTGACCGCGTTGCTGCTGATACAGCATGCGCGCGCTGCGGCCCGGTTCGACGCCGATGGCGCGGTGATCCTGCTCGACGATCAGGACCGTACCAAGTGGAACAAGTCTCTCATCTCCGAGGGACTGGCGCTGATCGACAAGGCGATGCGTCATCGCCGCAGCGGGCCCTACCAGGTGCAGGCCGCGATCGCGGCGCTGCACGCCCGCGCCGAAAAGCCTGAAGATACCGACTGGACCCAGATCGACCTGCTTTATGGCGCGCTCGAGGTCATGCAGCCATCGCCGGTGGTGACGCTGAACCGTGCGGTTGCCGTATCCAAGGTGAAGGGACCACAGGCGGCGCTCGACATGATCGAACCATTGGCGCCGCGGCTGTCGAACTATTTTCATTTCTTCGGCGTGCGCGGCGCCTTCCTGATGCAGCTCGGCCGCAACGACGAGGCCCGCACCGCCTTCGACCGCGCCATCGCGCTGGCGAACACCTCGGCCGAAGCCGCCCACATCCGCATGCATCTCGACCGCCTGCAGCGCGACAGCCAGCCCCGCGGCAAAAAGGCGGGGAAGTAGTAGTTCCCATCGCTCTCCATCGTCATGGCCGGGCTTGTCCCGGCCATCCACGTCTTTCTTGCCGAGGCCGCTGAAGACGTGGATGCCCGGGACAAGCCCGGGCATGACGAAGCACACATCGAAATTTTTCATTCCCCCTGTCGGTTTCCGCTCTCCTCGTTCGTCTTGAAATCGAACAGCCATTCAAGACCACGGGGATCAATCATGACTGTCATCGCCGAGACCCTTCCGGCCTCAAAACCCGCACGCTGGACCGGCCGCATCATGAGCGCGCTGGTCATCGTGTTTCTGTTGATCGACGGCGCCATCAAGCTGGTGCCGTGGCCGGTCGTCACCGAAACCATGGACAGGATGAGCTATGGTTCGAGCGAAACGCTGGCGCGAAGCCTCGGCCTCATCACCATCGTCTGCACCGCGCTCTACTCGATACCGCCGACCTCGATCCTCGGTGCGATCCTGCTCACGGGCTATCTCGGCGGCGCGATGGCCTCGCATGTGCGGATCGGCAGCCCCCTGTTCACGCACGCCTTGTTCGGGCTTTATCTCGGCCTGATGGTGTGGGGCGGGCTGTGGCTGCGCGACAAGAATCTGCGCAGCTTGATCCCGTTCCGTCGCTGATGTGCTTCAACGGTCGTTCACGAATACGGAGCCAGTCATGTTTGAAGTCCTTGTCACCATCGCTGTCATATTGGCGATTGCCATTGCCGCAGTCCTCATTCTCGCCGCGACCAAGCCGGGCACGCTGCGCGTGCAGCGCTCGGTAAGCATCAAGGCGCCGCCGGAAGGGATATTTCCGCTGATCTCCGACTTTCATCAGTGGCTGACCTGGTCGCCCTACGAGCAGAAGGACCCGGCGATGAAGCGCACCTATAGCGGTGCGGAGCGCGGCAAGGGCGCGGTCTACGCCTGGGACGGCGACAAGAATGTCGGTTCCGGCCGCATGGAAATTCTCGAAGCCTCCGCGCCGCAAAAGATCGTCATCAAGCTCGATTTCTTCAAGCCGTTCGAAGGCCACAACACCGCCGAGTTCACAATGCTGCCGCAGGGCGATGGCACCCATGTCACATGGCTGATGCATGGTCCCGCACGCTTCGTGACCAGGCTGATCCAGGTCTTCATGAATCTGGACAACATGATCGGAAAGGATTTCGAAGCCGGCCTCGCCAATCTGAAGAAGCAAACCGAGAAATGAGCGCGACTACTATCGTGTCCCGAACGCGGCGCAGCACGGAAGTGATGCGAACGCAGAGCCGGGACCCATCGATGGACCCCGGAACAGCAGCGCATCACTTTACTTTGTGCTGCGCTGCATCCGGGGAATGCCGTAACTGATTAACAACCCCATGGAGCCAGCGATGCAGGTCAATCCCTATCTGTTCTACGACGGCAACTGCCAGGAAGCGCTGAAGTATTATGAAAAGGTGCTCGGCGCCCAGATCGGGGCGACGTTTCCCTATGAGGGCGCGCCGCCCGACATGCCGACGCCGCCCGACTGGAAGAACAAGCTCATGCATGCGAGCATCACGATCGACGGCGAGGTGCTGATGGCGGCGGACGCCATGCCCGGCGATTACCATCAGCCGCAGGGCTTTGCCGTCTCGCTGCAGGTCGAGGATCCCGCGGATGCCGAGCGCCGCTTCAACGCGCTCGCCGAGGGCGGCACGGTGCGGATGCCGTTCGGCAAGACCTTCTTCTCCAATGGGTTCGGCATGTGCGTCGACAAGTTCGGCATTCCGTGGATGGTAAACTGCCCCAAGGAAGACATGTGAGCGCAGATTGTAGGATGGGTGGAGCGAAGCGATACCCATCGGCATCACGAACGGAATTGATGGGTATCGCTGCGCTCCACCCATCCTACAAATCCTATCTGCACCGCGGATAGATCGCGGCGAGTTCGCGCCCGCGCAACAGCAGCAGCCGCGACGTCAATCCACCGCGGCGGCTGATCCAGTCCCGCACCGCCGCCGGATAGGCTTCCTGCACCGCGCGCGAGGCCTCCGGTTCGGCGTAGATCCGGCCACGGCCGTCGATCGAGCGAGCGGCATGAAATCCCAGCACCGCGCGGCGGGTTACGCAGATGCGCTCCTCCGGTATCGTCATCAGCAACAGCGTGCAGGCCGACAGGCATGGCCCGTCGATCACCACCCGCTCGCCGGATTGGCGCACCCGATCGAACAGTTCGAGAAACGGTCCGACCGCCCCGCCGGGGCTCGCAAGAATGCGAATCTCAGCGCGCGCGGGCAGGATCGCCGCGAACAGCGCGGCTGTGGCAACGACTACTTTGATGACCGCCATTCGCATGCGCGGCTCCTTCGTCAGACAACCTGCCTCCGGCCCAGTTACGCTGAGATATGTGGCAAGTTTCGTCAATCCTCCGCGGCGGAGACGCCGGCCCCGGCGGAGGTATGCCTTCACGGCTCTTGCCTTGTGGGAACCCCTCACACCAGCCCTCTCCTGGTCAAGGACGGGCAGAAGGATCCGTCACCCGTTCCGCCGCGCGCCGCGCAGCGTCGGCAGGCCGATGCCGGCGGCATCAAAACCGCCGTCGACCGCGAGGATCTGGCCGGTGATGTAGCTCGAGCGATCGCTGCACAGGAAGAAGATCGCTTCCGCCAGCTCCTCCTCAAGGCCGTAACGATTGAGCGGAATGGCGTCGTGATAGTCGGCGCGGATCTCAGGCGTATGGACCTGCTTCGCCATCGCGGTCTCGACCGGGCCGGGCGCCACGGCGTTGACGCGGATGCCGAGCGAGGCCAGTTCGACTGCGAGCTGTTTTGTCAAATGCGCCAGCCCGGCTTTGCTGGTGCCGTAGGCCGAGCGCAGCGTCGAGGCACGCACCGCCGAGATCGACGTGATGTTGACGATCGCGCCGCCGCCATGTTCGCGCATCAGCGGCGCGGCCGCTTTCGTGCACAGGAACGGCCCGGTGAGGTTGACCTCCAGGATCCGACTCCAGTCTTCGTCCGAAGTTTCGAGCAGCGGCGCGAACACCGCGATGCCGGCATTGTTGACCAGCGCGTCGAGTCGGCCGAAGCGCTGGTTCAACGTCGCCATCGCATTCGCCACCGCCATTGCATCGGAGACGTCGCAATGCAGCGCCAGCGTGTTGTCGGGGTCGGCGAGGCCTGCGACCGCGCTCCGCAGCAACTCGCCCTCGATGTCGAGCAACGCCACCCGCCAGCCCTCGGCGAGAAACCGTTTGGCCGTCGCAAGCCCGATGCCGCGCGCGGCGCCGGTGACGAGAGTAACTTTTTGCGGGGAGGGAGGCATGGGCGGGTCCGTTGGCGAGCGATGAATTTCCCGCTCGTATAACCCATGCCCCGTTCCGTGTCCCGGCTGCGGCGCAGTGAAATTCAATGCAGAGTCGGGCAGGCCCGGTACGATACGGGAGCAGTCCCGTATCGGGTCAATGCGCCTGCCGATGGCGAAGCGTTACCGCTGCGAGATCGCCTTCGCTTCCGCGGCGGCGCGCTGCATGCTGGAGGACATCTCGCTGGTGACGGTGCTTTGTTCCTCGACCGCGGCTGCGGTGGCCGTGACATATTCGCTGACGCCCTGGATCGCCTGCCTGATGCTGTCGAGCGCGCCGACGACGTCGCCGGAGATGCCGTTGAGATTTCCGATCTCCTGCCCGATCTTGTCGGTCGCCTGCTTGGCCTGGGTGGCGAGGTTCTTGACCTCGGAAGCCACCACGGCAAAGCCGCGCCCGGCCTCGCCGGCACGCGCCGATTCGATCGTCGCGTTGAGCGCCAACAGGTTGATCTGGCCGGTGATGTTGCCGATCAGTTCCACGATGCCGCTCATGGCCTGCGCCGCTTCGTTCAGGCGCTTGGCCTGGGTGTCGGCCGCCTCGACCCGCCCGACCGCGGTCGCCGCGGTCTCGCGCGACTTGGTCATGGCTTCGGAGATTTCCCGAACCGAGGCGTTCAATTCCTCCGCGCCGGCGGCCACCGTTTCCATCATGCCGCGCACGCGTTCGTTGCCCATGCGCACCAGCACCTGCGCGGTGGTGTCGGTGGCATATTTGACGACCTTGAACGGCTTGCCGTTGAGATCGAGGATCGGATTGTAGGACGCCTGGATCCAGATTTCCTTAGCCCCCTTGCCGATCCGCTTGTACTCGGCCGCCTGGTATTCGCCGCGGTTGAGCGCGGCCCAGAATTCGCGGTAGGCCGCGCCGTCGCGCTCCGACGGATCGACGAACATGCTGTGGTGCCGGCCGCGGATTTCGTCCAGCGCGTAGCCGACTGTCTTGAGGAAGTTCTGATTGGCGCCGATGATGGTGCCGTCCATGTTGAATTCGATCACGGCCTGCGACTTGCCGATGGCTGCGATCTGGCCGGCGAGATCCGCAGTCGCCAGTTTCTGGCTGGTGATGTCGGTGGCGAACTTCACCACCCGGAACGGCTTGCCCTTCTCGTCGAGCACCGGGTTATAGGAGGCAAGGACCCAGACTTCCCGGCCGCCCTTGCCGATCCGCTTGTATTCGGCCGACTGGTTTTCGCCGCGGTTGAGGCGCGCCCAGAACTCGCGGGAGGCCGCGCTGTCGCGCTCCGAGGAGTCCACGAACATGCTGTGGTGCTTGCCCTGGATTTCGGCGAGCGTGTAGCCGAGGGCTTTGAGGAAATTTTCATTGGCGGTAACGATGGTGCCGTCCATCTCGAATGCGATGACCGCCTGCGCGCGGTTGATCGCGGCGATCTGGCCGGCGTCCTCCATGCTCTTGATCTTGCGCGCGGTAATGTCGGTTGCAAACTTCACGACCTTGAAAGGCTTGCCGTTGCCGTCAAGAACCGGGTTGTAGGTCGCCTGGATCCAGACCTGCTTGGCCCCCTTGCCGATCCGCTTGTATTCGGCGGCCTGGTATTCGCCGCGCTTGAGCGCCGCCCAGAAATCACGATACGACGCGCTGTCGCGCTCCGACGGATCGACGAACATGCTGTGACGCTTGCCCTGGATTTCGCCGAGCGAGTAGCCAAGGGCTTTGAGGAAATTGTCGTTGGCGGTGAGGATGGTGCCGTCCATGCCGAACTCGATCACGGCCTGCGAGCGGCCGAGCGCATCAGCCAGCGCCTTGTCTGCAGAGGAGTTCTTGAGAAACTGAAACACGGAAAGCCTCATCCGGATCGAGGTGAAATAATGAGGCTGTCGACCAAACGTTTTCGAGCCTCGTTGCCAGGGTCCACGTTTGACCAAAGGAAGAAAGAATGCGTTAACGCTGTTCTCCGTAAGATGACGGATAGCATCGCAAAATAACGCGGACCTTAAGGATACATCCGCGCAACCCGCCCGCCGCGCGAGCATGGCGGGCGCGCGATTCGGGCTACCTTCCGTTCACGACGCTTTCGTAGGCCGCCTGCAGTCGCTCGCCGATCGACGGGCCCGTTCGCCTGCGCCGCTTCACGCCGAGATGGCTCTCGCGCAATTCATCCATGAACTCGGCCCACATTTTCGGTCCGCCCTCGCTGAGCAGCCGCGCGCGGATGCCGAGCTCCTCGCTGACGGGAAGATATTTGTAACCCCAGGCCGCCATCTGCGCGAGAATCGGCAACAGCTCGACGCCCTGTTCCGTCAGCGAATAGATTCCCTTCTGCTTGTGCGTGGGATCGTCCTCGCGGGTGATGATCCCCTCATCGAGCAGGGTCTTCAGACGGTCGGCGAGAATGTTGGAGGAGATGCCTTCCTCGGACTTTGTCAGCAGCTCGCGAAAATGCCGCCGGTTGCCGAACATCATGTCGCGGATGATGAGCAGGCTCCATTTATCGCCAAGCACTTCGAGCGAGAGATTGATCGGGCAGCCGGAGCGGCTGATGTCGGTCATGTTCGGTTCCAGACGGGCGGTCAGGCGCCCTTAAAAACTGCTTGCAATATTGCACCGGTTGTCTCAGGATACAACCGGTTGCAAATCGCAATCGGTTTTTAGAGGAGGTGCCGCGATGGCGAAGTTGATCATGTGGAACCTGATGACGCTGGATGGGTTCGTCGAAGGTCCGAACCGGGATATCTCCTGGCATTCCGACGTCTGGGGCGAGGAACTGGAGCAATTGTCGATCGAGCAGTTGAACGCCGCCGGCGGATTGATGTTCGGCCGCGTCACCTACGAGCTGATGGCCAATCACTGGCCGAGCGCGACCGGCGAGGTCGCCGATTTCATGAATTCCGCGCCGAAATACGTCTTTTCGCGCACGGTGACGAAATCCGACTGGAACAACACGCAGATGTTCAGCGCTGACGTCCCCGAGACCGTCGCCAGGCTGAAGCGCGACAGCGCCAAGGATATCTTCCTGTTCGGCAGCGCCGATCTCGCTGCCAGCCTGATCCCGCACGGATTGATCGACGAGCTTCGCATCGCGGTGAACCCGATCATTCTCGGCGGCGGAACGCCGCTGTTCAAGCCGGGCGAAAAGCGCAAGCTGAAGCTGATCGACAGCCGGGCGCTATCGACCGGCATCGTGATCCTGCGCTACGTGCCCGCAAGCTGATCGTCTTGCGGGCAGGGCCGTCAATACCTTGCGGGCAAGGCCCGTCAAATACTTTGCGGGCAAAGCCCGTCAATACGTTGCGGGCAAGGCCCGTCAACAGGGGAGATTTCAATGTCGCTGACGCTGCATTTCCACCCGCTGGCCTCGTACTGCTGGAAGGCGCTGATTGCGCTGTACGAGAACGACATTCCGTTCACGCCGAACCTGGTCGATCTCGGCAATCCCGCCGAGCGCGCAGCGCTGGTGAAGCTGTGGGGAACAGGCAAATTTCCGGTGCTGCGCGACGACGCGCGGAACGAGACCGTGCCGGAGTCCAGCATCATCATCGAATACCTCGACAGGAACTATGGCGGCCGGACCCGGTTCATCCCCGACGAGTCCGGCCGTGCCCTGCAGACGCGGTTGCGTGACCGCTTCTACGATCTCTATGTGCATCTGCCGATGCAGAAGATCATGCTTGACCGGCTGCGGCCCGAGGGCAAGACGGATCCACACGGCGTCGGAGAGGCGAGGGCGCAACTGCGGACGTCCTACGCTATGATCGATCAGCAGATGGCAAGCGGCGGCTGGGCGATGGGCGAGGATTTTACCCTTGCCGATTGCGCCGCCGCGCCGTCGCTGTTCTACGGCAGCATGGCCGAGCCGTTCGGCGACGCGCATAAGAATCTTTCGGCCTATATGGAGCGGTTGAAGGCGCGCCCGTCATTCGCGCGCGTGTTGCAGGAGGCGGAGCCTTATTTCCAGATGGTGCCCAAGGAGCCTTGAGAAGGAGCGTTGAATGGCGTCCACCAGCAGGGCGGATACGATCCGCGCCATCTTTGCGGCCTATCTGACTGATGACCGCAAGTTCGTCGAGAACGCGTTCAGCGATGATTTCCGCTTCACCAGTCCCTACGACGACAACATCGACAAGCCGACCTATTTCGAGCGGTGCTGGAACGGCAGCGACTGGATCGAACGGCACGAGCTGGAGCGGATTTTCGTCGAAGGCGACGAGGCCTTCGTGACCTATCGTTGCGTCGCCAAAGGCGGAAAGACTTTCCGCAATACCGAATTTTTCGTCTTCGAGGGCGACAAGGTGAAGCGCATCGACGTCTATTTCGGCGCGACCTATGAGAACGGCACGTTCGTCAAGCAGCCATCGGCCTGACCGGATTGTCGGTTTGGCGCAGGCCGGTTCGTCCTGCGTCAGATTGTCTTTGAATCACGGAAGGAACAAGGAATGAGCGACGCCCTCTTGAAGCCGCGCCTGGAGCGCATGCACGACGTCATGGCCGGCCATGTCGCCAGCGGTGACATTCCGGGCCTGGTGACGCTGGTCAGCCGCCGTGGCGAGCTTCACGTCGATGCCATCGGCAAAATGGCGATCGGCGGCGCGCCGATGCAGCGCGATACCATCTTTCGCCTCACCTCCATGACCAAGCCGATCACGGCGGTTGCCGCGATGATCCTGGTCGAGGAATGCAAGTTGCGGCTCGATGACCCCGTCGATTCCTTTCTGCCTGAGTTGGCCGACCGCAAGGTGCTGCGCGCCGTCGATGGGCCGCTCGATGATACCGTCCCCGCCCGACGCGCGATCACGCTGCGCGATCTCCTGACCTTCCGTCTCGGTCTCGGCATGCTGACGGTGTTTCCGGATCGCTATCCGATCCAGAAGGCGATCGCCGAAGCAGGCTTTGCGCCGGGGCCGGTATTCCCTTCGTTTCCGCCCGACGAATTGATGCGGCGCTACGGCACGCTGCCGCTGATCTATCAGCCGGGCGAGCGCTGGCTCTACAACAGCGGCACCGAAATCCTCTCCGTGCTGATCGCGCGCGTGGCGGGCACGACGTTGGCTAAATTTCTCGAGGATCGCATCTTCGCGCCGCTCGGCATGAAGGATACCGGCTTTTACGTGCCCGAAGCCCGCCGCGCGCGTTTCGCGACCGCCTATGCGCGGGACCCCGCCACCGGCGAATTGAAGGTATTCGACGATCCCGCCACCGGCAGATGGGCAAAACCGCCGGTGTTCGAGAATGGCAGCGGTGGACTGGTGTCGACCGCCGATGATTTCAACGCTTTTGCGCAGATGATGTTGAACGGCGGGCGGCTTGGAAGCGAGCGCATCCTGTCGCGGCCGTCGGTCGAACTGATGACGGCCGATCAGCTCACGCCCGCGCAGAAGCAGGGCTCCGAGCTGTTCCTCGGCGACGTCAAGGGTTGGGGCTTTGGGCTCTCTGTGTACACCGGGCGTGACGATCTCGCCCATGTGCCGGGTCACTTCGGCTGGTTCGGCGGCTACGGAACTTCGTGGTATTCCGACCCGCGGGAGAGTTTCACGGGGATCCTGTTGACGCAGCGGATGATGGAATCGCCGCAACCGCCGCGTGTGATGGCCGACTTCTGGACCTCCGCCTATCAGGCGATCGGCGATTGATGGCCAGGAGCATGATCCGGAAAAGTGGACACCGGTTTTCCGAAAAGATCATGCTCAAACAAAAAGATAGAGCGGGATGACGACTCGAAGAGAAGTCATCGCGCTCTAAGGTCAAATTAGATCCAAAATAATTTCCACTGACATGTCGGGGGCGTAAAAGCCCGCTCGTCTTGTTGACGAAGGCCGGCGCGGCAGTAGCCGGCCCAAAACGATCAAAACGGAGAACAGCGATGCGATTCATGGTGATTGTGAAAGCCAGCAAGGATTCGGAAGCCGGCGTGATGCCGAGCACGGAACTGCTGACCGCGATGGGCAAGTTCAACGAAGAAATGGCCAAGGCCGGAATCATGGAAGCCGGCGAGGGCCTGCATCCGACCTCGAAGGGCGTGCGGATCACGTATGGAAGTGGGCAGGGCAACGTCAGCCGTGGGCCGTTCGCTCTCTCTGGCGATCTCGTCGCGGGTTTCTGGCTAATCAACACCAAATCGCTGGATGAAGCGATCGAGTGGATGAAGCGCGCCCCGTTCCTCGATAGCGACGAGATCGAAATCCGCCAGGTGTTCACGACAGAGGATTTCGGCGAAGCGCTCACCGCCGAACTGCGCGAGCAGGAAGAGCGACTGCGGACGCAGACCGCGAAGAAGTGACGATCGCCATCCAAAGAACAAGGAACACCCACCATGCGATTCATGATGCTGATGATCCCCGTGGGCTATGAGACCGCGCCGCCGGACGTCCAGCTCGACCCCGAACGGGTCAAGGCGATGATGAAGTACAACGAGGCGCTCAAAGACGCCGGCGTGCTGATCGCGCTCGACGGGCTGCATCCGCCGTCGATGGGGGCGCGGGTTTCATTTGCCACCGGCAAGCCTGTCGTCACCGACGGCCCCTTCACCGAGGCCAAGGAAGTGCTCGGCGGCTACTGGATGATCAATGTGAAGTCGCGCGAGGAGGCAATCGCCTGGGCGAAGAAGTGCCCGGCCTCCGAGAACGAGATCATCGAAATCCGCCAGGTGCAGGAGATCGAAGATTTCTCCGAAGAAGTGCAACAGGCGGCCAAAGGCTTCGACGAGCTGCAGAAGGGAAATGCGCACAAGGCACGGTGAGTCCGGAGGCACTGCAACAGGGCTCCGCACGCCATTAAGTCGAGAGTCTATCGCAATCCGTCAACCGCAAAGGGAGGAGAAACCTCATGAGCGCCAACGATACGTTCCTCGCCGTCTTTCTCGGCAGCAAGACCAGTGCGAAAATGGCGGCCTGGAATGCGCTGCCTGAGGCTGAGCGGCGCGCCAGGGAGCAGCAGGGAATCGCGGCGTGGAAGGCTTGGGTCGAAAAGCACCAGGCGGCGCTCGTCGCCATCGGGGGCCCGCTCGGCAAGACCAAGAAGATCGATTCAAGCGGTGTTGCTGACATCGCCAACGAAATGGGCGCCTTCGCGGTGGTGCGCGCCGGCTCGCATGAGGCCGCCGCGAAACTGTTCGAGAACCACCCGCACTTTGCGATCTTTCCCGGCGAGCGCGTGGAGATCATGCCGGTCCTCCCGATCCCGGGCGGTTAGACCCGGGCGGTTAGAATCGTCCGGAATTTGCGTCGCCCCGCATGCCGTTAATCTTGATGAACGCCAGTTAACGCCTCAAAATAAGTGACCTTTTCACCCGGCTCATGTAAAAGCCTTTCACATGAGCTGGCGAAAGGACCAAGGCCGCAGCGAGCGCGGCTACCACCACGGCAATTTGAAAGAGGCTCTGCTGCAAGCGGCGCTCGGCCTGATTGCCGAAAAAGGCGCGGCCGGTTTCACCTTCGCCGACGCCGCGCGGATGGCCGGCGTCAGCCCCGCTGCGCCCTACCGGCATTTCCGCGACCGCGAGGAACTGCTGTCCTCGATCGCCCAACGTGGCTTCGAGCAGTTCGAAGCGCTGCTGACGCAGGCTTGGGACGACGGCCGGCCGGATACGGTTACGGCGTTCGAACGGGTCGGCAAGGCCTATCTCGCCTTCGCGCGCAACGAGCCCGCGTTCTATTCGGCGATGTTCGAATCCGGCATTCCGGTCGATTTAAATCCTACATTGATGGCTGCCAGTGAGCGTGCCTTCGCCATCATCCGGGCTGCTGCCGAGCGACTTGCTGCGCTGGCGCCGCCCGGCATGCCGCGGCCGCCGGCGATGATGATGGCGCTGCATATATGGTCGATGTCGCACGGGGTCGCGTCGCTGTTCGGCCGCGGCGACGCCGCGCGGCGAAAACTGCCGATGTCGCCGGAGGAACTGCTGGAAGCCGAAGTGCTGATTTACCTGCGCGGCCTCGGCTTCCCGACCGACCGCCGGCCAACGGACCAGAAGCCGCCAGGCCCGCCACCGGTGCCGCCTGCCGGCGGTGGACCTTCAGGCCCTTGGGGAACTCCCAAATAAAATTTTCGACGGTGCGGCGAGCCGCCCGCTTGACAAAAATCGTGGATGGTTTAGGTATGTAAATGTTATTTACATTCACAACGGCGTGATCGCCGTCATGGAGAGGGAAATGGCCTACACCGCAGATGTCAATCGATGGCGCGGCCCGAGGGAAGAGAACTATCGTCCGCATATGCTTGAGAGCCCCTGGCACCCCGGCTGGATCGCGGTGACCATCCTCGGCTTCATCATTTGGTGGCCGATCGGGCTTGCCCTCCTCTTTTTCACACTAGGGAGCAGAAAAATGGGTTGCTGGAGCAACGGTGATCGCTGGCAGAACAAGATGGAGCGGATGCAGTACAAGATGGACCGGATGCGCAATCGCATGGAAGGCCGTGGCTTTGGCGGCTTCGGCTTCGGTCCGCCCACGAGCGGCAACCGCGCCTTCGACGAGTACCGCATGGAAACCCTGCGCCGGCTCGAGGAAGAGCAGGTCGAGTTCAAGAATTTCCTCGACCGCCTGCGTCACGCCAAGGACAAGGAAGAGTTCGACCAGTTCATGGCGCAGCACAAGCCGCGTCCGACCCCGCCGAACGACCAGCCGCAGCAGGGCTAAAGCGAACAGCGTCGCGAGTGAGAGTTCAGCCTCAGGCGTGATGCCCCCATGATGCCTGATGGCGATACAGCCGCCCATCTGCGAGAGCAGGTGGGCGGTTTGTTTTTTACACACCCGAAATCGGCGGTGACGCGCCTTCATCGAAGAGATGTTTTCGCCGCCTCCTTTGCAATCCAGGCGACGAACCGTGCAACTCGTTTGTCGTTGGCGAGCGCCGCGGGCCAGCGGACAATATGCGCTTTGCTGGACGCCATATCCCAGCCTGACGACACGACGCGGCAAAGTCGCCGCTCCGCGAGGGCATCGTGAACCAGCAGTGACCGGCCCAGGACGACGCCGCTGCCCTGCAAGGCAGCAGCGATTGCGGTACCGAGATTGTCGAAGCGAAGCCCGGCCGGAGCGGGAGCCGCGATCCCGAGCCGCTCGAACCAGACCGGCCACGACCACTCCGCGCCATCGTTCCGGCCCACGTAACCCTTGTGCAGGATCGGCAAGGTGCCGAGTGCGCCCGGATCCTTCAAGGGCCGCCCGCGCGGCAGAAGCGACGGGGTGGCGACCGGGAAAACCATCTCGTCGAATAGCAGGCGTTGGGTCGAGGTCGCGCGCGCGCTGGCCTTGGGCAGCCACCGGATTTGCACGTCGAGATCAAGTGCGCGCGCCTGAACATCGCTTTCGATGATGAAGAGTTCGATCGCCACGTCCGGATGGGCGGACGCAAACGCCGGCAGACGCCTGACCAGCCAGTAGTCCGCGAGGGCGGAGCCGAGCCCGATTTTTAGCGTCGCCGGCTGCACCGTCGCACGCGAGCGGGCGCGCAGCTCCGCCATCTCGTCGAGCATCCGCCCCAACCCCTCGGCCAAGGTCACGCCGGCCGGCGTCGGCAAAAGGCCGGTCCCGGTGCGGTTCAACAACGGCGCGCCGACAAAGGCCTCGAGCCGTTTCAGCCGGTGGCTGATCGCGCTCTGCGTGAGCCCCAACTCACCAGCCGCGAGCGTCATGCTGCGGTGACGCAAAGCCGCGTCGAACGCGATCAAACCATCAAAAGGGGGAAGGGCACGCATGCGCGAGACTATGAAGGAGATTCATGCCGATGTGAACAATTAGCGTTGGCGTACTGCGGCGGCTCAAGACACCAGTAGTCGCCGCACAGCTCCGAGATCGCCCGATGAAACCGCCGACGAACATGCCCGACAGTGACAATGCTCAGCCTGCACCATCCATGGCGCCGGCGCTGCTTCTGGGGATGGCGGCTTTCCTCGCCAACTTTGACGTGACGGCGGTGGTCATTGTCTTGCCGGCGGTCGCACGTCACCTCGGGTTCGGCGTGGCTGGATATGCCTGGGTCATGGACGCCTACAGCCTGGCGTTCACAGGCGCCTTGCTCTTTGCGGGGGCGTTGGCGGATCGGTATGGGCGGCGGCGGGCGATGCTCGCCGGCAACGGCATTTTTGCTCTCGCGTCCTTGGCGTGCGGGATGGCCTGGGACGGACCGACATTATGGGCTGCCCGCGCCCTGCAGGGTATTGGAGCCGCATTCATCATGACCGGCGGCATCGCGCTGATCGCGACCGTCTATGCGCAAACGCAGGCGCGTACGCGCGCATTCGCCTGGCTCGGCGTCATGTCCGGCATCGCCATGTCTCTTGGTCCGACCATCGGTGGCCTTGTCTCATCATGGATCGGTTGGCGCTGGATCTTCCTCATCAACTTGCCGGCCTGCGCCTTGGTCGCATGGGGCGTGCCGCGGCTGGTCCCGGAAGTGCGCGAGATGGTGCCCCGGCCGCTCGACATCCTGGGTGTCCTGCTACTCACCACTGCGTTGGCTGTGCTGGTGGAGGCGCTGCTGCTCGGTCGCACCTCGATCGCGCACCTGACCGGCGGGGTCGCGCTGAGTGCGTTGCTGCTTACTGTATTCGCGACACAGCAGAGGCGCCTCGACAAACCGATCCTCGATCCCGACGTATTCGTTCAGCGAGCAATGATCGGGATTGCGATACTCCTGTTCGCCGTCTCAGTCGGCTATTGGGCGGTGCTCGTCTATTTGCCGCTGTTCTTCGCGACGGCCTTCCACTGGTCCTCGGAAGTGGCCGGTATCGCGCTCCTGACGGCCACGCTGCCGATGCTGTTCCTGCCGCCGTTGGGCGGCTGGCTTGTCGGCCGAATAGGATGGCGGCTGCATTTCGCCCTGGCGCTTGCAATCGTGGCAGCGGGCAACGTCGCCATTGCGATCGCGCTCATGTCGGGCGGCGCAGCACCGCCGATGATTCCGATCCTCTGCGGCATGGTCGCCATCGGGTTTGGTGTCGCGCTCGCCCACCCCCAACTGTCGGGCGCAGTCGTTGCGCTGGTGCCTCCCGATCAAGCCGGCATGGCATCTGCCGTGACCGTCGTCATGCGCCAGGCCGGCTTCGCAGTCGGTATCGCCGTTCTCGGCGCGGTGCTCCATGCCGACGGATGGGCGATCGGTTATGTCTGGCTGTTTTCGGTAGCCGCGATTGCATCGATAGCCGGACTGGTCGCGGCGCTCGCCTTGCTGCCCGCGCAAGCGGTCGCGTCACGTAGCAGCGCGACCTGCCGACCGGCCGTCACCCCCATCCGTTGAGATAGGCGAGGGCGAGCACGATCCATACGTCGGCGCCGGGACTCGCCATCCCCCGGGTGTCGAGGTTCACTTCTCTTTGGCTTGAGTTTCAATTTTGCCCGGAGCTGCGATCTTTTCCTTCATTGCAGCGCAGGTCTTGCGCACCTCCGCCGTCACCAACGAACAGTTCTCGATTTGAAGGAAGACGCGCTTGGCCTCCTCGCGGTACTGCCCTGCGGTTTCCTTCAGCTCCTCGATCACGGCGAGCGCCTCCTGGCTCATGGCCTCGCATCGCTTGACCTGCCCGATCAGCTCAACGCCTAGCTCCTCGATGTCTTTCGCCGCAGCTTCATATTCGCGGACAACCGCTTCCGCCGACAGCTTGCCGATCTCCGTGGCCCCGTCGCGATGCTCGACATAATCCGGCATCGCCAGATCCGGGGCGCTTACGGAAGGCGGCGCGAAATCGGTCGGCTGGGGTTCGCGAGTCGGTGGCAGCTTTCGAAATTCTTCCTCGATTTCGCGCTCAATATCGATCACGTCCAAAATCGGCTGTTTCGTTGATTGCACCATGGCAATGCTCCTTGTGAGCGGGCAAAAATCTTTCGCAATGTAGTCGAAGTGGTTAGTTGCTCTGGGGAAGCGAGCAACAGAATCCCTTTGGTAAGCTTGCTAGTTAAGCTTTACGTCCGCGATCCAGGTTAATTCTGGAACCGCCAAGGAGACGCCGCCGATGGCGAACATGCGCCGGATGTGGGGACAGCGGTAGTCAGGTGTTCGGAGGCGTTTACCAAAGCCGGCCCGATGGCGGGGAAAACTCCTGGCGATCGAAGGACACTCGCATTTCGGCTTCGGACCCGAAGCAGACGTTTGGCGTTGTTCGACAGCCGACATATGTTACGAGCCAGCACTGATCCGGGGCGGCCGCCATGATCCAGAATGAAATGCCTGTCGATCGGCTCTGGCACTCGATCCGGCGTGAAGCGGAAAGCGCGGTGGCGCGCGACCCGGTATTCGGCGCGGCGCTATCAACGGCCATTCTCGATCATCCTGACTTCGCTCACGCACTGGCGCACCAGATCGGCGAGCGGCTCGGCAGGAGTCCGGCGGATCGTACGCGGTTTGCGCAGCTTGCCCGGGACGCGTTCGGCAGTTCACCCGATCTGATCGATGCCGCGAGCCGCGACCTGCAGAGCATCGCCGCTCACGACCCCGCGACGACGGCACTTCTGCCGCCGCTGTTGAACTTCAAGGGCTACGTCGCGCTGCAGGCCTGGCGCGTCTCCAACTGGCTCTGGCGCCAGCGCCGCAGCGATCTGGCGTTGCTGTTGCAAAGCCTGTCGTCCGATCAGCTTCAGGTCAGCATTCACCCCACAGCATCGATCGGAACGTCGGTGTTTCTCGATCACGCCACCGGCATCATCATCGGTGCTTTCGCCGCGATCGGCGACGAGGTGACGATCCTGCAGAACGTCACCATCGGCCGGAAGCATTCGGAACCGGACCGCGCGCCAAAAATCGGCAGGGGCGTTTTGCTCAGCGCCGGATCGACCATTATCGGCGGTATCAGCATCGGCGATTTCGCCAAGATCGGCGCCGGCGCGGTCGTCGAACATGACGTGCCGTCCGGCTGCACCGCCGTCGGCGTTCCCGCGCGGTTGACCAATTGCCCGGAGACAGAGGTCCCAGCCTGACGCCGGGGCCGTGTACACCAAAGTCTGCGAGAAAGCTTACCGCACCATGGCGCCGTAGACGATGTCTTGGACCTGCTCACGATAGTACTTCCGAAGTTCGCCGGGCGCCGCCGTTCCCACGACGACGACAAGGCGCTCCTTCGGGTCGCAGAAGAACTGCGTGCCATAAGCGCCATTCCAGGTGAACTCGCCGGGATTGCCCGGAACCGAGGACAGACCCTCGCTGGTGCGCACGGCCACTCCAAGGCCGAAGCCAAAACCACCGCGATGCGGCTCCACGTTGGCCACGTTGTTCCTGATCTCCGGCCCAAGGTGGTTGGAGACCATGTGATGCACGGTCTTGGGCCCGAGAATGCGCTGACCGTCGAGTTCGCCGCCATTGAGCAGCATTTGCCCAAAGCGTACGTAGTCGCCCACGGTTGCAAATGCGCAGGCGCCACCGCAGTCGAACTTCGTTGGTGTATCGAGAAGTTTGATCGCCTGCGGCTTGCCCGTCAGCGGGTCATTGGGAAATGGCCGGGCAAGACGAGCGCGCTGCGCCTCCGTGGGGTGGAACGTGGCGTCCCTCATGCCGAGCGGTTGCCACACATTGCCGGCCAGGTAGTCGCCAAGCCGCTGCTCGCTCACCTTTTCAACAACCGCGCCGAGCACATCGATCGAGAAGCCGTACTCGAAAACCGTCGCCGGTTGGTGCGCCAGCGGCAGCTTCGTGATGCGATCGATGAACGCCTGCGTATCGCCCTCGATCGCCGGCGCCGTCCCGTCCGGGTACTGCCGCGCTACCGGGCTCGAGCTGTCCGGGCGTCCTCCATACATCAGGCCGGATGTGTGTCGATAAAGGTCGTGGATGTAGATCGGTGAAACCTGCGCTTCGAGCTTCAGCGAACCGTCCGCCTGCGGTACGCCGACCTTCATCTCGGCGAACGCGGGATAGTAGTCGGCAAGCTTTGCCTGAAGAGCCAGGCGGCCCTGTTCCATAAGTGTCAGGCCCGCGACGGCGGCCATCGGCTTGGTCATGGAGGCAAGCGCGAACACGGCATCCAGCGGCATCGGCGTGCCTTTGGTTGGATCAAGCTGGCCGTACGCCTTGTACTGAACGAGCTTTCCGTCGCGAGCTATCGCAACCACGGCGCCGGGCACACGTTTCGCGGCGATCTCGCGGGCGAAAAAATCGTCCAGGCGGGCCAGTCTTTGCTGCGAAAATCCCACGTCATCCGGCTTTGCCTCGGGCAGTGGCGCGGCATTCGCCGCATTGGCAGCGATGCCGGCAACAACCGCCGCGGCCATCATGAATGCCTTCATTGTCTTCTCCCTCGAATGCGGATCAGGCTCGCACGCTTATTATGGTTGGCGTCATGTTTAGATCACGCCCGTCCGAGCGACAAGGCGAGCGTTGAAGCAGGGCGGTTGTCCGGCCGTCGCAAAATTTGTTCCGCGCTGCCCGACGGGCAAAACAGCAAGCACCGACTGCGCCGTCGCGCGTTCAATGGTTGCCAAAGACGCTGCGCGCAAAGGCGAATTCCAGCAGCCATTTCAACGCGATTTGGGTCATCCAGATTGGCGCGCAAAAATATTTCGCTTAACATGCAGGCCAAATCACCGGCATAACTCCGCCCGTCTCACGGCAGATGAGGGGCGCTCGCGATCGTCACGAACGTGCGGTGAGATGCGATGGACGCGGAGGGCGCGCTAGACGTACGCGCCTGAAGCGTACGGCGAAGTCGTGTGGTCCGGACGCCGCGGTGCTGGCGTTAAGCTACGCAGAAGTTTCTGCGTAGCGACGGTGGCAAGAAAGCCGTTCACCGGGGAGAGCTCGAAGTAAGCCGTAAAGCCATTGCGCAGGGAAGGCCGGAATGCTCCCGCTGCCCTGTATGCTCGTGTGCAGTTTTGTTTGCGCAAATCGCACGCGAGACCGCGGGTGCAGCAAGCACCCGGTCTTCCCTGCGCCCTCTGTTCTCGAGGGTACAGTTCAAGTGCAAACCTCGGGCGCAATGCGCCGCGAGAACGTGAAGCTGTATCCACCGTCATTGCGAGCGAAGCGAAGCAATCCATTGTCACCCCATGCACCGAAAGATGGATTGCTTCGCTGCGCTCGCAATGACGTGGAGAGAGCTGGCCTCGCTCCATCCGCTCACCCTGGGGGCAGCCGCGGCGCGGCCGTTTCGAAGGGCGAGGCCACCTTCCGGGACCACTTATCCGGGCATGGAACCCGGGCCCCGGGCCCTGTAACCGCCCGGCCTGCCTCGATTTACGGCAGCCACATTTCCCTTTAGTAACCAAGTGTTAACTATGCTTAGCGTCTGGTTAGGGACGGAATGACGCGCTGATAGCCCTCGTTTTGACATGTTGGCAGGGGAAGCAAGGCCCGGCTTTCGGCGGGCCCCCCATGCGACACCAAGAGAGGCTCTCGCGCTGGCGCAAATCGCCGCGCCCGACGCGCGGCTGTGGTACCGGCAGCCATTTGCTCCCGGAGGAAAATAGGGACACTTGCGTTGAGAGGATACCGCTCATGAATCCCGCCGACGTGGCTCCGGCAGCCCTGCCGTTGGTCTCCGCCGACGTGTCGCTGATTGCGCTGTTCATGCAGGCCCACTGGGTCGTGAAAACGGTCATGATGGGACTCCTGGCCTGCTCGGTCTGGGTCTGGGCGATCGCGATCGACAAGATTTTCCTCTATTCGCGCACCAAGCGCGCCATGGACCGCTTCGAACAGGCGTTCTGGTCCGGTCAGTCGATCGAGGAACTTTACCGCGCGCTGTCAGCCAAACCGACGCAGTCGATGGCGGCGTGTTTCGTCGCGGCCATGCGCGAGTGGAAGCGCTCCTTCGAGAGCCAGTCACGCTCCTTTGCCGGCCTGCAGATGCGGATCGAGAAGGTGATGAACGTCTCCATCGCGCGTGAGGTCGAGCGGCTGGAACGGCGGCTGCTGGTGCTGGCGACGGTCGGCTCCGCGGGGCCCTTTGTCGGCCTGTTCGGAACCGTCTGGGGCATCATGTCGAGCTTCCAGTCGATCGCAGCCTCGAAAAACACCTCGCTCGCGGTGGTGGCGCCCGGCATTGCCGAGGCGCTGTTTGCGACCGCTATCGGTCTCATCGCCGCCATCCCGGCGACCATTTTCTACAATAAGTTCACGTCCGAGGTGAACCGGCAGGCGCAGCGGCTGGAAGGCTTCGCCGACGAGTTTTCCGCCATCCTGTCCCGCCAGATCGACGAGCGGGCGTGAGGACGGCAAATGACGAGCGCATCGTGAGATCAAGATCATGGCGATGAACATGGCAGGTTCGGCGGGTGGCGGCGGTGGACGCCGCGGCCGGCGTCGCGCCGCCGTGATGGCGGAGATCAACGTCACGCCGATGGTCGACGTGATGCTGGTGCTGCTCATCATCTTCATGGTGGCGGCGCCGCTGATGACGTCGACCATCGATATCGATCTGCCGGTTGCCAGCGGCGGCAAGTCGCTCGCGGCCAACGCTCCGCCGCTCACATTGTCGGTCAAGCGCACCGGCGGGGCCTGCAATTCGAACGTCGAACTCTATCTCGGGGACACGCTGATTTCGGCCAACGACCTGCTGCCCAAGATCAAGGCGATCCGGGAGACCCGGTCGGAGGCCGAGAGCGTGGTATACCTGCGCGGCGACAAGGACGTCTGTTACACGGATATGATGAAATTATTGGGGTATATTCGGACGGCGGGGTTCAAGGCGAATATCGTCATCGTGCCGGAGCAGGGCTCCTGAGCCATGCAGCGGCGCGCGACGGCTGAGGACGGAGCGGGAAAGCTCAAGTGAACGTCAAGGTCGACAAGACGGTTCTGGCATCGGTTGCCCTGCACGTCCTCGTGCTGGGGTGGGTGATGCTGTCGTTCTCGACCAAGGCGCTCGAAATGCAGCCGGAAGATTCGGTAGCGGTCGATGTCATTTCTCCCGATCAGCTTGCCAAGGTCATGGCGGGCATGAAGACCGGCAAGAAGGAAAACCCGAAGCCGCTGGTCGAGAAGGTCGCCGAAGCCAAGCCGGTCGACGATGCCGTCGGCAAGATCACCGATAAGGCGCCGGTCGTGACCGAGACCGCGCCGCCGCCGCAGCCGAAGGTCGAGGAGAAGCCGGTCGAGAAGAAGCCCGACCCGCCGAAGGTCGTCGAGAAGCCGAAGGAAGAGCCGAAGCAAGAGCCGAAGCCGATCGAGAAGAAGCCGGATCCGGTCAAGCCCGATCCGATCGCGGAAGCGATCAAGAAGGAAGAGAAGAAGCCGCCGCCGAAGCCGGTGCAGGCGGCGAAGCCGCCGGAGCCGCAGAAGAGGATTGTCGAACGGCACTTCGATCAGAATCAGATCGCCGCTCTGCTCGACAAGCGTGACCCGTCGCGTCAGGCCACGACCGGCGACACGCTGAATTCCAATGCCGCGCTCGGCACCTCGAAGGGCGCGGCTGCGGACAATTCCGCGACCTGGGGCGCGATGTTTCAGCGGCAGGTCGAACGGTGCTGGAAAAAACCCTATGGCGGAATCGAATCGCAGAAGCCTGAGGTTGCGTTTGCCATTCGTCTGAAGCGCGACGGCACCCTTGAAGGCTCGCCGGTTCCGGAAGGCGTTCCGGCGACGCCTTTCCTGCGCGTCTATCAGGAGAGCGCGTTACGCGCGATCCTCGAATGCCAGCCGTACAAATTGCCGGCGGCGCTTTACGAGGAATGGAAATATTTCGCGCCGGTGTTCAAGGAAAAAGTCTGACCGTGATCGCCGATTGGCGATCGCACATGAGCAAGATTGAAGCGATGACTGACAAAGATGGATTGCCGAACATGCCGTTCCGCCTGAGCCGCCGGCAGATCATTTCCGGAATGGCCGCGCTTGGCACGGTCACGGCCGCGCCGCTTCGCAGCGCATTTGCGCAGGCGCCGAAGCGGATCCCCATTCCCGAAGGTGAGTTTACGCCTCAGCCGATCGCGATATCGAATTTCGTGGCGGGCACGCCGGGTGACGCCGAGGTCGGCGTCGGCGTGTCGCAGGTCATCACCAACAATCTCAAGCGCAGCGGGCTGTTCGCGCCGATCGATCCGGCTGCGTTCATCGAGCGGATCACCAATCCCGACAATCCGCCGCAGTTCCAGAGCTGGAAGCAGATAGGCGCGCTGTATCTGGTGACCGGCCGGATGACTCGGCAGGGCGACGGCCGTCTGAAAGCCGAATTCCGCCTCTGGGACGTGAACACCCAGCAGCAGATGGCCGGCCAGCAATACCAGACCTCGCCGGAATATTGGCGGCGGATCGCCCACATCATCTCCGACCAGATCTACGAACGCGCGACTAGCGAGAAGGGCTATTTCGACAGCCGCGTCGTGTTCGTCCACGAGCACGGATCCAAGGAGCGGCGCATCAAGCAACTGGCGCTGATGGATCAGGACGGCGCCAATGTCCGATACCTGACCAAGGGCTCCGAGCTGGTGCTGACGCCGCGGTTCTCGCCGTCGACGCAAGAGATCACCTATATGGAGTTCGGCCAGGGCGATCCGCGCGTTTACCTGTACAACGTCGAGACCGGGCAGCGCGAGATCGTCGGCAATTTTCCCGGCATGTCGTTCTCGCCGCGGTTCTCGCCGGATGGCCAGCGCATCATCATGAGCCTGCAGCAGGGCGGCAACTCGAACCTGTTCGTGATGGATCTGCGTTCGAAATCGACGACGCGGCTGACCGACACGCCGGCGATTGACACCTCGCCGTCTTATTCGCCCGACGGCAGCCGGATCTGTTTCGAATCCGATCGCGGCGGCAAGCCGCAGATCTACACGATGGCGGCCACCGGCGGCGGGGCGCAGCGCATCTCGTTCGGCGAGGGCAGCTATTCGACGCCAGTCTGGTCGCCGCGCGGCGACTACATCGCCTTCACCAAGCAGGGCGGCGGACAGTTCGCGATCGGCATCATGAAGACCGACGGTTCTGGCGAACGGATCCTCACCTCGGGCTTCCATAATGAAGGGCCGACCTTTGCGCCGAACGGCCGGGTTGTGATGTTCTTCCGCGAGCCCGGCGGCAGCGCCGGGCCCTCGCTGTACACGGTCGATATTTCAGGTCGTAACGAATTGCGGGTGCCAACGCCTGGTTTCGCCTCCGATCCGGCATGGTCGCCGCTGTTGTCATAATGGAACCCGGCCGGGCGAGAGCGCGCTCGTTAACCGGCAAACATTGCCTAGCCCACTGATTTTTCTGGCATATTTTTTCATTCACCAAGCAATAGCAACGTTCCGGTAACGATGTTCCCTCAGAAAGACTTCATCTGCGAAGGGTAGAACTACGTACCCTAACAGGACGCGCGTTCCCGATATGCAGCTCGCAAGCCAGAGCGGAGAGTCTGATCAGCGACAGATATCGCCGAAGATTTCGGCGGCGCTGATCGATTCGCTCTTCGACACTCAAGGTCCGGTGCATGTAGGTATTTTCTTCCTGGCGGTCGCGGCCAGCCTGACCGCGCTGAAGACCGACGAAAATCTGATCTGGGCGTGTGTCGGATTGCTCCTGATGGCCGGAGCGATCCGGGCTTTCGATTTGCAACGGTACCAAGCGCGCAAAGCGAGCCTCACGGCCGAAGAAGCTGAACGGTGGAAAAAGCGATATCAAATCGGGGCGATGATCCAAGCCGCTGCAATCGGCATATGGGGCGCCGTCACTATGCTGAGCAGCGACGATGCCGTCGCCCACATGATTTGTTTGTCCGTTATTACCGGGGTCGTGTCGGGAGGTGCAGGCAGGGCCTACGGACGCCAATGGATATTCCAGTTGCAGGCTGCACTTGCCTTCGGTCCAACCGTGATCGCGCTGGCGCTGCGTGGCACGCCCTATTACGTCGCTATGTCAGTTATCACCGCCGCATTCCTTGTCGTTGTCATGCAGATGTCGGCCAATTTGCACCGCATATTCTTGCGGGCGCTTCTGGCGCGCGAGCGCGAGGCGGCGCTCGCCGGACAGTTCGATACTGCTTTGAACAACATGCCCCACGGTCTGTGCATGTTCCGCGGCGACGGAGAACTTGCGGTGATGAATCACCGCTTCTGCGAAATGATGGATCTGTCTGAAGATCTCGTGGAGCGGGGCGCGAACGCGGCCGACATCATCGCCGACTGCGTGAGTGCCGGATCGATCTCGGCGGCGAGTGGACAAATGATCCTCGCCGAAATCGAGAATTCGCAGGCCAAGGACATTGTCACCGCCGACCCCGACCTCACCAGAAACCGTTCGCTATCCTGGACCTTCCAACCGATGGCTGGCGGCGGCGCAGTCGTGCTCCTGGAAGACATTACCGAGCGGCGCACCTCCGAAGCCAAGATCAGTCATCTGGCGCGGTACGACGAACTGACCGACCTTCCCAACCGGGTCAATTTCCGCGACGAGATCGGACATCTTCTGTCGGCCCAGCAGGGCGCCGAACAGCTATCGGCATTGCTGTTCATCGACCTCGACCAGTTCAAGCAGGTCAACGACACGCTCGGTCATCCCTGCGGCGACCAGTTGCTGTGCGCCGTGGCTGGTCGCCTGCGTGAAATGCTGCGGCCCGAGGATTTCGTGGCTCGCTTCGGTGGCGACGAGTTCGTGGTGTTCCAGCAGAACATCCATTCCTCTGACGACGCTGCCGGTCTCGCCCGGCGCATCGTCGATCGCCTGAGCGAGCGCTACAAGATCGACAATCATCTGGTCGAAATCGGCGCCAGCATCGGTATCGCCATGACCTCGCGCGGCGTCAGCGCCGACACGCTGTTGAAGAATGCCGACATGGCGCTGTACCGCGCCAAGGCCGACGGCCGCGGCACCTTCTGCTTCTTCCGCGACGAGATGGCGCAGGTCGTCGAATCTCGCCGCATCCTCGAACTGGACCTGCGCAAGGCGCTGGCCAACGAGGAGTTCGAGCTGTTCTTCCAGCCGCTGGTCAATCTCAAGTCGGGACGGATATCCACCTGCGAGGCGCTGTTGCGCTGGAATCATCCGGTTCGCGGCACGGTTTCGCCGACCGATATCATTCCGGTCGCCGAGGACATGGGCCTGATCGTTGATCTCGGCCGCTGGATTTTGCGCAAGGCCTGCATGGAATGCATGAAATGGCCCGAAGGCGTCAGCGTCGCGGTCAACTTCTCGCCGCAGCAATTCCATCAGCGCGACGTGCTGAGCGAAGTCCGCTACGCGCTCGAGGTCTCCGGCCTGCCGGCTAACCGGCTGGAGATCGAGATCACCGAATCCTCGCTGCTGCGGAACACGCAGCTCACGCATGACGTGCTGTCGCAGTTGCATTCGCTCGGCGTGCGGATCTCGCTCGACGACTTCGGCACCGGCTATTCCAGCCTGAGCTATCTGCACAACTTCCCGTTGCAGAAGGTCAAGATCGACCGCTCGTTCCTCGAGGGCATCGACAGCGACCGTCCGTTGACGCTGCTGCGCGGCGTGGCGCGGCTGTCGGCCGACCTCGGAATGTCCGTGGTGGTGGAGGGCATCGAGACCAACGAGCAGCTCGAATTGATCAGCGCCGACGGCGCGATAACCGAGGCGCAAGGCTACCTGTTCAGTCCGCCGGTGCCCGCGGTGCGGGTTCGTCAGTTGCTCAATGCCTCGCACGGCCGCCGCCCGCCGGACGACCAAATCGTCGCGGTATCTTCGCGATCGATCGCCTGACTTCAAGCTAATCAGTCCCGCTTTTGTTCGTGCTCTCGACACGGCTCCTCCGGGTTTTTGCGGGCCCACAAGGGTAACCTTAACGTGGCTAAGCCTTTGCAATTTTGTTAAGGAGGCGTTAATCTTTTCTTTCACTCGTGGAAGTTGTTGGAAGGCTAGGAGCATCAGATGAAGGCTGGAGCCGAACCGCGCAAGCCGCTCTTTGTGCGGGGGGCAGGGCTATTTGATCGCGTCGACTACCGAGTCATCGAAACTCCCGAGGAAAGGGACGCTCTTTATTTGATGCGTTACAGGGCCTATCTGCATGGCGGATTGATCCTGCCGTCAGAGTCTCAGCGCGTCAGCGATCGTTATGACGATGCGCCCAACGCCTGGACATTCGGAATCTATGTTGACGGCGAACTCTGCAGTTCCCTCCGCCTCCACGTCCTGACGCCGGAATCGAGGACGTCCTATGCAACCGAATTGTTCGGCGATGTTCTTCACCGTCGCCTCGACCGAGGCGAAGTTATCATCGACCCGGCTCGATTTGTTGCAGATCCCGAAAAAGCCCAGCGGTTTCCGGAACTCCCCTATCTGACCGTGCGGCTGGCCTATCTGGCATGTGAGTATTTCAACGCCGATACCGGGCTCGCGCAAGTTCGTGCCGAGCATCAGGCGTTTTATCGCCGGGTCTTTCTGCAGGAGACCATTGCCGAACCGCGTTCGTTTCCGAACGTATTAAAAAAAGTGGCATTGATGGCCTGCGATTTTCCGGCCGTGCGGGAACGTGTCTTGACCCGTTTTCCCATTATGCGCTCGAGCGCCTTTGAGCGACGGATGCTGTTCGAGCGCCGGGCCGAGCGCAGTTTTTTTTCCAACGCGGTCGTTACACCCTTCGAACGGCCCTCGATTGTGCCGAACGCCTGAACCTGCGTGCCACGGGGATTTCTGGCTGAAAGCTAACCTCACTGCGGGTTTTTGGGCCGATTGGCACTTGCCTTCACCGTCGCGCCACATTTACAAACCATTAACTATCGCGGTCGCTTTTCACGGGTTGTCGGCATTTGATCGGGTCTGGCAAGGTTCCATCAAGGTTGACGGAACGTTCGCTTAACCATCGCCCTGTAGACCGATAACAGTCGAAAACGTGAGCGTGGAGGCTCCGGAATGAAATATCAGATGCGCATCCTCCAGGGATGGAAGCTGGCGGCCTTGGTCGCGGTGGCGCTGTCGATGGGCGCCTGCGCCAAGAACAACGTCGGCGCCGATGGCGCGATGGCGAGCGCGGCAACCCCGGGGAGCCAGCAGGATTTCGTGGTCAATGTCGGCGACCGCGTGTTCTTCGAGAGCGACCAGACCGAGCTGAGCCCGCAGGCGATCGCCACGCTGGAGAAGCAGGCGCAGTGGCTGCAGAGTTACAACCGCTACTCCTTCACCATCGAAGGCCATGCGGACGAGCGCGGCACCCGCGAATACAACATCGCGCTCGGTGCGCGGCGCGCCCAGTCGGTGCGCAGCTATCTCGCCTCGCGCGGCATCGATCCGAACCGCATGCGCACCATCTCCTACGGCAAGGAGCGCCCGGTGGCGGTCTGTAACGACATCTCCTGCTGGTCGCAGAACCGCCGCGCCGTTACAGTGTTGAACGCCGGCGCTTAAGCCTTCGGCCTTTCGCAAAATTCAAAACCGGCGCCTTCGGGCGCCGGTTTTATTTTGGACGGGCGATGAAGTTCCGGATCACCGCTATCGCCCGTTCAGGCGCATCGGGCACCACGGCATGCCCGCAGTTCGCAAATCGTTCGAACTGCACCAGATGGGCCGGCAGTGCGGCCGCAATATCCGCCTGGCTCTCGATCGGATGCATCGGATCGTCCTCACCACCCATCACGAGGGTAGGGCACTGGATGCGATGGAGGTCCGGGAACATGTTGAAGGTGTGGCTCTCGCCACCCGGTTTTGCGGAAAAGTGCAGCCCCACCGCCGGCTTTCCGACCGTACGGCTTCCGAGGTTTGGGTCGCGCGGCGTCCTCGTATAGACGGGGAAGGCGAGTCTTCGCCAAGCGTCGACTGCCGCCTGATCCCTCGGGCTGTCGACGTCCAGAAACCTGCTGCGCGCGAGCGCGCCCACTTCGGGCCCGCCGAAGCGCTCGAACAGCGCCACGCGCCGGTCAAGATAGGTGTCTCCAGCGGCTTCGGTGCTGATCAGCACCAGCTTCGACGGGTGGTCGGGATGGCGCGTGGCATAGGCCAGCGCGACCATCCCGCCGAAGGATGCGCCGAGCACGATCGGATCGATGATGCCAAGTACCTCGCAGAAGGCGCGCACGTCGTCGCCCCATTGCGTCAGGTTCCAGGCCTCTCGAGGACCGTCCTCGCTGCGGCCGTTGCCGCGATGGTCGAGATAGACAATCTGGGCGACATCGGACAAGGCGGAGTAGGCAGGCTTGTAAATCGAATGGTCGAAGCCGGGGCCGCCATGCAGCAGGAGGAGGGTCGGCTTTTCCCGCATCACCGGGCCGTCGGGCACCAGTTTCGCGCCCTCGACATCGAAGAACAGCCGCACCCCGTTCACAGACACGTGCATGAGCGGGTCTCCCTCGATTTGTGAACGGACGGCCGGATCGGGCGGCTTGTCTTGCAGCGGATACTAAACCATACCGGAATTCCGCGAACCGAATCGGAAATGCCAGTCACAATTCTGGCGTACTCCCTCTCTCAATGTGTTCTGCTTTCGTTTGACACGTGGTTTTCGTCGTCAGGGCAAAATGTCATCCAGATTCTTCAATGCTGCCGGTGCCGCGGCGATCGCCGCGATGCTGGGCTTGTCTGTGCAGACCTCGTCCGCACAGATCACGTTCCCGTGGGAGCGTTCTCCGCAAGGCTCCCCGCAAGTCCAGGCGCAGTCCGATGACGCCGACCTGGAAATGCGGATCCAGCGGCTGGAAAACCAGCTCCGGCAGCTGACCGGCCAGAACGAGGAACTGCAGTACCGTAACCGCCAGCTGGAGGATCGGCTGCGTCAGCTCGGCGCCGCACCGCCCGCGCCAGGCGGCCAGCCCCCGGTCACGCAGCCCGGCATGGCCGCGGCACCGCCCGCGGCCCAGCCCGGTCCGGCGCAGGGGCAACAGGGTTATCCGCAACAAGGTTATCCGCAGCAGGGGCCTCGCCAGCAGCAGGGCTATCCGCAGGCCCAACCCGGCTACGACCAGCAGCCGCAGATCGCGGCGCCTGCGCCGATCGTGCAGGACCCGGCAGCCCCGCAGGCCGGTGGCCGCCGTCGTGGTGATGCCTTCGATCCCAGCCAGAATCCCAACGCCCCCGGTGCGCCGCGTGCGCTTGGCGGCGGCCAGATGCCGATCGGAAACGAGGCGTCGATCGGCGCGCCTGGCGGGCGCGGTCCGGGCGAGCCGCTCAATCTCGGCGGCCCGCGCGACCCCGGAGGCGCCTTGCCGCCGCCCGTCGCCGCCGCACCGCCACCCCGCGGCCCCGGGGCCGGCGCCAGCGCCGCGCTGACCACGCTGCCGCCCTCGGCCACGTCGAAGGACGAATTCGATCTCGGCATCGGCTACATGCAGCGCAAGGACTATGCGCTGGCCGAAGAGACGATGAAGAATTTTGCGCAGAAATATCCGAGCGATCCGCTGGTCGCGGATTCGCAATACTGGCTCGGCGAGAGTCATTTCCAGCGCCAGCAATATCGCGACGCCGCGGAAGCGTTCCTCGGCGTCACCACCAAGTTCGACAAGTCGGGCAAGGCACCCGACGCCCTGCTGCGGCTCGGCCAGTCGCTGGCGGCGTTGAAGGAAAAGGAAGCCGCCTGCGCCGCGCTCGGCGAGGTCACGCGGAAATATCCGCGCGCATCTGCCGGCGTGAAGGCTGCCGTCGACCGTGAGCAAAAGCGGGTTAAGTGCTAAAGCGGAAGCCGGTCGAGGCCGCCATCGGCCTCGAATAGACTGGCGATGCCATGGCTGACGACGACCACGCGCCGATCTCGGTACAGCAAGCGAAAGATCTGTTCGCACATTGGAAGGCCGCGCCCGCGCTCGTGCTGGCGGTATCCGGTGGCCCGGATTCCCTTGCCCTGATGTGGCTTGCCGCCCGCTGGCGCCGCGCCTTGACGCGTGGGCCGCGATTGATCGCCGTCACCGTCGACCACGGCTTGCGGCGTGAGGCCGCGCGCGAGGCGCGCGACGTCAAGCGCCTCGCACGCACGCTCGATTTGCCCCATCGCACGCTGCGCTGGAACGGGCCCAAACCGAAGACCGGCTTGCCGGCCGCAGCCCGCGCGGCGCGCTATCGGCTGCTGGCGAAAGCCGCGCGGGCGAGCGGCGCCACGCACATCCTGACCGCGCATACCCGTGACGACCAGGCCGAGACGCTGTTGATGCGGATACTGCGCGGCAGCGGCATCGCCGGTCTCGCCGCGATGGCGCGCGAGACCGAGCGCGAGGGCGTGTGGCTGGCGCGGCCGTTGCTCGACGTTCCGAAATCCCGGCTCGTTGCGACGCTCGACAAGGCGAAGATCGCCTTTGCCGACGACCCCACCAATCGGGACATGAGCTTCACGCGGCCGCGGCTGCGCGCGTTAATGCCTGCGCTGGTCGAGGAGGGCGGCGACAGCCGAAACCTGGCGCGGCTGGCAACAAGGCTGGCGCGGGCGAATGCCGCGATCGAAGCGCTGGCCGACGGCGCCGAGCGCTATCTCGCCTTGAGAGATCGCAATGATGCCTCGCGCTTCGGATTCGATGCCGCCGCATTTGCCGGTCTGCCGGAGGAAATCCGGCTTCGGCTGCTCAAGCGCGCGATCGACCGGGCCGGCCACGAAGGGCCTGCGGAACTCGGCAAGGTGGAAGCGCTGCTGGCGGTGCTGGACCGGGCCATTGCGAATGGCGCGAGGCAGACAAGGCTGAAACAGACGCTGGCCGGGGCGGCGATCAGCCTGACGAAGGGGCGAATTCATGTCGATCCAGCGCCGCCGCGGCGGGGTAGCCGTGCGTGAGAAGCGTCCCCATATCCAGATATCTGTGATATCGGGACGAAGAGCCTTAACCACCCCGGAAAAACCTCGGATTTTGCGTCATTTTTTGACCGGGTATCGCGTTAAGATGCGTTAAATAGTCCCGTATGGTTCCCTTGGCATTGACCCGGGCGCCACCTAGATTGGGTGTAGTGGACCGGGGATTCTCGCCTCACTACCCAAGGAATACTCTAGGGTTACTGCCAAGGACATTGGGCCGCGATCCGCGCGACCACGAAGGAAGATCAATGAACGCCAATCTGCGCAACTTCGCCCTCTGGGTCATTATTGTCTTGCTGCTGTTGGCATTATTCACGCTCTTCCAGAATCCTGGTCAGCGCACGTCCTCGCAGGACATCTCGTTTTCGCAGTTGTTGAGCGAGGTCGACCAGAACCGCGTTCGCGACGTCGTGATCCAGGGGCCGGATATCCACGGCACCTTCACCAACGGCTCCTCTTTCCAGACCTATGCACCGAACGACCCGACGCTGGTGAAGCGCCTCTATGACGGCAAGGTCTCGATCACCGCGAAGCCCCCCGGCGACAACGTGCCGTGGTTCGTGTCGCTGCTCGTCTCCTGGCTGCCCTTCATCGCACTGATCGGCGTGTGGATCTTCCTGTCGCGGCAGATGCAGGGCGGCGCCGGCAAGGCGATGGGCTTTGGCAAGTCGCGCGCCAAGATGCTGACGGAGGCCCATGGCCGCGTCACCTTCGAGGACGTTGCGGGTGTCGACGAGGCCAAGCAGGACCTGCAGGAGATCGTCGAATTCCTGCGCGATCCCGGAAAATTCCAGCGCCTCGGCGGACGGATTCCGCGCGGCGTGCTCTTGGTCGGCCCTCCCGGCACCGGCAAGACGCTGATCGCGCGTGCGGTCGCAGGCGAAGCCAACGTGCCGTTCTTCACGATCTCGGGTTCGGACTTCGTCGAAATGTTCGTCGGCGTCGGCGCCTCTCGTGTCCGCGACATGTTCGAGCAGGCCAAGAAGAACGCGCCCTGCATCATCTTCATCGATGAAATCGACGCGGTCGGCCGTCATCGCGGCGCCGGGTTGGGCGGCGGCAATGACGAGCGCGAACAGACGCTCAACCAGTTGCTGGTCGAGATGGACGGCTTCGAGGCCAATGAAGGCGTGATCCTGATCGCCGCGACCAACCGTCCCGACGTGCTCGATCCGGCACTGCTGAGGCCCGGCCGCTTCGACCGCCAGGTCGTGGTGCCGAACCCTGATGTCGTCGGCCGCGAGCAGATCCTGAAGGTTCACGTTCGCAAGGTGCCGCTGGCGCCGGATATCAACCTCAAGACCATCGCGCGCGGCACGCCGGGCTTCTCCGGCGCCGACCTGATGAACCTCGTCAACGAGGCCGCGCTGACCGCCGCACGCCGTAACAAGCGCATGGTGACGCAGGCTGAGTTCGAAGAGGCGAAAGACAAGGTGATGATGGGCGCCGAGCGCAAGTCGCTCGTCATGACCGAGGAAGAGAAACTGCTGACGGCCTATCACGAGGGCGGACACGCCATCGTCGGCCTCAACGTTGTTGCGACCGACCCGATCCACAAGGCGACCATCATTCCGCGCGGACGGGCGCTCGGCATGGTGATGCAACTGCCCGAGCGCGACAAGCTGTCGATGTCGCTCGAGCAGATGACCTCGCGGCTGGCCATCATGATGGGCGGCCGTGTCGCGGAAGAACTGATCTTCGGCCGCGAGAAGGTCACCTCGGGTGCGGCTTCCGACATCGAACAGGCGACGCGTCTGGCGCGCATGATGGTGACGCGCTGGGGCCTGTCGGAAGAACTCGGCACCGTGTCTTACGGCGAAAACCAGGACGAGGTATTCCTGGGCATGTCGGTGTCGCGCACGCAGAACGCATCCGAAGCGACCGTCCAGAAGATCGACTCCGAGATCCGGCGTTTGGTCGAGGAAGGCTACAACGAGGCCACGAAAATCCTCACCGAGAAACGCGAGGACCTCGAGGCGCTGGCCAAGGGCCTGCTCGAATTCGAGACGCTGAGCGGCGACGAAATCATCGACCTGCTGAAGGGCAAGAAGCCCAACCGCGAGTCGGTACTGGAGCCGAGCGCGCCGCGCGCCTCCGCCGTCCCTCCCGCCGGCAAGCCGCGCCCGCGTCCCGATCCGGACCCCGGCCTGGAGCCGCAGCCGCAGGCGTAAGCGCGGATCGCATCTGAATAAAAAACGCGGCGGAGAGACGCCGCGTTTTTTTATGTCGCTGATGTCATCGTTAGCCATGGCGTGGTTCGGCACGCCATGGCATGCTTGCGCCACAAGAGAGAGCGTCGGCCGAGCCGCGCCTGTCGCAGCCATCGGCCCAAGCGCCCGTACATGGGAGGCGAAACCGATGCGTTTGCTCGCAGGATTTGGTGCGCTGGTGTTCCTGGCGCTTCCCGCATCTGCCGCCGAAATGCGCGGCGTCACCGCAACCGAAATCAAGATCGGCCAGACCATGCCCTATAGCGGGCCGGTGTCGGCGTTCGGCGCGCTCGGCAAGGGCGAGGTCGGCTATTTCAAGATGGTCAATGAGCGCGGCGGCATCAATGGCCGTAAGGTCAATCTGATCTCGCTCGACGACAGCTACGCGCCGCCGAAAACGGTGGAACAGACGAGGCGGCTGGTCGAAAGCGACGAGGTCGCGCTGATCTTCTCCTCGATCGGCACCGCGCACAACACCGCGATCGCGAAATATCTCCAGAGCAAGAATGTCCCACAACTGTTCCTGGCCTCCGGCGCCTCGAAATTTGCCGACATCGCGCAATTTCCGCAAGCCACCGTCGGCGTGCAGGCGCCGTTCCGCTACGAGGCCCGGCTCTATGCGCGCCATACGTTGGCAAAGAACCCGAACGCAAAATTTGCGGTGATTTCGCAGAACGACGATTACGGCCGCGACTATCTCGCAGGGTTGAAGGACGTGCTCGGCGACAAATACGATTCGGCAGTGACGGGAGCGACCTACGAAATCTCCGATCCGACCATCGACTCCCAGATCGTGAAGCTGAAAGCGTCCGGCGCCGACGTGTTCGTGATCGCGGCAACGCCAAAATTCGCCGCGCAGTCGATCCGCAAGGCGTTCGAGATCGGCTGGCGGCCGATGACGTTCCTCTCCAACGTGGCGGTGTGGATTTCCACCGTGATGGAGCCAGCCGGTGTGGAGGCCGGCACCGGCATTCTGTCCACCGCCTACGTCAAGGATCCCGACGATCCCGCCTGGAAGGACGATCCCGGCGTCAAAGGCTGGCGCGAATTCATGACCAAATACGTTCCCGACGGCGATCAGCACGACACTAACTACGTCAACGCCTATAACAGCGCGATGGTGCTGGAAGCGGTGCTGAAGGCCTGCGGCAACGATCTGTCGACCGAGAACATTTTAAAGCAGGCCTATTCGATCAAGGACTTGGGACTGCCGATGCTGCTGCCGGGCATCAAGGTCAATACCTCACCGACCGATCACGTGCCGGTCGACCAAATGCAGTTCATGCGATTCAACGGCAAGACGTGGGAGCGGTTTGGCGAGCTGCAGACAGGGAATTGAGGAGCTCGCTGCGTTCCCACCGTCATTGCGAGGAGCGGAGCGACGAAGCAATCCATCTCGCAGCGCGGGGATAGATTGCTTCCGCCTTCGCTCGTTGAGCTATGGCGGACAAGTCGCTTCACTCGCAATGACGTGGTTGCCGCCACGAGGTGAGCTATGCCTTCGCCGGGGCGCCGAGATGCACGGCCAGGATATGCTCCGGCGTCTCTACCACTTCGATCGTCTCCCCGTCGCCGCCAACGAAGGCGAGCACGGTGCGCTCGCCGTCGCGCGACATGCTGCCGACGAGCGCGATATTGATGTGGATGGGTTGCCCCGTCTCGAACCTCGTGCATTGAATCCAGAAGCGCATCGCAGTCTCCTTCGATCATCTGCAGCAAGACTAGAGAAGAGGTCCGTCTTGCGCTAGGCGGATGCCCGCAATTCGCGAGCCGCCGCGACCATGTTGACGAGCGCGGGTCGCACCTCTTCCCATTTGCGGGTCTTCAATCCGCAATCCGGATTGATCCAGATCTGGGCGTCGGCAAGCCGCTCTCGTGCCAGCCTGAGCAGGCCGGTCATCTCTCCGATCTCGGGGACGCGCGGCGAATGGATGTCGTAGACGCCGGGGCCGATTTCGTTCGGATAGCGATAGTCCCTGAACGCGTCGAGCAACTCCATCTTCGAGCGCGAGGTCTCGATCGAGATCACGTCGGCGTCCATCGCACCGATCGCGCCAATGATGTCGTTGAACTCCGAGTAGCACATGTGGGTGTGGATCTGGGTTTCGTCGCGCACGCCGGACGAGCAGAGGCGGAAGGCGTCGACGGCCCAGTCCAGATAGGCCTTCCAGTCGGATTTGCGCAGCGGCAGACCCTCCCGCAGCGCCGCCTCGTCGATCTGGATCATGCCGGCGCCGGCGGCCTCGAGATCGGCGACCTCGTCGCGGATCGCGAGCGCGATCTGCTGGCAGGCCTCGCTGCGGGCAATGTCGTCGCGGACGAACGACCAGTTCAGGATGGTGACAGGGCCGGTCAGCATCGCCTTCATCGGCTTTTTCGTCAGCGACTGGGCGTATTGCCACCACTCGACCGTCATCGGCCGCGGGCGCGAGACGTCGCCGAACAGCACCGGCGGGCGAACGTAGCGCGATCCGTAGGATTGCACCCAGCCGTGGGTGGTGAAGGCGAAGCCCGCGAGCTGTTCGCCGAAATACTGCACCATGTCGTTGCGCTCGAACTCGCCATGCACGAGCACGTCGAGACCAATGGTTTCCTGCCACTGCACCGCGCGGGCCGTCTGGTCCTGCAAATAGATCTTGTAGACTTCATCCGTCAGGGCTCCGCTGGCGTGCGCGGCCCGGGCTTTCCTGACTTCGGCCGTCTGCGGAAACGAGCCGATGGTCGTGGTCGGGAAGGCGGGAAGGTTGAAGCGCTGGTGCTGAACGCCGGCGCGCTCGGCGAATGCGCTGGCGCGGCGACGCATGGCGTCGTCGATGCCGGCGATGCGCGCCGCGACCTTCGCATCGTGAATTCGCGGCGAGGCCTTGCGCGCGGTGGCCGCCTCGTCCGAGACACGCAGGGCAGCTTCGACGCTGCCGCGCCCACCGGCGAGTGCCGTCCCGAGCGTGGTCAGCTCCTCGAGCTTCTGCACCGAGAACGCCAGCCAGCTTATGATTTCGGAATCGAGCCCTGTTTCCAGCGCCAGATCGATCGGGACATGCAACAGCGAGCAGGAGGGCGCGATCTGCACGCGATCCTTGCCGAGTTTCGCGATCACGGGTTCGAGCCGGTCGAGGATCCGGCTCAAATCCGCGCGCCAGATGTTCCGGCCGTCGATGATTCCGAGCGACAGCACGCGGTCTTTTGGAAAATTGACGAGGTCGTCGATCTGATCAGGCGCGCGCACCAGGTCGAGATGCAGGCCGGCGACGGGCAGCGCCAGCGCGGTATCGCGGTTAACGCCCAGTCCGCCGAAATAGGTTGCCAGCATGATCTTGAGCTGCGGCACCGCGTTGGCGATCTCTGTGTAGGCGTAACGCAGCGCCTGCTGCCCGACAATATCGAGGTCGAGCACAAGACATGGCTCGTCGATCTGCACCCATTCGGCGCCGCGGTAGGCCAGTTCGCGCAGCACCTCGATGTAGACCGGCAACAACCGGTCGAGCAGCGACAGCGGATTGAAACCGGCCTCCTTGCTCTTGGCGAGTTTGAGAAACGTGACCGGCCCGACCAGCACGGGGCGGGTCTGATAGCCCAGCGCCTTGGCCTCCTCGTATTCCTCGATCGGCTTGCGCGAGGCCAGGGTGAACTGCTGATCCTTCGTCAGTTCCGGCACCATGTAGTGGTAGTTGGTGTCGAACCATTTTGTCATCTCAAGCGCCGGCACGCCGTGCGCGGCGTCGTGCCCGTGATGGGCATGCCCGCAACTCGCCTCATGCGTTTTGCCTTGTGCACCGCGGGCCATCGCGAAGTAAGTTGCGAGCGGGACCGGGCCGCCGTTCCATCGATAGATTTCCGGAATCGCACCGACCATCACTGATGTGTCGAGCATCTGGTCGTAGAACGAAAAATCGTTCGATGGGATCACACTGACGCCGAGTTTCTTCTGGCGCGCCCAGTTGGCCGCGCGAAGACCGGCGCCGGCTTCGACCAGGGCTTTTTCGTCCGAAGCGCCCGACCAGAAACTTTCCAGCGCGAATTTCAGCTCGCGGCGCGGGCCGATCCGTGGCGTGCCGAGGGAGGCAACAGGAAGCGAGGAAGTGGAGATCGTAGAAGAAAGAGACATGGCTTAACCCCAAAAGTTGGGGGCAAAGGCCGAAGTGACACGTCTGGATTCCACGTACGGCAGCGCGCGCGGAATCGCAACCGCACCACCGGGACACCCCGCCCGAGGACGTGTATGTTGTCGAGGCAGGTCTCCTGGCTCGCGGGTCAGTGCTGCTGTCCGGCCTTCCCGAAACCACGCAAGGTCTCAGTGACGTTGTTGGACAGCGGCTCGCCGCTTACAGTTGCGGGGGCAGCTCCGGCTTTGGCTTTTTCGGCCGCACCGGCTTCCCTCTTAGCTTCGGGCCGAACGAGCCCGAAGAACCACGACCGGTTCAGTTAAGGTCAACGGCGATCTCAGTCAATATGAGATCTGGTAATCCCGCGTTGGTGCTCTCTGTCATCACCATTCGTTGTATTCCATTTCGATCGAAGCGCGATAGCGACATAATTCACCTCTGCGGCGTGCCTGCGGGGACGATGGTTCTGACGATGGAGGCGTCGAGCGCCTCGTAATCGTGCAGCCCGATCGTTGCGTAGAGCTCAGCGCGCGTCTGCATCTGGTCGAGCATCTTGCAGGTGCTGCCGTCGCGTTTGAGGGCGGCGAACAGATCCTGCTGGGCCTTGTTGGCGACGCGAAGCGACGACACCGGCCAGATCACCATCCGATAGCCCATCGCCTCGAACTCGG
The DNA here is from genome assembly GCF_036924515.1 of Bradyrhizobium sp. AZCC 1610. Lineage (NCBI taxonomy): Bacteria > Pseudomonadati > Pseudomonadota > Alphaproteobacteria > Hyphomicrobiales > Nitrobacteraceae > Bradyrhizobium > Bradyrhizobium sp. AZCC 1610. The sequence goes on along the minus strand of NZ_JAZHRR010000001.1, from coordinate 5,927,241 downwards.
ACGCGGTGAAGAACGGCGTCTTGCCGAACTCCGTCATGTTCGCGAGCAGCGGAACACCGGGAACGCGACTGGCGAATTCCTGGAACATCTCGCGCGAAATCATCGCTTCGGGAAATATCGCCTCCGCTCCCGCTTCCAGATAGAGCTTGGCGCGGGCCGCCGCGCCGTCCATGCCTTCGCTCGCCGCAGCATCGGTTCTCGCGATCAGATAGAGATGACGCCGCGCCTTTGCGGCGGCGGCGATCTTGGCCGCCATGTCGCGCCCATCCGCCAGCCTTTTGTCGTTGAGATGACCGCATTTTTTCGGAAGCAGTTGGTCCTCGATATGAACGGCCGCAGCACCTGCATCCTCGAAGGCGCGCACCATGTTCATGACATTGAGCGCTTCGCCATAGCCGGTGTCGCCATCGACCAGCACCGGCAGGCCGCTAGCGCGCGCTACCTGGCGGATGAAGAAGGCGGCTTCCTCGATGGTGATGATGCCGAGATCGGGCAGGCCCATCGAAGCTGTCATCGCCGCGCCCGACAAATAAAGCGCGGAGAAGCCGGCGTCGCGGGCCTGCAGCGCGGCCATTCCGTTGTGCGTGCCCGGCATCTGGAGAATGCCTGGCGTGCCCAGGAGGTCGCGGAAGCGGGCCCCGGCCGGCTTGTCGGCGAGATCAACACCCAGGAGATATACCATTGTTGCATCCTTATGCGGCGCGTGGGGCGATGGCGGCTTTGCCTCGCTCATGCAGCGGCACGAACTTCAGGTTCTCCGGGCCGATATAATTCGCGGCCGGGCGAATGATCTTGTTGTTGATGCGCTGTTCCATCACATGCGCCGCCCATCCCGACGTCCGGGAAATCACGAACAGCGGCGTGAACATCGCGGTCGGCACGCCCATCGCGTGGTAGGAGACCGCGCTGAACCAGTCGAGATTGGCGAACATCTTCTTGGCGTCCGCCATCACCGCCTCGATCCGGTCGGCTATTTCGAACATGCGGGTGTTCTCGCTTTCAATGCCGAGACGGCGCGCGACTTCCTTGATCACCTTGTTGCGTGGGTCGGCAATCGTGTAGACCGGATGACCGAAGCCGATCACGACTTCCCTGGCCGCGACGCGCCGGCGGATATCGGCCTCCGCTTCTTCCGTATCGCCGTAGCGCTTCTGTACTTCGAAGGCGATCTCGTTGGCGCCGCCATGTTTCGGCCCGCGCAGCGCGCCGATCGCGCCTGTGATCGCGGAATAGAGGTCCGACCCGGTGCCCGCGATCGAGCGCGCCGTGAACGTCGAGGCGTTGTACTCGTGCTCGGCGTAGAGGATCAGCGAGGTATGCATCGCGCGCTCGTGCGATGGCGGCGGCTTTTTACCATGGAGCAAATGCAGGAAGTGCGAGCCGATCGAATCGTCGTCGGTTTCGACGTCGATCCGGCGGCCGTGGTGGGCGTAGTGGTGCCAGTAGAGCAGCATCGATCCAAGCGAGGCCATCAGCCGGTCGGCAATGTCGCGGGCGCCGGGCTGGTTGTGATCATGGGCCTCGGGGAGGATGCAGCCGAGCGCGGAGACGCCGCTTCTTAAGACATCCATCGGATGCGCGGCGGCGGGCAGCAATTCCAGGGTCTGCAACACAGCGAGCGGCAACCCGCGCAGCGCCTTCAGCTTGGCCTTGTAGTTTCTGAGCTCCGACAAAGCAGGCAGGCTGCCGTGAACGAGAAGATGCGCGATCTCCTCGAATTCGCAGCTTTCCGCGACATCGAGAATGTCGTAGCCGCGATAATGCAGGTCGTTTCCGGTGCGGCCGACCGTGCACAGCGCGGTGTCGCCAGCGATCACGCCTGATAGCGCGACCGATTTCTTAGGCGGAGGCTTGATGTCCGTCATCTCAATCTCCCTTATCGATTGCCGGCGGCGCGCTGGATTGCAACCGGAGCAGTGTCGCGCCAGTCGAAGATGCCGTACGTCGATGTCGCGCCGAGGAATTTTGGATCGACCGTGAAGGTGAGTTCGGTCAGCTCGTTCGCCTTCAGCGAGACCAATCTTTCCACCGTTGCGATGAAGCGATCCTGCTCGGTTGTGGTGATCACACCTTCCACCAGGTTGCGGAATTTCAGGATGTAGTCCGGCCGCTTGAACGGGCGGGCGCCCAGCGGATGTGCATCCGCCAGCGCAATTTCGTCGCTGATGACGGAGCCGTCCTTCAGCTTCACGATGACGCGGCCGCCGAACGCTTTTTCCCTCGGATCGTGGCTGTGGTAGCGGCGGGTCCATGAGGGGTCTTCGACCGTCGAGATCTTGCGCCACAGCGCGACCGTCGCTTCGCGGCCCGCGCGCTCCGGGGCATAGGACCGTTCGTGATGCCAGCCGCCGTCTTCGAGTGCGACCGCGAAAATGTACATGATCGAATGGTCGAGCGTTTCGCGGCTCGCCTTCGGATCCATCTTTTGCGGGTCGTTGGCGCCGGTGCCGATCACGTAGTGGGTGTGATGGCTGGTGTGGATGACGATGCTTTCGATCTTCGAGAGATCGCCGATCTTCGGTCCCAGCCGGCGCGCCAGGTCGATCAGCGCCTGGCTCTGATATTCGGCTGAGTGCTCCTTGGTGTAGGTGTCGAGAATGGCGCGCTTGGGCTCGCCCTTCTCAGGCAGCGGCACCGCGTATTCCGCAGCCGGACCGCCGAGCAGCCAGGCGATGAAGCCGTCTTCGCCCTCATAGGCGGGTGACGGCGCGCCTTCGCCGCGCATCACGCGATCGACGGATTCAATCGCCATCTTGCCGGCGAAGGCCGGCGCATAGGCCTTCCAGCTCGATATCTCGCCCTTGCGCGATTGCCGCGTGGTCGTGGTGACGTGGAGCGCCTGCTGAACGGCCTGATAGATCGTCTCGGCAGGCAATCCGAGCAGCGCGCCGATCCCGGCGGCGGCGGACGGGCCGAGATGGGCGATGTGATCGATCTTGTGCTCGTGCAGGCAGATGCCGATCACGAGATCGACCTGAATTTCGTAAGCGGCGGCCAGTCCGCGCACGAGGTCTGCGCCCGTCAGTCCGCAGTGCTGGGCGACAGCCAGCACCGGCGGAATGTTGTCGCCGGGATGCGAATAATCCGCCGCCAGGAACGTGTCGTGGAAATCGAGTTCGCGGACGGCAACGCCGTTGGCCCAAGCGGCCCATTCCGGCGAAATCAGCTGCGACCGCGCCAGCCCGAACACGGTGGCTCCCGGCTGGAACGGATGCGCCTCGGCTTGCGTTCGCGCGCTAACAACGGGGCGCCGCGCCACTGAGGCTGCAGCGACGGCGGCGTTATCGATGATGCGGTTGCCCAGCATCTCCACCACATTGCTCTCGACCGCGACTGTGTCGGCGGCCACCTCGGCGATCTTCCAGGCCAGTTGGCTCGCGCGCGGGAGTTGATCGGCCGATTTGAACGTACGAACGCTATGCTGTTTCAAGACGCAGCTTCCTTCTGGATTGGATCGATCGTGGCTGGTTGCATGATCGGGACCGGACGGCCGAATTCGTTCACCGCGACCATCTCGAACGTTCCGCGCACCGCGGATTGCCGTCTGCCGCTGATCAGGTCTTCGCGAATCATGTCGACCGCGACCGTCATGGAGCTGCGGCCGACACGTACGACCTGGGCAACCAGCTCGACGAGTTCGCCGACATGGATCGGCTCGTGAAATTCGATCTTGTCCGAGGTCACCATGACGACGCTCTGGCGCGCGTGCCGCGCGGCTGTAACGAAAGCCGCCTTGCCCATCAGGCTCAGGGCGTGGCCGCCGAACAGCGTGCCGTAGTGATTGGCCTGCTCCGGAAACACCATCTCCACGAACCGGGTTTCGTCGGGAGGAAGGTTTGGCGACGCCGCTGAATGCATTTTCCTGCTCTGGACGACTTGTTATTCCCTCACGACTTCGCAATATCTACAAACGTGCACCATCGAAATGGCTGAAAAAGCATAGTCTTGCGAAGAAAAGCCGATTGATTTGCAAAGTTTGCGAAGGTGACGCAATGAAAAAGACCTTCATGGGCGTGCGGTTGAAAAGACTGCGTGAGGAGCAGCGCCTGACGCAGGCAGCACTTGCCGGCAAACTCGGGATCTCCCTGAGCTACCTCAACCAATTGGAAAACAATCAGCGGCCGCTGACCGTGCCGGTGCTGCTGGCGCTCAATTCGGTATTTGGCCTGGACGTGCAGTCGTTCGCCGAGGGCGACGAAGCGCGCTTGATCTCGGACCTCCGCGAAGCGCTGGCGGACCCTTCATTGGGCGAGACGATCGCTATCGCTGAACTTCGCGAGCTTGCGCAGAACATGCCTGCGGTCGGGCGCGCGCTGGTCAACCTCAACCGCAAATATCGCCACGCCGCCGAGCAATATGCGGCCATCTCCGCGCGGCTCGGCGACGACCGTCAGGCTGCAGCCGCGGTTCCGCCGTCCACGCCGTTCGAGGAAGTCCGCGACTTCTTCTATCTGCAGCACAACTACATTGCTGAGCTCGACGATGCGGCGGAAGCGATCGCCGGCGGCATGGAGTTACCCATCGGGCGGATGACGCCGGGCCTGGTGTCGTATCTCGAAAGCCGGCACGGCGTGACTGTCCTGATCGAGGCGAGCGACGAGTTGGGATCGGGAACGCAGCGCCTGTTCGATGGCCGCACACGAATGCTGCGGTTGTCGCCGAGCCTTGATCCGGGCCAGCAGGCGTTTCAGCTCGCGACGCAGATCGCCATTCTGGAACTGGACGAGGCGATACGTTCGATCGTTGACAAGGCAAAGTTCACCAGCCACGAATCGCGCGGCCTCGCCCGCATCGGGCTCGCAAACTATTTCGCCGGTGCGCTGATTTTGCCTTACGCCGCTTTCCTGACGGAAGCGGAGCGGTGCCGCTACGACATCGAGTTGCTCAGTCACCGGTTCGGCGTCGGCTTTGAAACGATCTGTCACCGGCTGAGCACCCTGCAGCGCCATAACGCGCGGGGCGTGCCGTTCTTCTTTATCCGCGTCGATCGCGCCGGAAACATATCGAAGCGACAATCGGCGACCGATTTCCATTTTTCGCGGGTCGGCGGGACCTGTCCGCTGTGGAACGTTTATGAGGCCTTCGCCAACCCGGGGCGTATCCTGACGCAGTTGGCGCGGATGCCTGATGAGCGAACCTATCTCTGGGTTGCCCGGACGGTGTCGCACGGCAGCGGAGGCTACGGAGCGCCTGCCAAGACGTTTGCGGTCGCCCTGGGATGCGATGTTCGCCATGCGGAGCGAATCGTCTATTCGCAGGGCCTCAAGATCGATCCGTCACTGGCGACGCCGATCGGCATGGGCTGCAAGGTTTGCGAACGGCCGGATTGTCCGCAGCGCGCGTTTCCACCGGTCGGCCGCGCCCTCCGAATCGACGAGACGCGATCCCGATTCGCGCCCTATGCCACGTCATGATCCGACATAGCCGGGATATCGGGGAAAACGGCTTTCACGCGGAGAAAGAATCGGCTTTCCGTGTTTCCCATCCCTCTGCGGAAATTTTTTTGGAAATTGAGGGCATCGATCTCCCGCGCCCATTGACATTTCGTTGCGAATATTACCATATATAGACGTCACGGTCCGCTGGATCGCAAGATTTGGTGGCTAAGAGGGAAGTCGGTGTATCGCGCGTTTGGCGAGAATCTGACGCTGCCCCCGCAACTGTAAGCAGTGAGTTGCTCCCGATTCACGTCACTGATGCGGCCACGCATTGGGAAGACCGGGTGCAACGGCGACCTGCGAGCCAGGAGACCTGCCGCGACACCGAAAAACGTCCACGGGCGGGGTGTCCCGGCGGTCGCTCGCAGATTCTTGCCCTGCCTTGCGCCGGGCATCCTATGCAGCGTCGCCTCAAGACATCCAGCCCCAACAACACTACGGGGTCTGCCGATGTCGCAATCTTCTCAACTCGTTTCTCCCGAAGCCAAAGGCGCTCCCTTTCTCGCGTTGCGCACCGAATCGTCAACTTCGCCGGAGGGTGCGTTGCCGATGCAGGTGATCCGCCGCAACGGCACGGTTTCGAAATTCGACGCCAGCAAGATTTCGGTCGCGATGACCAAGGCGTTTCTCGCGGTCGAGGGGCATGGCGCGGCCGCTTCCCGCCGCGTCCATGAAATCGTCGAGCAACTGACTTCCGAAGTCGTCGGCGCGCTGTCGCGCCGGATGAGCGAGGGGCGCACCTTTCATATCGAGGACGTGCAAGACCAGGTCGAACTCGCCTTGATGCGGAGCGAGCACCACAAGGTCGCGCGCGCCTATGTGCTGTATCGCGAGGAGCGCACGCGCCAACGCGCAGGACAGGACGCGGCCAACGCCGCTCAGCCGTCGGGCGAGCCTTCGCTGCGCGTCACGCTGGCGAGCGGCGTGCAGGTCCCGCTCAATATCGCGCGTCTGACGCTGATCATCGAAGAGTCCTGCGGCGGTCTCGAGGGCGTGGCCGCCGCGGCCGTGCTCGCCGAAACGCAGCGCAATCTCTATGACGGCATCGGCGAGGGCGAACTGGCGTTGGCGTCGGTGATGGCTGCGCGCACGCTGGTAGAGCAGGAGCCGAACTACGCCTATGTCAGCGCGCGGCTGCTGCTGGACAAGCTGCGCACCGAGGTGCTGTCTTTTGTGGAGGGGACGCCGACCAGCGCCTCGCAGGCCGACATGGCCGTGCGCTACGGCGAATATTTCCCGGCCTACATCAAGACCGGCATCAAGGCTGAACTGCTCGATCCTGATCTGGCGCGGTTCGACCTGAAAAAGCTCGCCGCGGCGCTGAAGCCGGAGCGCGATCTGGCGTTCCAGTTTTTGGGCATGCAAACGCTCTACGACCGCTATTTCCTGCATGAGCGCGGCAATCGCATCGAATTGCCGCAGGCGTTCTTCATGCGCGTCGCCATGGGTCTTGCGCTGCGCGAGATCGACCGCGAGGCACGTGCCATCGAGTTCTACGATTTGCTGTCGTCGTTCGACTTCATGGCTTCGACACCGACGCTGTTCAATTCGGGAACGCTGCGGCCGCAACTGTCGTCCTGCTTCCTCACCACCGTTGCCGACGATCTTGACGGTATCTTCAAGTCGGTCAAGGACAACGCGCTGCTGGCGAAATATTCCGGCGGGCTCGGCAATGACTGGACCCGCGTGCGCGGGCTCGGCGCCCACATCAAGGGCACCAATGGCGAAAGCCAGGGCGTGGTGCCGTTCCTCAAAGTTGCGAACGACACCGCGATCGCGGTCAACCAGGGCGGTAAACGCAAGGGCGCGGTCTGCGCCTATCTCGAGACCTGGCACATCGACATCGAGGAGTTCCTCGACCTGCGCAAGAATACCGGCGACGATCGCCGCCGCACCCATGACATGAACACCGCGAACTGGGTACCCGACCTGTTCATGCAGCGCGTCGAGGCCGACGGCGAATGGACGCTGTTCTCGCCGGACGAGACGCCCGACCTGCACGACCTCTACGGCCAGCCGTTCGCCGAGCGCTATGCGGCCTATGAGGCGAAGGCGGCGCGGGGTGAAATCCGCGTGTTCAAGCAGGTTCGCGCCACGGATCTCTGGCGCAAGATGCTGACCATGCTGTTCGAGACCGGGCATCCCTGGATCACGTTCAAGGACCCCTGCAATCTGCGCTCGCCGCAGCGCCATGCCGGCGTGATTCATTCCTCGAACCTCTGCACGGAAATCACGCTCAATACGTCGGACGACGAGACCGCCGTCTGCAATCTTGGCTCGATCAACCTGCTTCACCATGTGCGGGAGGGCCGGCTGGACGAGACGCGGCTGCAACGCAGTGTGACGACGGCAATGCGGATACTCGACAATGTCATCGACATCAATTTCTACACCATCCCCGAAGCGCGGCGTTCGAACCTGCGGCACCGCCCGGTCGGTCTCGGGCTGATGGGCTTCCAGGATGCGCTGCAGGCGTTGCGAATCGCGATGGCTTCCGACGCGGCTGTTGCCTTCGCCGATACCAGCATGGAGATGATTTCTTACTTTGCCATCTCGGCCTCGGCCGATCTGGCCGCCGAACGCGGGCGCTATCCGTCGTTCGATGGCTCGCTCTGGAGCCGCGGCATCTTGCCGATCGATTCGATCGAGCAATTGGCGGAAGCCCGCGGCGGCCTCGCGATGGACTGCAGCGTGACGCTCGACTGGGATCGCTTGCGCGAGCGCGTCAAAGCGACCGGCATGCGCAATTCGAACGTGATGGCGATCGCGCCGACGGCGACGATCTCGAATATTTGCGGCGTGGCGCAGTCGATCGAGCCGGCCTACCAGAACCTCTATGTCAAATCCAACATGTCCGGCGACTTCACCGTGGTGAACGAGTTTTTGGTACGCGACCTCAAGGCGCGCGGGCTGTGGGACGAGGTGATGGTCAACGACCTCAAATATTTCGACGGCAGCGTGGGCGCCATCGACCGCATTCCAGACGAGATCAAGGCGCTCTATGCCACCGCGTTCGAGATCGACAGCGCCTGGCTGATCGAGGCGGCCAGCCGGCGGCAGAAATGGATCGACCAGTCGCAGTCGCTCAACCTCTATATCGCCAACCCTTCCGGCAAGAAGCTCGATGCGCTCTATCGGCTGGCCTGGGCGCGCGGGCTGAAGACGACCTATTACCTGCGCTCGCGCAGCGCGACGCATGTCGAAAAGTCCACGCTGCGGGGCACCGACGGCAAGCTCAACAGCGTTGCTGCCGCACCTGTGATGTCGGCGGCCGCGCCGATCATCGTCCCGTACGCAATCACGGCGCCCGATCTGTCCGGCGCAGTGGCGTGTTCCATCGACAATCCCGAATGCGAAGCCTGCCAGTAAGCAGACAAGAAAAGAAGGAAACGACAATGCTCGACTGGTCCGAACCCTCCGCGCCCCAACGCCGGATGCCGCCTCCCTTGGTGGCGCAAACCGCTGTCGCGGCCGATCAAACCGGCCTCGGTACCATCGACCGAAGCGGCGGCAGGGTGTCCGTGGACGACAAGCGGATGATCAATTGCCGCGCCGACGTCAATCAACTGCTGCCGCTAAAATACAAATGGGCATGGGAGAAGTATCTCGCCGGCTGCAACAATCACTGGATGCCGACCGAAGTCTCGATGCAGGCCGACATCGCGCTGTGGAAGTCGCGCGACGGCCTCACCGAGGATGAACGCCGCGCCATCAAGCGCAACCTCGGCTTCTTCGCGGCTTCCGAAAGCCTCGTCGCCAACAATATCGTGCTGGCGATCTACCGCCACCTCACCAATCCGGAGTGCCGGCAGTATCTGCTGCGGCAGTCCTTCGAAGAGGCCGTTCACACCCACACCTTCCAGTACATCGTCGAGAGCCTCGGCCTCGACGAGGGCGAGCTGTTCAACATGTACCGCGAGGTGCCCTCGATCACCAACAAGGCGGCGTGGGCGTTGAAGCATACCCAGCACCTCGACGATCCCGATTTCAAGACCGGGACACCGGAAGCCGACCAGGCGTTCTTGCGCGATCTCGTCGCCTTCTATGTCATCTTCGAGGGCATGTGGTTTTATACCGGGTTCGCCCAGATCCTCTCGCTCGGCCGCCGCAACAAGATGGTCGGCATTGCCGAGCAGTACCAGTACATCCTGCGCGATGAATCGATTCATCTGAACTTCGGCATCGACGTCATCAACCAGATCAAGATCGAGAATCCGCATCTGTGGACCAAACCTTTTCAGGACGAAGTCCGTGCCATGGTGCGCGAGGCGGCCGAGCTGGAAGCGGCCTACGGGCGGGACACCATGCCGCGCGGATTTCTTGGGCTAAATGCGGCGTTGTGCGAGTGCTACATGCACTTCATCGCCAACCGCCGCTGCGCGCAGCTTGGGCTACAGCGGGTGTTCGACGAAACCGAGAATCCGTTTCCGTGGATGTCGGAGGCGATGGACCTGAAGAAGGAGAAGAACTTCTTCGAGACACGGGTGATCGAGTATCAGAACGGCGGCGCGCTGAGCTGGGAGTAGGGGACACTGTGTCGTCCCTGCTTTCGCATGCTTTCGCAGGGACGACGAGCTGATGGGCTCTCCACTCCCTCCACCCGGGCATCCTGCGTTCGCAGGGACCACGAAAACCGCCGTTGCCGCGCTAAAACTTAAGATTTCCTCAATTCAGTCTGGCCTATTGCTTTAAGGGTGTGCGCCTTCGGACAGGGCGCGCTCAGGCAAGGACCGCGCATGACCGCGCCTCTCTTTCCACCCTCAAGACCGCACACGAACCAGCCCCGATTCCGGCGTGGCTCGTGAAGGTGTGCCTTGTGTTGGCGGTTGCGAACGTGACGCTTTGCGGGGTGGCGTATTTCTCACACTGGTGGGTTTACGATCCGAACGGCCTCGGCATCCCGACCGATTTCATCAACGTCTGGGCTGCCGGCCGCCTGGTGCTCGATGGCCTCCCGGCACAGGCCTATGACTGGGACATCCAGAAGCAGGTCGAGGTCGCAAAACTCGGCCAGGATTTTGTCGGTTACTTCGCCTGGCACTATCCGCCGCCATTCCTGTTCGTCGCATCCTTGCTGGCGCAGCTTCCCTATCAGGTCGCGTATATCGGCTGGGTCGTGGCCAGCTTTCTGCCCTTTCTTGTCGCGATGCGCGCAATCGTCGGCCGCAACTTCGGCTACCTGCTCGCGCTCGCCATTCCGATTGCGTTCATCAATGCGCTGGTTGGCCAGAACGGATTCCTCACCGCGGCGCTGATCGGCGGTGCGCTCTATCTGATCCCGATACGGCCGGTACTGGCGGGCATCTGCCTCGGGCTTTTGACCTACAAGCCGCAATACGGGCTGCTGTTTCCTATCATGCTGATCGCAGCCGGGCATTGGCGCGTGTTCATCAGCGCCGGCGTAACGGCGGCCGTGCTGGCCGCCGCTTCCTGGCTCGCCTTCGGCATAGAGAGTTGGCTGGCGTTCTTCCACTGGATGCCGAAATTCTCGCAGGCGTTCCTGACCGAAGGCAAGGCCCCATGGTGGAAGCTGCAAAGCATCTTCTCGCTGGTGCGTTACTTCGGCGGCAGCGAGCCGCTTGGGCATTCCAGTGGGTTCCCATGGTGCTGGCGCTGATGTGGCGAAGCCGCGTGCGCTACACCCTGAAGGCCGCAGCGCTCGCCGCCGGCACACTGCTGACCACGCCCTATCTCTTCATGTACGACATGATGGTGCTGGCGATCCCGATCGCCTTCCTGGTCCGCATTGGATTGAAGACCGGTTTTCGCGCCTACGAGCTTCCGGCACTCGGCGCCGCCGTCGCCCTTATCGGTTGCTACATGTTCACCGGTATTCCGACCGGCCTTGGCGCCACGCTGGTCGTGTCCGCGCTTATCCTGCGCCGCGCCGGATCGTGGTGGCGGCATGAGCCGGCGCCAAAACTCGTCGCGGCAGGGGCGTGAACGGCGCGAGGCGATGGCGACGGTATTGTGCGCGAGGGACGTGAAATCGCAGCCGCTCGTTATGTGATGAGCACCGTCCACAGGGCTGCATCCGCAAACATTCCGGCCTCGTCTACATAGCACTCGTCTGGATTGTGGTCATCGTTTATGCTCGTTCGGTACTGGCCCTTCGCCAACCCGCGTTGCAAATCCGTCTTGTCATCAGGCGTGAATAGTTGTTCACTTCTTCAAAGCGATGAGTCCGCTTATCGCTCAAGACATTGTGCGCGCGTTCTGGCAGGCTCCACGGGGCTCGACGGCGCGCCGGGGACGGAAGACGCGCCATGGTGTATCGGCGAACCCATCAGGTCGTAAAGCGGCTGGCGGCGCGGCGTAGCGCCATCCTGGCGGCGGCGCGAGACGCTGCGGCCGAGGGCGGCATGGCGGCGGTGCAGATCGCCCCGGTAGCGATCCGCGCCAATGTCGCGGCCGGCACCGTCTACCGCTACTTCCCCTCCAAGGCCGAGCTGATTTCCGAACTGATCGCCGAGGTCTCGCGCGACGAACTGGCGGCAATCCGCCGCGCGGCGGATGCCGCTCCAGGGCCGTCCTCGGCGCTGGCCGGCGCCGTCACCACGGTTGCCGTGCATGTGCTGTCGCAGCGCAAGCTGGCCTGGGGCATTCTGGCCGAACCTGTCGATGTCGACGTCTCGGCGTCGCGGCTCGCCAGCCGCCGCGAAATCTCCGGCGAGATTGCTGCCAGAATCGATGCCGCGGTGCGCGCCGGACACCTCCCCGCTCAGGACACGGCGCTTGCCGCCACCGCGCTGCTCGGCGCGCTGCATGAATCGCTGGTCGGCCCGCTGGCGCCCGAGAATCTGGATGATCCCGCAAGGCTGCGCGACGCCGTGCAAACCGTCACATTGTTGGCGCTGCGTGCCGTCGGCGTAATGGATGCCCGTGCCCGCGGCCTCGTGGTGCAGGCGGTGCTGCCGGCAAAGGCGCTGGTCGGCGCCTGAACTCACCGCTGCTCGACACGCCTTTGTCGCAACCATTTGTCACGCTGCGGCTTATCGACGGGTTCACCCGTGATCAGGAGCATGCGATGACGACGACATCAGGATCCGCCAAATGGCAGGGCGGCATCAAGGACGGCAAGGGCACTATCTCGACCAAGAGCGGCGCGCTCAACGATTACCCTTACGGCTTTGCCAGCCGCTTCGAGGGCAAGCCCGGCTCCAACCCGGAAGAATTGATCGGCGCCGCGCACGCCGCCTGCTTCACCATGGCGCTGTCGCTGATTTTGGGAGAAGCCAAGCTCACCGCCGAACACATGGAAACCAAGGCCGACGTCGCGCTGGAAAAACAGGGCGATGGATTTGCCATCACCTCGGTTCATCTGACGCTGAACGCGAAGATCCCGGGCGCGGACAAGGCGACGTTCGAGGAATTGGCCGGTAAGGCCAAGGCCGGCTGCCCGGTGTCGAAACTTCTCAACACCGAGATTACGCTGGACGCGACGCTGCAGTAATCGGCGCCGTCACTTCTTCGCCCCGCCCTCCGGCTCGACATTGGCGATGCGCACCATGTTGGTGGTGCCGGGAATGCCGAGCGGCACACCGGCCACGATGATCACGCGCTGGCCGGCCTTGGCGAAGCCGTCACGGAACGCGATCGAGCCGGCGCGATCGACCATGTCGTCCTGGTCGTGCGCGTCTTCGGCCACCACGCAATGCACGCCCCAGACGACGGACAATTTGCGGCCGGTCGCAAGGTTGGGCGTGATCGCCACCACCGGCAGCTTCGGCCGCTCGCGCGCCACGCGGATCGCCGTCGAACCCGACGAGGTCCAGCAGATGATCGCCGACAATTCCAGCGTTTCGGCGATCTGCCGCGCGGCGTCGGCAATGGCGTCGCCGACCGTGTTCTCCGGCTCAGACCGCTGCGCCGTCAGCACCGAGCGATAGGTCGGGTCGCGCTCCACTTCCTCGCCGATGCGGTTCATGGTCGAAACCGCTTCGACCGGGAATTTGCCGGCGGCCGATTCAGCCGACAGCATGATGGCATCGGCGCCTTCATAGACAGCGGTCGCGACGTCGGAGACTTCGGCGCGCGTCGGCACCGGCGCCTGGATCATCGATTCCAGCATCTGGGTGGCGATCACCACCGGCTTGCCGGCGCGGCGCGCCATCCGCGTCATTTGCTTCTGCAGGCTCGGCACCCGCTCCAGCGGCAGCTCGACGCCGAGATCGCCGCGCGCCACCATCAGCGCGTCGGACGCGTCGATGATTTCTGCGAGCCGGTCGATCGCCTGCGGCTTCTCGATCTTGGCCATTACCGCAGCGCGGCCGCGGATCATGCGCTTGGCCTCGTTGACGTCTTCGGCGCGCTGCACGAAGGAGAGCGCGATCCAGTCGACCCCGGTCACAAGTGCGGCCTCCAGATCGGCGCGGTCCTTCGGCGTCATCGCCGAAACAGGAAGGTCGGTATCGGGCAGGCTGACGCCCTTGCGGTCCGACATCTTGCCGCCGATCACCACCCGCGTCACTGCACGCTCCGGCGAGGTCTCTTCGGCGATCAGGCGCACCTTGCCGTCGTCGAGCAGCAGCGCATGGCCCGGCCGAAGCGCTGCGAGGATTTCCGGATGCGGCAACTGCACGCGATTGTTGTCGCCCGGTGTCTTGTCGGAATCGAGCACAAAGCTCTGGCCGTTCTTGAGCTGGGTCGAGCCTTCGGCGAAAGCGCCGAGCCGCAGCTTCGGTCCCTGCAGGTCGACCAGGATGCCGATCGGGCGGCCATAGCTGCTCTCGACATTGCGGATGGTGTTGACCAACTCGCGCATCTTGTCGTGCGGCGTGTGGCTCATATTGATGCGGAACACGTCCGCGCCGGCCTCGAACAGCTTCCGGATCATCGCGCTGTCTGACGATGCCGGGCCGAGGGTTGCGAGTATCTTGATACGACGGAGCCGTCTCATTGCTTGGGCGCCGCGGCTGGCGGCAGACCCGGTCCGCTTGGCGGATTGGACAGGCCGGGAACCCCGCCGGGGCCGCCCGGTCCCATGGTGCCCGGTATTCCCGGCACGCGCTGCGCGGGTTGTTCGTTGGCTTCGGTCAGTTGCACGGTCCACGCTCGCTGTTCGCCTGTGTCGACCTCGAAGAACCCGGTGCGGTCGTAGCCGCGCGCCAGGCAATTCTCGGTACCCTTGATGGTGAATTCCTTGTCACGCGAACACATGAAGGCCTGCCCCGACCATTCGCCGCCGCGGTCATAGTCGAGCGCGTAGATGTAATAGTAACGGGCGACAAGAGTTCCGCGCAGCAGCGTCTCGCAACTGCGCGATGACACGTTCCACCAGCCCTCAGTGGTCCAGCCCTCGGCATCCTTGTAGCCCAGCGCAATGCCGACCCGGCTGGAGGTATTGTTGCAGAGCCGGAAATCGGCCGCCGCCGGACTGCTCCACAGACACGCCGCCGCCAACGCGAGCACTGGCATCAGGCCGGCGGTCATGCGTGCGGAGAGGGGGAACAAGCGGCGAGAATCTTTTGCGGTCATGCAGCGAAGCTATATCAAATCATTGACGATTTCGCGTGACCCGGCGGGACCTGTCAACGGCCGGGCACGCCTTTCCCGCGCTATGGGAAACCGGGACTCCACGTGCGATACCCACTTTTGCGCGTAGATATGGCAAAATCTGTGACAATTCCCACCTGATATCAATATGCTCGGCTCCCTATGACGCAGGACCCAAGGCCATGACGATCGACGACAAAACCAGAACGGAACTGGAAGCCGCCGTTTTCCGGCGCCTGGTCAGCCACCTGCGCGCCCGTACCGACGTCCAGAACATCGATTTGATGAATCTGGCCGGCTTCTGCCGCAACTGCCTGTCCAACTGGATGAAGGAAGAGGCCGACGCCAAGGGTGTCGCCGTCAGCAAGGACGAGAGCCGCGAGGCGGTCTACGGCATGCCCTATGAGGAGTGGAAAGCGCAACATCAGGGCACCGCCACCCCGGAGCAGTTGGCCGCGATGAAGAAGGTTCATCCCGGGCATTGATCCTCGCTTCGTAGCCCGGATGGAGCGCAGCGCAATCCGGGGCAGTGCCCACCGCGCGAAAGTTTCCCGGATTGCGCTGCGCTCCATCGGGGCTACGTATCCTTACCTTCCTGTGGGAGCGCTGTGGATGAGCGCGATGTTTCCTTGACGCAAGGCCCCCCGATCTTGAGGGTCAATCCTGAAAAAAGCGCCGTGCGGTAACGCGTGCGGCGCTTGATCTTTCAGTCTCACCTTCAGTTCCATTCAGGAGTACCCGATGGCCACCTCCGCCGCTGCCGCCGTCCAGGACGAGCCCGCGACAAAATTCGCAAAAGACCAGCTCAAGGCCATCATCGAGCGCATCGAGCGTCTGGAAGAAGAAAAGAAGACGATCTCCGAAGACATCCGCGATGTCTATGCGGAAGCCAAGGGCAATGGCTTTGACGTCAAGGCGCTGCGCACCATCGTGCGGATGCGCAAGCAGGACGCCAATGAGCGCGCCGAGCAGGAAACCATTTTGGAGACCTACATGCAGGCGCTCGGGATGCTGTGAGGCGTTGGCGCGTAGCCCGGATGGAGCGAAGCGAAATCCGGGGTCATCGCACAACACGGCCCGAGGGATCCCGGATTGCGCTACGCTCCATCCGGGCTACTGCCGGGTCGAGTGTGCGGAGACAGTGAATCTTAGCGCAGCGCGGCGGTGCGCAGCACGAACGACTGCGTCGGCAGTTGCGCGGTCGCCGATCCCGTGAAGCGGTCGCAGGTCATGCCCATCATCGGATCTTCCGAGAAGGTCATGGCGATCGCGGCCTTCGGCTTGACGAAGTGGCTGCGCATCTGGGTCATCTCGGTATCACCAAGCACCGTCGTCGACATCGCACTGCTTGCGCTCGGCGCCAGCATCACCACCCGCATCCAGATACTGTTGCCCTGGGCGGCGGCGAGACGGGTCGAGGTCGCGACCACGGCGTCCTGACCCTGGGCTCCCTTGGCGACCACGGTATTGATTTCGGTCGCGGCGGCACCGGCATTGCGCGCCGGACGGGTGGGACGCGGGATCGGCGCGGAGGCCGCGACGATATTCGTGCGGTCGACCGGCGAAGAAGCGGCCGGCGCATAGGCCATCGCCTTGTTGAACGCTTCGGTGACGCTGGCGGTCGGCTGCGGATCGGTGGTGGCGGCGAGCATCTGGCGTGCCCGGAGTGCCGCGATCTGGGCGGGGGTGGCCTGGTTAGCCGCGGACGGCACGTCGTCCCAGAAGCCGCGGGAATTGATGATATCGGCCGGCGTCTGCGGTTTGGGCTCGGCCTTGTCGGCGGAAGCCTGCGCAGTTTGTTTCGCCTCAGGCTTGGCTTTGGGCGCCGATACGATTTGTGCGTCGGCCGAGGCCAGCTGGATGGTCGCGCCGACCGGCTTTGCGCGCGGGGTCGGCACCGGATCGGCGGATTTCGCGGCTGCAATGCTGGCCGGTGCGGGCTTCTCGTTCTTGATCGGCGTGCTGGCGCCCTCGTCGTCCTCTTCTGTCGACTTGCCGCCCCTGAACAGGGCCGCGAACAGGTTCGGCATCTTCCCGACGGTTGTGGCGTCGTTGCCATTGCCGCGGCGGTCGATGTCGGCGCGGGCAAGCTCATAGCCCTTCAGCGGACCGCCATTGGAGGGCAGGTGGACGGTGCGTCCATCCGGGAATACCCTTGCCAGTTGATCGTGGGTCATGCGCGGCCAGTGACGGACGCTGCCGGTATCGAGATGGACGAACGGCGAGCCTGAGGTCGGATAGAAGCCGACGCCGCCACGCTGCAACCGGAGCCCAGCGGCACGGATCTGCTCGAGCGGCACGTCCGGAATGTAGAAGTCCATGGCGTGGCCGAGCGTGTGCTGGCTGAAGCGCGCCACGCCTGAAGAGCGGCGGCGGAGCATGGAGTTGGTGGCGGGGGAGCGGTAGGCAGAGATGATCTGGATCGGTTTCCTGCCATCGACGTCGCGGTAGACTTCCCAGAGGATGTCGAAGAGGTGACGATCCATCGTGGTCTGGTCCTGGCTGCGCCAGTCGCGGAGGAAATGATTGAGCTTCTTCAGCGCCTCTTCGTCGTAACGCCCATCGCGCTTGAAGGTGACGGTGAGGTCTTCGCCGGAATGGGTGTGGTGGAAAGAAAGGGTGCGGGTCTCGTTCAATGCGGTCGCATCATGCACCGAGCCGGCGCCGGCGAGCAGCAATAGCGCAGTCAGCCCGATCCGATATCCGGCCTTTGGCAGAACAAGCGGATTGAATTGGCGCGCGAAACCAGCCAGCACGTATGAGCCCACCCAGTCGACGAGTATTCACGGTGTTCTTTTGCAGACCCCGGCAAAAGAGGGTGAATACTTTCTTAAAGCGGGAGGGTTAACCGAAGTTTACCGTCCCGCTCCCCAGTTAGGCTTAACCTAACCCGTCGACTGTGGCGAAAAAGTGCCCGGTCAATTTAGAGGTGGATAATGGTTAATGTAAACGATCTCGCCGGAGTGACGAGATCGTTGATTTCGTTCGGAAATCTTGCTGAGCCGGACTAACGGGTGAACCGCTGTTGCGGCCGACGGCCGACCGGGGCGGGCGGCGTCATTGTCGATGGGCCGCCGAACAGACGCTCAAAGAACGAGGGTCCGGAAGAAAAGGTGTTGTCGCTGGCGAAGTTGACGCCGGGCGGCAAAGCATCCCTGGGACGCGAATAATTCGGCTGGGCATGGGAGACCATGACCTCCAGGTCCTTGCTACGGCCGTTCTTGAGCAGGGCGATCATCCCGGCGTCGCGGCCATAGATGTCCTTGCGGATCTGCAGCTTGCCGGCGTCATCCACGAACGCGGTCTGGTAGGTGATGTTGACCGGTATCGGCGTCGGGAATTTCAGATCGATCTCGCTGCGGCCGTACATGCTGCGGATTTTTTCCGGCGAGTAACGCTCGTTCGGCATCACGATGTTCAGCAGGGTCGAGGCGTACTGGTCGGGATTCTGCACCCGCATGCAGCCATGGCTGAACGCGCGCTCTTCCTTGGCGAACAGGTGCTTGTCCGGCGTGTCGTGCTGATAGACCAGGAACTTGTTCGGGAAGTTGAAACGGATGCGGCCGAGCGCATTGGCCTCGCCCGGCGGCTGCGAAATGTGGATGCTGCCGTCGCGGCGACGCTCGAGCCTCAGACCCATGCGATCCAGCACGGTTGGATCCTGCTGCAGGGCCGGCAGATATTCGTTGTAGATGATCGACGGCGGCACGTTCCAGGTCGGGTTGACCGTGATGAACTTCATCGTCTCCGTCAGCATCGGCGTCGCATGCTTGCCCGGCTTTCCGGTCACCACGCGCGTGGTCCAGACCGGGGCCCCGTTCTGCATCACCTTCAGCGTGAAGTCGGGAACGTTGAGAATGACATAAGCGTTGCCGAGCGAGGCCGCGCCGAGCTGGCGCGGCAGCCAGCGCAGGCGCTCCAGATTGACGAGGACGATGTCGATCTGCCGGTCGCGCTTCGGGCTGTTGATGGCCTTGACGGTACGGTCGTCAAGCACGCCGGTCGGCTTGAGATCGGCGCCTTCCTGGAATTTGCGCACGGCTGCGGCGACCTTGGCGTCGTATCTCGTATCGTCGGCGTTTTCGGTTATGCCGAGCTTGGCGCGCAGTTGCGGCACGCGCGGATCTTCCGGCGTGACCGCCGGCTGCTTCTTGGTGGCGGCCTTGAACGCCAGCGCGGGACCTTCCGATATGTGGATCATCGGTCCGTCGCCCTGGCCGCGCAGCTCGGCGAGCTTGGCCTTCAGTTCCTTGTAGGGCTTGTGCGGCGGGTTGTAGCCGTCGAGCGCGACGGACGCGTCCTTGGCGGTCGAAATGTTGGCGAGCACTTCCGCCGGATCGGTCGGGTGCTCGGGATACTGGATGTCGCCGGCAACCTGCGACCAGTGCATCCGGCCGCTCTGGGCCTGTCGCGCATAGTCGAGCATGCTCGCGGTCAGTTTCAGTTCGGCTTCGGCGAGCTGGTCCGGCGAAGCGGCGGCCGCAAAATCCGGCGCCGGATAGTCGGTCGGATTGAGGCCCTCGGCGGCGGCGTCCTTCAAACGGGCGATCACGCCCTTGCCGCTGTCGGTCAATTTGCCGGCTTGCGTCCATTGCGGCGCGTAGTCGCGCGCGGAGTAGAACTTCTCGACGGCGGCGCGCTCGTTCTTGCGGTCGAAGAAGCGCAGCGACTTGGCGCCGAGCATGTCGCGCAGGCGGTCGGCGACCGGCTGGTCGGCCGGTGCGACGGTGCTGACCTTCACCGGCTCCTTGGCGGGTTCAGCCGGGGGCGCGGGCGCGGTGGCCGTCGCAGCCGGCGGCGCGGCAGTTGCGGCATCGTTGGCCGCAGGCGTGGTGACGATCTCGGCCGGCTTTGGCTCGGCTGCCTTTGCGGCCGGGGCCGGCTCGGCCGGCTTGTCAGTTACTTTGGATGCGTCAGGCACCGAGGCGGTGGAGTCCATCTTGAAGTCGCCGACGGTCGGAGGCGGAACGTTGGCCGGTTCGGGACGGGGAACTGCTGCGTCGATCGCGAGCTCGGCGGCGCTGGCGCGCGGCGTCGTCGACTGAGCCGCCAGTGCTGAGGTCGCTGACACCGTGAGGAAAGTTGCCGCGACGGCCATCAGCACGCGGTCAAATCCCGCACGATTCGTCGAACAGTCACGCATCGTCACACCCCCTTGGGCGAACTGCCCCGACATGGAACAGTCGTTAGGTATCGTTCGTCACGGCTTGCGCGGGAAGCGCCGGCTCGATCGGTTTCTCAGTCGTTCGCCTGCACGCCACGGTTCAAACGCAGACGATACATGTGCCCCTTTCATGCAGCCAGCGCCATGCGGGACACTCACGACAAACTGACCTCAAACTACCCGTTTGCACTCGGGTCGTGCGGTTTTGCCACGCTCCCCGCCATTTGTCTGTCACCGCCAAGCCACGGTTCAAAAGCTTCCGAACGGTCGATGTCGTTGGTTTGCCACGATCTTTGCCGCGCCGGCGCCATAATCGCTTGGCGGGCCGTCCGCTCAGTTCGCGTCTCAATTAGCGTCCTGCGCGCCGCCTTCGGCCGGGTCGTTGGCGGCAGCTTCATCGAGTTTGCGGTAGAGCGTCGAGCGGCCGATCTTGAGCCGGCGCGCGACTTCCGACATTTGGCCGCGATAATGCGAGATCGCAAAACGGATGATCTCGTTTTCCATGTCTTCGAGCGGCCGCACTTCGCCTGCGGCGGTCAGCATCGCAAGGCTGCCGGCATTGGCGAGCGGGGCGATCGGTATTTCACTACCCGAAACCATAGCGGGCGCCGTCGACGGCGCGACGACCAACGGTTCGCTGTGCGCCAGCTGGCCGTCCGGCACGGCCAAGCCGATGGTCTGCGGGAAATCAGACAGGCCGAGCTGGTCGCTCTCGCTCATGACGACGGCGCGATACACCGTGTTCTCGAGCTGGCGGATGTTGCCGGGCCAGTCGAGCTGCGCGAGATGGGCCACGGCCTCTCCGCTGATGCCGGTGATGGTACGGTTTTCCTCGGCGGCAAAGCGCGCCAGGAAGTGGCGCAACAGATGCGGGATGTCTTCGCGCCGCATCCGCAGCGGTGGGATGGTCAGCGGCAGCACGTGCAGCCGGTAGAACAGGTCCTCGCGGAACGCGCCGCTCTTCACGAGGTCGAGCAGTTTGCGGTTGGTCGCGGAAATGATGCGGACGTCGACCTTCACCGGCTTGCGGCCGCCGACCGCCTCGACGGTACCTTCCTGCAGCGCGCGCAGCAGCTTTACTTGTGCTGCCAGCGGCAACTCGCCGACCTCGTCGAGAAACAGCGTGCCGCCGGAAGCTTCGACGAATTTGCCCATATGGCGTTCGGTGGCGCCGGTGAAGGCGCCCTTCTCATGACCGAACAGGATCGATTCCACGAGATTGTCGGGGATGGCGCCGCAATTGACCGCGACGAAGGGTTTCGACTTGCGTTCGCTGGAGCCGTGGATGGCGCGGGCGAACAATTCCTTGCCGACGCCGGACTCGCCCTCGATCAGCACCGGAATGCTTGAGGCGGCCGCCTTCTGCGCGGTGCGTAGCACGGCTGCCATGGTTTCGCTGCGGGTGATGATGTCGGCAAAAGTCAGCCGGCCTTCGCGGCTATGGCGGATACGCTGCAGTTCGCCCTTGAGCGCAGAAGTGTTGAGCGCGTTGCGCAGCGACACTTGCAGTCGTTCGAAACCGACCGGCTTGACCACGAAATCCTGCGCGCCGGCGCGCATCGCCGAAACCACGTTGTCGATGCCGCCATGGGCGGTCTGCACGATGACGGGAACGCTCACACCTGCGTCACGCATTTTTGCCAGCACGCCGAGCCCGTCGAGGCCAGGCATCACGAGGTCGAGCACGACCGCATCGATCGCTGGCGCATCCGGGGCGGTCAGCAAGGCCACGGCTGCATCGCCGCTGTCGACGACGAGGGGCTCATAGCCGCACTTCTGCACCATGTTTTCAACCAAACGGCGCTGCACCGCGTCGTCATCGGCAATCAAAATGGTGGCAGCCATGGCTCTCCCCGCACGCTACTGAAATGTATCGAATCGGGGCACTTTCGCCGATGCCGATTAACGCACCCTTAATCGTTGAGAACGGCGAAGTTGAGGAGCAGCTAGACGTTGAGGTGGGGCCACACCTCCAGCGCGCCGCGATAGCACATGTCGACGGCCACATAGAGGATGATCGCGAGGCCGACATAGGCGATCCAGCGGTGCTTCTCCAGGAGGCGCGCGATGAAGTTGGCAGCGAGCCCCATCAGCGCGATGGAAAGCGCCAAGCCGAATATCAGAATCATCGGATGCTCGCGCGCAGCGCCCGCGACGGCGAGCACGTTGTCGAGCGACATCGACACGTCGGCAAGCGTGATCTGCCAGACGGCCTGGCCAAGCGTCTTTTGATGGCCGACCGGGGCGGAGCCTTCGATCGTGCTTGCGGCTGAGAGACTCTGCACTTTCGGTTCATGATGATGCGACGTACGCAGCTCGCGCCACATCTTCCAGCACACCCAAAGCAGGAGAATGCCGCCGGCGAGCAACAGCCCGATGATCTGCAGCAACTGGACCGTCACGGAGGCGAAGCCGATCCGCAGCGCCGTGGCGGCCAATATGCCGATCACAATCGCCTTCTTGCGCTGACCCTCGGGGAGGCCTGCGGCTGCAAGCCCGATGACGATCGCATTGTCGCCGGCGAGCACCAGGTCGATCATGATGACCTGGAAAAGCGCTGTCAGGTGTTCCGAGGAGATTAGTTCCAGCATGCGGGCCACTCCGTTGATGGTCCAATCCGACATCGCAGTTCGCTTGAACTGCCAGAGGGGCCCGGGCTTGGACGCGCGTAGACAAAAGACGCAGTCAGACTGCGGAAAATGCTTTCCCGTTACTCAGGGTGATCCGTGAGGGTGAGGAGCCTGACCATCTGGTCCGGCTCGATCAGAACGGAGAGGACGATGCCGATGAACGTCAGGCTTCCGGCGAGGTCGAACCACATGATGCGGAATCGGTCGCGCCGGCAGAGCAGCGCGAAGCCAGCCGTCACAGCGGCAACCGCAAACAGCAGGGTGACGATCGCGGGCGCCAGCGCATCCGCCGGCACCACATTCCGGATTCCGAGGGCGGCGATCAGCGCCACGATCAGGATGCCGGCAAACAGCTCCTTGCCACGAGCGGAAGGTGCTCGGTCGGTCGTTCGGACAATCTGACTGCGATCCAAAAATGCCATCTGATTCTTATTCGCGAACTGAGATTGTGGTAGGGAACTTCACCGATCCTGGTATTCAGTTTGGCTAGTTTAGTAATCATGAAACGAGTAAAACATCAAGACGTTCCTGCTGTACGGTTGCCGGCCAAGCCGGCGCCGGAGGCAAAGCAATTGCGGAAACTGGCCGGGGATTGGCTGAAGCAGCGCAGGGCGGATGCCGAATTGTCGCAGGCGGATCTCGCTGCACGTCTTGGCCTGAAGTATTATACTTTCATCTCACAGGTCGAGAACGGCTTCAGCAGAGTTCCAACTGAAATCATGGGGGCATGGGCCAACGAACTGGGTATTGAACCGGCAGCCTTCGCTAAGCATTTGTTAATGTACTACGAGCCGGAATTGCACCGGCTGCTGTTCGGAGCGGAAAGCAAATGAGCGTCGTGGCGTTCGAGCGCAAACAGAACACCGTCGAATGGAGCGAAAGGGAACTGAGCACCATCCTGGCGGCGCTGAGCGCGGCGACTGCGCCGGGGACCGGACGCGAATGGGAAACCGGCACGACGGAAAAGGGCGACGTCCAATTTTATCTGCTGGGCCCGCTACCGGATCAGGCTTGCGAATTGTGCGTTTCCCGAATCGGCGGCCGCTACATCCTGGAAGACGGATTCGGCCGCCTGCTGTTCGAGCATCGCAACCTCGATCTTGTGGCGCTGCACGCCAGGGCCGCCGTCCCATCGACATCGTGGCTCATGGTCCGCGTGATCACGTTATGGTGTGCGATTCGCAGTGCGACCGACGACAGGCTTGAGTCGTGGCTCGTTGAGGGCGAAGAGCTGGTCGTCCAGTTTGTACCGCAACTCGTGGCTTTCGCCTGATCTCCCCGCCGATTTCCTGATCACCTCCCAATTTTGAAAGTGTCATGAGCGCAAAATCTGCGACCTCCCGAGCCGGCAAGTCGTCCCGCAAGCCCGCCACCAGCAGCAAGGTGACCGCAGCTAAATCCAAAACCGGCAAACTGCCGGAATGGAACCTCGCCGATCTCTATTCCGGTATCGCCGCGTCCGAGATCGCCCGCGATCTGCAAAAGATGGATGCCGACTGCGTTGCGTTTGAGACGGACTACAAGGGCAGGCTGGCGGAAGGCGTTGCCCGCGACGACGGCGGCCTTTGGCTCGCCGAGGCGGTCAGGCGCTACGAGGCGATCGACGATCTCGCCGGCCGGCTCGGCTCCTATGCCGGCCTCGTTCATGCCGGCGACAGCGTCGATCCCGTGATCTCAAAATTCTATGGCGACGTTTCCGAGCGGCTGACGGCGGCCTCGCTGCATCTGCTGTTCTTCGCGCTCGAACTCAACCGCATCGACGATGCCGTGATCGAGCGCGCGATGCAGGCGCCCGAGCTCGCCCATTACCGGCCGTGGATCGAGGATCTGCGCAAGGACAAGCCGTATCAGCTCGAAGATCGCGTCGAGCAGTTGTTTCACGAAAAATCCCAGAGCGGCTATGCCGCCTGGAATCGGCTGTTCGACCAAACCATCTCCGGCCTGCGCTTCAAGGTCGGGGCCAAGGAACTCGCGATCGAGCCGACGCTCAATCTGCTGCAGGACCGCGCGCCGGAAAAGCGCAAGGCTGCGGGGCAGGCGCTGGCCAAGACCTTCAAGGACAATGAGCGGACCTTTGCGCTCATCACCAACACGCTCGCCAAGGACAAGGAGATTTCCGATCGCTGGCGCGGCTTTCAGGATGTTGCGGATTCGCGCCACCTGAACAACCGCGTCGAGCGCGAGGTCGTCGATGCCCTGGTCGGCTCGGTTCGATCAGCCTATCCGCGGCTCTCGCACCGCTATTACAATCTGAAGGCCGGCTGGTTCAAAAAGAAAAAGCTCGCGCATTGGGACCGCAATGCACCGCTGCCGTTTGCGGCGACCGGCACGATCGCCTGGCCGGAGGCGCAGAAGATGGTGCTGACGGCGTATCGCGGCTTCTCGGTTGAGATGGCCGCGATCGCGGAACGTTTCTTTACCGATCGCTGGATCGATGCGCCGGTGCGGCCGGGCAAGGCGCCGGGCGCGTTCTCGCACCCGACCACGCCCTCGGCGCATCCCTATGTGCTGATGAACTATCAGGGCAAGCCGCGCGACGTGATGACGCTGGCGCATGAACTCGGCCATGGCGTGCATCAGGTGCTGGCGGCCAAAAATGGAGCGCTGATGGCACCGACGCCGCTGACGCTTGCGGAGACCGCGAGCGTGTTCGGCGAAATGCTGACCTTCAAACGGCTATTGTCGCAGACCAAGAACGCCAAGCAGCGGCAGGCGCTGCTCGCCGGCAAGGTCGAGGACATGATCAACACCGTGGTGCGGCAGATCGCGTTCTATTCGTTCGAGCGCGCCATTCATACCGAGCGCAAGAACGGCGAGTTGACTGCCGAACGCATCGGGCAGATCTGGCTCAGCGTGCAAGGTGAAAGCCTCGGGCCGGCCATCGACATCCGCCCGGGCTACGAGAATTTCTGGATGTACATTCCGCATTTCATCCATTCGCCGTTCTACGTTTACGCCTATGCGTTCGGCGATTGCCTGGTGAACTCGCTCTACGCGGTCTATGAGAACGCCTCCGAAGGTTTTGCGGAGCGCTATCTCGCCATGCTCGCAGCCGGCGGAACCAAGCATTATTCCGAACTGCTCAAGCCGTTCGGGCTCGATGCCAAGGATCCCAAATTCTGGGACGGCGGGCTGTCGGTCATATCAGGCATGATCGACGAATTGGAGACGATGAGCTAACGGGGGCGCCCCGCGGCCACGAAACGGATTTGTGATGGGCGCGGCCACAATTTCAGCCGCATAATGACGGTGACGACAGGAGGGGAGTGCCCCATGATCGACACCCCGACGCGGCGCGCTGTACTTGGAGCGGGAGTCTTCGCAGCCGGTTCGCTGCTTGTGGTCGATGGCAGCATGGCTCAGGCCCCGCTTGCTCCGACGCCGGAATGCCACGATGGCGAGGCGGCAACATTGCCGCAAACCGAAGGGCCATTTTTCAAGCCGTCGTCGCCCGAGCGGATCGAACTGCTCGAAGAAGGCATGGCGGGGCAGCCGATCGAACTGGTTGGCTTCGTACTCTCCCGCGCCTGCAAACCTATTGCCGGAGCTTTGCTGGATTTCTGGCAAGCCGACGACAAGGGCCGCTACGACAATTCCGGTTTCCGCCTGCGCGGCCATCAGTTCGCTGATGCGGAAGGGCGCTATCGATTGCGCACCATGGTGCCCGGCGCCTATGTCGGCCGTACGCGCCATATCCATGTGAAGGTACAGCCGCGCGGCGGCCGATTGCTGACCACCCAGCTCTACTTCCCCGGCGAATCCCTGAACCGTTCCGACGGCCTGTTTCGCAAGGAATTGCTGATGCGCACGGCCAAGAACGCGGGATGGCTGGCCGGGCGTTTCGACTTCGTGCTCGGATAGGGCGTTTTCAAGCGAAGCGGGGGTTCGCATTTCCAGGCGACATTCGAGGCCGGCCTGGAAATCCTGCTGAAAGGGATCCGGCGGACGGAGGGACGTAATGTAATACATTTGTCGAACAGGCCGAAGAGGCGTGTTATACATATCGTATAACGGAGTTGTTGCCATGAACAAGGCCCCTCGCGGCATGGAAGAGGCCTCTCGCGATTACAAGCTGGAGAACACCGCCCTTCAAATTCGGAAGATCGGCAATTCGGTTGGTGTGATCCTGCCGAAGGAGCTTCTTGCCCGGCTCAATCTCAAGGAGGGGGACAAGTTCTATCCGGTCGAGCAACCGGATGGCAGTCTGCGGCTTTCGCCGTTCAACCCCAAGCATGCGCGGACCATGGAAATCGCCCGCCAGGTCATGCACGAATATCGTGATACGTTTGCAGCGCTTGCAAAATGGGTGAGCCAATTTGGCTCGATATCGATGAAGTCATCGATATGCATGCCGAGCAACTGGCAATATTCGGTGGACTGGAAGGCATTCGGCATCGTGGCCTTCTCGAGTTGGCGGTTTTGCGATCAGCCAACCGATGGAATGACGGACGGGCGGATATGGCTGCACTTGCCGCAGCCTATGCCTTCGGTCTGGCCCGCAACCATGCGTTTGTGGATGGCAACAAGCGCATCGCGTTCCACGCCATGATGGTTTTCTTGCGCGGCAACGACATACCCTTTGCGCCCGAACCGGCGCACGCCACGTCCATCATCCTCTCCCTCGCCGCAGGCGAGGTCAGCGAGGAAAGCATGACCCGCTGGATCCGCGATAATTGGCCTTCCGAATGACCCGATAGGCAGGGAAGTGCGGCGCGTTGGCCGTTGCCCTGCCAAACGCTTTGCGGTAATTGCACGCGAGAAACGCGGATTTTGATTGGGGATTCCGATGGCTGACCATAACGAAGTGGCCTACACGACTGCTGACGGCAACGACTATGCGGCCCATGAGCAGACCTATGAAGGGTTCATCATGCTGGTCAAATACGGCACCGTCGCCGTCGTAATCATTGTCGCCCTGATGGGCTATTTCCTGACCTGACGCGTCGCTGCCTGCACCGCCCACGCCGGCGGTGGCCAACATTTGCACGCATGCCGGTTGCGAAACCGGTATCCAACTAAGCGAAAAAGACGCTAGTTTGCTTGCGCGCGCCTGCCGCGCCAGGGGGCCCCATGAAGATTGCCGTTGCCAAGGAAATCGATCCGTCCGAACCGCGGGTTGCCGCTTCCCCGGACACCGTGAAGAAATATAGGGCAATCGGCGCCGAAGTCGCGATCGAGCCGGGTGCGGGCATCAAGTCGGGTCTGCCGGATTCCGAATTCACCGCGGTCGGCGCCACCGTCAGCGCGGACGCGCTGAAGGACGCCGACATTATCATCAAGGTGAAACGGCCGGAGGCCTCCGAGCTTTCGCAATACAAGCGCGGCGCACTGGTCATCGCGATCATGGACCCCTACGGCAACGAAGCGGCGTTGAAGACGATCGCAGATGCCGGCGTCTCGGCGTTTGCAATGGAATTGATGCCGCGCATTACGCGCGCACAAGTCATGGACGTGCTGTCTAGCCAAGCGAACCTCGCCGGCTATCGCGCGGTGATCGAGGCGGCCGAATCCTTTGGCCGTGCGTTCCCGATGATGATGACCGCGGCCGGCACCGTTCCGGCAGCGAAAGTGTTCGTGATGGGCGTCGGCGTTGCCGGCCTGCAGGCGATCGCGACTGCGCGCCGGTTAGGGGCCGTGGTCACCGCCACCGACGTGCGGCCGGCCACCAAGGAACAGGTCGAGTCGCTCGGCGCAAAGTTCCTCGCGGTCGAGGACGAGGAATTCAAGAACGCCCAGACCGCCGGCGGCTACGCCAAGGAAATGTCGAAAGAGTATCAGGCCAAGCAGGCTGCTCTGACCGCCGAGCACGTCAAGAAACAGGACATCGTCATCACGACGGCCCTGATCCCGGGCCGGCCGGCGCCAAAGCTCGTCAGCGCCGACATGGTGAAATCGATGAAACCGGGCTCGGTGCTGGTCGACCTCGCCATCGAGCGCGGCGGCAATGTCGAGGGAGCGAAGGCGGGCGAAGTCGTCGATGTCGATGGCATCAAGATCGTCGGCTACACCAACGTCGCCGGCCGCGTCGCGCAGTCGGCCTCCAGCCTTTATGCCCGCAACTTATTCAACTTCATCGAGACGATGGTCGACAAGCCGAACAAGGCGCTCGCGGTCAATTGGGACGACGAGCTGGTGAAAGCCACCGCGTTGACCAGGGACGGCGCCGTCGTCCATCCGAACTTCCAGCCGAAAGCCTGAGGAGAGAAGCCATGGAGCACATCGCTCAAGTCGTCGATCCCTTCGTATTCAGGCTATCGATTTTCGTCCTCGCCGTCTTCGTCGGCTACTTCGTGGTCTGGTCGGTAACGCCGGCTCTGCATACGCCGCTGATGTCGGTGACGAATGCGATCTCCTCGGTGATCGTGGTCGGCGCGCTGCTCGCGGTCGGCGTTCCAATGATCTCAAGCGGCAGCGGCTGGGCGCGGGGCTTCGGCTTCATCGCGCTGATCTTCGCCTGCGTGAACATTTTCGGCGGCTTCCTTGTCACCCAGCGCATGCTGGCGATGTACAAGAAGAAGGTGAAGTGAACGGCGTGCACCTCGTGGTGACAAAGGCAAATGGGGACCTGAGATGAACGCCAATCTGGCAGCAGTTCTGTATCTCGTGGCGGGTGTGCTGTTCATCCTGTCGCTGCGCGGGCTGTCGAGCCCGGCATCGTCCCGCCAGGGCAACCTGTTCGGCATGATCGGCATGGGCATCGCAGTCGCGACCACGCTCGCCAGTCATCCGCCGGCGGATGGTGTCGCCTGGCTGCTGGTCATTCTCGGCATAGCCATCGGCGGCGGCGTCGGCGCGGTGATCGCGCGGCGGGTGCCAATGACCTCGATGCCGGAACTGGTCGCGGCCTTCCACTCGCTGGTCGGCATGGCCGCGGTGCTGGTCGCCGCCGGCGCGTTCTATGCGCCCGAGGCATTCGACATCGGCAAGCCCGGCGCCATTCACGCATCCAGCCTCGTCGAAATGTCGCTCGGCGTCGCCATCGGTGCGCTGACCTTCACCGGCTCGGTGATCGCGTTCCTGAAGCTTTCCGCGCGCATGAGCGGCGCGCCGATCATCCTGCCCGGCCGCCACATCATCAACATCGTGCTGGCGCTGGCGCTGGTGTTCTTCATTTTCGGTCTGGTGCGCTCCGGCAGCGCGCTCGACTTCTGGCTGATCACCATCATCGCGCTGGTGCTCGGCGTGCTCATGATCATCCCGATCGGCGGCGCCGACATGCCGGTCGTGATCTCGATGCTTAACTCCTATTCGGGTTGGGCCGCGGCCGGCATCGGCTTCACGCTCGGCAATTCCGCGCTGATCATCACCGGCGCACTGGTCGGCTCCTCGGGCGCGATCCTGTCCTACATCATGTGCCACGCGATGAACCGTTCCTTCATCTCGGTCATCCTCGGCGGCTTCGGTGGCGAAACCGCCGCGGCCGGCGGTGGTGGCGGTGAGCAGAAGCCCGCCAAGCTCGGTTCGGCCGACGACGCGGCCTTTATCATGAAGAACGCGCAGAAGGTGATCATCGTGCCGGGCTATGGCATGGCGGTGGCGCAGGCCCAGCATGCGCTGCGCGAAATGGGCGACCTCCTGAAGAAGGAAGGCGTCGAGGTGAAGTACGCCATTCACCCGGTCGCCGGCCGCATGCCCGGCCACATGAACGTGCTGCTCGCGGAAGCCAACGTACCCTATGACGAGGTGTTCGAGCTCGAGGACATCAACTCCGAATTCGCGCAGGCCGACATCGCCTTCGTGATCGGCGCCAATGACGTCACTAACCCGGCTGCGGAAGAAGACAAAACCTCGCCGATCTACGGCATGCCGGTGTTGCAGGTCTGGAAGGCCGGCACCGTGATGTTCATCAAACGCTCGCTGGCCTCGGGCTATGCCGGTATCGACAATCCGCTGTTCTATCGCGACAACACCATGATGCTGCTCGGCGACGCCAAGAAGGTCACCGAGAACATCGTCAAGGGGATGTAACGCGCTCGCAGGAAATTCATGACCACCCTGAAATGGCTGCTGATCGTCGTTTCGGCCGGTTATGTCTGCGCACTGCTCGCGTTGTTCTTCGCGCAGCGCGCCGTCCTGTTTCCGGTGCCGACCACCGCGCGCACAACGCCGCTAGCGGCTGGCTTTCCGGAAGCCGAAGAGCATGTCCTGACCACGGCTGACGGCGAGCGCGTCATCCTCTGGCATGTTCCGGCCAGGCCGGGCCGTCCGGTCGTGCTTTATTTCCACGGCAATGGCGATTATCTCGCCGGCTTCTTCGGTCGCTTTCGCGACCTGATCGCCGACGGGACGGGGATCGTCGCGCTGTCCTATCGCGGCTATGCCGGATCGAGCGGGCAACCAAGCGAGCAGGGATTGCTGCAGGATGCTGCGGCGGCCTATGCCTTCACCGTCGCGCGATACCGCGCGGACAGGATCGTCGCATGGGGATTCTCCCTCGGCACCGGCGTCGCAGTTGCGCTGGCGGCTGAACAGCCGATCGGAAAGCTGATCCTGGAATCCGCCTATACCTCCATCGTGGACGTGGCCGCCTCGGCGTTCTGGTTCGCACCGGTCCGCTTTTTGATGCGGGATCAGTTCCATTCCGACAAGCGCATCGCGAGGATCAAGGTCCCGCTGCTCGTCATGCATGGCGCGCTCGATGTCACGATACCCGTTGCGTTTGGCGAACGGCTGTTTGCGCTGGCGAACGAACCGAAACGGTTTGTCCGCCTTGCGAGGGGCGGTCACAACGATCTGGACAATTTCGGCGCGATTGAAATCGCACGAAATTTCATCAACCTTGCAAGGGGGTGATGGCCGCTTTGATGGGTGCCTCGGCCGTCTACGAACTTTCGAGGAGTTGATCGCATGAGCGAACACGGACCAATGCCGAAATCGGCCTGGATATTCCCGGCACTGGCGCTGCTACTGTTCGCCGTGGCCACCGGCCTCGGGCTCAGCTTCACGCCGTCGCCCGGCGGGCTTTTGTTCGCGGCCGTGCTGCTGGCGATCCTGTTCGGCACCGTGTTCGCGGCCGTGCATCATGCCGAGGTGATCGCCGAGCGAATCGGCGAACCCTACGGCACGCTGCTGTTGACGCTTGCGGTCACCATCATCGAGGTCGCGCTGATTGCGACCATCATGCTCGGCGACAAGCCGCAACCGGCGTTGGCGCGCGATACCGTTTTTGCGGTGGTGATGATCGTGTGCAACGGCCTTGTGGGCCTGTGTATCTTCATCGGGGGCCTGCGCTACCGCGAGCAGGATTTCCAGGTCTCCGGCGCCAACCTTTATCTCAGCGTGCTGTTCGTGCTGTCGACCATAACGCTGATCATGCCCAATTATACGCTGACGGCACCGGGACCGATCTATTCGGCGGCGCAGCTTGGCTTTGTGGACCTCGTCACGCTCATGCTCTACGGCGTGTTCCTCTATACCCAGACGATCCGGCACAGTGACTATTTCATCAAGGGAGGCGACGGTGCTGCCATCGCAACCTCATCCCTGTCGAACCGGATGCTGGCGCTCAGCATCGCGCTGCTGCTTATCTCCCTGCTTGCCGTGGTGCTTCTGGCGAAGAAATTTTCCCTGGTGGTCGATGTCGTGACCGCGATGATCGGCGCCCCACCTGCGTTCGCCGGCGTACTGGTCGCGGTCCTCATCCTGCTGCCGGAGGGAGTCACCGCTATTGCAGCCGCGCGCAACAACGATCTGCAGAAGAGCATCAATCTCGCGCTCGGATCATCGCTGGCGACCATTGGGCTGACTATTCCCGCCGTCGGCCTGGCCACCTACGCGCTCGACAAGGAACTCGTGCTCGGGCTCAACGGTCAGGGCATGGTGTTGCTACTGCTCACGTTCTTCCTGAGCATTCTCACCTTCGGCACCGGCCGCACCAACATCCTGTTCGGGCTGGTGCACATGGTGGTGTTTGCCGTGTTCGTGTTTATGGTGTTCGTGCCGTAATCGGAGAAGAATGAAATGCTTGCCGCCAAATCCGACGTTCAGGTCGACACATCAGAAGTCCGCGTCACCGAATGGCGGCTGGCGCCGGGCAGCGCTACCGGCGATCACACCCACGAGATGGACTACGTAATCGTGCCGGTGACCTCGGGCGAGATGACCATCGTCGCGCCGAACGGCGAACGCACCAAGGCGCAGCTCGGGGCCGGCAAATCCTATTTCCGGAAAGCCGGCGTCCAGCACGACGTGCTCAACGAGACGGCAGCCGAGATCGTGTTCCTGGAGGTCGAACTGAAGCCCTGACCTCCGCCCGGAGCCGTGGCCTGGGTGCCGGGCGGCAGCGGCGGGCGCATTAACTTCCTGGAAACGAAACCTGGATTTCCGGCTCGACCCAAGCGGTGTCGCCTCGACCTGCACGGGAACTGCTGAATTGCCATCGATCCGTCGCAGTTGATCCCTCAATGTGCCTCAAAGTTCCGGCAATTGAAGGACCGCGGGGAGTGGCCGGAATGCTGAATTACCTGAAGAAATTCGCCGTAGACATCTTTCCCTCGGTGGCTGCGACCGTCATCGGGGCGTACATCGTCAACCACTACATTGTGACCAAGCCCAGCGCCGACGCTCCTGCCGCTGCGGCGTCGACTGCTAATCCCAAGGGGGATGGCAAGGGGGATGGTAAGGCGGAAGCAAAATCCGATGCCAAGCCGGCCGAGACCACGGCCAGTGTCAGCAATCTTCCGGCTGCCGGCGTCAAGGCGAGGGGAATCTCCGAGAAGGCCATCATGGAGAAGACCGCTGCCGAACGGTCGGCGGTGGTCGAAAAGGCTCAGGAAAAAACTGAAGCGAAAACTGAAGCGAAGGTTGACGCCAAACCCGAAACCAAGTCCGCCGATACCAAGTCTGCCGATACCAAGTCTGCCGATACCAAGTCCGATGTGAAATCGGCCGAAAGTCCGGCCGACACCGCGGGCAGTCCCGCCGACCAGCGCCGCCATGCCGCGGCGCCGCGCGAAAAGGAAAAGATCAGGGTCATACTGCCGTCGCCCGTGCAGCCCTTGACGTCCTCGGCGGCCCCGGTTGCGGCGGCAGCACCCGCCGCCCCGGCCGAGGCTGCGGTTGCGCCGGATGAACGCCGCGATGCCAACGATCTGGCGCGCGCCGCGATCGAGCGCCTGCGCGTCAACGGCGAAACCTCTCCGCGCGCGGCCGAGACGGTCCGTGCTCCCGAGGCGCCCAGGGTTGCGAATGCGCCCGTGGTCGCCAATGCGCCTGCCGCGGTGAATGCGCCCGCGCTTCGTCCGCTGCCGCCCCCGATCATGGTCTCGGGTTCGCCGGCCGGCGAACCCTTTGGTCAGCCTTCGTCCGGTCATGCTCGGTCGCAGGCGCGGCCGCCTTATGCCGAGGCCAGCGACCCGAACCGTCCAACCCCGCCTGCCGAAATTCCGGTCTCGCGTCCGCTCGATCTGCGTGCCGAAGTTGCGGAGCCTTCCGTGCGCGAGCGTGCCACGGCGGCTGCCGAGGACGCGCTGTCGACCGCCAAGTCGCTCTTCCACGCGGTGCTGCCGAAATAATTCTGGAGAAGCTAGCCGCCGGTGCGCGCGAGGCCGCTTCGCGCGGCTTCGTCCTTGGGGCGGAGCGCGAGCGCACGGCCGTAGGAGGTGAACGCTTTGGCCTTGTCGCCTAGACGTTCATAGGTGACGCCGCGAGCCGACCAGGCTGGCGCGCTGTTGGGATCGGCCTGCACCGCCTCGTCGAGATCGGAAGCGGCTTCCTTTGCCTTGTCGATGGCGAGGTAGCTGGTTGCGCGCGCCAGCAGCGGCTCGACCCGTTGCGGCGTCAGGCCATTGGCTGCGGTGAAATCCGCGATCGCCTGCTCATGCTGCTTGTCGGCCTGATAGATCAAGCCGCGGCCGTACAGCGCCTGCACGTTGTAGGGATCGAGTGCGAGCGCGCGGTCGAATTCCGCCAGCGCTTCTTCGGTTTTGCCGGATTTGGCGAGAGTTTGGCCGCGCGTTGTGTAGCCTTGGGCGGCGCTGACGCTTTGTCCGCTGATCGTGCCCGTCGGTTTCTGCTCGACGGCCTGCAGCTTCTCCTTGTCTGATCCCCATGATCCCAGGTCGAATGAACAGCCGCCGAACGGGAGGGCCAGAACGGTGGCGAGTAGCGCGACAGGTATGGCCGTCAAGCGCGAAGCGCGGGGGAGGGCATTGCAATCCGTAACGGCCATGCAGCGGAATACTCTCGCGAGTCGAATACGGCATAGGTAACCTGATGAGCCGCAAAATGCATCGGTGAAAATAGCCGCAACAGCCGGCAAAGGAGATACGAGTGATCGAGCGCGCCGCGCGCGCCAGCTGATTATCCGACACAGCCGGATCTGTGCGATGGCAAAAAACAAAAACGCGGGCCCCGGGGCCCGCGTTTTCAATTCAAATCTTTTAGAACGAGCTCAGCGCGGTCCGCGCGGACCTGCGCCCGGGCCACCACGACCGCCAGCGCCGCCACGGTCGCCACCGGGACCTGCGCCGAACACCGGCTTGGGCTTCATCGGCAGCAGGCCTTCGCGCTGCAGCTTCTTGCGGGCCAGCTTGCGCGCGCGGCGCACGGCTTCGGCCTTTTCACGGGCCTTCTTCTCGGAGGGCTTTTCGTAGTGCCCGCGGAGCTTCATCTCGCGGAAAATACCCTCGCGCTGCATCTTCTTCTTCAGCGCCTTGAGGGCTTGATCGACATTGTTATCGCGGACGAGAACCTGCACGCGGCATCCTCTTTCAATTGATCGGATAGGAATTCTGGTAAAGTGAAGGGCCGGCGAAAGGCCTGGCCCTTAACCCTGAGCGCGGGCATGTAGCAGACAAAACCGCTGATGTCCACCTGAGAAGGCGGTTTCCGGCCCGGGAAGGCCACGAAAATCGGCGGGATTCAGGCGGTACGACCGCGGTTTCCTCAAATAACGAGCCCTTCACGGGCCCCTCCCTAGCATCCAGCCACTCAAAACATGCGGGAGGCGAATATGAATACCAAAAAATATGCCGCTGAAGCGATCGGCACGTTTTGGCTCACTTTTGCGGGATGCGGCAGCGCGGTCATCGCCGCCGGCTTTCCTCAGGTCGGTATCGGCCTGGTCGGCGTATCCCTGGCGTTCGGCCTGAGCGTCGTGACCATGGCCTATGCGATCGGCCACATTTCCGGCTGCCATCTCAATCCCGCCGTCACGATCGGCCTCGCGGCCGGCGGACGGTTTCCGGCGCAGCAAATCGTTCCTTACGTGATCGCGCAGGTGATCGGCGCTGTCGTTGCCGCGGCGTTGCTCTATGTGATCGCAAGCGGCGCGCCCGGCTTCGATCTGGCCAAGGGCTTTGCCTCCAACGGCTATGATGCGCATTCGCCCGGGCAGTACAACATGATGGTCTGCTTCATCACCGAAGTGGTGATGACCATGATGTTCCTGTTCATCATCATGGGCGCCACGCACGGCAAGGCGCCTGCGGGCTTTGCGCCGCTCGCCATCGGATTGGCGCTGGTGATGATCCATCTCGTCAGCATTCCCGTCACCAACACGTCGGTAAATCCCGCGCGCAGCACCGGGCCCGCGCTGTTCGTCGGC
This sequence comes from Bradyrhizobium sp. AZCC 1610, assembly GCF_036924515.1. Lineage (NCBI taxonomy): Bacteria > Pseudomonadati > Pseudomonadota > Alphaproteobacteria > Hyphomicrobiales > Nitrobacteraceae > Bradyrhizobium > Bradyrhizobium sp. AZCC 1610. Next base: position 5,890,968 of record NZ_JAZHRR010000001.1, on the reverse strand, counting down.
GGCTGGGCGCTGGCGCAGCTCTGGCTGTTCTGGGTTGCGCCGCTGATCGGCGGTGCGCTCGGCGGCGCGATCTATCGCTGGCTCAGCGAGGAGCCGGCCGGCGTCGTGGAAGGCTTGAAGACGGCGTGATCTGCAAAACGCGCCGGCAAGCGTTATTTCTTGCTTGCCGGAGCCACTTCGGTGACATGGCCCATCTTGCGGCCCGGCCGCGGTGCGCCCTTGCCGTAGAGATGAACCGTGGCGCCGGGCACCGTCAGCCATTGCTCGTAGTCGAGGATATCGTCGCCGATCAGGTTGGTCATGGTGACCTCGCCGTGACGAACCGGCTTGCCAAGCGGCCAGCCGGCGATCGCACGGATGTGCTGCTCGAACTGGGAGACCGAGGCGCCGTCCAGCGTCCAATGCCCGGAATTATGCACCCGCGGCGCAATCTCGTTGACCAGCACGTGCGGTCCGCCGTTTCCGGCAACGACGAACAACTCGACCGCGAGCACGCCGACATAGTTCAGGGCGTTGGCGATCTTCTCGGCGACGGCACGCGCGTCTGCGGCCAGCGCATCCGATATCGCGGCCGGTGCCCGCGAGATCTTCAGGATGTGATCGCGGTGCTCATTCTCGGTGACGTCGTAGCATTCCACCTCGCCGTCCGCCGAGCGCGCGGCGATCACGGAGACCTCGCGCTCAAACGGAATGAAGGCTTCGAGGATCGCGGATTTGGTGCCGAGGTCTTCCCAGACCTGGTTCGGATCGTCGCCGTCGCGGATGATGGCCTGGCCCTTGCCGTCATAGCCGAAGCGGCGGGTCTTGATCACGGCGGGAAGGCCGATGCGCGCGATCGCCGCGTGCAGGGTTTCAACCGACGACACGTCGGCATAGTCGGCGGTGCCGATGCCGAGCCGCTTGATGAAATCCTTCTCGACCAGCCGGTCCTGCGTGGTCTCGAGAATCTTCTGCGCCGGCAGCACGGGACGCCGCGCGGCCAGCACCATGGCGGTGGCGGCCGGAACGTTCTCGAATTCATAGGTGATGACGTCGACATCGTTGGCGAACAGCTCGAGCGCCTCGACATCGGCATATTCGGCACAGGTCGCGTTCAGCACCACGTCGAAGGCGGGCGAGTCCGGATCCGGCGAGAACACCTGGCATCTGAGGCCAAGGCGCGCCGCGGCCATCGCCAGCATCCGGCCCAATTGTCCTCCGCCGAGAATTCCGATGGTGTCGCCCGGCTTCAACTTCACCTCGCCTGAAGCCGTCACGCCGATCCCTCCGGGCGCTCTTTAACCGCGTCGGTCTGCTGCTTGCGCCAGACGGCAAGCCGCGTCGCCAGCGCCGGATCGTTCAGCGCGAGCACGCTTGCCGCCAGCAGCGCGGCGTTGATCGCACCGGCCTTTCCGATCGCCAGCGTTCCGACGGGAACACCGGCCGGCATCTGGACGATCGAGTAAAGCGAATCGACCCCCGACAGCGCCTTGGATTCGACGGGAACGCCGAACACCGGCAGTTCCGTCAGCGCCGCCGCCATGCCCGGGAGATGGGCTGCCCCACCGGCGCCGGCGATGATGACCTTGAAGCCTTGTGCCTTGGCGCCCTTGGCGAAGGCAAACAGCCGGTCCGGGGTCCGGTGGGCCGAGACGATGCGCTTTTCGCAATCGATCCCGAGCACAGCCAGCGTTTCGGCGGCGTGGCGCATGGTCTCCCAGTCGGACTGGCTGCCCATGATGATGGCGATGGGTGCGGTCATCTCGTCAATTCTGTTCGGGAATCCAGAAACATAGGCCGATTATAGGGTCGGCCCGCGGCTCATCCAAGGCGTGGCAAGGGATCAGGAATGGACTATCCTGTCTTGGTGAATCCCGGCAAGCCTTCATAAGCAAGCCTGCACAGGGAAGGCCATGAAGAAGAAAACCAGGGCGACCGCCTCCAGGGCCGGAAAACGCCCCAAAAGCGCGGTTTCCGGGCGAAAAGTCGCCCCGCGGCGGTCATCCGCACCGGGATCCCGGCCGTCGGCGGCGTCCAACGGCACCAAGGCAACGATTCGCCGGCTGAAGGCACAACTGGCCCAGACGCAGGCGCAGATCGAGGAACTTCAGGCCTCCGCCGATACCGACTTCCTGCTGGGCATTCCGAACCGGCGTGGCTTCGAGCGCGAACTCAATCGTGCGATTGCCTACATCAAACGCTATCGCGCCGGCGGCGCCCTGGTCGTGCTCGACGTCGATCGCTTGAAACCGATCAACGACGCCTTTGGACATGCCGCAGGCGACCAGGTGCTCAAGGCCATCGTCACGACGCTGCTCGCGCAGGTGCGCGCTTCCGACGTGGTCGGCCGACTCGGCGGCGACGAGTTTGCGCTGCTGTTGTGGAATCTCAGCGAGACCGATGCCAGGGCAAAGGCGGCCGCGCTGGAGGAAGCGATCGATCGCCTGAGTTTCGTGTTCGATGGCCGCACCATTACCGCGGGCGCCTCCGCGGGCGTCTTCGTTCTCGATACCCACTCCGAAGCCGGCCGCGCGCTGGAAGCTGCCGACAGCGCCATGTATGTGCGCAAGGCGCTGCGGCGGCACGAGGCATCGTGAAGTGCTGGAGATCTGTGGGCAAGGCGCGCTTGCGCCGTGCCCACCATCGGCAAGTAGGGAAGAAGATGGAGGGCACGCTTGCGCTTTGCCCTACAAATCCCGACGATCCTTAAAGCCCGCTGAGATCATCCGGCACATTGCCGAACTTGTGCAGCAGTTTCGCGTCGCCGAATTCACCCATCATGGGATCGCCGCTGCGGCTGAAGGCTATGGCGCCGATGCTGCCGGCCATCCGCGACATCGTCTCGGCGCGCCGCAACGCGATCGTTGGGCTCTGGCATTCTTCCGCGGCGCCCGCCACCGGCGAGCCACTATCGTCCTGCAGGAATGGCATCGCGACGTAATAAGTGACATCGGCCATTGGTTCGCTCCGGGTTTGATTGATCAGGCAGCGTCGCTCTCCGCATGGGAGGTTCGCGCCGGCACACAGCCGGCGGCGATTGCCGCCTGCAATTCCTCCAGTTCGGTTTCCAGATACTCGTTCGCCATGATCAGCGCCTTGATGGTCGAGCGCAGATTGCCGTCGCACATCGCGATGGCCTGATCGCAGGCCTGCTCGTAGCGGCTGTTGTCGGACAGGGACGATGTGACGGACATGGCTGAACTCCCGTGGCTGGCGGCAGGAAAGCATGTTCTCTTTTCGTTCTCGTAGAGTCAAGCTGCATCCGCCAGCCGGAAAGCTGTTTTTTCCGGCCAGGCGCCCGGCAAAGATCTTCGCGACGCCGGGCTGTGTGGATGTCGGGGAAAAGGATCTGCCGGAAGGCGTGCGGTTTTTGTGAACCGAGCGAGGCGCGCTCGACGATCAGGCGATGATGTCAGGCGTGATCTGGTCTTCGATGAAGGCGATGCGGTCGCGCAATTGCAATTTGCGTTTCTTCAGCCGCTGCAGCCGCAGCAGGTCCGGCGCCGGCGACTGATGCAGCGCGTCGATCGCCGCATCGAGGTCGCGATGCTCCTGCTGCAGGCGGGCGAGCTCGTTCTCAAGCTCGCGCTCATCATCGTCGGTCATGGTGTACGTTAGCTGAAAGCGCGATGAGGTTGTGAACGGATTGTCCTAGGCTGACAGTGAATATCGTCCCTGCGAGGCCGGTCCGCAAGCTGACCGGGTTCCCATACTCACGATTGATTACAGATAAATCCGAAAATATGAGAAACGCGATTCTGGATACCCATCGACAGATTCGTCGTCTGGTGTACACTCCCGCGTCCGGATCGAATCTGAGGTTCACCCACCGAGGAGATTTCGTATGGCACTACAGGCGCATCTTGTTGAACTTGAACGTAAACACAAGATTCTCGAGAATGAATTGCACGAAGCGCTCGTGCACCTTTCCACAGACGACCTGCAAATTGTCGAGTTGAAGCGCCGCAAGTTGATGGTCAAGGATCAGATCGAGCGGTTGAAGCATACCGCCGAAGAAACCCTCCACTAACCAGTCCAGCAGAGTATCGAAATCCCCACGCGACCGGATGGGCGCCGATGCGCTCATCCGTCCGCAGGAAACGCTGCGGCCATCGCACGCTGCGGCCATCGTCAGAGCTCTGCCAGCGTGCCGACATGATCGGCGATCGCGAGCGACGACGTCAGTCCCGGCGATTCGATACCGAACAGATTGATCAGCCCAGCGACGCCGTGATCAGCTGGACCCTGGATCAGAAAATCTTGGGTAGCGACGGCCGGCGGCACGATTTTCGGCCGGATTCCGGAATAGCTCGGCATCAGCGCGCCGTCCGGCAGCGTCGGCCAGTAGCGCCGGATCGCGGGATAGAAACGCTCGGCGCGGACAGGATCCACCGCATAGTCGATGCTCTCGACCCATTCGACGTCGGGGCCGAAACGAGCCTGTCCCGCCATGTCCAGCGTCAGGTGCACGCCCAACCCGCCGGGCTCCGGCACGGGATAGATCAGGTGTGAAAACGGAGCCCGCGCGCTGCAGCTGAAATAATTGCCTTTGGCCAGATAGGCGCAGGGGATCATCCCGACCGGCATGCCTTCGATGCTGCGCGCCACTGCGGGTGCGCTTAAGCCCGCCGCGTTAACGAGCAGAGTGCATGCAAGCGTCATCGGCGCGTCGCCGCCGGCTTCGATTTCGATCCGGCCGCCATCGGCCCGGGCGCGCAACAGCGGCGTGTGGAATGCGTAAGCTGCGCCGGCTTCCTCCGCATCGCCCCGCAGCGCCAGCATGTAGGCGTGGCTGTCGATGATGCCGGTGGACGGCGAGAGCAGGGCCGCATCGCAGTTGAGCGCCGGCTCCAGCGCCCGCGCCGCCTCGCCCGTCAGCAACTGCAGATCGTCGACGCCATTGGCTTCGGCATGCGCCCGGATCGACTGCAGTTTTTCGGTTTCGCTTGGTGTCGTCGCCACGATCAGCTTGCCGCAATTGCGATGGGGAATGCCGTGCTCGCGGCAATACTGGTACAGCGCTCGCTTGCCGCTCACGCACATCTGCGCCATCAGGCTGCCGGCGCGGTAATAGATGCCGGCGTGGATCACCTCGCTGTTGCGGGAGGAGGTGATGGTGCCGATGCCCTCAGCGGCCTCGATCACGATCACTTCGCGGCCCGCCTGGGCCAGCTGCCGTGCGATCGCGAGCCCGATCACCCCCGCTCCGACGACGACGCAATCGACCTTGTCCATGTCAGCTTCGGGCCCGGCATTCTGGCGTGGAAATCGGCGCCCGCCACGCTCGGCAATCATCGTTTCGTCCGCCGGAGCAGTCAAACAACCCGTTGGTTTGCCTCGAAATACGCCGCGAGCGCAGTCCCATTAGTGAAGCATTAATCATGTCAGGCCAATTGCCGTAATTTGGGTCATATTTTAGAATTGTGCGGGTAGTCATTTACCCGATCCAAACCCGTCAAGCCAGACACTCCGCCCGCAAACCTCGGGTGGGTAATGGCTGACAGGAACCGGCAGGCAGGACGGAAAAATTCGATTCCGGCGCAGGCCCTCGTCTGTCTGGTCGCCGTTGCTGCGCCGTGCGGACCTGCGTGGGCTGCCGCGCCTTCCGCGGGCTTTGCTCCGGCGAGCTATATCGGCGAACTCGATCCCAATCTTGTGTGGGAGCTGCTGCTCGGGGGGATCGCCGTCGTTTCCTTCCTGGTTGCGATCGGGATCTGGATACTGACTGCGTTGCGCGGGGCCAAGCGCGCACAATTGCAGCGCAGCGCATTCATCAGCTCGGCGCTCAACACGCTCAACCAGGGCGTGATGATGACCAACGCGCAAAACCGCGTGGTCTTCTGCAACGACCGCTTTCTCGAAATGTACGGGCTCAGCCGCGCCGAGATTTCGAGCTCCATGACCGGCCGCGAACTGCTCGAACTGCGCCGCGCACGGGGCCTGCTCAATCTCACCGTCGAGGAATTCAGCAAGCTTGCCCGCCGCCCGGAAGGCGTCGTCGCCGAACTGCCGGGCGGGCGATCGGTGCTTTCGAAGATCTTCCGCCTGCCCAATGGCGGGACGATCGGAACGCATGAGGATTGCACGGAGCAGCGCCAGCTGTCGCGCAAACTGGCATCGACCACCAAATTTCTGGAATCGGTACTCGACAACGTTCCAGTCTGCGTCGCCGCCAAGAACATCGATGACGGTCGCTATATCTTCGCCAACCGCGCGTTCGAGCGCTTCTCGCGCTTCTCCCGCGATCACATCATCGGCAAGCGCGCCGACGAAATCTTCCGGCCCGAAACCGCGAAGAGCATTGAGATGGCAGACCAGGCGGCGCTGAGCGCGCCGGAAGGCTATCACCGCGGCGAATACGTCGTCGAACGGGGCGACGACAAGCGCGTTCTCTCCTCGAATCGCGTGGTAGCGCGCAACGAGAACAACAAGCCTGAATTCCTGATCGCGCTGTTCGACGACGTCACCGATCGGCGGTCGCTGTCGCGCGAGCTCGAAAACACCAAGAAGTTCCTCGAACTGGTGGTCGACAACATCCCGGTGTCGCTGATCGTGGAGCGCGTCAGCGACGGGCGGTATCTGCTCGCCAACCGCAGCGCCGAGACCATTCTCAATCGCCGCCGCGAGGATGCCACCGGTCTAACGGCCTCCGACATCTTCAATCCGCGCGAAGCCAAGCTGATCATCGCGCGCGACGAGGCCGCGATCAAGAAGCGCGGCCTGCTTACCGAAGAGCACCCGATCTCCACCAAGGACGGGCTGCGGCTGTTCCTGACGCGCCGCATGACGGTTCTCGACGAGGCCGGCGAGCCGCAATATCTGATCAAGACCCACGAGGACGTCACCGACCGCCGCCAGACCGAGTCGCGGATGGCGCACATGGCCTATCATGACGGCCTGACCGATCTGCCGAACCGCGCCGCCTTCCTGCAGGCGCTGGCGCAGATGATCGAGGCCTGCGCCGGCACCGACGAGGAATTCGCGGTGCTGTGCGTCGACCTCGATGGCCTGAAGGAAATCAACGACGTGTTCGGCCATGCGATGGGCGACAAGCTCCTGATCGAGGTGGCCGGCCGCATCCAGGCTTCCGCCCGTGGCGGTGTGGTGGCCCGGCTCTCCGGCGACGAGTTCGGCCTGATCATCGACGGCAAGCAGCCTGAGGCCGGCAAGGCGCTCGCCGAAAAACTCGCGCAAACCCTGTCGGACGAATTCGTGATCGACGGCAAATCGGTGCGCACCGGGGTCACGACCGGCATCTCGGTATTTCCACATCACGGCTCGGATGCCGCTTCGCTGCTTGCCAATTCCGGCGCGGCGCTGTTCCGCGCCAAGGCGAAGTCGCGCGGCTCGATCAGCATTTTCGCGCCCGAGATGGACCAGCAGATCCGCGACCGCCGCGTGCTGCACCAGGACCTCTCGATGGCGATCCGGAACGGCGAATTGTCGTTGCACTATCAGCCGCAGGCCGCGTCGGGCGCAACGGTCGCCGCCAGCAAGATCATCGGCTTCGAGGCGCTGGCGCGCTGGATGCATCCGGTGCGCGGCTTCGTGTCGCCGGGCGAGTTCATCCCGCTGGCGGAAGAAAGCGGTCTGATCGTCGAAATGGGCGTCTGGATCCTGCGCGAAGCCTGCCGCGAGGCCGCCTCCTGGCCGGTGCCGATGCAGATCGCCGTCAACCTGTCGCCGGCGCAGTTCATGCGTGGCGACGTGGTCAGCCTGGTGCATTCGATCCTGCTCGAAACCGGCCTGGCGCCCGGCCGGCTCGAGCTCGAAATCACCGAAGGCGTGCTGATCGAGGATTTCGACCGCGGCCTTGCGCTGCTGCGGCGGCTGAAAGCGCTCGGCGTCCGCATCTCGATGGACGATTTCGGTTCCGGCTACTCGTCGCTGAGCTATCTGCAGGCGTTCCCGTTCGACAAGATCAAGATCGATCGCGCCTTTGTCATGAATCTCGGGCGCAACCCGCAATCGGCGGCGATCGTGCGCGCCGTCATCGACCTCGGCCACGGCCTCGAAATGTCGATCGTTGCCGAAGGCGTCGAGACCCAGGAGCAGCTCAGCTTCCTCGCGGACGAGGGCTGCGACGCGGTGCAGGGCTATTTCCTCGGCAAGCCCCAGCCGATCGGGCACTACGACGCGCTGGTCGGCCGCAGCGCCGCAAACAACGTCGAAACCGCGCGCAAGCTCGCCAGCGCCTGATTGCGCGAAATCGCGCCGCGGTGCATCGGGCGCCCAGAGATGCGATTGCATGCGATTTGATTTCGACGAGACCCTGGCTTGCCTTCCCTTGAAGGCCCGGCTATTTTTGCACGATACCTGATCGAGATAGGGAGGGCTGCGCGGTGACGACATTTTTCCGGCACTATCGCCAGCGTGGCCCTGTCAACGCCCTGCAAATCCGTTTGCAGGGCTGACCAGAGACTCTTTCGCAAATCTCTTCCTGGTCTGCTCCCGTGGCAATGCGGCTTCGAACGTCTGATCGTTCGCGCCCGCATTTCAGTAGCTCGCCGCGCTCCAGCACGAACATCCGATGATGGCTGCATGCCCCGGACGTCGTGTTGGCGGCAAGACCAGGGAACGATCATGACCCTTATCAATATTCGCAATCTTGGCGTGACGCTGAGCGCTCCGCTGTTTTCCCGGCTGGACCTTTCCATCAATGCTGGTGACCGCATCGGGCTCGTCGCAGCCAATGGACGCGGCAAGTCCACGTTACTGCGCTGCATTGCAGGCATGGCTGAGCCGAGCGATGGCGAGATCACCAGATCGCGAGGGCTGACCATCGGCTATGTCGAGCAAGATGTACCGTCCGCGCTCGCGGATACTCCGTTCTATGCGGCAGTGCTCGACATGCTTCCCGTCGAACGACGGGCAAGTGAAAGCTGGAGGGTCGATGTTGCCCTGGAATCGCTGGAGGTGCCAGGGGCGCTGCGGGAGAGGCCGCTGAAGCAACTGAGCGGCGGCTGGCAGCGGTTTGCCATGCTTGCCCGCATCGTGGTGGCCGAGGCCGATGTGTTGCTGCTCGACGAGCCGACCAACCACCTGGACCTCGCCAGGATTTGTCAGCTGGAAGCGTGGCTGAACGCGCTGCCACGGGATATGCCGGCCATCATATCGAGCCATGACCGCGCCTTTCTCGACGCAACCACGAACCGCACGGTATTTTTGCGACCCGAGCGGTCACAAATATTTTCGCTGCCGTATACGCGGGCCCGCGCCGCGCTCAGCGAGGCGGATGCATCGGATGAACGGCGCTACCAACGCGACGTAAAGGCGGCCCAGCTGCTTCGTCAGCACGCTGCAAAGCTCAACAATATCGGCGTCAATTCCGGCAGCGATCTTCTGTTGCAGAAGACGAAGCAACTGAAGCAGCGAGCCGAGAAGCTGGAAGATGCGGCAAAGCCGGCTCACCTGGAGCGATCTGCGGGAACGATCAAGCTGGCCAACCGCGGAACGCATGCCAAGGTTCTGATTGCGCTGGACGATGCCGCCGTCGCTACCCCCGACGGCAGGTTGCTGTTCAAGACCGGCAAGCAGTTCATCTGCAGGGAAGACCGAATCGTGCTGCTGGGGCCGAACGGGGCAGGCAAGACCCGGTTCGTGGCGATGCTGCGTCAGGCGATCGAAAGCCCGGAAGCTATGCTGGCCGGTATCAAGGTTACGCAGTCGCTTGCTCTCGGCTATTGTGAACAGAATCTTGCCGATCTTTCCGATGCTGACACGCCGATGCACATGATCGTCAGCCGTTTCGAGGTCGGCGATCAGCGTGCGCGCGCATTGCTCGCCAGTTCCGGCCTGTCAGTTGCGATGCAGAGCCGTCCGATAGGCCGGCTTTCCGGCGGACAGAAGGCGCGTCTCGGCATGCTTCTGCTGCGGCTTGCCCAGCCAAACTTCTATCTGCTCGATGAGCCGACCAACCACCTGGATATCGAGGGGCAGGAAGCGCTGGAAGACGAATTACTGGAGCATCAGGCAAGCTGCCTGCTGGTTTCACACGATCGTAACTTCGTGCGAACGGTAGGAAACCGATTCTGGCTGATCGAAAAAAAGAAGCTGGTGGAACTGGAAGGACCGGAGCGCTTTTTCGCATCGATCGGTGCAACCGCCTAAAGCGGCGGCTGCCCTTGCCCGGACTCGATTCATTTCCGGGCGCGGCATCCACTTTTGGCCATCATGACCTAGTGTAGTGAAGTCAGCTTCTCTACAAGTCACCCTTGCGTATGGCGGACTACGATCTCGCGATCATTGGCGGCGGATTGAACGGCGTCAGCATCGCGCGCGACGCCGCCGGACGCGGCCTGCGTGTCATTCTGCTGGAGCAGGGCGATCTCGGCGGGGGCGCCTCCTCGGCCTCGCCGCGGCTGATCCACGGCGATCTGGCTGGGCTTGAGCGCCGGCATTTCCTTCGCGTTCGTTCGGCGCTTGCCGAGCGCGACGTCTGGCTCAGGATCGCGCCGCATCTGGTGCGCCCGATGCGCTTTGCCATCCCCGCGCATTCGGACGAGCGCCCGGCCTGGCAGTTGCGGTCATGGCTCTTGCTCTACGACCGGCTGGCCTCGCGCAGCGGTCTGCCGGCCTCGGCCACCGTCGACGTCACCCATCATCCCGTCGGCAACGCGTTGAAGCGGCCGTTCGGCACCGCCTTTGAGTACTCCGACTGCGTCGTGGACGATACCCGGCTGGTGATCCTCACCGCCGTCGATGCTGCGGCGCGCGGCGCGGTGATTCGCACCGGCGCACGCTGCACCCGGGCCGAACGCGGCAGGGAGTGGCGGCTGGTGACGAAAGATCGCGGCTTTCGCCAGGTGATCACGGCACGGGCGGTCGCCAATGCTACCGGCGCCTGGACGTCGTCCGTTGCCGAGACGGTGTTGCGCGTGCCGCCGCCAAAGCTTGCCGCCATACAGATGGACCAGATCGTCGTTCGCCGCCTGTTCGACAGTGACAACATCTATGTGTTTCAGAACAGCGACGGACGGCTGATTTTCGCAAGTCCCTATGAGCGCGATTTTACCCTGATCGGCACCGCCAGCCACGCCTTCAAGGGCGATCCCGCCATCGTTGCGATGGCGGCGAACGACGTCGCCTATCTCTGCGATGCGGCGAACCGCTATTTCCGCGAGCGGATCGAGACGGTCGACGTGGTGCGCACGCTTTCCGGCGCCAACATGGTGATGAAGCCCGCAAGCAGGCTTTCGCCGCGCGACAGGGCGATGACGCTCGACTATGGACGCGGCAAAGCGCCGCTGCTCACGATTTTCGGCGGCGACGTCACCACCTCGCGGCTGCGCGCGGAACGGGCGGTCTCCAAGCTGACGCCGTTCTATCCGATGTCGGCGCGCTGGACCGCGAAGGCGCCGCTGCCCGGCGGCGATTTTGCGTGGGACCGCTTCGATAACGAGGTCGACGAAGTACGCGAACGCTGGCGGTTTCTCGGCGAGGAAGAAGCGAAACGTCTGGTCGCGGCCTATGGCTCGAACGTCAAGGCGATCTTTGGCGACGCCAAAGCGCGCGGCGACCTCGGCCCGGCCTTTGGGCCGGAGTTGACGGGCGCCGAAGTGCGCTATCTCATGCAAAAGGAATGGGCGCGATTTCCGGACGACATCCTGTGGCGGCGCACCAAGCTCGGCCTCACCATGCCGCCGGTGGATCGCGAGGCGCTGGTGGCGTTCATGGTGGCGTCAAGGTGAGCAATGAATCCGGCATGCGGCGCGTGATCAGGCCGACTGTTCTCCTGGCCATTATCGGCTTGCTCGGAGGAATAGCCTATCGCTATTTCATGAACGATCCGATCGAAGCGACGCTGCCGTACTATCTCCGGAGCAGCTTGCACGGGATGGGCATAACGCTGGCTGCCTGGGGCGTTCATCTCTACTTCACGTCGCGACGTAGTGCGTGGGTCAGCAAATGGCCGTTGCTGATGGACCTGGCGCTGCGCTCCGCGACCATGGCCATCGTCGTCGCGAGTGCGGCGCTCGTCTTGCAGGTGACGCTGTACTGGGAATGGATCGAGACGAAATGGCTGATCGAACAGTTTCCCGTGATTGTTGCGTTTAGCTTCTTCGCGTCCCTGCTCGTCCTGTCAACCTTCGAACTGACACGGCTGGTTGGCAGCCGCGTGCTCTTCAATGTAGCGCTCGGGCGCTACCGAAGCCCGGTGCGGGAGGCGCGCGTGCTGATGTTCCTCGACCTGGCAGGCTCGACCTCGCTCGCCGAGTCGATGGGAGAATTGCGCGTGCAGGGCCTGCTCACCCGGTTCTTCTTCGACATCGACGGCGCGATCGTCGCGCATGGCGGCGAGGTTCACGCCTATGTCGGCGATGAGGTCATCGTGACGTGGCCGCTCGACGACAGGATCTCGGGCGGACGCTGCATCGACTGCTTCTTCGCGATTGCCGACAGCATCGCGGAACGAGCGGACTCTTACCGCCAGGAGTTCGGCATGGTGCCGAGCTTCCGGGCTGGCCTGCATGCCGGTCAGATGGTGATCAGCGAGTGCGGCAGCTCACGCCGGCAGTTGGCCTATTTCGGCGATACCGTGAACGTGACGGCGCGGCTGCAGGAGCACTGCAAGGAGGTCGGCCGGAATTTGCTGGTGTCTGCCGACCTGTTGCGCCTCATGAAGCTCAAGCCGTCCTTCGCCGTCGAAGCGCTCGGGGAGGTTCGCCTGCGGGGCCGGGCCGCGGCCATAGACGTATTCGCTGTCGAGCGCCGTATCTGATCTCACGAAGGCTTCGGCTGCTTCTTCCGGGCTGCTTTCAGTTTTTTCGCTGCGCCTGCCGCGACCAGGCCTCGTCACGCGCCGAAGGCCTGCGGTCGAGCCGCGCCGAGATGCGTCGGGCGGCCCTGTCGCCGTGACCGGCGCGCATATGGGCGACGATCAGCGTGTCTTCCCATAACTGGCGCTGGGCGTGGCTGCCGCCGATCCGCGCCAGTTCGGAAATCGCAGGTTCGAGCAGGCGGACCGCACCGTCATTGTCGCCTGCGGCAAACGCCCGGATGCCGCGACAGAGGTCGATCGCGCAACTGCCCGGCGCCAGCTTGCCGTCGGCCGCGCGCGCTTCCAGTTGCGCCAGCCGCGTGTCCAGCGCATCGCCGCCTGTCATTGCCGCGGCCAGTGCAAAATGCACGTCGGCGAAGTGCGCCCCGGCTTGCGGAAAATATTTCTCGCCATAGGCCGCAACGTCCCGCCAATGCGGCTCCAGTCCGGTTTGGCCGGCCAGTGACAACCGCCACAACAGCGAGGCGCCGTCGGTGAAGATGTTCAGCGGAGGATAGGGCCGGCCTGCGGGCTTGATATGTTGTTCGTAGATCGCAAGTGCACCATCAAGATCGCCTTCGTCAAGGTTGGTCAGCGCGACGTGCCAGGCAAGATGCCCATGCAGGAAGCTCTTGCGATCATGCGAGGGCATCCATTGCGCGAGAAACTTGCGGCCCACGGCGATGTCGCCTTGCTCGAACATCGCATGCGAGAGGCCATGCGCGGCGTTGGCGTTTTCGGAACGCAGCGCCATCGCGCGTTCGGACAATGTCCGGCCGGTGGGGAGATTACCCGCCTCGGTATGCGACCAGCCGAGGTAACTGACGAACCACCAGTCCTCGCCATAATGCCGTGCGTGGCGTTCGCAGATCGCGAGCTTGGCGGCATCGTGGTCGGGGCGGCCCGAGAACGCGTAGAGGCCGAACGCGCCGAGCAGGATCGACAGCACCTGCGCGTCGCGCGGATATTCTTCGAGATGCGCCTCGGCGCCGGTCACGGCGACTTTCGGCTTGCTCTCGATCACGGCGGCCATGATTTCGACATGGCTTTTCTCACGCGGCGTCGCGCCGGCGGCCAGTTCACGGGCCTGTGCCGCCATGGCGCGCGCCTCGCCGCCCTCCATGTTGAGCTGATGCAGCCGCGCGCGGCTGATATGCGCCAGCGCAAAGCCGGGATCCTCCGCGATCGCCTTGTCGAAAGCATCCTCGGCGCCGTGCCAGGCCGATAGCATGCAGTCGACGCCGTCGCGGTAATGCGCCGCGGCGCGGTCCGAGGCGGTGGTCAGCGGAAGATCGTATCTGTCCCGGTTCATTGTTCTTGTCCTTGGGCAGCGAGGGGGAGGGCCAAGCCTAGCAGAGACGATGCGCGCGGCATCCACAATATTGTGGCTGCCCGTCACCAGCCGGTTGAGCGGATGCCGATCCGCCGCTAGCGTGCGGTCACGACGGGGCTGGCAGATCACATGACTGAGGAATCGCCGGATATCGGCAGGCCGAATATCGACGTATCGGCGGCACCCGCCGAGGCGGCGGCCGGTAACATGCCGCTGCTCCGGATCGAGGGGGTCTCCAGGAAGTTCGGCAGTTTTCGCGCGGTGGACCGGCTCTCGCTCGACATCCGGGCGGGTGAGTTCTTTGCGCTATTGGGCCCGAGTGGCTGCGGCAAGACCACGCTGCTGCGGATGCTTGCCGGCTTCGAGGCGGCCGACGAGGGCCGCATCCTGCTTGGCGGCCGCGATATCGCGCCGGTGCTGCCGCACGAGCGGCCCGTCAACATGATGTTCCAGAACTACGCGCTGTTCCCGCATCTTTCGGTGCGGGACAATATCGCGTTCGGACTAAAGCGCGCCGGGATGCCGCGCGCCGCCATCGACACCCGCGTCGCCGAGATGGTCGCGCTGGTCAAGCTTGATGGCATGGAGAAGCGCAAACCGGATCAGCTTTCCGGCGGCCAGCGGCAGCGCGTGGCACTGGCGCGCTCACTGGCACGGCGGCCCAAAGTTCTGTTGCTCGACGAGCCCCTGGCCGCGCTCGACAAGAAGCTGCGCGAGAGCACGCAATTGGAATTGATGGAGCTGCAGCGCCGGCTCGGCATGACCTTCATCATCGTCACCCACGACCAGGAAGAGGCGATGACGATGGCCAACAGAATCGGCGTGATGGATGCCGGCCGGCTCCAACAGGTGGCGACCCCGCGCGACCTTTACGAGGCGCCCGCCTCGCGCTGGGTCGCCGAGTTCGTCGGCGACGTCAACCTGTTCGACGGCGAGGTCACGTCGCACGAGCATCATCGCCTGACGGTTGCGACCCGCGACGGCGGCGTCATCGTGGTCGCGCAGCCGCGCCAGCCCGTCACCAAGCCCGTCGTCACGGTCGCGATCCGCCCTGAGAAGGTAAAACTGTCGCGCCGCGGCCTGGCGTCGGATGCGGTCAATTCGCAGTCGATCAATCGGCTCGAAGGCGTCGTAACCGATGTCGGCTATCTCGGCGGCTCGACCGTCTACAAGGTCAAGCTCGATTCCGGCGCGGTGGTGCGTTCGTCGATGGCCAATACCGCGCGGCTCGATATCGATACCCTTGGCGCGGGCCAGCGCGTGGTGGCGTGGTTCACGCCTGATGATGCCGTGGTGCTGGAGCAATGAGCGCGCGCCGCATTTTCGCGCAGCCGGCGCGCTATGCCGCCATCGCGCCCTATGTTTGGATGGTGCTGTTCTTCCTGGTGCCGTTCGGCTTCGTGTTGAAGATCAGCCTGTCGCAGACCGCGATCGCGCAGCCGCCATACGTGCCGGTGTTCGATTTCGCGGAAGGGTGGGCGGCGATCAAGGCGGCCTTCGCGCAGCTCTCGCTGGACAATTTCAGGCTGCTGGTCTCGGACAATCTCTACATCAGCTCTTATTTGCGTAGCCTCGTCGTCGCGGTGACCTCGACATTGATCCTGCTGCTGATCGGCTACCCCATCGCCTATGGCATGGCGCGGCTGCCGCAACGCTGGCAGGCGATTGCGATGATGCTGGTGATCGTGCCGTTCTGGACCTCGTTTCTGATCCGCATCTATGCCTGGATCAATATTTTGCAGCATGACGGCCTGCTCAACAAGGTGCTGCTCGCGCTGCATCTGGTCTCGTCGCCGGTGGTGTGGCTCTCGACCGACACCGCGATGTATATCGGCATTGTTTATTCCTATCTGCCGTTCATGATCCTGCCGCTCTATGCGACGCTGGCCAGGATGGATCCCTCGCTGCTGGAAGCTGCAAGCGACCTCGGTGCGTCGCCGGGGAGAGCGTTCTGGCTGGTGACGTTTCCGCTGTCCCTGCCGGGCGTGGGCGCCGGCGCGCTGCTATGCTTCATCCCGATCGTCGGCGAGTTCGTCATCCCGGATCTCCTGGCCGGCTCCGGCTCGATGATGATCGGCCAGACGCTGTGGCTGGAATTCTTTACCAACAAGGACTGGCCGGTCGCCGCTGCCGCCGCCGTCGCGTTGCTGATGCTGCTGGTGCCGCCGCTGTTGCTCTACGACCGGCTGCAGCGCCGTCAGCTCGGAGGTGCGGGCTGATGGCCGGCAAGGTCAACAGGCTGTCGCCGTTCAACATCACCGCGCTGGCGCTGGGGATGGCGTTTCTGTATCTTCCGATCGTAATCCTCGTCATCTATTCCTTCAACGCCTCGCGGCTCGTCACGGTGTGGGGCGGCTGGTCGCTACGCTGGTATTACGAGTTCTTCAACGATCGCGCGATGCTGGATGCGGCATGGATGAGCCTGCGCGTCGCTGCGGTATCGGCCACGATCGCAACGCTGCTCGGCACGCTGGCGGCAGTCGGGTTGGTCCGCGGTGAGCGCTTCAGGGGCCGGTCGCTGTTGTCAGGCATGCTCTATGCGCCGCTGGTGATGCCGGAGGTGATCTCGGGGCTTTCCCTGCTCTTGCTGTTCGTGGCGCTGAACGCCGAGCGCGGCTTCTGGACCGTGACGATCGCCCACACCACGTTGACCATGTGCTTCGTTACCGTGGTGGTGCAGTCGCGGCTCGCCTCGCTCGACCGCAGCCTGGAAGAGGCCGCGATGGATCTCGGCTGCGATCCGGTGCAGGCCTTTCTCTCGGTGACCTTGCCGCTGATCATTCCGGCGATTGCCGCCGGCTGGATGCTGGCCTTCACGCTCTCGCTCGACGATGTCGTGATCGCAAGCTTCACGACCGGACCCGGTTCGTCGACGCTGCCGATCCGGATCTATTCCGAGGTGCGGCTGGGCGTGAAGCCCGAGATCAACGCGATCTGCACCATGGTGATTGTGCTGATCGCGGTGGTCATCGTGATCGCTTCGCTCGCCTCGAAACTGTCGAGCTCGAAGGCCGAGAGCGCGGCGCCGCTCTAGCCCGTCACGACTTCACGGCGCCCGCGGTCAGTCCACCCACCATATAGCGCTTGAACACGTAATAGATCGCGGCCGGCGGCAGCGCGTAGATGAAGCCGGTGGTCATCAGCAATTCCCACGGCGAGTCGTCCGCGGCCAGGAAGTTGCCGAGCGCGACGGGGAGCGTGATCTCGGTGTCCTTGGAGAGCAGCAGGAAGGCGTAGAGATATTCGTTCCAGGCGAGCAGGATCGCGTAGGTGCCGATCGCCACCAGTGACGGCATCATCAAGGGCACATAGACCAGCCGGAACAATTGCAGCGTGGTGGCGCCGTCCATGGTGGCGGCTTCGTCGAGTTCGACCGGCAGCTTGTCGGAAGCCTGCTTCAGCACCCAGATCGCGTAAGGCGAGGCGATCGTCACCATCGCGAGAATCAGCGACCAGTGATTGTTGAGGAGGCCGTAATTGCCCATGGTGCGGTACATCGGCACGGCGAGGAACGCCGCAGGGATGAAGTAGGTGAACAATGCGAGGTTCATCACCCAGCGCCCGCCGGGGACGCGCAGCCGCGAAATCGAGAACGCGGCCGCGGTCGCGATCATCAAGGTCAGCGCGCCAGCGGAAAGCGCGATCACCACCGAATTGAGGAACTGGATCCAGAAATCGCGCAGGAAGTAATGCTGCTGGTGGAATACGATGCTGAAATTATTCAGCGTCGGATGCGTGGGCCAGAGTTTTCCCGCGAACGCGTCCTCCTTCGGCGAGATCGCGAACAGGAACATGTGGTAGATCGGCACCATGGTCCAGATGAACACGGGGATGCCGATCAAGAGCAGTTTTGCTTCGGTGCCGATTTCGCGGAGTGTTGGCAGCTTCATCGCGACAACCGTTTCATCATGAAATAGACCAGCGGCAGCACGAACGGCAGAGCGCAGACGATGGAGGCCATCGCGAGCGAGAGCTGGTCGAGCCGGAGATAGCGGATGCCCAATGTGGCCAGCACGTGGGTGAGGTCGGCGGGGCCGCCGCCGGTGAGCAGATAGACGCTGTTGAAGTCGCCGAGCGTCCAGATCATCGAGAGCAGCGTGCAGGTGATGTAGAGCGTCTGCATCGACGGCCAGGTGATGTAGCGGAATTTCTGCGACCAGCTCGCGCCGTCGACTTCGGCCGCCTCATAGAGGTCATGCGAGATCGCAAGCCGCCCGGTCATCAGGATCAGTGTCCAGAACGGCAGCGATTTCCAGATGTGCACGCCGATCGCCATGCTAAGCGCCACCGTCGGGTCGTTCAGCCAGTTCGGGCCGTCCTCGCCGGTGAACTTGAAGATCAGCTGATTGATCACGCCCCATTCCGGATTGAACATGAAGCGCACGGAGAGAATGGTCGGGATCGACGGCACCGCCCAGGGCAGGATGAACAGCACCGACAGCCATTTGATCCAGGTGCGCTGCTGCGCGAAAAAGCCGGACAAAAACAGCGCGATCGCCATCTTGATGTTGATGCCGACCAGCAGGAAGATCAGCGTGTTGACGGCGGCGCGCGCGAAGATCGGGTCGTGCCAGAGCGCGACATAGCTCGCCGGATGCCGCGCCAGCCACAGCCCGTAGCCGACGGGATAGACGACGAAGGCCAGAAACACGAGGATGTAGGGCGCGAGTAGCACGATGCCCCAGACTTGCGGCGTGGTCAGCCGGGCTGACAGAGGCGGGCTTGCTATCGCGTGATCGCCCGAAAGCGTGATTGCCATACGTTTACTCTTGAAACGAGATGCCGGCCGCGGCTACGCCGTCGTCCCTGCCTAGTGCGCAATTGCGCACGGGCGCAGGGACCCATAACCACAGGTCGTTGTTGTTGCGCAAGGTCGTCGACCAGCATTTTTCAAAACGACTGCCGCGGCGTATGGGTCCCTGCTTTCGCAGGGACGACAGCGAGAATGCTGTTGCAGTATCGGAGCCCGAAAGCGTGATTGCCATACGTCTACTCTTGGAACGAGATGCCAGCTGCGGCTACGCCGTCGTCCCTGCCTAGTGCGCAATTGCGCACGGGCGCAGGGACCCATAGCCACAGGCCGTTGTTGTTGCGCAAGGTCGTCGACCGGCATTTTTCAAAACGGCCGCCGCGGCGTATGGGTCCCTGCGTTCGCAGGGACGACGGACATACTTCCGCGGCGGCCAGCATCGTCTAAATCAACCCGCGACCTGCTTGATGCGGGCGATCAGTTCGTCGACGGCCTTTTCGACCGGCACCTTCTCGCTCACCACGCGGTTCATCGCCTTGGCCCAGACGTTCTCGTTGTTCAAAATCGTGAACTTCCAGTTCTTGGTGAAGTCGAACGGCGTGGTGCCGCCGGTGAACTGATTGTACACCGCCTTGCGATGGCGGTCAGCCTGCCAGAACGGGCTCTGCTGGCTGGCCGTCGTCACCGGGAACCAGCGGCCGAGCGCGCCTTCGATATAGGGCCGCACGTTCTCCTCCTGCAGCAGGAACTTGATGAACTCCTTGCCCTCGGCCTTGTTCTTGGCGACCGTGAACATCAACCCGGTCTTGACGTCCGAGCGGTACTTGATCGGCGTGCCGTCCGGCTTGTTGGGGAACGACGCGGTGATAATGGTCTCGTCGTAGTTCTTCTTGCCGAGCGCGCGCTGTTCCGGCGTCAGCGCCGGGTTGTTGGCGTCGTCGAGCCATTTCGCCGCGATCGAGATCGTGAAGTTGTGCGTCATCACGATCGTCTTGTTGTGGAAAGCTACGTTGTTGTCCGGATCCTTCCAGGTGGTGGAGGAGGGCGGCGTGCAGCCCTTGATGTAGGTGTCGGTGTAATCCTTCATCGCCTTGATCAGGTTTTCGCGCACCTTGGGATCGTCGACCGTGAGCTTGCCGTCGTCATCGACCAGCTTGACGTTGTAGGCGTCCATGAAGGTGTAGAACGACTGGAACGAGTCGGTGGATTCCACGCCCATCGGCTGGCCGACGGCGTAGACGCGCTGGCCGGTGGCCTTGCGCGCCGCCGGCTGCACCTTGTTGCACCAGAACGACCAGTAATCTTCCCACTTGGTCGGGATGTCGCTCTGCTTGAAGCCGGCCTGCTCCAGCATGTCCTGCCAGATCTGGACGTGCATGCTCTGCTGCTTCAGCGGGAAGCCGTAATAGGCCTTCTTCTTGGCGACGTCGTTATAGAGCAGCGCGGTTTCCAGCGTGTTCGGCGCGAACGCGGACTTCATCGGCGTCAGGATGTCGCCGAGATCCTCGAGCTTGCCCTCGAACGCCCATTTGCCCTGCGCCTGCACGTCATAGCTGTCGGAATAGGCGACATCGGGCACGGTGCCGGAATCCAGCGCCGCCACCGTCTTCGGGATCATGTCCTGGATGGCGTATTGCGACAGTTCGACCTTGATGCCGGTCTTGGCCTCGAATTTCTTGATCGCCTCGAGCAGCGCATCGTCCTCGGATTTGTAAAAGCCCTTGCCGAACCAGACGGTGATGGTTTTTTGCTGGGCGAGCGCGGGTGCCGTGGCGTAAAACAGC
Source organism: Bradyrhizobium sp. AZCC 1610 (assembly GCF_036924515.1). Taxonomy (NCBI): domain Bacteria; kingdom Pseudomonadati; phylum Pseudomonadota; class Alphaproteobacteria; order Hyphomicrobiales; family Nitrobacteraceae; genus Bradyrhizobium; species Bradyrhizobium sp. AZCC 1610. Next base: position 5,870,362 of record NZ_JAZHRR010000001.1, on the reverse strand, counting down.
CCGACGGCTGCGACCGCGAGTGAAAGCCCACCTAATTTCTTGGATATCACGTTGTTCTCCCTCAAAACCCCGGCTTGTTAACCGGTTGGATAAAAGCCTAGCCCATGCGCGCGGCGCGATCCAGATGGGGCAAGGCCAACTTCTGTAGGGGGACATTCCGGGCGCAAATGCGGCAAACCACCGAATGCACCCCGGCGTTTTGGTTCAATCATTTTTGGTTCAATCATTTGCGCCGTCGGATACCGGAAGCGAGGGGAGGACCGCATGGCGCGAACCCGCGATCTCGCGGCGCGAAGCGCCCGAGGCTTGACCGAAGCTCTCGCCCAATAGAGGGCGCAGGGAAGACCGGGTGCGCGCTGCACCCGCGGTCTCGTGTGCAATGTGCACAAGGAAGTGCGCACACGAGCATACAGGTCCAGCGGAGAGCATCCGGCCTTCCCTGCGCAATGGTTTGACGGCTTATGGCGCGCTCTTCCCGGAGACGAATTCCTCTTGCCTCCGTCATCGGCGAATTGACGGTTTTGCGAGACCCGGTTGGGCTCGCGAAAAACCTCCGCCGATTTGACACCAGCCACGGGTGCCAGAACCACACGCTTTTGCCGTACGCAGCTTCCTTCACCAAACCATCCGACCAGCCATTTGCGACCGGCCGAAGTTTTGGCGGAGGCGTTCAAGCGCCGTTCGTCTACACGCTGTCGATCGCTCACGGAAAACCGCCCTGCGAACATGCCTGCGCGCCCAACGCTGCCGCATCCACCGCATCCCATCCCAACGTTTCGTGACGATCGCGATACGCCCCTCGTTCAAGGGATGAGGTGGGCGAGTTATGCGGGTGATTTGGGGGAAACGGGAAGGGGAATATTTTTGAGGGAGGGGACTGGATGGGTGAAATCAGATTGATTTGGTTGAGGAAATTAGTGTTTTGGCGCAGCGGGCCTGTGGTCGAAAGCGCTGCAAGTAGCCCGCATGAGCGCAGCGATATGCGGGAAGCGGATAGCGAAGGCGCCGGATGTCGCTGCGCTCATCCTGGCTTCTACGCTTGCTGGACGGGTGGATCGGGGAAATTCGCTGTGGCGCGCAAGTCTTCAAGCAGCAAAAGCATATGTTGTTGTTGATTTTCTTTCGGCTTTACGGCGTTGTGTAGGTGTCCCTTGGCGCATCCAGAAATCACTTGAATGCCAGTTAACGTGCAGCTCCGAAGAGGATACGAAAATTCGAGGCCACGCGCATGGCTGCGCTCGATTGAGTTCAAGACCGGACTGAAACTTGATCTAAGCCTTCATGAAGTCGTCGTGATCGTTGGACCGAATAACGCTGGAAAGAGTCTCTTCCTGCGTGAACTCCAAGGCTTACTGACAAACGGCCCCGCAAGTACACCGAGACGACTGGTAGTCGAGAGTGTCGAGGTCGAAACCGATTCGACCACTGAGCATGTGGTGCAGTTTGCGGCTTCCAAGACGCCCGAGAGGGTGCGATCGATTAGCTCGGATAACCCACCGCTCGACCTTCCGCATGGTCGCGTTTATCAGCACCAGGTCGTTAACACAAAGCGCGGGTTCGATTGATTCGGCTTCGGCGGGGCCGACACATCCTCTCCATTACCTTTTCGAGGACGATGATATTGAACTCCGGATTAGCAAGTTAGTCTGGCAGGCATTCGGAGAGGAGCTCGTGGTCAATCGCGGAGCGGGCTCTCATATACATTTACACATCGGTAAAAGACCTGAGCTTCCAGCCGGAAAGGACAGACTGTCGAGGGAGTTTCGGCAGGCCGTACACGAGTTGGATCATGTTTATAACCAAGGCGACGGCATCAAGGCGTTCGTTGGCCTGCTATTGCATACGCTGATACTCGACCGCGAGATCACATTGATAGATGAGCCGGAGGCCTTTCTGACCGCCTCAAGCAACACTTCTGGGTCGCGTACTGGCAACTGAGACTTCGCACCCCCGTCAGCTCATTATCGCGACGCACAGTAGCGACATCCTGAAGGGTCTTCTCGATGACCCGAACTCCCCGGTTCGGGTCATACGAATCCAACGCTCTGGAAAAGGAGCATCGGTTTCCGAACTGAATCCAACGCTTGTTCGTGATGCCTGGCGGGACCCACTGCTGCGTTATTCCGGCGTGTTCGACGGACTTTTTCATCAAGGTGTGATCGTCTGCGAGAGCGACAGCGACTGTCGATTTTATGGCGCAATGATGAATGCGGTTGCGGGAGAAGAAAGATCTCCAGATCTTCATCTTGTCCATGGTGGGGGCAAGGCCCGCGTTCCCGCTATTGTGCGCGCCCTCCATGCCATCAATGTGCCTGTTCGAGCCGTTTTTGATTTCGATGTGCTGAGCGAGGAAACGGCATTGAAAGGGACGATCGAGGCGCTCGGAGGAAACTGGTCCGAATTTGATCGCGACTGGCGAACTGTGAAGACCGCCATCGAAAGCAAGCGACCGGCGCTTCAGACGAGCGAGGTGCGGGAGAGGATCAACATTGTTCTGGAGGCAGTAAAGCAAGAGACCCTTCCTGCACAGTCTGCAAAAGAGATCAGAGACATTCTTCGCAGTGCGTCTGCGTGGTCAGAAGCTAAGAAGAACGGCAAATCGTTTGTTCCGCGAGGGCAACAAACAGTCGCGTACGAAAGACTGGCAGAAAATTTACGTCACTTAGGAATTTACTTAGTTGAGGTTGGCGAGCTTGAAGGCTTTTGTCCAAGTATTGGCAATCATGGGCCTGCATGGACGGTAAGCGTGCTGGAGGGTGATCTCGCAAATGACGCGGAGCTTACCTTGGCTCGTTCTTTTGCGCGATCCCTTCTATCTGGCTGGTAGGGCCGTGGGGCAGATTGAGTCGAAGGCGGAATCCCGCCACACGGTATCTTAGCAAGTAGGCCGCATGAGCACAGCGATATGCGGGATCATAGAATAGATTCCCGGATATCGCTGTGCTCATGCGGGCGACGCTTGCTGTCACTAGATTTCGGGTTGGCCTGCATCGCGCTTGGCAGCGGGTACTTGTTCAATAATCGGAAAGCTACTCAACAGGGCTCAAAAGTATACTTTCCTCCGCAACCTTTGCTTCGATCGCAAAACATCACCAATCGTTCTCCGCCCTCGCAGTTACCTCTAAAGCAAACATCGCCCGGCTGCTTTCCGACGCAATCCGGAGGATTGCCTCGATCCAAATCAAACTTCTCGACAAATTCTGAAAATGATTCTTCCCGCTCGAAGATTTTCAGTCCCTGCCTTTCTGCATCCGCAAGATTTTGCACTTCGCTCATTTCGCTCTCCCTACCTAGAAAGTCTGGATCGATTTGCCGAAGCTATGGCTTGACTAAGTGTCTCAACGTAGTTTTGCGCTTCCGCTCTCGGAGAGAGTTTGTTGGCATAGGTTCTCTTGCCTGTAGCCTCGCCAATGGTAATCGTAATGTCGTGCGTTCGTGTCCGTGATCCATTTAAGAACGGCGCATCTGGATTGGCTGTGACGTCGACAAATTTATAGGTTGGCGTTATTCCGCCGCCATACGTGATGACGAATGTCGCTTGGTAACTGAAAGCATCAAAGACCTTTTGTCGAACAGGAACTGTTCCAGGTACAGCAGCCAAGAACGCCTTATTCTCAATAAACTGACCAATCTTTAAATCGCTGGTGACGATGATCGGACCAGATCGGTCACACTCTTCAATCCATCCTTCGGCCAACAGGTCATCAAAGCGATACGTCATTCCGATAGTCTCCGCCCGAGTAGCATCTGCAGATGCCTGAATTCCTCCTGCAACAGACAATCGTTCAGCGTGAGGAAATGCAGGGATAGAGAAGCCAGGATTTATGGCGGACTTCTCGTCGGCGGTTATTTTGAGCGTGACTGCGGCTCCCCAGCCCGTGAGCCACTCGACGCTCTTGCCCAAGTATTGATCCGATCGACGGTACTTAAACAGAACGTCTTGAACACTTTTATGAAGTTCGCACTTGATGCGATTCACAATCGCATTTTCATCGAGCTTTTCTTCTTTGGAAGCCTGATATGGTTCTTGCATCTCGGGAAGGTGAAGACCACAGCCGCCGCAGCTTGCGACTAAACACAGGACTAAAAGCCGAAGCCTTGGCATTGGGAAATCCAAATTTTAAAACGAAGGCTGAGAATATACTCTCGATCGGATATTGAAATCGGAAGCTGTGCAATAGCTCTAGGCTAGTTTAGGTTGAATAAATTGCAGTGTTGCTATAATGCCGCTTTGAGCAAATAGCCCCGCACAAGCGCAGCGACGGGCGGGGCCAGAAGAACAAGACCCCGGATGTCGCCGCGTTCATCCGGGCCATGCTCGCTGATGCGTCAAGCCGCCGAGAGCCGCACGCGGACCCGGCTGCCGGTGGCTTCTGCGTAGCGCAGGAGCGTCTTGGTGCGCGGAAGCGTTTGGCCGTTTTCAAGCCGCGCGATGGTGGATTGGCTGGTGCCCATCCGGGCCGCAAGCTCGGCCTGCGACAGGCCTGCGCGCAGGCGAGCGGAACGGTTCGGCGGCTATCTCAAATTCCGGAGCCAACACATCATACTCGATGAATGAGGATCGTTGCCACGCCGTGACGCTCTGCTTCTACTTTCACAACTTCATGCGGATTCAAAAGACATTGGCCGTAATCCCTGCAATCGCTGCAGGAATTGCCGATAAAGTATTACATGAGGTTGGTTGCGCCGCGGTGATGAATGCAAACCAAGCGCCTGCTCTTCGTGGACCTTACAAGAAGCGGGTTACCGAAATCGAAATTTCAAACTGAGGCATTACCCAATTTTGAGATTGGAAAAGAACAAGACTGCCCCTGATGAGCCCCGCGATTCTGAGGACTGAAGATCGGGTACCTTCGCTTGGAGCGTGGCTACGCTGATGCATATCCGCTCTACGCGCTTGTGTGTTCCGAGTAGCAGCCTACCGCTCAGAAAGAATTCGCCAGGTCGATCTCCGCCTTCAGCGCCGTAATCGGCCGCTCGGCTTCCTGCCGTCAGGTTCTTCTCGAACTGTTTTGGCTGATAGGCCTCGGCACTGAGCGTGCGGAGCAAGTAGCCCGCATGAGCACCGCGATATGCGGGATCATAGGATAGATCCCCGGATATCGCTACGCTCATCCGGGCTACGCTTGCTGCTTCCGGCGCAACGCGGACATTTGGCGGCCGGGCGATGTCGTCTCAGTGCCCAACAGGCGACATCGCGAGATCGGCCGCCGACTGAGGCGGCCTTATTCGTCTGGGAGCGAATGCTCGAGAAAAAAACGAAGCATTTCCCTTGTTGCGTCCGGTCCTCGCGGATCAGTGTAGGAGCCCGCAGGGCTCCCTCCGGACCATGCGTGTCCGGCTCCGTGGATATTCCAGTACTCCAACATTCCGCGTCCACTCGCGTCGCTCAGGATCGTTCGGGTATAGGCATGCCCTCCGGGTACTTGCCCGCGATGCACCTTCTTTTGTGTGCTCATCGTTCCCAAAGACCGCTCAAGAATTTGATCGCCGTTGTTTGGATGAACGGTAGTGTCGCGATCGCCGTGAAAAACAATGGTCGGGACAGGTGGCCGGTCACCTGAAATTACCTTGTGATCGGGCCCGCCTTGTCGCATCGCGACAAGCGCAGAGGGAAGGTCGGTGGCGACCCCGCACGCGAGGCCAGAATGTATACCGATTGCCGCGTACAGATCGTTGTATGTTGCTCCCATGATAGCCGCGGCGGCCGCTCCGGCCGACAGCCCGCCAACGTAAACGCGCTTTCGATCAACCAAATAGTCATCCATGATTTGGCGAGTGATGCCCGCGATAAGCGAGGGTTCACCTCTGCCTCGCTGCTGGTCGGCTGTGCGAAACCAGTTCCAGCATTTCGCCTGGTTTGCCTGGCTGGGCTGAGCAGGATAGACCACGAAGCAATTTTGTTCCTCCGCGATAAAGTTCATCCTCGTACCGGCGGCGAAATCATCCGGCGACTGGGTACAGCCGTGAAGCATCACGACCAAAGGAAGCGGTCGCTCTTGATAGCGGCTCGGGATGAAAAGCCTGTAGGCGCGGCTTCCCGCGGGACTGCTGTACGTGCTTTCGATGAAGCGGGCGCCCTCCGGCACGATGTCCGGTGTGGACAGCGGGGCGCGCTTCATCACACCTCGCAGTCCGATCCCAGGGCGCGCCTCGTTGCGATCCAGTAACGCGCGGAGCATGCGCGGTTGCGCGGAGGGGCCGGGCTTTAACTCCGGATGACTATCCGTCTTCTCCTCAATAACATTGGCCTTCGCGTCAATGATGAGCGGTTCGCGTCCTGTAAGAGCGATGCGACCGTCGGTACGCGATGGCGTGTCTGGCGCACTCTCGCCGCGAAGCATGCGCTGAAGAAGCGCGGTGGCCTCAACGAGTTGGCCCGCGCGCGTGAGGCGTGTCGCCTCCCGAATTATGTGCTGGTTCAGCATAGCCTTCACCGCGTCCTGTCGGCGAGGGCGGCCTTCACCGCCGGACTGGCGTGCAATGCGCCCAGCACGGAAACTGAGGCAATGGTGGCGCACGCAAGCTCGGGCGTGACGTCTTGGGCGATGCTTGCAAGGCCCAAAACATTGATGTGCAGCATCTCACCCGCGCGCTGCACCGCTTCGAGATCCTCGCGGCTGTAGTTACGCAGACCGAGGTCCAGACTTTTTCGGGCCGTTGACTGCTTGACGACGTCGGCGTGACGTTCGAGCTGGTTCCGGATCGCTGTTCGGATGAAGTCGGTACGGTTCGAGTAGAACCCTTCCTGAACCATTAGATCGACGTGACCAAGGTCGACATAACCAAGATTGATCGTGATTTTTTCTGTTTCGGGCGGCCTGGGTCGAAGTTCCCGGACATTAGTTTCCATAATTGCACCATCCATATACCATCTACATGGATGGTATATGGATGTCCCCGATATCCTTCAAGGGCTGGCTTATCTTGTTGAAGCAACAGCCGACCGTTCAGAACGAGTTCGCCAGCTCGATCTCCGCCTTCAACACCGCAATCCGCCGCTCGGCTTCCCTGGCCGTCAGGTTCTTCTCGAACAGTTTCGGCTGATAGGCCTCGGCGCTGAGCGTGCGCAGCGTCGCCAGTTGGCGCGGCGTCATCGGCGCGTCGACCTGGTCGGGGAGGCGGGTCATCAGTAGCTCCAAAGAATCTTTAATCCGGCCTCGACTCTTAACTTGAAATTTGTTCTTTATTTGTTCTTATAGGGTTCAAGCCCAGCGAGGTGGCCCATGGACAACAAATTGAACGAAATTCGTAGAAAAATCAGGTTCTTGCGGGCGGAGATGCTGAGCGCGGAGGATAATATCCGTAAAAAGATCAACCGGGATGAGGACTGCTCGGAGGCCGCTGTTCACCTGATGTCCATGCGGGTCGTCATGCTCGGCCTGATCGGCGAGCGAAACCGGCTCGGCGGCGAGGAGCGGCTGCTCAATGTCGACGAGCGGCTGAAGCTGGATGTCCGCGCGGCCAGCAGGAAGCCCGCGAACGGGGCACCAGCGCGTTTTCCAGCGAAAGCCGGCCTCGGACTTGATCCGGGGTGGGGGCCGGTTCGCTTCAAGAAGACGCGTCAACTCAAAAATCCAGAGCCCCGTTCCGATTCAATCGGAGCACAAAAGGCTCGAGGCCGACGTGAGCGATGATCCGATTCAAACCCTGCGCCGGCGGATTGCCGAACTGGACCAGCTTGCGCGTCGGCTCGATCAATCCGGTCTGGATAATGCGAGGGCGCAGCTCCTGCTCTCGCGCAAGCGGGCGGAGCTGGAAGACTTCATCAACAGGGACCAGCGATGTCAGCACCGATCAGTTGGTACGACCATAACGCGGACAACCCGCCATGGATAAAAGCCCTGGCGGAGGTTCGGATCAGGGCGACGCGCGAAGGCTGGTGCCACGCGCATGTGCAGGCGATCATCGTTGCGATTGATCAATATGCCGAAGCGGCGCTGGGTAACCGGAGTTACTTCCTCAACAAGCCGTATGGGGTCGGGGGCGGCCGGAGCGATAACGTGCCGTGATCGTCCACCCGACGCGCTTATGATTTTCTACTCAATGGAATTGGGGCGTTGCATGCTTGAGCGATGCGGTTACAGGACGGCGCTTTATCTTTCGGCTTTGATTGCGGCCGTGAATTGGAGCTTTTTGATATATTCACGGTGGTATTTGCCGCACCTCGGCAATGGCATTGAGATTTATGCTGTGGCAGCGGTAGTTGTTTTGATCGGCCTTTGGCTACTGAGCCGGATTGTGCGCTATGCAGGTGCGGCGCTCTATTTTCTTTCTGCCGGAGTTGTTGCCTTTACCTTGTGGGACTTTGCCAAGCCGGTGCACGTCGGTGTCGTGTGGGCCCCTTACAATGGCGGTCCTTAGTCTCGCTGCCGCATTGATCCTCGTTTTCTCAAAGCCGTTCGCAAGAGAATTTGCCGCTGAGCGTGAAGAACGACCTCCGTACAAGAAGTATCTCCTTCACGCATTCACCTTCTTAATCGTCGTCGCGGTTGCAGCCGCTGCATTGATCGATATCGTCAGTTTTATCCAACTAGCCAGTGGCAAGTAGCTCGCATTCGCACGGCGATATGCGGGATCGGAGATAAGACGCCGGATGTCGCTACACGTATCCGGGCAACGCCTGCTTAGCCGTGGCCGGCGTTCTTGCGATGCAAGTTCGGAAACAGGAATATCAATGGAAGCGCCAGCGGTCCGATCATCGCAGCAATCCACGCCCAGATCTTGAAGCGCCGTCCGCGACGCTCAGCGATCCGACCGGCGAGATACATCGAAGCGATCGTAGCGACCGTCAGTAATGTGAAGAGCACATAGGCGTCGAAGGCAACGTCAACGTTGGTACTCATCCAGGCGAGCTCCAATCCTGCGTTGCGCCAAGCATAGTACGGAGTTGGCCGTCCGGCGACCGGTCCTCAAGCCGCTCTCGTTTAATTGACACTGCCAGCAGGTAGCCCGCATGAGCGCATGCGATATGCGGGACTAAGCGAGCAAGAATCCCGGATGTCGCTACGCTCATCCGGGCTACAGGACCGAGCTAGTTGGCCTTCGTTCCATCCGCCGTCTCCGGCGCTGCAGGCCTCGGCCCGCCACCGGTAAACCGCTCGATCACCGAGCGCACCGCATCGCGCGTCTTGCGGTCCTTCACTGCATCGAGCAGTGGGGCCGCGCCCGGCGAGCGGCGGATCAGGCTTTCGGGATCGGGGAATACCAAGGGATCGTCCCACGGGCCCTGCACCACGAAGGGCAGCTCAAAACCCTTGTCGCCGCCGGCCGCCGCCGAGGTCAGGCTGGCGACGCCCTTGAGGTCGTATTCGCGGGTCGGCACCGAAGCCGTGCCGGTCAAGCTCAGGCGCGTCGTCGGTCCGTCGACGCGGACGTCCTCGACAGTGGCGATGCCGTCGTTGAAGCGCACCGAGACCGTGAGATTGTCGTAGGGCGTCGAACCGCTGCGTAGATTGCCGCCGCCGGAAAGCGGCCGCCGCTCCAGCCGCTTCAACAGTTGCTCGACATTGAAGCCCGCGATCGCGCCGTCGTGACCGGTAAGCGTAGCGGTGCCGTCGAGCGAGGAGGCGAGCCCGAACGGGCTTGCGCCGGAAGCCACCAGCGAAAGGCCGAGATTGCCGCGGCCGGACAGTTTGGTGATGCCGAACAATTCATTGGCACAAGCCTGCAGGTCGACGTCGGTAAACTGCAACTGCGCCTTGACGTCGGCCACCGTGTCCAAACGCGCGATCCCGAACGAGCCCTTGGCAATGCCGCCATACATCTGCGCTTCGCCAACCGAGAGCGCCAGCGCGCCGCCGCGCAGGTTGGCGCCCAAGGCGGTGCGGCCGAGCTTGGTCCCGCCGACCGTCACCCGCGCCGCCGACAGGCGCATGTCGAGGTCGGTGGCGGAAAGCGAGGTGAGGTCGAACAATTGCCGGTTCCAGTCCCGCGCGCCGCTCGCCAGCAGGCGCACGGTGGAGATGTAAGGCGTGAAATCCAAATTGCCCGCGGCGAGCGTGGCCTGCAGCGTCTGGCGGCCGTTATTGGCGACCGTCATCACGCCCTCGGCGACGTTGCCGTCGAGTTCGACATTCACGTTGGTCAGCGCGACCGAGGCGCCGACGACATTGGCGCGGGCCTTCAGCGCGAAGCGGCCGAACCCGCCGCTGCCGGGCACCGGCTGTCCCATCCAGCGCATCGCGTTGCGCAGCGACAGGCTGTCGACGGTCACCGTGCCTTCCATCATCAGGCTGGTGCGGTTGGCGACCGAGCCGTCGAAGGCCAGTTTCAGCGGCGCGCTCACGAGGCGCGCCTTCAGGCCCGAGCGGTCGCCCGACAGCATCGCGACGAAGTCGCTGGCCGAGATCGAGCCGTCGACGCGCTCGTTGCGCCAGTCGAATTGCCCGGTCGCCGCGAATGAGCGCGAGATCGACGGCCAGGCCAGCGACAGATCGATGTCGCCGAGCTGTTCTTTGACCTTGTTGGCGGCGTCCTCATATTTGAGCACGCCGTCCTGGATCCTGATTTCGGAAAACGACACCTGGTTTTCGGCGCCGGGCTTCATCGTGCGCGCGATCCGCTCGACGAACGGCGTCCAGTTGCTCGCGCCGCCCGCTTCCCTGACGACGCGGATATGCGGCCGCAACATCATGACATCGGCGATTTCAAAGCGGCGCAGCAGCAGCGGCAGCAGGCGCAGGTTCGCGGTCAGCACATCGACCTGCAGCGCGGGGTCCATGGTGCCGCCGCCCTTCAGCCCGACATTGTGGAAGGAGACGTAGCTGCCCGGAAACACCGAAACGTCGATCGCGCCTGACACGATCAGATCGAGCCCGGTGACCTCGCGGATCTGCGCCTCGACGGCCTGCCGCAGCGCGTCGCGGTTGAGGAACCAGGAGGTTCCGATCAGGGCGAGCACGGCCACGCCGAACAGCGCCGCAATCGGCACCCCGAGGCGCTTGATTCCTTGGGCCATCGTCAATGACATATCCGGATCTGGCTAAACCGAACTCGGTTGATGCTACGGGGACTTGCTGATTAAGGGTCTATGTTGCTTAGGGCAGGCGGCGCAAAGGTTAAGCCCGTGCCAACCCACGCAACTTGAAGGGTTTTCTTGACGCTTTCAAGGCCGAGGTGGCGCCCGGCGGGCGGTTCGGCGGCATAATCCCCCGTCATTGACGCACCGCGAAGAATTCGCCTAATAATCCGGACATAATGCCGGCTTACGGCCGTTCCCTCCATCAGGTCAGATTCCATGAACAAGGTTTACCCCGACGCCAAATCGGCACTCGATGGCGTTCTCAAGGACGGCATGATGATCATGTCCGGCGGTTTCGGTCTGTGCGGTATCGCCGAAACCCTGTCGGACGCGATCCGCGATTCCGGCGTCAAGGGTTTGACGGTCGTCTCCAACAATGCGGGCGTCGACGGCATCGGCCTCAGCCGTCTGTTGGAGACGCGGCAGATCAAAAAGATGATCTCGTCCTATGTCGGCGAGAACAAGCTGTTCGCGCAGCAATACCTCGCCGGTGAGCTGGAACTCGAATTCAACCCGCAGGGCACGCTGGCCGAGCGCATCCGCGCCGGTGGTGCCGGTATCCCGGCCTTTTTCACCAAGACCGGCGTCGGCACGCTGATTGCCGAAGGCAAGGAAGTGAAGGAATTCGACGGCGAGAAATACATCATGGAGCGCGGCCTGTTCGCTGACCTCGCCATCGTTCACGCCTGGAAGGGCGACACCGCCGGTAACTTGATCTACCGCAAGACCGCGCGCAACTTTAACCCGATGATGGCGACCGCCGCGAAGATCACCGTCGCCGAGGTCGAGCACCTGGTTCCGGCCGGCGAACTCGACCCGGACTGCATTCACACGCCCGGTATTTTCGTCAAGCGCATCATCGAAGTTGGAACCGGCAAGAAGCGCATCGAGTTCCGCAACACCCGCCCGCGCCCGACAAGTGCGCCTGCGGCGGCAACGGGGAGTGAAGTCTGATGGCCTGGACCCGTGAACAGATGGCCGCGCGTGCCGCGAAAGAGTTGCGCGACGGCTATTACGTCAATCTCGGCATCGGCATTCCGACGCTGGTCTCGAACTACATCCCCGACGGCATCGACGTCTGCCTGCAGAGCGAGAACGGCATGCTCGGCATGGGCCCGTTCCCCTATGAGGACGAGGTGGACGCCGACCTGATCAACGCCGGCAAGCAGACGGTGAGCGAGCTACCGTCGACCAGCTATTTCTCCTCGGCCGATTCCTTCGGCATGGTGCGCGGCGGGCATATCGATCTGTCGATCCTGGGCGCAATGCAGGTGGCGCAGAACGGCGATCTCGCCAACTGGATGATCCCCGGCAAGATGGTGAAGGGCATGGGCGGCGCGATGGACCTCGTCGCCGGCGTCAAGCGCGTCGTGGTCGTCATGGAGCATTCCGCCAAGGACGGCCCGAAGCTTTTGAAGACGTGCAATCTGCCGCTGACCGGCGAGAAGGTCGTCGACATGGTGGTGACGGATCTCGCGGTCTTCACCATCGACAAGCACGGCAAGGACGGCATGGCGCTGATCGAACTCGCCGACAGCGTCACGCTGGACGAGGTGAAGGCCAAGACCGAAGCCGAGTTCCGCGTCGCGCTAAAGAACGCCTGACGTGATGGCGGCGGAGCGGTCGCGGCCTGCGATCCGTCCTGCGCGTCCCGAAGACGCAGGCTTTATTGCCCGCAATATCCTGGCCTCGCAGCGCGGCCCGTTCCCGCGCGGCTGGTTCGACATCGCGCTTGGCTGGGACGAGCCGCAATGCCTTGCGTTCGTCGAATGCATCGCGATCGCGAAAACGCAATCGTGGTGGCACATCACCCAATTCATCGTCGCTGAGGTCGAGGGTGAGCCGGCGGCATCGCTCTGCGCGCTGCCCGCTGAAGGCACCGAGGCGGCCGCGCGGGCGGCGATCCGGGAGGTGGCGACCGCGATAGGGCTGAGCGCCACCGATCTGACGGCGATCTTCCGGCGTGGCGCCTATGGAGCGAATTGCTGGGTGCAGGGCGGCGAGGGCGACTGGCTGATCGAGCATGTCGCCACGCTGCCGGAATATCGCGGGCGCGGGCTGGTGCAGGCACTGATCGCCCATGCGCTTGCGGCCGGAAAGGAAGCGGGCTTTGCGCGGGCCTCGATCTCGTTCCTTATCGGCAATGATGTGGCGGAGCGAAGCTATGCCAAAGCCGGCTTTGTCTTCGCCGAAGAAAAGCACGATCCGGCCTTCGAGGCGCTGACGGGCTCGCCGGGCTTTCGCCGCTTCGTGCGCGAGATCCAGGTTCAGGATCCATAAGCCGATCAAAGGTGTCGGATGGCGCTCCGAGCGCTTCGGACAGCGTCGCTTTTTTTGGAGGTACCTGGGACCGCTCGCGGTCCCGGGTATTGTCTGACTATCGCGTCAGCCCGCAAGCCTGTCGGATGGCGATCTGAACCGGCGAGGGTGGCAATGACGGATCAAACTCACCCGTCGGCAGCAGCGGCGGCTGTGCCATGAAGCGCGGCCGTTTCCCTCGGTGGGGTTGCGCAGCATGAACAAGGAACGGGTGACACAGATAGACGGTGCCCGCCGCACCGGTTGCCAGTTCAACCTCGCGATCTTCCGTCGAAGCGTAACCATTGGCAGAGAGCTGCCTGAGCGTCGCGCCTGCCTCGCCGTAGGGCAGCAGCTCCCGCGCGATGGTGGTGTGCGAACCTTTCCGTATTCTTGTGGGCGCATCGTCCGGGCCGACATCCGAGAACAGGAAGAGCATCAGCAATGCCCGTCCGCGGCTTTTCACATTGGCGCGCCATTCCATGAAATCCGGATTGTCGTCCCCAAAGCTCACGTCCACATGCCAGCCGTCATCACCAGGGGATTTTGGTGAAGGAAAGCGGATCGGAAAGGTGCCGAGGCCTTGTGGCGCAAGCCAACGGCGATCGCCGACCAGTTGATCGTAGGCTTTATGCAGGGATTGTGTGTTGGCGGCTTCAATGAATGGGGGCGAAGCCTTGGACCCCACCCGGATAACCGGTTGGATCCAGTTTTCGGGTTTGTCTGGCGAAAGACCAATATCCGCCCATAGTTGGTCCCTGCATTGCCTCGCAAGGTCGGTGCTGAAGGCATTTTCGATTCTGATGAAACCGTTGTCGATGAAGTTCCGGACCTGATGACAGGTCAGACCGATGTGCTCGGTTTTGGGCATACACATTTCTCCGTTCGGCCACCGCGTCAGCGCAGCCGTGTTGATCTGATCGGCGCGGATGCGCCGGAGCGGCTTGGGTCGCTCAGATCAGCGGGAACAATGTGGACATGAACATCATGATGGGGACGTATACTGAAGCGGAGCAGGGAATTTCAAGCAAAACATCACGCCGGCCCTGACGGTATGTCCGAAAACCGCGTCAGCCACGCCACCGGGCCGATGCTGGCGGCAACGATCAGTAGCGCCGCCAGCGCGCCTTCCTCGAAGCTGCCGCGGCTGGCGTACTGGTAGATCGAGGTCGCCAGCGTTTCGACGTTGAGCGGCCGCAGCAACAGCGTCGCCGGCAACTCTTTCAGGCAATCCACGAACACCACGATGACGGCGCCGAGCATGGCGGGGCGCAGCAGCGGCAGATGGATCAGCCGCATCGTCGTGGCCTGGCCGGCGCCGACGGCGCGCGCGCTGTCGTCGTAATCGCGCGGGATCCGCTCGAACCCTGCCTTGATGAATCCGGTCGGCACCGCCAGAAAGCGGATCACATAGGCGATGACAACGGCGGCGCCGGAGCCGATCACGATCAGTCCCGGCAGCGATTGTCCGAGCGATGCGGCGAGCGCGTTCAGCGCGTTGTCGATGGCGAGCAACGGCGCCAGCAGCCCGAGCGCCAGCACGAGCCCGGGCAGCGTGTAGCCCAGTTGCGCGATGTTCATCGCGACAAAGCGCAGCCTGCTCGGCCGCCAGCGCCAGGCCAGAATGGTCGCAAAGCCCAGCAGCAGCGCGGTCAGCGTGGCAAGGCTCGCGAACGCGACCGAGTTGAAAGCATCGCGCCACAACGCCATGTCGAAATTCGCAAACAGCCCGCGCTTGAAACTCTGATGCGCGAGAAACAGCAGCGGCACCAGAAATCCGAGACAGACCGGCAGCAGGCAGGCTGCGAATGCCAAACCGCCCTTGATGCCGGTGAGCGTCGTTCGTTGCGTCAGCCGCGGGCTTTCGGCGGAAAACTCCGTCGTGACATTGCGCCGTCCATAACGCTCGATCGCGATCAGGCCGGCCACGATCGCCAGCATGAAGCAGGACAATTGCGCGGCGCCGGCGAGGCTGCCGCGGTTGAGCCAGGTCGTGAACACCGAGACCGTGAGCGTGCGGACGCCGAGATATTCGCTGGCGCCGATATCGTTCAGTGTTTCCAGCGACACCAGCGCGACGCCGACCGCCAGCGCGGGCCGTGCCATCGGCAGCGAGATGCGCCAGAAGATGGTCCAGCGAGCGGCGCCGAGCGTCTTCGCGGCTTCAGCGAACTCCGCGCTCTGGAACTGGAACATCGTGCGCGCCGAAAGATAGACGTAAGGGTAGAGCACCAGCGCGATCACGATGATGGCGCCGGGCAGCGAGCGCATCTTCGGAAGCACCCGCACCGCGTCCTGCAGCGGCAGCCAGACCGTGAGCGTCCGGTGGACCAGGCCGAGCGGCTCGAACAAATCGACATAGACGTACGCTGCGAGGTAGGTGGGGATCGCGAGCGGCAGCGGCACCAGCCAGAGCAGTATTTGCCGGCCGCGGAATTCATGCAGCGAGATCGCCCACGCCGTGCCGGTGCCGATCGCGAGCGACAGGGCGCCGACGCCGCCGAGCAGGAGCGCGGTGTCGAGAAGGCTCCGCGGCAGCACATATTCGATGAGGGGCTGCCAGACGTCAGGCGCCGGCTGCATGGCCAGCGCGATGATCGAGATGACGGGAGCGGCGACAAGAATGGCGGTCGCGATCGCGATCGACGCGGCGATCCGGCCCGAGCGCGTGGTCCGGGTCACGCCAGCTCACATCGGCAAGAAGCCGGAAGCCCATGCAGCATTATGCCCTCTCCCGGGGAGGGAGAGGGCATGTTGGTGGAAATGCTTTTGCTACTTGGTGCGATCAATTATCGAACCCGACCTTGTCCACCAGCGTCGAGGCTGCCTTGCGGTTGGCGGCGATCTTGGCGATCGGCAGCGGATCGGCGGTGAGCTTGCCGTAGCCCGCAATCGTCGCGTTGACGGCGACGCCGGCGCGAACCGGGTATTCGTAGTTGGAATCGGCGTAGATCTGCTGCGCCTTATCGCCGACGAGCCACTCGATCAGCTTGACGCCGTTGGCCTTGTTGGGCGCGTTCTTCGCCAACAGGACGCCGGAGAGATTGACGTGGGTGCCGCCGCCCTCGAAGGTCGGCAGGATCACCTTGGTGGCTTCCGCCCACGGCTTCTTCTCGGGATCGTTGTTCATCATCAGCGCCCAGTAATAGGTGTTGCCGATGCCGATGTCGCACTTGCCGGCCGCGACGTCGCGCGCGGCTTCGCGGTCGCCGCCCGACGGTTTTTGCGCCAGATTGGCCTTCACGCCGCGCAGCCATTCCTCGGCCTTGGCCTCGCCGTACTTCGCCGTGTAGGCGGCGAACAGGCCGTTATTGTAGATGTGCTGGCCGGAGCGGATGCAGATCTTGCCCTTCCACTTGGGGTCGGCGAGTTCTTCGTAGGTGATCTTGTCCTGCTTGACGCGGTCCTTCGAGGCGTAGATCACGCGCGCGCGCATGGAAATGCCGGCCCAGTGTCCGTCCGGATCGCGATACTGCGCCGGCACAATCTCATCGATCACCACCGACTTGATCGGCTGCGTAACGTCGGCCTTCACGGCCTCGTCCATGCGGCCGATATCGACCGTCAGCAGCACGTCGGCCGGGCTGTTGGCGCCTTCGGCCTTCATGCGCTGCTCGAGCCCCGAACTCGCCGAGACGACGTTGACCTTGATGCCGGTGTCCTTGGTGAAGGCGTCGAACAGCGGCTGGATCAGCTTGGTTTCGCGATAGGTGTAGACGTTGACCTCGCCGTCGGCGGACGCCGGCGAGGCTCCGAAAGCGGTAAAACAAAGCAACGCTGCGGTTGCGGCGGTAGCGCGAAGGTTGATCATGAGAGTTGCCCGACAAAGCTGGTGAAGATTCCGGTTTCAGTAGCGCAGCGGCTGCCATGCCGTCAGCGACTGGATGTCGCGAACGGCTTCATTTAGAGCGATTCCAGTATTTGATTTAGAGCGATTCCAAATGTGGCGGGAGCTCAATGGCATCCGGGGCCGGAAGCAAGCGCGTGAGCCCGGATTGGACGGCTGTCACGCGACCTGTCGGCGATCAACGGGTGCGGTCGAAATCAACAGCGGCTGTGTTGCCGCCGCTGACGATGATCGCAATTCGTTCGCCCGCACCGGGCCGGTAGGCGCCCGACAGGATCGCCGCGAACGCTGCCGCGCCACCCGGTTCTGCCACGATGCGCAAGGCGCGCCAAAGCGTCGCCTGTGCGTCGGCAATCGCAGCGTCGGAAACCAGCACCGTTTGCCGTGCGTATTTCCGGACGATCGGAAAGACCCGGTCACCCACGCGTCTCGGCGCCAGTGAATCCGCCGCCAGCCCGCCGGCCTCCGCATCGACCGGCCGGCCAGCCTCAAAAGCCCTGGTCAGCGTGGGCGATGCAAGCGGCTCGACGCCGATCACCTTGATGCGGCCGGCGTACCAGGCGGCAAGTCCTGCGACCAGTCCGCCGCCGCCCACCGATACCAGCAGCGTATCGATATCCGGCGCCTGGCCGGCGAGCTCGAGGCCGAGCGTTCCCTGTCCCATGATGGTTTCGTTCTGGTCGAAGGCCGGCACCGGCAATGCGCCAGTTTGTTGCGCCCATGCCTCGCTGGCGGCGAGCGCATCGGCATAGCGGTCGCCCTCGATCGTGAGGTCGGCGCCGTAGTCCCTGATACGCTGCACCTTTGCCGGCGAAGAGACGCTCGGCACGAAGATCTTGGCCGGCTTGCCGAGCTTCATCGCCGCATAGGCGACGGCCGCGCCGTGATTGCCTCCGGACGCCGCCACCACGCCGGCCTGCGGCACGTCGCGGGTCAGCAGATTGGCGAAAGCGCCGCGCGCCTTGAACGAGCCGGAATGCTGCAGAAGCTCGAGCTTGAGCGTGAGGGGATGGCCGGGAAGGCCGAACTCGGCGCCATCGATCTGGACCACCGGCGTCCGCCGGATAAAGGGCCGGATCAGCCGCTCGCATTGGGCGATCATTTCCGACGTTACGGCATCCGCTGACGCACCCATTGAGACGCACTCCCAAAGCTTTGTTCATCGATTGACAGGAATTAGCCATTTAGCTAATTAGCAATATGGCTTCTTTCGAGGATGACGTCGAGTCTGCTTTTCGCGCGCTCGCCAGCGATCGGCGGCTGTTGATCCTGGAATGGCTGAAGCGCCCCCGGGCGCATTTTCGCCCGCAGGTCGACGGCGACCTTGTCAAGGACGGGGTCTGCGGCGTGTTGATTGCCGAGAAGCTCGGCGTCAGCCAGCCCACCGTGAGCGAGCATCTGAAGATATTGTCGCAGGCGGGCCTGGTGAGCGCCAAGCGCGTCAAGCAGTGGACGTTCTACAAGCGCGATGAAGCGCGCATCGCCAGGCTGAAAGCCGCCATGCTCGAAAAGATCTGATGCCCGGTCTTCGGCCGCGCCAGCGGGTGCTGACGCCGGACGTTCCGTGCTGACATTTTGAGCAGCGAAGCGCATGTTATCCGTTCGACCTTGGCATCATCAGTGCCTAGTCTTGCCTGGAGCGGAGATGATGCCAATGCGCGCGGTACTGGACTATTGCACCGGAGGGGTGGAACGAAAGGTGCCGGCCAGTACGGTCCTCATTCACGAGGGCGGCAAGACCGGGCATCTCTTTGTCCTGATCCGGGGGCGGCTTGAAGTCATCAAGGGCGACAGCGTCGTTGCCGTCCTCAGCGAGCCGGGGGCGATGCTCGGGGAAATGTCGGTGCTGCTCGAGCAGCCGCATACGGCAACTGTGCGCGCCGCCGCCGATTCCGTCGTCTACGAGTTCGACGACGCCGCGGCTTTCCTGCGGGACCAGCCGGCGATGGCGCTATTGATCGCGCGCTTGCTGGCGCAGCGTCTCAACGTCGCCAACACCTATCTGGCCGACCTGATGCATCAATATGCCGGTCAGGGTAATCATCTCTCGATGGTCGGCGAGCTCCTGCAGAGCATGATCAACCTGCCGCCGACGCAGGTTTCGCCAGGCTCGGATCGGCAATCCGACTCTCGACTCTAGATTTGCCTATGCCTGAGCAGCTTCTCTCCGCTTCTTCGATTTCGGGGGGGTCCGCGCGCCACTTGCCCGCGGCTAACGGATTGGCGCGGAAAACCAGAGTTTGAACTTGAGGCCCGGCGCGTTATCGAGCATTTCGATCCGCGCGTCGTGAAGACGGGCGACGGCAGCAACCAGGCTGAGCCCGAGGCCGTTTCCCGAAGCGTAACGACTGTGTTCGAGCCGGTAAAAGCGCTTGAAGACGTGTTCGTGTTCGTCAGCGGGAATTCCGGGCCCGTCATCGGCGATCGAGATGACCGGCCTGCCATCGAGATTTTCGTTCGTAACGACGACGTGCCCCCCGGCGCGACCATGCTTGAGCGCATTGTCCACGAGATTGGCGACGGCATCAAAGATCAGGTCACGATCGCCGGTCACCAGCACCTCGCGGTCGCCGGCAACGGTCAGGCGGGTGCCGTCCTGTTCGGCCGCGGCATCGTACAACTCGACAACCTCGCCGGCGATTTCGGCCAGATTCACGGTGCGGAACGCCCCCTTTCGTGCCTGGGTCTCAATTTGGGCAATCCGTGTGATTGACACGAATATTCGCAGGACAGCATCGAGGTCGGCGATCGTGTCGCCGATCAGCACTTGATCATGCTCGCCGATGCGCTGACCGTGATAGGCCTTCTCCAGCCGTCCGCGCATGCGTGTCAGCGGCGTCCGCAGGTCGTGCGCAACGTTGTCGCTCACCTGCTTGACTTCTCCCATCAACGTTTCGATGCGGTCCAGCATCTGATTGAGGTTTTCCGCGACACGATCCCATTCGTCATTAGTGCCGCGGAGCGGGATACGCTGATCCAGGCCGCGTTGCATGATGGCTCGACTGGTGGCGTTGATCGATTCGATCCGCCCCACCGTCCGCCGCGTCACCAGAATGCTTGCAAACCCCGCAACCACCACCAGCAATGCGGCGACCGAGATCACGGCCGTCTTGATCCGATCGGTAAAGCTGTCGAGGTCGCCGATATCCCTGCCCACCAGCAGGCGATCGCCGCTCGGAAACGTTCCGAGCATTGCTCGCAGCAGCGGCCGGTTGGTCGCGTTGGGTGACGATTCGAGCGCGCGAAACTCTGTCCATCCCCGCGCTGCCGTAGCCGTCGATGGCCATGCCTTGAGGTTGCCGGCGAGGGGGGCCAACGAAGGATCGGCCAGGATATAGAGGTTGTCCGCAAAACCTTTGTCACCTATGCGCTGTTGAATCAAGGCGATCAGCCCATCGCGCCCCGATCGCTCGTAAGCGCTTTGCAAGCTCAAATATTCGGTCACGATTGCTCGGTCCGATCGGCTGCGCACATAGGAGGAGGTGGACAGGTAGACGTAGCTGAAAAGCGCCGACACGATCACGCCGAAGGCCCCGATCGCGATCAGCGCTTGCTTGAACGTCGATGACGTTAAGGTCTTAGCCAGGAGCACGGAGACAGTACCCGATACCGCGAACCGTGTGGATCAGCGGATAGGCCTGCTGGCCGTCGACCTTGCGACGCACCCGCCCGACATAGACGTCGATGATGTTCGTTGAGGGATCGAAGTGAAGATCCCAGACGTGCTGCAGCAGCATGGCCCGGGATACGACGCGGCCTTCGTTGCGAACCAGATACTCGAGAAGCTGGAATTCGCGGGGCAACAGCGAAATGTCCTTGCCGCGCCGGCTTGCTGTCCGCGACACCAGGTCGATCGCGAGATCGCCAACGCGCAAGATGGTTTCTTTGACAATGGTGTCGCTCCGCCGGCCAAGCGCCTCGACGCGCGCCAGCAATTCGACGAAAGAGAAAGGCTTGACCAGATAGTCATCGCCGCCGGCGCGCAGGCCACGTACCCGATCGTCGACCTCTCCCAGCGCACTGATGATCAGGACCGGGGTGGCAATGCCGTCGTCGCGCATTTGACGCATGACCGCGATGCCGTCGATGTCCGGAAGCATGCGGTCCATCGTGATCACGGCATAGTCGTTGGCGACGCCGCGGCTCAGCGCCTCGCTGCCGCTGGCGGCTACATCCACCTGATACCCGCTGGTCGTGAGCGACTCGACAAGTTGATCGGCGGTTTCGGGGTCGTCCTCAACGACCAGGATACGGCGATGACCTCCTGTCATGGTTTTCCGTCTCCGGACGCCTGGCCAAAATTGAATCTACCTTGGCAAAATCAGGGAGCGCAAGGCTGACCTCTATGAAAGCTGATATATGAGAGAAATCAACTTCCACCGTAATCTCGGCGTTGCGCGAGTAAGGGCTCAAAAAAGGTGTGATGGCCGTCGCTGGCCGAAAGCCTGGCGACGACCATCGATGCCTGGCGTTACATCAATCGCGACGCGTTAGTAGTAGGCGTAGGCGTCGCAGACGTTGACCCGCCGCAGTCCGTATGGCGTCCATACCCTGCGCCAGCAGCTATCATAGGCGGCGTAGGCGAACGGCGCGCCGACGAACGCAAAGCGATGGAAGCGGTGATGGAAGCGGTGCCCATGGCGATGGAAGTGGTGCCCATCTCGGAATGCGAATCGCGAAGACCGGGGTCCAGAATGAAGAGGTGCACCCGCGAAACGGCCGCCGCTGAAATGCGTGCCTCCGCCGGGGCCGCCAAAACGCGGGCCTCCGCCGAAATGGCTTCCTGCGATGCCACTGGCTCGCCCGCCACCTACCGCGCCGCCACCCATGCTGCCGCCGCGCATGCCGCCTCCACCTACCGCGGCGCCACCCATGCCGCCGCCGCCGGCCTGCATGCCACCTCCACCTGCCGCGCCGCCGCCCATGCCGCCGGCGGGCCCGCCGCCTCCGCCTCCCATGCCGCCGCCACCGCCGCCACGCTGTGCGAGCGCCGGTGCCGCAAGGGCAAGCGTCGTGCTAAGCGCACCCGCGATGATACATTTAAGGAGCTTGTTGCCCATGCCAATCCTCCTGGTTCAATCGCAGCGACGGATACCGTCGCCAGAGGAAGACGATCAAGAGAGCCAGATGATCCAGTGCTTTCGAATGAATAATGCGACAGTTTCTGACACGGAAGTTAGTTTCGCCGTTTCGCTGTGCGAAGCATTTCGCCTTCGCGCAGGCGTGGAATGAGATCGCCAAGGAATCGCCAAGGAACTGATCGCCGCAAAGAAGGCCCAGCTTCCGCGCGAGGAATGGCCGGACCTGGAGTTCAGTTTGAGCGTGCATCATTTGCCGAGCCAGCCCGCAGAGCGCGGGGGGCTTGCCGACGACAAGAAAAGCGGATCGGCAATCCCACCCAAGGATGTAAGCCAGGCCGGCGGGTTCTCGATTCCCGCCGCCGGCCGCAGCAAGGGCGCGCGCAGGTCGATGTGTTGTGCTTCGCCGGCCGCAAGCCAGAACGCCGTGCCTTCGGCGAGATCGAGCACGATGCAGACCGGCGGACGGCCGTGCTGCAGGCCGGTATTGAATACCCAGGTCGTGCCGAGACGGTCGAACCACGAGCCGTCGGGGATGAACGGCGACTGATGCACGTGACCCGAGATCACCATTGACGGTTGATACTGTGTGATCCATTGCACCAGCTCGACGTCGCCGAAGAACCGCTTGCCGCCCCAGCTCGTCGGTGAATTCGCCGGCGGCGCGTGATGGACCCAGATCCAGCGTTGCGCCCGCTCGAGCGCGGCATCGCGAAGCTGGGATTCAATGCGGCCCTTGACCAGCGGCCCGTCCCACCACGGGCACACCGTAAAGTGCGTGCCGCCGATGGTGAGGCTGTCGCCGTCGCAAGCGATGCCGAGTTCACGGACGTCGCCGATCCAGCGCGCGATCTTTTCGCCTTCCGCGCTGCGTTCATCGAGGTCGTGATTGCCCGAGCAGAAAATGACCCGCGTCATGCCTGATAGCAGCGACAGGTATTTTTTCACGACCAGAATCTGCGCGCGGAAATCGACCAACGATCCGATATCGAGCGCATCGCCGGCGAAAATGACGACGTCGAATTCAGGCGCTGCCGCCAGCAGCCAGTCGAACTGCGGCAATGAATAATGTAAATCGGCAACGACAAGGCAGCGCATAAAAATCAAATCCAAAAAATGCCCGGGAAACAGGCGATCCGCAGACGGATGTATTCAGGCAGATTGGAGCAAGAATTGTGCCGTTCGTGATCTTCAAACGGGACCCAGCACCGCTGGAAGGACCAGGGCGCTGCCGAAATTCAGACCCGGCTCGATATGGAGGGCAATGAATTGCCCGAACGCACACGCGACTTTCGGCGAGAGCCACCGGCACAATACATGCCAGCTAAGTCTACGTTTGGCGCGTGATGCCGCGATTAGGGCGTTCGTCAAACAGGACTTCCGAGTCTGACGTAACGGATACTGATCTTCGGCTGGTGACGCGAAGGCTCATCCTTAGGGCCAAGGACTTGGGGCCAAGGACGAACGCGAGCTATTGTTCTGACGACAGGCGGATCATCTGGCGCCCGTCATTCATCGCCTTGAGATTGTTGACATAGTTCTCAGGACGCTGCCAGCGGTGAGGAACTTTCAATCCCATGAATTCTGCAATGCTGCCGATAAACGCAGTGCAATTCGTTGTTTCGGCGTTCCAGACCGGTGAACTCGCCTGCAATTTCTTGATGTATGCGAAAACCCTCTTTGCATCCGGCTCACTCAAGTAAACGCGGTAACTGGCGGTCAGGTATTGCGAATCAAGATCGCCATAGCTTGCCTTGGTCTCGGACGGCACCCACATCAGATGACCAAGTACATAAGGCACGTTGTCTCCCGCAGGGGTAAGGCCCGCGACTTCAACGGCTCGCTCGCTTGTCTTCCCGAACCAGACGAAAGCATGTCCCCAGCTCGCCGCCGTTCTGGCTCTGAAATCGACGTAGTACGGGCCCTTTGCTGATCCCGACCCTGGTTTTCGGGTCGACTGTGGCGCCCCTTTCGATTCACTGAACGCCTCACGGGAAACAAGCGCGTTCGCGTTGGCGGCGCGCTTGTCGACTTCCCGTTTGGGGGAAATGAGACGTTCCAGACCCGCGAGAATGTCAATCTCGCGCGCAGAAGCAGGATGGATTTCGCACTGGAGCAGGACAGCGAGTCCCGCAAGCAAGCATAGTCCTGATCTCTTCGGCCTGTTTGCCACGCTTCGCCCTTCAAATGTCGACGATAAAGCTCAGACTCAACGAGGATCTGAATCAATACCGCGCATAGGGCCGCGCCGCGACGGGCGTCTTGCCGATCGGGGTCTTCCCGATTGGGGTCTTGCCAATCGGCATCTTGCCGAGTTGGGCCTGCTGATAGACGGGCTGCCGGCGCGGGATGTCGGCAGCGCCAGCGGCAGTAACGACGGCAAGCGTTGCACCCGCTATAATCACAATTTTCATCACGGTACTTTTTCCTGTGGGTTAGAAGAAACAAGGCAGGAACCTGCTGCGCGCCCCCCTCAGACACGCCGTGAGCATGAATGTCGGAATACGTCTACAGTGCGGCAGGTCGCAGGATAGGTCTACAGTGCGGCAGATATGAGACATGAAGGAACCTCGACCCCTATTGCATCGATGGAGCGATGGCCGAACGCCGTTGTCGCGCCAATCCGTCCGAAGGCGATGACAAGGCGATATTGACGACTGGCCTACGTTGTTCGGCTAAGAGTCATTCGCTACAGCGGCGACCCAGCGGCAAGTCCAGCTATGTCCGCTGTGACGCCCGAAAGCGGAAGTCAATTCAAACTCGCCTTAATCCGAATTTGGCTGCGCGCTAATGAGCCCACGCCTAGTCCTCGCTCGCCCTGAACCGGCCGAGTCCTTTCAGCACGAACGGCGCCAGCAGCGCGATCAGCGCGATACCGAGCAGCACAGCCGACATCGGGCTCTGCAGCAGCACCATGGGATCGCCGAGGCTGATGGCGAGCGCGCGGCGCAACTGGCTTTCGGCGATCGGGCCCAGGATAAGACCGACGACGACAGGCGCGATCGGAAAATCGAACCGGCGCATCAGAAAGCCCAGCACGCCGAAAGCCGCCAGCATCGACAGTTCGACGACCGATGGCTTGGCGGCGATGGTGCCCATGGTCGCGAACACGAGAATGCCGGCGTACAGCCACGGCTGCGGGATCGCGAGCAGTTTCACCCACAGGCCTACCAGCGGCAGGTTGAGAACCAGCAGCATGACGTTGGCGATGAACAGGCTGGCGATCAGGCCCCACACCAGGTCGGGCCGCTCGGCGAACAGCAGCGGTCCCGGGTTCAGGCCGTATTGCTGAAAGCCCGCCAGCATCATCGCAGCCGTTGCCGAGGTCGGAAGGCCCAGCGTCAGCAAAGGCACAAGCGTACCGGCGGCGGAGGCGTTGTTGGCGGCTTCCGGCCCCGCAACGCCTTCGATCGCGCCCTTGCCGAATTCCTCCGGATGTTTCGACAGCCGCTTCTCGGTCGAGTAGGACAGGAAGGTCGGAATCTCCGCGCCGCCGGCAGGCAGCGCGCCGATCGGAAAGCCGAACATCGTGCCGCGCAGCCACGGTTTCCACGATCGCTTCCAGTCTTCCATCGTCATCCACAGCGAGCCGCGCACCGGCTCGATCTTCTCCTCGGCGTGATGGCGGCGCGATGCGACGTAGAGCGCTTCGCCCAAGGCGAACAGGCCGACTGCGAGCGTCGTCACTTCGACGCCGTCGAGCAGTTCGGGGATGCCGAACGCGAGCCGCGCCTGACCGGTGAGCTTGTCGATGCCGACCAACCCGAGCGTCAGCCCGATGAACAGGCTGGTCAGTCCGCGGATCGGCGAAGCTCCGAAGGTTGCGGACACGGTGACGAAGGCCACGCACATCAGCGCGAAATAATCTTCAGGCCCGAAGCGCACCGCGAAATCCACCAGCCACGGCGCGAGAAAGGCGAGGCCGATGGTGGCGATGGTGCCCGCGACGAACGAGCCGATCGCAGCCGTCGCCAGCGCCGGCCCGCCGCGGCCGGCCTTGGCCATCTTGTTGCCCTCGAGCGCGGTCGCCATCGATGCGCTCTCGCCGGGCGTATTGATGAGGATGGCGGTGGTGGAGCCGCCATACATGCCGCCGTAATAGATTCCGGCGAACATGATCAGCGAGCCGGCGGGATCGAGCTTGTAGGTCACCGGCAACAGCAGCGCGACCGTGAGCGCCGGGCCGATGCCGGGCAGTACGCCGACCGCAGTGCCGAGGAACACGCCGACCAGTGCATAGAGCAGGTTCATGGGCTGCACGGCGACAGCCATGCCATGCGCGAGCGCGGCGAAAGTTTCCATTACAGCAGTCTTTCCAGAGGCCCGGCGGGGAGGCTCAACGTCAGCAGCCGATCGAAAGCGAGATAGATCAGGGTGGTCATCACGATGGCGATGACGAAATCGGCGAGAATGGCGCGCCGTCCGAAGGCAGCCGACGTGGTGACGAACAGCGTTGAGGTCGCAAGGATGAAGCCGCCGCCGAGGCCGATAATGGCGATCAGCAGCGCCAGCCCGCCGAGAATCAAAAGTACCGCCCTGGGATCGGCGCTCTCGCGCGGCGGCAGGTTGCCGCGCAGCGCGTCGATCAGATTGCCGATCGCGAGAAGGCCGAGCCCGATGGCGATGACGACCGGCATTACCTCGGGTCCCATGCCGTACATCGTGGTGGATGGCAGTTGACGCGAGTCCCATACCAGCACCACGGCAAGGCCTGCGAGCGCCAGCGCAATGACGACGCCGGCACGATCGACGCGCCGCGCCGCCGGACCCCGCGGAAGGTCCGTCATGATTTGACGAGGCCGACCGACTTCAGCACGTCAGTGACGCGCGCGGTTTCCTTCTTCAGGAAATCGGCGAACGCATCGCCGGAAAGATAGGCGTCATCCCAGCCCTTCTGCTTGAGGATGTCCTTCCAGGCGTCCGACTTGACCATGTTCTCCACCGCGGTGCTCAGGGTCTTGCGCTGTTCCGGCGTGATGCCGGGAGGCGCGACCACCGAGCGCCAGTTGGCCAGCACAAGGTCGATGCCTTGTTCCTTGAAGGTCGGAATATCGCTGCCTGCGATGCGCTTCTCCGACGTCACGCCGAGCGCGCGCAATTTGCCGGACTTGATCTGACCTTCGTATTCGCTCAGTCCCGAAATGCCGGCAGTGACTTTGCCGCCGAGAATGGCCGCCAGCGACTCGCCGCCGCCGGAAAATGGAATGTAGTTGACCTTCTTGGCATCGGCGCCGATCGTTCCCGCAAACAATGCCGCCATCACATGGTCGACGCCCCCGGCCGAGCCGCCGGCAAACGTCACCTTGGCGATGTCGGCCTTCACGGCAGCGGCAAGATCCTGCGCCGTCTTGAGCGGCGAATTCGCCGGCACGACGATCACCTGGATCTCCTCGGTGAGGCGCGCAATCGGCGTCACTTGATCGAGCGTCACCGGCGACTTGTTCATGGCGAGCGCGCCCATCATGACGAAGCCGTTCACCATCAACTGGTTGCCGTCGCCCTTGGCGCCGTTGACGAACTGCGCAATGCCGACGCTGCCGCCGGCGCCGGCAACGTTGGTGACCTGGACGCTGCGGGCGATCTTGGCGGCGACCAGCGCCTGCTGCATCGACCGGGCGGTCTGATCCCATCCGCCGCCAGGTGCGGCGGGCGCCATGATCTTGAGCTCGAGCTGCTGCGCGAGGGCAGGCGCGCTGACCGCAAGTGTCAGCGCGACGACCGCGCCGAACAGGCGCGTATGAAACGGGATCATGGGATTTCCTCCAAGCTCACACAGGGAGACTGTGTGTCAATTGGTCGCATATCACCCGG
Source organism: Bradyrhizobium sp. AZCC 1610 (assembly GCF_036924515.1). NCBI lineage: Bacteria > Pseudomonadati > Pseudomonadota > Alphaproteobacteria > Hyphomicrobiales > Nitrobacteraceae > Bradyrhizobium > Bradyrhizobium sp. AZCC 1610. The sequence goes on along the minus strand of NZ_JAZHRR010000001.1, from coordinate 5,842,305 downwards.
AAAAGGCGCCGCTGTCCAGAAGGACCTTTACGTGTCCGAACCGGATCCGGAAGTTTCGCTACGGCTTTGAAGCGTGCGCGGCTTTGGCTTTCGGCATTTGGGCCTTCGGCATTTGCCTTGAGCGAAAGTGAAACGCCAGTTGCGCGGCACACGTCCGAAGAGGAGCCGTGCTTTGCGTTGCCTTGGCCTGGGCGATAGCGCCTGAATAAGACGCAATGACGAAGGTGGCCAAGGCCTCGGCGTCGAAGGCGCCGAGGAAATCCGCCCGCAGTTTGTCCGCAATGACCTTGCGCCAATTGTCATAGATCTTCTCGATCGCCTCTCGAAATTCGGAATCTGCCGCGCAAAGCTCGAGCGCCAGATTGTTGAGCGGGCATCCCAGAATGGTCCTGGACCGGTCCAGGGCCGTCGCGATCTGCTCGAACGCCGTGCGTATCCCTTCCTCCGCGCCGCGTGCGGACCTGACCGGCTCGAGCCAATGCTTGTCGACAGCTTGCGCGACGCGCTCCTGGATGACGTTAAGCGCAAGGACTTTCTTCGTAGGGAAATGATGGTGGAGCGCGCCCGCCGTCACGCCGGCCGCTCGAACAACGTCGTGGGTGCTGGTCGAGTGGTAGCCACGCTTCTGGAAGGCGTCCGCTGTCGCATCCAGGATGCGTTTTCTCACTCCGGCGGGATCGTTGGTTCGCGAGCGGCCGCTGGTTGGCTTCCTGGTCATGAGAGACTCCCACCCCTATCGGCATCGCAAGCGGTCTACCGGATTGACAAAAACAGGGCAACCTGTTTGTTTTTATCCCATCCGTGATGATGATTGAGGAGTGGGTAATCGATGCCCGAGAACGTTCAATCCGGCCGAGACCCGCATCGAAACAGCAATCGCAGAATGCGGCTGTTCTCCGGCCCCCTGAGTATGTTCGGCGCAAAGGTCCAGATCGCCGCGCACGAGAAGAACATCGATTTCGAACTGGTCATGGTCCCCTTCACCATGAAGGAGGGTTACGCGCCAAAGCATCCGGAAGTCCTGCGCATCAATCCAAAGCGGCAGGTCCCCGTGCTGATCGACGGCGACCTCGAGATATTCGATTCCACCCAGATTTTCGAGTACCTTGAAGACATCAAGCCGCATCCTGCGCTGTGGCCTGCGACTTCTGCAGCACGGGCCTGGTGTCGCCGGCTGGAGCATGAATCGGATGAGGTCTATTTCCCTCACATCATCAAATTGATGCAGCTCTGGAAAACGCCGCTCGATCCCGCCGCGGAGCTCGCGCGCGCGGGCGCCGCCGCCTATTATCGAACAATGGAGAGCGTGCTTGATGACCGCGACTTTCTCGGCGGCGCGTATTCCTTTGCCGATATCGCGTTCTATATGGCCCAGCTGTTCGGTGCGCGCTGGGGCGCCGACATGACCAGCGAAACGCCGAGGCTTCTGCAATGGCGGCAGCGCATGACGGCAAGACCGGCGGTCATCAAGGTCGTCGGACCGATGACCGATTACTTGCGCGGCCAGGGCCTCAGCGTTCCAGCGTTTCTTCCGTCAAAAGCGACGTGATCGACACCGCGGGTACGCGCGTCCGTTTGTCTCCGGTCAGGCGCGCGCGACCGCGTGCGGAAACACGATCTCGATCAGCGTGCCCGAACGGCTGCCGGTCCTGATCTGGAATTTGGCGCGGTTGGCTTCGACAAGCGCTTTGGTCAGCGACAGGCTGACGGCCGAACTCTCGGCCCGATCCGACGGCGCCGCGGTGCGGAACGGCTGGAGCGCGGCGGCAACCTCATTGTCGTTGAGGCCGTGGCCGGTGTCGCGGACCCGCAGCATTACCTCGCCGAAATCGGACAGCGCAGTCGAGACGATGACCTGGCCGCCGGCATTGGCGAGATGGATCGAATTGCCGATCAGGTTCAGCGCGATCTGGCGCAAGGCCCGCGCGTCCGCGATCACAGGCGGCAACATGTGCGCGAGCGAGGTGCGGATGATGATGCGCTCGCGATTGGCCTGCGGCTGCAACACCGCAACGCAGCTCTCGACCAGTTCGTTGAGGTTCTGGTTGGTGAAGGCGAGATCGAGCTTGCCGGTTTCGATCCGGGACAGGTCGAGCAGGTCGTTGATGATGGCGATCACGCGTTCGCCGGAGGCGCGGATGTCCTTCATGTATTCGAGGTAGCGCTCGTTGCCGAGCGCGCCGAAACGCTCGCCGATCATCACTTCGGAAAAGCCGATGATGGCGTTCAGCGGCGTCCGCACCTCGTGGCTGATCCGCGCCAGTACGTCGGCCTTGGCATTGGCGGCGCGTTCGGCCAGCCGGCGCGCCTCGCGCAATTCGCTCTCGGTCTGCTTGGCTTGCGAGAGATCGCGGAACACTGCGAAGAAATTCGGGCCATCAGGGCGGGTGCGGCCCATGGTCATCGACAGCGGGATGATGCCGCCCTTGCTTTCGCGCGCCAGCACCTCGCGGCCGTGATCGAGCAGGCTGGCGACGCCGGAAGCCTTGATGCCGGCGAGATATTCGAACACGCCGTGCCGGCTTTCGGGCGCGAACAGTTCCGCGAGATTGCGTCGCGCGAGTTCGTCGGCGTCATGGCCGAACAGCGCTTCGGCGCTGCGGTTGGCCGCATGGATGTTGCCCTCGGCGTCGAACATCACGATGCCTTCGGCCGTGGTGTCGAGGATGGCGGCAAGGTCTTCGGCGTTGGCATGGCCGACATCAGACGATTCGGAAGCGTCAGGCTCCGATACCGACGGTTCGAAGACGTCAGGCTCCGATGCTGGCTCGGCGCGCGCGATGGCGGCCGCGATCGCCGCGCCCTCATGGCGCGTGCCCGAGAAGATCAAGGCGAGGGCGGAATCGCCGTCCCATGAAATCGTGTAGAGGCGGGCCTCTGCCGCCGATGAGGGCGCATCTGCGTCCGCAGGTCCGCTTGCGGAAATCGTCACCGGTCTGCCGGTGTCCGATGTCGAGGAGGCGTTGGACGTGCCGGGTTCGACATAGAGCGCGTCGAGGCCGCCGGCTTCCTCCAGCGCGTGCAGGCTCGGATAGCCCATCTGCGTCAGGAAGGCGGGGTTGGCATAGAGCAGCCGGTCGAGCCGGTAGATCAGGATGCCGACCGGCAAGAGATCGAGCAGCGCCTTGTCGCGCGCCGCTTCGCCGCGCGCGGGCGGCTCTGGCGGCGCAAGCCATTCGGGCGGCGCGGCCAGCGGTTCGAAGATGGTTTCGCCGGCGGCGTCCAACGCCGCCCCGTTGCCGTTCTCGGTTTCGAGCCGCGCTGACAATTGCCGCGCGAGTTCGTCGAAGGCGCTGTTTTCAACCGGCGTCAACACTGGCTGCTTCGCTTCGCCGGGGACGCGGAACGGCAAGACGTTTGCGGCAGCGTCTGCCGGCAACTCCGTTGTGGTTTCCGTCAGCGTGTCCTTGGCGATTTCCAGAACGCTTTCGTTGACGATTTCCTGGACGCTTTCCTCTACGGCTTCCTTGGGAGGTTCCACGGGCGTATCCAAATCTTTTTGATGTGAAGGCTCTGCAGCAGAACTCTCTGCAGCAGAAGTTTTGGCAGCAATCGGTTCAGGCAATTCGTCTGATGAAGGCGATGCAACGCTGGTCGGCTCGGCAGATGGCGCGGTGGACGGTTCTTGCGGCGTCACCATCTCGCCGGACAATTCCGCCAGGCGCAGGGCGGCGAGCCGCGCCAGCGCATCGAAATCGCGACAGACGCCGAAGCCGCGATAGCCGATGAAATTCCGCGCCCCGTCGAAGATCGGCAGGCCGGACAGTTCGACGGGCAAGGTGCCGCCGCCGTCCACCGGCCAGTTCAGCATGATGCCGCTCCAGGTCGCGCCCGTCGCAAAGGCCTGCATCATCCGGCCGGTGGGATCTAGCCCGAAGGTCTCGGCGATCTCGCGCCATGGCCGGCCGAAAGCGGCCGTGGTGCGCGGGCCGATCAGGCCCAAAAATTCGTCGGTGCCGAGCGCGAAGCGGCCTTCCCGATCCATCTGCCAGGTGAAGCGCAGCGGCAGGCGGCGCGCCTGCTGGCCGGCAAATACTTCGATCGCAGGCGGTGGCGCGCGCGCAATGGTTTCGGCTGCGGGCGGCTCGCCTGCGGCGGCAGGCTCAAACGCATCGAACAACGCAAACTCGGCGGGCGCTTCGCCCGACGGTGCCGGCTGCTGGTAATCGGGAGCCGGTTGCGGCGCGACCGGTTGCTCGATGACGGGCATGGCGGGCGCGCTCGGCTGCAAGACTGGCTCTGACAAGACTGGCTCTGACAAGGTTGGCTCTGATGATGCGGTGGCCGGCCGCATCTCGTTATCGGACTGCGCCTGCGCCGGGCGCGGCGCGATCAGCGCGATGTTGCCGGCGGCGATCAGAACGCCGTGGCTGCCATTGGGAAAGTCGAACCGCGACGCGCCGCAGGTCGAGAGCATGCCGGGCGCTGCGCCAAATCCCTGCAAGCGCTCCAGCCGGATGGCGCCGTTGGCGAGCAGCCGGCCTGCGAGCCGCGCGATCTGCCGCCGGTGCCGGTCGGCCGGCCCGAAGGTTTTTTCGGCAAGGGCTGCGGCGCTGGCTGCGCCGAACAGGCGGGCGCCGGCCGGATTGGCCCACAGGATCCGCCTGCCGTCGGCGGTCCACAGCCAGGCGGGCAGGCGGCTCGCCGCATAGGCCGCCAATCGCGGATCGCCGGGCGCCAGCCACTGAAATTCCGCATCCTTCATCGCAATTACATGACCGTCCGGCTTCAAAATCGGCGCCCAAACGCTGAAAGCGTTAAGGGAACGTTACTATCGCAAGCCGGCAGCGGCAGGTCCACGGCCCGGCGGGCTGGCGGTAATCTAAGCGGCGGATAACCTTAACCCGGCTGGACCCTTTGGCCGGCCGCCGCGTTGGGTGGTTGCAAACGGCCGTCAAGGGTTCAACGAGGAACCTCCCCGGCGCCGCATCCGTCCCCGGAGCGGCCCCCTGACGGTATCCGGACGCAATCCCTGCCAACGCAAAGGAGCACACCATGAGCGACGATGTGCGAGACCGTTTCGAGATACCCAAGGAAATGCGATCGATGGCAGAAGCGAGTGTCGAGCAGGCCCGCAAGGCCTTCGAGAAATTCGTCGCCTCCGCGCAGGCCGCCGCCGGCTCCATCGAGGAGCGCAACGCCACGGTTCGCGCCGGCGCCAAGGATGTCAGCAGTAAGGCCATCGGCTATGCCGAGAAGAACGTGCAGGCCTCGCTCGATCACGCGGAGTCGCTGCTGCAAGCCAAGGACGTGACCGAAGTAACGCGGCTGCACAGCGAATATGTGCAGAGCCTGATGCGCTCGCTGGCGGAGCAGGCCAGCGAGATGGGACAGACCGTTACCAAGGCCGCCATCGACGCGACCAAGCCGAAAGCGTGAGCTGCCGCCATCGGCGAGAAGCTACCGCTGGCCTGATGGAACTCGCATGCCGGGTTAAATACGCGGCGATGCACCAGAAATTGCAGTGCGCTGCACAAATTTGACATGATATTGGTTCTAATTGGGCGAGCCCGTGGATGGGCACTTTCCGTGAGTGTGTGCGTGACCTTTCGGCCCGCCTTGCCTGCCCGGCGGTCCGCAGGGGGAAATGCCGTTTTAACCCCATTGTGAAGGATGCAAGCCGTGACCAGCCCCACCGATCCCTTCTCTGCCTCCATCATCCCCTTCGAAGTCCCCGAGCAGATGCGCGCGCTTGCCGAAAAGGGCGTTTCGCAGGCCCGCGACAGCTACGCCAAGTTCAAGGATGCGGCCGAAACCCATAACGGCACCATCGAGGCCGTGTTCACCTCGGCCAGCAAGGGCGCCAGTGAGTACAACGCCAAGCTGATCGAGTTCTTCAAGGCCAACACCTCGTCCTCGCTCGATTTCGCGCAGGAGCTGTTCGGCGTGAAGACGCCGGCGGCGGCGATGGAGCTGTGGACCTCGCATGCCCGCAAGCAGTACGAGACCTTGACGACACAAGCCAAGGAGCTCACCGAGCTCGGCCAGAAGGTCGCGACCGAGACCGTCGAGCCGATCAAGGCCTCGGCCTCGAAGCTCTACAAGCCGGCCGCCTGACCGCCTTCGTCCCTCATCGAGAAAGGCCCGGGCGATCGGCCCGGGCCTTTTGCTGTCGGGCAATGCTTTTGACGCCGTCCGCGACGCCCGGAGATGAACGCAAAATGCCTTCCGGACGACTATATAATCAGGCGCTTCCCGGCCTTGCCAAAGCGAGGCGTTGCACCTAGTTTCCGGCCCATTCGCAGGCCCCCTTTTTGAGGCCTCGCGTGAGGGATGCAGTTGTAGCTCAGTTGGTTAGAGCGCCTGTCTGTGGAACAGGAGGTCGGTGGTTCGAGCCCACCCAACTGTACCAGCCCTCACGAAGCCAACTTGCCTCCCGACCCACCGCAGCACTTGTGCTGTGGCGTGTCGTCCACCCGTGCTTGCGAATCCTGATCCGTTCACCCACAATTCCGCCAAGCTTTGCGCTGGGGGGGGGGATGGATGACGATTTTTCGAGCGGGGGATTTTCAGTTTGGTTTGCTGCTGGCCGTAGCGCTGTCGGTTTCGATCGGGCCCGCAGCCGGCCAGGGCTACACGCCCGAACAGGAGCAGGCCTGCACCGGTGACGCGTTCCGGCTCTGCAGTTCCGAGATCCCCGATATCAGTCGCGTGACCGCCTGCATGGTCGCCAAAAAATCCCAGCTCTCGCCGGCCTGCCGGGCGCATTTCAGGCCGGATCCCGAGCCGGGCGCGGCCGCGGCCAGGCCGGCCGGCCGTCCGACGGTCATCCGGCCCGCAACGCCGCGCAAGGCCGTAAGCGGCAAGCCGCGCAAGGCCAAAAAGCCGGCGAAACGCGCGACCTGACGGCGCGGGCGACCTGACAGCGCGGGCGATCTGACGACATTACGCCATTTTAAGGTTTCCTCGCGCGGCAGACTGACGCCTTGTTTGCGGCGCCTGCAATGAACATCTTCTTCGGGCAAGAGGAGAGGGTTTCATTGAGCGCACATCAAAAAGAACTGGACCGGCACTTTGCCTGGTTTCAGAAGAAGCTGCCGTCGGGGCCGTCGAAGTTCGTCGGCTGGGTACGTAAGCCATCATCGATCTACGTCCGTATTCCGCTCGCGTTTCTCCTGGTTGTCGGCGGCTTTCTCAGCTTCCTGCCGGTGCTCGGACTCTGGATGCTGCCGCTCGGACTCCTTTTGTTCGCGCAGGACGTGCCGCCGCTGCAGAAGCCGATGGCGCAAGGGCTCGGATGGATCGAGCGCAAATGGCTTGAACGCGAGCGTGCAAAACTCGAACGCGAGCGCGCAAAAAGCGCGCAATGAGCGCAATCAAGGTCTTGCAAGGCGGCCTTGCCGATTTCCGTTCGGTCACCGGGGTTGCACGGTGTGACTCAAAAACCAGCCTTGTTGGCAATTAAGTGGCTTCATCGCGGCACAGGATAAATTTTTCTTTCACGAATCAGCGCGCTGATTCATTTTCAGCTTCTGGGGTCAACTGGAGGCCAAGATATGAACGTAATTGTTTTCGCATCACGTAAGGGGGGCTCGGGAAAGAGTACCCTGGCTGCTCATCTCGCTGCCCATGTTCACAAGGCAACGAAGCCCATCCTTCTGGTCGATGCCGACCCGCAGGGATCGCTTACGCTCTGGCATAAATTGCGCGGCACCAACGAACCGCCGATCAAGGCCGCGGTGAATTCCGTCAGCGGCATCGTCGCTGCCGCCAAGCGCGACGGCATCGAATGGGTATTCATCGACACGCCGCCCAATCTGTCGGCCGTCGTCGACGACGCGATCCGCAACGCCACGATGGTGATCATTCCGGCGCGGCCCGGCGTGTTCGACGTCAACGCGGTGCAGGAAACGATTCAGACCTGCCGCTCGGCGCGCAAGCCCTACGCGGTCGTGATCAACGGCGCGCCTGCCGAACGCGACAGCGTCGAGAGCCGCATCGTCACCATCGCGCGCGAAGCGCTGGCTAAATTCCGTGCGCCGGTGTGGAGCGGCCAGATCACCAACCGCGCCGATCTGTTGATGGCGCTGAGCCAGGGCGAAGGCGCCCGCGAATATTACGCCGAAGGCCGCGCGGCGGCGGAGATCACCAGGCTGTGGGGCGCGATCGAACGTTCGATCAAGGCGATCCGCGGAACGGCATCGGCATCGGGCGCCATGCACAAGCAGGCGGCGTAACAACGCCGCTTTCTTTTCCCGGACTGACAAAGACGCGCGGCGCTCCGCGCGTTTTTCTTTTTGGGTGGCGAAGAACCCGTCATTGCGAGCGCAAGCGAAGCAATCCAGAAGGCCAAAAAGGAAGTCTGGATTGCTTCGTCGCTTCGCTCCTCGCAATGACGGAGGTAGAGGTGGTCTTACGCCACCATCAGCACGTAGAACACCACGACCGGCGACAGCGTCAGGATCACCGACCAGATGCCGACGCCCCACAGAATGTCCTCGGTGGAAAATCCCTGTTGAGGGATGGTGTTGTTGTTTTCGAAGTGCACGGCGCGCCCCCGCGTTTTTGTTGCTCCCGGCATCTTGATACGCGACCGGTTTTAAAGACCCGGTTGCGATTTCGCTTGCATTTGACCGCGCCTGCTACCGCCGGTTAACCACCGCGATATCCTGGTTAATGGCTGGTGAGTGCGAAGCCGCAACTTCGAGCGAAGGCCCGACCGCGACATTAAAATTTTAACTGTAGGTATTTCTCCTCAAGGAACATCACCGGGGGGAATGACAATGATCACGCATGACAAAAAATATCCGATCGGCGAACTCGCCCAGCGAGCGCATGACGTTCTGCTGGTGTCGTCGTTTGCCATCTGGGCGATGGTGCTCGGCTTCGCGCCGGTACTGACCTATCGCCTGCTGGTCAGCTGATCCAGTTGCTCCCTCCCGCCATCGAGGCGAGAGGGAGCCGGTCGCATCCTACGCCCGCCGCAACAGCTGCGGCCTGCGTCGCTCGATTTCCTCGTCAAGCAACGCCGCGAGCTCCGCGCTCACCTCCACCATCGGCAGGCGAACCTCGGCGCTGTCGATCAGCCCGCCGCGCGCCAGCCAGTATTTTGCGGGCGCAGGGCTCGGCTCGGCGAACAGCAGCCGGGTCAGCGCGGAAATGGCCTTCCAGCCCGCCAGCGCGGCGTTACGGTCGCCCTGCTTCAACAGCGTCCGCACCGATGCGAAGGCGTCGGTCTCCAGATGCGCCGACAGCAGGATCGCGCCATCGGCGCCGTCGGCGAGCGCTTCGTGATACAGCGCGTCTTCGCCGGTCAGCACGCGGAAGCCGGATGGCCGTCTGCCCAGGAAATCGATCGACTGCGCGCGGTCGGCGCCGCAATCCTTCATGCCGACGATGTTCGGATGCAAGGCGAGCTGCAGCAGCGTCTCGTTGGTGAGGCTGACGCCGGTCCGGTAGGGGATGTTGTAGAGCACGATCGGCCACGAGGCGTGATCGGCGAGTGCGGTGAAGTGCTGCACCAGGCCGCGCTGCGAGGGGCGGATGTAATAGGGGCTCGCGATCAGATAACCGTCGATCGGCCAGGTCGCCGTCTCATCCAGCGCATCCAAGAGCTTCGCGGTAGAGGCGCCTGACAGGCCCAACAGGATCGGCAGGTGGCGACCGCTGCCGGACAGCTCGCCGCGCGTTACCGTCACCAGCCGCTCGAGTTCGTCCGCACGGAGCGACATGCCTTCGCCCGACGTCGCCGCGAGAATGAAGCCATCGACCGGGCCCGCCGCGTAGTGCCTGACGAGCCGGCGTAACGACGCCTCGTCGAGTTCGCCGTCGCGAAACGGCGTGATGAGCGGCAGCCACAGGCCCTGCAAGCGGCTTGTGAGATCGTTAGTCGAAGGGGCAGTCATCGTTCCATCTCCTCATGGGGTGAACCGGAGACGGGACCAACAAAAAAACCCCGTCCAGACGGCGGGGCTTTCGGATCGCGGGTTGCGGCAGACTAGCGCGCGCGTCGATCTCGGGTCCCCAAGTGGGGACCTTTTTTCGACGACAAAGCTGCGCACGAACGCGTGATCATGTGCGGATGATGGTGGCAGGGGACCTCAATGTCAATCCGCGCAGCACCTTGGCCTGCCGATGAAAAAGACTTGTCGATGAAAAAGGCCTGTCGATGAAAAAGACTTGGGCCTGAAAAGACTTGGGCCTGAAAAGACTTGTCGATGAAAAGACTTGGGCGCAAAAAAAAGCCGGGCCCAAGAGAGCCCGGCTTGAGGTATTGGCCACGTGAGGCCGACACAATCACCTTCCAAGAGGGATTACTGAACTGCCGCGCCACTGGAGGAGGGGGACATATGCGCGACGCGACCGCTCAGCGTTTGAGCACTATGATCCTCATCAGTGCTGTGCAGCAACCGTCCAAGCCGCATGTCAGTCATGCGGTGAGCGGGCCCTCTATAAAATAGGCTAATCCGCAAAGCGGGATGACGAAACGTCACCGCTTCCTAGGAGGGCCAGCGCTGCGCCTTGCTCACCACGAAATCGCGGAACACCTGCACGCGTGCGACTGTCTTCAGTTCCTCGGGATAGACGAAATACGTATCGACTTGAATCGAGTCGGTTTCGCCGAACAGCTGCACCAAGCGGTTGTTCTCCTCGACCAGGTAGTCGGGCAGCGCGGCGATGCCGAGCCCCTGCTGGCAGGCGCGGACCAGCCCCAGGATATTGTTGACCTTAAAATAGGCTTCGCGCGGGCCCGAGCCGTTGCGGCCGGCGTCGATCAGCCAGCTGCGGTTCGCCAAATGCGGCGGCACCTGGGAATCGCCAAGCATGATGATGCGATGCGAGTCGAGGTCGTCGAGCGTCCGCGGCGTGCCGAAGCGCTTGATGTATTCGGGCGAGCAATAGGCATGGAAGCCGATCGAGAACAGCTTGCGCTGGATCAGGTCCGGCTGGGTCGGCTTGCGGGTCCGGATCGCGACGTCGGCCTCGCGCATCGACAGATCGAGATCCTCGTCGGTGACGATCAGCGAGATGCGGATATCAGGATAGAGCGCGGTGAACTCGTCGAGCCGCGGGATCAGCCAGTTGATGCCGAGCGCCGGCGGCGTGGTGATCTTGAGGTCGCCGCTCGGCCGCTCGCGGCTGTCGGTCAGCTTGGCGCGCGCCGCCTGCAACTGCATGAACACGTCATGCGCGGTGCGGAACAGCAAGTCGCCCTGCTCAGTGAGGATGAGCCCGCGCGCGTGGCGATGGAACAGCGACACCGCGAGCTCCTGCTCCAGCGCGCTGACCTGCCGCGATACCGCCGATTGCGAAAGGCCGAGTTGCTCGCCGGCATGGGTAAAGCTTCCCGCTTCCGCCGCCGCGTGAAACACCTTCAGCTTGTCCCAATCCATGTCCGTAGATCCGTTCCGCGTTCGAACCATGACTATTCTGCCGCCGCGCGGTCGCTCGCGCGCAAAGCCAGGAAACGTTCAGCCTCAAGGGCGGCCATGCAGCCGAGGCCGGCCGCCGTGACCGCCTGCCGGTAAGTTTCGTCGGCCACGTCGCCGGCGGCGAACAGGCCGGGAATCGAGGTGGCGGTCGAGTTCGGCGCCACCTCGACATAGCCGGAGGGTTTCAGCTTGATCTGGCCTTTGACGAGGTCGGTTGCGGGCGCGTGGCCGATGGCGATGAAGACGCCGTCGGCCGGCACATCGGTCAGCGTGCCGGTCCTGACGTTCTTCAGGCGAACATGGGTGACCTTGCCGGGATTTTCGGTGCCGCAGATTTCGTCGATCGCGGAGTCCCAGACCACCTTGATCTTGGGGTTCTTGAACAGGCGATCCTGCAGGATGCGCTCGGCGCGGAAGTGATCGCGGCGATGCACGATCGTCACCTGCGAGGCGAACTTGGTGAGGAACAGCGCTTCCTCGACCGCGGTATTGCCGCCGCCGACGACCATGACTTCCTTGCCGCGGTAAAAGAAGCCATCGCAGGTCGCGCAGGCCGAGACGCCAAAACCCTTGAACTTTTCTTCCGAGGGGATGCCGAGCCAGCGCGCCTGCGCGCCGGTGGCGAGGACCACGGTTTCCGCCAGATAGACGTCGCCGCTGTCGCAGGTCAGCCGGAACGGCCGCTGCGCCAGCTCAAGCTTGTTGACGAAGTCGGTGACAATCTTGGTGCCGACATGCGCCGCCTGCTTCTCCATCTGTTCCATCAGCCACGGGCCCTGGATGACGTCGGCGAAGCCGGGGTAGTTTTCCACGTCGGTGGTGATGGTGAGTTGTCCGCCGGGCTGGATGCCCTGGATCAGCACCGGCTCCAGCATCGCGCGCGCCGCGTAGATCGCTGCGGTGTAACCGGCGGGGCCGGAACCGATAATGACGACCTTGGCATGGATAGGCGCGGGCATCGGCGGATCCCTCTCTTATTCGGGGGTTTGTTCGTGACTTAAGCAGAAAGCGCCCGGAAGGACGTCGCGGGGCGCTGAAAGTGTCAAATCCAAGTCTAAGATATCTGGGTAGCTATGCAAGAATTGCAATTCATCCCAGCGAATTTTCCCCGGAACTGAAGTAACAATCGCGAAATATGGCAATGCACGCGCAATAAAATTGCGCAAGTCGCGCGGCCTGCGCTAAGAGAGTTGCCAGTAGACCTGCCAAGCGCAGCCAAAACCAGGGAACCCGACGCGCGTGTCGAAGAATCTTGACGAAATCGACCTCAAAATCCTTGCCGAGATCCAGGCCGACGGCCGAATCACCAACGTCGAACTGGCCAAACGCGTCGGTATTTCGCCGCCACCCTGCCTGCGCCGGGTCCGCACGCTGGAGGAAGAGGGCTACATCCAGGGTTACCGCGGCCTGCTGGATCCACGCCGGCTCGGCTTCGATGTCACGGTGTTTGCTTCAGTTCATCTGTCCAGCCAGGCGGACGCGGATTTGCGCGCGTTCGAGGATTTCGTCCGCGCCGAGCCGTTGGTGCGGGAATGCTGGATGCTGTCGGGCGAGGTCGATTTCATCCTCAAATGCGTCGCGCCCGACATGGCGACGTTTCAGGATTTCGTCACGCACCTGACGGCAGCACCCCACGTGCGCAACGTGCGGACGTCGCTGGTGCTGCACAATTCGAAATATGAAGCGGCGGTGCCGCTCGATGTGAAGGTTGCGGGCTGAGTCGCCTCAGCGTCATTGCGAGGAGCCAACGGGCGGCGCTTTGCGCCGACCCGTTGGCTCGCAATGACGAACAAGACTTCAGTTACTTCTTCCGCATCTCGTCGACGCTGTATGGCCCGCCGCCCGCGGTCGACAGGTAGAGGCAGGCGAAGCAGAACAGGATCGCGAGCGTGCCGCCGTTGATGATCGGAAAAAAATTCCTCGGCGCATGACCGATGAAATAAGCAAAGGCCATCTCGCCGGCAAGAATGAAGGCGACGGGCCGTGTGAACAGTCCGAGCAGCAAAAGCGCGCCCAGAATCAACTCGAGCGCACCGGCTATTCCCGGTAGCGACATCAACTGCACCTTGTTGAGGAAGGCGGCAGCGTTACCCTCCGGAATTGTCGGAAACTTCAGAATCTTCGCTACGCCGAATTGAAACAGCAGCAGTCCGGTAACGAAGCGAAACAGGCTCAGCGCCGTCGGCTGCCATTTCGCGAGCATCTTGTCGATTTGGTCCATGTCATCGTCCCCCTTTGGTTTGACGCGCTAGAACTTAGCGTGCCGATATTACACGGTGTTGGCGTATTGCGTGTGATGCCGACACAACACCTGTGAAACTGAATCATTCCCCTCGCGCGTGATCGGTTGGCAATGTCGTCGCGATTGCAGCGCAACAACGTAGCCGTGCGGCACGCGGCCTTCTTCCGCAGGTCGGAGTGCGCCTCCCGCCGCATCTCTTCTTGCGTCGAAATGACGACGCGTCGCCGCTCCGACCCCGGCAACGCAATCTCTCATTTAGTTATGGTCGATAATCATTATCGAAATTCAGTTATTATGAAAACCCGCCGCACCTCCACTCACAATCCTGTCAGTACGCAGCCAACAAAAAAGCCGCGTGGCAAACGCGGCTTTGTCGCAACAGTAACTTGCAGGTGACTAGCGAAACTCGACCTTGGTGATTTCATAGGCCTTGGCGCCGCCGGGAGCCACAACTTCCACGGTCGAGCCCTTCTTCTTGCCGATCAGAGCGCGGGCCAGTGGCGAGGTGATCGAGATGCGGCCCTTCTTGGCATCGGCTTCCGGCTCGCCGACGATTTGCCACACTGCTTTCTTCTCGGTGTCCTCGTCGATCAGCGTGACGGTGGCGCCGAACTTGACGGTGTCGCCGGACAGTTTCGAGATGTCGATGATGTCGGCGCGCGCGAGCTTGTCTTCGAGCTCGGCGATACGGCCTTCATTGTGCGATTGCTCTTCCTTGGCGGCGTGATATTCCGCGTTCTCCGAAAGGTCGCCATGCGAGCGCGCCTCGGCGATATGCTCGATGATGCGCGGACGCTCCACCGACTGGCGCTGCTTCAACTCAACCTCCAGGGCGGCATAGCCGCTCGCGGTCATCGGAACCTTTTCCATCATCATCTCTTCTGTCCTTCGATCGTGCGAACCGCCAAAAGGCTGCGCGCACGAGCCACGCTTTCGATTCGATCAGGCTTTTCGGCTCGACACGCGAGCCTGCCAGCCTATTGAGTTCCGGCCCCGTCAGGGGCCGGCAAACATCCAAACGAACGGTGGGTTCCAGCCTACCGGCCTTGTTGCCAATCGTTTAGCGGGCATTTGAGGCCGGCTGACGATCAGTTTTCGGAAAAGTAGCTCTGCAGGGTGCGGACCTCAAGGTCCCCGCCCAGATAGGCGCGGATGCCCTGGGCGGCCGCCACAGCACCTGAAAGAGTGGTGTAATATGGCACTTTATGCAAGAGGGCAGCCCGCCGCAACGAACGGCTGTCGGCCAGCGCCTGCGGCCCCTCCGTGGTGTTGAAAACGAGCTGGATATCGCCATTGGTGATGGCGTCGACGATGTGCGGCCGTCCCTCCAGCACCTTGTTGACCTTCTCGGTCGGAATGCCCTGATCGGTCAGGAAGCGCTGGGTGCCTGATGTGCCCATCACCTTGAAGCCGAGCGAGTGCAGCAAGCGCACCGCTTCCGCGATGCGGTTCTTGTCGATCTCGCGCACCGAGACGAATACGGTGCCCTTGCGCGGCACGCGGGTGCCGCCGCCGAGTTGGCTCTTGGCAAAGGCGATCTCGAAGGAGCGGTCGATGCCCATGACCTCGCCGGTCGAGCGCATCTCCGGACCGAGCACGGTATCGACGCCGGGGAAGCGCGCGAACGGGAAGACAGACTCTTTCACGCCGACATGGCCGAGCTGCTTCTTCTTCAGCTTGAAGTCGGCGAGCTTCTCGCCGGCCATGATCCGTGCGGCGATCTTCGCCACCGGCGTGCCGACGACCTTGGCGACGAACGGCACGGTGCGCGACGCCCGCGGATTGACCTCGAGCACGTGGATCTCGCCGTCCTTGATGGCATATTGCACGTTCATCAGGCCGACGACGTCGAGGCCGAGCGCCAGCTCGCGGGTCTGCCGCTCGAGCTCCTCGATCATCTTCGCATCCAGCGAATGCGGCGGCAGCGAGCAGGCGGAATCGCCGGAATGGATGCCGGCTTCCTCGATATGCTCCATGATGCCGACGATGAAAGTGTCCTTGCCGTCGCACAGGCAGTCGACGTCGATCTCGATGGCGTCGGACAGATAGCGGTCGAACAGCAGCGGATTGGTGCCGAGCACGGTATTGATCTGCCCGGTCTTGTCGTTGGGATAGCGCGCCTTGACGTCACCCGGCACCAGCTCCGGCAAGGTGCCGAGCAGGTAATCGCCGAGCTGGGTCTCCTCGCGGATGATCTGCATCGCGCGGCCGCCGAGCACGTAGGACGGGCGCACCACCAGCGGCAGGCCGAGATCGGCGGCCACCAGCCGCGCCTGCTCGACCGAGTAGGCGATGCCGTTCTTGGGCTGCTTTAATCTGAGCTTGTCGAGCACGCGCTTGAAGCGGTCGCGGTCTTCGGCAAGGTCGATGGCGTCGGGCGAGGTGCCCAGGATCGGCACATCGGCGGCTTCCAGTGCACGCGCCAGCTTGAGCGGGGTCTGGCCGCCGAACTGCACGATCACGCCGTGCAGCGTGCCGTTCTGCCGTTCGGTGGCGATGATTTCCAGCACGTCCTCGGCGGTGAGCGGCTCGAAATAGAGCCGGTCGGCGGTGTCGTAGTCGGTCGATACCGTCTCCGGATTGCAGTTGACCATGATGGTCTCATAGCCGGCGTCGGAGAGCGCGAAGCAGGCGTGGCAGCAGCAATAGTCGAATTCGATGCCCTGGCCGATCCGGTTCGGGCCGCCGCCGAGGATGACGACCTTCTTCCTGTCCGACGGCGCGCTCTCATCCGCGAGCGCGCCCGCGAACGGTGCCTCATAGGTCGAATACATGTAGGCGGTGGGGGAGGCGAATTCCGCAGCACAGGTGTCGATGCGCTTGAAAACCGGGCGAACGCCGAGCGCGTGCCGTTTTGCGGTGATCTCGGCCTCGGTGGACTCGGACAGCACGGCCAGCCGCGCGTCCGAAAAGCCCATCGCCTTCAGCATGCGCATGCCGTAGCCGTTCGGCGGCAGGCCGTTTGCCTTGATCTTTGCTTCCATGTCGACGATGCCGCGCATCTCGCTGAGGAACCAGGGATCGATCTTGCAGGAATTGAAGATCTCCTCGTTCGACCAGCCGAGCCGCATCGCCTGCGCCACCTGCAGGATGCGGTTCGGCGTCGGCGTGCCGAGGGCGGCGCGGATCGCGTTCTTGTCGTCGCCGCGCCCCAGCCCCTCGATCTCGATCTCGTCGAGTCCGGTCAGGCCGGTCTCGAGCCCGCGCAACGCCTTCTGCAGGCTCTCCTGGAAGGTGCGGCCGATCGCCATCACTTCGCCGACCGACTTCATCGACGTCGTCAGCGTGGTGGAGGCGCCGGGAAATTTCTCGAACGCGAAGCGGGGAACCTTGGTAACTACGTAATCGATCGTCGGCTCGAACGAGGCGGGCGTGGCGCCGCCGGTGATGTCGTTGGCGATTTCATCGAGCGTGTAGCCGACCGCTAGCTTGGCGGCGACCTTGGCGATCGGAAAGCCGGTGGCCTTGGAAGCCAGCGCCGAGGAGCGCGACACGCGCGGGTTCATCTCGATCACGACCATGCGGCCGTCGTCGGGGTTGACGCCGAACTGCACGTTGGATCCGCCGGTCTCCACCCCGATCTCGCGCAGCACCGCGATCGAGGCGTCGCGCATGATCTGGTATTCCTTGTCGGTCAGCGTCAGCGCCGGCGCCACCGTGATGGAATCGCCGGTGTGCACGCCCATCGGATCGAGGTTCTCGATCGAGCAGACGATGATGCAATTATCCTTCTTGTCGCGCACAACCTCCATCTCGAACTCTTTCCAGCCGAGCACGGATTCCTCGATCAGCACTTCGTTGGTCGGGGAGGCGTCGAGGCCGCGTTCGATGATGTCGAGAAACTCTTCCTTGTTGTAGGCGATGCCGCCGCCGGTGCCGCCCATGGTGAAGGAGGGGCGGATGATCGCGGGCAGCCCGATTTCGGACAGCGCCATCAGCGCTTCGCCGAGCGCGTGCTCCTGGTAACGCTTGCGGCGCTCGTTTTCGCCGAGCGTCCATTGCCGCTCGCACTCTTCCAGCGCCTCGCCCGACAGCTTCTCGCGCTCGGCGTGGTGCTTGTCGCGATAGGATTTCTTCAAAGCCGAGGCGTTGGCGAGCCGCGATTTCGGCGTCTGCAGGCCGATCTTCTCCATGGCGTTGCGAAAAAGCTGGCGATCCTCGGCCTTGTCGATGGCATCGGCGGTGGCGCCGATCATCTCGACGTCGAATTTGTCGAGCGTGCCCTGCCGGCGCAGCGACAGCGCGCAGTTCAGCGCGGTCTGGCCGCCCATGGTGGGCAGCAGCGCAAAGCCGCCCGGGATGACGTAGCGTTCCTTCTCGATGATCTTGGCGACGATTTCGGGGGTGATCGGCTCGATATAGGTCGCATCCGCCAGTTCCGGGTCGGTCATGATGGTGGCCGGATTGGAATTGACGAGGACGATGCGGTAGCCCTCTTCCTTCAGCGTCTTCACCGCCTGGGTGCCGGAATAGTCGAATTCGCAGGCCTGGCCGATCACGATGGGACCGGCGCCGATGATCAGGATGGTGGAGATATCTGTTCTTTTGGGCATCAGCTCTCAGACTGGAAATTGGGCACAAAAAAAGGGCGCGCATACCGCGCGTCCCCTAAGCCAAGAGCGCGGGTCACCCTCGCGCGCGGGTGGTCTTTAGACCAGATTCCGCACCCGCGAAACCCCCAAAAACTGGCCATCAACCACGATTTTCGGGAA
Organism: Bradyrhizobium sp. AZCC 1610; assembly: GCF_036924515.1. Taxonomy (NCBI): domain Bacteria; kingdom Pseudomonadati; phylum Pseudomonadota; class Alphaproteobacteria; order Hyphomicrobiales; family Nitrobacteraceae; genus Bradyrhizobium; species Bradyrhizobium sp. AZCC 1610. The sequence continues at coordinate 5,823,979 of NZ_JAZHRR010000001.1, read as the reverse complement.
AATCAGAGGTGTTTTGCCGAGGCCCGGCTTCGCCCTTCGGGCTACGCCGCGGCAGCCTTCGCCACGATAGGGCTTGCCGAGCCGTACCCGCCGTCGCTCTCCGAGCTATGGCGGGGCAAGGCTGGCTCGCCAAGCCGAAGCTGCGTCAGCAGCGAAGGCTGGAGGCCCGGCCTGGATTTGAACCAGGATAAAGAGCATTGCACTGCTCTCGCGTCGTCGCTTCCGCCACCGGGCCGAGGCGATAATTGCTCATCACGGCGCGGTGAACCACCCCTTACCGCACTTTAGGGTTAACAACCTCAGCGGGCGGTAAGACTCAATTGCGGTTGGAAAGCGTGCCGCGCCACGAAGGTCATCCGCCATGGGTTGTGGCCGATATTGAACGGGGCGCGCGAGGCTGAAAGGCCGGCGGCGGCGAGCTTCTCGATCATCTCGTCTTCGCGGTAGCGTTGCAGCCCGACACGGGTGCGCAGCTGCCGGTAGTCTGACAGCGCCGTACTCGCGAGGCCGTACAGGGCGTCTTTCAGGAAGCCGTGGGTGCTTGCGAATTTCAAGAGCGCCAGCACATCTCTGGTCATGCCGACTTCGGGCCGCAGGATGTCGCCGAGCACCAGGCGACCGTTGGGCTTCAATAGCCGGCGAATGACGGCAAACGCCGAATCCAGCTCCTCCGGCGTCATGTATTGCGCGACCGAATTCATGACGACGAGATCGACCGTTTCCTCCATCTTCCGCAAGTCATCCAGCGAGCGGACGCGGATCTTGGTGTTAGGCGCAAAGCGCGCGATCAGCCGGCCGCGGACACCGGGGGCAGGCTCGGCCAGATAGAGCTTGCCACAGGCGTCCGCCACCTTGGCGGCGGACAGCGCCTCGCCGCAGGCATAGTCCAGCACCACGGAATCCGGCGAAGAAATATAGCCGATGATGTCGCGCGCGATGATCTGGAAATGCAGGTCACGATGCAGCTTGCTCGCATAAATCGTATGCGTGGAATCGTAATAGTCGATCCATTCATCCATGCGCGCGCGTCCGTAAAATCAGCGGGTTCCGGCACCGGAACCAGCCTGAAGGTGATGCGTTAGGTCGTCCGACAGCCGATGTCCATCGCCGCCGCTATCCGGTTCCTAACAGGAAGGTGCAACGTGAGCAAAACCAACAACAAATCCGGCAAGGTATCCCCCGACCTCGACACGCCGACCGACCTGCCGCCGGCCGCGGTGGACAAGATCTCGGCGTCGCTCAATACGTTGCTGGCGGATGCATTCGCCCTGTATCTGAAGACCAAGAATTTCCACTGGCATGTCAGCGGCCGGCATTTCAACGACTATCATCTGATGCTGGACCAGCAGTCCGAAGCGATCTTCGCCACCACCGACCAGCTCGCCGAACGGGTGCGCAAGCTCGGCGGCACCACGATCCGCTCGATCGGACAGATCGCGAAGCTGCAGACCATCCAGGACAACAACGACGTCTATGTGCCGCCGCGCGAAATGCTGCGCGAGTTGATGGAAGACAACAAGAAGATGGCCGCCGCGATGCGCAAAGCCCACAAGCTTTGCGACGATCATGAGGATTCCGGCAGCGCAAGCCTGCTCGAAGTCTTCATCGACGAGACCGAGCGCCGCACCTGGTTCCTGTTCGAGGCCAGCCGCCAGGAAGGCGCCAACGCAGCGTGATCGCGGCGGCGCTTGAGCAGGCGCGCAGGGTCGGCCTTGGCATCTCTGCGGCCGGCTGCCTGCAGGACATTCTCATCGCGTCCAGGCCGGTTTTGCGGTAGGCTGCGGTGCGGCTTCGAACAGCGGCTGCCCGAAGCTTTTGCTGCGATCCGAAGGAGGCGGGAGATGCCTATCTCTTTTCCGATGATCGTTATGAGTTCGCAGTTGGTCGTCGCAGTGGCCGACGGGGTGCCGAAATTCGACGTTGCCCGGAGTTGCAAGCTCGACGTCGCTGCCACCGCGGGCCTGTCCGTTGACCAGTCGATAAAGAACTGCGTGAACGATGAACAGAAAGCGAAGCGGCAGCTCGCAAGCCAATGGTCGAAATTCCCCGCGCCAGGCCGGGCAAGCTGCATCTCGCAAGAGAGCATCGGTGGCACGCCAAGTTACGTCAGTCTGCAGACATGCCTCCAGATGGGTCAGTGGGCCCGTTAGCTGCTCTGGGCCGGTTTTTCACTCAGGCGATTGACGCTGGCGGCCTCCGGCTAATGCTAATGGGTGCTGGCGGGACGAAAGCATCACTGCGTCAGGCGTAATGATCAAACTCGCTCAGTGCGATTCGCACCTCGCGGGCAAAATCAACAAGCGATGCAGTGAAGGCACCAAGGGCAACCATGAACAGGATGGCCACCCCGCGCTCATGCTGAATCTGGAACAACGCACTTGCAAACGCGACGATGACAACGAGCGTTACCGAGATACTGCCGATCACGGCCCAGAAGATTGCCCGGTTCAGCATGGCCGCACGTCGCATCAGACGTGGGAGATCAGCCTTCAGCCGGCATCTCACATCGTCGTCGGATATCCCGTTCAGGACAATCGTTCTGTCAACGATACGATTTAGACGGGAGATCAGGACCGCAATGAAGGCCGCCAGCGCGCCCAGAAGGAACGCGGGCGCCGCAGCCTGCGAGATCACTTGGGATAGCTGACTGATCGATGGTGTCTCTGGATACATTGAATCCGGTCAGAACACTCCGCTCTCTTAGGTCACCCGCTGCAGTGGCGGTTGCTTCCACTTGCCGTCCGTTGCCGCTTCTTTCGGCCAGTAGAGGCGCATGATCATGGAGAATGGCCCCTTGGGCGCGGGCAGCCAGTTGGCTTCTTTGTCCTTGCCGGGGGATTCGTTCTGGACAATCAGCGTCAGCCCGTCGTCGGCATCGCGCTTGAGCTGCGGCAGCATCGGTGAATTGATAAGATAGCGGTTGAGCGGATTGGCCACGAGCAGGCTCTGCGGCTCTTCATACATGGTCAGCGACCAGAATGCGTTGACCGGCGGCAATTCGCCCGGCGCAAAACGCAAGGTGTAACGGTTGGCGCCCTCAAGCTTCTGCTTCGTCGCATCCACGTAATAAACCGGATACATCGCCTCCTGCTTCGAATTGCCGTAAATTCCAAGAACCGCGGCCGCCATGCGATACAGATAATTGTTCTTCAGATATTCCCGCGTGCCGAACACCTCGCCCGCGGTCACCTTCCCCTCATCAAATTCTTTCTTCAGGGCAGCAAAGTCGGCCCAGGCGTCGGCCATGCCCTGCTCGATGGCCGTCTTCATCTCGGGCGAGAGCTTGCTGGCGTCAAAGGTCTTGCCTGCCCCGATGCCGATCTTGGCGAAGCGCGCCATGAGTGCTTGCTCGGACGGGACCGTCGGGCAGAACTGCAGGACGAAGTTCAGGATGCTGAAGAACTGCGGCGAGGTCTTCTCTTCTGCGGGCGTGAGCGGCTTGATAAAATCGATGGCGGGGGCGGCCTTGGGTGCGGGCTGGCCGAGAAACGCGGAGAGCGTCTGCACCTTGTAGCCGGCCTGCACCTTCCTCACATTGTCGATGTCATCCGGGTTGAAGAGCTGTGTGCGATATCCCGGGAACGCAAGTTCGGTCTCGCAGCGAAAGACTTTCTTGACGCCGTTGGGCGCTTCGCCTTTCCAGCCCGGCCCGGCGAGCAGGAAGCTGCCGCCTCCATTGCCGGTCGTGCGGGTGCCGATGTAGTCGAAGTTGAAGGTGTAATAATCGATGAGCTGGACGCTGAAATAGCGCTCCTTTTCCATCGCCGGCACGGTAAGCACAAGAGGTTCGGCACGCAGGTCCGCGCCGATGAACGAGTAAAGCGTGTCCGAGTTGGGCGTCTGGATCGCCTTGTCTGCGGGCGAAAAGAGACGTGAGCTGTTCCATATCTGGTTGAAGGGTCCCTTGTATTCCGGGTTCGCCTTATCCATCCAATAGGCATGCTGGATGCGGTAGTTGTCCACGATCGGGAAGCCGTAAACGTAGGCTTCCTTGGCGATGGCGCGGGCTTCCGCCGGACTGACGCCGGCCTGGGCGTGGGCTGCCGAGAAATGGAGTGCCGGGAGCAAAGCAACTCCGCCGACAAAGCCTCTTCGTGTGACGGTTCTCATGACTCTGGACCTTTCATTTCGTTCGTGTCGAACCTGCCGACATCAGTAGCGGATCTATCAAACCTTCTTTATGCCGGGCGGCTGCCAGGTGCCTGCGCCCGGTGGCAGGATCGATGGTGCTTCGGTCTTCGGCCAGTACAGCCGCATCACGAGATAAATCTCGCCATTCGGCGCCGGCAGCCAGTTGGATTCCTTGTCGGCGCCGGGCGAGTCTTTCTGGATATGCAGGGTGAGAGAGCCGTCCGGATTCTTTTTCAGGCCGGGCAGCATCGGCGAGTTGATCAGGTAGCGGTTAATGGGATTTTCGATCAGCAACTGCGTCTTGCCGTCATACATCGTCACCGACCAGAAGGCTTCTACCGGCGGATATTGTCCGGCAGCAAAGGTGAGCGTGTATTTGTTCTTGGAACCATCGAGTGTCTCGCCGTCGGCGAGCGTTTTGGTAAGCGGGTAGACGGCTTCTGCGGCGTCATTGCCATAAATGCCGCCTTTTGCAGCTGCTGCCCGCTTCAGCCAGTCACCGCTGTAGAACAGGCGATCTCCGAACAGCGACCCGACCTTCCACCCGTTGATGTTCTTGCTGCCGGTTGCGAGGTATTTCTCTACTTTCTCGTCGCCTTCCTTCATTCCAAGCCCGATTTCGACTTTGTGTGTGAGCGGAAGGTCCTTGAAGTCAAAGGTCTTGCCCGCGCCGACGCCGATGCGTGCGAGTTTTTCGCGAATGGCGCGTTCTTCCGGTCCTGCGGGCGCAAACTGCAGGGCGAAATCGAGGTATTCGAAAAAGTTCTTTTTCACGAGCTCCGCATCGGCCTTGGGAAAGTCGATCGCAGGCGCCGCTGATGGCGCGGGTTGCTTGAGATAGGCCGACAACGGCTGCGCCTTGTAGCCGGCCTGGACCTTTACGACGTTCGGCATGTCTTCCGGGTTGAAGAGCTGAGTGCGGATGGCAGCGAAAGCAAACTGCGTCGAGGACGCAAAGACTTTCTTGATTCCGGGCGGAGTGGCTCCCTGCCAGTTCGGCCCAACGACCATGTAATCTCCGGCGTCGCTACCGGTCGCGCGGCTGCCGATATAACCAAAATTGAACGTGTTGCCGTCGATCAGCTGCACTGTGTAATAGCGAGTCTTTTCCACGGCTGGCACAGAAACAACCATTGGTTCGGCGCGCAGATCAAACCATAAAGTGGAATATGGCGTGTCGCTGTTGGGCGTCACGACAGCGGTATCTTTGTATGTCGCGACATACGCCAGGTTTTTGATCTGATTGAACGGCGCCTTGAACTGGCTGTTCTTCGTGTCCACGGCGAACTCATACATGACAGCGTAGTTCATCACGATCGGCAGCCCGTAGATGAAGCCTTCCTCGGCGATGGCCTTGGCTTCGAGGATGTCAGGCCATTCGGCTTTGGCCTGCGCGTTTGCCGGGACAGGCGTCGTTGTAGTGATAATGAGTGCAGCTAGCGCTGCGGAACGAAGAAGGTCGCGTTTCGTCAACATGGTGCCGGCTCCTCTTCAGGGATGATTGTTTTCGCGCGGTCGAACGCCGGCGCCGAAGCGCCGGCGCACCTCAACTTTCATTGGGCCGAAATGCCCACCGTTGTTTGCGACCTCACGACCGGCGGCGGATTCCATTTGCCGGTCAGCGCTTCCGACTTCGGCGCGTAGAGGCGCATGGTCAGATTGAATGGCGCTTTCGGCGCGGGAAGCCAGTTGGCTTCGAGCTCCTTCCCGGGGCTCGCGTTCTGGAAATAGAGATCCAGCGAACCATCCGCATTGTACGTGAACGGCATCCAGCTGCTCACCGCAAAGCGATTCAGAGGATTACCGACCTGGAATCCTTCCTGATCGTAGAGCGTGATCGACCAGAATGCATTGACAGGAGGCGTGGCGCCCTTCTCGAAGGTGATGGTGTATTTGTTCGCGCCATCGAGCGGCTTGCCGGTGTCATCGGCAAGATTGAGCGGATAGATGGCATCCTCGACTACGTTCGCGCCCAGCCCCTGCTGCGCGAGAATGGCCCGCTTCAGGTAATAGTTGCCATACACGCCCACCGTGTCGGTGTTCATCGACCAGCCGTTGGCAACCCGCGCCAGCGTCGGCAGCTTCCAGGCCATCAGCTTTTGCGCATCCTGCGGTGCGGTTTCCACCGCCCTCTGCACGGTGGGATCGAGCTTGCCGATGTCAAAGCTCTTGCCAACCTCGATGCCGATTTTCTTCATCTGCGCGAGGATCGGCTCGTCGGTGATATGAGGAGGATGCAGCTTGAGCAGCTCTGCGGCATTGGCGAAATAGACGCCCGCCGACATCGTATCGACCTGGGTCTTCGGCGGCGTCTTCATATCGACGGTTGGGTCCGGCTTGAACTCGACCGGCCTGGGCGCTTTGCCATACTCGGAAAGCAGGGTGACCTTGTAGCCGGCCTGGATCTTGCGAACCGCAGCATAATCCGGTGGGCCGTCGGTCTTGGTCCGGCCGATCAGCCAGACGTAGGGCGTCGGCGCGTTGATGCGTTGGGTGTCTTTCGGCAGCTTGAACTCCTCAGCGAACTTGTCGCGCAGATCCGGCCGCCAGCCTGGCGGCGTCACCAGAAACGTCCCGGCCTTGGTGCCCGTCGTGCGCCAGCCCGGTGACGCAAAAACATCGGTCCACATGTCGAGCATCGGCAGCAGATAGTAGCGTCCATCGGTGTCCGGCGCCGAGATGACGACGGGCTCCTTGGTCATGTCCAGCCACGAGGCGGAATACAGCGTGTCGAAGTTGGAGCGCACCACGCCCTTGAAATCCGCCGGCGGGTATTCGGCCACGTTCATGAACGTGTTCATCGGACTTTTGAAATCGGTGGTGCCGTTGGTGAACTGCTTGCGAGATACGTCCATCGACAGCAGCGGGTAGAAGTAAACATAGGCGTCGACCGCGATGGCGTGCGCCTCCTGCTCGGTGATCGGCGCCGCCGCTTGGGCCAGCGCCACGGGCGCGGCTGTCGCGCCGAGGCAAAGAGACAATGTCAGGGGCAGAATTCCTCTAAGCATATCGGATCCTCCTCTTCATCGCTGTGATAGTGTCGTCGCTTGCATTGCGTTCAATTCACCTTGACCACCGCCGGCGGCTTCCATGAGCCGTTGATGATGGAGGGTGAAGTATCCTTCGGCCAGTACATCCGCATCATGGGGAGGAAGTCACCCTTCGGTGCCGGCAACCAGTTTGCTTCCTTGTCTTTGCCCGGCGACTCGTTCTGGAAGTAAAGCGTCAGCGATCCATCCGCGTTGGGCTTCGGATTGTCGCGTGGGCTAACCGTGAACTTGTTCAGCGTGTTCGGGACGAACCACCAGCCCTGATCGATCAGGTACATGGTGATCGACCAGAAACCGTTAACCGGCGGTGTCTCGTCCTTGGCGAAGGTGAGCGTATATTTATTCGCACCGGTCAACTTCTGTCCGGTGGAGTCGACCTCCGTATATGGATAGACCGCGTCCTTCTCCTGGTTGGCGGGCCAGCCAAAGGCCGCGACCGTGGCACGCTTCAGATAGTCTGCGGGGCCATAGGTACCGAGCCCCTTAGACACTACCCAGCCGTTTACGATCTCGCCCATGCTGTTCTTGTTGCCCTCGATCTTCTTCAGGGCTGTCTGCGGAATGTCCTTCAGCGCCGCCTGCACCGCAGGGTCGAGCTTGCTCAACTCGAACGGCTTGCCAGGCACGATGCCGATTTTCACGATACCTGCGAGTATTGCGGCGTCATGCGCTGCCGGCGGAGCGTCTCCGCCCATCAGCTTGGCCATCAGGTTGAAATAACCCTCCGTTCCCATGCCAAGAATGACCGTCTGTGGCTTGTCGGTCATGCTGAAGCCGGGATTTGGATTCACCGGCGGCGTCACGGGCGTATACGGCTTGCCCCAGGCCGACAGCGGCGTGATCTTGTACTGCGCCTGCAGCGCGTTGACCGCTTTATAATCTTGCTCGGTGCCGTCGGCATAGGTGCGGCCCAGAATGACCATGTAGCGCGTCGCGACTGGGAAGTGCTTCGTCCCTTCCGGAACCACGCCTTTCCAGCCCGGGCCAGTAAACACGTAGTTGGCAGCCTTTCCGTCGGCTGTGCGCTTGCTCGGCGATGACTCGGAGTCCGACATCCAAAGATCGGTCACTTCGAACAGATAAAAGCGGCTGCCCATGTCTGGGTGACTGAAGACCTGCGGTTCGCTGAGATCGAGCCACGCGACTGAATACAGCGTGTCCGCATTGGGTGCGGAAACGCCGCGGTAGTCCGCTGGCGGATAACGGGGAACGTTAACGAACTGTCCCGTTGGACTTGTGAAGCCCTCCACCTTCGGCACATTACTCATCTGGACGCGCGTGACTTCGGTCGTGATCAGCGAATAGCCGTAGATGTAAGCGTCTTCGGCGATCTGCCGCGCCTCCGCTGGAGACAGAGTTTGGGCCTTTACAGGCAGTGTCAGCGCGAAGCCTGATGCGGCAGCCAGGCCGCTTGCGAGAGCTGCATAAACGAACGATCGTCTGGTCGATTTCATAGCGAATTCCTTTCTGAGGACATTCGATCGCGATGGAAAGCGGAGTCGATGGAACACGGGGAAGCGAGCGCTTCCCCGTGTGTTCATTCGCTTCAGTAACAGGGCGGATAAGGATAATAGCCGCAGGCCGGACGGGCGTAGGGGTGGTAGTACGCAGCCGCTCCATATGCGGCGGCGCCAGCGGCGCCGGCATACATGGCGCCGCGAAATGCCGAACGGCGGGCGACACCGGCAAACGACATCGGCGTGAACGGCCGGCCGATGATATCGATAAAGAGTGCGGCCCCGCCGTCCGCGCCGGTGATATCTCCCTCGAGGGTCTGAACGTTGAACGTCAGCTTGTCGCCTTCGAGCTTCGGGTTTTTCAGCACGACGACGGCGTCCTTCACTAAACCGTCCTTGCCGAACACGGACAAGGTTGCGTTCGGCGGGTTCTTGGCAAAACTGTCGTCGCCCGATCCCCATTCCGCGATCACGTCGGCCGTGGGCTGGTGGCCGGCGGATCGCACCGGACGGTCGGCAAATATGATCGCGCTGGGTGTTACGCCGGTCAAAGTGAGAGTGTCGCCCTGCCACGTCGCGCCGCGGGAGTTGAGCACGAACAGCGAGGGTACGATCTCGGGCTTGGCTGCCGCGGAAGGCGTGCCGATCGTCTTCATGGATGATGGCGCCGCAGCAGTTTGAGCGAATGCTGCTGCCGGGCTGACCAACGCCGTCACGACGAGCAGTCCCGCAACCTGAACCAGTCTTGCACAATTCATGTTTGCGTCTCCTGTTGCAACCCTGGTGGCTGCCGATCGAATGATCTGCGTGGCAGGTCACGCTTGGCGGCAACTATGGAAACGCTTCATGGCAGCGGCTATGCAAAAACCAGCCAAACGAAAAATAATGGCACGGAAGGCGATGCATACGCCGTGCCGATTTTGCATAGCGCGGCGCCGCGAACGTCCTATTAAAGAGATTTGGCATCAGCGAATGACGGGGCCGCGCCATGGTTATTATCCTGTGCCTCTACGTGGCTGCGATGTGGGCGGTATTCTCGAAGTTCAAGCTTGTTCGCTGGGGCTGGCTGTCGGGGACGGTCTCGATCATCATCGGGGCGTTCATTCTGGCGACATTTCTGGCGCTTTTTAACTATCTCACCCCGTCGGGGCGCGTGACGGTGACCGGCCGCGTGGTGGAAGTGACGCCGAATGTGACAGGACAAATTGTCGCGATCCCGGTCAAGCCGAACGTGCCGGTGAAGGCCAACGACGTGCTGTTTCAAATCGACCCGGCGCCGTTTCAGTACAAGGTCACGCAGTTGCAAGCCTCGCTCGCCGGCGCAAAGCAGCAGGTCGAGATCCTGAAATCGAATTACGATCAGGCGACCGCGAATGTTGCGGGGCTCACTGCACAGGTCGCCTACAACAAAAAGCGCCTTGCCGACATCCAGACGCTTGCAGCGGATATGGCAAACACGGAATTTCAGGAGCAGGATAAGCAAGTCCAGTACGAGACGGTGTCGGCGCAGCTGGTTGCGGCCAAGGCGGCGCAGCAGAGCGCCAAGCTCGCGCTGGATTCCGAGATCGGCGGCGTCAATACCACGGTCGCGCAGCTTCAGGCGCAACTCGACAACGCAAAATGGGAATTGTCGCAGACGGCCGTCCGCGCGCCTGCCGATGGCTACGTCACCGTCGTCGCTTTGGCGGTTGGCGACAGGGCGCTGCAGGCGCGCTCGGCGATGTCGTTCATCATCGAGAACGAGATCACGCTGGTCGGAATGTTTTCGCAGAACGGCTTTCAGACCATCAAGGAAGGCGCGCCCGTCGATATCGTTTTCGACAACGTTCCGGGCCGCATCTATCACGCGAAGATCACGGCTATTCCGAAGGGCATCGGTCAGGGGCAGGTCGCGGTGTCGGGAACGCTCGCGCGCACCACTGCGCTCGGCGGTGCGACGGTGTTTCCGGCTGTCATATCGATACCCGACGGGATGAGCCGCGACCAGCTCCGGCTGGGGATGTCCGGCAGCGCCACCGCCTTTGCCGGCAACGCGGGCGTGATCGGTCTTCTGGCGTCCATTCTGGTGTGGGTGAATTCCTACACGGCATATCTCTAGCCGGGCCAGACGCAAAATGGTCAGGATGCGTGAAAAAGCGCGCGTCTTTAGATTGTGCTGCAAGATTCCGATAATCAATTTAAGCGAGCCTGCGGAGGGCTTGGCTATGATGAAAGCCGCCCGATGAGCCCGTGCAGGATGATGCGGGTGCAACCGGGCCATGTGTTACTGGCTGTTCTAATTTGGAAATTGAGCGATGCAGAAAGTAATTGAATTTCGTGGCCCGAAGCCTGAAGCGGTGTCGGAGCCGCTGGCGGCGCCGCCATCCATCGAACCGATACTGGCGGTGGTCGATTCATTGTCCCGCACCCTCGATTGCATCAAGACCATGTGCGCGACCGAGCCGATCGGACCGATCCGCGACAAGCTGGAGACTGAACGGGCAAATCTTGTCATCGGGCTTTTCGTCGCCCGGGTCGCCGCGATGCGGCTGTCTTCCGGCGAGCCCGCGCCCGGCGTCTAGTCAAGCGGGCCGAGCAGCTCCTCATACCGCCGTTCGATGCGCTCGTAACAGTCGCAGGAGACGGCGTGCAGCCCCTCGGTATCGAGGATGGAAATGCGGCCGCGGCCGATCTGAATGAGACCGGCATTCTGCAGGGTGCGCTCGACCAGGTTGATGGTGGTGCGCTGAACCCCGAGCATCTGCCCGAAGAACTCCTGGGTCAGGCGGATGTCGTTGCTGCCCAGCCGCTTCCGGCACTGCAGGAGCCAGCGCGCCGCCCGGTTTTCCACCTGGTGCAGCGCCTGGCAGGCGGTCGATTGCTGCGACTGTGCCAGCAAGGAGAGATCGAACAGCGCAACGGTCTTTCGAAAGCTTTCGTTCTCCCGTCCGACCCGATGAACTTCCGCGGCAGGGATGCGGACGGCTTCGCCGGCGACCTGCACGATCGCATCCGCGAACGACGTCGTGATGCCGTGGATGGAGGAGGATCCGATCATGCCCTCGCGACCGACGATGGAGGTCTCGGCGGTCCCGCCCTGCTCGGTGCTGGCGAGGACGGAAATAATGCAGGAGCGCGGGAAATAGGCGAACTCGATATCCAACGAGGAGCCGTGGAGCAGTTCGCCATGTTCGACCGCAATCGTCCGCATGTGCGGTTTCAGCAGGGCCAGCGCTGAAGCATCCAGCTTACTCAGGAGGTGATTTTCAGCGGCCACGAGGAGCTCCAGCGCGAAGATAGGCGGGAGCTTCAACTCTCTCTGTCACCGATGCCTAGGACTGTAATCCGGCGATAGACCCACAGTGGGCGCAAGTAACGGCAATAGCTAATTAATTCGGGACTGATAGTCGGGTATCGGACACTTCAGCGGATATATTTGCAGCCACTATGCCAAGTGTCGGGTATTGGACGGATCGAATGGCGTTTTCACTAGTTAGTTAAGGCTTTGTGAATGGCTGTCGGCACGCGGAGTGCTAAACCGCCGACAGGTTCAACCCAACGCTGGTGAATGTCATGCTAGCCCCGGAAAAACCCCCTCCAGAGCTTTTGCCGATGCGCCCGCGTTGCCCCGATTGTGAGGCGCGGATGATCACCTCTGCCGTCTCGGATGGGTCGGAAGGCCTGGAGCAACGTACGTTCGAATGTCCAAAATGCGGCCACACCGAAACCAGGACGGTGGCGTACGATCCACTCGAATCCAGCGCCGTTGGCTGGATCAAGGGCGAATTGCGGCCCCCCAAATGACGGGCGCATTCGTCTAAGCCGCGCTGCCCTTCCATAGCCGGACCAGCGGGCCATCTTCTCCCCGCACCGGATCGGTCTTCGGTGGCTTCACTTGCGGGATGGTCTTCAGCGCCTTCGCATGGTTCTCCGGCGTCGGCCGCGTGATCTGCATCGGCGGTCCCGGCGGATAGGCGCCGACCACGCAGAAATCAACGCTTGCCGAGATCAACTGGTGGCCGGTCCCCGCGGGCAGGATTGCGACGTCGCCGGCGGAAATTTCCAGCGCCTTGCCGTGGTCACCGCCGAACTGCACACGCGCATGTCCACGGGCGACGCCGAGCGCCTCATGCACGGTCGAATGGTAGTGCAGATAATCGTAGACGCCGTTGCGCCACATCGCGCCCCAGCCATTGGCGCCGAACAGTCCCTCGACGGTCTTTTCGGGGTGATCGTTCGCAACGTCGACCGCGCCCTTGTAGACCAGGAACGGCATCGGGTTGTTGGGCACCAGGCCATCGTCCTCGAAGATGAAGGTGAGCGGTTCGATATCGGCGCTGACGACGGACATGGGCTTCCTCCGAAATCGTAGGGTGGGCAAAGCGAAGCGTGCCCACCACCAAGCACTCCGCAAGCAATGGTGGGCACGCTTCGCTTTGCCCACCCTACAAGATCAAACCAAAGCCAGCGCCTCACGTTCCCTTTGGAATCTCGAAAACCAGACACGTCGTCGTCGCATGCGCGAGCAGCCGGCCCTTGGCATCGGTAATGCGCGCCTCCGCGGTGGCGTGGCCGGTCTCGGCGGTGGAATCGAACGGCTCCACGTTCTGCATGATCGGCGGCGCCGGCAATCTGCCGTCAAAGATGGCGCGGACGAAATCGAGGCCCGACATCGACGCCATAACATGCGTCGGCGTCACGCCGTACTCGATATCAGGGGCGGGTTTGTCGCGTATGGGGTTGGTTCCTGCCACGAACTATGATGGTCATCATACTAAATCAGGTGGGATTAAGCCAGTGCCTTCGATACATATCAGGTGTCATGCCCGGACTTGATCCGGGCATCCATCACTCTTCAAAAAGATGGATTGCCGGGTCAAGCCCGGCAATGACGAGTGTGGCCTACGCCCGCTTGTTCGCCCGCATCAGATCGGCGAACCGCTTGAACAGATAGTGCGAGTCGCGCGGGCCCGGCGAGGCCTCGGGGTGGTACTGCACCGAGAACACCGGCTTGCCCTTGAGCTCGATGCCGCAATTGGAGCCGTCGAACAGCGAGATGTGGGTCTGCGTCGCGCCCTCCGGCAGCGTCGCCTGGTCCACGGCAAAGCCGTGGTTCATGGAAGTGATCTCAACCTTGCCGGTGGTCTCGTCCTTGACCGGATGATTGGCGCCGTGATGGCCCTGATGCATCTTCACGGTCTTGGCGCCGACGGCGAGGCCCAGCATCTGGTGGCCGAGACAGATGCCGAAGGTCGGCGTGCCCGAGGAGATCACCTCACGGATGACCGGGACGGCGTATTTGCCGGTCGCGGCCGGATCGCCCGGGCCGTTGCTCAGGAAAACGCCGTCCGGCTTCATCGCCAGGATGTCTTCGGCCGACGTCGTTGCCGGCACCACCGTGACCTTGCAGCCTTCACCGGCGAGCAGCCGCAAAATATTGCGCTTGATGCCGTAGTCGATCGCGACCACGTTGAACTCCGGCTCGCTCTGCCGGCCAAAACCCTTTTCCCAGACCCATGGCGTCTCGTCCCAGGTGAAGCGCTGGCCGGAAGTTACCATCGGCACCAGGTCCATGCCTTCGAGGCCCGGCCATTCGCGCGCCTCCTCCTTCATCCCGTGCAGGTCGAATTCGCCGCTCTTCGAGTGCGCTATGACCGCGTTCGGCATGCCCTTGGAGCGGATCAGCGCGGTCAGCGCGCGGGTGTCGATGCCGGAAAGGCCGATGATGCCGCGGGCGCGCAGCCACTGATCGAGATGCTTTGTGGCGCGGTAGTTCGAAGGATCGGTGATGGCGGTGCGCAGGATCACGCCGCGCGCGCCTGGCGTCGCCGCCATGTTCACCGTCTCGATGTCTTCCTCGTTGGTGCCGACATTGCCGATATGCGGGAAGGTGAAGGTGATCAGCTGCCCGGCATAGGAGGGATCGGTGAGGATCTCCTCATAACCGGTCATCGCGGTGTTGAAGCAGACTTCGCCGACGGCGTGGCCTTCCGCGCCGAGGCCAAATCCCTCCAGCACGGTACCGTCGGCAAGCACGAGGAGCGCGGTCGGTTTGTGGTCCGGCCAGGCTGAGGCGTTTACAGATGTTGTCATGAGCGCACTTCATAGTCGCAAGCGACCCCGCGCGTCAAAGCCGGAAGGCCAAGAAAAGCAAGGGATTCACATGCGTTTGCCGCATATTTGACAGCCGGTTCTGCCGGCCCCAGCCGGTTTGGGCCAAATCGGCCTGAAACGGGTCCCCTAGCCGCAGTAGGCCACTTTCGTCCACCAAGGCAGCAGGAAGACGATCACGGCAGCAAGATCAAGCGGGTAGAGCAGGAGCAGTTTGGTCTTCAGGGATATAGGCCGCGCGTTCGGCGCAGGAGGGTCGCCCGGATGGACCTCAAGATGATCGAAGTTTGCGTTCCAACCCAACCGGTATGTCAGGAAAGAAACCACGTCGTAGGCGAGCGGATACATAAAAACGGTCAGGAGTACGCCCGCAGCGGCGATCGCCAGCCACGACGGTGCGGCTTCAATGCGATGATCGCCAAGAGCTTCGCACGAAAGGGGGGCAAAACGGCTTGCCCAAAGCACCACAAGACACAATACCAGCGCAGCAAACTGCTTTTCGACCTTCATGCCAGTCCTTATATAGGCCGAGAGGATTAACCGAGCGTCTCTGGGCGAGACCTAATTCTCTGCATTCTCAGCGAGGAAACCATGCTGCGCGACGACATTAACAATGCGGTCAAAGACGCGATGAGGGCCAAGGACGAGCGCAAGCTCTCCACGCTGCGCATGGTCAATTCGACCATCAAGAACGCCGATATCGCCGCGCGCGGGGAGGGCAAGCCGCCGCTGTCGGACGCCGACCTGCTCGGCGTGTTTCAAAAGATGATCAAGCAGCGCCAGGAATCGGTCGAGCTTTACGACAAGGGCGGCCGCGCCGAATTGGCTGCGCAGGAGCGCGAGGAGATCGCGGTGATCTCCGCCTATCTGCCCAAGCAGATGTCGGAGGAAGAGATGAAGGCTGCGATCACTGCCGCCATCGCCGAGACCGGCGCTGCCGGCATGAAGGACATGGGCAAGGTGATTGGTGTGTTACGCGCGAAATTCGCCGGGCAGATGGATTTCGGCAAGGCCAGCGGCATGGTGAAGGCGGCGCTGACGGGATGATCGTCCGTAGCCCGGATGGAGCGAAGCGAAATCCGGGATCAGTCGGGCCGTGTTGTGAGATGGCCCCGGATTGCGCTTGGCTCCATCCGGGCTACGGCACTGAAAGCAGACGTCGCGTTGCTCGCGGCTTCAGTCGCAGACGCGCTCCCTGCGCGTGATCCTGCGGCCGTCGTCCCGTTCAATCGTCCTAGTTTCCCAGTGGCAGCGTTGTCGCGGGCCGACGGTGACACCGCCTGGGCCGACGCCAACTGTAGTGTCGGAGTCGTACCGGCGACGGTCCCTATAATAACGGTCGTCGCGGTCCCGCCCGACCTGAACATCGACGCCGACTTGGGCCATTTTGACGCCTTGCTTGACGTCTTGGGCCTTGGCCGGAGTAACGAGCGGGGCAGTCGTCAGCACAGCTGCGGCTGCCGCCACGGCAAAAGCGATCTTCATCATGTGGGGGCCTCCCTGGCTTGATCTGGAGGTTCAACGGGCACGAACACCTAGGGTTCCACCGGGGCCCCCACCTTAAGCTGCTCGATCACCGGCGGCGGCCAAGCTGACCTCTCCGCACACACCGTCAATGATGTCCTGGAACCGCAGGGCGTCGGCGTGATTATCAAGACATCGCACCACGGCATGACGACGCATGCGGCGTGCACCTCGTGACCCGCCGCATGCTGGGCTGCTTTCGCGACAACGCGCTGACCCGTCAGGAATTTTTGGGAATGGCGACATAGCGCAACGAGAGCGGAGGACGACATGGCCGATCAGCAAACGCCTCCCGCCGGTCCCGATCTTTCAAAGGGCATCCCCTTGTCCAAATTCGCCGGCGAGACCTTGCTCGGCCATGTCGGCAACGATGAAGTGGTGCTGGTGCGTTCGGGATCGGAGATCTTTGCGATCGGCGCCCATTGCAGCCATTATCACGGGCCGCTGGCCGAGGGCCTCGTGACCGGCGAGGGCATCCGCTGTCCCTGGCATCACGCCTGTTTCGATTTGCGCACCGGCGAAGCCACCCGGGCGCCTGCGCTCAATCCAATCGCAGTCTGGAAGGTCGAGCAGGAAGACGATCGCATCTTCGTTCGGGAAAAGCGTGAGCAGCCCAGGCCGCAGGCGAAGCCTGCCACCGATGTGCTCGGCCAAATCGTGATCGTCGGCGGTGGCGCGGCGGGCTTTGCCGCAGCCGAAATGCTGCGGCGGCAGGATTATCGCGGCAGCATCGTGATGCTGAGCAACGAGGCGGCGGCGCCGGTAGACCGGCCGAACCTGTCAAAAGACTATCTCGCCGGCAGTGCGCCGGAGGATTGGCTGCCGTTGCGGCCGGATGATTTCTACGCCGAGGCGAAGATCGACCTGCGGCTCAACACCGAGGTCACGTCAATCGACATCAACGCACGCCATGTCGTCACGGCCGGCGGTGAGACCATCCCCTACGACCGCTTGCTGCTGGCGACCGGCGCCGAGCCGGTGCGCCTGCCGATACCGGGCGTGGATCAGCCTCATGTTCACGTGCTGCGCTCGCTGGCGGATTCCCGCGCCATCATTGCGTTGGCCGATGGCGCCCAGCGCGCGGCTGTGATCGGCGCGAGCTTTATCGGGCTCGAAGCCGCGGCGTCGTTGCGCGCCAGAAACGTCGAGGTCCACGTCGTCGGGCTGGAGCAGCGGCCGATGGAGCGCGTGTTGGGGCCGGAGTTGGGCGACTTCGTCCGCGCCCTGCACGAAGAGCATGGCGTCATCTTTCATCTTGGTGACACCGTCACCGCGATCGACGGCAAACGCGCGATGCTGAAGAGCGGTGGCGCGATCGAGGCCGATATCGTGGTGGTAGGCGTCGGCGTGCGTCCCCGTCTTGGATTGGCCGAAAAGGCGGGGCTGGCGATCGATCGCGGCGTCGCCGTCGATGCCTATCTCGAAACCAGCGTCCCCGGCATCTATGCCGCGGGTGATATCGCGCGCTGGCCCGATCCGCATTCCCGTGGGAACATCCGCGTCGAACATTGGGTGGTGGCAGAGCGTCAGGGCCAGACTGCGGCGCGAAACATGCTCGGTCAGCGCGAGCCGTTCGATGCCGTGCCGTTCTTCTGGAGCCAGCACTACGATGTGCCGATCAATTATGCCGGACACGCCGAGAAATGGGATGAAATAACCGTGGACGGCAACATCGCCGGCAGGGATTGCCTGCTCCAGTACAAGCGCAACGGCCGCGTCCTCGCAGTCGCCTCGATCTATCGCGACGTTGCAAGCCTCAAGGCAGAGGTTGCGATGGAAAAGGCGATGTTACTTTAAGTCAGGGCAACAAAGCCTTTCCCGTCGTGCCGGCCTTGTGCTGAGCGCCCACGTCTTTAAACTTGCCGATAAGCAAGAACGTGGATGGCCGGGAGCGCAGACAAGTGTACGTAGTCTGCGCAAAAGCAGACTACTATGCCCGGCCATGACGAGGGACGGAAACAACAGACGCCATGCTCACCGAAGCCTCGACCTACGACGAGCTCTACCGCAATTTCCGTTGGGACATTCCCGCGCGCTTCAACATGGCGACCGCGTGCTGCGACCGTCACGCCGACGGCTCCGGCCGTCTCGCGCTTGTTTATGTCGATGAGGACGGCGCGACCACGCGCACCTCGTTCGACGAGGTCGCGGAAGCCTCGCGCCGTTTTGCCAACGTCCTGAAAGCCGATGGCCTGGTGCGCGGCGACCGCGTCGCGGTGTTTCTTTCGCAGTCCCTTGAATTGCCGATCGCCCATCTCGCGGCGTTTCGCTCCGGCATGATCTCGATCCCGCTGTTCGCGCTGTTCGGCGAGGACGCGCTGGAATTCCGCCTGTCGAATTCCGAGGCCGAGGCGATCGTGACGGATGAAGCAGGCTGGGCGAAGCTTGCGAAGATCCGCAACCGTCTCCCAGCGCTTAGGAATATCTACGTTATCGGCGGCAAGCCGGCTGCAGGCACAAAGCCGTTCTGGGCGTCGTTGAAAGCCGCATCGCCGGATTTTACGACTGTCGACACCTCGGCCGACGATCCCGCATTGATCATCTACACCTCGGGCACCACAGGTAATCCAAAGGGCGCGTTGCACGCCCATCGCGTCGTGCTCGGCCATCTGCCGAATGTCGAGATGTGCCACAATTTTCTGCCCCGCCCCGGCGATCTCATGTGGACGCCGGCCGACTGGGCCTGGATCGGCGGGCTGATCAACGCCCTGCTGGCATTCTGGTATCACGGCATTCCGCTGGTCGGCCACCGCGCGCGCAAATTCGAGCCGCAGGCGGCGATGGCGATGATGGCCGAGCTTTCGATACGCAACGTATTCCTGCCGCCGACCGCGCTGAAACTGATGCGGCAGGCCGGCGTCAAAAATCCCGGCGTCAAACTGCGCAGCATCTTCACCGGCGGTGAATCGCTCGGCGGCGAATTGCTCGGCTGGGTGCGCGAAACTTTTGGCATCGATGCGCATGAAGTGTTCGGCCAGACCGAGTGCAATCTCGTGATCGGCAGCAACTCCAACCTGTTTCCGATTCGCGCCGGCTCGATGGGCAAGGCGACGCCGGGCTTCGATGTGCGCATCGTCAACGACAAGGGCGAGGAATTGCCGAAGGGTGAGCGCGGCATCATCGGCGTGCGGCAGCCCTGTCCGTGCACCATGATCGAATACTGGAAGAACCCTGAAGCAACCGCCAAAAAATACGCCGGCGAATTTTTGCTGACCGGCGATCTCGGCGTGCAGGATGAGAACGGCTATTTCTGGTACGTCAGCCGCGAGGACGACGTCATCACCACCGCCGGCTACCGCGTCGGTCCCTCCGAGATCGAGCACACGCTGATGAAGCATCCGGCGGTGGCAATGTCGGCGGTGGTCGGCATTCCCGATCCGATCCGCACCGAATCCATCAAGGCGTGGATCGTGCTGCGCCCGGGCTTTGCGGCGAGCGATGAACTGGCGCGCGAGATCCAGGAGTTCGTCAAGGTGCAGCTCGCTGCACACGAATATCCGCGCTTCGTGCAGTTCGCCGACACGCTGCCGATGACAGCGACGGGAAAAGTGCTGCGGCGTGAGTTGCGGGCGCTGGGGTAGGGAGCTCTCACCGTCGTCCCTGCGAACGCAGGGACCCATACCCACCGGCGGTAATGATTTTACACGCCGGTAGTTATCTTTCTTCTCCAACAACAACAGCCGCGGAGTATGGGTCCCTCCTTTCGCAGGGACGACCATGGCTACGGCGTCCCGATGCCCAGCTCCTTCAGCGCGGCCAGCATCCGTTCCGGCGGCTGCATCTTGATCGCCAGCGCTTGGCCGGTTTCCAGCAGGCTCTTCAGGCTCGACAGGATCGCCGGCCAGCCGACGCGGCCACCGGACAGGATGTCGTCGCTGATGTCGCGGTCGTGCGATTGCAGCATCGTCAGCTTGACGACGTCGCCGGCCTGCTCGATCTCGTAAGTGACGAGTGTCGTCCCGAGCTTTTCCACCAGCGCCGGCCAATTGACGTTGAAGGTAACGGTGAGCTTCCTTGGTGGTTCGCACTCGATGACCTCACCCGAAATATGCAAGGCGCCGTCCGGCGTGCGCATGATGAAGGCGCCGCCGATCCTCTGATCGACTTCGACCGCATGGCCGGAAAAATATTGTCGGCTGGACTCGGCGCTGGTCAGCGCCTCCCACACCGTCTCGGGCGTGGAAGCGATGTAGATGGTATAGACAATGGCGGGCTTGAAATTCTCAATGTTCATGACGCGCCCTCGATGCCGAGCGCGGAAACGGGAATTTCCAGCGCGGTTCCGGATTCCAGCAGGCTCTTGAGGCTGGACATAATGGCCGGCCATCCCTTGGAGATGCCGTCCAACAGCTTGCTGCCCTCTGCAAAACCCTCATGCGTGAGCGTCAGCTTCACGAAGCTGCCGTGCTGTTCGATATTGAACACGACCTTCGAAGGCTTCTCGTTGCGGTATGCCTCGTTGGTCACATGCTTGAAAGTGTAGGAGAGTCGCCGCGGCCGATCGGCCTCGAGAATCTCTCCGGTATCGGTCGTGGTGCCGTTCATGACCAGCGCCAGCGGCGAGCCGACCTTCCAGTCGGATTTCAGCTCGGTGCCGAACCAGTAGCGTTTGGAGAATTCGCTGGACGTCAGTGCCTCCCACAATTTCTCCGGCGTGGTCTCGATATAGGTGACGTAGACAAATTCCGGCTTACTCATCACGCTTCTCCAGTTGCCGTTTCAACTCGCTGAGCGCGGCAAGTTTCCCGCGCTCGAATTTCTTGATCCAACGTTCGCCGATCTGATGGATCGGGACGGGGTTGATGTAATGCAGCTTCTCGCGGCCATGCCGGAGCGTGCTGACGAGGTTGGCCGCCTCGAGAATCCCAAGGTGTTTGGTGACCGCCTGCCGCGTCATGGCGAGGCCGTCGCAGAGTTCGTTCAGCGTCTGTCCGTTTCTGGCGTGAAGCCTGTCCAGCAGCGAGCGCCGCGATGCATCGGCAAGCGCTTTGAAGACCTCATCCATGGTTCGGATAATAGGCAACCGAATGGTTGCATGTCAAGGGCGTGTTTTGGGCGCAGCCCACCGCTGTGTTATCGTGCGCTCAGCCAGCGCAGATTGGCCTTGAACAGTCGGGGTGGAACATGAGCGGTCACCTTAAACTCGCAGCCTCGTTCTCGATTCTTTTCCTCGCATACTCAGGCATCGCTTGTGCGCAGCAACAAGTGATCGGCGCGCCGCCCGAAGCGCTCAACATGAAGCTCGTTGGAACCAGCGACCTGCAGGCGCGCAGCGCCTATCAGCCGACCATCCATCATCAGGGCGACCGCTGGATCGCCTATATCGGCCATCACGGCGGCAGCGACGATATTCCGGCGCCGGTCAATCCGCAGACCGGCAAGGCCGAGCCGAACGGCACGTCGATCGTCGATGTCACCGATCCCTCGCAGCCCAAATATCTGCGCCATCTCCCGGGCCAGGACGGCAAATATGAAGCCGGCGGCGCGCAGATGGTGCGGATCTGTGACGGCAAGGCGCTGCCGAAGGGCGATCGCAACGCGGTCTACATGCTGCGGACGTTCGGCGGCGAGGCGCATGAGATCTGGAACGTCGCCGATCCCGCCAATCCCGTGCTAATCATGCGGATTGCCGGATTAAAGGATACGCACAAGAACTGGTGGGAATGCGACACCGGCATTGCCTTCCTGGTATCAGGCGCGCCGGACTGGCGCACGCGCCGCATGACGCAAGTCTATGATCTCTCCGATCCCGCGCATCCGCAGAAGATCCGCGATTTCGGCCTTCCCGGCCAGGAGCCCGGCTCGACCGGCGCAGTGCCGACCGAACTGCACGGACCGATCTCGACGGGCCCTTCCGGCAACCGGGTCTATTTCGGCTACGGCACCAACAAGGGCGGTATCCTGCAGATCGTCGATCGCGAGAAACTGCTGGGCGGCCCCAGGGAGCCGACAACGGACAATCTGCGCTCGCCGGAAATTGCACGGCTGGCGATGTCGGCTTTCAATGGCGCGCACACGACGTTTCCGATGCCGGGCATGCCGATTGCGGAATTCACGCGCGACAAGGACGGCAAGACCCGCGACATCGTGATGATCGTCGATGAGGCGATCTTGAACGAATGCAACGAGCCGCGGCAGATGGTGTGGTTCGCCGATATCACGGTCGAGAACCGGCCGATGATGATCTCGAGCTATACGGTGCCGGAGGCGAGCGGGGCGTTCTGCGAGCGGGGAGGGCGGTTCGGCGCGCATTCCTCCAACGAAAGCATGGCGCCGGTCTTCTACAAGAAGATGGCGTTCATATCCTTCTTCAATGCGGGCGTGCGCGCGCTCGACATTCGCGATCCCTATCATCCCACTGAGGTCGGCTATTTCATTCCGGCGATCACGGCGGCGACCGACAAACGCTGCGTCAAGATCGACGGCAGGGATCGCTGCAAGGTCGCGATCCAGACCAACAATGTCGAGACCGACGAGCGCGGCTACATCTATATCGTCGACCGCGCCAATACCGGCCTGCACATTCTGGAGCTGACCGGCCCGGCGCGCGCCGTCGCCGGCCTTCGTTGAGGACGCCGGCGATGCGTCGCTGGCCGGTCATTGTGTCAGCCATCGTGGCGCTCGGTGCGCTGTCGGGCGCTGCGGCCTATCAACACGTCGCGCCGGGCCAAGATGAACAGAAAGGCGAGTGGCAGGAGATCGCCTGGCCGTTTCCCCGCGATGGTTGGCCCGCAGGCAAGGCCTTTCGCTGCGGCGTGGCTACGTGCGGCGGCGAGGTGGAGCTTTACCTGCGGCCGAAGATGGGTTTCTGCAACTGCGATCGCGGCGTCACCGACGACGACGAGGTCGATCGCGTCGCCGATCTCGATCTGATGAGCCAGCATTTTGCGCCGCTCGCGCCTGGCGATATTGTTCGGCTCGCCGATATGCCCGGCCGGATCAGGGCCTATGACCTCAAAATGCCCGACGGTTCACCGCACATCGCCGTCGGCGTCGCGGTCTCGCGCCGCTGCGATCTCCTCGTCGCGGTCGCGCGCGGCCGGGGTGACGCTTCCGAGGTGCGGCGCGCGGCGCTGGCGTTTCTGGCAACCGGCGAAATGACGCGCTGGATGACGGCTGCGATGGAAGGGCGTTGAAATATCTCCGTCATGCCCGGGCAAAAGCGCGAAGCGCGTCTTCGCGCCAGATATCCCGGCCATCCACGTCTTTTTATCGGTCGCGCTTTGCGATAAGACGTGGATGGCCGGGCATAGGCGAGCGGAAGCGACGCCGTCCTTCAGACGGCTATGCCCGGCCATGACGTTTCTCTCACCGGAATCTCCCCATGTCCCTTCAAGCCTATCTCGCCTTTGTCGCTGCCTGCATCGCGCTGGCGCTGTTGCCGGGTCCGGTGGTAACGCTGTTGATCGCCAACGGCCTGCGGCATGGCACCCGCGCGGCGCTGATCAATTGCGCCGGCGCGCAAACCGGCCTCGCCATCGTGATCGGTATCGTCGCGGTCGGCCTGACCTCGCTGATGGCGACCATGGGCTACTGGTTCGACTGGGTGCGCTTTGCAGGCGCCGCCTACCTCATCTGGCTCGGTATCAAGCTGATCCGTTCGCCGGTCGAAGGTGTCAACGCTGACGAGCCACCACCGCCGCCACGCGGCGGGTTTTTCCTGCAGGGATTTCTGGTGCTGCTCTCTAACCCGAAGGTGCTGGTGTTCTTCGGCGCCTTCATTCCGCAGTTCATGGACATGGAGAAGGACCACCTTCCGCAGGTGGCGCTGCTCGGCATCACCTTCATGGTGATCGCCGCCTCGACCGACGCGGTCTACGCGCTGTTGGCCGGCCGGGCGCGATTGTTCTTCTCCAAGCAGCGCACGCGGCTGCTGTCGCGCGTCTCCGGCGGCTTCATGATCGGTGGCGGTATCTGGCTGGCGCTGACGCGGGCAAAGTAAATCCGCTGGCGCTGTTGAACCCGCGACGGCGGCGGCACGTCTAATCCAGCGCCGTCGTTGGGGGATGACCGATGCCCGATCTGCCGTGGTTCGTCTATGCGATGCTGCTCGCCCCGCTCGGGCTGATCCTCGCCGCCGCCACCTACAAGTCGCTGCAGGTGCGCGCCGCGCGCGAATGGCCGTCGACCGCCGGCAAGGTGGTGGTCTCGAAAGCCGAGGTGCGCAAGGTCAAGGTGATCGATGGCGACCGGGAGGAGGGGCATCGCTTCGAGGAGCGCAACTTCGCCGACATCGTCTACGAATATTCGGTTGCGGGCAGGAAACTGCGCAACAACCGCGTCAGCATCGGCGAGGACCTTGGAAATTTCCAGGTCGCCGAAACCATCGCCAAATATCCGGTCGGCGCTGTCGTTACCGCTTTTTACAATCCGCTGCATCCGGACCAGGCGGTGCTGGAGCGCGACCTGCCGAAGGGTATGTGGGGTTGTCTCGGCATCGGCACCGCGATCGTGCTGGCGATCGTGTTCGGCTCGGCGGTCGGCCTGCATCAGATCACCGAGTTCGTCTCGACGCGGCTCCCACACCCGGAAAATTCTGCAGCGGCCGTTGCCTTCGGCGCTTTCGGCACCGCCGTGGCGCTGTTTGCGCTGGTCCTGCATCGGCATGCATCGCTGGCGATGAAATGGCCTGTCGTGACGGGCGCGATCAAGCTTTCCGACATCGAGCAGTACCGCGCTGCGCCTAAGGATGGACGGTCGCGCGGCCAGACCATGTATCAGCGCAGGGTGTCTTACATCTACAAGTACAACAATCTCACCTACACCAATACGCATGCGACGCTTGCGAGCAGCGTCGCGTCCACCTCGAGTTGGCTAGTTCGCAAATCCACCACTGATTACAAGAACGGTGCCAGCGTGAAGGTCCGGGTCAACCCTGATAATCCATCGCAGGCCACGCTCGAGCCGCGCACGGGCTTCGTCTGGCTGCTATGGCTCGCCGCCGCAGCGATCTGGGGCGTGGCGTATTACGCCGCCGTCCACGGCTAGGCGTACAATAATTGCCGCGCCCGCATCATGTTTTCGACCTCGCCAAGAATCCGCGCAAGCCGCTCCGCCCACGCCTTCTCTCCGGCGGGATCGCCGATCAAATCCTGGCGGATTTCGATTCCCGTGTTCATCAACCCGCGTGCCTCGCCGTGCACGGGGATGGTGTAGTCGGTCTCGTCGCTGACTGCATAGGGTTCGTTGTCACCGACCACGAGATCGCCCTCGGCGCGCAGCAGCTTTAGCAGCAGCGGCGGCAGATGCGTGTCGCGATGATAGAGCGTGCCGATATGCCAGGGCCGCGCGATCCCGGCATAGACGGGCGTAAAACTGTGCAGCGACACCAGCACCGTCGGCATATCGGCGCTCGCGCGCTGGTCGATGATCTCGTCGATGCGCCGGTGATAGGGATCGAAGATCTGCGCGCGTCGTATCTCGGCGGCCTCGCGCGAAATGCCTTCATTGCCTGAAATCGTCGTGGCCTCGCTGATGCGCGGGATCGCGCTTGCGACATGGGGCGGGCGGTTGCAGTCGATGACGAGTCGCGAATAGCGCTGCACGATCAGATGGGCGTTGAGATGCGCCGACAGCGCCTCCGCGACGCCGGCAATCCCGATGTCCCAGGCGATATGGCGCGTCAATTCACTCTCCGGCAGGCCGAGGTCGCCGAGCACGCGCGGAATGAGCCTTCCGTAATGGTCGCAGGTCAACAGGAACGGCGACCGTCCCGCTGCGTTAAACTCGCGGACCGGAGGAACATCTTCGGAGCTGAGGAGGAGGGTTGTGCTGGCGGCGGCGTCCAAAGCGTTTTCCTTACAGCGGTGCCTATCGAAACGGCACCCCGATCTACAATTGAGCAGGATTTGGTCTAGATCAGACGTACCAGAATCGACGATTGTTTGACGATGCCGCTCCTGACCATCAACCACAAGACCGTTTATCGCTACACCCGCCCGGTCGCGTTCGGCGAGCACCGCATCATGCTGCGGCCGCTGCCGGGCCATGATTTGCGGATACGCGCAAGCCACCTCGAGATCGAACCGAAGCCGATGCAGCTGCGCTGGATCCACGACGTGTTCGGCAACACCGTCGCGATCGCGACCTTCGACGAGCGCGCCGATACCTTGTCGTTCACGGCGACCGCCACCGTCGAGCACAATCCGGCGGAAGAGTTCGCGCTGACCGCGGACGATCCCGCTCATTTCTATCCGTTCCTCTACGACGACGAGGAATTTCCCGACCTGTTGCAGTTCGTCACGCCGCAATATGGCGATCCCAATGGCGAGCTGTCGGCCTGGGCGCGAAAATTTCTCGACGCCGAGGGGCCGACGCCGACCTTCAACATCCTGAGCGGCATGACGCATGGCATTCGCGAGGCCTTCAATTATCGCAAGCGCCACGAGCAGGGCACCCAGCATCCGCTCGACACGCTGCAGACCGGATCCGGCACCTGCCGCGACTATGCGCTGTTCATGATCGAGGCGCTGCGCCGGCTCGGCATCGCCGCGCGATTTGTGTCCGGCTACATCTTCATTCCCGGCGACGGCGCGCATGGTCATGTCGGCGGCGGCTCGACGCATGCCTGGGTGCAGGTCTATCTGCCGAGTGCGGGGTGGATCGAGTTCGATCCGACCAATGGCATCGTCGGCACCCGCGATCTCATCCGGGTGGCGGTGGCGCGCGATCCGCGCCAGGCGGTCCCGCTGCACGGGACGTATCTCGGCCCAACCGATGCGTTCGCCGGCATGGAGGTCGATATCAGCGTCGTCTCGGCCGGCGAGGCGACAGCAGCGCAACACGGGGAACAGCAGGCGGAAAAGGTCTGACCCATGGAGAGATGCCGCCGACGTCGCGCTGTCCACGAGTTTCGGGCGGATTGATCTGGTGAAGTTTTTCGTCATCAGCGACGAGGTCGTGCCGGCTTGATCCCGGGCGCATTGACGGGATAACTGCGCGCATGATTTCAGATCGTCTGTTCGTCTACGGCACGCTGATGCGCGGCTTCGACCATCCGATGGCGCAGCTTTTGTCGCGCAGCGCGGATTTTTTGGGCGCAGCCACCTGCCGCGGCCGGCTCTACCTCATCAAGCATTATCCGGGGCTGGTGCTCTCGGATGACGCCGGCGACGTCGTGTTCGGCGAACTGTATCGCCTGCGCGACCGCGACGCGCTGCTCGGCGAACTCGACATGTATGAAGCCTGCGGCGCAGGCTTTCCGGAACCGACCGAATATATCCGCCGCATGCTGTCCGTGACGCACGCGGACGGCGCGGCCGGCGAAGCGTGGACCTATGTCTATAACTGGCCGGTCACCGGCCTGCCACAGATCGCCTCGGGCAAGTTTCTGGAGCAGTAGCTCTCTTGTCCCGGACCAGGTGCGGCGCGTAGCGCTGCGCCGCAGAGCCGGGACCCAAGGCCACGCCTGTTATGCCGCAAGAGTGGGCCCCGGCGTAGCAGCGCATCGCTTTCGCGCTGCGCAGCATCCGGGGCACGAGAATCAAACACCCGCATCCAGCCGCTCGCGCTCCATGCGGATATCCACCTCGCGCTCGACATAGCGCCATTCCTCAGTGGCGCGCAGCGTGTGGACCAACTCCTCGAACCTGTCAGCATCGGCGGGCGCGTATTCGAACCAGGTCAGGAAGTCGAAGGGCTCGCCGAGATCGCGGCAGTGATAGAGCTGACGGGCGACCGTCGGCAGATATTTCAGGCTCGCCGCAATGTGGTGCGATCTGTCCTCAAAAATCTGCCGCCGCTCTTCCTGCGTCAGCTCCCACCACGCCGCCGATTTCTTGATCGGGATCAGCGCGGCGCAGGTTGCCTCGGGGCGGCCGATCTCGGCTCGAACGGCATCAAGCCGTTTCTTTTCGTCGCGCTCGGTATAGCGCAGGTGGCTGGCGACGCCGGCCAGCCGCCAGGAGGTCGGCGAGGGCAGGATCGGCAGCGCGATCGATAGCGAATGCACGACCGACAGGGCCGGCGTCGGCGAAAGCGACGCGCCCCTGACCGGCCCGAACCGCGTCACCCGCCACGCCCCGCTATGGCCGCCCCGGAAAACCGTGAACATGGAGGTATGGAAGCCCGGAACGGGGATGGGTTCAAGCGGAGTCGACGCCGCATACTACGTCATGCCCGGGCTTGACCCGGGCATCCACGTCTTTCTTGCTGGCGATGCCAAAGACGTGGGTGGCCGGGACATAGGCGAGCGGAAGCGACGCCGTCCTTCGGACGGCTATGCCCGGCCATGACGAAGGAGGGATTGTGCCGCTTCCGGCCCTGTGAATAGCCGGGAGAAGCCCGACAACCTTCGTATTTTCCCGGCGCATCCCTATATCGATGATCGGTTGGCAACCGCCACGACTCAGGCAAAAACTCACCCCATGCGCTTCTCGCCTCAATTCCTCGACGAACTGCGCGCCCGGCTTCCGGTCTCGGAAGTCGTGGGCCGCCGCGTCAAGTTAAAGAAGGCGGGGCGGGAGTTTAAGGGGCTGTCGCCGTTCCAGCAGGAGAAGTCGCCGTCGTTCACGGTCAACGACCAGAAGGGCTTTTACCACGACTTCTCCTCCGGCAAGCATGGCGACATCATCTCGTTTTTGATGGAGACCGAGGGCGTCGGCTTCGCGGAAGCCGTCGAGCGCCTTGCCGCGATGGCCGGCATGGCGCTGCCGGCGGCGACCCCTGACGCCGCGCGGCACGAGCAGCGCCGCAAGACGCTCCATGACGTAATGGAACTCGCGGCAAAATTCTTTGCCGACACGCTGGCGTCGCGTAACGGCGCCAAGGCGCGCGGCTATCTCGGCGACCGCGGCATTTCTCCGGCGACGCAGCTGCAGTTTCGCCTTGGCTATGCGCCGCCGGATCGTTTCGCGCTGAAGGAGCATCTGGGCGCACAGGGCATTTCGACCGAGGACATGGTGGAGGCGGGGCTGCTGGTGGCGGGCGAGGACAAGCCCGTTCCGTTCGATCGTTTCAAGGATCGCGTGATGTTTCCGATCACCGATGCGAGGGGCCGCGTCATCGCCTTCGGCGGCCGCGCGCTGGAAAAGGACGTTCCGGCAAAATACCTGAACTCGCCGGAAACACCGCTGTTTCACAAGGGCGACAATCTCTACAACCTGTCAACCGCGCGGCAGGCGACGCATAACGGCTCGCCATTGATCGTGGTCGAAGGCTATGTCGACGTCATCGCCATGGTCACTGCGGGCTTTGGTGGCGCCGTCGCGCCGCTCGGCACGGCGCTCACCGAAAACCAGCTCGCGCTGCTCTGGAAGATGGCGGACGAGCCGATCCTCTGTTTCGACGGCGACCGCGCCGGGCAAAAGGCGGCCTATCGCGCCGCCGACCTGGCGCTGCCTGCTCTCCTTCCCGGCAAGAGCCTGCGCTTTGCGCTGCTGCCGGAAGGCCAGGACCCTGACGATCTCGCGCGCTCAGGTGGGCGCGGCGCGATCGAGGAAGTGATATCAGCCGCGCGTTCGCTATCTGACATGCTCTGGTCGCGCGAGATCGAGGGCGGCAGTTTTGCCACGCCGGAGCGGCGTGCGGCGCTGGAAGCGCGGATTGGCGAACTCAGTAACGGCATTCGTGACGAGGTCGTGCGGCGTTACTATCGCCAGGATCTGGCCGAGCGCCTGCAGCGCACTTTTGCGCCGGACGGCGGCCGCGGCGGTTACGGCAGGGGCAATTTCCGCGGGGGAGGGGGAAGCGAATCAGGTCGCCGTTTTGCCCCGCGCAGCGGCTTCAACCAGGGCCCCGCTGGCCGATTCGCCGCCCGGGGCGGGCGCGGGCCGGGGGCGGGCACAAGCCCCGTGATCGCGTCCGGCCCCTACCAGGCGGCCAGCCCGCAGCTCGCGACCAGCCCGATCATGCGCGGCCAGCGCAGCGCCATGTCCCGCCGCGAGGCGCTGATTTTGCAGTCCCTGATCAATCACCCGTGGCTCCTGCACGACCATCTGGAGGAGGTGGCCGCGCTGGAACTGGCCCATCCCGAGGCAAATAAGTTGCGCGCCGGCGTTATCGCGGCCTTCGCCAACGACCATCACCATTCTCCTGACGTCGAGGAGCAGGCCGAGAAAATGCGGGCCGATCTTGAGGCGCGCGGATTAGGCGAGGTTCTTCAAAGGGTTGAGCGGGCGATCACGACCTCGGCCGTGTGGGGCACCAAGCCCGGCGCGGCGCGGGAAGATGTTTTGGCCACCTGGCAGCAACTCGTTGTCTTGCATCAGAAAACGCACGCCCTACTTAGGGAGAAGAAAGATGCCGAACTGGCGTTGGGCGATGAGCCCAGTGAGTCCAATCTGGCATGGCTTAAGGACGTGAGCGCCCGGCTGGAGTCGCTCGACGGCACGGAGGCCCTGATCGAGGGTTTTGGCGAGCTTTCGGGCCGGTTCCTGAAGAGCGTGTGATAAAAAAATGATGCGGACGGCGGCGGCCGTGCCCGCAAAAAGACTCGCCAAATCCATGGTTTGGCGGCAAAAACAGGGTTAAGCGAAGCTTAATAGTCCGAAGGTTACTTTAACGGCGCCGAAGGGCTATTGGCATAACACCGGCGATGGCGGTCAAAGGGGTGGCGACAGTCTGCGCCGCCCTTTGCGCGTCGTGAGCATGCGGAATATTCAGGGGGCACGGGCGTGATCCGGAAAAGTGGATATCCGGTTTTCCGAAACGATCACGCGCTAAGAGCAAGGATCTAGCGGGTTGGCTTTTCAAACAAAAGACATCCCGCCGACGACTTCAGTAATTCAGAGGCGGGTGGCGTTGCGCGCCATCCCGCACGAGCGCGTTTCGGGAGCTTGATGAATGGCCACCAAGGCAAAGACGCTGCAGGTTAAAGACAAGGAAAAAGACGACAAGGCAGCGGACGCCCCTGAGAAGGATTCTGCCGACGCGCCGTCGCCGTTGCTCGACCTTTCCGATGCCGCGGTCAAGAAGATGATCAAGCAGGCCAAGAAGCGCGGCTTCGTGACCTTCGATCAGCTCAACGAAGTGCTGCCCTCCGACACCACCTCGCCCGAACAGATCGAGGACATCATGTCGATGCTCTCCGACATGGGCATCAACGTGTCCGAGGCCGAAGAGGCCGACGCCGACGAGGAAAAGGAAGAGGCCGACGACGACACCGACAACGAGCTTGTCGAGGTCACGCAGAAGGCCGTCACCGAAGTCAAGAAGTCCGAACCCGGCGAGCGCACCGACGATCCCGTCCGCATGTATCTGCGCGAGATGGGCACGGTGGAATTGCTGTCGCGCGAAGGCGAAATCGCGATCGCGAAACGCATCGAGGCCGGCCGCGAGGCGATGATCGCAGGGCTGTGCGAAAGCCCGCTGACCTTCCAGGCCATCATCATCTGGCGCGATGAACTCAACGAAGGAAAGATATTCCTCCGCGACATCATCGATCTCGAAGCCACCTACGCTGGCCCCGACGCCAAGAACAACATGAACCCGGCGTTGATCGCCGGCGCCGGTGCTGACGCAGCTCCCGTTGCTGACGCCAATGGCGCGGCTGCGCCTGCGCACGTCGCGCCGCCCGCGGCCCCGCCGTCGGCGACCCCGTTCCGCGCCGCGCCTGCGCCCGGTGCGGACACCGAAGAGAAAGATCCGGCCGAAGCCGCCGCCGAAGGCGACATGGACGACGACGAGTTCGAAAACCAGATGTCGCTCGCCGCCATCGAGGCCGAGCTGAAGCCGAAGGTGGTCGAAACTTTTGACAAGATCGCCTCCGAATACAAGAAGCTGCGCCGCCTGCAGGAACAGGATATCGCCAACCAGCTGCAGAGCGAGTCGCTGTCGCCCTCGCAGGAGCGCAAGTACAAGAAGCTGAAGGACGAAATCATCGTCGAGGTGAAGTCGCTGCGCCTGAACCAGGCCCGTATCGATTCCCTCGTCGAGCAGCTCTACGACATCAACAAGAAGCTGGTCTCGTTCGAAGGCCGTCTGCTTCGTTTGGGTGACAGCCACGGCGTCGCGCGCGAAGACTTTTTGCGCAACTACCAGGGCTCGGAGCTCGATCCGCGCTGGCTCAACCGTGTCTCGAAACTTTCGGCAAAAGGCTGGAAGAATTTCGTCCATCACGAAAAGGACCGCATCAAGGAGCTGCGCCATGAGATCCAGTCGCTGGCAGCCCTCACCGGCCTCGAGATCGGCGAATTCCGCAAGATCGTGCACGGCGTGCAAAAGGGCGAGCGCGAAGCGCGCCAGGCCAAGAAGGAAATGGTCGAGGCCAACCTGCGTCTCGTGATTTCGATCGCCAAGAAATACACCAACCGCGGCCTGCAGTTCCTCGACCTGATCCAGGAAGGCAACATCGGGTTGATGAAGGCGGTCGATAAATTCGAATACCGCCGCGGCTACAAGTTCTCGACCTACGCCACGTGGTGGATCCGGCAGGCGATCACGCGCTCGATCGCCGACCAGGCGCGCACCATCCGCATTCCCGTGCACATGATCGAGACCATCAACAAGATCGTGCGCACCAGCCGCCAGATGCTCAACGAGATCGGCCGCGAGCCGACGCCCGAAGAGCTCGCCGAGAAGCTCGGCATGCCGCTCGAGAAGGTCCGCAAGGTCCTCAAGATCGCGAAAGAGCCGCTCTCGCTGGAAACGCCTGTCGGCGACGAGGAAGATTCACACCTCGGCGATTTCATCGAGGACAAGAACGCGATCCTGCCGATCGATGCGGCGATCCAGTCCAACCTGCGCGAAACCACCACGCGGGTGCTGGCCTCGCTCACGCCGCGAGAAGAACGCGTGCTCCGCATGCGCTTCGGCATCGGCATGAACACCGACCACACGCTGGAAGAAGTCGGCCAGCAGTTCAGCGTGACGCGCGAACGCATCCGTCAGATCGAGGCGAAGGCGCTGCGCAAGCTGAAGCATCCGTCGCGGTCGCGGAAGCTGCGGAGCTTCTTGGACAACTAATTCAAGCTCGCCATTGCCGGGCTTGACCCGGCAATCCATCCAAAAAACAAGCGGCGGGCGAAAGCCCGCCGTTTTGTTGAGAGTTACGAAGCTAGCTGAGTCTCAGCCTTATTGTGTCTTGGTCACGGGGCTTACGATTGCCGCCGCCCCAAGTATTTTCGATCGTGCCAATTTTTGCCAAGTCGACACAGATATCTTTTACGTTCGTCACTCGCAGCACGTAAACCTGAAGAAGCGTCTCCCAGATACTCGAAAAAGATGTCGGGCCGAACTCGCGCAAAATTCTTAGCGCCTCCTGTGAAGCTAGCCCTTTTTGTTCTTCGACGATTTTGTCAATCGTGGTCTCTTGAACATCTGCTTCAAAGCCGGAGAATAGGTCGGGTGAACCTGATCGGCCTTCACGCTTACGCTCTTTGGCGTCGGCTCGGTCGCGCGCATTAAACTTCAAGGCGTCGTATTCGGTCTCACGAAATGTCTTTAGTCCATCGCGCGACTTCGTTCCGTAGGCGATAAAGAAATGGGGGCGATCTGCCGTCGGTCGGTCTATCTTTGTCGACACCACGAAATCAAATTTTCCGGCGAGCGCTAGGTTGTCACGAAATAGTTTTTCGACTGCGCGCCCTCGGGGAAGAGTTGGATCAAGTCGCGCTTCCCATTCTGGGCCCCCGAGAATGGGGTCGAGAGATGCAATTGTTCTTGCGTCGCTCATTGAAGCGGCGCGATTTACAAAATCGTACATGAAATTAAGTAGTACTTCGCATTTTGGTCGATTAAAGAGCGGTCCGATCTTGCTTAAAGAGTATCCTGTCCATCCCGTTGGATCGATGAAGATCAGAGGGAAGGAGCGGTCGATGAAAGCTTGTATTTCGGATATCGCGCTTTCGAATTCACCGCAGTAAGTCTTGATCTCAAAATCTTCTGTGGGACGGTGAAATGGAGAAATGGCCGAGGCTAGCTTGGTGTAGGCTTGACGGTTACTTTCGGAAAAGAAGCAGCGAATTTTTCGACGTCGCCCCGTCTGAGTTTGAATCTTCTGTTGCGCATCCTGCAGAACATTGATTGCGATCATGAAGGATGAATCGATAAAGTCCTCAGTCTTAGTTTCCCATGGACCTGAAAATCCGTCGACGTAGGTAATGTCAGAAAACCGAAGAACTTTGAACGCGAGCGCCTGAAGGTACCGTCTTAGAATGAAATGCTTGGCCTTGGTTTGCTCGCGACCGAAATAAGGATCGGTCACAGCTTGTTCCTTTCTATTCAGCGGCCTCTAAACGTACATCCCGATAGATGCTCGGGTATTGATTCCACTCGCGACCTCGGAGAAGACGCCCGCCGGATTTCGGCCGTACGCCACCCCATTGTTTGAAGAAAAACGCAACCTTGTCAGAGCGGCATTGATCTCGGATTTCGATCACCCATTCTTCTTCCATGGGACGAGAGCGCGGACCACTCTCGCCGCCCACGATAGCCCAATCGATTCCCTTGAGGTCAATCTTGCCTACCGAACCAAGTAGAGGTTCGAACGAGACGAATCTAACAGATGCCTGAGCGCCCTTTAGATGCTTCAGCCGGACAGTATTTTTTGCATCTTCGACTGATACGCCAAGCCAGACGTGGGGCGGTGCTTTGTCTGTACCATATCGATTGCGAAGGTAGCGGGTCATAAGCGAACTGCGCTTGGTCAGAACTTGGAAAGTGTGCCAGTCAGCCGCTTCCATAGTGTCAAATACGGAATCAATGAAGGATCGCGGTATCTCTTTATGAAAAAGGTCACTCATCGAATTGACGAAGATGCGCCGCGGCTGTCGCCAACTCAGAGGTTGCGTTAGGCGCTCAGGTCGCAGCTTCAGGTCAAAGCCATTTTCAAACGGGTGGTTCGGTACGCCGCGAAATCGTTCCGAGAAACGCTCGGCGTAGCAGAAGTCACAGCCGCGCGTAATTTTGGTGCAACCCGTGACTGGATTCCACGTCGCGTCAGTCCATTCGATTTGCGTCGAAGCGGCCATAACAGTCACCATAGAACAAAAAGAGAACAAGGGCAACTCAAAAGCAATTTATCAGAGACCGTAAAGCCTTAGGTATGGCTGAATTCCCGGTCCACCCAGGACAAGCTGCGGATGATTGGGAGATCCAACTATCGACATAGAGGTGATAGAGACGCGCGGCAGTCTCTGCCGTTCTCGATAGCTGAGGACATCATGCCTGATCATCGTCTTGTTGTCTGGTACAACACGCGCTGCCCCGTTTGCGATGCAGGCATCGACTGGCAGCGCAACAAGTTGCTGGCCGCCGTCCGCGCGGGAAGCATTGAATTCAGGGACATCAACGAACAACCGGAGGCGCTGGCGGCTTATGGCGTTTCGCTCGACGACGTGCGCCGCCGGCTACATGCCAC
Source organism: Bradyrhizobium sp. AZCC 1610 (assembly GCF_036924515.1). Classification (NCBI taxonomy): domain Bacteria; kingdom Pseudomonadati; phylum Pseudomonadota; class Alphaproteobacteria; order Hyphomicrobiales; family Nitrobacteraceae; genus Bradyrhizobium; species Bradyrhizobium sp. AZCC 1610. Next base: position 5,788,430 of record NZ_JAZHRR010000001.1, on the reverse strand, counting down.
GGATGAGGCTGATCGGCTGATTGTCGGCGCGGATGTCGCGATCGCGACCTGGCGCGTGACGCCGGGCGAGGGCTGGCTCGCGTCGCTGTTCGGCAATCGTATGATGTTGCCGTTGACCCGGTTTGCGTACGATCGATTCGCGGACCTGCTGTTCGCGTGGAACAGGCGAAAAGGGCATTGGTGAGGGCGATCGCGCCCGCCTACGCTCGCAGCTCTATTTCTTCTTCGCCCCGACCCGGCTGATGCTCTTGATCGCCAGCGGAGTGCGGCCGGATTTCTCGGCGATTTCGCGGTCCTGCTCCATGATGTATCCGCGCGCCGGCTCGTCGCCGTCGAGCCCGCCGAGCAGCTCGGACGGCACGCGCCGGTTGGAGCGTTGCGAGTCGTCCTCATAAACGACGTTGAAAAAGGCAAATTCGCCTTTGGGATTGGTCCCGGGTTTCTTGGCCATGGGCGGCTTTTCTTCGATCAGCGAGACGTTGTCAAAGAAAAATAGCGGGTCTTTGGCTGGTAAGCCTGGTCAATGCGCCGCGGGACAAACGCGTGGACGAGCGTGCGGCCGGCATCCGCAAGAAATTCAATCGCATGCCGGATTTTTGGCATCCCCGACCGTGAGGAACGTAATCGTGGCCGGTCCGATCTCAATCGAACCTGGCGGCGATGTCACCGCGGCAAGCCGCGGAAGATCGTCATTCGGTCCGAGATCCAAGGCCGTTCCATTCAGCTTCGCGCCGGCGCTTTGCAGATGATCCGCCGACAACGTGTAGCGCTCGCTGGTCACAGGCAATCGCAAGGTTGCGGCGTTCGTCCGGTCCGTATTGATGGCCAGTAGTGCGACGGCCCCACGCACGCCTCGTCGGCAATGCGCATAGAGGCGCATCCCATCGTGCACGCCGGCGTCAAGAACGGTTGTGCCCATCAGCCTGCGCCAGAGCAGCGCCGCCCAATAGTTTGGCCGCGGCTGCAACGTCTTCTCATCAAGCAGGCCGTAGTCACTTGCGGCAAGCGTGTTGTGCGCAACCATTTTGACGCCGGCTCTGGCAAGCCGGCCAAGCTGATCGAGATATCGGAACGTATCGAGGAAAGTGGAAGCCCAGGGATTGCCGCCGCAAGCTGTTTCGGCGGTTTCGGTGAGCCACATCGGCTTATCAGGCGCAAACTCGTCCCTGAGCGATTGGTAATACGCGCGCGTCTGGTCCGTGCTCGCCAGCCACGCTTCCGAAAGGGCAGCCTCGGATGTGGTTTGACCCGGAGCGCATCGTTGCGAGACGGCGCCGTAGTGATGATAGGAAAAAACGTCGATGCCGGATCCGGATGCTGCAAGCAAGTCCCGCGTGCTGAGGAATGATGGCCTGGATGATTGCGGCGCTGCTGTCTCGCCGATCGAACCGGGGCCCAGAACCATCACATCCGGTTCGCTCGTCCTGATGAACGCAACAAAGGCTTTGAAGTCCCGCCCGTAAGCTGCCGCGTCATAGCCATCAGGTGCGCCGCCCATCGCGGCCAGCGTCGGCTCATTCATGAACTCGGCGGCGGCAATTCTGCCACCGATGGATCTGGTATAGGCGAAGAAGCGACGCGCCTGATCGCTCTGCCATCGGCCTGCCGCGTCCCGGACACCTGGGCCTGTGGCCATCGAGGTCACGATCTCTGCGTTAACCGCGCGGGCTAAGTCGATGACAGCTTTCCAGCGTTCGCGGCTTAGCACCGCGCGGAAGCCGTTGGGCGGTGTGGCGGGCGTCTCATCGTTTTCAGCAAAGTATGTGGTATTGGCCCAGGTGCCGCTGACGCGCATGTAGGCCGGGGCCAGCGCGGCAGCCAATATGCGCAGTCGGGAGTTCGACAGGTCGATGGGCTCCCGATACGCGTAGAGGTCGGGATTGCTGCCCGCCGGGACATTGCCGGCATTATCAGCGCCGCGCGCCGACGGCGCTGAGGCGCTCGCCCTATAGGGCTTCCAGAACCGTCCGCCGGTGACCTCGACCATTTCCAAATTGTACGATTGAAAACGCTCGTCGACGGTGCCGAGACGGGGCAGTCGTGAAGGGTCTACCGAAAGCGTTGGCGCCTGCGCGGTTGCCTTCTGGCTTCCCGTTAGTGCGGCGATCGCAATTCCCATTCCGACTTTGAAACCATTGGACCTGGTCATAGCCATTGTCCTTGGAGGGGCCAAATCGGACGTCGGCCCACGCGTTGAAGCTACGGCGCCACCAGCTCCACCCGGCGGTTCAGCGCGCGGCCGGCCTCGGTGGCATTGGAGCCACCGGCGCAAGCAGGGCCACGCCCGCGGTGCGCAGCCGCGGCGCGCCGATGCCGTAGTTCTTCACCAGCTCGGCGGCGATCGCCTCGGCGCGGCGTCGCGACAGATCAAGATTGTAGGCGAATGGCCCCTGGTTGTCGGTGTGGCCGACGATGAAGACGCTGAGTCCGACCTGGGCGGTCAGCAGCTTCGCGATCTGCTCGAGGGTGGGGCGGCTTTCGGGCTTCACCTCGGCCCTGTCGGTATCGAAATAGATCCCGTAGAGCGCGATGCGGCCCGTCTCGCGGAGGCCCTTGGCCATGACAGCCGCATCCACCATCTTGTTCTCTATCGCGCCTAGCTCGGCGATGACGAGCTGCGCATAGATCTCGCGGTTGTTTTCGCTGACGATGAGGCTGGCATAGGTCTCGCGCCCGCCGTCCACCTTGCGCCCCGCAAAATAGTGATAGTTGAAACCGTCCACCCACATCTGCGGGATCGGCAGCGCGTCGACGGCTTCCGAAAAGGGAATGCCGCCGCAGGCGTCGACGTCGCAGGTAAGCAGCCTCTCGAATCCGGCCTTCACCAGTTGGGTCTCGAAATTGCGCGACACTTCCAGGATCGAGGGACCGGGATTGGTGCGATAGGCGATGCGGGTAATGCGGCCTTCCAGCCGCCGCGCGTCGACAGGCTTACCGTCCTTGAAGGCGGCTCCCTGCATCCGCGCCGCATCAAAATCCTTCACCTGATATCCCGTGATGACGCTGCCGCCGAACCGCCCGATGCCGGGATAATCCCTGGCGCCGGCCACGTCGCGCGTCTGCGCGGAAGCGTTCGTCATCGCGCCAAGCGACATGGCGAGCATCAGGAGGATCGGCCTGAACAGTATGCGCGGTAAGCCCATGGGAAATCCATTTGTTCGAGAAACGATCGGGGGGAGCGGTAGGACGAAGTATGACTTGTAAAGGTCGCGCCGGCAGATCAACCGGTTCAAATTAGTCGCAATCATGGCCATTTTCGGGGAGATTCGGCCCGTGCGTTTGCCGCAACCCTCGAAGCGCGGCCAAGGACGTGCTAGAAGCCGATGCTTATTTGCAGTGCTCTCTCAGGAATGGCTTTTCCATGCTCCGCATCGCATTTGCTTTCAGCGCCACCCTGGCCATGGTCGCATGCTTCAACTCCCAAGCCGACGCCGCGCAATGCGGCAGCTCATCCGCCGGCTACGCCGCCTGGAAGGGCGAGTTCGCCGGCGAGGCGCGGGCCAAGGGCGTCAGTGCCTCGACCATCCAGGCCCTGATGGCGACGAACTACGCGCAGGCGACCATCAATGCCGATCGCGGCCAGCGCAGCTTCAATCTCTCGCTTGACCAGTTTCTTGCCAAGCGGGGAGCTGCGACCATCGTTGCGAAGGGACGGCAGCTCAAGGCGTCGCAAGGCGCGCTGTTCGCCTCCATTCAGAGCCGCTACGGCGTGCCGCCGGGGCCGCTGCTCGCGATCTGGGGAATGGAGACGGGGTTCGGCAGCCAGCGCGGCAATCAGAACATGCTCGCCTCGATCGCGACGCTCGCCTATGACTGCCGGCGCTCGGCCTATTTCACCGAGCACCTTTACGCGGCGCTGCAATTGATCGACCGCGGCGCGCTCTCTCCTGGCCAGCGCGGCTCGATGCATGGCGAAGTCGGCCAAACCCAGTTCATGCCCAAAGCCATTCTGGCCTACGGCACCGGCAATCTGGAAAACGCCGCCAATGCGCTGACCTCGACCGCGAATTTTCTTAAAGCCCACGGCTGGCGCACGGGCGCGGGCTACCAGCCGGGCGAGCCGAACTTCGCCGCCATCCAGGCCTGGAATGCCGCCGGCGTCTATCAGAAGGCGATCGCGCTGATGGGCCGTCAGATCGACGGCGGCGAGTAGGGGGCTCAATCAAGCGGTCGTCCCTGCGAACGCAGGGACCCATAACCACAGGCGGCTATTGTTGAAGCCAAGCCGTCAAACAGCCCGCTTTAACAAGATCGGCCGCGGCGTATGGGTCCCGGCTCAAGGCCAGGACGACGACGTTTCGCACACCGCTTTCCCATGGCATGATCGGCGCGAGACGTAACAAAGGATTCGCATGCGCATACTTCGTTGGGCCATTTTCCTCAGTGCCGTCATCTGTTCCACCCCCACTTACGCCGCCCGCTGCGGCGGCGATTTCAACACCTTCGTGGCGGCGATGTCGCAGGAGGCTCAGGCGGCCGGCGTATCGCAGGCCGTGATCGGCCAGGCGCTTTCGGGTGTGACGCAGGATCCGGCGGTGTTGGCCTTCGACCGGCGCCAGCGCGGCACCTTCAACAAGACATTCGAGCAATATGTCTCGACCCGCGTCGGCCCCGGGCGCATCAACATCGGCCGGCAGATGCTGCAGCGGCACGGCTCATTGCTGGCGCGCATCGAGCAGCGCTTTGGCGTGCCGCCGGAAATTATCGTTGCGATCTGGGGATTGGAGTCCGATTACGGCAAGGGCGACATCGGCAAGATGCCGGTGATCCGCACGCTCGCCACCATGGCGCATGATTGCCGCCGCACCGAACTGTTCCAGGGCGAATTGCTCGCAGCGCTGAAGATCGTGCAGCGCGGCGATCTGCCCTTGCGCGATTTGATCGGCGCCTTCGCCGGCGAAATCGGCCAGACGCAATTTCTGCCGTCGTCCTACATCAAGTACGGCGTCGACTTCGACGGCAACGGCCACGTCGATCTCCGCCACAGCGTGCCCGATGTGCTCGCCTCCACCGCGAACCTCCTGCACGTGAGCGGCTTCAAGGCCGGCGCGCCGTATGGCGAGGGGAGTGCGAATTTCGAAGCGATGCGCGAGTGGAACAGGGCTACGATCTACCGCAAGACGATCGGCTATTTTGCCGACAGGCTGGTGGGACGGTAGCCACAGTCTCAGCTCGTGCTTCGCACGCCCCGGAATGGCGATGGGCTGTAGCTGCGTAGGTGGCTGGTTTTTCTCGATGCCGAGAATGATGCGCTGTGCCGCGATCGGCGGCGTCGTCTTGGCGATGGCATCGAAGCGGTCGATCGATTGCGCGCGGCGCGCATTGTCGGTGATAGCAGCGCCGGTGCGGGAGTTGCGCACGATGTTGGTCAGCACCCCGGCGCCGGTCATGGCGGCCGCACTTCCGGATATCGCAGTAATGGGGGTGGACTCAATGCAGGTCGAGAAAGAAGACGGGTTCCGCAACTTTCGCAAATTGGAACTGAACAATAAAGCGCTTCGGGCCTTAACGTCGACTACCCGACACTAAAGACGCCCTCAAACGGCGCGATCCTTTTCGGAGGAGGCCACCATGGGACAATCGAAACCATTTCGCGCGACCGCCCTCATCGTCGAAGACGATCCGATGCAGCGCGACATGATTTGCCTGCTGCTGGAAGAGAGCGAGGTCGATGTCATCGAATGCGAAAGTGCGGAGGCTGCGGAGCTGGTGCTGGAGCGCGCCGCCGGTAGTCTGGTCCTGATGATGACCGACGTGCAGCTCGCCGGCAACATGGATGGCGTCGAACTCGCGCACATCGCCAGGAAGTACAATCCCGACATGGGCGTGATCGTCACCTCGGGCAAACCGCTGCATCAGGAATTGCCCGAGGGCGTCCAGTTCTGGGCCAAGCCGTGGGTGCCGCTCGACGTTATCCGCGAGGCGGAACGGATGATATATGAAAGGCGGCATCACGGCGAAGGCTGACCGCGCGCGTTCGTGAAGAGCGGCGCCATGCTTCCACGTCCGAGATTGGCGTGGTAATGCCTGACCATGACGCTGTCGTTCTTGTTGACCTCGCTGATCGTGGTCGCTTCCCCCGGCACCGGCGTACTCTATACGCTCGCGGTGGCGCTGACGCTTGGCGCGCGGCCGAGCGTTGCGGCGGCCTTTGGCTGCACGCTGGGCATCGTGCCGCATATGCTCGCCGCCATGCTCGGGCTTGCCGCCGTGCTGCATACCAGTGCTTTGGCATTCGCCGCGCTGAAATGGTGCGGCGTCGCGTATCTGCTCTACATGGCCTGGCAGGCGTTACGCGAGACGGGCGCGCTTTCGATCGATACAGGCCCGGCCGCCGCCACCCGCTCCAGCCGGCGTGTCATCGTGACCGCGATCCTGATCAACATCCTCAATCCGAAACTCTCGATCTTCTTCCTGGCCTTCCTGCCGCAGTTCGTCGCCGTCGATGAGCCGTACCCGCTGGCGCGGATGCTGGAATTGAGCACAGCCTTCATGGCGATGACGTTTGCGGTGTTCGCGGCCTATGGCCTGTTCGCAGCCTCGCTGCGCGACCGCGTCATCACCCGCCCAAAGGCGATGGCCTGGCTGCGCCGGAGTTTTGCGGCGGGATTTGCCGCGCTCGGCGCCAAGCTGGCGTTTGCGGAGCGCTAGGCGGTTCAGCTGTAGCCCGGATGGAGCGAAGCGCAACCCGGGACAATCGTTCCGCTGCGACAAACCCCGGATTTCGCTTCGCTCCATCCGGGCTACGCGTTCGCGCCGCCGGAATCAAAAAGGCGGACCCTAAGGCCCGCCATTTCTCCAAATTACACCCGGAGTTGGGAGCCCGGGCGAAGCTGAGCACTCCACCCGGGCCAAAATTCACTTCTTCTTCGACTTCTTGGCCTTCTTCGCCTTGGCCTTTTTCGCCTTCTTCGCTTTCTTAGCCATAGTATCCTCTCAAGGTTTTCATGGATTGAAACGCGACACCGAGGCATGCTTGGCGGAGGGCCAGCCTCGCAACATCCTCGATGACAATCCCAGCAGATTCGGAGGCCGCTGCCGCGTGCTGTCATGGCGTTGTCATCGCGTTATCCACAGTTGTTATGCATTTTGATGCGATTTTTTGCCGAAACGAGCCTCGTCACCTCTGTTCGCATCGCGCGCATCAAGCTTAACGATGTCCGAACGTCGACGATCTTCATCAATTCAAAACCACAGTTTGGATTGGCCGGCGGCAGTCAGAGTCCATTAAGCGGCGCGGATGCACCTTGTCCCGCAAGACGACGGGGCAAGACAACAAGAATCGTCGTGGGAGAAGGCTCGAGGCGGAAGTCCTGAGCGGTCGTTAGACAACAGGGGGGACGGGACGTGCGCGTCCCGGGTTCGCGATGCTGAGCGTTCCGACGCTTTGGACGGTGTTCGTCATCAATTTTCTCGCGCTGGGCCTGATCTGGGCCTACGTCATGCGCAGCTATCCGTTGTTCGAAGCCGCGCGGTTCTGGACCGGTTCGGCATTCGTTGCGGCGGCCGGTGCGACGATGGCGATGCTGCGCGTGGTTTTCCCGGATACGCTGGTACCGCTGCTGTTCGCCGGCACCGCATTGGTCCTGGCGATCTGCCTGGCTGCGATGGGCATCCGGAAGTTCTTCCATCAGCCCGTTTCCTGGCGCCTCACCGTGCTGGTCACCGGGCTTACCGCGGCCGGATTGTGTTTTTTCACTTTCGTCCATGACAGCGTGCCGGCGCGGATGACCGTCTTCACGATCGCCCAGGCGCTGCCGATGGTGCTGAGCCTGAAGCTGTTGCTGAGCCGGCACGAGGGTCGCGTCAATCCGGGCGCGCGGCTGGCCGGCGTCGTCACCATTCTCATCATGGCCATTTTCGTCGCCAGGTGGATCGGCGCGGTGACCACCATGGGCGGCGGGTTCTCCTATATGCATTTCAGCCCGGCGCAATCGGTTGTGATCCTGGTGCTGGTGTTCCTGTCGATGTCGCTGAATTTCGGCTTCCTGCTGATGGCGATGGACCGCCTGCGCAACGAGGTCGCGGATCTCGCGCTGCTCGACGACCTCACCGGCGTCGGCAACCGCCGCTATCTGCTGCAGCGCCTCACGGAAGAATGCGCGCGCTCCGAACGCAGCGGTCAGCCCTTCGCGTTGCTGGTGATCGATCTCGACGGCTTCAAGGCCATCAACGATACCCACGGCCATGCCGCCGGCGACGCCTGCCTGCAGCATTTCACCCTGATGGCGCAGACCCGCCTGCGGCCCGGCGACATGCTGGCACGGACCGGCGGCGACGAATTCTGCATCGTGCTGCCGTCCTCGACGCTGCGCGAAGGCGCCATGATCGCGCGCCGCGTGCTGGAGGTCTGCCGTGCGGACGCCGAACAATGCACCGGCAACGACATTCCGGTCGCGGTCTCGATCGGCGTCGCGCAATGGGCCCGCGAGATGGGCGCGTATCCCGACCGCCTGATTGCCGCCGCCGACCATGCGCTCTACGACGCCAAGAAGGCCGGCCGCAACGACTTTGCGACCTACCACCCGGCACCGCCGCTGGTGCCCGAACCCGCAAGCCCGCCAATCTCCGACATGGCCCTGCGCAAGCGCGCCTGAAGCGTTTTCGGGCGAAGCATGCCCTCGGACTTGATCCGGGGGTGGCTACCGGTTCGCGTGAAGAAAACGCGTCGAACAAGGTCGCCGAGCATGTTATTGAGGTCCGTCACCGGGCCGTGAGACATGAACCTTCGTTCGCTTGCGCTGGCGGTTTGCGCCTTCGCATTTTCCGTATCCGCCTCCGCGCAAACGTCCGACCTCGCTGCGATCGCGCGCTCGTCGGGCACACCAGATATTCCCGGGTTGAAGATGGTCTGGCTCGCGCCGTGGGGCGACGTTGCGAAAGCCCATCCCTGGCGCAACATCATCGTGCATCAGACCGAAGGACCGGCTGGCTCGGCGCGCGACGGCGCGCAGGCGCAGTCGAAGAACCCGACGCGGCGCGGCGTCATGGTCTGGGTCGAGACCGACGGCACGGTGTACTGGGCGGTCGCCGAACATCTCGTTCCGACTCACGGCGACGGCGCCAACCGCAACGACAACAAGTATATCGACAACGGCCCGACCTACCGGAAGGTGGTCGGCGACAATTCGGTCGGCGTGGAATTCGCCGGCAACTATCCCGACGTGACGCGCGGCCCGACCGAAGCGCAGATCGCGGCGTGGCGGATTCTGGTGAAGGTGCTGCGCGCGCGTTACGGCATTCCGCGCGAGCGCGTCTATGCGCATAACTGGATCGACTACAAGGACGCCCGCTACTGCGAAGGTTGCGCGCTGGCGACGATGGCGCGGGAGTGGGGGGAGTAGGAGCGCATACGGGGGCGGCATACCCCCAAGTCTGGATTAAGGGGGCATTTTCAGGTATAATTCAACCATGAAAACTCAGACCATAGAAATCGACGACAGCACCGCGTCGGTGCTTAAACAGCGCGCAGCAGAGCGTGGTGTGACCGTGCCAGAACTGGTTGCAGAGTTGGCGACAATTGCGGTCAGCCCGGTAGCGGCAGACGCCGGCGAAATCGCTGAATTGGATCGGCGCTGGAAGGCGTTCGAAGCGCAAGACTCGGTGGCATCGAACGACGAAGTCGTGCGATGGCTTCAAACATGGGGCACACCCGCGTTTCGGAGCTGGCACAATCGATGAAGCTGGAATGGTCGGACGCTGCTCTTGCCGATATTGACCGTTTCGTTGAATTTCTAAACAGGGAGCATCCGTCGCTTGCAGGTGTCGTGGCCGGTGAAATCATCGGCAAGGTGCGAGTGCTGTCGGAACATCCAATGCTGGGGCGGCCGATCGCCGGGCGGGAAGAGTACCGACAAATTGTATTGCAGGTCCTGGGTGCGGCTTACGTCTTCCAATATCGCTTCGACGGAAAACGTCTGGTGATGCTGCGTGTATTCCACCCGAGAGAAGCGCGAGATTGAAAACGCCCGACGCCGCCTCGAATTCCGTTGCGTCGAGTTGGTCAAGGCACCCCAAAAACAAAAAGCCGGCGTCGCCGCCGGCTTTCGTCAACTGTTACCTCGATCGCGCAATCAGTATGCGGCTTCGAGCGCTTCCGCTTCTTGCCGGGCAATCGTGCTCTTGACGGCCGACTGCACCTTTTCGAAAGCCCGGACCTCGATCTGCCGCACGCGTTCGCGCGACACGCCGAATTCGGCGGCGAGGTCTTCCAGCGTCATCGGGTCTTCCGCCAGGCGCCGCGCCTCGAAGATGCGGCGTTCGCGCGGGTTGAGCACGCCGATGGCGCCGTTCAGCGCCTGACGGCGATGATCGAACTCCTCGTGCTCGGCCATGACGGCTTCCTGGTTGGGCGAGTTATCGACCAGCCAGTCCTGCCATTCGCCGGCTTCACCGTCGTCGCGGATCGGTGCGTTGAGCGACGCGTCGCCGCCGAGGCGGCGGTTCATGTCGACCACGTCCTGATCCGTCACGCCGAGGCGCTTGGCAATCAGCTTCACCTGGTCGGGGCGGAGATCGCCCTCGTCCAGGGCGGAGATCTTGCTCTTCGCCTTGCGTAGGTTGAAGAACAGCTTCTTCTGGTTCGCGGTGGTTCCCATTTTCACGAGCGACCAGGAACGCAGAATGTACTCTTGTATCGACGCCTTGATCCACCACATGGCGTAGGTAGCGAGACGAAAACCCTTCTCGGGCTCGAACCGCTTGACCGCCTGCATCAGGCCGACATTGCCTTCCGAGACGACCTCGGAAATCGGCAAGCCGTAGCCGCGATAGCCCATGGCGATCTTGGCCACGAGCCGGAGATGGCTGGTGACAAGGTGATGTGCCGCGTCGCGATCGTCATGTTCGCGCCAACGCTTGGCGAACATGTATTCCTGCTGGGGTTCCAGCATTGGAAATTTGCGGATCTCGGCGAGGTATCTAGACAGGCCGGATTCTCCATTGAGAACCGGCAACGTAGCTGTACGGGCCATTTGAGCGCCCTCCAGTGGTTCAGGCCCCCGATAGCGGCGGGCCCGGCAGATGATCGCTGTGTTAAAGCCGACCAGGCTGCGATGTTCCGCGCTGGATATTCAGCGCAGGTGCAACATAGCCGAAAACGAACAAATAGGGAAGGAATGCTGACGTCACGTCCCCGTGTGACAGCTATAACCTGTTGGTATAGCTTATCTTTCCTGAAGAGGCTGCGTCATAGGGCCGCTTCCAGCGCCCGTTGCAGGAGGAGCAGATCCTCCGGCAGAGCCGCCTCCCAGTGCAAAAGTTCTCCGGTTCGGGGGTGTTCCAGGGCGAGCAGATAGGCGTGCAGGGCCTGCCGGCCGAGCGCGGTGAGCGCTTCCTTACCTTGGGTACCGAGCTGCCCGGCCTTGGTCTTGAAGTGCGGGCCGTAGACGGCATCGCCCAGCAGCGGGTGGCCGATATGGGCGAGGTGCACCCGGATCTGATGGGTCCGCCCGGTCTCGAGCTGGCAGGCGAGAAACGAGGCAACCGGCTTGCCGTCGCGCCCCTGATAGGCCGCCTGCAATTCCCAATGGGTGATCGCCTCGCGGCCGCTCTGGCGCACCGCCATCTTTTCGCGGGCAAACGGATGCCGGTCGATCGGCGCATCGACTGTGCCACGCTGGCGGTTGGGTACCCCCCAGACGAAGGCCATGTAGCCGCGCTGCATCGGACCGGTGCGGCCGTGATCGGCGAATTGCGCGGTCAGCGATTGATGCGCCTGGTCGTTCTTGGCGACCACCATCAGCCCGGTCGTGTCCTTGTCGAGGCGGTGCACGATGCCCGGCCGGCGGACGCCGCCGATGCCGGAAAGGCTCGCGCCGCAATGGGCAATCAGCGCATTGACGAGCGTGCCGTTCTCATGGCCTGCGGCCGGATGCACGACGAGACCCCTGGGCTTGTCGATGACGATGATGTCGTCGTCCTCATAGACGATATCGAGCGCGATATCCTCGCCCTTAGGCTCCGGCGAGACGGCTTCGGGGACGTCGATTGTGATCGTATCTCCAGCAGCGACATGATAAGCGGGGTCGCGGATGGGGGCGCCTTTGGCGGTAACGAAACCGGCCAGAATCAGCGCCTTCAGCCGCGAGCGCGACAGTTCCGGGCGGAGCACCGCGAGCACGCGGTCCAGGCGGGGCGACCCCTCGTCGCCGCCCACGATGAGCTCCAGCCTTTGACCGTTATTTGAAGAAGAGTCTTGTTCCAATGATGAGCCTTGTTGAGAGCCTTGCATGACCGATACCGTTGCGCCCGAACCGACCCCCGACCAGGCCGCGCTGATCGCGCGGGTGCGGCGGATGATGCTGATCGCGGGCCTGACCTCGGCCTTGGCGGTGGCCGTGGTTCTGATCGCCGTCGGGTACCGTCTTTACCGTGGCGAGGGAAGCCCCGCGGCAGTCGCGACGGACATTATCGCGACGCTGCCCAAGGGCGCCCGCATCGTCTCGACGGCGGTCGCCGGCGAGCGGCTGGTGCTGACGCTGGATATCGGCGGGGTGACCGAAATCCGCACCTTCGACGCCAGAACGCTGAAACCTGCCGGAAAGCTCAAATTTGTCAGCGAACCCTGAGACCTGCGCGATCGGCCCAAAATACCCCGGGCCAGGCCCAAGGATGCCAGGCAACAGATTTACCCAACCGTGCGAGGGCCTTCAGACTTGCCTTGCCCACCGCACATTTCGCGGCTATTCCCTGAGGCCAACGCTCCCTTCGTCTAGCGGTTAGGACGCGGCCCTCTCAAGGCTGAAACAGGGGTTCGATTCCCCTAGGGAGCGCCAGCAAACTCAGGCACTTAGGTAGCCATCAGCCGCGTTCGTTGAATAACGGTTGAATAAGACGCTAGTGAACAGCGGCGAACGCTTGGGGAATTTTGCTGCCGACATAAGCAGACTAGCCTCGGCGCGATGCCTCACTGTGGCTGGCGCATTCTCGAAAAATTTGCTCGCCGCCCTTGGTGTCCGGGAATATTCAAACCGCCGCTGACGTGCGCTGTCGTACGCGAACTCCCTCGGATGTTCGCATTGACGTTGCTCGTCGCACAATCAACTCTTGTCGTGTCGAGCTTTGTGCGAATAGGAGGGCCACGTGAGATACAATCGACGAGAGAAAACTGGCGGACGACAGTCACAAGTCAGTCTATCCTCTCCGAAAGCCGCAGAACCGAGCACGATGCCATTCGCCCAGCGGCTCACCTGCACGATTGAAGATGCATGCGAAGTGACCGGCTTGGGACGCACGAAGCTTTACGAGTTGATAGGAACTGGGCGTATCGTCACGACCACGATCGGACGTCGGCGACTAGTAGTGGTGCGCTCACTTCTGGCGCTCCTTGACACCAACATTTCGAACTAATGGACATGCGACTTAAGGGAGCAACCCCCAGCAGCACGGTGCGGGGGCGCGCTCAGGGGGAAAAGGATCATGCGGGCTTGGGAGCGGATAGGCTCGGCGGCGACCGGCAGAGTTCATCGCCTCGGAGAGAAGTATACTGTAACCATCCGGTATCGAGGATGAGAATCCCTCCCTCTCCGCCACCGACTTTCGGCAGCGAAAAAGTCCTTCAATATCAGGTATTTCTCGAACCGCCGGAAAATGACGGTGTAGCACCACGGTGTAGCACCGTGGTGACCTAAATTGCCATCATTGAGACGCCAGTGAAAGGGGTTATCCAAGCGAGCGCAATTTCAACGGATGGCTCGAGAAGGTGCGTCGGCGGGTCGGAGGCGGCGCCGATCGGCTCATCAAGCAGTTCGAGAAGATTTCGCATGGCGTTTCACCAGATCATTCGAGACCGTGTCGATGATCTCATCGGATAGTGCGGGATCTGGCACCACGCGGGAGAGGACAACCGATCCGATCATCTCGGCGAGCGCCGTTATCGCCGCGCTCCGCTTCGCTTTTGCACTGCTTCCTGGCACGAGCTTGGTTAGAAGCGCGATATAGTTGCTGACGATGCTGCCGAAGCACTCCCGCAGCGCCGGATCGTCGTGACGTGCCGCGTCGGCAGCCATTGCTGCAAGGCCGCACCCCTGCCCCGGATCATCGCGGTGGTAGCGCGACACGTAATGACGCATGAGGGTCTCCAGCGGATCATCGCTCGCTGCAATACGGCCCGCGATATCCTCGCTCATATCCTTGTAGGCCCGCTTGACCGCTTGAACGATGAGGTCGTCCTTTGACTTGAACTGCCGGTAGAAGCCTCCGGGAGTGAGCCCGGCAGCCCTCATCAAGTCGACAAGCCCGATACCGTCGATCCCACGTTCCCGGAACAGCCTTGCGGCGGTCGCGATCACCCGCTCGCGATTCTGCTCGACCGTTTCCTTGCTGACCTTCACGAGCCCTTTCCTTCCGATGGCGGCGGCCGACACACAACGCCGGCGTGACCTCTTTCGACGGGGCTCGGACCCGGCGTCCGGAAGGCCCTTGACAATGATTACATACATAATCATAAATGGACGATGATTACGATCATAATCATTAGCGGCGCTAACAAGGGAATTCGAGATGGCACAGGCACAATCACGCACAGCGGGCGAAAAGGTCGCCCTGATCACGGGCGCTTCCGGGGGCATCGGGCTTGCGGCCGGAATTGCCCTGATCCGCGCGGGATATCGGGTGTTCGGCACTAGTCGTCAGGCCGCGCCCGACGAGGTGCGGCAGGGCATTCATATGCTCCGCTGCGATGTCACCGATGATCAGTCGGTCAAGCAACTGATCAAGGATGTCGTCGGGCTTGCAGGCCGGATCGACGTGCTCGTGAACAATGCCGGCCGTAGCTTGATCGGCGCCGCCGAGGAATCATCTCTCGATCAAGCCCGGAGCCTGTTCGACATCAACGTCTTCGGCATCCTTCGCACCACCACTGAAGTGCTGCCCATCATGCGCAAGCAGGGCCGGGGCCGGATCATCAACATCAGTTCGGTGGCAGGCTTCCTGCCCGGACCGTATACAGCGCTCTACAACGCCACCAAGCACGCCGTCGAAGGCTATTCCGAATCGCTCGATCACGAACTGCGAACATTCGGCATTCGTGTCTCACTGGTCGAGCCAGTCTTCACCCGCACCGCGCTGGAAGAGAATGGCGCCAAGCCCGACCGGATCCTGAGCGTCTACGACAAGGGACGCGCGGCCATGAACGCGACTTGGCGCAACGGCATCGCGGCCGGCGATCCCGTGGAAGCCGTGGCGGACAAGGTGGTGCAGGCTGCCACCGAAAAAGAGCCGAGCATTCGGTACGCGCCCGGAAAGGTGGCGGGTCGTCTCCGCCTGATGCGACGCTTTGTTCCTGAAAAGACTTTCGAGAAGAGTTTTCGCAAGCAGATGGGCGTGGCCGATTGATCGCGCTACTCGAGCGATCGCCAAGCAAGCAGACATGTCTCTTTCACCGAGGAGCGACCCATGAAGTACTATTTGTGCAAGTACATTCCGCCGCGCGCTGATTTTCTCGCGACCATGACCGCCGATGAGAAAGCATGGATGAAGCAGCACGGCGCGTTCCTGGATGACCTGCTCGAAAAGGGGCAGGTCGTCGCGCATGGCCCCGTCATGGACCCGAGTGGCGGTTATGGCGTGTCGCTCTATCAGATCGCCGATGACCAAGAGATAAAGGCGATCACCTCGGAAGACCCCATCGTGAAGAACGGCGCCGGTCACTATGAGCATCACCCGATGCTTCATCTGAAGGCGCGCGGCTGACCGCGCCGCTCCGACGATTTGTCATCATCGATCCCCGGCAGAGCATCCCGATACTCGAAACTCAATTAGGACAACATCCATGACGACCGCACTCGTTACCGGCGCCTCGAGCGGCATCGGCGCAGTTTACGCACGCCGCTTGGCCGCACGCGGCCACGGCCACGCACCGAGATTTACGAACGAGCTGGTGGCGACGCCAGCAAGGTGCCCAATGTCATGGAGGTTGAAGATATCGTGGATGCGGCCCTGGTCGGCTTCGATCGCAAGGAATTGGTGACAATTCCGCCGGTGCCCGACGTTCGGCCTGTAGTGTCTCTGCCATGTCGGTCGGCGCCGTCGCCACTGAAACCCTATCGCCCATTGCCGCTTGAAAGCGGTCGAGCATTGGGAGATCGGTGCGGCAGCCCTCAGCCGATAGGGTTTGCCCAGCTATTCGAGGACAGCGACGAGCCCCATCGGGCTTCCGGCTCGGAAGCCATAAGCAAGAATCGGTTCCATTGGAATGGGGCTAAATACCTTGGGGCAGATCGAGATGGTCTCAGGATTCCTCGATAAATGGTGGGGAAATAATTGAGATCGGATTATTAGAGTACCAAACCTGACTCTTTCACCCACCGCTCGTGAGCGGCGAATGTCGCAGGTGACGCATCATCAGCTTTGCGGCATCGGCGTTGCGTCCGGCTTCGAGCAGGTCGAGCATGCGAAGATGATCTTTGATGTGGCGCCGTACTCCCGGTCTATCGGCAAATGTACCGTAAGCGAACAGGCGACGTATTGAGTTCACGCGTTTGAGCGCTTCGAGGAAGAACGAATTATCGGTGCCGCGCATGATCTCTTCGTGAAATTCGCAACCTGACTGGAACACCTCGCTGAGCGACATTTGCTCGAATTCGCCTCCGAGAATCCGAAGGTGGCGCTGACGCAGCCGCTCGATGGTGCCCGAGGAGAGGCGATAGCCCGGCTGCGTTATCGCGGCTGGCTCGATAACGGCGCGGAAAGCGAGGCTCTGTTCATAGGCTTCCGGACTCGACAACATTTCGGCGAAGCGCCAACCGTAGCCCGGCATTCGCTCCATCCAGCCTTCCGCGGCCGTGCGGTCGAGCAGGCGCTGCAGTTCCGGCCGGCTCAGCCCGTAGCGACGCATCAGTTCGGATTCGGTGACGTTCGCCGGCAGGCGGTTGCCGAGGCGATCCACAGCGATCGCGGCATACGCCTCGTCGCCGTGCCTGAACGTCGCAAGCGCCGACTCTGCCGCCACGCTGCGCGTGTCCTTGGCGAGGACGAAGCCGCAATTGGGCTCGCTCTTCGCCAGCCCGGCGGTCGCAAGTGCTCGCAGGCCCAACCTGATCGGCCCGCGCGAGAGATCGAGTTCATCCGCCAGGCGCTGCTCGATCAGCCGGTCGCCCGGCTGCATTCCCTCCCGCCGTGCCACTTCCAGAATGCGGTGTGCCGTGAGCTCGGCACGGCCTGAAGTTGACCGGGCACCGCCATTCCTGACGGACCGATTTTTGGGATTGTCGAGCGTCGGCACGAGCACACACCGTGATGTTTGGACTTGACAGAGCGTTTCATAGATTGTTCTTTGTTGCAAGAAATAACAATTCCCTCTGGGAGGGTCGAAGCGATGGCGAACGCGCCGGACGTCCATATTTGCGAGGCTGGTCCGCGTGACGGCCTGCAGAACCTCGATATCTTCCTTCCCACCGAGGCGAAATGCGCGCTGATCGACGCCATCGTCGCGGCGGGGGTGCGCGAGATCGACGCGGGCTCCTTCGTGCCGCCGAAGGTGGTTCCGCAATTTGCCGATGTCGAAATCGTCATGGCGCATGCGCTCGCGCGCAAGGAAGCCGCCACCATCGGCGCGTTGGTGCCTAATTTCAAAGGCGCCGAGCGCGCCATTGCCGCCGGCGTCGACGCCATCTATTTCGTTATCTCGGCGAGCGAGACTCACAACCAGGCCAATGTTCGTCGCACCATCGGCGAGCAGCTGGAAGGATTCCGCGCCGTGCGTGCCGCGATCGACGCCAGGCCGGTCGGCAATCGCCCGCACCTCGTCGGCGGTATTTCGACGGCCTTCGGCTGCTCACTGGAGGGGCGCATCGGAGAGGGCGCGGTCCGCCGATTGGCTGCGGCCTATGCCGAGGCGGGTGCCGACGAGATCGGGTTGGCCGACACCGTCGGATATGCCACGCCGCCCCTGATCAAGCAGATTGTTCAGGGCGTGCGTAGCGACCTCGGCGTGGCAATGAGCTTGCGGCTGCACCTGCATGACACCCTCGGCATGGGGCTCGCCAATGTCGTTGCCGGACTTGAAGCCGGCATCCACCGCTTCGATGCGGCGGTGTCCGGTCTCGGCGGGTGCCCTTTCGCGCCTGGAGCGCGTGGCAATATCGTGACCGAGGATCTGGTCTTCATGCTGGAAGAAATGGGCCTCTCGACCGGAATCAACCTCGACCGGCTGATGGCGACGCGCGCCATTCTCAGCGCGCACATTCCGGCCAGGCATCTGACAGGCCATCTGCACGAGGCAGGAATTCCGAAGGCGTTGCGGAGGGCCGCGTGAGCATGGCGGACCAGTGCGCAACCGGGCGTACCAATGATCTGCGCCCGCTCGCGGGTCTGCGCGTCGTGGAGTTCAGCCAGATGGTGATGGGTCCCACCTGCGGGCTCATCCTCGCCGACCTCGGCGCCGACGTCGTGAAGGTGGAGCCGCCCAAGGGCGATCGCACCCGTTACTTCAAAGGACCGGCGGCGGGCTTCTTCGCGACCTATTGCCGCAATAAGCGCAGCGTGGCGATCGACACCAGCTCAACGGACGGCCAGGCGGTCGCACGCCGCCTGATCGAAAAAAGCGACGTGATGATAGAAAACTTCCGGCCGGGTCTGCTCAAGCGTACCGGGCTCGACTACGACTCGGTCGCGAGCTTCGCGCCGCATGTCATCTATTGCTCGCTGAAGGGTTACCTGCCGGGTCCCTATGAGAATCGCCTCGCCCTCGACGAGGTAGTGCAGATGATGGGCGGCCTCGCCTACATGACCGGTTTGCCTGATCGGCCGATGCGCGCCGGCGCATCGGTCAACGACATCATGGGCGGCATGTTCGGCGTGATCGCCATTCAGGCAGCGCTCGCCGAAAGGCAACGTACCGGCCGCGGCCGCTACATCCAGAGCGCACTTTACGAGAACAATGTGTTCCTGATGGCGCAAGCGATGATGTACGAAACCGTCACAGGCCAGCCGTCGGTCCCCTATTCCGTCAAGGACAGTCCGTGGCCGGTTTACGACCTGTTCGACACCAAGGATGGCTCGAAGCTCTTCGTCACCATCGTGGGCGAGGAGCAATGGCAGGCCTTTTGCCGCGCGTTCGACCGGGAGATTTGGCTGAGTGATCCGCGCTTCGCCTCGGGACAAGATCGCGTTGACTGCCGCGGCTGGCTCATTCCGGAGATCGCAAGCATCTTCAAGCAATGGGCTAAGGCCGAACTGTCCGCTGTGCTTGAGAAGCTGGGTCTGCCTTACGCACCTGTGAACACGCCTGGCGATCTCTTCGCCGATCAGCATCTGAACGCTTCGGGCGGACTCGCCGACATTCGCCTTCCGGATGGTCGTAGCGCCAGAACACCATTGTTGCCCATATCTATGGATGGCCAGCGGCTGCAGAATCGGAGTGATCCGCCGCAGATCGGTCAGCACTCCCAGGATGTACTGAATGAGCTCGGCTTCTCCTCGATCGACATTGCAAAGCTGGCGCGGTCAGGCGCCATCGCAATGACGACGGGATGAAATTCCGGGTACCCAGGTCCGCTAAAAAATAAACTATCAGGAGGAATGCATGCTCGTTACACGCCGCCATGCCATCATGACGGGGGCAGCTTTGGCCGCAACGCCCCTTCTGCCTCGAATCTCGCACGCCGAAGCCAGGCTGGCCACTCTCGCGTTCGGGCCGGTCAGCCCAATCTACGCCATCAGTATGGTCGCGGACTTGAAAGGTTACTTCAGGGAAGAGGGCGTCACACTGAAGCTGTTGACCGGCAACGCCGGCACGTTCGGCCGTCAGACGCTCGCGGCCGGACAGGTGATGTTCGCGCATGGCGATGCCAGCCATCCGCTGCAGCTCACCGCGCGCGGCAAGCCGTGCAAGATATTGCTCGCGACCGAAGCGGTCGCGTCCTATGCCAGTGTTGTGGTGCGCAAGGATCTGTACGATGCCGGCATTACTTCAATCGAAAAACTCGCCGCCTATAAGCGGCCGGACGGCGCCAAGCCCATTGTCGCGGCAACGGCGATCGGATCCGGCACTTGGGTATACGGCACCTATGTCTTCGAGGCGCGCGGGCTCGCCGACAAGGTGAACTGGGTGGCCGGCGGCGGGTCGGCCACCATGTTTCCTTCGCTCGAGACCAGGCAGTTCGACGCCATCATGGCGGCCCCGAGCTGGATCGTCGAGACCGAGACGAGAGGTTTCGGCAAGGCCATCTACAACACCGCTGAGCCGGGTGTCTTCGAGAAGGATTTCGGCGGCACCTTGCCCGTGCTCGTCATCTACGCGCTGCAGGACACCATCGATCAGGACAAGGCGACCGTGCAGGGTGTCGTCAACGCCATCTACCGCGCGATGCGCTGGGTGAAAACGACACCGCTGGACGAGGTCCATGCTCTGGTCGCGGACAAATATTTCGCGGGCATCGACCCGGTCGCGGTGAAGGCCGAGCTCGGCTTCGACAAATCGACCTGGGTCTATGACGGCCGGATCGATCAGGCGTCCTATGATCGCGGCGCAAAGCCCTGGTATCGCAAGGGCACGGATATCCCCGAGACGAAATATCAGGATATCGTCGACATGAGCTTTCTCGACGCGGCTCAGGCGAAATACAAGTGACCGACGTGACCTCCGCCCCAGTGTTGTCGGCGCCGCAGGACACGCCTGGCGGGGCAGGTCCCGTCCGCATCGCGGTCGACGGGCTCACCAAGGTGTTCGGCGCGCCGGGCAGAGAGTTCACCGCAGTCGATAATGTCTCCTTCAAAGTGCGTGAAGGCGAGTTCGTGGCGCTGCTCGGCCCGTCCGGCTGCGGCAAGAGCACCATCCTTAACATGGTGGCGGGGCTGTTGCCGCGCTCCAGCGGACGCATCCTGATCGATCAGGATGACATCGAGGCCGGCAAGATCAACCGCAAGGTCGGCTATGTCTTCCAGCGCGACACTGTTTTCCCGTGGCGAACGGTCGAGGCCAATATCGGCTACGGCCTTGAAATCGCAGGGCTCCCCAAGGCGCAGCGCAAGGCGCGCGTCGCCAGGGCGATCGACACCGCCGGCCTCACCGGCTTCGGAGACAATTTTCCGCGGACGCTCTCCGGCGGCATGCGCCAGCGCGTGGCGTTGATGCGCACGCTGATCATGGAGCCGGAAATCCTGCTGATGGATGAACCGTTCGGCGCGCTCGACACCCACACCAAGCTGGAGATGCACGCGACCCTGCTGGAGATATGGGAGCGCGAGCGCCAGACCGTGCTGTTCGTCACCCATGATCTCGGCGAAGCGCTAACCCTGGCAAGCCGGATCATCCTGCTCTCGGCGCGCCCCGGCCGGCTGAAGGACGATTTCGATGTCCCTTTCCCGCGCCCGCGCGATCCGGTGGCCTTGCGCGAGACCGAAGAGTTCGGCAGGCTCTATTCGCGCATCTGGCATTCGCTCGGCGAGGAATTCCGCCGGACCAAGGCGGACGCCGCATGAATCGCCGTGTCCTCATCCTGTTCTGGCAGCTCGCAATCCTGGCCTTGCTGCTCGTCGTCTGGCAATGGGGCTTTGACTGGAGCAAGGCGCTGCTGCCGAGGGCCTGGGTGCCAAAGATCCTCGATCCCTATTTCATCGCAAAACCGTCGGCGATCTGGGCCAGTTTTCTCAAACTCGGATGCCTGCGCCCGGGTGAAAGTTTTATGGCCTGCGTTGGCGCCGATCCGAACAATCTCTGGTTCGCCACGCTGGTGACGCTGAAGAACACCTGGTGGGGGTTCCTGTTCGGTTCGGCTTCGGGCATCGCAGCGGGGCTGATTCTCGGTCGGTCCGATCTCCTGGCTCGGATTTTCGGGCCCTATATCGTTGCGCTGAACTCGATTCCTCGCATCGCCGTAGTGCCTCTGATCATCCTGATGTTCGGACTCGGCGACATGTCGAAAATTGCGACAGCCTGGATCGTTGTGTTCTTCGTGGTGTTCTTCAATACCTTCGAGGGCACTCGGGCGGTCGACCGTGATCAGATCGCCGCTGCCCGTCTGCTCGGCGCCAGCGAATGGGCGATCCTGAGGACGGTGGTCGTGCCCTCGGCGCTCGCCTGGGTATTCGCTTCGTTGATGCCGGCGGTCTCCTTTGCGCTCATAGGGGTCATCGTTGGCGAGTTCATCGGCGCGGAACGCGGGCTTGGAAAACTCATCATTGAAGCGGAGGCCCGCGCCAACGCGAGTGAGATGATGGTTGCCATCTTCGTGATGATGGTAGTCGGCATGGTGCTCGCCTACATCGTACGTTTGCTTCAGTCTTACTTGCTGCGATGGCAGCAGCAATTTGAAACTCAGGCATGAGGTGGAACGCAATACGCTCAACACCCACAAGAGAAACAAAGAGCGGCTCAAGGCCCACTCCAATGTGAAATTTCATTTCACACCGAAAGCCCGTCCTGATTCAACCTGGTCGAAGTATGGTTCTCGATCCTGCAGGGGACTCAGCGGCGCTTCTTCACAAGCCGCAGGGTAGCGCCTCGTTTCGCCCAAGCCGCACGGCCCCCAGCCGTGCTTGATTGATCAGTTCTTTGGGGAAGATACCGCTCGCCGGGAGGATGTCATTGCCAACGTCGAAAGATGACGCTGGCGTTGACGCCTCCGAAGCCGAATCCATTCGAAATCGCATGCTCTATCGTCATGCGCCTGGCCTCACGAGAGACGAGGTCGACGCCTTCCGCGGCCGCGTCGCCATTTTCGAGATTGAGAGTGGGCGGCGCGACTTGGTCGCGTAACGCGAGGATCGTGAAGATCGCTTCCGCTCCCCCGGCTGCGCCGAGCAGATGACCAGTCGCCGATTTGGTGGCGCTCACGGCAATTTTGCCGTCGCGGCCAAACACGGATTTGATCGCTTCAAGTTCGGAAACGTCGCCAACCGGCGTCGAAGTGGAATGGGCGTTGAGATGCTGGATATCGCCGGGGTTGAGCCCGGCCTGCCTCAAGGCGCCTTCCATCGCGCGACGCGCGCCGTCTCCGTCCTCTGGTCCTGAGGTGATGTGGTAGGCGTCAGCCGTCGTGCCGTAGCCGGCGATTTCCGCGATCGGTTGGGCGCCGCGGCGGAGCGCATGTTCCAACTCTTCGATGACGAGGATGCCGGCACCTTCACCCATGACGAAGCCGTCGCGGTCGCGGTCGAAGGGGCGGGACGCGCGCGCTGGCGTTTCGTTGAAGCCCGTCGAAAGGGCCCGGGCGGCGGCGAAGCCGCCGAGGCTCACAAGATCGATGCAGGCTTCCGTGCCACCGCAAATCGCGATGTCCGCTTCGCCGGTTCGAATGAGGCGTGCGGCATCGCCGATCGCCTGCACGCTCGCGGCGCAAGCGGTAACGGGCGTACCGATGGGACCCTTGAAGCCGTAGCGGATGGAAATATGACCGGCCGCGAGATTTGCGAGAAAGGAGGGCACCGTGAAGGGTGAGAGGCGCCTGATCCCGCGCTGATCGGTGGTGCGAACCGCCTCGACGATTGCCGGAAAGCCTCCGATACCCGATGCGATCACGGTCGCCGCGCGCTCAAGCGAGTGTGCGTCGGAAGGAGTCCATGCCGCTTGTGCAATGGCCTCGGCCGTGGCGACCAGTGCGAACAGGATGAAGCGATCCATCCTCCGCTGATCCTTGGGAGGCACGACCAGATCCGGATCGAAGCCGCCATCCGGATCGTCGGCCTTTGCCGGCACGATTCCAGCGACCCGCGCGGGCAGGGTAGCAGCCCATTCGGGAAGGGCAGCCAGCCCTGAACGGGCCGCGAGCAGGCGGGACCATGTCAACTCACTGCCGCAACCCAGCGGTGATACCAGTCCCAACCCCGTAACGACGACACGACGCATAATCAGTTACCTTCCAATCTTGGTCCATCGTCGCTGATGGCAGCTAAGCTGCCATTCGCAGCAGATCGATGATCTCGGCTTCGTTTTTGAAGGGCCGCGGATTGGCCTGTACGAAGCGATGATTGATTGCAATCTTGCTAATCTGATCGAACTTTTCTTCGCCTATACCGACATCGGCGAGGCGGCCAGGTAGTCCAAGTGCTCTTGTGAATGCTGCAAAGGCGTCTGCGGCGTCGCCACCCGGAGCGCCAAGTGCCGTCGCCAAACGCTTCTGCGCCTCCTCGGTGAATGGTTTGTTGTAGCGGAGAAGGCTCGGCATGATGACAGGTGTGCAGTAGTAGTGGGGAACCTCGAAGGTGCCTCCAAGCACATGGCCAATGCCGTGGCTTGCTCCCATCGGGACGCGTGCCTGGAGGCCATAAGACGCAAGCCATGAGCCGTATTGGGATTGCCGACGCGCCTCCAGATCATCAGGCTGCTGCAAGGTCCGGAGCATTCCCTCGCGCAGAATGCGGATGCCCGCCAAGACGACTTCATCAGCTAACGGGGTGCCGGCGGGCGAGCACAATGCTTCGATACCGTGATCCATCGAGCGCGTTCCCGAGCCCATCCAAAGGTTCGATGGCGTTTGAAGGGTGAGGGCAGGGTCGAGGATGATCGCCAGAGGCATCATTTGGGGATGGAAGAAGATCTGCTTCAACTTATGGCGCTCATCCGTGACGAGCGCTGCTGCATTGTATTCGCCACCATTCAGCGTGGATGGTATTGCGATCTGTCGGACACCCGGCGAGCGGAACGGAGAATGGCTCACGCCCGGACCCATGAGGAAGGGATCAAAGCCCGCTTCATCGCGGATATCGTGTTCCATCGCCATGATGACTATCTTGGCGAGATCGACGGCAGAACCGCCACCTACAGCCACGATTAGATCGGCTCGCGCCTCCTTTGCATGAAGGGCAACCTCGGCAGCTTGCTTGCGTGTCGTGTGCTGCGCAATTCCATCGAAGGTCGCTGCATGTTTGTCGCCGAGCGTACGCCGGATCTTCTCGATCTCGTCGGTCTTTGAGTTCAAGGTTCGACTGACGATAAGGAAGACGCGCTTTGCGTTCAGCCGCTCAGCCTCTTCGTTGATGGCTTCAGACGCAGCTTTGCCATAGACCACACGATCGATTGCTGGAAAGTTGTGTGCACCAGCCCTGCGCATTTTTTATCCTCCAGTTGGAACGGTGGCCGAAGCCGATAAGTCGCTGTTATATGATGATAACCATTCTATTTGGATCTTTGATGCTCTGCAGGCGGTGATGAAGAGATAACTAAATCGCGACAGTCGTAGTCGCCGAAAAGCGGCGTTCACGATTGCAATTGATGGACACGGTCATTCGGCGTCCCAATCGGGCGTTGTTCGGGGCTGGATCCGAAGACCTTCAACTTCCCGCTCAAGCTTGCGACACGATCTTCCAGCCTGACCATGTAGTCACCGCGCGAATCATCCATGCTCAGAGTCTCAGCCCAGTAATTCGAGCCCTTCCAAAAGCGCCTGAACATAGTTGCGCGCTCCTGTGGTTGATCACTGCGATCATTCTGTCGCCAATATCACGCGAGCCAGCTCCGACGGATTCTCAACAGCTGAGAAGTGGCCAGTATTCTTCAGCGTCACCATCTGCGCGGCAGGAATCAGCGACCGTGTACGTTCGCGTTCATTTGGCCGAGACCAATCGCTTTCGCCATAAATGAGGGTCACAGGCGCAGAGATCTGCCGATAGTATTCGCGTGCCTTGCTCCAGGATCGCCAGCCTGCCAGCACCTTGCGTGCGATCCGCTTGTATCCCGGGCGGTGGGCTACTTCATCGAACTCAGCAAGCAAATCGGCCGGCAGTTTGCGCGGGTCGTGATATCCGCCGCCCATGATCTTGCCGAGAACCATCTTGTTTTCGAGCGACGCATTCACCGCGCCGAGCACCGGGATCTGCAAACTTCCGATGATGAAATTCGCGAACCAGTTGCCGCGTCGAATGCCGTCCCCGTAGCGGGTCTCGTAGTCGTAGGGGTTGATCGCATAGACCCGCTTCACCCGCTGTGGAAGCGACGCCGCCACTGTAAGGGCCAATGCGCCGCCGATCGACTCGCCAACAATCGTGACGTCCGAGAGATTAAGCTCCTCGATGAAGCGAATGACGGCCTGCCTGAAGTAGGGTTCGTCGAAGCTCGCGCTCGGATCTATCGGTGAGTGGCCGTGGCCCGGGAGGTCAATGGCGTACACCGTGTGCGATCTCGCGAGGAGGGGCGCAAGACTGCGGAAATATTCGAGCTGCGTCCGGATCGTATGTATGAGGAGCAGCGGAGGCCCGCTGCCGGTCTTTTGAAAACGTACACTTAGCTTATCCGATATCTTCAGCAAACTTGGTTTGGCTTCAGTCATGCTGAGCATTCGATCTCTCCGTGCTGCGAGGGGGCGCGCTTTCAAGCGGCAGCGGCGTTGCGAACCTGTTCGGCCGCGGCATCCAAAAGCGCCTGAGCCAGATCAGGGTCATTGACGACGCGCGATAGCGTCACCGCGCCGACCATCGTCGCGAGAATGGCCATGGCCTTGCCGCGGGAGGCCTCGTCGCCGGTCCCGGCGATGAAGCGGCCGAGCACTTCGAGATGCGCCTTGATTCCCGCTTCGAATTCCGCCTTCACGTCGGGGCCCTGTCGGGCGGCATCTGAGCCGAGTGCCACGATCGGGCAGCCGTCCATCTTTTCTCCGCGATGGTCGCCACTGAGGTAAAACGCGATCACCGCGCCAAGCGGATCATCAGGATTCTGAGCGGCCGCGTCCGACCATCGGCCGGACGCGCTCTCCAATGCGCGCTTGGACGCCTCTACCGCCAGATCCTCTTTTGAGGCGAACTGCTTGTAGAAGGCACCTTGGGTTAGGCCGGCCGTCTTCATCAGATCCTTGAGCCCGATGCCATCAAAGCCGCGCTCCCTGAAGAGGCGACTCGCCACGTTGATCACGGTTTGCCGGTTCTTCGCGGCTTGAATGCGACTCACGCGCATCTTGGACCTCCATTTGGATTTTGGTCGAACTCTATAACTCAGATAGAGTTCGAGCGCAATCTATCAAGTGGGGCATGGCGGAATCTGAGGCCCCTGGGTCGAAGTGGCCTATTTCGCGGGATCACGTTTTCGTCAGCGCTCCAATTTAGATTGCGATCGAACTCTAATATGATTATAGAGTTCGAACGAAATCTAAGTGGCTTGGAGATGGCAATGAGAAAGAGCAGACTTTTGGTCTTGGCAGGTGTCCTGATCGGGGCGTCTGGAGCAGCCGTCTTCGCTACTCTTGCTATTCCCGCCCAAGAAGCTTCCGCGGCGCGTGACCCGAGGCAGGAACCGCCGATGGTCAGACTGGCGACGGCAGCGCGGGTGAATGGATCCGAACGCGGCTTCACGGGCATCATCGGGGCGAGGGTGCAAAGCAACCTCGGGTTTCGTGTCGCCGGCAAGATCGTGGAACGGCTGGTGAATACCGGTCAGCAGGTCAAAGCCGGTGAGCCGCTGATGCGGATCGACGAAACCGACCTTCGCCTTGCGGTCACGGCGAAGCGCAACGCCGTTGCCGCAGCGCGTGCATCTGTCGTTCAGACCGACGCGGATGAACAGCGATACGCCAAACTGGTGAGCAACGGATGGGCTTCCCGACAGCGCTATGAGCAAGCGAAGGCAGCGTTGGATACGGCCGAGGCGCAACTCGCCACCGCCGAAGCCGATGCGCGGGTCGCCGAGAATGAGGCGACCTATTCGGTTCTGGTAGCGGATGCGGACGGAACGGTGGTCGAAACGCTTGGCGAGCCCGGGCAGGTCGTCTCCGCCGGCCAGACAGTCGTTCGGATTGCAAAGGCCGGCCCCCGCGAGGCTGTGGTTGCGCTTCCCGAAACGATCCGGCCAGCCATCGGCTCCGCGGCCGAGGCCCGCGTGTATGGGGCCGATGGGCGGCACTATGCGGCGCATCTGCGGCAGTTGTCGGATTCCGCCGATGCTCAGACCCGTACCTATGAGGCCCGTTACGTGCTCGACGGTGAGGCGGCGGCAGCACCGCTTGGCGCGACGGTAACCATTCGGTTGGCAAGCCAGGCGAGTCAGCCGGAAGTCCAGGTGCCGCTGGGAGCCGTGCTCGATGACGGCCGGAAGACCGGTGTGTGGGTTTTGGATAGCGCCACCTCAACCGTACGCTTTCGTCCAGTCAATCTTGTTCGAGTGAGCAGCGAAACCGCCGTGATCTCCGGATTGAGCTCTGATGATCGGGTTGTTTCCCTCGGCGCTCACCTCCTCCAGGAGGGCGCTCGCGTCAGGACTGCGTCTGAAAACAACGGAAACTAACGAGCGTCAATCTTTCCGCGATCACCGTCGGAGGACGGCAAATGCTATACAGCTACATTGTCAAGAAAGAGATCCGAAAGACCTTCGACCACGTCAACAACCATCGCTGGGATGACGCGGTGAAAGCGGTCGCGCCGAATGTCCATCACCGCGTTTCCGGCGCCCACGCGCTTGCTGGTGAGCGCCACGACAAAGAAGCGCTGCGCCGCTGGTTTGAGCGTCTCGGCCGCGTCCAGCCCACTCTTCATATCACGGTCAACAACATCTGGGTGACGGGCTGGCCGTGGCATACCACCGTGTTTGTCGAGTGGGACGGCACCGCAACGCTGCTCAACGGCGACGCGTCGTACGTCAACCGCGGTCTCCACGTGTTCACCCTGCGGTGGGGTAGAGTTTATGCACTCGAGGAATTTCAAGATTCACAGGAAGCGGCCCGTGGCCTTGCCGCCCAAGCGGCAGCGGGCCTCAAAGAAGCTGTCGCCGAACCAATTGTAAGTTAGCAGAAGCGCAGCCAGAGGCGCGCGTTCCTTAGAAGCGCGGTTCACTCGGCGCCCACCTGCTGCAGGACGGCGCGAGCGCCAGGACGAACGTATAGGATTAGGAGTGGCCAAGTGATGAATTTCAATCTTTCCGCGATCGCCGTTCGTGAACGGGCCGTCACCCTGTTCTTCATCGTGCTGCTGGCGGCGGCAGGCGCCTACGCCTTCCTCATGCTCGGGCGGGCGGAGGACCCTTCCTTCACCATCAAGACCCTGACGGTCACGACCGTATGGCCAGGCGCGACGTCGCGCGAGATGCAAGATCAGGTCGCCGAACCGTTGGAGAAGCGGATTCAGGAATTGACCTGGTACGACCGGGTGGAGACGACCACACGGCCAGGTTACGCGTACATGACGGTTACGCTGAAGGACAGCACACCGCCATCTAGCGTGCAGGAGGAGTTCTACCAGGCCCGCAAGAAGCTTGGGGATGAAGCACGCAAGCTGCCCTCTGGTGTGCTCGGCCCGTTCGTCAACGACGAATATTCGGACGTGAGCTTCGCCCTCTATGCGCTCAAAGCGAAGGGCATGCCGATGCGGGAGCTCGCCAGGCAAGCCGAGACTATTCGCCAGGACCTCCTGCACGTGCCCGGCGTCAAGAAGATCAACATTCTCGGTGAACGTCCCGAACAGATATTCATCGAGTTTTCCTATGCCAAACTGGCAACTCTCGGCGTATCGGCACAGGATATTGTTGCCGCCTTGCAGCGGCAGAACACCCTCACACCGGCAGGCTCGATCGATACCAAGGGGCCGCAGGTCTTCATCCGGGTCGACGGCGCCTATGACAGCGTACAGGCGATCGCCGACACGCCGATCGTCGCTGCGGGGCGGACGCTGAAACTCTCCGATATCGCCGGAGTCCGCCGCGGCTACGAGGACCCTCCCACCTACCTCATCCGCCACCAGGGTGAGCCCTCCATCATGCTCGCGGCGGTTATGCAAGAGGGCTGGGATGGCCTCGCGCTCGGCAAGGCGCTGGAGGAGAGGTCCGCAGCTATCGCTCGGACGCTGCCGCTCGGGATGACTCTGGCCAAAGTCAGCGACCAGGCCGTCAACATCACCTCGGCGGTTGACGAATTCATGATGAAGTTTGCGATGGCGCTCGGCGTGGTGCTGCTGGTGAGCCTGCTCAGCCTCGGCTGGCGCGTCGGTATCGTCGTGGCGGCTGCCGTCCCTCTGACGCTTGCCGTCGTGTTCCTCATCATGCTGGAAACCGGTCGGTTCTTCGACCGCATCACGCTCGGCGCCCTCATTCTGGCGCTTGGCCTTCTCGTGGACGACGCCATCATCGCCATCGAGGTGATGGTGGTGAAAATGGAAGAGGGCATGGACCGCATCAAGGCGGCGGCCTACGCGTGGAGCCACACTGCGGCGCCAATGTTGTCGGGCACACTGGTGACGGTCGCCGGGTTCCTGCCGGTGGGCTTCGCGCGCTCGACGGCCGGCGAATATGCCGGCAACATCTTCTGGGTCGTGGGGTTTGCCCTCATCGTCTCCTGGATCGTCGCGGTGATCTTCACGCCCTATCTTGGCGTCAAGATGCTGCCCGCGATCAAACCGGTCGAAGGCGGTCACCACGCGATCTACGGCACACCGAACTATCGGCGCCTGCGAAGCGTCATCACCTTCGCCGTGCGCCACAAGTTCGTAACCAGCGCCATCGTCGGCATCGCCTTCGCGCTTTCCGTTGTCGGCATGGGCGCGGTCAAACAGCAGTTCTTTCCGACGTCCGACCGCCCCGAAGTGCTGGTGGAGGTTCGTCTGCCGGAAGGCACCAGCATCGGGACGACGACCGCTACAGTCGAGAAGCTCGAACACTGGCTGAACCACCAGTCGGAGGCCAAGATCGTTACGAGCTATGTCGGTCAGGGCGCTCCCCGATTCTTCTTCGCGATGGCGCCGGAGCTGCCTGATCCGGCCTTCGCCAAGATCGTCGTGCTTACATCGGACGCGGAGGCGCGCGAGGCTTTGAAGCACCGGCTCCGACAGGCGGTGTCAGAGGGGCTTGCGCCTGAGGCCAATGTGCGCGTCACACAGCTTGTGTTCGGACCCTACACGCCGTTCCCGGTCGAGTTTCGGGTCATGGGGCCTGATCCGGCGCAACTATACGCTATCTCTGAAAAAGCGCTCGGTATCATGCGTGGCGTTCCCGATGTGCGGCAAGCGAACCGCGATTGGGGCAATCGCACACCCGTGCTGCGCTTCATCCCGGATCAGGATCGACTGAACCTCATCGGCCTCTCGCCAGCGGAGGTGGGCCGACAACTGCAGTTCCTCCTCACTGGCATCCCCGTTACGCAAGTCCGCGAAGACATTCGCAATGTCCCCATTGTGGCACGCAGCGCCGGCGGCGAACGGCTGGATCCCACGCGCCTGGCGGATTTCTCACTGATGAGCAGGGACGGCCGCCCGATTCCGCTCGACCAGGTCGGCCGTTCGGAAGTCCGACTTGAAGAGCCGATTATGAAGCGCCGCGATCGCACGCCCGTCGTCACGATTCGGTCTGATATCAATGAGGCAACCCAGCCTCCAGAGGTCTCCAAGGAGATCAAGACGGCCCTTCAGCCACTGATCGCATCCCTTCCGGCCGGCTATCGCATCGAAGTAGGCGGATCGATCGAGGAGGCAACCAAGGCCAATGACGCGTTGGCGACGGTCTTTCCCGCCATGATCGCCGCCATGCTGATCGTCATCATGCTGCAGGTGCGATCCTTCTCGACGATGGCCATGGTCATGCTGACGGCACCGCTCGGGCTTGTCGGCGTCGTGCCCGTGTTGCTCGCCTTCAACCAGCCCTTTGGATTCAATGCCATTTTGGGTCTGATAGGACTGGCCGGCATCCTGATGCGCAATACGCTGATCCTGACCGAACAAATCAAGGAAAATCGAGCTGCCGGCCTTGATGATTATCACGCCGTCATCGAGGCCACGGTGCAACGCACGAGGCCGGTGATCCTGACCGCACTTGCCGCCGTGCTGGCCTTCATCCCCCTCACGCATTCCGTCTTCTGGGGATCGATGGCCTATACGCTGATCGGCGGCACCGCGGTCGGCACGGTGCTGATCCTGCTGTTCCTTCCTGCGCTTTATGCCGCGTGGTTTCGGATCAAGCCGACTGCAGATGAGATCCATGAGGATTCTACGGAGGAACCGGAATTGCGAACAGCAATGGCTGCCGAGTAGGGCTCTGTTTGTCGGGCGAGACGGCTCAATTCCCGCCCGTTGGCTTCGCCTGATCATACGAGGGCGGTTGCGCAATCTTACCGCGGTGGGACAAAGCCGCCTCGCCACGCGCTTCTTCATTGTCTCCAAACGCGTCACGTTAGTTTGATAATAGAATGGACGTGTCGGCTGGGAGGGGGCACCCCATCACTCTCCTGGCTGGTATTCAGCGTGCGATCGCGGGTGGCTCCCCACGAGCTAATGGCTCCATACCAGAGATTTGCTGCAATAGTTGAACTCGTAAGTTTCCGCCAGCGCCGCGAGGCCCGTCGCCGGCCGGCCGGCAGACGATCATCTAAGAGCTTGACGGGTTCTAAAAAAGAACTGTAGTCTCGCGAGAACGACGTACCCCGGAAGGGTGCGCGTTCGGGAGGACGAGCAATGGTGGTGAAATGGAAGGCTGTTGCGGCTGTGGCTCTGCTTTTGAGCGGTCCGGCATTCGCGGCCGACGAGCCGGGAATCTCTGCTACCGAAATCAAGATCGGGGGGGTGTTTCCCTTCAGTGGACCTGCGTCATCGATCGGTCTCGTGGGCAAGGGAGTTATGGCCTATATTCAGTCGGTCAACGACCGCGGCGGCATCAACGGACGCAAGATCAGCTACATCGCGTATGACGACGCATACAGCCCTCCCAAGGCCGTGGAGCACGTCCGCAAGCTGGTTGAGAGCGACGAAGTGTCGTTCATGTTCGGCCAGCTCGGCACTCCCGGCATCTCGGCCACCGCAAAATACCTGCGGTCGAAGGGGGTGCCCAGCATCGCAATTATCAGCGGGTCATCCAAGTTCACGGACGTCGCCAATTACCCGCTCACCACGACAGGTCTTGTCAGCTACGACACCGAAGGAAAAATCTACGCCAAATATCTGACGAGGGCATTGCCAAACGCCAAGTATGCCATCCTCTATCAAAACGACGATCTCGGCAAAGACTATGTCAACGCCTTCAAGGGCTTCCTCGGCAAGGATTTCGACCGAAAAGTCGTGAGTGCTTCCTATGAGGTCACCGAGCCGACGGTTGATTCACAGGTCGTCAATCTGAAAAGCTCCGGTGCGGACGCTCTTGTGATCGCCGGCACGCCGAAGTTCGCCGCTCAGGCCATCCGGCAAGCCTCCGTGATCGGCTGGAAGGCGACCGTGATCATTAATTTTCCTTCCGGCTCGGTCGGAGGCACGCTCGCGCCCGCCGGTCTCGACAAATCGGTCGGCGTGATCGTCGGCACGACCAACAAGGATGTTCTGGATTCGGCATGGAAGGATGACCCGGGCATGCAGGCCTTCAGGGTGTTTTTCGACAAGTATTTGCCGGGCGCCGACATCACCAATGGAAGTTATCTGACCGGCTATCAGCAAGGCATCCTGCTCGAGCAGATTCTGAAGCAATGCGGCAATGATCTATCGCGCAAGAATATTCTTGCACAGGCCAAGAACCTGAAGGATTTCGTCGTTCCGACGGCGCTGCCAGGCATCAAGGTCAACACCACCGATACAGAGAACATGATCTGGACGCAGATGCGATTGCAGCGGTGGAGCGGCACGAGCTGGCAAGCCTTCGGGGAAGTGCTGGACGCCAAGTCCGAGTGACCTCGCATGGGCGAAGCGACGGGCGCGGCAGTTCGCGCGTTGAGTGTGAACTGCCGGCCGGTCTGGCCTGGCCGCCTGATTGACGGCTTGCAGCGTTGGCGCAGCAGCGATGGGCACCAGGAGTGGTGAATCGAGTCTCGCGCGCTGATCGGATATCGCAGCAATTCAGGAGATTATTTTCGATGTCGAGGGCACTGACGTTTGCGCCGAGGGAGCTTTCCATAGAGCGTCGAACCGACGGCACGCTCATGTTGAGCTCGCCCCTTGAGTTGGGAAGGTGTGACTGGCGCATCACGGATTTTCTTCCGACCTGGGCAAATTCTGCTCCCGATAGAATTTTTCTGGCGCAACGCAATGTGAACGGGGGATGGGACGAGATCACCTATCGCGAAGCATGGTTGCAGGTTCAGGCGGTCGGCCAAAGCCTGATCGATATGGGCGCAAAGCCCGCTGACAAGCTGGCGGTACTTTCAGGAAACTCGATTGAGAACGCGGTGATCTCGTTTGCCGCGATGTCGATGGGGGTAATCCTGGCGCCGATATCGCCAAACTACACGCTGATGCCCGGCGGCCTGGCTCGTCTCAAGGATATCGCGGAAGCGCTGCGCCCGAAGTTCGTTTTCGCTCAAAGCGGACGCGACTTTTCTGCGGCCCGCTCTATTCCCGAACTGGCAGCCGCAAGCTGGATCAGCGTCGATGGCGCGCCCGACACGTCGCCTTTCCTTGCCCTGACTACCCGAACTGGGAGTGAAGGATTCGAGCGTGCATCACGCGCGGTGTCTTGCGATGACGTCGCAAAGATTCTCTTCACGTCCGGTTCGACCGGCTTCCCCAAAGGCGTGCTCAACACCCACCGCATGATGGCGAGCTCCCTGCAAATGGGGAGTCTGCTGGTGTCTCCTCCGGAGGCGCCGGTGCAGGTTGAGTGGCTGCCCTGGCATCATACGATGGGCAGCAACGTAATCCTTCACAGCATTCTCAAGAATGGCGGGACGCTCTACATCGACGATGGCCGGCCGCTCCCTCAGCTCTTCCACAAGACGATCGCGAATCTCAAGGAGATTTCGCCGACTGCCATGTTCAACGTGCCTGCCGGCTATAATCTCTTGTGTGACGCGATCGAGAACGACCTCGATCTTGGCGCCAGCGTGTTCAAGCGGCTGGATCGATTGAGCTATGCCGGAGCTGCAATCTCGCAGGGCACGCTTGAAAAGCTCAATCGGCTGACATCGTCGATTACCGGCCGGCGCATTCCGGTCATGTCGGGCTACGGCACCACCGAAACGGCTCCAACAATCAGTACGACCCATTGGGCGACCGACCAGCCGGGCGAGATCGGTCTTCCCGCGCCCGGTCTGCGGCTAAAACTGATCCCTGTTTCCGATACTTACGAGGCAAGGGTCAAGGGACCCAATGTTACGCCAGGTTATCTCGAAAGGCCGGATTTGACGGAAAAGGCCTTCGATGAGGAAGGCTTCTATCGCATCGGCGACACCGTCTCGTTTCTGGATCCTCAGAATCCGGAACTCGGGCTCCGATTTACGGGCAGAATTTCCGAGAACTTCAAACTTGCGAACGGTACCTGGGTCTCAATCGGGAATATGCGTGCGGCGATCCTGGCTGCAACGCGCGGCGTGTTGCTGGATATTGTCGTCGCGGGAGAAAATCGTGAATCGTGCTCGCTGCTCTGCTGGCTGAATCCGACCGAGGCTGCACGGATTTCGAAGGCTCCAGCCGCCGATTTAGCCTGCGACCCTCTCGTGCTTCAATTTCTGAAAGCTCGTTTTCAGGAATACAACGAAACGGTTGGAAGCAGCGAAAGAATCTGCTCGTTCTCCGTGTGTAAGGATCCACCGTCGCTGGCGGCAGGAGAAATCACCGACAAGGCTTACGTCAATCAACGCGCTGTGCTGAAGAATCGTTCTGAGCAGGTCGAACGCCTCTACTGTGGTGGAGCGAGCCCGGATGTGATCCGGGTCTAGCGGCACCAGAGTGCATCTCGTGTCAGCCAGAAGCGGCCGCGGATGCTCGTGCGTGCAACGACCTGCTGCGGGAGGACTGGTGCGACGCTGCCGATTGCCACCTCAAGCGGCCCGGGAGCGCGCCTTGGCCTTGGAATTCTCTGACACTTTGATCGCCGGTTTGCTTCGGGCGCCCGGCCCCGGGTGGGTGTGAACCTCCTTGGCCGAGAGGGGCTCGCCGCATTCGGAACATACCATGACGGGGTCGAAGTTCTTTCCGCACTTGCGGTGCTGATGCAGCAACGGCCGACCGCGTTCGTCGACCATGTGGGTGTCTCCCCAATGCACAATCGCCATCATGATCGGATAAAGGTCGAGTCCCTTTTGTGTTAGGATATACTCATGGCGTTTCGGCGAATCCTGATACGGAATGCGTCGCAAGACGCCCTGCCGGACCAGCTTCTTCAGCCGCTCGGCGAGCAAATGGCGCGTGATTCCGAGCGCGGACTGGAATCCCTCGAACCGGCGCGTGCGCAGAAAGCATTCGCGCAGGATTAGAAGGGTCCACCGGTCACCGATCACGCCAATGGTTCGGGCCATCGAGCATGGCTCTTCCTCGAGTTCTTTCCATTTCATCAGCGATCTCCAGTCATCCTGCCCGTTTACCCCCTTCGAATCTCGGGGGAACCGACAAGCCACACCATTCTAGATAGGTACTAAATTCCAAACAATCCCTTGCGGTTCAAGTTAAATCAGCCCAAACGGGCCAGAATTGACAGTTCTAATTCAGAACTGTATGACTCCTCGAACCAAAGCCGGGGCGATCGGACCGATGCCCGGCCACGCAACGCGCTCTCGGAGAAAGCCGACATGACCCTCAAGGTGGAATTCCAGTTCGATTTCGGCAGCCCGAACGCCTATTTGGCGGAAGTAGCCATTCCGGGGATCGAACGGCGTACCGGCGTGAAGTTCGAGTACGTCCCGGTTCTGCTCGGCGGCATCTACAAGGCAACCGGCAATATGTCGCCGTTCGATTCGCTTCGCGGAATCAAGAACAAGCCGGAATACCAGGCGCTAGAGACCCAGCGCTTCATTCGCCGCCACAACGTCACGAAGTTTCGTCCCAATCCGTTCTTCCCGGTCAATACACTGATGCTGATGCGATGCGCCGTCGCAGCCCAGTTCGAAGGCATGTTCGAAACCTATTTTCGCGCAGCGTATCATCATATGTGGGAAGAGCCGAAGAAAATGGATGATCCTGAGATCTTTCGGAGCGCATTTATCGGGATCGATATCGATCGGTTGATCGCGCGAGCGCAGCAAGAAGACGTCAAGAAAAAGCTGATCGACCTGACCAACGACGCCGTCAGCCGGGGAGCATTCGGCTCGCCGACTTTCTTCGTTGGAAAGGAAATGTTCTTCGGCAAGGATCAGCTTCGTGACGTCGAGGAGTCGATCGTCGAACAGACCCGTCAGCCTATTCCGAAGACGGCGTAAAATCGGACCTCGATATCCGCGAATATGGTAATCAGGGCTGGACGACAATCTAAGTTCGGCTCGGGCCCAGAATAACAAAGTACAGGGGAGTGCCATGCCTGGTCCGCTCAACGGTGTTCGTGTCCTCGATCTGACTGGCGTGGTGTCGGGCCCCTTCGCGACCATGTTTCTGGCGGATCAGGGCGCCGACGTCCTGAAGATCGAGCCGATCGGCGGCGACATCACCCGCCGCAGCCGTGCCACCATCGACAAGGGCGGGGAATTCTCCGCGCTGTTCATCTCTTCGAACCGCGGCAAGCGTTCGCTGTCGATTGACGTCAAGAGCGCGGCCGGCCGCGAGGTGCTCGCCAAATTGGTCGCGCAGGCTGATGTGCTGGTGCAGAACTTCCGGCCCGGCACCATGGAGCGGCTCGGTCTCGGCGTCGATGAGGTGCGCCAGCGGCATCCACGCCTGATCTACGTTTCGATCAGCGGTGTCGGCGATACCGGCCCGTACGTGAAGAAGCGCGTCTACGATCCGATCATTCAGGGTCTGTCCGGCTTCGCCGATATCCAGTCGCAGCCGGTCACGAATCGTCCGCAGATGATCCGAACCATCGTCTGTGACAAGACCACTGCTGTTTTCACCGCACAGGCAGTGGCGGCGGCGCTCTACGCCCGCGAGAAAACCGGGCAGGGCGATCATATTCAGGTCGCGATGCTGGATGCGATGATTTCCTACCTGTGGCCGGAAGGCATGATGCAGTACACCGTGGTAGGAGCCGAGGCCACCGCCGCCGATCCCAACGACCGGCCGGATCTCGTGTTCAAGACCAGCGATGGCTACATCACGGCCGGCACCATTTCGGATTCCGAATGGCAGGGCTTTTGCCGGGCCTCCGGCGATCCCGAGCTTGCCAAGGATCCCCGCTTTGCGACGCCATCGGCGCGTTCGGTCAACGCCACGGCCCGCATCAACAAGATGGCGGAATACATCGGCCTGCATACGACAGCCGAATGGCTGGAGCGCCTCGACGCTGCCGACGTGCCGTGCGCGCCGATCCTGCGCCGGGGCGAAATCATCCACAATGAACAGGTGATCGCGCGTCAAATCATCGCGGAGTTCGATCAGCCGAAGGTCGGGCGGGTAAGGCAGCCGAAGCCGGCGGCCCGCTTTGAGATCAATGAGGCCGCGATCGGCGGGCCTGCTCCCCGGATCGGCGAGCACTCGCGCGACGTGTTGCGGGAACTGGGTTACGACGACAGCGCCATCGACAAGATGGTCGCCGGGCGCAGCGTTCGCGTGGCCGTCTGAACCGAAGCCTTTTCGCGACCGGCGAACCTCTGTTAGCCTTTCGCCGCGCCCGGGGTAATCGGTGACACCGGGACATTCGCGGCCACAGCCCGCCGATAAGCCTCCCGCCCCTGGATACGTTCGAGATAGGGTTGCGCGTTGTCGCAAATACCAACGCCGTAAGCGATGGCCCAATCCAGGCAAGTCGTCAGCAGGATGTCAGCGCTGGTAAATTGGTCACCCATCAAGAACGTCCGCCCATCTGCCAGCGCCACCTCAACGTGTCGTAACTGTTGCCGAAAATACTCGCCGGCTTGTGCGACGACTTCGGGCGCAACTCCATAGATGTGGCCCAATGCGTCTGCGCGATGGCGGCGCATGACGTAGAGGCTGGTGGAGTCGAGTTCGGCCACGATAAAGAAGCACCATTCCAGCCAAGCGGCGAACTCGCGCTGGGTTATGGGAATCAGTGAACGGTCGGGCGTCGAATAGGTTCGCGACAGATAGGCGACGATCGCGGCGCTTTCGCCGATGCAAAAATCGCCGTCCTGCAGCAAGGGAATCTTCTGGCGGGGATTGAGCCTGGTGTATTCAGCGGTTTTGGTCTCGCCTGTCCGCGGCCCGATTGGCTTGGATTTGTAGGACAAACCAAGTTCGTGCATGGCCCAGTGCGCACGAATGGTGCGGCTTGTGCCAACGCCCCACAGGGTAAGGTTTGGCGTCACGTTCATGTTACCACTTCTCCACGGACGGACGCAGATCCAGCTCGTGAGTCCAGCCATCTCTGCTTTGCTGGTGGGTGAACCAATAGGCGTCAGCAATGGAAGACGTCTTGGTCAGGCTATCTGGGGGAATTTCGCTTGCCTCGATCCCTTTTGCTGCTTTCATGCGCTGGTGAATCGCCTCGCTGTCGACGCCGGCGTCGATCAGGAGATGCACGACATGAATGTTCTTCGGTCCGAGCTCGCGCGCCATCGCCTGGGCTACTGCTCGAAGTCCGAACTTCGCTGAAGAAAATGCCGCAAACCCCTGGCCGCCACGTACACTGGCGGTCGCACCCGTAAAGAAGATGGTGCCGCGTCCGCGCGGCAGCATGAAGCGGGCAGCCTCACGTCCGACCAGGAAGCCGCCGTAGCAGGCCAATTCCCAAGCCTTGAAGAACAGCTTCTCGGTTGTCTCCAGCAGTGGCTTGTTGACGTTCGATCCTGCGTTGAAGAGGCAAACCTCGATGGGCCCGAACTCTTTTTCGATCCGCGCGAATATGCCTTGGACCTCTGCTTCCTGGCGGGCATCGACGCTGAAGGCGTGAATGTTATGTCCCTCAGCCCTCAGCTCGCCCACGAGCCCCTGCGACTTAGATGCATCGCGCCTGCAGATGCAAACTGTATAGCCGCCCTTCGCAAAACGCCGGGCGACGGC
Organism: Bradyrhizobium sp. AZCC 1610; assembly: GCF_036924515.1. Classification (NCBI taxonomy): domain Bacteria; kingdom Pseudomonadati; phylum Pseudomonadota; class Alphaproteobacteria; order Hyphomicrobiales; family Nitrobacteraceae; genus Bradyrhizobium; species Bradyrhizobium sp. AZCC 1610. The sequence continues at coordinate 5,748,785 of NZ_JAZHRR010000001.1, read as the reverse complement.
GGCTCCGATGGCATCACCTGCACCTACAAGTATCGCTACGCCGCGGCTCTCTGCCATTCGGTTTCCTGCATTAGTTCTTATTTGATACTGTAATCGTAGCGGCGGCAGGATACGTTGTAAATCAGGCTTTTCGCCTGTTCTAACAAATAATTTGGCAGCCACATTGTCCCTTAGGAACCTCGTGATCTGAATTAGGGATTGACGAGTTCTAAAAAAGAACGTTAGATAGTTGGCGGACGGCCGCGCTGCAAAGCGGCACGGTTTGGTCGGGAGGTCGGTCGTGGCGGAGCTTTCAAAGGCGATCAATCTCGACGAGATTGCTGTCGGCTCGCCGCGCCGCGTCCATGGCGTGACGGCAAGGCAGGTTGCCGAAGCCCCCGACCGGATCGCGCTGGTCGAGAACGGGGCGTCCAGCAGCTACCGAGATCTGGAGCTGCGCGTTAGAGAGATCGCTACCGTCCTCTCCTCGCTTGGAATCAGAACGGGCGACTTCGATGTGCTGCGTTCTCACCACGTGGTTGGCACGTTGCTGCCGGGAGTGGAAGGGCGCCTCAGAACGATCGACGGCATACCACTCTCAAAGGAACAAGTCGGAGAACTCCACGTGCGCGGGCGCAACGTGGTGCGCGGCTATCTCCGTGCACCTGACCTTACAGGCAAAGTGATCGACGGCGAAGGCTGGTTCAATACCGGTTATGTTGCCCGCTTTGACGGCGATTGCCTGTACATTCTCGGCCGTACCAAGGAAATGATTGGCGCCCTCTCGGGCCAAGATCGAGGCAATTCTCAATTCACGCAAGGACGTGCAATCCGCCGTCATCGGACGAGGCCTTAATGGCGACGGGGAGCTTTTCGCATTCGTGCAACCGTCGCCGGGATCGCGCGTCAAGGTGACGCATCTGATACATACCATCGAGCCTTGGCTCACTGCGTATATGCCGCTGCCGAAAATCGTCGTCGTCGATGTCTTACCGGGAAGCTCAACCGGCAAGATGCGCGAGCATGAACTCGCGGCCTGTTTCCATCGCGACCGAGCTGCTGCCAAACAGGTGGCGAGATTCCAGCGACGAACTCACTTAACCTGACCGGGAGAACGCCTTTGCAAAAGAGAAACGCAACCGTGGCCGTGATCGGCGCCGGGGACTTTATCGGCGGCGAGATCGCAAAGAAGTTCGCCTCAGAGGGCTTCACGGTGTTTGCCGGGCGCCGTAACGGCGCCAAGCTCGAGCCGCTCGTCAAGGAGATCGAGAAGGCCGGCGGCGAAATTCACGCGCGCTCCCTCGACGCACGCAAAGAGGAGGAGATCATTTCCTTCCTCGGTGATGCCGACAAGCACGCGCCGCTCGAGGTTTGCATCTTCAACATCGGCGCTAACGTCAATTTTCCAATTCTGGATACCACCGAGCGCGTGTTCCGCAAGGTATGGGAGATGGCTTGCTACTCCGGCTTTCTCGCCGGCCGGGAAGCGGCGCGGCTGATGGTGCCGCGCGGCAAGGGCAATATCTTCTTCACCGGCGCGACCGCGAGTCTCCGCGGTGGGGCGGGTTATGCGGCGTTCGCCAGCGCCAAGTTTGGCCTGCGCGCCGTGGCACAAGCGACCGCACGCGAGTTGGGTCCCAAGAATATTCACGTGGCGCATCTCATCATTGATTCCGGCGTCGATACCGAATGGGTGCGCCAGCGGCGGATCGAGGCGCTCGGTCCCAATGCGCTGGATGATCCCGACGCTTTGATGCCGCCGTCCTCGGTCGCGGAATCCTATTGGCTGCTTTATCAGCAGCCCAAAAGCGCCTGGACCTTTGAACTGGAGATTCGTCCCTTCGGCGAGAAGTGGTAGCTGGAGCTTCTCACGATGGAACTCAATCTTTCCAGCGAGGACGCAGCTTTTCGTGACGAGGTGCGCGCTTTTATTGCGGAGAACTACCCGCAGGAAATGCGCGTTCCAAACCCCGAGACCGATCTGACCAAGGAGCAGTCGCTGCTCTGGCACCGCATCCTCCACAACAAGGGTTGGGTGGCTCCGCTCTGGCCCAAGGAATATGGCGGCCCCGGCTGGTCGGTCACGCAGCGCTTCATCTTCGAACAGGAGACCTCGCGCGCCGGAACGCTGCCGCCGCTGGCGTTCAGCGTCACCATGGTCGGCCCGGTCATCTACACCTTCGGCAACGACGCGCAGAAAAAGAAGTATTTGCCGCGGATTCTCTCCGGGGACGACTGGTGGTGCCAGGGCTATTCGGAGCCGGGCTCCGGTTCCGACCTCGCTTCGGTTCGCACCAAGGCGGTGCGCGACGGCGACCACTACATCGTCAACGGCCACAAGACCTGGACGACGCTGGCCCAGCATGCCGACTGGATCTTCTGTCTGGTGCGGACCGACCCTTCGGCAAAGCCTCAGGCCGGCATCTCCTTCCTGTTGATTGACATGAAATCGCCCGGAGTCACGGTGCGGCCCATCATCACCATCGACGGATCGCACGAGGTGAATGACGTCTTCCTCGAGGACGTGCGGGTGCCCGTCGAGAATCTGATCGGTGAGGAGAACAAGGGCTGGACCTACGCAAAATTCCTGCTCGGCAACGAACGCACCAGCATGGCCGGAATCGGCCGCTCCACGCGCTATCTGGACCGGCTGAAGAAAATCGTGAAGGCTGAGATTCCGGTCGATGATCCGGCGCATCTCGAATTCCGGCGGGATATCGCCCGCATCGAGCTCGACGTCTTGGCGCTGGAGGCGACCGAGCTGCGGGTGGTGGCGCAGATGGCGCGGGGTATCGATCCGGGTCCCGCGGCATCCCTGTTCAAGATACGGGGCACCGAAATCTTCCAGAGCATCACGGAGTTGACCCACCGTGCGATCGGCAATTACGGGCTTGCGCTTCGTGAGCAGCCGGTGAGCGCCAACCGCTTCATGCCCGGGCCGGACTATGGCCATACCGCGTCGGAGAAATACCTGAACGCGCGCAAGCTCAGCATTTACGGCGGATCAAACGAAATCCAGCGCAACATCATTGCCAAGGCGGTACTTGGCCTTTGAACCAGCAAAGCGGGACCTCGAATGGATATCCAGTTCACTGAAGAGCAGGAATTGTTGCGGTCAAGCGTGCAGCGTCTGCTCCGCGACCAGTATGATTTCGATGCGCGCCGCGGGATCGTTGCCTCCGACGAAGGCTGGAGCCGGACGCGTTGGTCATCCTTTGCTGAGCTCGGTTTGCTCGCCGCGCCATTCTCGGAAGAGGCCGGCGGCCTCGGCGGCGGTCCGCTTTCGACGATGATCGTGATGCACGAGTTCGGCCGCCATCTCGTGGTCGAACCCTTCGTCGAGACCATCGTGCTCGCCGGGCGCTTGCTCGAAAGCGAGGGGTCTCCCGCGCAGAAGAGCGAATTCATTCCCGACATCATCGCAGGAAAGTCGATCTGGGCGCTTGCCTGGACCGAGAAAGCGTCACGTTTCGATCCAGCCAATGTCGCGACGACGGCGCGACGCGAGGGCGATGACTACATACTGGTTGGCGAGAAGGCCGTGGCGATCGCCGCGCCGTGGGCGGATTATCTGATTGTTTCCGCACGCACCTCGGGGGACCAGCGCGACCGCGACGGCGTCAGCATGTTCATCGTGGATCGCCAGGCGGCGAATCTGCATCTGCGAACTTTCAAGACTATTGACGGCCGCCGCGCTGGCGAGATCAGCCTGGACGGCGTAAGGGGCCGCTTGCTCGGCGGGGAGGGTGCGGCCGCGCTGGAGGCTTGCCGTGATCGCGCCATTGCCGCGTTGTGCGCCGAAACAGTCGGCGCCATCGGGGAGCTGAACGCAGCGACACTGGAGTACAGCAAGACCCGAAAACAGTTTGGCGTGACGCTCGGCAGCTTCCAGGTGCTGCAGCACCGCATGGTCGACATGTTCATTGCGCATCAGGAGGCCCTCTCGTTGATGCAGCATCTCACCCTGAGCCTGGCAGCCAATGAGCCCGGCCTGTCCAGGCTCGCGTCCGGCGCAAAATCGAAGGTCGGCTACGCGGCAAGGTTCGTCGCCGACCAGGCTGTGCAGCTTCACGGCGGCATGGGCATGACCGACGAGCTCAATGTCGGACATTATTTCAAGCGAATCTCCTCCATCAACATCCAATTCGGCGATCCCGCGTACCACGTGCTGCGTTACGCGCAGCTCGACGCGGCCGCCTAAGCAAAGAGGCAAACATGACGACTGAAGCAGTAATCGTTTCCACCGCCCGCACCGGCGTCGGTAAAGCCTATCGCGGCGCGCTCAACAACACTGAAGGCCCAACCCTGGCTGGCCACGTGATGGCCGAAGCGGTGAAGCGGGCCGGCATCGTGCCCGGCGAGGTCGAGGACGTGGTGATGGGCTGCGCGATGCAGCAGGGCACCATGGTGATGAACGTGGCGCGCAAGGGCGCCATCCGTGCTGGCCTGCCGGTGACTGTTGCCGGCACCACGATTGACCGGCAATGTGCCTCCGGCCTGCAGGCGATCGCGGTTGCCGCACGCTCGGTGATATCAGACGGCGTCGAGATCGCGATCGGCGGCGGCATCGAATCGATCAGCCTCGTGCAGAATGAGCACATGAACAAGTTTCATGTCGTCGACGAAGAGTTGATGGCGATGAAGCCCGAAATGTACATGTCGATGCTGGAAACCGCTGAGGTCGTTGCCGAACGCTACAAGATCGGTCGCGACAAGCAGGATGAATACAGCCTCGAGTGCCAGCGCCGCGTGGGTGCAGCGCTGCAGGGCGGTCGCTTCAATGACGAGGTCGTGCCGATCACGACCACAATGGCGGTGGTCGACAAGGATACCAAGCAGGTCAGTTATCAGCAGGTGACGCTGTCGAAGGACGAGGGTCCGAGGCCGGACACCACCGGCGACGGCCTTGCAAAGATCAAGCCCGTCTTCGAAGGCAAAACCATCAGTGCGGGCAATGCCAGTCAGCTCTCCGACGGCGCCTCGGCCTGCGTGATCATGAGCGACAAGATCGCGGCAAAGAAGGGCCTCAAGCCGCTTGGCATCTTCCGCGGGTTCGTTGCCGCCGGCGTCGAGCCGGACGAGATGGGTGTGGGCCCGGTCGCAGCGATCCCGCGGCTCCTCAAGCGCCATAACCTGAAGATCGACGACATTGATCTCTGGGAGCTCAATGAAGCCTACGCGGTGCAGGTGATCTGTTGCCGCGACAAGCTCGGCATTGATCCGAACAAGCTCAACGTCAATGGCGGTTCGATCGCGATCGGTCATCCGTACGGCATGACCGGGGCGCGGCTCACGGGCCACCTCCTGATCGAGGGCCGGCGGCGCAAAGCGAAATACGGCGTGGTGACAATGTGCATCGGCGGCGGCATGGGCGCGGCGGGTCTGTTTGAAATCGTCCATTGATTGGAAACGCAGGAGATTCTCGTGAAGACAGCGATTACTGAACTGTTCGGCATCAAGCATCCGATTATCCAGGGCGGCATGCATTATGTCGGCTTCGCCGAGCTCGCCGCCGCGGTGTCCAACGCCGGGGGACTCGGGATCATCACCGGCCTGACGCAAAGGACGCCGGAACTGTTGGCCAAGGAAATCGCACGCTGCCGCGACATGACCGACAAGCCGTTCGGCGTGAACCTGACTTTCCTTCCGAGCTTTACCGCACCGCCTTACCCGGAATACATCGCCGCGATCAAGGAAGGCGGCGTCAAGGCAGTGGAAACCGCTGGCCGCAGCCCCGAGCAGTACATGCCGGCGTTGAAGGCGGCCGGCATCAAAGTGATCCACAAGTGCACCTCGGTGCGGCACTCACTCAAAGCCGAGAAGATCGGCTGCGACGCCGTCAGCGTCGATGGCTTTGAATGCGGCGGACATCCCGGAGAGGACGACATCCCGAACATGATTCTGCTGCCGCGCGCGGCAGATGAGCTGAAGATCCCCTTCGTTGCATCGGGAGGAATGGCGGATGCGCGGAGCCTCGTCGCCGCTCTGTCGATGGGCGCGGCCGGCATGAACATGGGCACCCGCTTCGTCGCCACCAAGGAAGCGCCGGTCCACGACAACGTAAAGCAGGCGCTGGTCAAGGCGACCGAACTCGACACCGTGCTGGTGATGCGCGCGCTGCGCAACACCGAGCGCGTGCTGAAGAACAAGGGGGTCGACGAGCTGATCGAGATCGAGCGCGAGAAGGGCGCAAACCTGAAGATTGGCGACATCCATGAGCAGGTCGCTGGCGTGTATCCCAAAGTGATGATCGACGGCGACATGGACGCGGGCGCCTGGAGCTGCGGCATGGTCGTTGGGCTTATCAACGACATTCCGACGGTGAAGGAGTTGATCGAACGTATCATGGCGGATGCCGAGCGAATCGTCCGTCAACGCCTGACTGGTTTCCTCGATGGCGCCGAGCAAAGGCCGGCTGCCGCCCGGGCGATCGCGTAGCCGGATGTTCTAACGAGGCGATACCCACGCACGGTTGTGCGTGGGGTGATTGTTATGGCGAAGCTCGATTGACCGGCAATGGATAGCCTTCGGCAGTCTCGGGGAAGAGGATTTTATGGATCTGGCCGACTTCCACTACTACGAACCTTCAAAGGGCCACGGGCTCCGACATAATCCATTCAACGCGATTGTCGCGCCGCGTCCGATTGGTTGGATTTCGTCACGCAATGCGGCTGGTCAACTGAACCTCGCTCCATACAGCTTCTTCAACGCGTTCCTCTACGACCCTCCGATAATCGGGTTCTCCTCAATTTCGTGGAAGGACACCGTCAAGAACGTCAGCGAGACCCGCGAATTCGTCTGGAATTTGGTTACGATGGATCTGGGCGAGCGCATGAACGTGACGGCGACGCCTCTCGACCACGGCGTGAGTGAATTCGAAGCCGCAGGGCTGACGCCAATACCCGGGCGCCACGTAGCTGTGCCGCGGGTCGGCGAGAGCAGGGCTGCAATGGAATGCAAGGTCGTCGAGGTCTCTCAGCTGGCGAATGCACGGGGCGAGAAGGTAGAAGGATGGTTCGTACTCGGCGAGGTCGTCGCAGTATACATCGACAAATCGTTGATCGAGGATGGTGTCTACAACACGGCGCTTGCGCGTCCCATACTGCGCGCCGGCCGTGGTGGAGATTACCTTGAGGTCAAGACGGAAAACATGTTCGAGATGAAGCGCCCACCTGGCAGTAGCAAACCGGAATTCCACGGCACCTGATTGGAGGAACGATCGATGACCCAGCATGTGAAAACCGAAGTCACCGCGGGCATCATGACGATAACGCTGGCCCGTGCTGAGAAAAAGAATGCGCTCAGCAATGCCATGTACAGCGCCATGTCGGATGGGCTGGAGCGCGCGGAGAGAGATCCGGCCATACGGGTCGTTCTATTTCAGGGAGATGGCGACAGTTTCACGTCCGGGAACGATATTGCCGATTTCAGCGCCCAAGCCAGTGGAAGCGATACAGGGGAAAGCCAGGCGTTCCGATTCATTCGCAATCTCGGTAATGCCACCCGTCCTCTCGTCGCCGCTGTGCAGGGCAACGCCGTAGGTGTCGGTACCACGATGTTGCTGCATTGCGATTTGGTGTTTCTTGCCGACACGGCAAAGCTGATAACACCGTTCGTAAATCTGGCGTTGGTCCCGGAGGCGGCTTCGAGTTGGCTGCTGCCTGCCCGCATCGGGCATGTCCGCGCATATGCCATGTTTGCATTGGGAGAACCGATGGATGCAGCGGCCGCATTGGCCTGCGGCATGGTCAACGCCGTGGTGCCGGCAGCAGATTTGCGCGCCAGGGCCTGGCAGGCCGCCGAAGCCCTGACCAAACGACCCGCAGGTTCTCTTGGTCACACCAAGGCGCTCATGCGCGAAATGGACAGGATAACTGCGCAAATGAACCGGGAAAGCGCGTTGTTTGCCGAGCGGTTGCAGACCGGCGAAGCGCGCGAAGCGTTCGCGGCATTTGCCGAGCGGCGTAAGCCCGACTTCACAAACCTGACGAGCGACTGACAACCCGTCCGGTGTCGAAGCCAATCAATGCCTCGGCCCCCACATGTACAGGCCTAGAGCCAGCAGTGAAAACGCGCTCAGCACCACGCCCAGCGCCAGCATTGCTTCATGCGACACCGTGGCAGCAAGCCATACGCCGATTGCGGCGTTCATCATCTGCCAGAAGCCCAGCAGCGCCGAGGCCGCGCCAGCTTTCTCCCCGAATGGAGAGAGCGCGCGGGCGGTAGCCAGTGGACTGACAACGCCCATGCCGAGGAGAAATACGCACATCGCGCCCAGAAACGGCAAGAAGGTCGGGCTGATCATCGAGATGAGCAGGATCGCAACGCTGCTGGCGGCCGTTGCCCACAGTCCTGCCCGGATCGGGTGATCGAGCCCGTAGCGTGGTGCCAATTTCGTCGCCAGCATGCCCGCGGCGAATACGATAAAGACGGTGCCGGCGAAGAAGAGGCCGAGCTGGATCGGCGTGAAGTGCAGCGCTTCAATGAATAGTCGCGGTGCAGCCGAAAACATAGAGAACAAGCCGCCTATGATCAGGCTCGCGGTTGCAGCCGGGATGGCGAAACGCCGATCGCCAATCAGACCAACATAGGTCCTGGCGATGGCGACAAGATTGAGCGGAGTGCGGATCGAATTGTGGGTTTCGCCGAGGATGATGCTGTAGGCAACGGCGCCAGCCGCGGCAAAGGCCGCGACAAGAGCGAATTCGGAGCGCCAGCCAAAACTGTGATCGAGTGCGCCGCCAAGCAGCGGCGAGAATCCGGGGGCTGCGGACATCACGATCATGATCAGCGCCATCGCCCGCGCCAATGCTGGCCCACTGAACATGTCGCGGGCGATGGCGCGAGACAACACTGACGTCGCGCAAGCGCCAGCAGCCTGCACGACGCGGCCGATCAAAAGATTAGGTAGATCGGTTGCCAGACCGCACCAGACGCTGCCGCCGAAGAACACGGCAAATCCGATCAGGACTGGCCAGCGTCTGCCGTAGCGATCCGAAAGCGGTCCGACCAGGAGTTGGCCTATCCCGAACACCGCAAGAAAGACGGTGATGGCGGATGTGACCGCCGCGCTGGTGACATTCAATGAGATCGCAATTTGTGGCAGCGACGGCAGCAAGATGTTGGTCGCGAGCGTTCCCATGGCGGCCAGGACGGAAAGAACTGCGATCTCCAGGCCGCTAGAGACGGGAACGTCCCTCGGCACGCTTTTGGTCGTTTGGCACTGGCCAGCCATGGGAACTTTCGCGCTAATAGGATAGGCAGGTCACAAGGCGGCGAGTGACGCGGTTCGCGCCGCTCGCCGAGCCATTTCTGGTCGGATCGGCTGTGCTACCTGCCGACGACGCGCTCGATCGCGATGGCGGTGGCTTCACCGCCACCGATGCAAAGGGCTGCAACGCCGCGTTTGAGGTTCTGCGCCTCCAGCGCATGCAGCAGCGTCACGATCAGGCGCGCGCCGGTGGCACCGATCGGATGACCGAGCGCGCAGGCGCCGCCATTGACGTTCAGCTTCTCCCTGGGGATGCCGAGATCCTTCTGTGCAGCCATCGCCACCACGGCAAAGGCTTCGTTGATCTCGAACAGATCGACATCGCCGACGCTCCAGCCGACCTTGTCCAACAGCTTGCGAATGGCCGGGATCGGCGCGGTGGTGAACCATTGCGGTTCCTGGCTGTGGGTGGCGTGGCCCTTGATCTCGGCCAGTACGGGGAGGCCGTCGCGATCCGCGAGCGAGCGCTTTGCAAGAATGAGCGCCGCAGCGCCATCGGCATTGGCGGAGGAGGCGGCCGGCGTGATGGTGCCGTTGGCGCGGAACGCGGCTTTCAGCCCGGGGATCTTGGCGGGATCGACCTTGAGCGGGTGCTCGTCATTGGCGATGATCCGCGGCCCGGTCTTTTCGGTCAGTGTGATCGGCGCGATCTCGGCTTTGAATGCGCCACCCTCGACCGCCTTGCCGGCGCGGGTCAAAGTCTCCATCGCGTAGGCGTCCTGATCCTTCCGGGTGAATTGATAGGCTTCCGCGGTGGCCTCACCGAAATCGCCCATCGAGCGGCCGGTCTCATAGGCGTCCTCCAGTCCGTCCATCAACATGTGATCGATGATCCGGTCATGGCCGGCGCGGTAACCGCCGCGTGCCTTGGCTAAGAGATAGGGCGCATTGCTCATGCTCTCCATGCCGCCCGACAGTACGATCGAGGCCGAGCCCGCATTGATGATGTCGTGGGCGAGCATGGTCGCCTTCATGCCGGAGCCGCAGACCTTGTTGATAGTGGTGGCGCCGGTGGCATCCGGCAGTTTGGCGCCGCGGGCGGCCTGGCGCGCCGGTGCCTGACCTTGTCCAGCCGGCAAGACGTTGCCCATGAAAACCTCATCGATCCGCTCGGGCGCCAGCTTGGCCCGTTCCAGCGCCGCGCCGATCACGTGGGAGCCGAGCTTGTGGGCGCTGAGAGGCGACAACTCGCCCATGAAGCGGCCCAATGGCGTGCGGGCGGCGGAAAGGATGACGACGGGGTCCGAAGCGATGGCCATGGCGAACTCTCCTGTTGATAGGTGTTGTTATATGACGATAGTCATATAAGATAGCCAGCATTGCAATGAAATGTTGCCGTGATCTTCAAGGAAGCGCGGTTCCAGAATTGCTCGGAGGGAATGGGGACGGTTTTGCAGCCGACCACCTTAGGACCTTGCACGGAGTGGCAATGCGATACGTAGAAGACCACAGGCGTCAAACCCACGATCGGATCGTTGAAAATGCCTCCTACGGTTTGCGCCAAAAGGGCGCGGAAGGGGCTCAGTGTTGTCGAGTTAATGAAGCTCGCGGGTCTGACCCACGGCGGTTTCTATAACCATTTCGAGTCGCGTGCCGCGCTTGTCAGCGAGGCGATCGCCTTTGCGATGGACCAAACGACTGGGCGATGGAAAAAACTGGCGAACGGGAAGGCCGACGGGGAACGCTTCGAGGCGTTGGTCGCCGATTATCTTAGTCCCCGGCATCGCGACAATCCTAAACACGGTTGCGCGCTTCCAACCCTGGCCGTCGATGTCGCACGATCGAGTCCGAGCGAGCAGCAGGCCCTGGCTTCCAAACTGGAGAAAATGATCGATGCCCTTGTCGAGTTGCTTCCCGGTGAGCCACTTGGACAGGCCCGCCAAATCGCGACAGGCGCTATCGCAACCATGGTGGGATCGATCGTGCTGTCGCGTGCCGTCGGCGCGGGGAAACTTTCCGACCGCATCCTCGATGCCGGACGCAGGACCGCAGGCGGCCGGACTCGGAAGCCGCAACGAAGGACAACAAAGGCGACGCGCTGCGAAAAATCATAACAAGGGAGGTCTCCATGACGGCCGGCAAATGGCTCAAGACAGCCTGCAACCTGTGTTACATCAATTGCGGGATTGAAGTCTTGGTGAATGACGGGCGCCTCGAGAAAGTGCGGGGCGACCGTTCGAGCCCGAAATCACAGGGCTATCTGTGCAACAAGGCGACCCGAATTCCATATTATGCGCATCACAGGGATCGGCTCACGACCCCGCTGCGTCGTCGCGCCGACGGCGGCTTTGATGCAATCGAGTGGGACGTTGCGATCGCAGAAATCGCGGAGCGGCTGCGAGACATCGTCGACAGGTATGGCGGCAAGAGTATCGCCCTTTACGGCGGTGGCGGGCAGGGCAATCACGCCGGCGGCGCCTACGCCAGCGGATTGTTGCGCGCGCTGGGTTCGCGCAGCATCTTCAATGCCCTTTCGCAGGAAAAAACCGGCGACTTCTGGGTCAATGGTCACATGTTCGGCAGCCAGACCTGCCATACCGCCGAAGACGTGCATCATTGCGATCTCTTGCTTGTCATCGGCGCAAATCCCTGGATCGCGCACGGCTTCCCCAATGCGCGCGATCATCTCAATCAAATCCGAAAGGATCCCGCACGCAAGCTGATCGTCATTGATCCCAGGCGAACCGAAACCGCCGAAATGGCGGATCTGCATCTCGCGGTTCGTCCTGGTGCCGACACGTTTCTCCTGGGCGCGCTGCTGGCCACGCTTGTCCGGTCCGGCCGGATCGATCATGCCTTTATTGAGGAGCACACGATCGGCTTTGCGGAAGTGAGGCAGGCGCTATTAGATGTCCCCGTTGAAGAATGGGCTGCTGCCGCCGATATCTCGATCGCGGACCTGGAGCGTTGCGCCGCGATGATCGTGGCGGCGAAGGCCATGGTGGTGCGGGTCGAGCTTGGCATCCAGCAGGGCATCAACTCGACGCTCAACTCCTATCTCGAAAAGCTTCTGATCATGCTTTCCGGCAATTTCGGCCGTAAAGGTACCAACCAGTTGCATAGCTGGCTTCAACCGCTATGGGGAAATTCTCCGAACCAGACATTCGCACCGACCGGTGACGCGATTATTGGGGGCCTGTTGCCGCCCAACATTTTCCCCGAAGCGGTACTCAAGGACCATCCCGACCGGTTGCGCTGCGCCTGGATCGACAGTTCCAATCCCGCCAACACGGCCGCAAACACCGAGGCCGTGGAACGCGCGCTGCGCTCGCTCGACCTATGCGTTGTGGTCGACGTTGCGATGACCGAAACCGCACGGCTCGCGCATTACGTTCTCCCGGCGTCCTCACAGTTCGAGAAAACCGAATTCACCCTGTTCAATTTCGAATTTCCGACGAACTATTTTCATGTTCGTGCCGGTGTGTTGCCGCCGCTCGCCGGCACCTTGCCGGAACCCGAGATCTACACGCGGCTTGCCATCGCCCTGGGGCTTCCGCCAGGTGACAATGTGCTCGCGCCCCTGCGGGAGGCGGCGCGGCGTTCGCGAGCCGAGTTCGCCATCGCCTTTCGTGCTGTCATCGCTGAAAACCCCGGCGCGGTCGCTGCGCTCGTGCTCTATCACACGCTAGGGCAGACGCTTCCGGACGGCACGGCGGCCGCGGCACCCTTATGGGGGGCGGCGCTGGCTTGCGCGAAGCGATCGCCGCAAGCGGTGCGACGGGCGATCGGCGCATCGGACGAGGTGGCGGATCACCAGCTCGGCGATCTCCTATTCGACACTATCGTAGCCACCCGGCAAGGCACTGCCGTTACCCGGCACGACTATGATGAGGTCTGGTCATTGATCAGCCATTCGGACCGCAAGGTTCGGCTGGTGGTCCCGCAGATGCTGGAATGGCTGGCACGGCTCGATCCGCAAGCAGCGGGCGCGCCAAAAGAGTTTCCGTTCATGCTGGCGGCGGGTGGCCGCCGCATGTTCAACGCCAACCAGATCTTTCGCGATCCCGCGTGGCGACGCGAGGATCCGGACGGCGCCATGTTGATCAATTCGAGCGATCTGAACGCGTTGGGTGCGAAGGATGGTGACTGGATCGCCGTCGAGTCGGTGGTCGGACGGCTCGTCGTCCGCTGCAAGGTCGACGATGCCATGCGGAATGGCCAGCTGGCGCTGCCGCACGGCTACGGTCAGGCATACCCGACGTTGGACGGAGAGCGCCTGATCAACGGGCCGCGCATCAATCTGCTCACCGAGAGCGGCAACCGCGATCCCATAGCGGGCACGCCCTACCACAAGAACGTAGCGGTTCGCCTGGCCCTGGTGTCCGCGCACGAGGCTGCCACCTATCAGTCGCAGTCCGAGCGAATTCATATGAGAGCGGCTGGATAATCGCTCGAAGGAAGCATCGAATGACCGAGAAACCAATCGCGATCGTCACCGGGGTAGGGCCGGGCACGGGAGCTGCCATCGTCAAGCGGTTCTCTGCCGGCGGGTTCCGTATCATAGCGCTTGCTCGTTCAACGGAGATCATCAATTCCCTTGCGCAAGAGCTTCCCGACGTGCACGCGATGACCTGCGACGTCTCGGACGAGAGCCAGGTGCGGACCGTGGTTACTGACGTAAGACGCCGTTTCGGCGCGGCCGAAGTTCTCATCCACAACGCAGTCGGAGGAGGCTGGGGGAGCTTTCGCGAGATCGACCCGAAGATGCTCAAGGGCAATTTCGAGGTCAACGTGATGGGCTTGTTGTACCTGGCCCGCGAAGTGGCTCCTGGCATGATCGAGAGAGGTAAGGGCGCGATCCTGGTGACCGGAAACACGTCTTCGATCCGAGGCAAAGCAAATTTTGCCGGCTTCGCTCCGACAAAGGCGGCGCAGCGTATATTGGCCGAGTCGATCGCGCGTGACATGGGGCCTCTCGGCGTCCACGTCGCCTATCTTCTCATCGACGCCGTGATCGATACGCCCCGGATGCGCGCGCGGATGAGCGACAAACCGGATGAATTCTTCATCAAGCCTGCCGCCATTGCCGACGAACTGTACCATCTCTACGGTCAGGACCGATCGGCCTGGTCATTCCTCACGGAACTGCGGCCATTCCGCGAAAATTGGTGACCCTGGCCAGCAAAAGTTAATGCGCCTACGCGTGGCGAAGAGCTCTCCAGACGCAAGACTTGAAAGGTCAAAACCATGACTGATGGGTCAATCTCGATTGATACAGGGACGGACGAACTACTGTGTGCAATCCGGGATCGCGTCGCAGTGATCACCTTGAACCGACCGGAAGCACGAAATTCGCTTTCCGACCATCTCACGCCAGCGCTGCGCCGGATGATCAAGCGCAACGGTGATGATCCGGACGTCGGTGCACTGCTGATTACCGGTGCAGGCAGCGCTTTCTGTTCGGGCGGCGACGTCAAGGGGATGGGCGGCAACTCTGCCGCACCGGCCCTGTCATTCAGTGACAAGGTTGCGCGATTGCAGGAACGTCAACGAACCCTGACCGGCGTACTCGTCTCGGTGCGTAAACCAACCATCGCGGCCTTGCCGGGACCGGCTGCTGGCGCTGGGCTTGCGATCGCGCTCGCCTGCGACGTTCGTATCGCGGCCGAGTCCACCATCATGACGACTGGTTACGCTAGGATTGCGCTCACGGGCGATTACGGCATTTCGTGGCTGTTGACCCGGCTGGCCGGGACGGCGCGTGCCCGCGAACTGATGTTCCTGTCCGAACGGATCGATGCACGCCGCTGCGAAGCACTTGGACTGGTAAATCGCGTGGTGCCTGATGTTGACCTGCAGAGCGAAGCGTTCGCATGGGCGAGGATGTTGGCGAACGGTCCGGTGAGCGCCTATGCCGCCATCAAGGATAATCTCGACTTTGCGCTATCGGCTGACTTCCTGACGTCATTGGATCACGAGGCCGAGAAGATGGTCGTTGCGGCGGGTACGGCGGAGCACACCGAAGCCGTGCGAGCCTTTATCGAGAAACGCGCTCCCAGTTACAGGTGAGGCTGATCGAATTACTGAAGAAATAGATTGCCGGCCACCAAACGCATGCGAGCAAGCAACATGAATCAATCCAAGCGCGACACTCAACCTTCCGTACAGGACGTTGCACTCATTGTCGGCGGCGGCCCGGGCATCAGCTCGAGTTGCGCCCGGCTGTTCGCGGAAAACGGCATGCGTGTCTGCGTCGCAGCCAGGAATCCCGAAAAAGCGGTCCTTGAGACCCTCGAAAAGACGCACGGCGCACGTCGATACGCCTGCGATGCCAGCGAACCGGCGGCCGTGGCGCAGCTGTTCGAGAATGTCGTTCAAGACATCGGGACGCCGAGACTTGTGGTGCATAACATCGATGGCCGGGTGCCCGGCATTTTCCGCAAGAACGTCATCGAAGCCGATCCGATCATGGCGCTCGAGACACTTCGAAACTCGGCGTTCTCTGCATTTCTGATTGGTCAACAGGCCGCCCGGCTTATGCTCGGAAACGAACCCGATGCCAATGGCGCGAGAGGAACGATCATCTTCACGAACGCCAGCGCGGCACTCAAGGGCTTCCCATCAAGTGGCGCCTTTGCAATGGCATGTCATGCCAAGTCCGGACTCGCGCAAAGCATGGCAAGAGAACTGATGCCGCAGGGGATCCACGTTGCGAATGTGCCGATCGACGCCGCGATCGGCTGGACTCAAGCGGACGGGACCCGCGCGCACCGGCTGGCGGGAACGACCGTCGACGACAACATGGCCGACCCCGTCCATATCGCGAAAACCTATCTTCAGCTTCATCAGCAGCATCGGTCGACCTGGGCGTTCGAAGTCGTGCTCCGACCGTGGGCCGAGAAATGGTGACTCGCACTTGCTTTGGTCCGGACCTACGAAGCGCGATTGACCATTGCCTTTCGAGTTGACGTGCCTCTCGCCGGCATCGACCGCAAAGTTGGCATATATTGGACTCCGAGAGGGTTTGCTGTCTTGTTGCCGCGCGTCCGATTTTCATCGAGGCGTCGCCAAGCAAGTCCGGTCGCAACATAGCTAGGCATTGACGTCGACGACCGTGCGGCCCTGGACCTTCCCGGCGAACATTTGGCGCACCACATCGGGGACCTCTGCGAGGCCGACCACCTGCGTCGTTCGGGCGAGCTTGTTCAGGTCCAGGTCGCGAGCCAAACGCGACCATGCCTCGATTCGCGCCTCCTGCGGGGCATTCACCGAGTCGATTCCAGCAAGTGTGACGTTGCGCAGGATGAACGGCAGAACCGTTCCGGGAAGATCGACACCCTGAGCCAGGCCGCAGGCCGTCACCACGCCGCGGTACTGCGTCTGCGCCAGCACGTTCACCAGCGTATGACTGCCGACGGAGTCGACTGCTCCCGCCCAACGCTCGCGCGCGATAGGAGCTCCGGGCTCCGAAAGCGTCCGCCGATCGATGACGTCGGGCGCACCGAGGCTCCGCAGATAATCGGATTCTTCAAGACGTCCAGTAGATGCAACAACGCGATAGCCGAGATCGGCGAGGAGGGCGATCGCGATCGAGCCGACGCCGCCGTTGGCGCCGGTTACAAGGATGTCGCCACGCTGCGGTGTGATGCCGCCATGTTCGAGGGCGAGCACCGACAGCATCGCGGTGTAACCGGCCGTTCCGATCGCCATGGCGTCCTTTGTCGAAAATGGCGCCGGAATCTTCACCAACCATTCGCCTTTCAGCCGTGCCCTCTGGGCATATCCACCATGATGGGTCTGACTTAATCCCCAGCTGTTGGCGACGACGCGGTCTCCGACTGCGATGCCGGGATAGGAGGATGCCTCCACTGTTCCAGCAAGATCGATGCCGGGAATGAGGGGAAACTGGCGAATGACCTCCGTGCGCCCGCTAATGGCCAGCGCATCCTTGTAGTTCACGGTCGAATAGTCGACGGCGACCGTAACGTCGCCAGGCATGAGATCTTGCTCGTTCAGTTCGACCACGCTGGTGGTAATCTTTCCATCGGTCTTTGCTGCCAGCAGTGCCTTGAACGTCATCGCCATATCCTAGGTCGGTGTTGCGTTGTCCACGGACCTATGGTCGCGCCTCTTTTTCGCAAGAAGGCACAATTAAAGCGGCTACTATCATTTATGGACGTACCCGACGCATGCCAAAGCGCGGAGTCAGGCCTTGGCCGATATGACAGCGGGCCTGACATGACGACGGAGCGTCCCGAAGCCTGGGCAGGCTACCGGCCATGCCGAGGCTTATCCGTGCAGCCGCTCCGGCGCGCGCCGTCAGTGAGTTCGTTGCCGAAATCACGCCGCTGTCTTGCAGGAGGCTGCGAGCATCTATTGTATTATGATCGTCATGTGATATAAATCCTGACGTCGGTTCAAATGGCATCGACGGCAACATCCAAAGACGTCAACCGAGCGAGTATGACCGGAGTTTAGGGTCCGCCCACCCGAATTCGTGCCTGCATGCCGCAGAACGCATAATTATAGCAGATGCGACCATTTTTGGAGGTGTCTATGCGTCCAAGGCGGTTTGACGCGAAAAGCGGATGTGCGGTCGGGGTGACACTGTCCGTCATTGGCGGCATGTGGAAGCCACTGATCCTGTTTCATCTCTTCGCCGGCAAGAAGCGGTTCATGGAATTGTCCCGAGCCATCCCTAACGCCACGCAGAGAATCTTGACGCTCCAATTGCGCGAACTGGAGGCCGATGGCGTGATCGTGCGCCATGCCTATCCGCAGATTCCTCCGAAGGTGGAATATGAAATCTCTGCCTTCGGGCAGAGCCTGGGGCCTGTACTGCTTTCGCTTCGGAGTTGGGGCAAGCACTATGGAGGTTCCATTGAAGGCGTCCCGCAGTTGCACCAGGCGCTTGAAGATCGCCAGCTAAACGCATGCTCCCTGTAACGTGAAATTGAGTGATGCGTGCGGACTTTGTGCTGCGGATGCCTGAGCAGTCGAGATGTTTCACCGTACGGCGCCCAATGAGCTGGCGTCGTACGGCGAGTTGCCAGCTTCAGCCAGTGTTCACTTAGCGATTAATGCCGCAGTGGCGTAGCAATGACGCGATTATTGCGAGCCGCTAACGACGATGCCTGTGCCAAACTTCTCCAACCTGCGCACGCGAAGCGAGCATTCGCGTGGGATCAGCTGACTCTAACGAGCGCTGAATATCGCGACTGCGCGTGCCAACGAGCAACGCACTTCCCCAAATTAGTCTTATCCCACTGATTTCTCCGAATAATCTGCGTCTCAATCATTCAATTCCAAATAGGAATTGAGCGCGTAGGATGGAAGTCATCCTTACTTCGAGAACGGCGTACAACCATCCGGCTTGACAGTTCTATTTTAGAACTATTTACTTTTGGCGGCCGATGGAAGTGAAGGAGTGGACTCGCCCGTTTGAAGGGAGGCCACGCAGCACCCCCGAAAACAAGGCGCGAGGAGGATGGCATGAGGAGCGTGGACGAACTCACTGCGGCCGAGCTGCTGGACGGCCTGCCGTCCAGGGTACACGAGGTCTACGCGCCGTTCGTGCGGGACATCCCGGATCATCCGGCCTTCGTGGAAGGGGGGCGTTCGTGGAGCTACCGGCAATTCTCGGAAGCTGTCGACGCCGTAGCGAAGGATCTTTCCAATTTGGGGATCAGGCCGGGCGATCGCGTGATGATTGCGAGCGAGAACAGCGTGGCCCTGGGAGCGATGCTCTTCGCGGCGAGCAAGCTCGATGCTTGGGGCATTGCGGTTAATCCCCGCCTATCAGCCAGGGAGATCGACCTGATCAGCACGCACAGCGGCGCCAGGCGTGTGCTGTTCAACTCGGCACTTTCGAAGGAAGCCGCCGATCACGCCAGCCGCGTCGGTGCTAAAATCGGCGCCGTGGGGCCATTCGGTGGAATCGGTATTGGTCCACTCAATGCGGATGCGCAAGCGGAGCCCGTCGAGAAAGATGGCGCCCGCCAGGTCGCTGGCCTCTTGTACACCTCGGGCACGACCGGTGCTCCGAAGGGAGTCATGCTGAGCCACCGCAATCTGCTCTTTACCGCAAGGACTTCAGGAATTCTTCGCCAAAGCGGTCCAGCCGACCGCATCTACGGCGTGCTGCCGATGTCCCACATCGTCGGGTATTCGATCCTGCTGATCGCCACGCTGATGCACGGCGGCACATTGTATGTTGTGGCCAAGGCCGATCCCGCCGCGCTGGCCCATGCCATAGCCGAGGAGGGGATTACGAGCCTGTTCGGTGTTCCCGCCACATATCAGCGTCTGCTCGAACACAAGGCGGTCAAGGGCATCCAACGACTCGAGCGAGGCAAGCTGCGGATCATAGCCGTCGCTGGCGCTCCGCTCGACCTCGATCTGAAGAAGCGGATCGAGGACGAATTCGGAATCCCGCTATTGAACAATTACGGCATAACCGAATGTTCGCCGGGCCTGTCGGGTGTCCGTTCCGAACACCCAGTCTCGGACGAGTCAGTCGGCCCCTTTCTTCCCGGTATTGAGCACCGGATCGTGGACAGGCAGGGCAAGGAGGTGGTGACCGGCGACGTGGGCGAATTGCACGTCCGAGGTCCCAACGTGATGCTTGGTTACTATCGCTCTCCCGAGCAGACGGCCGCGGCGATCGATGACCAGGGATGGTTCAACACAGGAGATCTCGCCCGCGTGAACGGCGAGGGCCATCTCTACATCGCAGGCCGCACCAAAGAACTCATCATCCGCTCCGGCTTCAACGTTTACCCCGCCGAGGTGGAGGCGGTGCTGAACGCGCACGACCAAGTCGTTCAATCGGCCGTGGTCGGGCGGACCGTCGATGGCAATGAGGAGGTCGTCGCGTTCGTGCAGCTTCTCCCCGGCGCCAGCGTCAGCGCCGAAGAGCTGAAGTCATACACGGCCCAGCAGCTCACTTCGTACAAGCGGCCGACTCAATTGATCGTGCTCGATGCTCTGCCCTCAGCCTCCACCGGTAAGATACTCAAACACAAGCTGCGAGAGATGGCGATCGAACGGGCGGCGGGAAACACGTCCGATGCCGCAGCCGCGGGACGGACCGCGTTCGCGGCGCTGAGCTGAGCGATGATCCAGAACTAAACTTCGAAGCAGGGCGCACCGCCAATGAATAGCCGGTTATCCGAATCGTTTGTAGCCGAACCCTCGGCGGCCGTTCCAAGCTGGCAGGCAAAGAACAATCGGCTGCACGCCGGTCGACCGAGGAGCCTGCGTCGCGCAGCCGCCTGGAAACAAGTGGAGACCAGCAAATGAGCGAGAAAACAAAAGTCGGTCAGATCCGTACCGAGGTGCATGGGCACGTCTTCAAGATCATCATCGACAACGTGGCGAAGAAGAATTCCTTCAGTCCGCAGATGATGGCGCAGATGTCGGATGCGATGACGCTTCTCGACCGAACGGACGATTACTGGGTCGGGGTGCTCTGTGCCGAAGGCCCGGATTTCACGGCCGGGCTGGACATGCCGAAATTCTTTGGACCAAAGGCCGAGAATACCGACATCAAGCCCGGCAACATCGATGCGTTCGCGCTGAAAAGCCGGTGCCGCAAGCCAATTGTAACGGCAGTACAGGGGATCTGTTTTACGATCGGCATCGAAATGATGCTGGCTGGTGACATTGTCGTGGCGGCCGACGATGCCCGGTTCTGCCAAATGGAATCCAAACGTGGAATCGCGCCATTAGGTGGCGCCCACTTTCGCTATCTGACCCGGGCCGGCTGGGGAGATGCGATGTATCATTTGTTTCTGTGCGACGAGTTTAATGCGGCAAGAGCGCACAAAATCGGGCTTGTTCAGGAAGTCGTCGCTCCCGGCCAGCAAATCGCCCGCGCAATGGAGATTGCAAATCTGATCGCCAAGAACGCTCCGATCGGCATTCAGGTAACCAAGGAAGCCGCGCTGAAATACATCGAGGCCGGCGAGGCAGCTGCGATCGATTACATTCCCAAGATCAAGGATCGCGTTTTCAGCAGCGAAGACATGAAAGAAGGCATCCAGTCTTTCGTGGAACGCCGCTCGGCAGTGTTCCGCGGGAAATAGTAATCCCGCGGATCGCCACGTAACCGCGCAGCAGAACTTTGTCCACAAGCTTGAGGATTTGACTATGGGAAGCATCAAGAAGGCATTCGATCTCACCGGCAAGAATGCCCTTGTTACAGGCGGCTCCCGTGGCCTTGGGCTGCAGATCGCCGAGGCGCTAGGCGAGCAAGGGGCTCGGGTCTTGATTTCGTCTCGCAAGGCGCAAGACCTGGAAAAAGCCCAAGCGCACCTTGCCGGTCTCGGCATCAAGGCGGAGTGGATCGCTGCGGATAATTCCAGGGACGAAGACGTCAAGCGGCTCACTGACGAAGCGATCAAGAAGCTCGGCCGGGTGGACATTCTGGTGAATAACGCCGGCGCCACTTGGGGCGCGCCGACCGAAGATCACCCGATCGAAGCGTGGGACAAGGTGATGAATCTGAATATCCGCTCACTGTTCCTGCTCAGCCAACAGGTTGCAAAGCACTCGATGATTCCCAACAAGTATGGCCGCATTATCAACCTTGCTTCGATCGCGGGCCTGTTCGGAAGTTCCGGAGATATGCAGATGGTTGCCTACAATACAAGCAAGGGCGCCGTGGTTAATTTCACGCGGGCCCTGGCGGGTAGTTGGGGACGCTACGGAATTACGGCCAATGCACTGGCGCCCGGCTTCTTTCCGTCGAGGATGACGAAGGGCACGATCGAAGCTGTCGGGGTCGAAAAGCTCGCCGCCGGCGCGCCGCTCCGCCGCATCGGCGACGAGGACGATCTGAAAGGCGCCGCGGTTCTCTTCGCCAGCGACGCCGGCAAGCACATCACCGGTCAGATCCTTGCCGTCGATGGCGGTCTGACTTCGGTGATATCGTCTTCCTGAAGTTCTCTGTCCAGCCGCTTTCGATTTGGTGGTGATATGCGCCAATTTGCAGAATTCAGGTGTTATATGATGTAGGCAGGCTAGAGAAAATGATCGAAATCATCTCCGGGTTGGTCCCGAAGAGGTCGCCATCAGATGCGTGACAGGCCGCCGCCGGCGCAATTGCCACTACGGTCGGTTCGATCGTGCTCGCACGTGCGTCCGGTGACGAGCGGCTGTCTGACGCTCTTTTGGAAGCCGGTCGGCAGGCAGTGCGCAATCAGACCGCACCACGGAAGCCTCTCCAGCGGACCGAATCTGAGTTCCTCTTTCCGAGTGCATAGCCTCTAGGGCACTTCGGCATATCGAGCGTAAACCATTTGATGCAAACTATGACTTGCAAAATGCAAGCTGTGATGTAACCTGCATTTGCAAATCAAATGATGCGGTCGCAAGAGCCGCCGGCAAACAGGAGGCAGCTTTGTCCGAGGATGCGTTGGTGACGCGCGAACAGCGCGGCAATATTTCCGTTTTGACAATGGTTTATCGGCCGTACAACCTGCTCGGCCCCAAGCTCCTTAACGCGATCGTGGAGCAGGTGGAGGCAGCGCAACGGGCAGGCAGCCGCGCCATCGTCATCCGCAGCGGATTGCGGCATTTCTCCGCCGGCGCAGATCTGGATATCTTCGAGAAACGTGTCGAGGCAGGCAGCGCAGATCAGGGCGGTGAAAATCGGCGACTGAACGGCGTCGAATTTCTGCGCTTCATGGAGCTTCTGCCAATCCCGTTGATCGCCAGTGTTCACGGCGTTTGCCTGGGCGGCGGTCTCGAGCTTGCGCTATCTTGCGATTACATCATCGCGGCCGCTTCGGCGAAGATCGGCTCGGTCGAGGCAACGCTTGG
Source organism: Bradyrhizobium sp. AZCC 1610 (assembly GCF_036924515.1). Taxonomy (NCBI): domain Bacteria; kingdom Pseudomonadati; phylum Pseudomonadota; class Alphaproteobacteria; order Hyphomicrobiales; family Nitrobacteraceae; genus Bradyrhizobium; species Bradyrhizobium sp. AZCC 1610. The sequence continues at coordinate 5,725,771 of NZ_JAZHRR010000001.1, read as the reverse complement.
GCTACATCCTTTGCTGGGCGGAATTCAGCGGCAAGTGCAGCGGATCGGAGCGCAGCGCGCCAAGGAAATGTCGATGCTGGCGCGGCGCTACGACGCGCCGACGCTGGAGAAGTGGGGATTGATCAATCTCACGGTGCCGGAAGAGTCGCTGGAGACGGCCACGATGGCGATAGCGGAGGAGTTTGCGCAGGGGCCCACCGTGGCACATGCTGCGACCAAGGAGCTCGCGCATATCGCCGTCAACCAGGGCGTCGTGGCCGCCGACGAGGCGATGGCAAGAGTACAGGCGCCGATTTGGGCCTCGGAAGACCTCAAGACCGGTCTTGCGTCATTCCGCAAGAACGGGCCGGGTCTCGCCAAGTTCGCGGGGCGCTGACATGAGTGGCCCATTGAGCGGAATCCGTGTTGTCGATTTCTCGCGCGTGCTGGCTGGTCCGCTGTGCGCTCGGACTTTGCAGGACCTCGGAGCCGAGGTCATCAAGGTCGAGCCGCCAAGTCCTGACGTCTCGCGCTTTGCGTTTCCGTCGACCGACGGGATGTCGGGCTACTACGCCCAGCAAAATGCCGGTAAACGCAACGTCAGCATCAATCTCAACATCCCGGGCGCCTATGAGTTGGCGCTGAAGCTCTGCGACACCGCTGACATCGTGGTCGAAAACTTTCGTGCAGGGACTCTAGGCTTCTTCGGTCTTGATTACGAGACGCTGTCCAAACGCAACCCGCGCCTGATCTATGCGTCGATCACCGGCTATGGCCAAGGCGGTCCATGGCGTAGCCGGATGGCCTATGCGCCAACCGTGCAAGCCGAGGCCGGCTTTACCGAAAACAGTGTTCGTCACTATGGCAGCGCGCTCACCGAGCCGCGTACCGATAGCCTGTCGCATGCCGACGTCTATGCCGGCTTGCAGGCCGTGATTGCGATTCTTGCCGCGCTCAACAGCCGGCAGAACACCGGGCAGGGCCAATATATCGATGTCGCGATGGCGGCGACGCTGCTCGCGGTCAACGAGCGCGCGCATGTTGACCTATCGGACGATGACATCGGGGCTGAGCCGGCAGTCCTCGGGGCCACCGATTGCTCGTTCTTTACGGGGCCGCAAGGCGAGCACTTCACCGTGGCCACTAGCATCGTCGGCAGTCGGACCTTTCCGTCGTGGCTGCGCGCCATGCGCCGCGTCGATCTGATGGAAGACCCGCGCTTCTCCAGCGCGGCCGCGCGCCGGCTGAATTTCGGGGCGCTGCACCAGATCATCCAGTCCTGGATCCTGACCTTTCCTGACATGGCCACCCTCGACGCGCAGTTCGATGAGGCCAAGATCGCGATGGGCGAGATCCGGTCGATCAAGGAGCTCACGGCATCGGAATGGAGCGATTACTGGGGCGCCGTTCAATATGTCCCTGACCGTAGCGGCGGCGAGTACCGCCTGCCGGGCCGGCCGTGGCGCTTTTCGGCAGACGAGTTGACGCCAATCGGCACGCCTGCCTTCCAGGGCGAGCATAATTACGCGGTGTTTAGCGAACTCGGCGTCAGCGAGGTGGAATTGAAACGTCTGAGTGATGCTGGAGTCCTTGTTTCGCATTCGCGCGCGGCCAACACTCCCGAAACATCGGTCGTAACCGTGACGCCAAAAGAGGATCAACAGGAAGCACAAGGCAGGAGGACAGCCTAAGGCATTTTCCGAAAGGCGGCGGTTCGATCGATACAGCCCATCGTAGTTGTACAAGTATTTTTCGTGAATTGATGATGTAGATGGATCAATTCTCAGAATTCAAACAAGATCAGGTCTCACCGCAATCGTGGACAATCATAATTGTCGGCTGGAGTGTAACTGTCGCTACGTTCGTTGCATTCTTCATTGCGGTTTCATAGCCCAGTGAATTGACATAGTCGGACCCGAAATTTCACGGGGTCATTGAGAAATCGAGACCGAGAAAGCTTATATGACAATGCGTTTTCTGAACACCGCTTTCATATTGCTGTGGCAGGCGTTGCTTTTACCCTGGACGACAGAACCGTCAATTGCGCAAAACTACCCGACAAAGCCCCTAACTGTGAAGGTGGCATTTCCGGCTGGAGGTCCAGCTGATGTTTCGATCCGCGCTGCGAACGTGGTGTTGGAGCGGCATCTCGGCAAACCGATTGTCACGGAAAATATCCCTGGAGCTAACGGTTCGATTGCTGTAACCGCCGTCTGAAGGCTCCGGCCGATGGCTATACGCTGCTCGGTACCACAGGCTCGGACTTCATGACGGCGCCTGCGACCATTTCGTCCGCGAAGTACGAACCTGAGAAGTTCAAGCTAATAGGCATTGTCGGCGATTCTGACTTCGTCCTCTTGTCGAGCAAGGCGCATTCGTTCAAAACGATCGACGAGCTAATCGACTATGTGCTTAAGCCGGGAAGTAAGGAATTGATTTTGGCACATTGGGGCGCCGGATCTTCGCCGCAGGTCGTTGGAGCCGATTTCCAGACGCGGACTGGTGCAAAATTTCTGGAGGTGCCGTACAAGGGTGCCGCGCCGCTGATCGCGGATATGCTAGGCGCTCACATCGACCTCGCGTTTGTGCCGATTGGCGGTGGAACTCTTAGTCTCATTCAGGCGGGGCAGGTCAACGCCATCGCCATCGCCAGCGCAGAGCGCAATCCGGCCCTACCGACCGTTCCGACTATTAGCGAGAGTACAAAAGTCGGTAAGTTCGAGTACAGTATCTGGTCGGCGTTGTTTGCGCCGCCGGGTACTCCGGACGATGTCATCGCGCGTTTGAATGATGCGTTAAACGTTTGGAGTTCGAGTGACGAGAACCTCGAGAGAGTCAAAGCAAACGCGTCGCGGCGAGTCGCGCCGATGGACGTTTCTCAAGCAATGAAATTCTTCAAAAGCGAGCGGGAGAAGTACCTGACGGTCCTTGGATCGCTATCTCTTAAACCGCAGTAGGGTAGCGACTTCGAAAGCACGACCGATCTCAGAAACAGCGCTGCGGCAGCGATTCGAAGTGGAACGATCCGAAGAACGTTCCCTGGACCAGGGGATTTCAGCCGTCGTTTCTCAACGAAGGAAGGGTTTACGGCCACTATCTTGCCGCGAACCACCCCAAACGGAAATTTGCAGCGTTATACCAGCACGATGATTACGGTCTCAAGCCCCGAAAACCTCGCAAGAATTAACCTCAACGCTTCTCGGAGACTGGAGCCCATGAGCACGGCACAGGCAGCCGCCTTCTTGAAGAGAGAGCAAGAAAAATTCAGCGCGATCATTCGCTCGCTCAAGCTTGAGCAGCAATAGGCTATTGCCAATAGAAAGAACGGACCATTAAGAAGCGGAAAAGACATCGTCGCCGCAACCCAGAATAGAGGTTGCGCTTGATCATTCGCGGGGCGGTCAACCGATCGATAGCGATCGAGACAGCAGAAGAGTTGACCGGGGCCTTTGGAGATACTCCCCAATTTCGATCGCTGGGTTGCCTGCAACCAGCGCCATGCACGCAGGGTTAACCGATCAGACAACTCCGGTCGGCACCCGGACGGAAGCGCGCGGCGAGAGGCCAAATTCTCCCTACGCAACAACGCGAAAGTTCGACATATCGAGCGAAATTATTAGCCTGTCGCGCAACACATCGTACTTCTTGTTGCACAAATACGCGCGACGTTTCGACGGTAGTTTGAACCCATTTACGTCAACAATATCGAGCGCATAGTTCGCAATATTCACGCCCTCGGCAACGTCGAGGGTATAGTCCTGCCGCCGCACGAGCATGTCCTCGCCAAAATAAAATTCCTGCGCACGACTATGGGTCGCAAACCTGCTCGGCAGAACCACGCGGATTCCGCGCCATACCTCGCCGTTTTCCTCGAGCGGTTCAATATCCCAGATTTGCGCCCCTTCCACCGTCAGCGAAAACGGCGAGGTCAGATAACTCCACATCGCGTAACCGCCAAAATAGCCTCGATGAAGCGGGTCCCACGGGGTGTCCAGATCATGACCGGCGAACGCCGAGCGGGGATCTAGCCGTTCCATGACGGGTTTTCCATCGAGTGTTTCGATGGCAACGCGATCCGCACAAAAGGACGACCGCTTGTCGGAAGCTTCCACAGGGGTCATGAAACAGGCCTGCTCCTGCATGTTCGCCGAGGTGCGCAACGCCCCCCGCGTTTGTTCGACCTTTCTCTTGAGCAATTCACCGCTGCTTACGACATCGGTTTCGATGATGCTGAACTGCTTCCAGCGCTCAAGTCCACCGTGCGCCTCAAGCGCCCGCTCTAACAGCTTGTTCATATCAGCCTCGGTTATGCGGAATATCGCGCTGCGTCGCTTTAAGGATGATCATCATCATGAGATGTGGATGTCAACTCGTATCGAATGATAATCATCATCGGTTTCCAAGGCGAGTGCTGCAGATCTCCGAAGCTCAGGCTCATTAGAACCGTGAAAATGTCATGGTAAAGGCTTCCAGACTCTACCGTGAACGGGGCTTTGACGTCTTTCATTGAGCGATGTCATGAAGGCAGCCGTCAGGCGGCGAATATAGAGGATCCGGAAATCAACATGCTGATGCCCGGCATCAGGTCCCGGCCCGAATGGTTTCGCTCCGGTGAAATCGATGCTGCTTTGCCGACTGGTAAGGGAGCGCTGGCAGCCGTTCGGACCGCTGATCGAGGCCGCAGCCGGCCTGTGAGCGGGAAGCCAGGTAGCGAGAAAAAGCCGGCAAACGCTCGATACCGGGCGCGATGCGCTATGCTACACTGGACAGACCTGAATCCAGTTCCAATATGGATGCGTAAGCTGGATTCGTTGCCAAGGGAAAGCGATGTCGAGTGCGAAGAAAAGCCGCCTTGCTAATAAGGAATGCTCCATGGCCCGCGCAATGGAGGTGGTCGGTGATCGCTGGTCCATCCTGATCCTGCGTGAGGCCTATTACGGTGTGAAACGCTTCGACGAGTTCGAATACTATATCGGGATCGCTCCCAATATCTTGAGCACCCGGCTGAAGAAATTCATCGATGCCGGCGTCATGGCGCGGGTGCCGCTCCCCGAACACGCCGGGCGATACGAATACGTTCTGACCGAGAAAGGACGAGATTTTTTTCCGGCCTATCTCGCGCTTAAGAAATGGGGTGACGACTGGCTGGCTGAGCCCGCAGGGCCGCAGGTCGTGTTCCGCGAACGCGCCGCCGGACGACCGGTCGAATATCCGGCATTGCGGACGAGCGGCGGCAAGCCGTTGCGGCTTGAGGACGTCGAGATCGTTGCCGGTGCAGGTGCTGTTCCATTCAACCGCAAGCGATTTGGTGGCGATGCCGCCGATCGTACGGCGGCCGGCCCCAAGGCGCCCGTTTCACGACGCAAGCGCAAATAACGCGCGCCTGGTCTCGATCCGGATCAGATTCGCGCGGTATTCCGCCGAAGCGTAGCGGTCGGAGAGGCACTCGGTGGTCTCACTTAGCAATTTTGCCGCCTGCTCGATGTTGTCCGGCGAAAGTGTCTTGCCGATCAGGAAATCGGAAGCGCGTTGGCCGGCGAAGGCGTGGTTCGCTGCACCGGTGACGCCGATGGAAATCTCGTCAACCGCCCCCTCTTGCAACCGCACGCCGACCGCGATTCCCACGACGGCAAAGCCGCTCGCGGGATGCCGGATCTTTCGATAGATGAAGTGCATGCCAGTCCTCGCCCGAGGGATATGGACGCTTACGAGAATTTCGTCCGGTTCCAGCACAGTCGAAAAGATATCGATAAAGAAGTCCCGCGCCGCCACCCTTCGGAGGCCATTCGGGCCCACGATCTCGATCTCTGCCTGCAGCGCCACCACTACCGCCGGCCAGTCAGCCGCGGGATCGGCGTTCGCGAGCGAGCCGCCGATCGTGCCGCGGTTACGCACCTGGGGATCGGCAATCAGGGTGGCTGCCCGGCGAAAGACCGGTAATTCCCTGTACAGGGGCTCGGAAGCGAACAGTTCGGCATGGGTGGCCAGTGCGCCGATCCTGATGCCGGTTTCGCTGATCTCGATTCCCTTGAGCTCGGCGATGCCGCTGATATCGACCAGCAGTTCGGGGGACGCCAACCGCAGCTTCAGCGCCGGCAGGAGGGTATGGCCGCCAGCCAGGAGCTTTGTTCCGTCGGGATCGTCGCGCAACAGATCGATCGCCTGGGCGAGCGATGACGCGCGGACATAATCGAAGGCTGCGGGGATCATTGGGCCGCTCCCATGCGTGCTTGTTGCACCGCCGCCCAGACCCGTGGCGGCGTCAGCGGCATGTCCAGATGTTTGATACCGAATGGTGACAAAGCATCAAGCACGGCATGAACCATACAAGGCGGGGCGGCAATCGAACCGCTCTCGCCGATGCCCTTGACGCCGATCGGATTGGTCGGCGAGGGAGTTTGCTGGAATAGCGATCGGATGTTCGGCACATGCTCGGCGCGCGGAACGGCATAATCGAGCAGCGAACCGGTCAGCAGCTGCCCATTGTCAGAATCGTAGCTGACCTCTTCATAGAGCGCTTGTGCGATGCCCTGCACGACGCCGCCATGGATCTGGCCGGCCGCGAGACGGGGATTGATCAGCGTGCCGACGTCGTCAACCGCGACATAGTCGAGGATATCGACGATCCCGGTTTCCGGATCGACCTCGACATAAGCGAGGTGGACGCCTGACGGCGAACCCATGCCGGTCGGGTCGTAAAACACCGTCTCATCAAGGCCCGGCGCGACGCCATCCGGCAGTTTATGCCCGACATAGGCCATGCGGGCCACCTTCGGGAAGGTTACCGGCGCGATATCGGTACCGGGCACGCTGAACGCGCCGGCCGAATAGGAAACGTCCTTCTCGTCCACTTCCAGCATGCCCGCCGCGATCTTCTTCGCCTTTGCGACAATGCGTTGGGAGGACACGTGCACGCTGGATCCGCCGACCGCCATCGAACGGGAATTGAAGGTGCCGTGGCCGGCCTGTACCTGGCGCGTGTCGCCCTGTACGATGTCAATGTCTTCAATCGGAATCTGCAACCCATCGGCAGCGATCTGCGACAACGACGTGATATGGCCTTGTCCCTGGCTCATCGAGCCCGAATAGATCGTGGCTCGTCCGCTGGAGTCGATGCTGACCCGCGCGCTTTCCCAGCCGCCCCGGTCGAATCCGCTCATGGCCAACCGGCGTGATGGTGCCATCCCGCACATATGCGTATAGGCGGCAACGCCAATGCCGCGATAGATGCCGCTTCCGCGCAAGGCTTGGCATTCGCTGCGGCGGCCTTCATAGTCGAAAGCCGCGAGCGCCTTGTCGAGCAGTCCCTGGTAATTGCCGCTGTCGTACATGACGCCCGTGCTGCCGTAGGGCCGATAGGGAAATTCCGCCGGTTGAACGAAATTCTTCCGCCGCACTTCGACCTGGTCGAGCTTGAGGTGGCGTGCCACCGCATCGATCGCGCGCTCGGCAATATAAGCGCCTTCGGGCCGCCCATAGCCGCGATAGGCATCAACCGGCACGGTATTGGTCACGACGACGCGGGAAATAGCCTCATAGTTGTCTATCTTGTAAGTTCCGGTTCCAAAGTTGATGGTATTCACGGTCGGACCGCCGCTCGCCATGTTCGACAGGTAGGCGCCGACGTTGCCGAGGGTCTCAACCTTCAGGCCGAGAATCTTGCCGTCGTTCCTGAACGCTACCTCGATATTTTCCGTATGGGCGCGACCATGGCTGGTCGATTGATGGCTCTCGGAGCGGCTCTCCCACCACTTGACCGGTGCGTCAAGTTCGCGCGCGAGATAGGGGCAGAGCAGGTCCTCCGGATACAGATGCATCTTGGCCCCGAAGCCGCCTCCGATATCGGGTGCGACCACCCGCAATTGATGCTCGGGAATACCGACCGTCTCGGCGATCCAGCGTCGGTGCATGTGGGGAACCTGACTGCCGATATAAACCGTCAAGGTGCCGTCCGGCTCAAGCGAAGCAACGATCGCGCGCGTTTCCATGCACGTGGGGATCAGGCGGTTGTTGACGACCCGCAGGCCGATGACATGATCGGCCTCGCGGGCGGCGTTCTGGTAGTCGCCGCCGCGTACTTTGTAGATCGTGGTGATATTGCCCGGAACGTTGTCATGGAGCTGCGGTGCGCCCTCCCGGATCGCGACTTCTTCATCGGTGACGGCGGGGAGCACCTCGTAATCGACGTCAATCATGCCGACGGCGTCATAGGCTTCAGCCAGCGTTTCCGCCACCACGAGTGCCACGCACTCGCCGACAAAGCGAACGCAATCGGTCGCGACAACCGGACGGAACGGTACCTTGCTGCCGGGAATGACCCAGTTCGGCACGATCGGGCCGATCTTGCCGGCGAGCGCCTTGCCGGACAATACAAGGCGCACACCCGGTGCGACTTTGGCTGCCGACAGATCGACGTTTCGGATCTTGGCGTGGGCGTGCGGCGATCGCAGTACTGCCATATGCAGCATGCCCGGCAACCTGACATCATCGACGTATCGGCCCTTGCCGGCGAGAAATTTGAAATCCTCTTGTCGTCTGAGCGGCTGACCGATAAGGCGGATCGCAGTTGTATCGTTCATGGCTGGTCGCCTTTCGATACGAGGCTTTCGATGGCGCGGACGATGTTGTGATAGCCGGTGCAGCGGCAGATGTTACCGGCGAGGCCGTGTCGGATGTCATGCTCGCTCGGATTGGGCTGGTCCCTCAATAGCTGGCGCACGCTCATCACCATGCCCGGCGTGCAGAAGCCACATTGCAGAGCGTGATGCTCATGGAACGCCGCCTGAACCGGGCTGAGTTCGGCCCCTATGTCGGTCAGGCCCTCGATCGTTGTGATCGACGCACCGTCTGCCATTACGGCCAGCACGGTGCAGGACTTGATTGCCTGTCCGTCGATCTCCACAGTGCAGGCGCCGCACTGCGAAGTATCGCAACCGACATGCGTTCCGGTGAGGCCAAGGTCTTCCCTGATCAGGTGGACCAGCAATTTTCGCGCTTCCACTGCGACGGTCTTGCGCGTGCCGTTGATCTCCAAGGTTACGACGTGACGGTTGTCGGGCTCGGGCATGCATCCTCCTGATTACGGCACGCTGGCCGCCGTACTTCTTTATGAGAGCCGGATATCGGCAATATCGATCGCGACCGCGACGCCTTCGGTGATCGCGGTGCCATCGGCTCTTCGACGATAGGCGCGCCGCCTTGTCGCGATCCTGACGCCATCAAAATCCCGGTATTGGGAAGTGCAATGCGCGGTCGGGATTCCGCCGGTTACGATTGCGCTATAGTCAACTCTCGAGATCAGGCCTTCACCGTCGATATAAAACACCTGTTCGGGACAATGCGTCGCGTCACCTTCAGCCGGCGTCGGCTCTCGCCGTGTTCGTCCCATGGCTCGATCTCTTCCGTCTTGAAGCCCGGCAGCACGAAGAGAAACGGGGTGTTGAGATAATTCCAGATCGCGTAGCCGCTGAAATAGGCGAGATGCAGATCGTCCCAGGCCGTCTCAACTGCGTGCCCTTGAAAGGAAGCGCGCGGATTTACCCGGCTCTTGATTGGCTTACCGTCCGATGTCTCGATTGCGACCGCCTCGGGCCCATAGACGCTGCGCCAGTCCGGATTCGTAAACGGCTGATAGTAAACCCGCTGGCTTTCGGTAACGGCCGTAACGCGGACCTGCTTCAGCGCATCGGGCCAGCCTTTTCTTGCCCATAGCAGGCCGGTGATCGACATATTGCCCTCGATCGTCCTGGCCGATTTCCAGCGTGTGACACCGTGAGCGTTGAGGACAAGGTCGCGCAGTTCGCTCATATCCATTGCCCTCCCGTTGTGCATTGATCAAACTCTAATAATAAGAGTTACTGGAAGGCAAGTGAATTCTTGCATGAAAATTCCCGGTCTGGCCTTGGATAGCGGGCCAGGCGAGTTTACTCTGGTAATAAGAGTTATTCGGAGGTCCACGCAGATGCGCTCGAAGAGTTTTGAGGGAATGGCTTGTTCGATCGCCGGGGTGCTCGATGCCGTCCGTCTGCAATGAACTCTACTGTCCTTCTGCTATCGCCGGGGACACACGACGCCATGATTCATAGCAGCCCACTAGTGTCCCCAGAGCCGAAGGGAAAAATAATACTTTCGCCAGAAAATGTATCGCTGTTGGAAAGAACCTCTTTTGAAAGGCCCTCGACATGCCGCAACTTCAGCAATGTCGACGTCACGATCATCTACAAAGCCGACATCGATCAGCGTGCCGTGCTGATCCGCCGTATTGCCTCGCTAAGGCAGGCTGCCCTTGCATAACAACGGAGATACCCATTTGTTTGCGTGCTTCCTGCCGTCTCAATGCTTTTCTTAAGTCAAGGTAATTGCAGAGATATCAATACCGACGAGGACAGATTCAGTATTTAGAGTTTCGTCCGGGTTTCTCCTGAACGCGCGCCGTTTGGTTGGCATCATAATCCCTTGAATGTTCTTGTACTCGGACATGTAGTGCGCGGCTGGAGCGCCACCGGCCACAAGCGTGGTATAATCCAAACGAGCGATGAGCCCGTTTTCGTCGACGTGGAATATCTGCTCCGGACAGTGAGTTCCAACCTTCTCGGGAAAAGTGATCTTCAGCCGCCGGCGTACCGTGCCTTGATCGGTCCACGGATCTATTTCCTCCGCTTTGGCACTCTCAGTGACAAACATAAATGGAGTATTCAGATAATTCCAAATTGCATACCCGGAAAAGTAAGCCAGATGCAGCCTATCCCACGTAGTCTGAAGGGTGTGTCCTTCAAACGCCTTTCTTGGATGTACACGCTCCTCAATAAGCTTCCCGTCGATTGTCTCTAGCCGAACACGATCCGGTTCGTAGATGCTTTGCACGCCTTCTTCGGTAAAGTGCGTATAGCAAGTTCGCTGTTCTTTCGTTTGCACCTTCAATTGAACATTTTTGAAGACACCGTCCCATCCCTTTCTTTTCCAGTGCTCACCATGCATCGAAAGGTTGACATCGATCGCGTTGAATTTTCGCCATCGTTCAAGAGTTCCGTGAGACTCAAGCACCAGATCTAAAAGAGCAGTCATGTTTCCTCCGGTTCGCCCTATTAGAATTAGGACCATCGCTTTCCATATCGGACTAGCTGCGGTTTCAGGCGCCCTAGAGTTCAGGGCGCCTGACCGTTGATTATCCATTAGTTGGGTTTCAGAAGGACTTTCCCGCCTTTTTGCGCATGCGCAATGGCCTGAGTTGCCTGCTCGAGCGAATAAACGCCGGCGACCGGAACGTACAGTTTGCCTTCGGCGATCAGTCGCTCGGCTGTCCGCGTGTGAGCCGCAAGCTTTTCGTGTGCATCTCGAAAGCGCGGATATCCCAGCCAAAACCCTTCCAGGGTCACCTGCTTGAAAATAATGTTCAGAGGACTCATGGCCGCGGGCTTTCCGCTGGCGCCGCCATAGGCGACCATCTTGGCGTTCGACGTTAGGCAAGACGCAACCGAGTGCGAGGAGTCGCTACCCACGCCGTCGATGCCCAGCTTAATTTTAGCATTGCCGGTCGCCGCTGCGACCTGCTTCACAACGTCGGGTCCATCGACAAGGACGACGTCAGCTCCGGCTGACTTCAGCTCATCCACGAGTTCGGGTCTGCGCACGAGGCTTACCGAGCGAAGTCCGAACTCCTGTGCAAACGCAATGACGCTGCGTCCCACACCGGAATTGCCGGCGTTCTGGATGACCCAGTCGTCCTTGCCGAGTTCGACATACTCGGTCAAGAGCAATGCCGCTGTCAGCGGATTGATCCGAAGCATTGACAGCTGTTGGGGATCGGCTTGCTCAGACAAGACGATGAGATCGGCGGCCGCGACCGTTATGGCCTGCCTCCACACTGGAAGTCCGGTCGGAATGGCGACACGATCGCCAGTCTTTACATTTTTAACCGAGGCTCCAACAGCGATAACGCGTCCAATAGCTTCGTTCCCGAGCGGCGCCGGCGGCTGTGGCCTGATCCCATACCTGCCACGGATCATCAGAAGTTCAGCGGGACTGATCGCTGAGTATTCGACTGCGACCGTGGCTTCATTTGCTGCCGGCGGTGGGGGTGGATCGCTTTCGACAACTTCAACCACCTCTGTGGGATTGCCAAACGTAGACATTTGCAAAAACTTCATTGTCCCTCCGCGAGAGCCGTATGGCTCATTCCGCCAACTAATCTCATGGGTTCGCTGACGGCTCGACACAAAACCATGCTAAGTTCGTATAATGAACTGTCGGAAATGGTTGGCGCTTGTGTTCTTTAACTCTAATAATAAGAGTGACTGGAAGGCAAGTGAATTCTTGCATGAAAATAGTCTGGCCTTGGATAGCGGGCCAGGCGAGTTTACTCTGGTAATAATAGTTATTCGGAGGTCCACGCAGATGCGCTCGAAGAGTTTTGAGGGAATGGCTTGTTCGATCGCCGGGGTGTTGGATGCCGTTGGCGATCGCTGGGCAGTCCTGATCTTGCGCGACCTGTCGCTGGGTTTGAGCAAATACGAGGATTTGAGGAAGTCGACTGATGTTACCCATGCCACCTTGTCCGACCGCCTCAAGCATCTCGAGGAAAATGAACTGATCGAGCGGCGGCAGTATCAGTCGGGTCCCGATCGTTACGAGTACCTCCTGACCCGAAAGGGCAGGGACGTCATCCTCGTCGTTCAGGCGCTTGCCCAGGTCGGGGACAAATGGGGAATTACCGGGGACGCCGGCCCCCCTCTCAAATTCATCAACAGGAACAGCGGGCGCCAGGTGAAGCTGGCGCTCGTGGATGAGAAGTCAGGCGAGGTGGTCCGCATGAGGGATGTTCGGCCTCAGGCCGGTCCAGGCGCCGACGACCTGGTGAGGTGGCGGCTGACCAAGTTCGATCAACGATGATTTCGGTGCATGGGGAAAAGCGCGACGAGATATGAGGGGTGCCTCTCCCCGGCTACAGTCTTCAGGATAGGTACTTAAGTCAATTCTATTTTAGAATTGACGTTCCCGAGAATGGGTCGTTTATTGCGATTGAAGACTCCCCAGGCAAGCGGTATCGACTTCCGCTGACTTGGACCTTGGGCCGGCTGCATTGCAGCTGGCCCTTTTTGCGAATCAGCATAGCCGTCGAAGTAAGTTCTAAAATCGAACTTATAGATTTCTCGCTCGGGCGGTAATTATTATCGCTCTTGCCGACCAACGGAGGGGAGAAACATGAGCGTTGCAGACTTCATTCGCAGCGAAGTGAACGCAAACGAGATTCTTCTGTTCATGAAGGGCACGCCGACGGCGCCGGCTTGTGGATTCTCTGCGCAAGTCGTCCGGATACTCGACCATCTCGGCGTTCCATTCAGATCGCACGATATCTACCAGTCCGAAGAGCTGCGCCAAGGTATCAAGGATTACTCGGATTGGCCGACGATTCCACAACTGTACGTTCGCGGCGAATTCGTAGGCGGCTGTGACATCGTGACGGAGATGTTCCGATCTGGGGAATTGCAGGCCCTTCTCCTGAAGCAGCCGCAAGCAGAGCAGTCCTGAGCGCACGCTGCCGCAACATCGAGATCCCCGGTTGTTCCTGTAGGCCATGTTAGCCACTGCGAAGCGCTGCGGCGGTGCTACAGATCCGAGAAGGGGTGGTCTGCCAATGCGGCATTGGTTCGCCAGGGCTGCCATGGAGGCCGATAATGGAACTGCGTCGCCTGAAATACATGTCAGTTCTGGCCGAGGAATTGCATTTTGGAAAGGCCGCCGTGCGTCTCGGCGTCGCGCAGCCGGCGCTCACGCAGCAGATTCAGGCGCTCGAGCGCGAACTCGGCGTCGAACTCTTCTATCGGACGAAAAGGTCGGTCAAGCTCACCGTCGCCGGCCGGGTCACGTTGAACGAGGCGATCAGGACCCTCCAGCAAGCCGAGAAGACTGTGCTGGTGGCGCGTCAGGCGGGCCGGGGCGAACTGGGACATATCGAAATTGGATATGTGGGTTCAGCCATCTTCACCGGCGTTCTGTCGAAAGCAATTTCCCGCTTTCGCGAAGCCAATCCTCTCGTGGAGTTTCGCCTAAACGAGATCGGGATTGTTCAGCAATTGGACGACGTCAGCAGTAGTCGGCTTGATCTTGGTATCCTGCGTCTTCCGGTGAAATCACTGCCGCCCGACCTAGCGATCGTATCGCTGCACCGCGAGCCGATCATATTGGCGATACCGCGCGGGCACCGGCTCGCGCGGCAAAAGAGCGTGACGCTAGAAGCATTGAAGTCCGAGCCGTTCGTTGCCGTCCAGATCCAGGAGGGAAGTGGTTTCAACGCGCAAGTTGCCCAGATATGCGCCAAGGGCGGATTGTCGCCGCAAATAACTCAACGCGCGGGACAATTCACGGCTCTGGCAGGTCTGGTTGCTGGCGGTCTCGGCGTGGCGTTCGTGCCGGACTCGCTTCGTCATCTGCAAATTGCCGATGTGGTGTATCGGCCGTTGGCAAAGATCAATCAGCACTCCGATCTGGCGATGGTCTATCGCAAGTTGGAGCGGGCGCCAGCGGTCATCGCTTTTGTTGATCAGTTGAGGGGATCGGCGCGTCCAGCGACCGTGAACCGCCCCTGATACGGTTTACTTATTTATTTCGCTCAAATGATTATTGGCAATTACGTCGCTCGGTTCGGTAGTCTCTTTTGAACGCCTCTAAATTCGGCGAGACAAGGGAGAATGACGAGATGCTTACGACACCGCTTCCGAGTTCTGCCTCTGCCGGGGCACTGGATTTCAAATGGCCCGCCGAAGGCGTCGCGCGTGCGCCCTATCGTCTCTTTACCGATCCGGAAATCTACAAGCTGGAGCAGGAGCGGGTTTTCAGGGGGCGTTCCTGGAATTATCTTTGTCTCGACGTCGAAATCCCGAAGGCGGGCGACTATCGCACAACGGTGATCGGCGAAACGCCAATCATCGTGACCAGGGACCATGAGGGCGAGGTCCATGCGATGGTCAACCGCTGCGCTCACAAGGGCGCGCTGGTGTGCCTCAAGAAGCAGGACAATGTCGCGAGCCTTACCTGCGTCTATCATGCCTGGAATTACGGCCTCGACGGACAATTAAAGGGCGTCGCGTTTCGTAACGGGATACGCGGACAGGGTGGGATGCCAAGCGATTTCGACGTCGCCAAGCATCGCCTTCAACCGATCCGCATCGAAAATTTCTGCGGAATTATCTTCGGAACATTTTCCAACGAGGTCGAGGACGTCGAAACCTATCTGGGTCCCGACATGGCGCAGTTCATCAAGAGAAATCTTGATCGCCCGCTTCGTGTCCTCGGCACGCACAGCCAGACTATTCACAATAACTGGAAGCTATATGCCGAAAATCTGCGCGACTCATATCACGCAACCCTGCTCCACACCTTCTATACGACCTTCAAGGTAAATCGCCTGGATATGGACGGCGGGATCATCCTGTCCGATGAGAAGTGGCACCATTTGAGCTTCGCGTGCCGCGCCAAGCTGCAAGAAGCCGCCGAGTATTCCGAGGCCAAGGTCCATTCGGCCAACTACGAATCCGCTCTCGAGGGGCCGGGGTTACTGGAGGCCTGGGAGGAATTCGACGACGGCATCACCCACAGCATCCAGACCGTTTTTCCCAACATGTGCATTCAGTTCACACTGAATTCGCTCGCCATCCGTTTTTTTGCGCCGAAGGGAGTCGACAAGACCGAGCTGTTCTGGGTTTACCTCGGCTATGATCGCGACACCGAGGAACAATCGCAAATGCGTATCATGCAGAGCAATCTGACGGGTGCGGCAGGTCTGGTCTCGCTGGAGGATGGTTGTATCAACGAATTCGTCCAGCGCGGCACCCGCAACGATCCGGAATGCTCATCTTTCATGGAAATGGGGGGGCGGGTCGCCGAATCCGAGAAGAACTCTCGTGCGACGGAGACTGCCGTCCGCGGTTTCTGGCAGGGTTACCGCGGCATCATGGGATTCTGAGGAGCAAGCCATGCCCAGCGTAATCGAAGAGCCGGTCGCGCAATCCAGTGGCGATCGATACCGCGAAGCAGCGGACCTGATTGCCGCCTATGGCCATGCAATGGACGATGGGGAGATCGATCTTTGGCCGCAGTTCTTCGTGCCGAATGGCTTGTATCTCATCACGACCAAGGAAAATCACGAGGCTGGCCTGCCTATCGGTATCATGCGGTGTGTCGGTCGTGGAATGATGATTGATCGGGTCAGGGCTTTCCATACCGCCAATATTTTCGAACCGCATACCTACAACCACATCATCGGCTATCCCACCATGTCGTATGACAAGGCGACCGGTTGCGTGACTTCGCGTTCCAACTTTCAGGTCATTCGCATCATGGAGACCGGCCGGATGGATCTGTATGCCACCGGAAAGTATCTCGATGTGATTCAAGAGGAGGGCGGTTCCTTCAAGTTCAAGGAGCGTGTCGTCGTCCTGGATTCTCGAAATGTCGATATCCTGCTCGTTGTCCCGCTCTAAATGACCACTTGCGCTCGGTCAACTCCGTGGCGTCGTTTGCCCTGACGATCCGCCCTTGTCGTTTTTGTGCCGGAGGGACGGTCGCAGTCTGGCGGCTAAAGAGGGCAAGGGTGCCGGCATGAAGGAAAATTGCGGCAAGCTCGTCTACGGAAAAAGCCCGGTGGGTTCAACTCGCGGAGTAGATCGACCAGCCACGGGAGGAGTAGCCGTGAGACGACTAGTTCTGTATTTGCTTGCCGCTTCCTTCTTACTTCAGGTAAGCGCCGCCCGAGCCGAGATATTTCCGACGCGGACTGTCCGACTCATTGTTCCGAATCCCGCGGGCGGGTCAAACGACGCGGCGGCGCGTATGCTGGCGCAGGCGCTTAGTGAGATATGGCAACAACCGGTCGTCATCGAGAACAAACCTGGCGGGGGCGGAAATATCGGTACCCAGATGGCAGCTGACGCGCCGGCTGATGGGTACACCTATCTCGTCAGTTCACCCGGTCCAATTACCATAAATCCATCGCTCTACAAGAAGCTGCCGTTTGATCCGGCGAGGGACTTCGTGCCTGTTGCCCTGTTGGCAACCGTTCCAATCGTCTTGATAGTCAACCCAAAAGTGCCCGCCTCAACGCTCAGGGAGCTTTTGGATCTGGCGAAACACGGAACCGAAGAGCTCAATTACGCTTCGTCTGGAATTGGATCGACGCACCATCTGGCGGCCGAATTATTCAAGAAGATGTCGGGCGCCAAACTAAGGCATGTGCCGTATCGGGGTGCTGCGCCGGCGATGAATGATGTTATTGCAGGCCACGTCCCCATTCTTTTCGACAACTTGCCAACCGTCATCCCGCAGGTTCAGGCCGGCACCGTGCGCGCCTTGGCCGTTGCAAGCCCCAAGCGATTGAGCTCACTTCCCGATGTGCCGACATTTGAGGAGGCGGGATTGGTTGGTTTTGAGGCATCTTCCTGGTTCGGGGTGTTGGCTCCGGCGAAAACGCCAACCGATATCTTATCCAAAGTGACTGCTGACATTGAGCGGGCTCTGTCGAGCCCGAGCGTACGAAAGAGCTTCGAAGTGACAGGCGCGGAAGTCGGTACGGTATTCGGTCCGGATTTCGGACTATTCATGAAGCATGAAAATGAAAAGTGGGGAGACGTTATCAAGAGCTCTGGCGCGACAATCATAGAGTAGACGACGCAAGTTCACCTACCTAGCCGATGTCGATGTTCTCGGCCAAAAGTGGCGAGCAGGGCATGTCCACGCGCAATTGGATGCGAGGGATTCGGCGGTTGGGAGGTCTCAGGCCCGACCGACCAGCTTCTCGCGCGCGGGTGGATCACTTTCCAATGGTGCGAAAATGAGCTCCACGGGCGGTAGCTCAAGCGGTGGATTTTGGCCTAGGAAGGTCGAAAATGCTTGATCTCTCAATGGGGATTGACTGACACTCTCTCCGCCACTGCACTGTTCTCCTTTGTCTCCGATCGTTCGAACCGACAGCAAAACAGCGAGTCACGCGACAACGGCTGATGCGGCTACGCGCGTTTTCCCATCGGCCCCACGTTTCCATCACTCCGCGGCACCAGGGACACGACTGCCGCCCTTGCGAGGTCTTCCAAGGCGGTCGCAATGTATTTCGCGTAGTGCCGCTCGATCATTTTGACTGAGGTGTTGTGCAGTTTGGCGACCTGTTGGATGGGCAAGCCCTTTCGGAGACCGCGCACGATGCTCGAGTGCCGCAAAGCATAGGGAATCACCTCCGGCATAGCCAGCCGATACTTGCCGGCGATCTGCAAGTATAGATGCAGGCGGAACACGTCTCGCCCCAACTGAGGTAGTCGAGGAGGGGCCACTTGTTGCTCACTTTCCCTGTCTCCATCCAGCATTCAGCCGGCACGCGACGTCGTTCATGTCCTCGACCGCCCGAGCCTTGTCCGGCGATCACGTTATTAGCGCCGGTCAGTCCGGAAGAGGAATGTGCTCATCCCGGTCATCGACCGGGAGATCGAAGCGCCCCTTGCCCCAGTTCTGCGCGCGCCATTCGGCTTTGGCCTCCTCGATGCGCTCCTGCGAAGACGCGACGAAATTCCACCAGATGTAGCGAGGGCCCGGAAGGGTCGCTCCGCCGAGGATCATCAGGCGCGCGCCTCTGTCGCCGGCCGCGACAGTGATCCTGTCGCCGGGACGGAAGACCATCATCCGACCTGCCTCGAAATCCTGGCCGGCGATCGAGATCGAGCCTTCGACGATGTAGATGCCCCGATCCTCGTGATCGTGCGGCATCGGCAACCGGCATCCCGCGTGGAGCTTCACGTCGGCGTAGAACGTCTCCGAGTACATTGTCGCGGGGGCCTTCTCACCATAGGCGTCCCCGAGGATCAGCCGGACCGAGACGCCGCGATCCTCGATAACCGGCAGCGCCTCCTTGCCACGATGCTCGAACATCGGTGCCATATCCTCGTGACGCTCGGGCAGCGCCAGCCAGGTCTGAATTCCGAACAGGCTGTTCGGACCGCTTCGGGCGGCCGCTGATGTGCGCTCGGAATGGGAGACACCGCGCCCGGCAACCATCCAGTTCAATTCGCCGGGACGGATGATCCGGTCTGCCCCGGTGCTGTCCCGGTGATGGAAGTCGCCGCGATATAGATAGGTGACGGTGCCGAGACCGATATGCGGATGCGGTCGGACATCGACGCCTTGCCCGGTCAACAGCTCGGCGGGGCCGGCCTGATCGAAGAAGATGAATGGCCCGACCATCTGCCGCTTGGGTGCGGGCAGCGCGCGCCGAACCTCGAAGCCGCCCAGGTCTCGAGCGCGCGGGACGATGAGCGTTTCGATCGCGTCGAGGCCAACCTCATCGGGACAGCCCGGTTCGATTGCCGGGTTCCAACTCATGCGCCTCATCCTCTCTTGGGTTTCCGGGAGGCCTCGCCCTTGCCGATGCGCATGCCCGATTTCGATCAGTCCGGACCGCGCGAGCGGGAAGAGCGTTCTCGGCCCGACGAATGCCTAAACTGGCGAGCGACCGTCTGCCCAACTAGCCCTGTGATACGTCAAGCTGTGTCGCAGTAAGTGGAACGTGCGGGCAATGTGGTCGAGCTCAGCGGCTCGCAGTGAAGCGACTGTCGAGCGCAATTCCTCAATAAGGCTTCGCGCCGTTCGTGCGTTAACGGTCGAGCCCCCAAACGTCCGGATTTCGTGCGAAGTACTCGATCAGCATTTCGATGAGGACCCGGACTTTCCGTGTGGGGTGATTACCCGGCGGTCGGACGACATATACGCCCGCCGAAGGTGGGGGATGGCGTGTCATCACCGGAACCAGCGCGCCGGAGGCCACATATTCGTGTGTGATGCAATCGGGGAGCCAGGCGATGCCGAGTCCTGCCGCCGCGGCAGCGGCAAGCGCCGTAGCGTTGTCGGCCTTGAACCTGCCCTGCGGCTGAACCGTGACGACCTTGTCGCCATCCATGAACTGCCAGGCTTCCGTTCCTTGCATGAGGGCCTGATGGCTGACGAGCTGCTCTACCGTCTCAGGTGAACCGTGGGCTCTGATGTAGTCCGGGCTTGCGACAAGCTTTCCATAGATCGGCCCGACGCGCTTCGCGATCAGGTTGGAATCCTGAAGGTAACCAACCCGGATCGCGCAATCGAAACCTTCGGCGATCAGATCGACGAAGCGATCGCTGTAGGAGGTATGGATGTGGAGCTTCGGGTGCTGATGCGCCATTTCCGCAAGCACTGGGGCGAAGTGAGTCGGGCCGAAAGAAAGCGGCATGGCAACCCTCAGGCGGCCGCGCAGCTCACCGGTCGGGAGGATCGTTTCCCTGGCCGTATCGATCTCGGCGCTGGCTCGGGCCGCATGATCCCTGAACGTGATCCCCGCTTCCGTAAGCGCGGCGCCGCGGGTCGTTCGTGCAAGAAGCTGAACGCCAAGTTCCGCTTCTACCCGGAAAAGCCGCCGACTGACGATTGACTTGGAGACGCCGAGCCGACGCGCGGCGGCCGAAACGCCCCCTGCATCGGCCACTGCGACGAATGTTTGCAGATCTTCGATGTCCAATTCGGCGTTCCTCTCTTCGCGACACAGTTGGCCTGACTATGACCCTACCGCATCGCCGAAAGGAACAGCAAATTGCGTCCAGGCAACGTCGCCCGCTGGCGCATGTCTCCCGTGAACCCATTGCCGTCCATAGGCAGAGAAAGGAAGTCTTATGACCCCTCGTAACGGACTTGCTTCGCTTCTTCGTCCCGAAGACTCGGTACTCGTTCTGATCGACCACCAGCCCTACCAGCTCGCGAACCTGAACAGCCACGATCCGCAAGCTGTGGTCAACAACACGACCGCGCTGGCGAAGCTAGCAAAAGCCTTCAATGTTCCGACCATTCTCACCAGCGTGATCGCAGCGCGCGGTGGACTTCTCTTTAAGCAGATCACCGACGTATTTCCGGACCAGGAAGTCATCGATCGCACCTGGGTGAACACCTGGCAGGACGAGAATGTGGTGAACGTCGTCACGGCGACCGGCCGCAAGCAGCTGATCATCGCGGGCCTGTGGACCGAGGTCTGCGTCGCAATGCCTGTCATCCAGGCCGCCGGCGAAGGCTGGGACGTGACCGTGATCACCGACGCGTCGGGCGGGATTTCGAAGGAGTCTCACGAAGTTGCCATCCAGCGAATGATCGCGGCCGGCGCGAACGTGATGACCGTGATGGCGCTCGCTGGCGAATGGCAACGCGATTGGGCGCGCACCGAGCATGTCGAGGAGCTGACCGAGATTCTCATCCAGCACTTCAGCGGCAGCGGCATCGCGTATTTGTGGGAGCAGCAGTTGCTCAACACGCCGGTGCCGGGCAACGCACGATGATCTGAGCGGGGGTGCAGAGGTTTTCGAGCGACGCGTTGCGAAAAGGCTGATTGCTTATCGAGCCTCGTCACCCCCTCTCAATAGGAAGGCCGTCCATGCCTGGAGCCGTGCCTCCGCCAAGGTATGAGGATCAACCACGCGCATCCCATCTGGGGCCGTAATGCGCCAGCGCCCAGACCAAGGTCTGCTTCGTAGTAGCTTTGGTAGGCTTCGGATGTTCTTGGTGGTGCCTGCGCGCCGGCGGCTGCCATGTCATAGCGCTCCAGCGGAGACGTAGTTATCGGTTTCATCTACGCTGGGGCGTCTCGCAAGATGTCGTCGAATTAGACGATGCCGTCTTCGATCGAGCGATAAGGCCGTCGCAGGCGCTCGTCCGCGTCAGCTGACCTCGCGCTACAGTGAGATCAATCTGCGGTTAACGGCGTCCGTCTTGGCGGACTGCCGGTCCGTTAAACGACTGCAGTTCGTGCCCGACGGCGAGAGCCGTGGCGTAAGGGTGACTTAGCGATCCCCGGCAAGACGGATTTCCTCCATGGAGGTCCGCCACCGGCTGCCATTTGAGCCAAAAGGGCAAAGAAGAATTAGTACTTCCATCTTAACGTGTCTCCTCATGAGCGATCACGCTATTCACAGCGCCTCCAAATCATTGACGATCCACGCGGCATTGCCCTGGCTGGTCGGCGCGGGCGTCTATGTCTTGCTGTTGACGCTTGGACCGCAGCTCCTGAACGATCCGGACACCTATTCGCACATCGCGGTCGGACGCTGGATAATATCTCACGGCGCAGTGCCTGACCGCGACCCGTTTTCCTTTTCCATGCATGGCGCGCCGTGGATCACGTTCGAATGGCTGTCGCAAATCGTCTATGCGGCCATGTATGCACTTTCCGGCTGGGCCGGGGTGGTGGCGTTGGCTGCGGCGGCGATCGCACTCGCGCTCGGTCTGCTGACTCGGTTCCTGTTGCGCGAGCTGGCCCCCACACCGACGCTGCTCATGGTCCTGGCAGCGATCGTACTGTTGTCACCGCATCTGCTTGCGCGTCCGCACGTGCTGACACTGCCCATCATGGTGACATGGGCGGCGGCCCTGGTGCGCAGCATGGACCGGCGTACGACGCCTCCACCTTATTGGGCGCTCCCACTGCTGGTGCTGTGGGCCAATCTGCATGGCAGCGTCGTGCTGGCGCTCGGGCTGATTGGCCCGGCCGTGCTCGAGGCGCTGATCGACGAGAAGCGCAGCGAATGGCCGCGCGTCCTATTGCGCTGGCTGCCCTTCACTTGCTTGGCGGTTGCAGCTTCCTGCCTGACGCCTTACGGGCCGGCCCCGCTGCTAGTGCCGCTCAAGACCCTTGGCCTCGGCGAGGCGCTGATGTTAATCGCTGAATGGAGGCCGCAGGACTTTGGCCATTTCAATAACTTTGAGTTTCTGCTGCTAGCGGGCATTCTCGCGCTATCGCGCGGAGTGACTCTGCCGGTGGTGCGAGCGCTGGTGGTGCTCGGCTTGCTTCATTTTGCGCTGGCCCAGGTGCGGAATGCAGACCTGCTGGCCCTATTGGCGCCTCTGTATCTGGCGGCGCCGCTGGCGCGGCAGTTTGGCACGCAAGCCGAGGATAACGCGGGCGGCTCGGCGCGCGGCGTGACCCTGATGGCTTTGAGCGTGATGGTCGTGGCAACCGCGCTGGCGCAGGTACGGGATATACGCCCGGCGTCGCGCAATACGCCGGAGGCGGCTGTGGCTAGTGCCGGTCTCGCCAAGGCGAGAGCCGTGTTCAACGACTACTCGTTCGGCGGCTATCTAATTTTCTCCGGCATTCCTACTTTCATTGACGGCCGCGGCGAATTGTTCGGTGGCCAATTTATCGTGCGGCAAAATAGCGCTGTGTCGCTTGCCGACCTTGGCGATTTTCTCAAGTTGCTCGACCAGTACAAGCTCGACGCGACACTGCTCCAGCCAAATACACCGGCGGTAGCGCTACTGGACCGCTTGCCGGACTGGCGCCGTGTCTATAGCGACGAAGTGGCGGTGGTGCACAAGCGGCGAGACTTGCCGAAAAACTAGCTCAGGCAGTGCCAAAAGCGGCGTATTGCGCACCGAGTGGCACATTACTTAAAGTAGTATCGACGCGCCGCGCCGGCTCAGCCTCTGAGGGCAACAACAAAAAGTAGCGCGTGCCGATCTCGTGCAGGCCGCTGGAGGCCATCAATTTTCGCGCCTTGCTGGCGCCGAGCAAGACGGCATCGCGGTCGAATTCGCAACGTGCAACGGCAAGACGGGTCAGTGGATTGAGCGGATTGTGTTCGATGACGCAAACGAGTCCCCCGGGCCGAACAACGCGCCGCATTTCACTCATGAAATGCGGCCAGTTGGCTGGCACGACGTGATGCAACACGCAGATCGCGGTCACCAGATCGAAACTTGCGGCGTCGAAGGGAAGGTTGCTGCCGCCAAAGGCGTAATAGGCGACATCGCGGTTATCGGCGCGGGCTTGCGCGATGCTGGCCGGGGAAACGTCAATGCCAGTCAGGTGGCTGACCATGCCGCGCAGCAAAGGATGAAAGCTGCCAACGCCGCAGCCGACATCGAGCATGGCGGGCTTTTGAGGCCCGAGCCGCTGCGCAATCAGTTCGCGGAGCAGATCGGCTTTGGCGCGCATGAAGAAACTGTGCGGCAGGCCGCTGAAGTTTATGGAGGATTGAACAACGTCCCGGTAGTTGCTGCGGTAGCTGTCGAAAAGCTCTTTCATGCGGCCATACTCATTCGTGCAATTCTCTAAGCGCGGGGTGTGCCGGCGTAGCCTGATCACGCTCAAAGCCTAGTCGCTTCTGCACCACATAGAGGGGGCGCCTTTTAACTTCGGCATGAATGCGACCTACATAAAGTCCAACGATGCCCGTCATCAGCATATTTATGCCGCACAGTAGCGAAACGATGACGATCGTCGAGGACCAGCCGGCGACTAAATGGCTGTCATTGCTCATCCACAACATTAGCACCCAGCCGCCGTAGAGCAGCGCCAGACCCGACACCACGACCCCACACCAGATTGCCCACCGTAAAGGTGCATCGGAGAATCCGAGCGCCGCGTTCACAGCAAGCCGCGTCATTTTAAACAGCGGATATTTAGTTTCGCCGGCGGCGCGCTCAAGGCGATGGAAAGTCACTTCGGTCTGCCGGAAGCCGAGCCAGGCGATCATGCCACGCACAAAACGATCCCGCTCCGGCATCTGGCGCAACACGGCGAGTACCTTTCGGTCGATGAGCCGGAAATCGCCGACATCGGCAGGGATGCCGACGTCGGTCATCCTACCGAGGATCCGATAAAATAGATGGGCCGTGGCGCGCTTGAACCGGCTTTCGCCGGCGCGCGACAGACGGCGCGCATAGACGACATCGTGACCTTCCTCCCATTTGGCGATCAGTTGTTCGACAACTTCGGGCGGATCCTGCATGTCGGCGTCCATTACGACGATTGCTTTGCCTTGCGCCGCATCCATGCCAGCGGTGATGGCGACCTGATGGCCGAAATTGCGGGAGAGGCCGATATACCGGAAGCGTGGGTCGCGCTTAGCGAGAGCTTGCAGCACGATGGAACTAGAATCGCTGCTGCCGTCATCGACGAAAATTGCTTCTGCGGGCTCGCGAAGCCGAGCAAGAAGCAGGTCGAGCCGGCGCAGCAGTACCGGCAGCACGGCTTCCTCGTTGAATACCGGGATGACGATGCTGTAGCTTATCGGCCTAGAATCGATCGCCATTTGAGAGGTCCACTCCGTCGAACGGGCGGAAGCCTACAACACCGATGGTTAAGGTGGCCTTGTCGCGACCGATAAGGACGGATCCTTCTGAAGCGTTTTCGTACGGTACTCCCGGCCGACTGGGCAAAAGAGACACGGCAACCCTCGTGCCGCGTCGACGGCCAATATTTAGGGCAGCTGACGGCGAAGTTGGACGGTCTGGTTCCGATTGACCTTACCAGGCTAGGGCGTGCGGTGAATTTTATAGAGAACAAAGCGCCCAGATCTGTCCAGTTCCTCCAGCAGGTTGGGCAGCGGGTTCGCCACACTCGGCCCGAGCACATTAGTCATAATCCCGGTGCCACGTACGGACGAAATGAGGAACTTCAGACCGCGTTTGGCCCGCGACGATCGCGGTAAGCACGCGCATCGGTATCGGCCCTCCATATGGAAGGGCAAGACCCTGGACGGCAGCGCGCGCCTGCACCGGCTGCTTGCCTACCTCGGTGAACAGGTTCGGGACAAACGCGTTGGCAAAATGCACCGCCAGCGTAGGCGAACGGCTGCAGGCGGCTTATGAGAAGGTGATGGCGAAGAGGGCCAAAGGCTGACGTCAGCGAGGCGCAACCCGCGATTGCCTGACGAACGTCGCGGGACAAGCAGCCTCACGCATACGCAAAAACGGCAACTGTCCCCTTCATAGGAAAGCTATTGAGCCGCCGTCACTCGCAACGATTTCCTCAGAGCACGTTGGGGGCTCGATTCCGGATCCGCGATCGGGCGGCGGTAGGTCGCGACGCGGCGCAGCCAGCCGACCTCGAAGACACGGTTGGATGGAAGGTTGCGAACCCTCTGCTGCAGGACGAACTGCGCCGCATCGGCGAATTCGGCGCGCACGGCCTTCGGATCGCTGGTATCACCGTTCATCCTGAGCAGCACCTGCTTGAGACCCCAACCCTGCCGCCGCCCGGTCTCCCTGTCCATGGCGGCTTCGTTCGGGTTGGTGCCCTCGCCCTTGAAGTTGATGTAGTCGATCAGCGGATAAAAATTCTCGGAGGCGCGAATGACGCGCGTGAACTGGATGACGATATGTTCGCGCTCCGTGCCGTCGGGCGTCGTCTTGAGGATCTTCTCCATCGCACCTTGCGCCCGCGCCACCATGAATTGCGTCTGCTCCGCCACGGTGTCGAGCAGAAACTGCCTCAACTCTTTCATCTGCGGTGAGTTGGAGTTCTTCCTGAACTCGGCCCGGCTTGTCCACGGGTTGGCCGGAATTTGCGTCTGGTCCAGCCAGGCGGGCAAACGCACGTTCTTCTTGCGCATGAATTCGAGCAGGGCCGGAAAGCTCTCCTCGAAAGGCAACCATTTGCCGACAGGAAACCAGATGCAATGACCGATGCCCAGGGAAGCAAATTCCTCGTGCGCATTCCATGACGTGATCGCATCACGTTTTCCGTCTGTTTCATTCAGCCAGATCTTCTGGCCGATCTTCTTCGCCAGATCGTCCGGCAAGACGAGCTGTGGTACAGGTAAATCCTTGGCCTCGTGGCTCGATTTCCGTGCTTCCGGCATTTGAACGGCAGCTTCCGGCGCTGGCTTCTGCACCTCAGGCTGTCGCAGGACTGTTTCGGGTTCCGACTTCTGCGTGTGGGATGCTTGCGCGACGCCAGGCCCACCCTGCTCTTTTTCGTTATCAGCGACGCGTGTCGCGGCCGGCGCGGCTATTTCCGCCAATGCCGCTTGCGTCGCCATGCCAGCGACGATGACACACGAGAGCAGCAATGAGCCGCAAGCAAGCACCTTCGCGCTGTACCGTCCGGGTTTCGCTTGCCATGCCGTTCTCCTGCCGCTACCCGCACCACGCCAGCGGCCAATGAAATCACCGCCCATGTCCATGTTTCCGAAGGCTAGCCTGACGGGAAGGGTCGTGCGGACGAACAACACGATGCGTATGGCGAAATCGTGGGGTCATAGCGGCGGCCCGGTGCCGGCGCGCCACATGGGCGACAATCCTGCGCATCGCGCCGACGACGGGGGCGAGAAAGCGGTCCCTGAGAACATCCCGAGAATGCTGATGCGCGTTCGACCGACACCTCCCGCACATCGGCGCGCAGTCCGCTGCACGTTGTGCTAGATATTGCATGAAGAGCCGGACTGCCGGCCGGTATTGGAGTGAATGCCCCTCGATGACCTGGTATTACGGTGACAGTGCATAAAATTCTTACCGGAGTTGAGTGCACTGTCACCGTAATCCTGGACTACATTGCTGATCGCTCCCCGCAGGGATCCGCACGCATCGGCTGAACGTATTCGCGGGCATGTTCGCGGTTGGCACGTTGGCGGCCGCCGTAGGTTCGAGATCGAGAGGAGCGCAGGCATGAGCACCGACCGGGACACCGTGCTGTCCTATGACGCGGTCGCGGCGGAGTACGCCGCGGAGGCCGCGGCGATGCCCGAATGGGTCGCGACAGAGATCGATGCGTTCGTGACCGAGCTGGGTGGCTCGGGCAGGGTGCTGGAGATCGGAAGCGGTGGCGGGCGAGATGCACTAGAGCTCGAGAAGCGGGGGATGAGCGTCCGGCGCACCGACATCTCGAAGGGTTTCATCGAACTGCTTCGCGAGAGTGGCTTCGAGGCCGACCTGCTGGACCCGCTGACCGAAGACCTGACCGACCCGCAGCGTCCCGGCACGCCGTACGACGGGATCTGGGCCTGTGCCTGCCTAATTCACGTCGCGCGCGAGGATTTCGGCACGGTGCTTGGACGGCTTGCCGAGGCGACCCGGACCGGTGGCCGACTGCACGCCTCGGTTAGAGAGGGCGATGGCGAGGATGTGTCCACACACGGCAGCGCGTCGGCGCCTCGGCGGTACGTCGAGACGTACTGGCGCGAGCCCGCCCTGCGGTCCGCACTCACAGACTCCGGCTGGATCGTCAGCGACGTACGTCGGTGCATCGGAAGGCCGGATGATCGGTGGCTGAGCGTTCGGGCGAGTCGGGCATGAGGCACACAGAGTTCTGGGCCCGAATTACGGTGACAGTGCATAAAATTCTTACCCGGAATTTGAGTGCACTGTCACCGTAATCCCAGCGACATCCGGGAATGGTCCATCCTCGCATATCGCTGCGCTCATGCGGGCTACTCGCTGCAATTTAAGCTTCACGATTTGTCGTGTTCGATGGCTTCCATCGACCTCACTAGTTCAGTCAGCCGCCGCCGGCCTTTTGGTCGCGGCGGCACATGAATCTTCCGGTGGTAGACCATCCGCTCCTCCTCGTGCTGGACCTTCCCAGGATCCATGCTTGGCTCAACGTCGAGCAACAGCGGCTCTTCCTCGTCGGGCTTTCTGGCGACCTTCGCGGGCTCCACCCGCCGCGAGTTCGGCGGCCGCTCACGCAGCATGGGCAGGTTCTCGAAGATCAGTGCCTGCCGCATTTTCTTCCGATCCTCTTCGGAGAGCTCCGTAGAAATTTCCTGCAGATCGTCTTGAACGTCCTTGAGCTGGGCTTGCAGCTTGTCGATCCCCATGGACTCGGCTGCCTTATCGAGCTGTTCGATCTTCTTGAACGCCCGGTTGATCTTACCGGGTGTCTTTAGTCGCCGCTCGACCCGGTAGACCTGGCCCTTATTGACCTTGGCAGCCTCGGTAAATGCGCCGCACACGTCCACGCTATATTCGCGGGCGTCCTTGCACATTTCCTGAATGCTTTCCTTAAAGCCCTTGTAGTCTGCGATCGCGCCGTAAACCGTGAGCACACCTGCCACAGACACCCACGTCTTCAGCGACCCTTCTTCGAGCCGGACATCGACGGTGACGCCGCCGCCGTAAATGTCCAGCGCCGCCTTAACCGCGATCTTCTCTGCACGACGACCGAGACTGTTTAAGCGTTTTTGGCCGACCTTGTATGGCTTCAAATGAATGTACGTCTGGGCAAGCTGAACCAAATTCACCCCCACCGCAGTCAAAATCTGCCGATACTACCGTTGATTGCTCGGTAAGGCTATCCACACCCCCTTTCATCCCCACCTCACAGGGGTGGTACAATGGTCCATCCCCGCATATCGCTGCGCTCATGCGGGCTACTTGCTGCGAGGGGCGTGAGGCCCCTTGGAGGTGAAGCCGCCCGAGCAATGCGAGGGATTATCTAGTCCGGGGACATGAACTCACTCCGCGCGATGGGTAGATTTCATTGCGATGCGTTGTCGATGCGTTCGGGCTGGCAGCACGACCGAAGCCTCCAAAGGAAAGGAAGCGACTTGATATACGAATATTCTGCGCAGAACCACGATTGGGATCTGACGCTTCATGCCGCCGCCGAACTGATCAAAGCGGGCTTGATAGCAGACAAGCAGCCAAGGGCTGGTACCTTATCGATGGGCTTTTCCTTCTTTACCGGAGGGATGGTTCTATCTTTCGCTGCAATCGAGAGCTTTTCGGCATCGGTCGCTTTCTCGATGCCCTCGCACGAGCGCTTCTCAGATTTCGACTTCCTGCGTTATCGCAATGCGCGGCGCTTCTGGGACAAGATGGAAATGCTGATGTCCGCTGCTGGTATCGGGATCGATAAAGGTAATGGCCTGTTCCAGCATGTCGGGCAGATGCAGGAATGGCGTAATCTGGTGACACACGCATCGCCTTACGAAATCGAACCTACCGAGATCGAGAACACGAGAAGTGCTCCCGGCAAGCTGCACGAGAAGAAGAGGCGTCTCGAATACACGAGAATGGCCGATCCTGAGAATGCTAAGAAATTCTACGGGACTGCGCTCGACTTTATCAACCTGGTCACAGACCGGACCGGCATAAATCCTCGCGCTTCAGCGACATTTAGGCCAATGGCATAATCACCGATGCCAAATCGGTGTAAAAGGTGCCTTTCTACAGTCAAGGATGACCTTGTAGTCTATATATTATTCCCATGCCGCAAAAGCTCCGTACCGATTTTCCTTCTGAACTTGAACCTATACGCGAGGCCGCGCGCCGCGCACTTGGTTCCGTAAAACCTGCAACGGCAAGTACTCCAGCCGATAAACATTTTCTATTCAACGCCAAGCGGACTGATGCAGGCCGTAATCTCCCGGCCCCCCACCTCGTCTACTTCGTTCTGGTCGACCTTCTCGACTATCGCGATCTAGGAAGATTCGAGAAATTGGCGTGGTCGATCCCAATCGAGTTCAACGGGCGCGCCTTTCTGATCGAGCACCGGAAGTTTGGCGTCGGTGTTTTCGCTGCAGACATCGAGAAAGACGAGGCGGGTGCGCAGCAAATCGTCAATCACATCCACAAGGCTGTGAAAGCGGCACGGCCGTTTTTCGATTGGTTAGCCGCTAAGGCAATCGACGAGTCCACTGTCAATGTGACCAATAAAAGCATCTCGCTTTTTGACCGGTTCGAATTCCTGCGCGATAGTTATCGCCTGAAAGAGAACGAGGCTGAAACCCGGAAAGATGAACGGGTTGTCAAGACGGGTAAGGCAGAGAGCGGCGGAGATTGGCAAACAATCTCCTTTCCGGCCTACCGCCTTCGCACGGAGGCAAGATGGCTCGGCCTTTCGGCTATCGAAGCATTTTTTAGTTGGACCGAACACGTCTTTATCCATATCGGCATCCTGCGTGGCAAGCTAACGAGCGCAAATGAGGTTACGCGTGCCGCGGAAGCCAACTGGCCGACGAAGTTCAAGCTCGCCTTTGATCTATCGGACGAACGTTCGAAAAGACTCTACGATGAACTACTCATAGTACGCAAAGAATTGAGAAATTTTGTCGCGCACGGCTCATTCGGAAAGCAAGGCGAAGCATTCCGTTTCCATTCGTCTGCCGGTGCTGTACCCGTGCTGCTGCCGGACCCGATAGGCAGCCGCAGATTTGCACTCGGGCAGCCCAGCGCTTTCGATCTACAATCTGCATTGCAGACGATCGAGGAATTCATCGCGCATCTGTGGGAGGGGCCTCGTGCGCCAGCCAAAATTTATATTCAGAAGTACGAGCTGCCGCTTATCCTGACAATGACGCACGACGGCACCTACGGAAGGGCAATGACGTCAATCGAAGATATGACGTTGTTCGCAGGCCATCTCGCCGGTCAAATGGACAATGCCGCCAATATGGATTGGTAGGCAACGGTTATTTGTTGTCTACGCTCGCATGGCGAGGGAATTGGAGAGGTATTGGTGACAGTGCATAAAATTCTTACCGGAGTTGAGTGCACTGTCACCGTAATCCGGAGATAGCTCCGGCGGTCCAACACTTCCGCGCACCATTGGCGTGTGAATTACAAGCGGCCCCTTTTAGCAAGCGTAGCCCGGATGAGCGCAGCGACATCCGGGGGATGGTCCATCCCCGCATATCGCTGCGCTCATGCGGGCTACTCGCTGAGATGATCTTGAAGCAATTGCAACTTCGTCCATAGCTGGCGGCGGAGAGTTCGTCCGAACACTCTCCTAGCTAGGTTCTCCGATCAAATAGGACACAAACTCTTCAGTGAAATTGTACCGCGGTACGGAGTTAAACGCGATGTCGTATATCGCCCCCGCATGCTCCATGATCGTCATCATCGAGAGCAAATAGTCGTGATCTTCATGGAAATAGTAGAAGAGCGGCGTTGAGCCGCGATTATAAGTCACCTTCTTCGATAGCACGATGAATTGCCTAACCAAGGGCTGCTCTTTCAAATCCTTGCGCATCTCAGCGAGGAGTTTTGGGGCCTGTTTTTCCAAATTGCAAAAGGATGCGGCCCTGCGGACTGTAAAGCCGCGCGCCTCAAGCGCGGCCATATGCTCCGCCGTCTCCTTCCATTCATGAAGAACGGCCGAGGTGTAGGTAATTTCATCATCATCGATTAGCTTTGCGTGTGTCTGACAAAGCCAGATGCCGTTGGTGATGCTGCTTCGCACCTCAGGGGTGAGCGTATCGTCGTAGCGCGCTCCTCCCGGCGAGGCCGCTGATATGTGAGCCGCCACGCCGACATTGGTGACGCCGTCGCCGCCATCTGGTCCTGAGGTTGGCAATCTGCAATCTGGACAAGAGCATTTCATGCCTGCCCTTTTCGCCAATCTATCGATAACGGACCTGCTGAAGTCATCTCTAGCCAAGCTGTCACCCCGATTTCTATTTTGAGTTTGGCTCGCGAAAGCGCCATACGTCCGGGAGGTTTGAACTCTCGTATCCTTGCTATCCACAGGGGATCGCGTTCGCTCCTGCCTACCTCCTTGATATTTCGTAGGCTACGTCGTAGCCTACGAAATGAGAGGGAGTAATAGATCATGGCAAGACCCAGCATCCGTGCCGTGCCTATGACGGCGGCCGAACGTCAACAGTTGGAACGTGAGCGTAACAGACGGGCGCGGCAAGCTGTGCTTGGCTTGCAAAGCTTTTTGCTGAATGCGGTTGACTGGGAGCAGAAGCGAATGCTCTCGCAGCAAGAAATTCTAGGTTCGTTGTACATGCTGACTAGATGGGCTGTTGAAGGTCCGGCATTCGTTAGCGAGACCCGTTTGACATTATCGCCCGACCGGCGTGCCTTCACTGCCAACGCGTTCGATCGGTTCAATATCGATTTGCCGTTTTGTCGTTCGTGTGGGGACGATTTGGTAGACGACGCATCGGGCGGATGGCAGCGGTGCAAGTGCACGCGGCGCACGAGAGCCGCTTCGTCGGGCGGCCGACTAACGGAGTAGGAAAGATGGCTGTAGGACCAGTACAAGCATTCGTGTTGGACAATGAGCACGACGCATATGACTACCTCACCGCCCCGGCGAGTTAAGGGACGCGTGCTCAATTACGGCGCCGCTGCTTAGGCCCTGATTGCGCCTCACGCAGCGCACCCTTCTGCGAAAGCCAATCACTTCATCTCATCCAGCAGCTTCCGCGCTTCACCCAACAGCGCCTGAATCTGCCTTCGCTCGGCGATCACATCCCTGGTAAACAGGCCGTGCTTGCGCGCGTTCTGGTTGGCCTTTGGCGCGCCGGATCCCTGTGCACCGCCGTGCATGCGGCAGCGCTTCCTGCCGTGCACGGCCGGCGAGCGACACGCGCCGCGGGAACGGGTTTTGGCGCCACAACGCGGGCTCGCCAGCATCGGGCCGGTAGTTCTGATGTGATCGCTCACGCCTGTGCTTCCCGCCTGGCATCAGCGGAAGCGGTCCCTCGCTTGGAGCCTGCGGCCTTCCGCGCCTTCCGCGCTGCGGATGCCGGGCTCTTGTCCGAAACGATCACGCTGGCATGCTGCGTGACGTTGCCGACAATGGCCTTGCCGCCGTCGCCGACCGACACGTTCTGCACGGTGATGGCAGGCTCGCCATGGCTCCGGTAGCGGTTGAGCGCCTCGATCTGGGCGGGAAACGTGCGGGCGAGCCTGCCCAATGCGCGCGCGGCGCTGTCGTGCCGGGCGAGGTCTTCCG
This sequence comes from Bradyrhizobium sp. AZCC 1610, assembly GCF_036924515.1. NCBI lineage: Bacteria > Pseudomonadati > Pseudomonadota > Alphaproteobacteria > Hyphomicrobiales > Nitrobacteraceae > Bradyrhizobium > Bradyrhizobium sp. AZCC 1610. The sequence goes on along the minus strand of NZ_JAZHRR010000001.1, from coordinate 5,692,332 downwards.
CATTCGCGAGGTGATGGGCACATCGCATCGCCATCACATGAACGGAAACCATCTGCGCCACCAGCATGGCCTCGACAGAATCCCGGGGGCGAATGCTCTTCACCATCGAAATCATGAAAGAGACGTTGACCTCGTCGGGACTCCCGCCGCTCACGCTGGCCCTGACCAATTGCCGGAGGATGCCATCCATCGATTCGCGATCGGGTGCCCCCAGCGCGTTCGCCATGAGCTGTTCGCCGATTTCAGGGTCTGGATGATCGATCGAGAATCCGTGCGACAGGAGCTTTATCCGCGGGATTGCGGCGGCTTTGGTCTGGTCGGTCGCGGCAATCGCCGTTGGCATAGCAAGGTCTGGAGCGGTGTTCATGTCGATACTCCCTGGCAGGCGCGCGGCAAGCGCGCGGTTCGACCACGCGGAGGTGATCGTTCGCCTCGGCGATCTGGTGCAATTTCAATTGTGGGTGAGGATCTGAGCCGCAATCGTACCGACGCGCCCGCTATTGCGGGGCGACGTAGATTTATAAGATTGCGGGATGATGAAGGAATGCCGCTGATTTGCCCGACGTGTCAAACTGTTTTCGAATGCCGGCGGCCGCCTGCTACTTTGCATGGGGTTGTTTTCGATATTTTGGAAGCGCGTGTGTCGAGGCGCCATTCGTTGGCGAACACGCTCTGCTCATTCCCGCTCCATCAATTCGGCGATCGCCTTGATGCGGCTTCTGGCGTATTTCGGCAGGCCGGCGCTCAGCGAATCGCCGCTGTTGAAGGAGCTGTTGCCCATGAGCAGTTGCGCGGGCACGAGGTTTCGCAGAATGGGTGTTTTGCTGTATTCCCTTTGCTTGTTCAGCACGTCGTTCCTGACCGCAATCACGATGTAGACCGTCGCGATGGCGGCTTCCCGCTCGGTCGGATGCTGTTGCAGAACCGCAAGCAGCTTGCCGAACTGGATGACCTGGTTGACCCAAAAGATGTTCTGCTCGAGCCCGCCGGTGACTGTGGAGTCGAGCCCTGTCAGGCTCGGCAGCTCGGCAAGGTGCGGCTGCGTGACCAACATGATCTCACTCTGGAACTCAATGAAATCCGGAATGGGCTTTTTGCTCTCCTCGCGCAGCTTGTTGGCAAGCTGAATGCCCGCCGGAATTTTCCCTTCGAACATGTAGCGGGACTGCACGCAGATCGCCTTCGCGTCCTCGCACCATTGGCGATTCGGCTGACGGTTGTGCGCGGCGCCCGCGTCCTTGTTGGGAACAGCATCGCCCGCCGTGATCGGCCGGTGCTTGACTGCCGGATCGATCTGCTCGAGGAACGCGACATTCGCATACCGCGACAGATCCAATGCCGCTGCCGGTCTTGGAAGTCGAAACCGCGCCTCCGCCTGGTAGACCGAGAGCTTCAGCTTGGTTTGTTGGTTGAGCGTGGGCTCAACGAAGCTCGGGAACAGCGAGAGGAAGCGCCGCTGAACCGGACGTGAGCGGGCCCAATCGTCGAACGGAATGAGCCCGGTCGAGGAATCGGCGAGCTTGTCGTTGCGTTGGTCGGCGAAGATGACCGTGCGCGGTTTGATCTGTGCGATCGGAACGCTGGCGACTGCGGGCACATCCTCCAGCTGGAATTCCTGCGCGGCCACGCCCGTGCAAGTGGCCACGCAGGCGGCGATGAGGACAGCGGCACGGTGGAGTCTCATGGCGCCAATCTCAATTCAGCCGCCGCCAGAAATAATCGGGATCGACTCGGAGCGGCGGTCGCGGGCGGTCCTCGTCATCGGGATATCCGCGCCAGGAGGGATATTCGCGCGGACCAAGACGCCAGTTCGGGAATGGAAAGGGCGGCCGGTTATCGCCGTAAAGGCGGTTATCGTTGAACCACTGCTGGAATGGCCCGTCGCCTTCGTCATGACCGCCACGATAGGCGTAGCGTTCTGCACGCGAGACGATCCGAAATTGCGTATCATCGATTCTGCCCGCCGGGTCCCTCTTGAGGTACTCGGTGAAAGCGCGCCCGGAGCCGGCCGGTGCAGGATCGCCGGTATGGGGATCGATCGACAGAGCAACGAGTTGACGCATGGCTTCGCGCGAAGGGCCGTTCAACGCCGTCTTGGGAGCATGCAGCTCCCAGGCTGCTTGCACGATCGGCTCGAACATCGGCAGCGCCACTTTCCCTCCGGTCTGGCCGCGCCCAAGGTTGCGGCGCCCGCCGTCGCCATTGTCGTAGCCGACCCAGATGGCGATGGTGACGTCATTTGTGAAACCGACGAACCAGGCATCGGCCGAATTATCAGTGGTACCAGTCTTGCCGCCGGCATAGGGCGAGAGATGCTTCACCACGCGCGCGGTTCCGCGCGCGAGCACGCCCTGCAGCATTGATTTCAACTGGTAAAACGATGCGCGGTCGGCGAAGCCGATCCAGGACACCGCATGCGGATCGTGCCGGTAGATTGGGCGGCCGTCCTGTTCGATCGTTTCGATCGCATGGGGCTGGGGTCGTGCGCCTTCGTTGGCGATCGCTGCATAGAACGCCGCAAGGTCGATGAGCCGCACAGTTTGGGCACCGAGCACGAATGGGTAGTAGCGCATGCACTCCTTGTAGAGCTGCGCTTCCATCGCGATCTCGCAGACCCGGTCGAGGCCTCGCTCGGCGCTGTCGTCGAGACCGGTCGCGAGCAGTTGCGCGGTGGCGAGATTCCGGGAGTTTTCCAGCGCACGCCGCAGTGTAATGGCGCCCGAAGCGCCGCCCTCGTAGTTCTTCGGCGACCAGAAACCGCGCTGGCGCGCGTGGACCGTCGCCCCGATCGGTGCCAGCGTAATAGGTTCGTCCATCACCAGCGTGTTAGGCTGCAATCCCTTCCGAAGAGCGGCGAGGTAGGTCAGCGGCTTCAAGGTGGAGCCGGGTTGCCGCAGGCTCTGGACGACGCGGTTGAGCTGGCTTGCCGGATACGAAAAGCCGCCCGCCATCGCGAGAATGCGGCCGGTTTCGTTCTCGAGTACGAGCGCCGCTCCCTGCACGGTCGGTCGAATGCGCAGATCGGCACGCGCCGCTTGCTTACCATTGGCTTTGCGCACCTGCACGTAGACCACGTCGTACGGCTTGAGACTGCGCCGGATCGCAGTGCTCCAGGTGTTCAGCGGCAGGATGCTTCCGTCGGTCAGACCGACGTTGATCGCATGGCCGCTCTTGCCACGCGTATTCTCCAGGACGACCGCCGATTCCCAGTGAACGTCATAGAGAGGTAGCCGCGTCGTCTTCAACGCCACGAGCCAGGCCGGCTCCGTGGCCCTCGGGTCAGCCGCTTTGAGACGGACAGCATCGGAAATGTTCGCCTCGGGTCCCTCAAATTTGTAACGATTGGTATTCAGCTCGTACCGCGCGAGGCCCTCCTGCAATGTCGCTTCGACGACGCGCTGCAAGGCCGAATTGACGGTCGAGCGCACCGTGTAGGAGGAACTGGTGAGAGTATCGAGGCCCGCGACCACCTTTGCCTCGCGGCCGATGTGATCGACGAAGTGAAAGCCGAAGTCCCGTCGCGTCGGCCGGTACTCGACGAGCTGCGGCAATACTGCTAGCGCCGCGGCGGCGTCGATCATGGCGTCGTCCTGCATGCGGCCCAGCACGTAGGCAAGGCGCTCGCGCGCGCGTTCAGGGTGGTGGTCGGGATTGAAGTAGTTAGGTCCCTTGGCGAGCCCGGCGAGCAGTGCGCCCTCGACTGCGGAGAGCGCCTTGGCTGGTTTGCCGAAATAGCTGCGCGCCGCCATCTCGATGCCCCAGGCTCCGCGACCGAGATAAATCGAGTTGAGATAGAGCTCGAGGATTTCCGCCTTGGTCAGGGCGCGCTCCATCCGCGAGGCAACGATCATTTCGCGCAGTTTTCTTTCGTAAGTGATGTCGTTGCCCACCAGTAGGTTCTTGGCGACCTGCTGCGTAATGGTCGAGCCGCCCTGCGGCCGGCCCGGCTGCGCGAAGTTGCCGATGAAGGCGCGGACCAATCCGCGCTCGTCAATGCCGGCGTGTTGGAAGAAGCGCTTGTCCTCGGCGGCGATGAATGCGTTGCGCACCGCTTCCGGGATATCCGCAAGCTTGACCCAGATGCGGCGATTGTTCGGCGCGTAAATCTCGGCAACGCGCTCGCTCTTGTTGTCGAGGACTACGCTGGTGCCAGGAAGCCTGAGCTGCTTGAGCTGCACGGCGTCGGGCAGATCCTTGACCGCGCTGTTGTAGAAAGCGATGACCTGACCAAGATCGACCGGAGATTCTTCCACTTTTTCGACCTTGCAGAACTGCCTGTAGGCCATCTGGAGGTCGGCCAGATTCAAGCCTTTGAGCGCCTTGATCTCGCTGCTCAACGCCTCCTTGTCATCCATGGCAGTGGCAATCAGATCGTCCAGGTTGATGTCCTCGATATCGAAAGCCTTGCGCATGTGGGCGCAGCCGGCACCCAAAAGCTGCGCCACCTCAGAGCGGTCGCGCACCGCATCGAACTCCGTCTTGACCCCATCCGGCCGGGTAGTGACCTGGCTGAAGGCAAGCGCCGTGGCGAAGATCTTGATGAGAATCGAGTCCATGACCTGCCGCCGGTCGAAAGCCGCCTCCGTAAGGTCCCGCTTTTTCTAGAACACTAAACAAGGCTGTACTGAGGAAAAAGTTCCCTAGCCCCGGAACCAACGCTGCGGCCAGTGCGTTTTAGAGCACCACATTGGCAGCGCACTCATGAATGCCCCTCTTCCAATCGTGCTCGCCGCGGCGCTCCTCAGCGCCGCCATCGCCACGATGCCTGCGGATGCTGCTTCTCGAAAAAAGAACACCCGGGCTCTTGCCGCGGTCCCCCCTGCAGCTGGCGTCGCTCAGCCGCCCACGGACAGATTTTTGGCCTGCGACGTCCGGGTGCGAGACTATCTCCGCGAAGGCGGAGCCGCGATACGGGTCACCAAGATCGAAGTGGATGATGCCCGACTGCAGTTGAACATTCATCATGAGTACGGAGAGGCGGGAAAGTCGTCTCGAAAGCATCTGCGCGGGGACAGCGAAGAAGAAATGCGCAAAAATCTGCGCGGAATATTGGATGAGTTCGCGGCGGCTGCGAAGGCCGCAGCAGCTGGTCGCGCTTGGTATGTGATCGCTGCTCGCAAGGTCATGCCGGACCTACGCGACGGTTCGGGCGAGAACACGAGTCCGTGGACGGCCATTGTCCTCGCGGATTTCGAGGGAAAATGCAGACCCATCACGTTCTATCAGTCTGTCGATCGGAACAAGCTCAATCCCGAACTGAGCAAGAAATTGGAGGAGTGAAGTTTTGCGCTTGAAGTGATTTGCAGTCGTGGCGACGGCGCCTGGACGCCATGAGGCGCGGTGGCCGCTCCGCCCCGGAGCAGGCCGAGCTTTCGCCATATGCTCCATCGGTAGGAAGGTCGACCGCGGTGCACCAAGCAGCGGTAAATCCGCCGGCGCGACGCCCGCAAAGCGTGCCACGCAGCAAGCGGCCTGCCGGCGCTTCCTGCGGCCACAAAGCAAGATGACAACTTGACGCTACAGTGGCAGACTTGGTTTCAAGGGCCCGGCACGGCAGCAAACAAGAAAATAAGAACGAAGCGAACGCGCCAAGGCCACGTCGTCAAAGGGAGGAGAGGACTCATGAAACGCTTGTTTCTGGGATTAATCACCGCTGCCCTGATGGCATCGGTGTTTGTCGGATCCACCACTGCAGTCATAGCGCAGACGAAGACGCTGAAGATGCAGGCCACGTGGCCGGCGTCGCTCACGCTCTATGATAACTTCACCTACTTCGCCGAACGGGTGAACAAGCTATCGGCCGGCACGCTGAAGATCGAGGCAATGCCCGCCGGCCAGGTCGTGCCGGCCTTCGAGGTGCTGGACGCGACCCACAAGAAGGTGCTCGACGGAGCGCATGCGTGGGCCGGCTACTGGACCGGCAAGAACAAGACCGCGATTCTGTTCACCGGCGGTCCCGGCGGCACCTTCGGCATGGACTACATGGACGTGATGGGCTGGTTCTATCACGGCGGCGGCCTCGATCTTTACAACGAGTTCTATCAGAAGGAGCTCAAGCTCAACGTCGTCGTATTCCCCATCCTGCCTGCAGGGCCGCAGGCTTTCGGCTGGTTCAAGAAGCCGATCCAGACGGTGGAGGACATGAAGGGCATGAAATGCCGCCAGACCGGCATGGCCGGCGAAGTCTGGCAGGCGCTCGGCTTCACGGTGGTTAACATGCCGGGCGGCGAGATCATTCCCTCCGCGCAGCGCGGCGTGATCGATTGCGCGGAGTGGGTCGGCGGCATCGAGGACATGCAGCTCGGCTTCCACAACGTCTGGAAGTACCACTATTCGCCCGGCCTGCATGAGAACGTGACGGTCGGCGAAATCGTGATCAACGGCGATGTGTGGAAGGAGCTCAGCGCTCAGCACCAGGAGATCATCAAGTCGGCGGCCAACGAGACATTCCTCGTCTGGTGGACCAAGTGGCAGCGCCAGAACGCCGATGCGCTGATTGAGATGCAGCAGAAGCACGGCGTACAGATCCTGCGCACGCCGACCGAGATCCTGCTGACCTTCATCAAGAAGTGGGACGAGATCGCGGCGGCCGAAGGCGCCAAGAACCCGTTCTTCAAGAAGGTGCACGACTCGCAGAAGACTTATGCCAGCGCTGTGGTGCCGTACAAGCGGTCCTATTTCCCGCCATACTCCTTCATGGCGAACTACTACTTCCCGGTCGAGAAATAGGGCTTCGTCCGAGGGCGGCCGGTTAGGCCGCCCTCCGTTCGCGCGCGGGCGGCCTGCGTCGCGCCGCACGAACGGTCGGCGGTAGGGTGTGGGATGGCTGAGATAACAGACAGGCAGTCGCCAGCGCTGCTGGCCATAATCCGGATCATCGACGGCTTCACGGATCGCACCGGCACGATCATCTCGTGGCTGTCGGTGCCGCTTGTTCTGGGCGTCGCCTACGAGGTTGGAGCGCGCTACCTGTTCAACGCTCCGACCATATGGGCCTACGACGCAACCTATATGCTCTACGGCTCGCTGTTCATGCTCGGCGCTGCTTACGCGCTGCACAAGGGCGCTCACATCCGCACCGACTTCTTCTGGGAGAAGTTCTCCATCCGCAGGAAGGGCTTGATCGACACGATTTCCTATATCGTCTTCTTCTTCCCGAGCCTGATCATGCTGTTGCTGATCAGCTGGAACGAGTTTCACTACGCCTGGCAGATCAACGAGATGTCGGACCAGACACCGTGGCGACCGGTGCTGTGGCCGTTCAAGTTCGTCGTGCCGCTCGCCTGCCTGTTGCTGCTGATCCAGGGCGTGTCCGAGTTGATCAAGAGCATCTACATGCTTCGCACCGGCGTCGAGCTCGAGCACAAGGAGAAGGTCGAGATATGACCGCAGAAGCGCTCATCGGCCTCATCATGCTCCTGGTGCTGCTCGGAGCGATTTTCATCGGCGTGCCGATCTCGTTCACGCTGCTGTTTCTCGCCTTTGCGTTCGGCTACGTGGGCATGGGTGCGACGGTCTTCGATCTCGCCTACTTCCAGACCATCGGCCTGATGAAGGAGGAACTGCTGGCCGCCGTGCCGCTGTTCATCTTCATGGGCTTCATCACCGAGCAGGCGGGGCTCATGGAGCGCCTTTTCACGGCGTTCCGCATGCTGCTTGCGCCGGTGCGCGGCGCACTCTTCCTCGTCGTCATCCTGACCTCGACCGTGTTCGCGATGGCGACGGGCATCGTCGGCGCAGCCGTCACCGTTCTTGGCATCATGGCCTCGCCGATCATGACGAAGGCGGGTTATGACGCCAAGCTTTCAGCGGGCACCATCACTGCGGGCGGCACGCTCGGCATTCTGATTCCCCCGTCGGTAATGCTGATCGTGATGGGGCCGGTGCTCGGGGTGTCGGTCGCCGATCTCTATGCTGCAGCCTTCGGGCCGGGCTTCCTGCTGGCCGGCATGTACATCGCCTATCTGATGGGCCGCGCCTTCCTGAACCCCAAACTCGGGCCGCCGGTACCAATGGACGAGCGGATCTACTCGGCGGGGTACATTGCGCGCGAGGTAATCATCGGCACGCTGCCGCTGCTCGGGCTCATCACGGCGACGCTCGGCTCGATCATCGGCGGTTTTGCGACGCCGACGGAGGCCGCCGGCATCGGCAGCGTCGGCGCACTGATCCTGGCCATCGCATATCGCAGGTTTTCGCTCAGCGGACTGCAACGGGCGCTGATCTCGACGATGGCGACGTCGAGCATGGTCCTGCTACTGGCGGTCACGTCGAACATTTTCGGTGCGGTGTTCGCCCGCCTTGGCTCGGCGAACTGGATCACCGAGACGATGCTCGGCCTCCAGTTGCCGCCCAGCCTGATGTTGATTGTCGTGCTGTTGCTCATTTTCCTGCTGGGTTGGCCGTTTGAGTGGCCAGCCATCATCCTGGTGTTCCTGCCGATCTTCTACCCGGTCGTGAAGGGCATGGGCATCGACCTCGTATGGTTCGCAGCATTGGTTGCGGTGGTGCTGCAGACCGCCTTCCTGTCGCCGCCGGTCGCCATGTCAGCGTACTATCTCAAGCAGGTGGTCAAGGGCTGGAGTCTCGCGACGATTTACGCCGGCATGTTCCAGTTCATGATCCTGCAGGTGATCTGCGTTGGGCTGATGATTGCCTTCCCCGGCATTGCGACCTGGTTCCCGCACACGCTGAACGAGGCATCACGCAGTCAGGTGATTCCCGAGGAGTACAAGAAAATCCTGGAACAGCAGAAGCGGGCACCGGGCCTGGAAGACGAAGACTGGCTGACACCAAAAAAGAAGTAGCCTGGCGTCGGCCCGATGGAGTCAGCCCTTGGCGCAGATTGTTTGCCTAGGGAGCGCCAAGTCGCCCGGACACCCATGCCAAATGCACCCAGGTTCCGCGACATCATACGATGCTGCTGCTCCGGTTTTCCGGAGCATCTGGTTGCTCGATAACTGACTGATAGCCAGCCGTTGCACCTGCCGAGTTTGCCGCTTTGCGCGTTCTCTGCTTTTCGCCTTCTCAATTTGCTGCAGTGCGCTGTTCCGGGGGGCCGGCGACGCAGCTTCGCGCATCCGCGTCCCCCCTTTTGCCGCGCAATCCCGACCACGAATCAAGCGGCAGGCGTCCCTCATTTCCGCTATTCTCGGGTCATGACGATCGGGATTACCGGACCCGAACGGAAGGCACCAAGGCAAAGCGCCGTGGTCGGGTCCATCATTGCGGCCGTCTTCGCCGGAATTTGCCTGATCCTGCTCTGGCTCACGAGCGACTTCCTAGTTGATTGGCTGTGGTTTTCCGCGATCGGTTATCCGCAGGTTTTTTGGACGACAATCGGCGCCAAAGCCGTCGTTCTTTTTGCAGTCTGGACCGGGACTGCGATCGTCCTGTGGTTGAACGGATGGCTCGCCGTGCGTTTTGCCCGACGGCAGCCGCCGCAATCTGTCGCGGCGTTCGTGTGGAATCTTACGGGCAATGTGCCACCGCCCGACCTGTTGGCGGGCGTGCGCGATCGGCTGCGATGGTCCCGGGTTGTCGCGGGCGGTGCAGGTTTACTCGCACTGCTGGTTGCCGCGGCAGAAGTCGGCAATTGGGGCGCCATCCTGCAGTTTTTCTATCACGTTCCCTACGGCGCCGACGATCCGCTCTTCAACAAGGACATCAGTTTCTATCTCTTCGTGCTGCCGGCCTATATCCTCGTAAAGAACTGGATGCTGCTCACACTCGTTCTGAGCGCGCTGTTCGCCGCAGCGATCTACTGGGTGCATGGCGACATCGAATACGACATTCATCGTCGATCGATTTCGCCGACAGCAATCGCGCACGGTTCGGCGCTGCTCGCTCTCCTCTTCGTCGTGAAGGCCTGGTCGTACGTTCTCGATCGTTATCTGCTGCTCTATGGCGACAACGGCGTCGTCGTCGGCGCCAGTTACACCGATGTGCATGTCGGGCTACCGGGCCTGTGGCTGATGATCGGGCTGTCGATCATTGCGGCGTTTGCTGCGTTGGCAAACCTCCGGGTGAGGACCTACCGGCTTCCTGCCGCCGCGGTCATGCTTGTCGTGATCGGCTCTTTGGTGCTGTCCGGCGTGGCTCCCGTGCTGTTCCGGCAGTTCTTCGTCAAGCCAAGCGAGCTGGAGCTGGAGAAGCCCTACATCGAACGCAACATCGCGCTCACCCGGCAGGCATACAATCTCGATCAGATCGCAGCCAAGCCGTTTGCTGCCGAACAGAAGCTTACCTTCAAGACGCTCGACGCCAACAAGGCGACAATCGATAATATCAGGCTGTGGGATTGGCTGCCCTTGTCGGACACCTACGCGCAGCTGCAGGAGATCCGCACCTACTACAAATTCCATCATCTTGACGTCGATCGCTACTGGCTCGATGGCTCCTACCAAAGCGTAATGATCTCGGCCCGCGAACTGCGGCCCTCGTTGCTGCCGCCGAATGCCCAGACCTGGGTCAACCGCCACGTGCTGTTTACTCACGGCACCGGCGCGGTGATGAGCCCGGTCACTCGCAAGAGCGCCGAAGGGCTGCCATTCTTTTATCTGCGCGACATACCTCCTGTTGCGGACGGAGGCCCCCAGATCCGCGAACCGCGCATCTACTACGGCGAAGAGCACGACAGCTACGTCATCGTCAAAGGGAGCACACCTGAGTTCGACTATCCGAAGGGAAAGGACAATGTCTACGCGGCCTATGACGGCACGGGCGGCGTCCCGATCGGAGCGATGGTGTGGAGAGGCCTGTTTGCTTATTACTTCAACGACCCGAACCTGGTGCTCTCAAGCTACATCACCGCCGACAGCCGGATCATGATCCGCCGCAATATCCAGGAAAGGGTACGGACGATCGCTCCGTTCCTCAGGCTCGATCACGATCCCTATCTGGTCATCAGCGATGGGCGGATGTTCTGGATGCAGGATGCCTATACGGTGAGTTCCTATTTCCCCTATGCACAGCCGGCGCAAGGGTTGGATCTCAACTACATTCGCAATTCAGTGAAGGTTATCGTCGACGCCTATAACGGAACCGTCGACTTTTATCTGATGGACACCGGCGACCCGGTCGCCGCAACCTTCCAGCGCATCTTTCCGGGCTTGTTCAAGCCGTTCGCGGCCATGCCGGCGGACCTGCAGAAGCACATTCGCTATCCGGAGGACCTGTTCCTGATTCAGGCACGGCTGTATCAGACCTACCACATGGAGGCGGCCGACGTTTTCTATAACCGCGAGGATCTCTGGCAGTTTCCGCGCCAGCCGGGCGGCGGCGGCACCGCAATGATGGCGCCTTACTACATCATCATGCGACTGCCCGGCGAGCCGCAGGCCGAGTTCTTCCTGATGCTCCCGATGGTGCCCAGCCGCCGCGACAACATGATCGCGTGGCTCGCCGCGCGCTGTGACGCGCCCGACTACGGCAAGCTGATCGTCTACGAGTTTCCCAAGGAGAAGCTCGTCTATGGACCATTCCAGATCGAAGCACGGATCAATCAGAGTACCGAGATATCGCAACAAATCACGCTGTGGAACCAGATGGGCTCGCGGGTGATCCGCGGTGCGAACTTGCTTGTGATCCCGATCGAGAACTCGATCCTTTATGTAACGCCGCTCTATCTGCGAGCGGAGCACGGACACCTGCCGGAGCTGAAACGCGTGATCGCAGCCTACGGTGAACATGTGGTGATGAAGGAGACGCTAGCCGAGGCCTTGTCAGCGCTGTTCATAGAGCCCGGAGCCGCGCCGGCGGCTTCAGGCACGACACAGGAGAAGCCCGTCACAGGCCCGGCGGCAAATCAGGCACGGGAGGCGCTTGATCGCTACAATCAAGCCGTGGAGCGATTGAAGTCCGGAGATTGGAAAGGCTTCGGCACGCAGTTCGACGCAATGCGCGAGCTCCTGGAGGAAATGGACCGACGCTCCACCGGCCACTAGGCCCCGAACTTTCAGTCCAGCGCTGCCTCCGATGGCAGCGGCAGCGGCCAATTGCTCTCCCTTGCCGAATATGGCGGCCTAATCAGGATTGAGAGAGGTAGCGTGGCAGCTCGGGCTCGAACTCGGGAAAGTAACGGGAGATCACGGTGACGTCGAAACGCTGCAGGATCGATCCCTGGGGTTCGCGATCAAGCAGGAACTGGAACGCCGCCTCGACGCAATTCTCGGGCGTGTGTGTGCCCATCGTCAGCCGTTCGCAAGTATCTCTTGCCATCGTGACGTGATGGCGCGTCTCGCCGTTTCCCACACGGACGATGACCTCGAATTCGAGTGGATCGCCTTCGCCGGCTCGCTCGACCTTGATCACAGCCTGCCTTCACCGAAATCGTTCAATTCGAATGTCGTGGCAGATCCATCCCAACACAAGGGCCGACGGTTCAAAGAAAGTTGCGAAGGCTCGCCGCAAGTTCAGCGGACGCTCCGGCGAACGGATGGAAGTGAGGCGAGCGTGTGCTGCGTGGTGGAACTGCGACCGTACGGAAAGATCACGTTGGGCTCTGTGCGGGATCTTCGGTGACGAGGCGATCAGTCGGCGTCGCTTTGTGGCATTTGGATGACCTTCCTTATCCGCCTTGGAATGGAACTGCTGGCGCGGCAGATTGTTGAACCCCCCGTTGCCGCGAGCGTCTGACCGCTCTCGCAGAACTGACGGCGAGCCGAACGTACCGGCGTCTGACGTCAAACCGCGGTGAGGCGATGACAGGCTATGGAGGCGCACATGGCTCGTGGAGGTTTGGTTTTCATCTGGCGCCGGGCGTCGATGATGGGCGGGACGATCGCTTTCGCGATTCCGGTGATAGCGAGTATCGCGCAGGCAACGGTAAATTCTCCGGGCCAGACTTCCTTCGTGGGCAGGCCGGCGACATTGATCGATCGGGTTGCTGATACTGAGGATGGTGGGCCCGGCGATTTCGCCGATCTCGCCGAGAAAGTTCAACCGACCGTGATTGGGGTGCGTTCCAAAGCGACTGCGATGCGCAAATTTGGTGCGCCTGAACAGCGCGCTCCGAAAGGGGAGATTCCAGGGGCAGATCCGGATGCGCCCGATCGAGGGAGGGCACCGACACTCGAACTCATCAATGCTGGATCAGGCTTCTTCATCTCTCCGGACGGTTATGCCGTGACCAGCAGTCACGTCGTGGAAGACAACGACACGGTCGAGATCCGAACCAGCGACGACAAGGTCTATTCGGCAAGAGTCGTAGGTAGGGACTCGTGGAGTGATATCGCCTTGATCAAAGTCGACGGACGCACGGACTTCAGCTACGTGAAGCTCTCCGACCAGCCGCCGCGCGTGGGCGATTGGGTGCTTACCGCCGGGAATCCGCTTGCGGTCGGAGGTACCGTGACGGCCGGCATTATTTCAGCGCGCGATCGCGACATCGAGGTTGGTTCAGCGAAGGATTTCATCCAAATCGATGCGGCAATCAACAGCGGCGATGCCGGCGGCCCGAGCTTCAATACCCGAGGCGATGTCATCGGTGTCAACAGCATGATCTTTTCACCCTCCCAAGGCTCGGTGGGCGTTGCTTTTGCGGTCCCGGCCGATACGGTCAAGGCAGTGATACCGCAGCTGAAAGAAAAGGGCGCGGTCACGCGCGGATGGCTCGGGACTAAAGTTCAATCGGTCACTCCTGAACTTGCCGACGGCCTCGGATTGAGCAATCTCCGCGGTGCGATCGTGGCAGCGGTTCAAGACAATGGTCCCGCTGCGAAAGCCGGATTGAGAAGCGGAGACGTGATCACCTCCGTGGGTGGTGAGCCGGTCAAGAACGCCAACGAGTTGACCAGGAAAGTCGGTGCGATGGCGCCGGGCTCTTCGATCCAGCTCACGGTGCTTCGGCAAGGAAAAGAGAGTTCATTGAGCGTGACCTTGGGTCAGCAGCCGAATGAACCCAATGCGTCCGCGGCGAATCCAAGATAGCTGGCGTTCGGAGCAGCTCGCGAAATCTCGCCGCGAGAAATTCGAGGGAGCCGGGGTGACTGGTCGATCACGCGCGCTGAAATTCACACTGCGGTGACGGTGGATTTCGGCGTAGGTTTCGGGGTTACACCAGCGATTATTTCAACTGAATTGGCTAACGCCTCGAAGGATTTTCGGAACGAGTCTCTACTTTCCTTCATTGTTTGAAGGATAACGCCAGCTTGCTCGATCTGCACATCACTCAGAGCAAATACAGGAGTGCTGTGCTTTTGCGATTGGGCGATTAGAGAATTGAAGTCGGAAATATTGATTAGATTAAACGGCGTATTGCTCGGCTTTCGCGGCATTAAACTCAGCTACCGAAACCGACATGCCAGCAATATCCATGGCCGGGACAAATTCTTGGAGTACCGTTTGCTTGATGATGTCGATCCATTGCTGAAACGATTGCGCCGGGTTGCCCATGTGCACTCGCGACGAAGGGCGGCGTTACAGCAGGCCCATAGGTAGTCTGCGCGATGATGGAGTAGTGCCGCTGATTTGCCCGACGTGTCAAGCGCTCGCGGAATCGCTCAAGGCATCATGCCGGCGATTATTGCTACTTTGCATGGGGTTGTTTTCCATATTTTGTAGTGGGAGCGCGGCTTCCTGCCGTCAGCGAAACTCGCTGTCATAGTCGTCCTCAACGACAACCGCATTGTTGCGCTCGGTCCAGGCAAGCCGCGCACGTCGACGCGACAGGCTCATGGCCACGCCGAGGGGATATGTGAGGGCGTCACGTAGACGGCCCTGGCCCCGGCCGGCAGCGACGGCACGATCAGGCCCTCGATCGACATTGCGCGTTCGCCGCTGGCGCCGGCGCATGATCTTGCGGCTAGGGCGCCGCCGGCGGAAGCGTCGTCTGTCCAGCATACCAGGATCGAAATTAGAAGCTATTTAAGCGATCGACCTGTAACGGCGACGTGCTCGTCGCTCTTTCCCAGTTTCGAGCCATTCAAATTTTCAAACGCTGGCGATAGCTTGATGGCGATCACATCAGGGCGTATCGGTCCTTGGCGTTGATGGGCGGATCGCGCAGAGGTTCACTTCTCTGAGCGCATTGCTGCCCAGGCGGTTGCCCGTCATGGCGCGAACAAGGAAGAGGGCGCGAGTAATCATGCAGCCAGATACTGACAGCGAATCTGCCGGCGCAGAGATGCATCGGTCCATCATGACGGCTTTCTGCGATGTCCTTCGTACCACCCAGCTTCCGCCCATGACGGTGATGACTCTCGCCGCGTCGGCTCTCGGAACGGTCTACAGGGAAGTCGCCGATCAGCATCGCTCCGATGGCGGTTGTCCCTGCGGCTGGAAGCCGAATCTGCGTGCTGATGTCGAGGCTCTGCAGGCCGCGCTGGCAGCGACAACACAGGCTGTCCCGCCTGCGGACTTGCGCGTCATGCAGGCCGTCGGACGTGCATGAGCCGGAATGTGCGATCCCCGCCGGCCTGATCTATAGCGGTTAGGTTCGACGCCGTCGTCTACGTTGATCCCGCCGGATGCTTCGGCGGCATCGATGCCCGATACCTTGGCGCCGCGGGCCGCGGCCATCTGCGCCGCCATGCCGGCGCCGCAACCGACGTCAAGATAGCACGTGCCAGACGTCACGCACGCGCGCAAGACCAACCGTCCTGCGCGATGGGGCCCGGAGGGTTCCATTGCTGGTTCAGCGGCTGCCTCCGCCGAGGACACTGTGGCCCGCCGCTATGCTGCCCGTCCGGCAGCGATTGCCTTCACCTTTTCGGACGTCAGCCTTTCTCCGCCGATCGCCCAGTCGCCGCTTGCGACCTCGTTGATCTTCACCCAGGTGACGCCGCGCATGTTCTCGCCCTCCACGGCGACCATCGCTTCGGTCACTTTCTCGATCATCTGTTGCTTCTGGGCCGGTGTGAAAACGTCTCGAATGACGTGAATATCGACGAGTGGCATAGTCTGTTGCTCCTGTTTCTGCGTCCAAGTTTTTCGATCGCCGCGAACCTCTCGACGCGGCTCATTCAGCGGATGCAATGGCTGCCCGGTCCGCGGAATCTCGTGTCCACCGCGATGTCGCCGCGCAAGGTCTGAAGAACGACGCAGCAGCGCTCGGCGACTGATGTTAGCCTACTGATCTGCGCGGGATCGGTGTTCCCTTCGGCCTCGATGAGCACGTCGACATCGATCCGCTGGAAACCGACCGGGACCTGGCGGTCCACCACCAGACAGCCGCGCACGTCGGCGAAGGCCCTCACCTCGACCGCGAGGGTCTTAAGCGCGATTCCCATGCGCACCGCGATCATCCGAAGCGTAGAGTCCAGGCAGGCGGCCAGCGCTGCACACAGCATGTCGCCCGGATTCTGCAGATCGTGATCGCCGCCAATGGCCCGGTGGATGCCGAAATCCAGCAAGACCTCACCATCGCCAGCGACGACCGCACCATGGAATGGATCACGGTCTATGTTTGCAGCCCGCGCGTGATCTGCGATCTGCGCGTGCTCCGGCCTCTCGCGATAGCGCCTGCGCAGAGGTTCCTGACGCGGCGTTACCATATCGATTGTGCTTGCGCTCATCGGGCCCCTCCCATGTCTGCTGGCCGATGATGCGAGGATGCCCCAAGGCAGGTATCGGCGCATGAGGCGCCAGTCCCATCGATGCGTATTATTTTTCGGTGAAAAGTCCGGATTCGGGACGTTTGTCCCGTTCAGTTGCGGCCGAGGCCGGCCTCGCGCGCGGTGACGATCGCCTGCGCGCGGCTTGCAAGGCCGAGCTTGGCAAAGATCGTCGTCAAGTGATTTCGGACGGTCTTCTCGGAAATGCGCAGCAGCTTCGCAATCTCACCGTTGCTGAGCCCGCGCGCGACTCTGTCCAGTATCTCCCTTTCACGCGCCGTCAGATCGGACAACTCGCCGGTCGCCGCCGTCTTGACAGGCTCGTCAGCCCTGAGGAAGTCGTCGAGCTCGTTGCGGAACACAGACCAGGCTTTCTCATGCGGAAGCAAAATGTGGTTCTTGCTCTCAAGCGGCACGAACCGAGCATTCGGTATCATCGACGCCACTTGTCGACCCGACTCGAACGGCACCATCGCATCGCCGCGAACGTGAAAGACAAGTGTCGGCACGCTTACCTTGCCCGCCTCAGTGCGTATGTCGAAGGCGTGGAAGGCATTCCAGAGCCGGCAAGCGGTCTCAGGCGAGGCACTGCGCCGCTGCAACTCGCCAATCCATTTGAGCTGCTCCTTGCCACCGTCCGGCATCAGGAGATTGGCAAAGACCTCGCGGAAGGCCCCGGCGTCCCGGCCCCAACCGATCTCGATCATCTGCGCGAGTGTTTGGGCCTGCCTCGCAGTTTTCTCTGCTGCACCGTCGACATAAGCACCGTGAGGATAGGCGCTGTAGAGGACGAGTCTGCTGACCCGGTCCGGGTGGCGCGCCGCATAGGCAATCGCGACTGAGCCGCCCTGGCACAATCCAAAAAGCGGGAACCGGCGCAGGCCGGCAGCATCGACCACCGCTTCGAGGTCGGCCACCCAGGCATCCAGCGAGAAATCCGTCACGTTCCTGTCGGAAAGGCCCGAGCCTCTGGGATCGTGGCGGATAAGCGTGTGCCGCTGCACGAATACCTCCATCCAGTGTCGCCAGACCGGACTCTCCCAATCGATCTCGAGGTGCGTGAACCAGTTGTTCACGCGAACAATGGGTGGTCCATGGCCGGCCGTGGCGAAGGCAATGCGCACTCCGTCGCGGGACGTGCAGAACCGTATCGTCTGCTTCATCAATGCTCCGTTGCCAACATGTGACGATCATTATACGCCATCCGTGACGGCGCGTGTCTGGGATGTTGGACGAAAGGTTGGGGCGTCTGTTCTGAAACGCCTTGAAGAACAATGGTATATTCCTTGCCCAAACGTTTGGGCAACCCATTGAATGCACGGCGCCGTCAAGCCGACGGTCTGGTGATGACGTAGACCAGACCCACAAGCATGAGTGTGCCGACGCATGCCATCAGGATCGGGCCAGGCGCGCTTCCGATCCAGAACAGCAGGAATCCGGCGCTTATGCCAGCAAGGGCCAGCAGTTTCGCTCTCAGAGGGATCGCGCCGCGCTCCCGCCACGCACGCAGCGCCGGCCCGAAGCGAGGATGGGAGAGAAGCCAGTTTTCGAGCCGCGGAGACGATCGTGCGAAGCAGGTCGTGGCGAGAATAAGGAATGGCGTCGTCGGGAGCACCGGCAAGAATGCGCCGACAAAGCCGAGGGCGATGAAGATAAAACCGAGAGCAAGGTAAACACGACGCATCAGCCGCAACCATAATGCAAAAGCGAGGGCTTGTAATTCCAGCCGCGCCCCTCACGGGCATCCAATCCGATCTGCCGGTGAGGGTCACGGCGCAGGTGACCGGGCATGTCTATGACACCTCGACCGGAAAATTCCTACTGATCTCGCAGGGTGCACGATTGATCGGTAGTCAGGCCGCGTTCGAAAA
The DNA here is from genome assembly GCF_036924515.1 of Bradyrhizobium sp. AZCC 1610. NCBI lineage: Bacteria > Pseudomonadati > Pseudomonadota > Alphaproteobacteria > Hyphomicrobiales > Nitrobacteraceae > Bradyrhizobium > Bradyrhizobium sp. AZCC 1610. The sequence goes on along the minus strand of NZ_JAZHRR010000001.1, from coordinate 5,673,908 downwards.
TATGGGATGCTAGAAAAATGGATTGGTAGGGCAGGTTGGATCAGGCTTCGCCGACGTGCCTTGCGGAACTGCTCGCGGGCCGGCTTGCGTTCCTGGGTGCGGGAGTGGCGAAATGGGTGACTTGGTGATCAGCGGCGCCGGGTGGTGCATCCCGCAAGCGGGATGGATGCCATTGGCGATGTGGCTGCTTGATGGTCAGATCCGCGCCTGCGCGGACAAGGGTGCGCTAAGACCGCAAAATTCCTTGGATGCCATCATCACACTTGGGTGTATCGCGACCCGCTACCGTCGCTTGGCTTGAAGCCGGCCCCGATGATCTTTCGATGCACTCAATGTCTTCTCGTAATTTCTTTAGCTCGAAATACGCTTTGACGAAGTTGAAATCAGCTGAAGTAGCCGTAGCGGGACGTTTGCGCATTTCAATCCCTCCGCTCTCTCCATGAACCTATAGATCGTCACACGTGCGCTTGAAAAACGGAGCGTGCGGACTCGTAGAGGTCAAACCACGTAGCCCTCGACGAGTCCGCAACCACCGCGCCGCTTTGGTGGCCCCCGTCGTGCACGCTTACTGAAGTTTTGCGCAGAGTCTGTAGCGCGGCGAACACAGCAACACTGAACTCACGAATGTGGTAACGGAGTTACAGTTGGTTCCCGCTGTTGGACGCTTAACCCAAATCTTCCCGTCCCCTTTGCTGAAGCGATGCCGCAATATCGGCGATCGATCTGAAGAGGCTACCGTCGCGATGAGTGCCAAAGATGTGGAGCGATACGCATGATGCGTCGGCATCGGTGGAGGTGGTCGTCGGCCCGAAAATCTGCCTCTATTGGATTACGGTGACAGTGCACGAAACTCTCACCCGCAGTTGAGTGCACTGTCACCGTAATCCTTTCTCAATAAGAAGCCGAAAGGAATGAAGGGTAAAGAGGCGTTAGTTACGGAGGATTTGATCGCCCATGCGGAAGCGGTCGAGGAGCTTACGCTTGAACTGGTGTCATTCTCCAAAATGATCATCCGAACGTTCGCACGGAACAGCGGTCGATTGAGCACGCCGCCTCATGACTGACGTAAGCTACGACCACCAATGACCGTTACGACGGTTTGCAACATTCGCCGGTCAGGACAAGCAGAGGTATTTCTAAAATCATAGCGATTCCAGAATGTGAGGCCGGCTGGCGGATTTCTTGCAAGTCTTGTGGTGTTCGTTCTTAAGTTGCGTTACCACGAAGGCAAGTTGGATTGAAACCAACATGCGCCGGGGGAAGCAACATGGAAGGTCTCGGAGATGCATTGGCCGCAAGCGGGCCAGATCGGCAGGAGAAGCTGGAAGCGGCATCCAACGCGCTGAGAGATGAACTGGAGCAACTCGGCACTAAGATAACGGCGCTTGCTCTCACCCTGCCACCAGCGAGTTTGCTTGGCTATATTTGGGGACAAGCATTTATTAAGCGCATACAGAGCGGCTTGAACAATGACGATGAAGGGAAATCGCCTGGCTTTGAACTGCTTCAGCTAGCGCTGGAGTATCTTCATGCCGTTTCGAGTGGGAACAACGGCCCATTCCCCAGCGGCGTGGTGGATGAAGGGAAAGCTAAAGAACTTCTCTCCCTCTTCGAAAGAACTCAGAACGAAGACGATGCAGTTTTGCTTGGTCAGCAGTTTGGCCAATAGGTCGAATGCGACTGAATTGCAGAGCGATTTAGATTTCCAGGCGAAGAGCACTTGGGTGCTTATCCGGGGCCATAGACACCAAGTTCTTGAAGAAGAGTTCTTCCGGTTCGCGCTCGCACCCCATGATGACCAACTCAAACAGTCGTATGGAATTGGCGCGGTTGACATTGCTGCCGGGATGCAACGCATCGCAGATACATTTCGCGCGGGGCACGCAAATGCTGCGGACACCCTCAAGGAACAACACGACCGAACAGTCGAATTGTCGGAGCGGGAACAGGTTTCTCTCGAGGAGGCCGTCAATCGAAATAGAGAAGAAGACCCCGGCCTCGAAGAGAAAGTCAGCAACGCGATACGAGACCTATTTCAAGGAGGTGTCTGCAACGTATCGCGTCACTCAGAACTGCCGCAAGCATTGCTTGAAGATATGGGGTATCAGCCGGGCGGCGAAACGAAGTTCTTTCAAGCGGGGCCACTAGTAGGCACACCCCTTCGAACGCTGCCAGCACGCATACGGCCGCTCGTTCGTCTTGGGAACGATTACTATGCCACTGACGGTCAGTTTGTTCGCGATTCAGCCTACCGGGCTATTCAGCGCGGCCTGATCGGTCGAGACAGCTCCTATCGCGAAATCTGGAACCACAGGCAGAAGAAGCTGACTGAAGAAGCTCTTCCGGAAATATTAAAAGAGCAATTGAAGGCAGCTACAATCTACAACGAAGTTTACTTCAAGGACCCTGCAACGGACCAGTGGGTGGAGACCGACACGGTCGGCATCTTAGACGATACTCTGTTCGTTGTTGAGATAAAGGCGGGCGTGATGGCTATGCACTCGCCTGCAACTGATTTTGAGCGGCACATCCGCGCAGTTCGTGACTTAGTCATCAAGGCGTTTAGCCAATGTAGGCGCTTTCTCGAATATTTGGCGAGCGCGCCAGAAATGCCCATCTATAAGCTGGAAGCTGGCACGTACAAAGATGTCGCCAAACTAAGGCTTGATACCTTTCGTAAGGTCGTGCCTATCGGACTTACTGTGGAGGCGTTCACGCCATTTTCGGCAATGTGCAAGGAGCTTCCCGAGATCACGCCGATACTGGGAAAGTATCCATTCATTTCCATGTCCATCGACGATCTGTTCGTCTTGAAGCGCTTTCTCCCTTCTACGGGTATGCTGTTCCACTATCTAGACGTTCGTCAGCACGTCGCTGGTATCCGTGATGCGATGATGTTTGATGAGCAGGACCACTTGGGAGCCTATGTCTCACGAAATCGGTTTGACCACGATATGGTTGAGCAACTGAAGAAGGCCGATCGAGTGACGTGGGACGGGTTCAGCGACAAGATAAGTAACTATTTTTCTGGAACTGACTGGCAGAGTACACCTGTTCCCCAACAGAATTTTCCTGCTGAGCTCTTAACTATCCTTAGCGGTCTCGACGTCTTTCGTCCGAAGGGTTGGTTGGAGTTTGACGCCCATCTGCGTGATCTCAGTGGGGACAGCCGTGAGAACCTAGCGTCGCTTGTGCGCGAGCTTTTGCCTAGCTTGAAAAGATATCCTGAACGTAGCTTTCTGTTCGACGGTCACACACCGCTTCAGGTATTCATTCATTCGTCAGATCATACAGTATCCGTTGCCGAGGTTACGCATCGGGGCGAAGTGGCGTGCTTAATCTCCCAAAGGCCGGAGGTGCTTGTACTGATCATCGGCTACGCAGATGAAGGGATATCTTCTATTCGGCTTGATAAGGTTCGGTCCCCACCCATCATCCGTGCCGACTATGCCGCGCTCGTGTCGGAAGCGGATGCCAAGCGGAAGTCCTACAGAAAGCTAGGTGGTGCCAAGGGACATCGGTCCGCAGAGAAAATCTCAAAACGTGCGAGAAGGCGAAATCGACACAAACGATAGAGCGCTTGTAAGGGGTAGTAATGGGCAGTAGCCGGCCTTATTCTCTTCCAAATGGACCGTTGCGAGTGAGCCAGGAAATGTCCGACGAAGACGACGGGGGGCGCAGTCTCGGTGAAACCATTGAGACAAACATCCGTCCTTGGAATGGATTCTGGAGCTGGAAAGACAAGCCGATCGGTGAGCTTGGTGCCGCTCGCGAGATTCTCGCAGTGGCTGGTATTGATGTCCGTGATCTTGTCTCACGCGGCAAGGACGATCCGCCTGACTGCGAAGGCAACATCGACGGGTGCCGAACTGCCGTTGAAGTTACTGAACTCGTCCATGAGCCAACGCTGAAACGTTCCCTGAAGGCATTGCAGCAACGAGCATCCGGAATGGAGCCGAATAAGCCGGAAGCCTACTTTGTGTGGCAACAGGCCGATCTTATTCACGCGCTCCAAGAGCGCATCGACCAGAAAGACCGGGCCAAGCTGAAGGGTGGCCCTTACCAACGATACATCCTTGTCATCCCCACGGATGAGATGTTTTTGGATGCCTCGCAGGTGGAGAAGTGGCTGAGCAGTGCAACGTTCCAGGCTGATCGTATCTCGGACGTACTGTTGGGCCTTGCCTATGAGCCTGAGAGCAAGTGCTGCCCAGTTTTCAAACTTCACGTAATCCGTCGCGGTCCAACGGTATTACGGTGACAGTGCATAAAATTCTTACCCGGAGTTTGAGTGCACTGTCACCGTAATCCCCAGACGCTACGGAGACGATAAACTTCCTAACGCCGGTTCCTGACTAGACAAAGGCGACCGATGCTGACCTTGGCGCGGGCGGGCCGCCGACGTTATCCGACGAATAATCCACTCTACCAATAGGTCGTCAAAACTCTTTGCAAGGGATTTCGTGCAACGTGAGAAGAAAGGTAAGCGCGAGACGGGAGTCAGCACGAACCCTCGTCGACAAGAATGAAAGATGAGCTGGAGGACGCTGTAAAGGGAGGCGAGCTTTCGTCCCGAAACGATCGACTTAAGGAGAGTGTGGGAGGGGCAGGAAAAGAGGAAGGGAAGGAAAAACAAAAAAGAGGGAAAAGAAAAGGGGAGGGGAAGGGGGAAGGAGAAAGGGGAAGGAGAAAGGACACGCAACTGCCGTGTACAAGTTGGCAAAAGCTGCGCTTTGCTTTGGGATAGGTATGGAAATCTTAAAAGAAATGCATAGAATAGGATGGGAGCAACATCGTAGGGTTGAGAGACCGATGGCCAAATCAGCAGGTAAGCTTAGAAAGAAAGTTTCCGCGAAAGCTAAGGGTTTTCGGGTTGTAACTCATGATTCGGCGTCGGGGCACTTCGCATTTCCATCTGCGAAAACGGTGAAGAGCGTCGGGGCCTATCTAATTACGAACGCTCGGGCTAACGCTAAGGTTAAGACCGTTAGAAAGGCCTACAAAAGCGCTGGGCATCAAATAGTCGGTACGACCGGTGATGGGGTGATTATTGTTAAGCCGGCGGGAAAGCCGGATAGCTTTAAACTTAGCAACCTGAAGAAAGCCCTTTCTGACGTAAGGGTGGCAAAGGGTTAAGGATGGCGAAGGCATCTCCGCTAGGAGTGTTCATCAACTGTCCGTTTGACCGAAAATATCAGAAATTCTTTGACGCTATAGTCTTTACAGTCATCCGATGTGGTTTTTCAGCTCGGTGTGCCTTCGAAATTGATGACGGTAGTGGCACTCGCATCGACAAGATCATGGCGTTGATAGAGGAATGCCCCTACGGTATCCATGATCTTTGCAGGACCCAACTAGACTCCAAGAGCCGCCTTCCGCGCTTCAATATGCCCATTTGAACTCGGCATTTACTTAGGCGCAAAACGATATGGGAACTTGGTTCAGCGTCGTAAGCGATGCTTGGTTCTCGACCGAGAGCGGTTCCGCTATCAGAAGTTCATCTCTGACATTGCTGGCCAAGATATTCATTCCCACAATATGGCGGTTCCTTCGCTGGTCAGACAAGTGAGAGATTTTCTTAGAACGATCGGCCCTCACGTTCCCGGCGGCGCTCGAATAGCTGCAGACTATGAAAAATTTCAGAAGGACAAGGTGAGAATCTGCAAGAGACTGGATCTTGATAAGACTGACCTAACTTTTCACGATCTTACTTTTGTAATCGCGGAATGGATAGTTGAAGACGCTGCTTGACCGCATCGCAGAAAATTCTGAAAGAACTGCAGGAAGTGGTCGTGCGGATGCGGCCAGGGGGAGTTCCGCGTCTTAGTTCTTTGACACCCATTCAAATAACTTGCTCCATTTATCCGGTGCACCACACTGCCAATTCAAGATTGCGTCATACCGCCACGACAAAACAGGCCGACATTGCTCGCGCTAGCTCTTCCTTAAGAGCGCCCTAATGCAATCTTGCTTTTGGCATACCTTGGCTTGGTCTGTGCAATTACGGTGACAGTGCATAAACTCCCCAGAGTTTGAGTGCACTATCACCGAATCCCCAATGCTTGAACGGCAAGTATGGCTAGCTAGAAATCGAATGCTGTCAGTGCAAGACAAGGGCAAGCTTGCCAACGCGTAGCGCACCCTCTGCGAAACCCACTCACTTCATCTCCTCCAGCAGCTTCCGCGCTTCACCCAGCAACGCGTGAATCTGCCTTCGCTCGGCGATCGCATCCCTGGTGAACAGGCCGTGCTTGCGCGCGTTCTGGTTTGGCCTTGGTGCGCCGGATCCCTGTGCACCGCCGTGCATGCGGCAGCGCTTTTTGCCGTGCACCGCCGGCGAGCGACACGCGCCGCCGGAACGGGTTTTGGCGCCGCAACGTGGGCTCGCCAGCATCGGGCCGGTAATTCGGATGTGATCGCTCATGCCGGTGCTTCCCGCTTGGCCTCGGCGGAATCGCGCCTTCGCCTGGATCGCGCGGTCTTCGGTGCATTCCGCGCAGCGGATGCCGGGTTATTGTCCGAAACGATCACGCGCGCATGCTGCGTGACGTTGCCGACAATGGCCTTGCCGCCATCGCCCACGGACACGTTCTGCACGGTGATGGCGGGCTCGCCATGGCTCCGGTAGCGGTTGAGCGCATCGATCTGGGCGGGAAACGTGCGGGCGAGCCTGCCCAACGCGCGCGCGGCACTGTCGTGCTGAGCGAGGTCGTCCGCATTCGCGAGGTGATGGGCGCATCGCATCGCCATCACGTGAACGGAAACCATCTGCGCCACCAGCATGGCTTCGATGGAATCCCGGGGCTTGATGCTCTTCACCATCGAAATCATGAAGGAGAGGTTGACCTCGTCGGGACTCTCGCCGCTCACGCTGGCTTTTACCAATTGCCTGATAATGCCATGCATCGCTTCGCGATCGGCGACCCCCAATGTATCAGCCATGAGCTGTTCGCCGATTTCAGGGTCTGGATGGTCGATGGCGAATCCGTGCGACAGAAGCTTTATTCGCGGGGGCGCGGCAGCTTTGGTCTGGTCAGTTGCTGCGATCGTCGTTGACGTCGTGAGGTCCGGAGCGGTGTTCATGTCGAGATTCCTTGAGGAACGCGCGCAGGCCACGCGCGCGGTTCGGCCACGCGCAGGCGATCGTTCGCCGCGGCGAGGCGAGAGCAATTTCAATTGTGGGTGAGGGTTTGAGCCGCAATCGCTCCGACGCGCCCGCTATTGCGGGGCGACGGGCGTTTACAAGATTGCGGAATGATGAAGGAATGCCGCTGATTTGCCCGACGAGTCAAATTGTTTTTCGCTGCATTCATGCCGATAGCCGATGCTACTTTGCATGGGGTTGTTTCGATGAATCCGCATCGGCGGAGGTGGTCGCCGGTCCCAAAATCTGTCTCTATTGGAGCCGAGACCGCCCGTGCGTGGGCGCTCCAGGTGCCTGCGGCGCTGTTGCGGGCCTTGCCTAAAGTTTTTGCGTGTGGGGAGTGCCGATATGAGCGGCTTGGTGATCAGCGGCGGCCGGGTGGTGGATCCGGCCAGCGGGATGGACGCGATGGGCGATGTGGCGGTGCTGGATGGCCAGATCGCCGCTGTCGGCACGGGGCTCGGCAGCGCCGAACGGGTGATCGACGCAACCGGGCTGGTGGTGGCTCCCGGCTTCATCGACCTGCACGCCCACGGCCAGTCGGTCCCGGCCGACCGCATGCAGGCGTTCGACGGGGTGACGACAACGCTCGACCTCGAGGCGGGCGTATTGCCGGTCGCGTCCTGGTATCGGCGCCAGGCTGCTCGTGGACGCGTGCTGAACTACGGCGCCGCCGCCAATTGGGCCTTCGCGCGCATCGGCGCGATGACCGGCTCCAACGCGGAAAGCTCGCTGGAGGCGTTCGGTAATGCCATGCGCGATCGCCGCTGGATCGACAACGTGGCTAGCGACACGGAGGTGGCCGGCATCCTCGACCGCCTTGCCAATGGACTGAACGAGGGCGGCATCGGTATCGGCATTCTCAACGCCTATGCCCCGGGCGCCGGGGTGCAGGAGCTGACCGCGGTGTGCCAACTGGCGGCGGCGCATGATGTGGCGACCTTCACCCACGTCGCCTACATGTCCCGTATCGACCCGGAAAGCGCCGCCGAGGCCTATATCCGCCTGATCGGCTATGCCGGCGCCACCGGCGCGCACATGCACATCTGCCACTTCAACTCTTCCAGCAAGACCGACGTGGAGCGTTGCGCCGTGTTGATCGCCAAGGCGCAGGCGCAGGGCCTGCCGATCACGGTGGAGGCCTATCCGTACGGCACCGGTTCGACTGTGCTGGCGGCGGCCTTCTTCAGCGATCCGGAGTTCGAGGCGCGCAATGGCCTCGGCTACGATTCGGTGCAGCGTGTGACCGACGGGCGGCGCTTCCGCGATCGGAAGGAACTGCTGGCAGCACAGGCGGAGGAGCCTTCCACGCTGGTGCTGTGGCATATCCTGGATACGGAGAACAATCCGCACCATCGTGACCTCCTGGATATCTCGGTGCTGTATCCCGGCGGCGCGATCGCATCCGACGCGATGCCCTGGACGCTGTCGGACGGCAGCGTCTACACCGGCGACGCCTGGCCGCTGCCGGCGGACGCCACTTCGCATCCGCGTTCGGCGGGTTGCTTCACCCGTTTCATCCGCGAGTGGGTGCGTGAGCGCAAGGCGCTGTCGCTCCTGGAAGGCGTTCGCAAATGCGCCCTGATCCCGGCGGAGATTTTGGCTGCGAGCACGCCCGCCATGCGGGCCAAGGGCAGGCTGCAGCCGGGCGCGGATGCCGACATAGTCGCCTTCGATTTCGGCACGCTGACCGACCGGGCGACTTTCTCGGCGATGAACCGCCCGTCGGAGGGTGTGCGGCACTTGGTGGTCAGCGGCCAGCCGCTGATCGCCGATGGCGTGCTGGATGTGGCGGCGAGGCCCGGCCGGGCGGTGCGCCGGCCCGTTGCCGAGAGCTGATTGTGCCGGTCCCGATCCTGCTGGTGACCGGCTTCCTCGGGGCGGGCAAGACCACGGTCGTGAACCACCTGCTGGCGCATGCGGAAGGGCGGCGGATCGCCGCCGTGGTCAACGATTTCGGCGCGATCAACATCGATGCGGAGCTGATCGCGGGCGCCAGCGATGGGGTGGTCAGCCTGAGCAACGGCTGCATCTGTTGCTCGCTGGAAGGCGATTTGCTGCGCACGCTCGCCGCCCTGCTGCGGCGTGATCCGCGGCCGGAGTTCATCGTGATCGAAACCAGCGGCGTCGCCGATCCCTCGGATATCGTGCGCAACCTGATGGATCCGATGATCTGGCGGGAGGCGCCGCTGGAAACGGTGCTGTGCGTGGTGGACGCGACGACAGATGCGGAGACGTTGAACGACGCGCTGCTGCGGGCTCAATTGCGGGCGGCCGACGTGGTGGCGCTGAGCAAGGTGGATCTGGTGGACGCGGCGGGTCGCGCACAGCTGCGCGATGCCGTCCGGACGCTGCGCCCGGCGGCGGTGATGGTCGATGCTCTGCATGGCGAAGTCCCCGCAGCGCTGCTGTTCCCCGCGGACGTGGACCGCGTGCCGGTGCCGCGCGCGCCGGGGCCACGACGGCCGACGGCTGACCGGTTCGAGACGCTGAGCTGGACATCGGAACGGCCGGTGTCGCTCCCCCGGTTGCAGCAAGCGATCGGTCGGCTGGCGCCGAAGCTCGCCCGGGCGAAGGGGTTGTTCGAGACGGTGGAGCAGCCCGGGCGGTTGATGGTGTTTCAACTCGCCGGCGGGCGCGCGACGTTGGCACCGGGCGGCGCGCTGGCGGCCGGGGTGCCGCGGGCACGGATCGTATTCATTGCCGAGATCGGGGTTCTATCGATCGCCGAGATCAATGGGATCATGGAAGCGTGCATCGAAACCGGGTGAAGTGAGCGGGGCCGATCGCCTCTCCTCCCTGCGAGACTGTCGCGTCCGGCAATCGAACGCCGGACGCGACTGGAACGCAATAACGATCGTCTTATTTTTTATAGGCAGCGATCACGGCTTCACCATCGGGGCCGGCCTTCTTGAGCCAATCGGCCGTCAACTGTTCCCCGATCTTCTCAAGGCCGGACTTCAGCGCCGGAGGTGGCGGCAGCACCTTCATCTTGTTGGCCTGAAGCTGCTCAAGGTACCACTTCGCCTTTTCCTCCGCGAGTTTCCAGCCGCGTTCTTCGGCGACCGCTGCCGCCTTGAGGATCGCGTCCTGGGTCGGCTTGTCGAGCGCGTCAAAAGCCGCCTTGTTCACGAAGGTGACGTTCTTCGGAATCCAGGCCTGCGTATCATAGAAATGCGTCATGGTTTCCCAGGCCTTGCTGTCGTAGCCGGTCGAGCCTGAGGTCATGAATGCGTTTACAACGCCGGTAGCTAGCGCCTGCGGCAGTTCCGCCGCCTGGATGGTGACAGGCTGCGCGCCGACGAGTTCGGCGATGCGCGAGGTGCCGACATTATAGGCGCGCCACTTCAGGCCTTTCATGTCGTCAATGGTGTTGAGGTCTTTCTTGGCATAAATGCCCTGCGGACCCCACGGCACCGCGAAGAGGAGCAGAAGACCTTGCGATGCGAGCTTCTTTTCGATTGCGGGTTTCGAGGCCAGCCACAGCTTTTTGGCTGCCGGATAGCTCGTCGACAAGAACGGGATAACATCGATGCCGAACATCGGATCTTCGTTCTCATGCAGTGAGATCAGGACCTCACCCGCCTGCGCCTGTCCGGTGGCGACCGCGCGCTTGATTTCCGGCGCCTTGAACAGCGACGCCGCGGCATGCACGGTGATTTGCAGCTTGCCGCCGGTGGCGTCGCCGACATCCTTGGCAAACGCGATCAGGTTCACCGAATGCGGATTGTCCGCCGGATAGGCCGCCGGAAGGTTCCATTTGGTCTGCGCCATCGCCGGGCCGGCAAGAGCCGCGACGCAGGCGGCCATCGCGCACGTCTTAATAAGCTTTAACATGATAACACCTCTTTCTAGCCAGGGAACGCTATCCGCGGCAGCAGCATCACGATATCAGGAAAGACCGTGATGATGGCAACCGCCAGAACGAGCAAAAAGAAGAACGGCAGGGCCGCCTTGGCGACCGTGTTGGAATCCTTGCCGCTCATGGTCTGCAGGACGAACAGATTAAAGCCGACGGGCGGAGAGACTTCCGCCATTTCCACCACCAATATGAGGAAAATGCCGAACCAGACGAGGTCGAAGCCGGCCTGACTCACCATCGGAATCACGATGGCGGTGGTCAGCACGATCATGGAAATGCCGTCAAGTGCCGCGCCGAGCACGATGTACATGACGGTCAGCGCCGCGATCAGCGCATAGGGGCTGAGCTGGAGGCCGTTCACCCAATTCGCGAGCGCCAATGGGATGCCGGTATAGGCCATCGACGTGCCCATGTAGGAAGCGCCCGCCAGGATCAGCAGGATCATGCAATTGACCCGCGTCGCACCCATGACGCTCGCCCAGAAAGATTGCCAGGTCAGCGCGCCTTGCCACCATGCGATCGCGAGCGATCCCAACACGCCCCAGGCTGCGCATTCCGTCGCCGTCGCCCAGCCCATCAGCAACGACAGAAAGACGAAAACGATCAGCAGCAGACAAGGAATTAGATTGAACGATTCTGCAATGCGCCTGCGAAGGCTCATGGGCGGATCGGCCGGCGGCGTGAGCTTCGGATTGGCGAGCGACCAAACCGCGATGTAGCCGGAATAGAGCACCATCACCAACAGACCCGGCAGAAATCCGGCAAGGAAAACCTGAATGATGGAGACGTTCGCCTGCACGGCGTAGACCACCATGGTGATCGACGGCGGGATCAGGATGCCGAGCGTGCCGGCACCGGCCAGCGAGCCGAGACTCAAGTTTTCGTCATAGCCGCGCTTCTTCAATTCCGGGAGCGCAATCTTGGCAACCGTGGCGCAGGTCGCGGCGGATGATCCCGACACCGAGCCGAATACGCCACAGGCGAGCACGTTGACGTGCATGAGCCGGCCCGGCAGCCAGTTCAGCCAGGGCGCAAATCCACGAAACATTTCCTCCGATAGGCGCGTGCGGAAGAGAATTTCGCCCATCCAGATGAAGAGTGGCAAAGCCGCGAGCGACCACGACGCGCTGTTGCCCCACACCGTTGTCGCAAGCACGCTGCCCGCCGGAATGCCGCCGCCGGCGAACTGCATGCCGGCCCATCCCGTCGCCATCAAGGCGACGCCGATCCAGACGCCGGCACCGAGCAGCAGCGCAAGAAATCCCAGCAGGATGGCGGCGATGGAGAGAAGCTCCATATCAGACCCCGCTCTGCATGGCGCGTTCGACGATCTCCTCGGCGCTCTGCGGCTTCGGCAATTCGTAGCGCGGCGCGAAGCCGCGCAGGACATGGACCAGCTCATCCACAAAAGCGATGAAAAGAATCACGAGGCCGCCACTGTAGCCGAGTTGCGGAATCCACAGCGGCACCGCGATGACGCCTTGCGAAATGTCGGAAAATTTCCATGACTGCCAGGTCATGATCGAAGCATGCCACGCGAAAAAGCCGATGAAGCCAACGCCGACGAGGAGGGCTGCGATCTCGACATAATGGCGTACGTTGTCGTTGAGGCGGTCGATCAAGAGGCCGACGCGGATCATCTCGCCGTGCTTGAACGTATGCGCGAGCCCGAGGAAGGCCGTCGCCGCCATGCACCAGGAGATGAAATCATCGCCCGCCGGAATATTGATACCGAGCGGCCTGCCGCCCGACAGCAGCAGCATCAGCACAAAAATCGCAATCAGGAAAAGTCCGGCGAGATAACCGGAGAAGAGGTAGATTCGATCAAGAAACACGCGGATCATACTGTGTCCTTCTCCTCGCACGCCTATTGCCCGCAAGCAATAGAGGTGCCACTTCCAATAACTGTCCTCTTCCGGAAAGAGTCTATCGATCCTGGCCGTGGGCGAAAGCAGACCACTGAAAATCAGTCCCCAGAAGAAGGTGACAGGGTTTCGGAATTGCTCCGGGCCGTCAAGGCCAAGCTCGTGGCGGATATGGTCAAGCGTAGCCTCTACTGCTGCAATGATGAGACGCTTGCGGCAATATTGTCGGCCAGCGCCTTCACAAGAGGCACGTAGCGCTGGACCACGTCCGCGTGGTCGAGCGCCGACGTGAAGTAGGTCATGCCGACGGTGGCCAGCACGCGCCGGTTGACGATGATGGGAACGGCAATCGTGCCGGACGAGCGCGGCTCGACCATCGGGTCGCGTTCGGCGAAACCCTGCTTGCGGATCGTGCCCAGCAAAGCCAGCGCGCGTTTGCGCTCGGTGGCGAGCATGTCTTCCGGCTCCTGCGACCGTGCCAGCATGTCGAGCAGCATCGAGCGTTCGCTCGTCGGACAGAACGCCAGATAGGCGCGCCCCAGTGCCCGCCCGAGCAGGCTGAGGTGCGTGTTGAGGGTGCCGTGAAATGGCGAGACCGGGCTGTCGGGAATGGTGCTGAAGCGGACCACGACAGAGCTCCTGTCGAGAACGGCGATGGCGATCGGCCAGTGATACTGTCGCGTGAAGGCGAGCGCCCACGGGCGCGCGGCCTCCACCACTAGCGGATCGCCGTGAAAGCCGTTGCTTAGCGATTTGACCCGCGAGGCGACCGCGTAGCCGCCCTGCCGCCGGTCGTTGGCGGCATAGCCCATCGCGCATAGCGACTTCATCAACCGCACCACGGTCGATTTCGGCAGCCCCGTCGCCTTGTGCAGGCGATCGATCGAGGTGACGCGGTGGCGGTTGAGCTCCTCCAGTAGCAGGAGCGTGCGCGAGGCGGCTTCGACGGTGTCAGACTTGAGCGGCATACAATGATATTCCACCTGGTGGAACGCAGTGGAATAGCTATGGCCCAGAGGCGCCCGTCCTGCAATGGTTTTCGCCAAGCCACGTCGGTACCGGTCTTCTGAAGGCGGCCCGGGCAGATGGCGGGGAGGAACAGCCGTGTCCGGAGACGTCGTCAGGCCCCATTTTTCGTCATTCCGCCGCCGCTTCTCCGCGCGGCAGACCGTCGTTGGCTCGTTCATCAAGACGCCGACCACGCATGCGACCGAGATATTCGGCGCGCTCGGCTATGATTTCGTGGTGATCGACGAAGAGCATGCGCCGATCGATCGCGCGATGACCGATGTCATGCTGCTGGCTGCGCGCGCCAGCAACCTCGCCGGCATCGTGCGGGTGTCATCAGATGATCCGGCCAAAATCCTGTCCTGCCTGGACTGCGGCGCGGCCGGTGTGCTGGTGCCCCATGTCGCTACCGTCGAGAAGGCGCGCGCGATTGCTGCCGCCGCGCGATACCGCGGTGGACGGCGCGGCTATTCCGGTTCGGCCCGCGCCGGCGCCTATGGCGGCACTCCGATGTGGGCCCTCGTTGACGAGCAGGATGCATCGGTCTGCACGATTGCGATGATCGAGGACGCGGAAGCGCTCGATCACATCGATGCCATCGCTGCCGTCGATGGAATCCACGGGTTCTTCATCGGCCGTGGCGATCTCACAGTCGCCCTCGGCGCCAAATCGTCGGCCGATGCGTCCGTGAAGGATGCGGTTATCAGGATCATCGCGGCGGCGAAGAAAGTCGCCAAGCCGGTCTGCGTGATGGTGGCGAGTGCTGCGGAAGCCAAGGATTTTGCCGACCTCGGCGCCAGCGCCTTCATCATCTCGTCGGACCAGGGCCAGATGCGCCGGGCCGCAGCACAAACCCTTACCGACTTCAAGACCCTCGTTCAAACCACGGATGGCTCACATGTATCACAGCACTGATCCCCGCGCAGCGCTCGCTGCCGCTCCGGTCGGCGCAAAACCCACCGCCACCCATTTCGCAGGCGCCGAGTATGCGAAGTTTTACGAAACGCCGCCGGCCGAAAATCAGAACGGGGCGCGCACCTGGTACGCCCGCGGCCAGAACTTCATCATCGCCTATAGCGACGCCGACAAGGGCGCCGTGCTGAGCCGGACCGACCAGCCCGACGAATATGTTGTGCTGCTTCCCGATCCAGGGGCGGGCGCCGAGATCGTGTGGGGCAGCGAGCGCAAGGTTGTCAACGGTCACTCCATCAGTTTTGTGCCGGCGGGCGCAAGCTCCGTCACACTGCTGGGTGCCGCCAAGGTAGTGCGCATGGTGACGACGCGATCGGAAGATCTTGCACGGCTGTGCTCAAACGCAGCGTCTTACGCGACGCCGCATCCCAACCTGCCGCCTTTCGAGCCGTGGCCGGAGGCGACCGGCGGCCCTAAAATCCGAACCTACAGCCTCGACGTCGCGGCAACGCCGGGTAGGTTCGGGCGGATCTTCCGCTGCTCGACCTTCATGGTGAATTTCCTCGAGCCGAAAAACGGCCCGCGCGATCCGAGCAAGATGTCGCCGCATCACCACGACGATTTCGAGCAATGCTCGCTGGCGCTGGCCGGCACCTTCATTCATCACCTGCGCTGGCCATGGACGACCGACATGGCCCAGTGGCGCAACGACGATCACGAGAGCTGCGGATCGCCCTCCATCGCGGTGATTCCCCCACCCTCCATTCACACCTCGCAGGCCGTCGATCCCAAGCTCAATGTTCTCGTCGACATCTTCTGCCCGCCGCGCATGGATTTTTCAGCCAAGCCGGGCTGGGTGCTGAACGAAGACGACTATCCGATGCCCGCGCAAACTCCCGCCGGAAAGTCCGCCGCCTGACACGTAGCCGAAAGGGTCCTGACCATGGCCGACCAACAAGTGTCCTATCCGAGCACCGTACCGCTGCCGCCGCTGTCGCGGGCGGCGGAAGTTGCCGAGCTTCTGGTCGGCGCGGTCGATCTGCACTGCCATAGCGGTCCGGCGGCCATGCCGCGCATCCTCGATCATCACGAGGAACTGCTCGATGCGGCAGCCGCGAAATTCCGTGCCGTGCTCTACAAGGATCACTTCTATGCCGGCATGGCGCATGCGATCCTGCTGGAGAAGTTGTTCCCCGAAACCAATGTGAAGCTGTTCTCGGGTATTGCGCTGAACAATGCGTCAGGCGGCATCAACCCCCACGCCGTCGATCACGCCATCAAGCTCGGCGCCAAGGCCGTCTGGATGCCGACGTTGTCGGCCGCGAATCATATCAAGGCCATGGCGGCCGGAAATTCGACCTTTCCAAAGACCTCGCAGAAGATGCTCGATCCGATTCCGCTTTCGGCGCTCGACGCCAACGGCAAGCTCACGGACGACACCAGGAAAGTCATCGATCTTATTGCCGAGGCGGACATCATCCTGGCCGGTGGTCACCTGCCGGCCAGCGAGCTGCACATCCTGTTCGATGAGGCGGCGCGGCGCGGCGTCAAGAAGATGATGGTCAACCATCCGACCTACATTGTCGGCTGCAACGACATCGATATCCGCCAGCTGGTCGCGCGCGGCGTCAAGATGGAACATTCGATCTGCATGTTCATCGAAGGCAAATCCCTGAAGTACAGCCCGGATGATCTCGCGCACCTGATCGAGGTAGCCGGCATCGACAACACGATCCTGTCGTCCGACCTCGGGCTGCAGGGGTCGCAGCGTCCGGTCGATGGCTTCCGTAGCATAACGCAGATTCTGCTCGATCTGCAGATGCCGCGCGCCGCCATCAGGAAGCTCATCAGCGACAACGCCGCACGGTTCCTGAATCTTCCGGTGAGCCAGCCGGCCGCGCAGAACGCCGCATAGAAAAAACAAGCGCAAAGATCGCGAAAAGCGGCGCGCACCATTTGGGGAGGAGGCAGATCATGAGTTGCGGTAGAGTCCATTTGACAGGCTGGAAGCAGTTGCAGCCGTTTGCTGCGGCATTATTGTTTGCCGGACTAAGCAGCACGGCGTTCGCCGAAGAGGACCGCAAACCATCGAAGCCTCCGATCATCCTGGAATCAACGGGTGCGTACGAGGTAGGCGGCAAGGTCGTTACCAAGCCCGGCGACCCCAGCCAGACACTCTCCTGCGACCATGGTTACGTCGAATACTTCATCCCCGCGAAGAGGCGCAGCGTCGGCCTGATCATGTGGCACAGCTCCAGCACGAAGGTTTGGGAAAACCGCTGGGACGGCGGCGAAGGCTACAAGAGCATTTTCCTGCGCAAGGGATATCCGGTTTACCTATGGGACGGCCCGCGCGTCGGTCGCGCGAACTGGAGTTGCGAGCCGATCGCCTATACGCCGGACTATTTCGATCAACGCAACTTTGCCGCCTGGCGGTTCGGCCTGACCTATCTGAACTGGCATCCGGGGCTGCAATTCCCGACCGCCGACAAGGAAGCCTGGAACCAGGCGACGCGGGCCCGTTACGACGAGTTCGATACGTTCGAGAATGCATTGTTGCAGGCGGAGGCCGGCGGCCAGGCCATCGACAAGATCGGACCCGTCATTGCTGTCACCAATTCCGCGGGCGGCTGGCGCGCGCTGTTGTCGGCACTGAAGGCAAAGAGCGACAATATGAAGGGCATCGTTGCCTACGAAACGCCGGGCTTCGTCTTTCCGGAGGGGGAGGGGCCCGAGCCCAAGCCGGGTGCGCCGTACGGTCCCAATTCCGTGCCGCTCGCGGAGTTCAAGAAGCTGACGAAGTTTCCGATCCAGATGGTGTTCGGCGACTACACCGACACGCGTCCGATCTGGGCCTCCTCCGTCAACGTGGCGCGGACCTTCTGCGGTATCGTCAATCGTCACGGCGGCGATTGCGAGGTCTTGCTGCTCCCCGATGCGGGGCTGCGCGGCAACACGCACATCGCCTTTGCCGATCTCAATAACGAAGCCGTTGCGGACGAATTATCCAAATGGTTGCACCGCAAGGGCCTGGACAAGTTTGCTGCAGAATAAGCGCTGGCCCGAACGCGAGCCCCGCACACAACTCGGAGGAAACATGCGCCTGCTCTCTTTCGGCTTCCTCGGCCTCGCACTTGCCATTTCGCCATGTCACCACGCCGTGGCGCAGGAGTGGCCGAACCGTCCGGTCACCATGGTCGTGCCGTTCCCGGCCGGCGCCGCCGTTGATACCCTTGCGCGCGCCGTTGCGCACGCGCTGAGCGAAGACTTCGGCAAGCAGTTCATCGTCGAAAACCGGGCGGGAGCGGGCGGCAATCTCGGTGGGACTGCGGTCGCCAAGGCCGCGGCCGACGGCCATACGTGGCTGTTCGGGACGCCGGCGCCGATCGCGCTCAACAAGTTCATGTACAAGGGCCTGCCTTACGACTCCGAGCGGGATTTCACGCCGGTCGTGCTTGTCGCCAAGTCTCCGATGATCATTACAGCGACATCGGACTTTCCGGCGAAGACGCTTCCCGAGTTGATCGCCTATGCCAAACAGAACCCGGGCAAGGTCAATGTCGGCCATCCCGGCAACGGCACGCTCGGGCACATTACCTCGGCGCTGATCCAGCAATTTGCCGGCGCGGAGATGACACATGTGCCTTATCGTGGCTCGGCACCGCTGATCACGGACCTGCTGGGCGGACAGGTCAACGTCGCCATGGATTTCATGCCGACCTATCTGCCGCTGGTGGCCAGCGGCAAGATTCGCGCGCTGGCGGTGACGACGAGCCAGCGCGTCGCGCAGCTGCCCGATGTGCCGACGGTGCAGGAAGCGGGATTCAAAGGCTTCGAGGCGACCGCGTGGTACGCGATCGTCGCGCCGACCGGTACGCCGCCTGACATCGTGAGTAAGGTAAACAATGCGGTGAACTCCTTTCTGAAGAGTGCAAAGGGCAAGACCATCCTCGAGCAAAACTCGCTGCAAGGCGTCGGAGGCTCTCCTGATAACCTCAAGACGTTTATCGACGGCGAACGCGCCAAATGGCGTCCCGTGATCGAGGCTGCAAAGATCACGATGTGAGGCCACCATAGATGACTGGTATTGAAATTCCTGCGCTGTCGGTCCCGAAGGTCGCGCTCGTCACGGGTGGCAATAGCGGTATCGGCAAGGCGACGGCGGCGCGGCTTGCCGCCATGGGTTCTGCTGTCGTGGTCGGCTACAACAGTCGCCGCTCACTTGCCGAAGAGGTGATCGGCGGCTTGCAAGGCAGCGGTCATCTCGCCATGCGGATCGCGATCGACGATCCGGCTTCTATCTCCGAGGCCACCGCTGCCGTTGACAAGCAGTACGGGCGGCTCGATGTGCTGGTCAATTGCGGAGGCGCTACCACCCCTGTGCCTGCCAACGATCTCCAGGGATTGACGGACGATATCTTCGACCGGACCGTTTTGCTCAATCTGCGCGGGCCGTTCGCCATGGTTCGCGCCTTCCGCCCCTTGCTGGAACGCGGCAGCGGGGCAGCCATCGTGAACATTTCGTCGATTGCAGCTCGTACCGGCTTGGGCAGCAGCCTGGCCTATCTGGCGGCAAAGGCGGGCGTCGATGCGCTCACGATCGCGCTCGCGAAAGTACTTGCGCCGAAAATCCGCGTGTTCTCGGTCTCGCCGGCCGGTGTGGATACGGATTTTGTCGCCGGGCGAACTCGTGAAGCGCTGCAGAAAGCCGCCGAAAGACTGCCGCTGGCCCACGTCACCACGCCCGACGATGTCGCAAGGGCGGTGGTTGCCTGCATCGTCAACCTGACCAGTTCGACGGGAATTGTGGTGCCGGTGGATGAGGGCAGGCACCTCTAGAAACGCACCGCAACGGTAGCGCGGCGTAACGTCGTGGACGGGAAACAATGGAAAAATTGAAATTCTATATCGATGGCGCCTGGGTGGATCCCGCCGCGCCGTCAACCATCGGAATAGTCAACCCGGCGACGGAGGAGACATTCGCGCAGATCAGCCTGGGCTCGAGGCTAGACGTGGATCGAGCCGCCAAGGCAGCGCGCCGCGCTTTCGCGACATATTCCGTAACTGATGTCGAAGAGCGTCTGTCCTGGCTTGCGAAGATCATCGAGGGCTTCAGGGTGCGCCTGCCGGAACTGGCGCGGATGATGACCTTGGAGATGGGCGCGCCGATCACGTTTGCGACCCAGCGTCAGGCAACGGTTGCGCTGTTTCATTTCGAGGAGGCGGCGCGCGTGCTTGCGAACTACAAGTTCGAGGAGCGGATGGGGACCGGGATCATCCGCCGCGAACCGATCGGTGTCTGCGGACTGATCACACCGTGGAACTGGCCGCTGAACCAGGTTGCCTCCAAAGTCGCACCGGCACTCGCCACCGGCTGCACCGTCGTTCTGAAGCCCAGTGAAATTGCGCCGCTCAGCGCGATGTTGTTGGCGGAGATCGTCGACGCCGCCGGTGTCCCGGCGGGCGTCCTCAATCTCGTCAACGGCTGTGGACCCACCGTGGGCGAGGCGATCGCCGCCCACCCGGAGATCGACATGGTGTCTTTCACCGGATCGACGACGGCCGGCGTAAGAGTGGCCAAGCTTGCGGCTGATACGGTCAAGCGCGTCGCGCAGGAACTGGGCGGCAAGTCCGCCAACATCATCCTTGCCGATGCCGACCTGAAAACCGCCGTGATCGAAGGCGTTCACGCTTGCTACACCAACGCCGGCCAAAACTGCCAGTCTCCCACGCGTATGCTTATCCCCCGCGCGCAGCGGGACGCGGCATTCGCGGCTGCGCGTGAGGCTGTCGACACCATTCGCTTAGGTGACCCGCTCGATCCGGCGTCCACCATGGGGCCACTGGTGAGCCAGGCGCAGTTCGAGAAAGTGCAGGATCTCATCCAGTCCGGCATTGATGAGGGGGCGACGCTGGTGGCCGGCGGAACGGGGCGGCCGGCCGATATCAACCGTGGACACTATGTTCGTCCGACTGTCTTCGGCGATGTGACGCCGCAAATGAAGATTGCACGTGAGGAAATCTTCGGCCCGGTGCTGTCGATCATGAGCTATGACACCGAGGACGAGGCGATCGAAATCGCCAATGACACGCCGTTCGGATTGGCGGGCTTCGTGCAATCCGGGGATATTGACCGCGCTCGCGCTGTCGCCAACCGCATCCGCGCAGGACGCGTCTATCTCAACGGTGCTCCTTTCGACCGCAGCCTGCCCTTTGGTGGCTACAAGCAGTCCGGCAACGGACGAGAGTTCGGGGTCTTCGGATTTGAAGAATATCTCGAGGTGAAGGCCATACTCGGCTACTGAGGCTGGCGGTTTCGCGGGCGAGGGAGACCCTCAGGCGGCGGGACGGAAATGTCCGGGCGGATGTTTCGTATCGCGCCGGATCAGCCGTCGCAGCGTGGAAGGCTCCGCATATCCGATCCTCCGCGCGATCTCTTCGACTGACAGGCGCGTGGTCTCGAGCAGGAATCGCGCGGTCTCCAGCCTGATGCGTTGCACGAACTGAATCGGTGAAACGCCGCAGGTCGCCGCAATTCGCCGGGCAAATGTCCGCGGCGCCAGCGCGACGGCTTCGGCCAGTTCTTCGATCGCAAAGTCGCGCGCGATGTTGTCGCGCACCCATTTCTCGGCCTTGGCAATCCTGGGGTCCTGGCTCGCCAGATAGGTAATCGCCATGAATGGCGCCTGGGAGCGCCGCTCGTCCAGCAGGAGATAGTTGGCGCAGGCCTTCGCCAGGCCCGGTCCAGCGAACCGACCGACGACGGCAAGCATCAGGTCCATCTGCGCCATGGCCGCGCCACCGGTTGCGATCGGCCAATCGGCGATGACCATCTGCTCCGTCAGCAGTTCGACTGCGGGATAGCGCTGACGGAACAGCGGCGCGAGCCACCACGTCGTGGTCGCCCGCCGGCCGTCGAGCAAGCCCGCCTCCGCCACCAGGAAGGTGCTCGCGCAGGACGCGGCGAGCATGGCACCGGTCGCGTGCGCCCGCGTCAGCATGTCGCCCGCGCGCCGGCACATTGGGCTCTTCAACTTTGTGTCCAGTTCGTCTGCCGACGCCGTTCCAAGGCCGGGGACGATGACGAGTTCGGTTCCTCGCAGATCGACGTTGCTGCGGCGGGATCCGCAACGCACCGTCGTAACCTTGAATGGCAGAACGCGCTTCGCAGCGCTGATCCGGTTGGCGGTTGCCAATACATCGTGGGTGATAGCCGCGCTCGAGGCCATGCACCCCTCGATCTCGACAACCGCAACTTTGGTCATGTCAAAAAAAGCCCGATTAATGTCAATTTTGACACTAGCCCACGGGCCTCGAAATCGCAACGATATCCGTGAAGACATCGCCCCGGGGCCTTGGCCGCAGGCACCTTTGGCCCTGCGCTGCGGCCTGTGAGTATTCATCGACCAACAAGGGATTGTGCCGATGCCGAAACGATCCATGAAGCAGGATGATCCGCTCGAGGATTTCAAGCGCCGCGACATCACGCTCGACGGCGTCAGCAAGGTCGTCTACGTGGCTGGCGCGGGGCCTGCCGTCATCGTGATGACGGAGATGCCGGGCATCAGCCCGCATGTCGCGCGGTTTGCCCGCTGGGTCCGCGACGCCGGCTTCACCGTCTACATGCCGTCGCTGTTCGGCCGCGATGGCGCCGTACCAGGCGCGGAGGAGGGCGCTGCGATCTTTCAGCGCGCGTGCGTAAGCGCCGAGTTTCGCGCCCTGGCGTCAAACGAATCCAGTCCCGTGACGAAGTGGCTCCAGTCGCTGGCGCGATTTGCGCATCGCGAGTGCGGCGGTCCCGGCGTCGGTGCCATCGGCATGTGTTTTACGGGAAACTTCGCGCTGACCATGATGCTCGAACGATCGATGCTGGCGCCGGTGCTCTCGCAGCCGTCGCTGCCGCTGAACAATCCGGCAGGCATTGAAATCGCTCCCGACGAGATCAAGGCCGTCCGAGAACGGCTCGAGCGGGAAGATTTGAGTGTCATGGCCTATCGCTTCGCGGGCGACAAGTTCTGCATGGCGCAACGTTTCGCGGCCTATGCGGAAGCGCTCGGCGACCGCTTCGTCGGGCGGGTGCTTCCGGACAGCGCGGCGAATACCGATCTTGCGCCGTTCTTCGAGCGCCACGTGACGACCCCGCATAGCGTCGTCACCGCGCACCTGATCGACGAGGCCGGCCAGCCGACGATCGCGGCCCGCGATGAGATTTTGGCGTTCTTCAGACACAGGCTCGCGCCTTCGCCCGGGGTCTAAGTCAGGAGTGCTTGTCGAGGCGGCGCTTGAGTAGGGTCAAATGTTGCAGCAGATCCGACTGCGCGACATGTGACAGTTCGCCGATCAAGGCGATCACCCATTCCTCATGCCGGCGCGCCATCCGGCCGAATTCCTTGGCGCCTTCCTGCGACAAGCTCAAGCGGAAGGTGCGGCGGTCCTCGGAATCGACTTCGCGATGGATAAAGCCATCGGCTTCCAGCTTCTGCACGAGCGCCGTGATCGCGCCGTTTGAAACCATCAGAAGTTCGGAAACTTCGGACATGGTCGCGCCTGCAGGCTTGCGCGCGAGCTGCGCCAGCAGGTCGAAGCGGGCCAGCGTGGTGTTGAACTCCTTGCGCAGCCGGGCGTTCAGCGCCTTCTCGATCCGGGTGGCGCAGGAGAGCAGTCGCAGCCAGATGCGCAATTCCAGATGCGCGCCGTCGGATTCGTGCGTCGGCTCGGCCGGCCGCAACGCTTGTCCGCGCGCGCCCTTCGGGGATCTGGCCTTTCGTTTGACTGTGGCATCCATGGCTGGCGTCTCACCGGGCTAGATGGAAATCGATCCGATGCTGGCTCCGCCGCAGACATACAGCGTCTGCCCGGTGATGAAGTCGGCATCAGGTGAACTGAAGAACGTGACCGCGCGCGCGACGTCGGCGGATTTGCCGAGGCGACCGAGCGGAATCGACTGCGCCAGCTTTTTGGCGCGTTCGGATTCCGGCGACATCACGCTCTCGAACATTTCGGTATCGCCGATCGGGCCGGGTGCGACGACATTGACGGTAATGCCGAAGGGCGCAAGCTCCAGCGCCCAGGTCCGCGCCATGCCGATGATGCCGGCCTTGGTCGCCGAATAGACCGTGCGCGTGGCGGCCCCGAGCGCGGCGCGGGACGACAGCAGCACGATGCGGCCGAAGCGAGCTTGCTTCATGCCAGGCAGCGCCGCCTGCGCCAGCGCAATCGCGGCGCCGAAATGCAATTGGGCCAGTGCGCCGACATCCTCGTCAGCGACCTCTTCCAGCGGCTTGGCGCGGATCGCGCCGGCATTGTGCACGACGTGGGTGATCGCAACCTTCGCGGCGATCTCCGCCGCCGCCTGCCGCGTCGCGGCCGCATCGAGCAGGTCGACCTCGCGCGAGGAGAGCTTTGGATGGCTCCAGTCGGGCTTGCGCCGCGACAGCGAAATCACGTCATAGCCCTCGGCGAGGAGGCCGCGGGCAATCGCCGCGCCGATGCCGGTATTGCCGCCGCTCACGATCGCCGTGTGATGGACCACGCTCATCCTCCGTCACATGAAGAGCTGGATGTTGCCGAAGGCAGCATCGCAATTGATCACGTCGACGCGCTTCAGATTTATCTTCAGCCTGCCGTCTTCGACACTCATATGATGCGTCGCCCAGGCCGCATAGAGCGTCTGCTCTTCCAAGCGAGTCTCGACATAATGCATCGCCGTCCAGGTGACATAGCTGTTGGCGGCGGTGTTGCGCGAATCAACCTGCGGCGTCTGCAGCACATGATGGCAGCGGCTCTTCGGCTTCTGGCTAAAAGTCCGCGCGCCCTTGAGCCGCTCGACCCGGATCGAGAGCAGCAGCTTGTCCTCGTACATCAACGAGCAGGTCAGTCGCGGATCGGTTTGATTCCATTCCAGCGGCATCCAGTAGAAGGCGTCGTCGGCGTACATGTCGAGCCATTCGTCGAAACGCTGCTGGTCGATCAGCCGCGCCTCGCGGACCACGAAGTCGATCAGTTCCTGGTCGGTCGGGACCGCACTCTTGAGTGGGGCGTCGGCGAGCATGCTCATGTCACATCCCCATCGTCATGAACTTGGACCACGCCCGGAACTGGTGGCGCATCGGCCACTCGCTGGTCCCGTTGACCGCCACATTGGTCTGTTCGGCTTCGTCGGGGCTGTAGAGGCGCTGGAGGTTCACCCATTCGTTGCCGTTCGAGTGCAGGCCTTCCTGTGCCCGCTCGTACATTTCGAGGTCGTCATGGCCGACGATGGAGGTCGGGGCATTGATCAGCCGATTGTACATCAGCGTGCGCTCGAGCAGCATGTCGGGCGCGTCGACGAGTTGGAAGGTCCAGGATTCAACCAGCGTCTTGTTGGCCGCAATCGGCTTGAAGTGCCGCAACAACTGGATCGGTCCCTTGATCATGATGTTAGGGAAGTAGACCGTGTTGTGCCGGTTCTCGTCGAGGATCGCCTTGGCGCGTTCCTCGCCGTAGGCGGCTTTCATCTTCTCGAAATAGCCAGGCACCGCCGAATAGTCGGAATGGATCGAGTGGTGCACGCCGGTGTGGCCGTGGCCGTTGTCCCAGATACGGATACCCATGTTTTCGAAGAACTCGTACGAGCTCATGAAGGGGGCGATGATCTCCACCGCCATCGGCTTTTTGGTGCCGGGCGGCGCCTTCTTCCAGACCTCGACCACGGTCCCGGCCGAGGATTCGTGCGCCACCATCGGATGGCAGGTGTCGGTCTGGTTTTCGACCAGCATCTTCCAGTTGCAGTTGTGCATGTAACGCAGCACGCCGCCGGCGACCTTGAGCTGGCCGACCGGCGAACGGTCGATCATGTTGTCGAAGCTCGACAGGCTTTCGCCGAAGAAATCCTCGAAGTCGAGGCCGCCGTCGTTGATCTTGGCAAACAGGAAACCGCGATAGTTGCGGACATGGCGCACCGGCGCCATTCCGGTCGCGGCATGGCTCTGCTCGAAGCCGGTGTTCTCGTAGCCTTTCTTCAAGGGAATCGCGAGCAGTGAGCCGTCGGTCTTGAAGCTCCAGGCGTGATAGGGGCAGCGGAAGAATTTTCCGGTGTTGCCGCAGGTTTCGGACGTGATGCGCGTGCCCTTGTGGGGGCAACGGTTGTGCAACACGTGCACCTTGCCGTCGGTATGGCGCACGAGAAGCACCGGCTGCGTGCCGATTGTGGTGCCGAAATAATCACCGGCGTTAGGGACCTGGCTGTCGTGGCCGACATAGACCCAGCTATTCGGGAACACGTGCTCCATCTCGAGCTGGAAAACTTCCTCGCTGACATAGACGTCGCGGTGAACCTCCTGGTCGCGTACCAGGGCGCGAATGGCCGCGACGTTGCCGGCATATCGGGTCATGCGTTCCTCCATCACAGGTCGAGCACGAGTCTCTTGGTTTTCGCGCGCGAAACACAGATCTGCATCACCTTGTTCGACGCCTTCTCGCTTTCGTTCAAGATGTAGTCGCGATGATCGGGGATGCCCTCGATGACAGGGGTCTGGCAGATGCCGCAATCGCCGCGCTTGCAGTCATGTATCGGGTCTTCGCCGGCCTCGAGCAGTACATCGAGGATGGTTTTGCCGGCAGGAATCTCATAGACGCGTCCGCTGCCCTTGAGTTCGACCTCAAAACTGGCGTCGCCGGATTTCTCTTCGGGTGCGCTGAAGATTTCGAAATGCAGGCGCCCCTGCGGCCAGTTCATCCGCTTCGCCAGCGCGATGGCAGCTTCGATCATCGGTAGCGGCCCGCAGAGGTAAAGCGGCACGTCCGGCGCGAGCCGCGTCATCAGGCCCTCGATGTCGAAGAAGTGACCGGTCTCGTCGTCGGCGTGGATGGCAGCGCTTGCGCTGGTCAGCCGCTCGATGTCGCCGAGAAAAGGGAGTTCGCTGCGGCTGCGGCCGGCGTAGTAGAAGGAAAACGGCCGCTTTGCCGCGCTCAATTCGCAGGCCATCGTAAGCAGCGGCGTCACGCCGATGCCGCCTGCGACGAGTGCGACTTCGCCGGCGCCCGCGCCGAGCGGAAAATTATTCGCCGGCGGTGAGATCGTCAGGCGATCGCCGGTCTTGAGACCATGCATATAGGTCGAGCCGCCGTGGCTCTTGCTTTCCTGCAGCACGGCGATGCGATAGGCGGCGGGATGTTCGGCCGCTGCGCGCGGCGAACCCGTCTCGATCAGCGAATAGGAGCGCCGGCCGACATCGGGCAGATGCACGTCGATATGGGCGCCGGCGGCCCAGCCCGGCACCGGGGCGCCGTTGGCGCGCGCAAGCACAAACTCGCGAATGCGCGGCGTGAGCGCCTCGGCCTTCGACACCACGACCTCGAATTGATCCATCCTCAGGCGTCCTCGAACAGTGTCTCGACCGTGCGCAACGCGCCGTCGAGCTCAGTGCCGTCGGCGTCCTTCAGCGCCACCTTGATCAACCGCTGCACCCATTCAGCAGCATCGGGCCGGCCGGCCAGGCGCTCGGACGCAAGCATGACCTTGTCGAACTTCGATTCGCCGCGCGAATGCGTGTCCGAGTAGCCGGCGACGAGACGGCGGGCCTCGCACGCGGCGGTCGCGAGCGCGGGATCGTCAGCGGCGAATTTCCTGATGCGTAGCGCCCATTGATCGAGATGGCGCATCTCGCGGACATGCCGCAGCGTGCGGCGGCGGAATCGCCGCAGGCCCGCCACGCAGTACAGCATCAGGAACGCCGACGGCGCGGTGGTGCGCAATTTTCGTCCACGATCAACGAGCCGGGCGAGCCGTTCGCTGCGCTCGACCTTTTCACCGAGCCGCGGTGGCAAGAGCCCTGCCATTTCCTCGATCCTTGGATGGAAGAATTCAGTGATCCCGAGGATTTGGTCATCGCCGGCCCGCGCCTCGCGGCGCACCCGGTCGAATCGTCCCGCGCGCGTCTTGAGATCCGCTACGCGGATGACGTCGTCATAGGCCATCGCGACCGCGAGATACTTCGCAAAAGCCTGCATCAGGCCGATCGCGTCGCGCGGCATCGCTTCCAGCCGGTCGAGATATTCGCTGCCATAGGCGACGTCCTGATAATCGACGACGCGTTGCAAGCCGGCCGCGACGATGCCGTGCAGCTCTGCCGGCAATTGCCGCGCCCGCGCGACAAGCGCGTCATAGCTGGCGTGGCCAATCGGCTCGAGGCGCGGAAAACGTTTGGCGAGCGATGGTTTTGCTGCGGGCTTGATCTTCGGATCCTGCTTGAGCGTAGCCTCCGCCCGCTCGCGGCCGGCGGTGAAGGCGCGCAGGCTGGCATCGACGCCGACGCCGGCGGCGCGGATCGTGGCTTCAAAATTCTCCGTCGTGAAGGGCAGGGCGCCGGAGCCCGCGAGCGCACCGAACAGCACCGAGGAAACCACGCTGCCGGTGGCGTCGGCGATCTCGGCCATGTCGAACGCGATGAATCGGTTGGCCGCGACATTGGCCGCCTCGTAGACCTGCGCCGCGTCGGCGGTGCCGTCGCCGGGCGCGGTCTTCTCGATCACGGCCAACGAGCGGTGCGAGGAGCCGATCAAAAGCGTGCGGTCGGGCGAGACCAGCCCGCGCAAAATGGCACGGCCCGCCTCCATCAATTCGGCGCCAATCACGATGTCGACCTTGCCCGGCGCCGGCATCAGCGACAGCACCGGGTAACGCTCCGGCTTGCTCGCGTCGGGTGCGATCATCTCGATGTAATAGATCGTGGCGCCGGTGCGCTGGGCGACGCCGGGCACCGAGGTTGATTGCGCGAACCAGCCGCGCCGCTCGGCCAGCGCCACGATCCAGTCGACCAGCACGCCGCCGCCCTGGCCGCCCATCGCCAGCACCGCGACGGTGATGGGGCGGGCCTGACTGAGCGCGATGGAGGAAGGGGCTATGGAGACGTTCATACCGCCTCCTGTTGGAACATGATCCGCCGTCCCGCTCGCCAGTGCTGCAACGTGCCGATCAGCCGTCGCCAGATGCGGTCGAGCCGCGTTTCGAACGCGGTCGGATTGGAAACGACGTCGGCGCGATAGAAGGAAGGACACAAGACGGCGGCGTCCGCGACCTCGCCGCAATGGCCGCAGCCGACGCAGGTATTGTCGACGGCGGCGACCGGATTGTCCTTCAGGGGATCGCTGGTCGGCTTCACCGATAGCGACGGGCAGCCCGACAGGCGGATACAGGCATGGTCGCCGGAACAGACGTCCTCGTCGACACCGAAGCGCTCGCGCACGATGCGTTCTCCGCGCTTGGCGGCGGCCGCGACCTGCGGCTTCACCCGCCGCTGCTTGTTCAGCATGCACTCCGACGAGGCGACGATGATCTTCGGGCCCTTTTCCTCCGTCGTCAGCGCCTCGCGCAGCGTGTCGCGCATGCGCGTGGCGTCGTAGGTGCGGTCGATCTGGCGCACCCATTTGGCGCCGACGCCCTTCACCGCCTCGACGATCGGATGCTTGGTCGAGCGCGAACGGTTGTCGGCGCGAGAAGAGGGGATGTCCTGGCCGCCGGTCGCGGCGGAATAATAATTGTCGACCACGACGATCACGCCGTCGTGCTGGTTGAAGACGGCGTTGCCGACGCCGCTGGTCAGCCCGTTGTGCCAGAAGCCGCCGTCGCCCATCATCGAGATCGAGCGCTTGCTCGCCGGAACGTTGAAGGCCGAGGCCGACGCCGGGCCGAGCCCGTAACCCATGGTGGTGGCGCCGATATTGAACGGCGGCAGGATCGAGAACAAATGGCAGCCGATATCGGCGGCGATGTGATGCGGGCCGAGCTCCTTCTCCACGAGCTTCATCGCGGAAAAGATCGGCCGCTCCGGACAGCCGGTGCAGAAGCCCGGCGGCCGCGGCGGCACCACGTCGGCCAATGCACGGATCTTGTCATCGACCTCGACGCGGTCGATGTTCGGCGCGCGCGCGGCATCGGGAAGCACGTCCGCTCGCCAGCGGCGGATGAAGGCGCCGATCGCTTCGCCCATGACCTGCGCGGTGTATTCGCCGGCCATCGGGAGCAGGTCCTTGCCGTGCAGCTTGGCCGGAATGTCGGCGTTGCGCAGGATCTTGTGCAGCGTCTGTTCGATGAATTCGGGCTGTCCCTCCTCGACCATCAGAACCGCCTTCTTAGACTGGCAGAAGTCGATCACCTCGCGGTCGACGATCGGGTAGGTCACGTTCATCACATAGAGCGGCACCCGCGTCTCGCCCCAGATATCGGCAAGGCCGGCCTCGCGCAGCGCGGTGATGACGCCGTTATACATGCCGCCCTGCATGATGATGCCGATATCGTCGATATCGCCGTCGAACGTCTCGTTCATGCCGCGCGCGTGGATGAATTCGACCGCCGCCGGCCAGCGCTGCTCGATCTTTTCCTTCTCGTGCAGGAACGAGGCCGGTGGCAGCACGATGCGGTTGGTGTCGCGCGACGGCTGTTCGAGCGCGCGGGCAAGTGGAAAGGTGGGGCGGACATTGTCGCGGGTGGCGAAGCGGCCATGGACATGGCAGGCGCGAATCCGAACCTCCAGCATCACAGGCGTATTCGACGCCTCGGATAGCTCGAAGGAATCGTGCACGGCCTTGACGATCGACGCCACGTTGGGCCGCGGATCGACCAGCCAAAGCTGCGACTTCATCGCAAACGCGTGCGATCGCTCCTGCATAATGGAGGAGCCTTCGCCGTAATCCTCGCCGATAATGACGAGCGCGCCGCCGGTCACACCGCCCGAGGACAGGTTGGCGAGCGCGTCGGACGCGACGTTGATGCCGACCGGCGCCTTGAAGGTGACCGCGCCGCGGATCGGGTACATCACGGAAGCCGCAAGCGTCGCCGCCGCGGTTGCCTCGCTGGCGCTTGATTCGAAATGCACGCCGAGGTCGGAAAGGATATCCTGCGCATCCGACAGTACGTCCATCAGATGCGAGATCGGCGCGCCCTGGTAGCCGGCGACATAGCTGACGCCGCATTCGAGCAATGCCTTGGTGATCGCGAGGATGCCTTCGCCGCGAAATTCCTGGCCGGCGCCGAGCTTCAGGTCTTCCACCTCGCGCGCGAAAGAGCGTTCTGCCATGCTCGCCTCCTCGGCCTTGCGGGGGAACTCCGGATGACCGAATATAATTTTAGACATCAAACAAAAATGATGTCAATCGGACTTGCGGGGTTACGCATGGCAAAACACCCTGCGCGGATTTAGGTGCAGTTTTGCAGCCTATTTCGTGAGCTTCATGCACAGCCGGCCGGCTTCGGCGCCGGATCGGCTCGCTTGACAGGATATTTTAGCCATGAAACATTATTGGGGCGCGTCGCGCCTGGTGGCGCACGCTAAGGCGGCCCTTGCGGGAGACTGACATGACCCCGGTTTCGCAATTGCGCGGGCCGTCCCGCGAACATCTCGCGTGGCCGTTCTTCGATTCCCGCCACCGCGATTACGCTGCGGCGCTCGATGCGTTTGCAGCCGGTCTTGGCGATACACATGGCGGTGACGTCGACGAGATTTGCCGTTCGCTGGTTCGCAGACTTGGGGCTGCGGGATTGCTGGAGGCGTCCGTCGCGGGCGATCGGCCGGATGCGGTGATCGATTCCCGGCTGATTTGTCTGGCTCGCGAGTCGCTGGCCTGGCACAGCGGGCTCGCCGACTTCGCCTTTGCGATGCAGGGACTTGGCACCGGTGCGGTGGCGATTGCCGGTTCGCCTGAAATGCGCGCGCTGGTGCTGCCGAAGGCGCGGCGTGGCGAGTGGGTCGCCGCCTTTGCGCTGTCGGAGAAGGAAGCCGGCTCCGACGTTGCCGCCATGGCCTGCAGCGCCCGGCGCGAGGGCGATCATTATATTCTGGATGGCGAGAAGACGTGGATTTCCAACGGCGGCATCGCCGACGTCTATACGTTGTTTGCGCGAACGGGCGAGGCGCCGGGCGCGCGGGGCATTTCGGCCTTTGTGGTGCTTCCGGACGATTCTGGTTTCTCGATTGCCGACCGCATCGACGTGATGGCGCCGCATCCGCTGGCCACGCTGCGGTTCGACGCTTGCCGGATTCCTGCGGCGCGGTTGTTGGGCACGCCGGGCGAAGGTTTCAAGATCGCGATGCGCACGCTCGATATCTTCCGCGCGTCGGTCGCAGCCGCAGCACTTGGTTTTGCCCGCCGCGCGCTGGATGAGGCAACAGTGCACGCGCTGTCACGGCGGATGTTCGGCGGCGTACTGGGCGACCAGCAATTGACGCAGGCAGCCCTCGGCGACATGGCCGCGGGCGTCGATGCCAGTGCGCTCCTCACCTATCGCGCCGCCTGGCGGCGCGACGTGCAGAAAGCTGCCACGACGCGCGAAGCCGCCATGGCGAAGATGGTCGCTACCGAGACCGCGCAGACGGTGATCGACCGTGCCGTGCAGATGTTCGGCGGCCGAGGGGTCCGTTCGGGCGAAATCGTCGAGCAGCTCTACCGCGAGATACGCGCGTTGCGCATCTATGAAGGCGCAACCGAAGTTCAGAAACTCATTATCGGACGCGATGTCCTGAAGGTGGCTTAGCCGCGCAGGCGTCCAGTCGCGTCCTGCTACGGGAGTGAGAAATGTTCGAGTCTTTGCAGCCGCCCGGTTGGGCCAAGCCGAGCGGTTACGCGAACGGCATCGCCGCCCGCGGCAAGATGATCTTCGTCGCAGGCCAGATCGGCTGGAACGAACAATGCAAGTTCGAGTCGGATGATCTGGTGGATCAGATCGGCCAGACCTTGAAGAACGTCGATGCGGTGGTGCGTGCCGGCGGCGCCGGGCCGGAGCATATCGTGTCGATGACCTGGTTCCTGCTCGACCGCAAGGAATACTCGGCGCGCCTGAAGGAGATCGGCGTGGCCTATCGCGGCGTCATGGGCCGGCGCTTTCCGGCCATGACGGCGCTGCAGGTATCCGGGCTGATCGAGGATCGCGCCAAGGTCGAAATCCAGGCGATCGCAATGATACCCGACCAGATGGACTGACAACGCGACGCCGGACACGGCGCCAACTCACAGGAGAGCGACATGGCAACGAAAGCTCGTGAGAACCACCGGGAAGACGTGGCCGGACGGGCCAATGTCGAGGACACGCCTGAGTTGCTCGCCTATTACGACCAACTCGAAAGGCTGGAGGCCGGCGCGCTCTGGACGGTCGCGAACAAGATCGAGCCCTGGCAGCCCAAATCGTCTTCCGTTCCGGTGTTGTGGCGCTATGAGGACCTCCGCGCGCATGTGTTGCGCTCCGTCGAACTGGTGTCGCCGGAGAAGGCCGGGCGGCGCGTCATCTATCTGAACAATCCCGGCCGCCGTGAGCATGCCGCGGCGGTCGGCTGGCTCTATTCTGGCCTGCAGGTCATGCATCCGGGCGAGGTCGCATCCGCCCACGCCCATTCGGCTTCCGCCCTTCGCTTCATCATGGAAGGCGAGGGCGCCTACACCATCGTCGACGGCCACAAGATGACACTCGGCGCCAACGATTTTGTGCTGACGCCGAACGGCACCTGGCACGAACACGGCGTCTCCAGCGACGGTGCGCCCTGCATCTGGCAGGACGGGCTCGACATTCCCCTGGTCAACACGCTCGAAGCCAACTTCTACGTCGTTCACCCCGACCTGCAGCAGAGCGTCGGCTATCCCGTCGACGACATGACGCACACCTGGGGCAATCCCGGCTTGCGTCCGGCGGGCGCCGAATGGTCCAAGGGTTATTCGCCGCTGCTGAAATATGAGTGGGGCCCGACCTACGAGGCGCTGCAGCGCTACGCCAAGGCCACCGACGGCTCGCCATATGACGGCGTTCTCATGAACTACGTCAATCCGGTGACCGGCGGTCCGGTGATGCAGACGATCGGCGCGTCGATGCAGATGCTGCGGCCGGGCGAGAGTACGCGCGCGCATCGTCACACCGGCAGCTTCATCTATCAGGTGGCGAAAGGGCGCGGCCACTCGATCATCGACGGCAAGCGCTTCGACTGGAAGGAGCGCGACATCTTCTGTGTTCCGTCCTGGGCCTGGCATGAGCATGTCAACGCCTCCGCCAGCGAGGACGCCTGCCTCTTCACCTTCAACGACCTGCCGGTCATGCACGCGCTCGGGCTCTACCGCGAGGAAGCCTTTGGCGACAATGGCGGCCGGCAGCCCCTCGTATCCTAGGAGAGCAACAGTGCGTCTTGTTACCTATCGCGGCACCGTTGAGGCCGCTGCCCGTCTTGGCGCTGTTGTCGACGATCTGGTCGTGGACGTCGAGAAGGCCGGCCAGCATGCCGGGGTTTCCCTTCCCTCATCGATGCTCGATTTCATTGATCTGGGACCGCCGGCACTGGCGGCCCTCAAGAAGATATTGAACGAGGGCAAGGATAACTGGCCCGTTGGCGCCGCATTGCCGCTGGCGAATGTCAGGGGGCTGGCGCCGATCCCGCGTCCGCGCAAAAACATCTTCGGCATCGGCCTCAATTATGTCGAGCACGTCGCGGAATCGTCCCGTGCTCTCGATACCGCAAAGGACCTGCCCAAGCAGCCGATCATCTTCTCGAAACCGCCGACCAGCGTGATCGGGCCGGACGAGGCCATCCATCACAACAAGGCGATCACGCAGCAACTCGACTGGGAAGTCGAGCTTGCCGTCGTGATGGGGCGAACCGCGCGGCGGGTATCGGAGGCGGAAGCACTCGGCTTCGTGTTCGGTTACAGCGTGATGATCGACATCAGCGCCCGCGACAATCGCCGCGCCGGCCAATGGATCTACTCCAAGGGACAGGACACTTATGCGCCGTTCGGGCCGTGCATCGTCACATCAGACGAAATCACCGATCCGCACGCGCTCGATCTCTGGCTGACGGTGAACGGCGTCGAGAAGCAGCGTTCCAACACGCGCCACATGCTGTTCAAGGTGCCGCTTCTGATCGCGGATATTTCGGCCGCGATGACGCTCGAGCCGGGAGACATCATCGCGACGGGGACGCCCGAGGGCGTCGGCGCCGGGCGAACTCCGCAGGAATGGCTGTGGCCGGGCGACGTGGTGGAAGCGGAAGTGGCGGGCATCGGCCGGCTGCGCCACCCGGTGGTGGCGATCTGAGAGGCCGGCATGATTTTCGACATGGAGACGCTGGAAGCGCAGAACCGCTACAAGATCCTGACGGCCACGGTGACGCCGCGGCCGATCGCCTGGGTCACCACGCTCTCCGCGAGCGGCGTGATCAATGCCGCGCTTTCAGCTTCTTCAACGTGATGGGGCATGAGCCGCCCACTGTCGCGATCGGGCTTCTGGCAGGCTCGGAGCGCTTCAAGGACACGGCGGCGAACATCCTCGATACCGGGGAATTCGTCGTGAACCTCGTTGGCGAAGCCAACGTCGAGGCCATGAACATCACCTGCATCGACGCGCCGCCCGAGATCGACGAACTAAAGCTCGCCGGATTGACGCCAGCTGCCTCGAACGCGGTGCGCCCGCCGCGCATTGCGGAATCGCCGGTATCGTTCGAATGCCGGGTCCTCAGTTCGCTGGTGACGGGGCCGCGCCAGACCGCCGTCATTGGCCGCGTGGTCCGCGCCCATGTCGATGACGCTGTCATTTTGGACAAGGAGCGCTGTCACATCGACACCCAGGCGCTGCGTCTGATCGCACGCATGCACGGAAGCGGCTGGTATGCGCGCTCCACCGACCTGTTTCAGATCGATCGGCCGACCTGGGCTGCGTGGCAGGAAGAGAACGTCAAGGCGAAACCTGTGTAGCGGGATCTGAAGCGGAGGACGTCGTGAAGATTGCAGTGTTGGGTGGCGGCAACGGTTCGTTCGCGGCCGCCGGCGACTTCGCCTTGGCCGGTCACGAAGTCCGGTTGTGGCGGCGAAGTCCTGGAGATGTCGAGGCGCATCGTGCGCAGGGCGGCATGATAACGGTCATCGATCGATCGGGCCGCCGTGATATCAGGCTGGCTATGGTCACGTCTTCGATCGCGGAAGCCATCGACGCAGCCGATCTCATTCTGTGTCCAGCGCCGGCCTTCGCGCAGCCCGCAATCGCTGAATTGGCCGCGCCGCATCTGCGCGAAGGCCAGGTGGTGTTCCTGCCGCCCGGCACGTTCGGCTCCTACATCTTCGCCCGCGCTGCGAAAGACGCGGGCAACCGCGCCGAGATCGCAACCGCGGAGACCGGGACCCTGCCGTGGCTGGCGCGCAAGCAGGGTCCTTATGCCGTGCGCATCTCCGGCAGGGGCGCGCGGTTGCCGACCGGGGTGTTTCCGTTGCGTCTTGCCCCGCACGCGCTCGGCGTGATCGGACGCGCGTTTCCGAACGCCATCGAGCCATGCGGCGACGCGCTGTCGGGCGCGCTGATGAATGCCGGCCCGATCATTCATCCGCCGCTCATCACCATGAACGCCGGCCCGATCGAACATTTCGACAAATGGGACATCCACAAGGAAGGAACCCAGCCGGCGATCCGCCGCGTCACGGACGCGCTCGATGCCGAACGCATCGCCATCCGCGAGGCGCTTGGCTACGGAGGGCCGCATTTCCCCCTTGCCGACCACTATTCGCGCGACGGAGAGCCCTGGATGTATGCGCGCGATGCCCACGACCAGCTTACGGATTCCGGCGATTGGTCGGAACGCCTCATTCTCGTCGAGCATCGCTATATGCTGGAGGATTTGCGTCTCGGCCTGTCGTTTCTCGCATCAGTCGCAGGCCTTGCGGGTGTGCAAACGCCGCTCGTCAAGGCGTTCCTCGCGATCGGTTCCGCCATCACCGGCAAGGATTTCGCGGTGGAGGGCCGGACCTTGTCTTCGCTCGGCCTCGGCGATCTCGACCGAGCCGCCTTGCAAAATCTTTTGGCCGAGGGTTTTCGATGAAGCCGGTCATCGGATGCCTCGGCGCCGGACGAATGGGTCGCGGGATTGCGGTCGTGTTCGCATTCGCCGGTCACCAGGTCGTCGTCGTCGACTTCAAGGAACGGGAAGCTGCGGCATTTGAGGCGCTTGCGGTTGAGGCCAAAGCTGAAATCCGCTCGACACTCGAGATTCTCTCGCGCATCGATCTACTCCCGGCAGAGCTTGTGTCCACGATTGTCGAACGGATCACGATCGCGTCCCGGCAGGAGGCGGCTGCGGCGCTGCCGCGCTGCGATGTCATCTTCGAAGGAATGCCGGAAATCCTCAGCTTGAAGCAGGCCGCGCTGGTCGAGGCGTCGCGGCTGGCGGGCGAAGGCCCGATCATCGCTTCGACTACGTCGACCATACTGGTCGACGATCTTGCGGGATCGATCGAGCATCCCGGCCGCTTCCTCAATGCGCACTGGCTCAATCCGGCCTATCTGGTGCCGTTGATCGAATTGTCACCCGGTAGGCTCACCGCGCCGGAGGTCACGGAGCGGATGAAGAGTTTGCTCGAAGGCATCGGCAAGGTGCCGGTCGTCTGCGCGGCACGGCCGGGTTTCATCGTTCCCAGAATCCAGGCGCTGGCGATGAACGAAGCCGCCCGCATGGTGGAGGAGGGCGTCGCGTCGGCGGAGGATATCGACAAGGCCGTGATCTATGGCTTCGGATTCCGCTTCGCGGTGCTCGGCCTGCTCGAGTTCATCGACTGGGGCGGCGGCGATATCCTGCACCATGCCAGCCGCTATCTGGTCGAGGCGCTCGGCGATAGTCGTTACGCCGCACCTGACATCATCGCGGCGAATATGCGCGAGGGACGCATCGGCATGAAGACCGGGCAGGGATTCATGAACTACGAAGGCGTCGACCAGGCCGCCTATCGCGAGAAGCGTCTTGCGGCCTTTGCCGCGGCGCTGCGGGCCATGGGTCTTGCCCGGGAACCCGTCGCTTGAACGGGGCGCGGCGCGCCTCGCGTCAGTGACCGCCGAGATACGCCGCGATCAGTTTCGGGTCGTGGATCAGCGTGTCCGCCGGACCGGACTGGATGATCTCGCCGGTCTCCAGCACATAGCCGTAATCCGCGGTCTCCAGCGCTGCGCGGGCGTTCTGCTCGACGAGCAGGACGGAAACGCCGAGGCTCCGCAGCGAGGCGATGGTGCGGAAGATTTCGCGGACGATCAGCGGCGCGAGGCCGAGACTGGGTTCATCGAGGACGAGGAGTTTCGGCCTCGCCATCAGCGCGCGGCCGAGCGCCAGCATCTGCCGCTCGCCGCCCGACAGCGTGCCGGCAGCCTGCTTGCTGCGCTCCTTCAGCCGTGGGAAACGGTCGAACACGTCGTCGAGGCTCTTACGTGTTGTCGAGCGATCGCGCAGGCTGTAGGTGCCGAGCAACAGATTGTCGGCGACCGACATGTCGGCGAACAGTTCGCGCTTCTCGGGCACGAGGCAGAGGCCTCGTTCGACGCGGCCCTCGACATCGATCCGCGCAAGATCAGTCCCCTGAAAGACCATCCGCCCGGTGGACTTCAGAAGCCCGATCGCCGCCATCAGGAGGGTGGTCTTGCCGGCGCCGTTCGGACCGATCACGGTCACGATCTGCCCCTGCTCGACGGACAGCGAGACGTTCCGCACCGCCTCCACCTTGCCGTAGGCGACCGAGACATTCTCGATCGAGAACATCTGTGTCACGCGACACCTCCGAGATAGGCTTCCTGGACGCGGGCGTCGCTGCGGATCGCCGCCGGTTCGCCTTCGCAGAGCTTTGAGCCGAAATCGAGCACTACGATGCGGTCGACCAGCGACATCACGAACTCCATGTCGTGCTCGACGAGAAGGATGGTCAGGTGGTCCGCGCGCAGCGACCGCAGCAGTTCGGCGAGCTTGAGCTTTTCCTGGCGACGCAGGCCGGCTGCCGGTTCGTCGAGGACGAGCAGCGTCGGATCGGCGGCGAGCGCGCGGGCGATCTCGAGCACGCGCTGATTGCCCAGCGGCAGGTTGCCGGCGAGCTCGAACGGCTTGTCGCCGAGCCCGACCCGTTCGAGCTGCCGCAGCGCCTCGTAGCGTGCGCTGGCTTCTTCCGCCCGGTTCAGGCGCAGGGCGCCGGCGAGCAGGCCGGTTTTGGTGCGCGAATAGGTACCGAGCAGCACGTTGTCGAGCAGCGTCATGCGCGGGCGCAGCTTGACGTGCTGGAAGGTGCGGGAGATTCCGGAGCGGGCGATGTGGAACTGCTGGTCGCGGCTGATCGATCGTCCCGCAAACGCGATCTCGCCGCTGTTGGCGCGGAGCGCGCCCGTGAGCAGGTTGAACATCGTGGTCTTGCCGGCGCCGTTCGGCCCAATCAGCCCGAGGATCTCGCCGGACTTCACGTCGAAGCTGACATTGTTGACGGCGACGAGGCCGCCAAATCGCCGCTGCGCGTCGCTCACTTCAAGAAGCAGCGTGCCGGGCGGCGGTTGCTCGCGGCGCGGCAACGGCGCCGCCGCTTGCGGGCGGGATAGTTTGAGGCCCGGGAGAAAACCCGCGAGGAACGGGACGATGCCCTGCCGGGCGCGCTGCAGGAACA
Organism: Bradyrhizobium sp. AZCC 1610; assembly: GCF_036924515.1. Taxonomy (NCBI): domain Bacteria; kingdom Pseudomonadati; phylum Pseudomonadota; class Alphaproteobacteria; order Hyphomicrobiales; family Nitrobacteraceae; genus Bradyrhizobium; species Bradyrhizobium sp. AZCC 1610. The sequence continues at coordinate 5,634,715 of NZ_JAZHRR010000001.1, read as the reverse complement.
GGATGAACAGCGCCGAGAACGCTACGATCTCGAGCTGGCCGGAAGCGCCCTTGGCGATCAGCGGCAGGTAGTCCTGCACGGAATTCTTCAGAAGCGTGACGATCGCCGCACCCACCACGCCGCCCAAAATGCTGCCGGCGCCGCCGACCATCGCCATCATCAGATATTCGATGCCCATGCCGGCCTCGAATGGTCCGGGGCTGACGAAACGGCCGAGATGGGCATAGAGCCATCCGGACAGCGCGCCGAGGAAGGCGGCGATGACGAACGTCACCAGCTTGATCTGGAATGCGCTGATCCCGAGGCTTTCGACCAGGGTATTACCGCCGCGGAGCGCGCGCATCGCGCGGCCGATGCGGGAGTCGAGCAGATTGTAGCAGAGGAGGAGGATCGCAACGACGATCGCCCAGATCAGGAAATAGATCTGCCGGCTCTCGACCAAGGCGAGCGGGCCGATCGAGATCGGCGGAATGCCGGAGATGCCGTTGTGTTGACCGAGGCCATCGATGTTGCCGAACAGGAACGCGATCGCCAGTCCCCAGGCGACTGTGCTCAGCGACAGGAAGTGGCCCCCCAGGCGCAGCGTCACGAAGCCCAGGATCGCAGCAATGCTGCAGGTAAGGACGACCGCCAGCACCAGCCCGAGCCATGGCGAGTAGCCGTTCACCGCCGTGACCCAGGCAGTTGAGTAAGCGGCGACGCCGACGAAGGCTGCCTGGCCGAACGAAACGATGCCGCCGACCCCGGTCAATAGCGCCAGCCCAATGGCGGCAAGCGCGTAGATGCCGATGTAGTTCAACAATGTGACGCTGAACGGATTGAGCACGAAGGGCGCCGCCACGAGGCAGGCGATCGCCGCGGCAATGATGAGACGGATCTGCTGCAGTGTCATTCCTCGACTTCCTCTTCGGAATGATGCGAGGCGAGCGAGCGCCAGAGCAGGACGGGGATCAACAGCGAGAAGACGATGACGTCCTTCAAGGTGCTGCTCTGGAATGAAGCGAAGCTCTCGATAATGCCGACGCCGAACGCACCTAGCGCCGCGCCTGGATAGCTGGCCATGCCGCCGACGATGGCGCCGACAAAGGCTTTCAGGCCGAGCAGGAATCCGGAGTCGTAGAAGATGGTGTTCACAGGTGCGATCAGGATGCCGGAGACGCCCGCCATCAGCGATCCCAGCAGGTAGGCGATGGTCCCGGCGCGCGCCGGCCTGATTCCCATCAGCCGGGCGCCCGTGCGGTTGAGGGCGGTCGCGCGCAGCGCCTTGCCAACCAGCGTGAAGTCGAAAAAGAGAAACAGCAGGCCGCTGAACACCAGCGCTGCCGCCAGGATCAGTATCGTCTGTCCGGAAACGTGAACACCGGCGATCTCCATTGCCATCGACGTCAGCGGCTCGGTCCTGACGCCTTCAGGGCCGAAGAACAGCAAGCCAAGTCCGACCAGCGCGAAGTGCAGCGCGACCGAGACCGTCAGCAACAACAGAACCGAGGCGTCCGCGATTGGGCGGAACACGATCCGGTCCAGGAGCGGCGAGATCGGCATGATCAAGAGCAGCGCCAGCACGATCCGGACCGGCATCGGCGGATTGAAGCGCATCGTCAGCCAGACGATGCCGACGACAATCAAGGGCAACACGAGATAGCCGAGGACGGCCTTCGGCACCGCGCGGAGTTCGCCTGTGCGCGCCAGCGAGATGACCTCCATCACGCAGGCCATGCAGGCCAGCACGACGACAAGCCCGACCGTTCCGGGAAGCTGCCTGGCGTCGAGCGCTGCCAGCGTCAGCGCGGTAAAGGCTGCGATGTCGCCGAACGGAATGAAGATCACCCGCGTTACGGTGAAGATCAGCACGGTGCCGATCGCCACCAGGGCGTAGACCGCCCCGGTCGCTATTCCGTCGATCGCAAGGATCGCTGCGATATCTGCCGTCATGCCGTCGGCCGTCCTTCCGTGTTACCCGCAGGTACCGCTCAGGGCTGGTAGGTCCAGGCGCCGTTGTTCAGGCGGACGATCACCAGCGCGCGCTCGTCCACGCCGTGGTAGGCGCCGGGCTTGAAGTTGTAGACCGCGTGCACGCCCGAGAGCTCCCTGGTGTTGAGGATCTCGTCGCGCATGGCCTTGCGGAATTCGACGGTGCCGGGTTTCGCGGTCTTCAGCGCGCGCGCCGCAGCGGACGTGAAGATCATCCAGCCGTCGAAGGAGTAGGCCGAGAACCCGTCCGTGGTCGGGACATTGTTGGCTTTCAGGAAGGCGGCGCGAAAGTCGAGCGCGAGCTTCTTGGCGAAATGGTTGTCGGGAAGCTGCTCGGCCACGATGACCGGACCGGCCGAGACCTGAATGCCTTCCGCGGCCTTGCCGCCGACGCGCACGAAATCGGGATTGACCAGTGCAACTGTGCCGTAGGTCTTGCCCTTGAAGCCACGTTCGCCGAGCGCGAGCAGCGGCAGCGCGCCCTGCGTGCCTGATCCGCCGATCAGCACGGCATCCGGACGCACGGCGAGAACTTTAAGGATCTGGCCGGTGACCGACGTATCGACGCGCGCGTAGCGCTCGTTGGTCAGCACCTTGATGCCGTCGTCGGTTTCCACCGCCTTGGCTCCGTTGTAGACGAGATCGCCCCAGGCGTCGGAGAAGCCGATATAGCCGATGTTCTTCATGGCATCGCGCTTCATGCGGTCGGCGACGACCTTGACCAGCAGCGAGGCGGGCTGCGGAACGGAAATGCCCCATTGATCCGCGGGATTGGGCTGCCCGATCACCGGGGAGACGGCGATCATCGGCACCTTCAGTTCGGTCGCGACCGCCATCATCGCGATGGTTGAAGGCGCCGTTGCGGTGCCGATCAGGAGATCGACCTTCTCTTCTTCGATGAGCTTGCGCGCGTTGCGGGTCGCGGCGGAGGGATCGGAGCCGTCGTCGAGCTGGATCAGCTTGATCTTCTCGCCGTTGACTTCGTTCTTGTATTCCATGGCGGCCTGGATGCCGCGCCCGTACGGGATGCCGATCGAGGAGCCGGGGCCACTGAGCGACGTCACGAATCCGATCGTGATGTCGGCCTGTGCGGTCGAGGCCGCGACGAGGCCGCCGATGAGGGCAGTCAAACTCAACATCTTGCGCATTGCATTCCCCTTGGTTGAAAACAGCCGCGACCTGAGCGAAATGTCAGCATGGATCGAGGTCGGACCAGCACGATCGATGCCGCAGTTGTTGCCGAAAGCCGGCGCGGGCCTGGTCCCCGCATCCGGATGGAGTTATGAAATGAGCGCCACCAGCACCGGTTCCAACGTCGAGCGCCGCTTCGTCACGACGCGTCTTGGCCGCATCCACGTCGCCATGGCGGGAACCGGTTTTCCTGTTCTCCTGCTGCACCAGACGCCGCGCTCGTGGGATGAATACCGCGACGTGCTGCCGCTGCTCGGCCGCGATTTCCGCGCGATCGCGATGGATACGCTCGGCTTCGGGGATTCGGACCGGCCTGCCGGCGACCCCTCGATTGAACTGTGGGCCGAGGGCGCGTTCGCGCTGCTCGATGCGCTGGAAGAACCGCGGGCCGCGATCGTCGGTCATCACACCGGCGCGGTGATCGCGGTCGAAATGGCCGCTTCGGCGCCCGCGCGCGTGAGCGCGCTGGTGCTCTCGGCCTGTCCTTTCGTTGATGCAGCGCGCAGGGCGAAACACCACGACATGCGCGTCATCGACGATGTGGAAGCGCGTACCGACGGCGCTCATCTCGCTGAGCTCTGGGCGCGCCGGCAGCCGTTCTATCCCGCTGGTGATACTGATCTGCTGCGGCGCTTCATGATCGACGCCCTGCGGTCCGGAGAGATGGCGGCGGAAGGCCACCGGGTGGTGAATCGCTATCGGATGGAGGACCGTCTGGGGCAGATCCGCTGTCCCACGCTGGTCATTGCTCCGACGGGCGATCCGCACGTTCATCCGGTGGCTCCGAAGGTCGCTGGAGCCATCGAAGGCAGCATCTTGCGCGAGCTCTCAGGAGGCATGGTGCCGCTTCCCGATCAGATGCCGGAGGCTTTCGCCGGCCTCGTCCGCGATTTCATCGCCGCCCAGATGTCCGGAAACTGAAACGCCCCGCTTAACCGCGGCGAATGGGAATTCGCCCGCAGCGCTTGCTGTTCCGAGGTTGATGATCTCAGCCACGAGTGATGAGCCTTTATCAACGCAACTACCAATGCGACGTGCGCCCGTACAGGCGCCGGTGCCTGCCCAATTGTTTAAAGCCTAAAGTATTTATCGGCCGAAGGTCAATACGCCAGATTCGTGCGCCGCGGAAAAAGTTTGCCGCGGCGCGTGCGGGCCGCGAAGGCTGAATTCGCCTGTGCAAAAGGGCGAGGCGCTACCTGCCTGTCCTTTCAGCACGCGATCTTGTCGCGCGCTGAACGTATCGGCATGCGGTTCAATTGACGCCAAAATTATTTTGTGGTTGAAATATTTCGGTCGATGGAATGGCGCCACGCTACGGCGCGCTTTCGCAGTGACCGGCATGTGCGTGTCGTCAGCCCTCCAAGGCTGCGAAGGTTCGAGGACCGGCACGCTTAGCCTGTGAACAGGATACCCGCTGTGCGCATCTTCTGGCAGAGCTTCGTCGACCAAGCTACGAGCGCGCCCTACATGGCGCGGCTTGCGGCCTATCTGAACGAAATCGCGGCGCCCGGCACCAGCGTCCACGTTGAAGGCATCACGCCCGCCGATCGCGACTTCGGCCGCCTCAGCGAATTTCGTTGCGCGATCCAGGCAGTCGATAACGGGCTCGCGGCGCAGGAGAACGGCTTCGACGCGTATGTCATGGGGCACTTCCAGGATCCGGGATTGTACGAATTGCGTTCGGCGCTGACGATTCCGGTGGTCGGCGCTGGTGAGGCCACGCTGCTCGCGGCCTCGCAGCTTGGGCGGCGGCTCGGCCTTGTCACGCTCGATTCAGCTTTCGAGGTCTGGCATTACGAGCAGGCCGATCGTTACGGGCTTTCCGGCCGCGTGGTGCACGTCACCGGGATGGGCTGCCGTCCGGAGGATTTCAGCGCCGCGTTCGCAGGCGATGCGGTGGCAAGGGCGCGCATGCTGAGCGACTTTTCGGCCTGCGCGCAGCCACTCGTCGATCGTGGTGCCGACGTCATCATCCCGGCCGGCGTGTTGCCCGGTCTCCTCATTGCGAGCGAGCACGGCTTCAAGATCGGTCATGCGCCCGTGGTGAACTGTGCAGCGGTGGCGCTGAAGAGCGCCGAGATGTGGGTGCAGTTGCGATGCCTCAATGGCACCGAGCCGAGCCGCGGGCCGAGCTTCGCACTGGCCAACGACCGCGCCCGCCAGGATTTCCGCGCCACCGTTGCGCGCACGCAAGCCGACAAACCAAAGAGCCCCTGAGGACAAGACATGCTGCAGCCAGACAAGATTCTGTACGAAGCCGAGGTGACGGCGACCGGCGGGCGCGACGGCAAGGCCGCGAGCGACGACGGGTTGTTGTCAGTGTCGCTGTCGCTACCGAAATCGCTGGGCGGGCTGGGTGGACCGGGAACCAATCCGGAGCAGCTTTTTGCCGCCGGCTATGCCGCGTGTTTCCTGGGCGCAGTGAAGCTGGTTGCGCGCACCCGCAAGATCACGCCCACGGCGGAGCCGGCCGTTACCGCCAAGGTCGGCATGGGGCCGGTCGCGGTCGGTTACGCGCTCACCGTCGAGCTCAAGGTGCTGCTCCCCGGATTGGAGAAATCCGTCGCGGAGGAAGTCGTTGCCGGCGCCCACGAGCGCTGCCCTTATTCCAACGCAACGCGCGGCAATATCGACGTCAAGCTGACCGTGCTCTAAGCGGCTCACAGGAACCTGGTAGTCCGATGCAGAGCTCCATCCGAACACCTTATGATCGGGTTGTGATGGCGGTTCCGGTGACGATTCCCTATGTGCGCTACTCGATCGAGAGCGCACAGTGGTGGATCGGCCGCGCGCTGAAGGCGCTGGTCGATGGCGCCGGGATCACGCCGCGCGACATCGACGGGTTCTGTGTTTCGAGTTTCACGGCGGGGCTCGATAGCGGGATCAGCCTCACCCAGCATTTCGGCCTGTGCGTGCGATGGATCGACACCATTCCGCTCGGGGGCGCGAGCGCGATTGCCGCGCTCCGCCGCGCCGCGCGGGCAGTGCAGGCTGGGGACGCCCGCATCGTGGCTTGCGTGGCGGGTGATACCAACCATGTCGATTCCTTCCGCTATACGCTCGAAAATTTCTCGCGCTTCAATCAGGATGCCGTCTATCCCTATGGCGCCGGCGGCGCCAATGCGAGCTTTGCGCTGATCGCGCGCAACTACATGCGCACGTTCGGCGCGCGGCGCGAGGACTTTGGCAAGATCGCGGTTGCCCAGCGCAGCAACGCACTTCGCAATCCCCATGCCCTGATGAAGGCGCCGCTGACCCTCGATCAGTATATGTCGGCGCGACCGATCGCCGACCCTATTCATCTGTTCGACTGTGTGATGCCGTGCGCGGGCGCGGAGGCCTTCCTGGTCATGGGCGAGGACGTCGCCGCTTCGCTGAAGCTGCCTGCCGCCAAAATCCTCGGCACGATCGAGCGCCACAATGCGTTCAGCGACGATCCTGTTCAGGTGCGCGGCGGATGGGCGATGGACGTCGACGAGCTCTACGCGATGGCCGGTGTCAAGCCTGATGATCTGGACTTCGTCGAGACCTACGACGATTACCCTGTCATTTCGATGATGCAGTTCGAGGACCTCGGCTTCTGCCGAAAGGGCGAGGGGCCGGATTTCGTCCGGCAGCATGATCTCACGATCGATGGCAGCTTCCCACACAACACATCCGGCGGGCAGCTCTCGGTCGGGCAGGCCGGCGCGGGCGGCGCCTATCTCGGGGTGGTCGAGGCGCTGCGCCAGGTTCTCGGGCAGGCCGGTCCGACGCAGGTTAGGGATGCCCGCATCGGGTTGGCGTCGGGCTTCGGAATGATCAACTATGACCGCGGCCTCGCCTCGGGCGCGGCGATCCTCGCGGGACCAGGCTCATGATCGAACCGATCGTAAAACCGCGCCGGAAGAATCCGCTAAAGCGGACGCGGCTGCCGACATCGCCCCCGCGCGCACGCAGCCGCGCCTCGCACGGTTTTACGCGGGCCGCCGCCGAGGGCCACTTCATGCTGCAGCGCTGCGGCGCCTGCGGGACGTTCTGCTATCCGGCGCGCGATGCGTGCCCTACGTGCCTTTCCGCCGATCTCGTGTTCGCGGACGCACCGCGGCGCGGCACGCTTCTGTCCGAAACCACGCTGCACGTCCCGGCCGACGTGCATTTCCGCGAGCGCGCGCCATGGCGTGTCGGCCTGGTCGCGATGGAGTGTGGGCCCAAACTGGTGACGCACCTGCATGCCGATTGCGAAGAGGGCGGACCGGTCGTGATGTCGTTTCAACTGGACAAGAGCGGGCAGGCGGTAGCCTTCGCGCACCCCGAACGTGAGACCCCCAACATGATGGACGACAGGCAGTGGCGTGAGATGACGGCCGATCCAAAATTCCGGCGCGTTCTCGTGACGAACGGGCGGAGCATCGTCGGTCAGGAAGCGGTGGCCGCGCTGAAGGCGGCGGGCGCCTCGATCGTATTCGTCGGCGTTGCCGAACCGTGGAAGCCGTTCCGCGGTGAGGATGCGTTGCGCGCGCTGGAGGACGTCGAGATCGTGCCGCTCGATATCGGCGACGAAAAATCCGTCGCCGATCTGGCGGCTGATATCGGCGGCAAGGTCGATATTCTCGTGAACACCACCGAGCATGTCCGCGCCGGCGGGCTGCTCGATCGTCAGGGCACCAGCGTGGTGCGCGACGAGATCGACCAGAGCTATCTCGGCTTCGTGCATCTGGCGCAGGCATTCGGGCCGGCGATGCGGATGCGGGGCTCCGATGGTGTCAACAGCGCCGCCGCCTGGGTCAATATCCTGTCGGTCTATGCGCTCGCAAACTGGCCGGTATTCGGCGCCTATTCGGCGTCGCAGGCCGCGTGTCTGTCGCTGTCGCATTCCCTGCGCGCTGAGCTTCGGCCCGGCGGCGTCAAGGTGATGAACGTGTTCACCGGGCCACTCGATATCGAATGGTTCCAGACGGTGCCGCCGCCGAAGGTCGCGCCCCGCGCGGTTGCGAGTGCGATCGTGTCGGCGCTCAAGCGCGGACTGGAAGATGTGTTTGTGGGCGATGTCGCCAAGGACATTCGCCAGCGCCTTGCGGCCAATCCCAAGGCGGTCGAGCGTGAGCTAGGGGCGTAGGCGGGTTTGCTAGAAACGGGAGAAGCGCAATGGACAGCAACAGTCTCAAGCAATTTGCCGGCGCGGTTGCATCCGGCGCGGTGCGTGTCGTCGATCTGACCTTCACGCTCAGCCCGGACTTTCCGGTCATCGTACTGCCGCCGGAATTCGGCCAGGCCGCGCCCGTGCGCATCCAGCGGATTTCGCAATACGACGCGGCCGGCCCGGCCTGGTACTGGAACAACCTGACCTTCGGCGAACATACCGGCACGCATTTCGATGCGCCGATCCACTGGTTCACCGGCAAGGATCTGCCGAACAATTCGGTCGACACGCTCCCGGTGCGCGACATGATCGCGCCGGCCTGCGTGATCGATTGCTCGGCGCAGGCCGCGCAAGATGCGGATTTTCTTTTGACGGTACCGGTCGTTGAAGCCTGGGAAAAAAGCCACGGGCGGATTCCGGAACGGCACTGGGTGCTGCTGCGCACCGACTGGTCGAAGAAAGGCTGGCGCGACTACGCCAATTTGAAGGATGACGGCGCGCATACGCCCGGGCCGGGCGCCGCCGTGATGCGCTGGCTCGTCGAGGAGCGCGGCATCATCGGCCTCGGCACCGAGACCATCGGGACGGATGCCGGCCAGGCCGGTCATCTCGATCCGCCCTATCCGGCGCATCATTTCCTTCACGGTGGCGGGCGTTACGGCCTGCAATGCCTGTGCAATCTCGATCAGCTTCCGCCGACCGGCGCGGTGATCGTCGCCGCGCCGCTCAAGATCCAGAACGGCTCCGGCAGTCCGTTGCGCGTGCTCGCGCTGGTACCTGGGCAAGGTTGAATCCCTTCTTCCACATCGAGTGAGATCATGAAAAACAAAAAGACCTTGTTGATCGGTGCCGCGCTCCTGCTCGGTACGATCGCGCCGGCGCGTGCCGAAATCCTCGTCGGTTTCGTCACCGGCCTGAGCGGGCCGGTGTCCTCGATCGGCGTGCCGAACGCCAAGGGATTGGCCGCGGGCCAGGTCTATGTCGGCGAGATCGATGGTGAAAAAGTCCGCGTCATCCAGCTCGATGATGGCTCGGACCCGGCCGCATCCACGCGCAACGCCCGCAAGCTGGTCGAACAGGAAAAGGTCGACTTCCTGATCGGCACGTCAGGCGCGCCGCAGACGCTGGCGATGGCCACCGCGGCCATCGAAATGAAGGTCCCGATGGTGGCGGTCTCGCCGATCGCGCCGGTGCCGGCCGGTGAGGGCGGGCCATGGGTGGTACAAACGCCGCAGCCGACGCCGCTTCTCGTTCAAGGCATCGTCGATCATATGAAGAGCCGCAATGTGAAGACAGTGGCGTTCATCGGCTTCTCCGATGCCTTTGGCGACCTGATGTACAACTCGCTGCTGCAAGCCGCTGATGCGGCCGGCATCAAGGTGATCGCGAACGAACGCTATGCGCGCTCCGACAACTCGGTCACCGCCCAGGTGTTGCGCGCGATTTCCGCCCGCCCCGATGCGATCATGCTGGGCGGCACCGGCACACCCGGCGCGCTGCCCGTGATCGCGCTGTCCGAGCGCGGCTACAAGGGGCCGCTTTACGGCAATCACGGCATGATCAGCGCGGATTTCCTGCGGCTTGCCGGCAAATCCGCCGAGGGCATCATCTGTCCGACCGGGCCGGTGACGGCGGGCGAACAGCTTCCCGAGAGCAATCCGATCCGCAAGGTCGCGCTGGCGTTCCGCGCGGCCTACGAGAAGGCCAATGGCGAGGCGCCGGCCGACGCGTTTTCACCCTATGCGTTCGATGGCTGGCTGGTGTTCATGGATGCCGCCAAACGCGCAAAGGCGACGGGCGCGGCGCCCGGCACGCCGGCATTTCGCAACGCGCTGCGCGAGGCGCTGTTCGCGACCAAGGATGTCGTCGGCGCGCACGGCATCTACACTTATACGCCGGCCGACCGCCACGGCGTCGACAGCCGCGCGCGGATTCTGGTCCAGATCGAGAACGGGAAATACAAGTTGCTGCCGTGACGACAGCATGCTGGCGCGCGGCTCAGGCGTGGCGCAGCTTCGCCTTGAGCGCGCGCATGTCGATCGCGCGTTTGTCGCTGACCGAAGTGGCCGCGAGCGTCTTGATTTCGCCCCGGGCAAGCTTGCGCGTTGACGACAAGGGAAGTTCGTCGACGATGGCGATATAGCCGGGTACCTTGTGATAGGCGAGGCGTTCAGCGCAGGTCTTGACGATCGAGGCCGCGAGCGCAGCGGCGTCATCGACCTCGGCGTTCGGCACGATGAACGCGAAAACCTCTTCGCCGCGAATATCATCCGGAACGGGCGTCACCGCGCAGCCGCCGATGCGGGTGTCCATGTACAGCGCGCTTTCGACCTCGAGCACGCCGATGTTCTCGCCGCTGCGCCGCACGATGGTCTTCTTGCGATCGAAGAAATACATCAGCCCGTCTTTATCGGCGAAGACCAGGTCTCCGGTATGGAACCAGCCGTCCTGCCACGCCGCTTCGGTCGCTTCTTCGTCCTTTAGATAACCGCTGAAGAATCCGGCGCGGACATCGCCGCCTTTCGCGCGCACCAAAAGTTCGCCAGGTTTTCCAAGCGCGACATCGGCACCCTGATCGTCAACGAGGCGATATTCCATGCCTTCAGATGGCCGGCCGACGCAGCGTGCGCCAAAGCCCGCTGGTTCGCGAGCGGTGGTCGTCGCCGCCGCACCCCCGGTCTCGGTCATCGCCCAGGCCTCGACGATCGGGATGCGGTAACGCTCCTCGAAGGTGGCGCGGTGGCGCACATCGACGCCGGGCGCGAAGGCGAAGCGCACGCGATGCTGCCGTTCCGCCTCGGTCACCGGCAGTTGAAGCAGAATGGCGGGGATGACGCCGAGACAGTGCACGACGGTCGCCCCGCTATCGGCCACGCACTGCCACCAGCGATTGGCGTGAAAGCGGTCGAGCGGAACCACGGCGCCGCCGAGCACCATCATGCCGACGGCGCTGCAGCCGAGCGCATTCATGTGAAACATCGGCAGCGGCGTCAGGTTGATCTCGCGGTCCGGCTGCAGCTCGGCCACGCCGCCTTGCGTGACGTACCAGTCGGCGACCTGCAGGAAATAGCGGTTCGAAAGCATGCAGCCCTTTGGCTTGCCGGTGCTGCCTGAGGTGAACAGCAGCGCGCATTCGCCATTGAACTCGGCATCTTGCGCAACGACGTCCGTCCGGCACGGTGGAATACGACTGTCGGTGTCGATCAGGCGGGTGCGTCCGAGCACGGCATCCTTGGCCACGTGAATGCGATCCGGCGTCGCCACCAGCAGGTCAGCCTGTGACAGCTCGAGCTGGAAGGACAATTCGTCGGGGCGAACATCGGGGTTGATAGGAACGATCGAAACTCCGAGCGCATTGAGCGCGAGCCAGTGCAGAAAGAAGACCGGGCGATTTTCGAGCAGCAGGGCAGCCCGCGCCCCGCGTCCATAGCCGGCGGCCGCATATTCGGCGCGAAGCCGATCGACCGCCGTCTTGAACGCCCCGTATTCGATCTTGAATCCTTCCGGCGCGTAGGGCAATCCCGCGCTTGCCGGCGCCAGCAGGAATGGCGCGTCCGGACGTCTTTTGGCCGTGGCCGCGAAGGCATCGGACGGCGATTGATAAGGCGTGTCGAGGCTCATTGCGGATGTCGCTCCTGTTCGTGGGCTGCAGCCATTGCCAGGGATGTCGGCCGGAACCCGCGCGCAGCCCCTTGCTGCGGCGGCAGCTTTCGTGAATACTTTAAGCCTAAACTATCTCGCTGGCCAAGTGCGATCTATCGCAGACCAGTCCGGCGAAATCCCAGGAGGTGCGTGTGCAGGTAGATGAGAGCAGCGCGGCCAGGCAGCGGCGGGGTGCGCCGATCTGGTCGCAGGCGGCTGAACGTTTTCCGCCGGCGGACCGGATTCTCTCGACCATTCTGACGCGGCAGGCCGCGCAATACCGCGACCGCACGCTGTTTGTCTTTGGCGAAACACGATGGAGCTATGCCGAGACGGCCGCGATCGCCGCCGCATCCGCGGCCCGCCTGATGCGCGCCGGAATTCAGGCCGGCGACCGCATCGCCCTGATGTGCTCGAACCGGCCGGAATTTCTGGAAGTCTATCTCGGCTGCGCCTGGATGGGCGCCGTGACCGTGCCGATTAACACCGCGCTGCGCGGCATCCAGCTCAGCCACATCCTGCGCAACTCCACGCCGAAACTGCTGGCGATCGAGTCTGGATTTATGCCGACCATCGAAACGCTGGAAAGCGACGTCGCGCTGCCGGATCTTATCTGGATGATCGGAGAAGGCGCCGTGCCGCCGGCCGTGTCGGGATCGGTCTCGCCGCTGCCTGCGCTCGACGAGGAGGCCCCGGCCGCGCCCGTGCGGCCGGACGACACGGTCGCGATCCTCTATACGTCGGGCACCACGGGTCTTTCAAAAGGCGTCTGCTGCCCGCAGGCGCAGATGTTCTGGTGGGGCATCCACTCGGCGCGCGCGCTTGGGATCCTTGAAGGCGATGTGCTGTTCACGACGCTGCCGCTGTTCCACACCAATGCACTGAACGCGTTCTATCAGGCGCTCCTGAACGGCTGCACCTATGCACTCGAGCCGAAATTCTCCGCCTCCGGTTTCTGGGCAGCGGCGCGACGGCATCAGGCGACCGTCGGCTATCTCCTCGGCGCGATGGCCGTGATGCTGCTGGCGCAGCCGAGGTCCGCCGACGACACCGCGCATTTCCTGCGGGTCGCGCTCGGCGGCGGCGTGCCCGGCCAGTTTCACGGCCCGTTTCTCGAACGCTTCGGCGTGCCGCTGCTCGACGGCTACGGCTCGACCGAAACGAATTTCGTGTTCGCGAGCACGATCCCGTCCGATCGCCCCGGCACCATGGGCCATCTCGTCGAGGGCGTGGAGGCCTGCATCGTCGATACCGACGACGCGCCTCTCCCGGACGGTGAGGCCGGCGAGTTGCTGCTACGATCGCGCGAGCCGCTCGCATTCTCCACCGGCTATTTCGGAATGCCGGACAAGACGGCCGAAGCGTGGCGAAATCTCTGGTTTCACACCGGCGACCGCGTCGTGCGCGATGCGGACGGCCACTATCGCTTCGTCGACCGGATGAAGGATTCGATCCGACGGCGCGGCGAGAATGTTTCATCCTGGGAGGTGGAGCAGGTGCTGCTGAAGCATCCGGCGATCGCTGCCTGCGCCGTCTATCCGCTGCCGTCCGAACTCGGCGAGGATGAGGTTGCGGCCGCTGTCCAGCACGACCCCGGCCATATGCTGGAGCCGATCGATGTTGTCAGGCATTGCGAAGGAAAGATGGCCTATTTCGCGATTCCGCGCTTTGTCCGGATCGTCACCGAGATGCCGTTGACCGAGAACGGCAAGATCCGAAAGGTCGTGCTGCGCGAGGCCGGGAAGACTCCCGACACCTGGGACCGCGATGCCGCAGGCTACAAGCTGCGCCGTTAGGATCAGGCGCGGGCTTCGTCCGTCGCGCGCTTCACGGCGTTCTTCAGCTCGTCAAGCTCCTTGACCAATCCGTCGAGCCGCGCTTTCGGAAACCCGGCAAGCAGCGACGCCAGCCAGAGGCCGTGCTTTTTCGCCATCCGCCGGAACGCCTTCCTGCCCTCGGCCGTCATGCATACGATCTGCACGCGACGGTCGAGCGGCGACGGCGACCGCGTGATGAAGCCATCTTCGACCAGGCGATCCACAATCGGGGTCAGATTTCCGGCCGTGACCATCAGGCGCTTTGGCAGCTCACCCAGCACCAGCCCAACAGGCTCGCGATCGAGCTGTGCCAGCACGTCAAACCGCGGCATCGTGAAATCGAACTCTTCTCGGAACTGACGCCGAAGCTCGGCGCCAATTAACGACGTGCAGGCAAGGAGGCGAAGCCATACCCTGACCTGGGCGCGGTTATCAGCGTCTTCCTCGGTCATGTTCTCGTCGTCGATCAGCTCGGTCTCCTTGCCGGCCATCAATCCATGTCTCCCGACATTCCCTGTGCAGCCGAGCGGATCGGCATCAAAAGGTTCTGAAACGAACGTGTAGATCCTTTAGGACCAAATCAAGCGCCTGGTGCGAGAGAGGCCTGAACGATTCTGCTCCCGGTTCGTTGCCTGCAGCATCCACGACCGTAGTAGAGGATATCGTGGCGAGGCAAGCGGGCCGGGGCCCATTTACGCAGGAAATCGCCCTAAATTTCTGGAAAACGCGGCTCTGTGCCTCAACGCGGAATCGCCGATGAGAGGTGGGGTATGGCGTACGGAGACTTCGATGCTCGACTTTGCGCGGCGGCCCGGTTATAGAATAATACTTTATGCCTAAACTAAAATGAGCGCCTTGCATGGCCTGTTTTGAATCCATGACACTCTCCGAGCTGCCGAGTGGCATCTGGCGCACGCGCCTCCCGGTGCGCTTCGGCTCCTGCGATCCGGCCGGAATCGTCTACACGCCGGAATATCTCAACCTGTTCAACGGCGTGATCGAGGACTGGTACGGCGATGCGCTGGGACTGCCCTATCATCAGCTGGTCGGAACACGGAGAACCGGCCTTGGCTATGCGCACGTCTCGGCGGATTTCGCGAAACCCAGCCGCATGGGTGACGTGCTCGACGTCGCGGTCATCGTGCGCGATATCGGACGCACCTCGGTGAAGCTGACGGTCCATGCGTTCAAGGATGGCACCGAATGCGTACGCGCCACGTTCGTAACGGTGACGACTTCGCTGGTGGATCACAAATCGATCGCATTGCCCGACGACATGCGCCTCGCTTTGAAGGATTACCAGGCGAGTTGCGACGAGCCGACCAGCCCTGCTTCAACAAGCCTCGGATACGGACCGAGCAGCCTGCCGGCGTGACTGCCGCTCCCAGGCTGAACGCATCGAGCGCGCACACCGCTAAGAGCTCACTGAACACGATGTCGACGGGGCTTCCGGTCTGCGCGACCGTGTCGGTCGGCGGCGTCAAAGATCGCCTCGTATGATGCCTCATATGGGGTGGCTGATTTCCGTATCATTTCCTATCTGTTTGTGGACAAGAAATAATCAGCTTCCACATTGGCTTGTCCGCCGAAGGAGCCCCCAATGCGCGCATTGGCTTGCACGATTTTCACGATCGGAGCGATGCTGGTCGCCGCGTCCGCACGCGCCCAGACCTATAATCCAAACTTCCCGGTCTGCCTGCAGACCTACGCCCTTGGCGGCGGCTATATCGACTGCAGCTTTACTTCGCTGGCGCAGTGCGCCGCGTCCGCGTCGGGGCGTGCGGCGCAGTGCCTGAACAATCCGTATTTCGCGCAAGGCGACAGGAAACTGCCTCGGCACCGCGGCGTTTACTAGTGGCGGCCGCATTGGCTTGCTTCGGAGGCGTCATGCCCAATTTTGCCCACGCCATCGCTTCTACGTATAATCCGGCGAACCACCCATTCCGTGAGGTCATGTGACTGCCCCCAATCCCGCTGCCGGCAAACCGGTCGATTCCGCCTCCCTTGTCAACGTGCCGCAGTTGGTAACGGCCTATTTCGCGTCGAAACCGGATCCCTCTGATCCCACCCAGCGCGTTTCCTTCGGAACCTCTGGTCATCGCGGGACCTCGCTGAAGAACTCCTTCAACGAAAACCATATCCTGGCAACGACGCAGGCGATCTGCGACCACCGCCGCGAAACCGGGCTGACCGGTCCGCTGTTCGTCGGTATCGATACCCATGCGCTCGCCGAGCCGGCGCTGGCGAGCGCGGTGGAAGTGTTTGCCGCCAACGGCGTCGACATCATGATCGACGAGCGCAGCGGCTACACGCCGACGCCCGTCATCTCGCATGCGATCCTGAGCTACAACAAGGGTCGAACGAGCGGGCTTGCCGATGGCGTCATCATCTCACCATCGCACAATCCGCCTGAAGATGGCGGATACAAATATAACCCGCCGCATGGCGGCCCGGCCGACACCGATGTGACCGCCAAGGTCGAAAAGGCCGCCAACGCCTACATGGAAGCCGACATGAAGGGCGTTGCGCGGGTGCCGTATGAGCGCGCCCGCAAGGCGCCCTCGACGCATCTGCACGACTACATCCAACCCTATGTCGCCGATCTCGGCAATGCCGTGGACATGGCGCTGATCAAATCATCGGGCGTGAAAATCGGTATCGATCCGCTGGGCGGCGCCGCCGTTCATTACTGGCAGCCGCTGATCGAGCATTACGGAATCAGCGCGACTGTTGTGAACACCGCCGTCGACCCGACGTTTCGCTTCATGACGGCGGACTGGGATGGAAAAATCCGGATGGACTGTTCTTCGCCGTTCGCGATGGCGAGCCTGATTGCGATGCGCGACAGGTTCGACGTCGCCTTTGCCAACGACACCGACGCCGACCGGCACGGCATCGTGACGCGCACGGGCGGCCTGATGAATCCGAACCATTTTCTTGCGGCTGCGATTGCCTATCTGTTCGAGCATCGGCCGCAATGGGGCAGCGAGGCTGCGATCGGCAAGACCATTGTCTCCAGCTCGATCATCGACCGTGTCGCAGGTAAGTTGAACCGCAAGCTGGTCGAAACCCCGGTCGGCTTCAAGTGGTTCGTCGAAGGCCTTGGCACCGGTGCGTTCGGATTCGCCGGCGAGGAAAGTGCCGGCGCATCGTTGCTCAAGCGCGACGGCTCGGTCTGGACAACCGACAAGGACGGCATGGTGATGGGGCTGCTCGCCGCCGAAATCCTCGGCCGAACCGGCCGCGACCCAAGCCAGTTGTTTGCCACTCTGACCGCCGAACTCGGCGTGCCCTACTACGAGCGGATCGACGTGCCGGCGACGCCGAAGCAGAAGAGCGCGCTGAAGGCACTCGGGCCGGAGCAGCTCGATATGCGCCAGCTTGCCGGTGAGCCGGTCAGCGCGATTCGGACCCGGGCGCCGGGTAACGATCAATCCTTCGGCGGCATCAAGGTCGAATCGCAGGCGGGATGGTTTGCCGCGCGGCCATCGGGCACTGAAGACGTCTACAAGATCTACGCCGAGAGTTTCCGAGACCAGAGCCATCTGAAGATGATTCAGCAGGACGCCCAGCGCGCCATCGCGAAGGCCTTCTGATTTCGCGATGAGGCGGTTGGGGCAACGTCAAATCCCCGACCGCTCATCGCGCAGTGGGAAGAATGTTGCGCCAGGCTACGCCCAGGTGCACCAGTTCGGGTACACTCCTGCCCAGACGGGAACTGTGGAAATGGGTTTCCGGCGCCGTCGCGCTTGCGATCACGCTGAAATCACGAAGCTCCACGCAGTGTTAGCTTCGGGAGCTAGCTGCCAAAAGCCGTCCGAGAGCTGGGCGGCCTGTAAGCTATCACGAGGTACCGGGGGGATGAAATGAGTGCGGAATCAGTTGTCTACTATCTAAATCGCGTACCTGAGAGCGATCCGAATGACCAGACCGAATGGCTTTTGACTGCATTGGGGCAATATACCGGCGCGGAACTGCGTGAACTGCTCTATGTAGCGGAAGAGCCGGGATTCTTTGAATTGATGCGCGGGCTATTTGCGCTTTCGGACGAGAGCCGTGCCGTCCTGCAGCACTTTCTCGAAGCCGGCCACCCGCCGGCCATGAAGGCGGCGATCGACCCGAAGGGCCGGTTGACGATTGAGCACATCGATGTCGAGCGGCGCATAAAAATGCTCCCTGTGATCGCAAATTAGTATCTTGTGCTCCCTCAGGTTGTGCTAGGATTCCAGCTCGAACAGTTGGGAGCCTACCCATGGCGACGAGGAAATCTGGCCCGCTCGATGCGATGGTGGGTGCCAGGATTAGTATGTTGCGGGTCGACCGCGGCATGAGCCAGGCCATGCTCGCGGAACGGATCGGCGTTACCTTTCAACAGGTGCAGAAATACGAGCGGGGCGCCACCCGGGTGGGCGCCAGCCGGTTGTCGCAAATCGCTTCCGGGCTGGGTGTTTCGGTCGGCGAGCTGTTCGAATCTTCCGGGGTCGGATCTCCCGGCTTGAATTCGCCGGTTCGCTTGCTTGCCGAGCCGGGGGCCTTGCGCGTTCTCAAGGCCTATGCGCGAACGACCAGTCCGCGTGTGCGGCTTTGCATCGCGAAGCTGATTGAAAGCATCGCCAGTCGAACTCCCGGAGCGAAGGCCACGGTCGCGCTGTTCAATACTGTCGATCGTGGTGAGCGGCGGAAGTTTCCTCGCGAGGATAGTCTTCCGCAGGAAGACGAGCGGCAATCTTGTGCCGCCCCGTAATTTGATTGCAGGCGTCAGCCGGTCGCGCGAATCGCAAGCCGCTCCGGCGGCCTGCTGCCGGGAATGAATTCGCCGATCCAGTCGCGGCGCGTCGCTTCGATATGCCAGGACATTGCCTCGGCCGAATAGGGTGCCGGATCGGGAATGTCTTTGCGGATCTCCTTGCCGTCGAGCCAGCCGCAGCTGTGCGAGTAGCGCGCCTTGCAGACGAGGTGGATATCGCCGTGGTTCTGTAGCAGCACGTAGCCATCGGCCGGAAAAAACGTGCCGGCAAGCTCGATCGCACCAGGCAACTGGCGCACCAACAGGAACGTGCTGGTGGATTGCGATTCCGATTCGGAAACCAGTACGCCGACCAGGCTGTGGATCGGCGCGATCACCTGCGGTGCAACCAGCGCGAGAGGCTCCGTGATCGGGCCAGCCGTCGCGATCGAGAGATATTCGCCCTCCGGTCCCCAACGGCAGGCTATCAGCCACTCGCGGCTGCGGCTACGAATCAAGGTCGGCTTGGCATAGTCTGAACGGGCAATATCTGCTGCCATGGCTATGACTAAGGCTTTCGCGAGCATAATTTCCTCCAGGGCGAGGGCGGGCTGGCCTCTCGTCGGAGTCTGCAGGTCAAGTCGTGAGGTCACCGTGAGCGGTACCGAAAATTCGATGCAGGAATTGTTTGCGCGCGCGGCATCGTTGCTTATTGGCAACGAAGTGGACGCCGCCGGCGACCACGATGCCAGACATATCCTTCAGGCGCTGGAATATGCCTCGAAATCCAGCAAACGGATTGATCCGGAGACCGCGAATCGCGCCCATTTGCTGATCGCTGCTTCCCGATTTGCGCGGGTGTTCGAACTGTCCTCACCCGATGCGCCCGGCCTGTTCAGCTTTGGCGCGCAATTCGATCCGGCGCTTGCCGATCCCTTGCATGACGGAAGCCCGATGGTCGGCGTTTCCGGCGTCGGTCTGACGTTGCGGGATGCATTTCAGGGCTGCATCGGCGAGGGAATTGAGTACCTGTCTCAATTGCAGGCCGGGACCGACCTGCTGCTCAAGCCCGGCGTCGACGACTGGGCCGGAAAACTCGGTCCGAAGGCGCTGGCGCTAGTGGCTGCCGTTTCGGAACGCCGCATGCAACCAGAGCGAGCGCTTTCCTGGTACCGCGCAACGAGGCTGACCGACGGCGGCGAAGTGTGGCTTCCGGCCGACATCTGCCTGCGGCGTCCGCCGGCGCAGCGCGACTTTGCGCCGCCATTCCCCTTGAGCATCGGATCGGCCGCCGGTCCGTCACGGGACGCTGCGGCACTGCATGGCCTGCTGGAATTGATCGAGCGCGATGCGGCCAGCCTGTGGTGGCGGGGCGGTCAGCTGGCCCGATCGATTCCGCCGCAGCATGAAGCCGGCATCGTGGTGGAAGGTTTGCTGCGGCAGCTCCGGCATGGCGCATCGGTGCAGCGCCGGACATGGCTGCTCGATATCACGACGGATATCGGCGTGCCCTGCGTCGCGGCCGTCTCCTGCCGGGCGGACGGTTCCGGTTTTGCCTTCGGCCTCGCCGCGCGGCCGGCGCTCGAGGCCGCGGTCCGCTCGGCTACGCTCGAAATGTGTCAGCTCGAACTGGCCGACGCCGTCGTCGCAACCAAACGCAGCGAGCGCGGCGATGAGGCGCTCAACGCGCAGGATCGCATCCACCTGCAGCGCGCGGCGATCGATGCCGATCAGTGCAGACTGTTGCAGCCGGTCGCGGAGTACGCGGTCCATCTGCCTCTTCCCGCAACTGAAGCGAGCATCATATTTGGATTGATCGTACAGCGTTTGGAGAAGCTGGGAATCGAGACGTTTTGCCTTGATCTCACGCGCCAGCGCTTCGCCGTTCCGGTGGTCCGCGTGATTGCCCCAGGGCTGCAACTCGAGCCATCCGAAATCGTCACGGCCAGGCTGCAGGATGCGATTGCGCGAACCGGAGGCGGCGCAACCTATACCGGGGGTGTCTCTTTGATATAGACTGGCTGGAATTAACCAACCGGTTCCGAAAACCTTGCATGCCGGCCAGCACAAACGCCATGACAGCAGACAAGGCCACGGCGGCGCCTGAAAGCGCTCCGCGTCTTTCGGTGTCGCTGGTCGGACGGCTCGGCGTGCGGTTCAACGGCCGGGCGATCGCACTGCGAACCCGCAAGGCCGGCGCGGTCCTAAGTTACCTTGCGCTGTTGGAGGCGAAGCAGGAGAGCCGCGAGCGGCTCGTTGGCCTGCTCTGGAGTCGTTCGGACGAGGAAAAGGCACGTGCCTCGCTGCGCCAGGTCGTTCGCGAACTGCGGTCGATGCTGGAGGAGGCCGGATATGACGGCTTCGTCGCGGAGCGGCTGATGATCGGCATCGACGTCGGACGAATCGAAGTCGACATCGAAAGCGTGATCCAACTCGCCGAAGGCGGACGCGTTCACCCGCTGCTGCTCGATACTCCACAGCTTGATGGGCGGCTGCTCGAAGGAATGGACGATCTCGACCCGTCGTTCCGGGTCTGGGTGCTGGCCAAGCGGCAGACCATCCATGAACGACTGATGCGAAATCTCGACGAAGGCTTGACCTCCGCGCGCGTCCCCGCCGACGCCAAAAAGAGGATCGCGGCCGCGATCGTCAATCTCGATCCGACCCATGAATATGCCTGCCGCTATCTGATGCGGGCGCATGCGGAAGAGGGCGACGTCGCCGGTGCGCTGCGCATTTACAAGGCGCTGTGGGATCTCCTGGACCGCGACTACGCGATGGAGCCGTCGTCGGCCACTGAGGAGCTCGTCGCCAATATCAAGCTCGGCATTCTGGAGCGCACGCCGGCCGACCTGGCCGCCTCGGCAGCGAATGACGAGTTCGCCATCAGGATGGTCAGGGGGACGGCTCTCCAGCCGGTGGCCCCGATGTCGCCAGCGGTCAATGCATCTGCCAGGACGCGCCTGGTGCTGCGGCCCTTTGCGATGCATGGCGTCGACGAGGATCACAGCCATCTGGTGCAGGGGTTCTCGCAACATCTCGCCGCCTGTCTCGTCCGCTTCCGTGAATGGAGCGTGGTCGATCGTCCTCCCGCGGCTGTCGTACTTCCCGCCTCGGGCACGGCGTCGCAATACTGCATCGAAACCACCGCCTACCAGGCGGGCGCCGAAATCAACATCGTGATGGTGCTGCGGGACGATACCACCGGGATTTACGTCTGGAGCGAAAGCTTCCGGCTCGGCCTCGGCAACTGGTTCGAAACGCAGCAGCGCATCATCCGCCGGATCGCGACCTCGCTCAACGTTCAATTGTCGACCGAGCGGCTGATGCGGCTGGCGGGCGAGCCCGACGTGTCGCTCGAGCTGCACGACCGCTGGCTGCGTGGGCAGAATCTCATGTCGAAATTCGATCCCGAAAGCTGGCGGCGGGCAGTCACCATCTTCCGCGATGCGATCCGCGACAATCCAGGTTTCTCGCCCTGCTACAGCAGCCTCGTGCAGATGAACAACATCGAGCACCTGGTGCATCCCGGGATCTTTCGCGATCTCGACAAGGCCAAGGCCACCCTCGAACTGGCGAAGACCGCTGTTCAACTCGACCCTGTCGATTCCAGGGCGCATCTGTGCTGCGGCTGGTCCTACGTGATGGCGCTCCGTGAGGCGGAAGCAGCGCCGCACATGGAGCTGGCATGTGAGCTCAACGACAATGACCCATGGACGCTGCTGTCCAGCGCTCACTACTCGGCGATCTGCGGATCGATCGAGGATGCCCGCGCTCGCGCCGAGCGGTCGCTCGCGCTCTCACCTGCGCCGTCTTATCTCGAATGGGCGTATCACGGCACTGTGCGGTTCTTTTGCGGAGACTATGAAGGCACCATCGAGGCGTGCGATCGCGCGCAGGGCATCAACAAGGTCCTGCCGGCATGGCGCGCGGCTGCGCTGTTTCAGCTTGGGGAGCGCATGCAGGCGCAGCAGGAAATCCAGCGCTTCGTGAACGGTCTGCGTTCATTCTGGGTCGGATCGTCCACGCCGACGGACGAGGCGGCGGCGCGCTGGGTCATGCAAGCGCATCCAATCAGCGTGAGGGAGCGGTGGGAAGCCCTGCGCCAGAGCTTGCGTGGCGGAGGGCTTCCTGTCGATGGCATCACTCACCTAACGCGGAGCTAGATCATCAGGCACAGTAGCTGATGGTGTAGTCGCCGACACGTTCGGCATGGACGCGGAACTTGTCGCTCTCCGGAATTACCGGATCCAGGCCGTTGAACAGGCGCTTGTAGAACGGCGGAAGCGGATAGGTCGCGCCCGGCTTTTTGAGGCTTTCTTCGGAATCCGCAATCATCACGGCGGGCGGCAGGCGCACCACGATCGTGTCCATCTCCTGTTCGACGAACTTTACCTTCTTGAAGCGCTCCGGAACCGTCATGAACACCTGCGCCTTGGCGAGTTGCTCCTTGAATTCGTCGACGGTGGTCGGGATTGGGTATTCGTTGTCGTCGTCGAGATAGTTCTTGCCGGTGGACCAAGTCTTCACCAGGTTGCCCCAGCGCTCGTGGTTGGTTACTTGCATTCTTTCGATTGCCATAGCTTCACTCTCCGGGTTGCGTGAAACGGAGGATTCCGCCTCACAAAAATGCAGGCACTGCTTGCCGCAGCTCGGCAATTTCGGTGGTGAATTCCACGAGCTGCGCCATGCTTGAGATATCGGGAATATCCTGAAGTACGTTTGCCGGATAAAACTCGCGGGAAATTGCCGCCAGTTGCCCGGCAAGCGAGCCGCCGTCCGCGCAACGCGGGTCGCCGGCGAGCGCGCCAAAGATGACTTCCGAGACGATGATTGAGCCGAGCGGGCCGAGGTGCAGGCCCCCCGCCTGCGGTTGCCGCATCGCTTCGAACAGGATGAAGAAGGGCAGCGGCGGCTCGTTCGAAAGGGTTTCGATGTCCTCGGCCGTCAACGCGCCATACGCAGGCGCGGCTGCCAGCCATTCGCGAAGTTGATCGGCACGATAGGCGCGGTCGGCAAGCAGGCGCGACATGGCAATGAACTGCGGTCTGCGATTGCCGATCTCCGCAATCAGCGCGTCAACCGACCACATGCCGGCGAGGCCGGCGCCGAGCAGGTCGCGATAGAGCAGGCCGACCCGTTCCGTTTCGTCGAACGCCGGAAAGATCTGGTCATTGCCCAGCCCGTCACTGAGATGTGGTCCAATGCGGCGGCTGAAATTCGGCGTCGACCCGTTGATCTCGAAAAAACGCGACCATTGCACCATCCACGTCTCGTCGAGCGGCATATTTGCCGGGTCGTTTACCGAGCTCTTTTCGAGCGTGTTATTGAGGTCGTGGAGAGACAGGTCATTGATCTGGTATTCGGGTCGTACCATGGCGTGACCGAAGCGGAATGCGCCGTGCGAGAACTCGAACGGAATTTCCCAGTCGCCGGCCGGAAAGCCTTCCGCGGAATGGGGGCGATCGATGAAATCGGGGCTCGGTCCGTCATAGACGGCGTAGATCGCCGGATGGATCACCCGCCGCATCAGGTCCTTGCGCAGGATATTGTGATAGATCGCGATCAGCGACTCGCGGGCGCACAAGAAGTGCTTGTAGGCGGCACCGAACTGACCGTTTGGCCCCGTGTTGCCTTCATGGCGGCGAATGATATCGATGAGCCCGTTGTGCAGCAGCGCAAACAGCGCGGTGAGCTGCGACATGACGGCGTGATCGTCATTGCGCGGATCGGCGACCAGCGCCTCGGTGAGGGCAACGCGGACACCTGCAATGCTGCGGTCGATCCCCGTCACGTTCTCGGCCCGGGTTCGCGCGATGTCGCGGAACGGGCACCCGGTCGCCGGCTCGTTCTCTTTCCAGCGCATTCGCCCGAGCCGCAGCTTGGTGCGGCGGTCGTCATTCGGCGCATCGAGCGCGTAGATGTGCGGCGATCCGACAGGACCGCTGCCGTACAGCGTCTCCAGCCGAAGCGGCGTGCGGCGTGCGTTCGCGGTTCCTCCGCCGAGCCCGCCCGCGACCGAAAGCGGAATCGCCGAATGCACGAGGTCGTGCGCAATGAACTGCAGCAGATAGGTATAGCCCGAGGGGATGAAGGGATTTTCCCAGTATTCTGCCGATCGAACCTGGTGTGGCGGCCATTTGATTGCAGCATCCATTCGCCGCGACAGGCGATGCATCAGTCCGCGGAGCTCTGCATGGCGTGACGGCGAGCCGAGCGGGTCGACACCGAAGGCGCGGAAGCGTTGCGATGGAGCCGGCGTGCCCAGGAAGTGACGAAAGCCGGGAGTTGTCGCCACCTGAGCAGATTCGCGCGTATCGAACTCGGAAGTTCGGAAAGAGGATGCGTCAGCGACGTTCTGCAGAGCCATCAAAACTACTCTCGCACTTGGCCGGGGGCGCGGAGATTGCGAAGAAAGTCGTGAAATTATCGTGAGTTAATTCGTTAGAACCTGTGAACATCTGTGGACATCTTTGGGCCATTGTGCGGCAACTGGATGTTGCGAAACGCCGCGTCTCCCGGCTGTTTCCCGCAAAGCGATGCAGCTATATGGTCCGGCACCTCGTTGTGCCGGCTGAGATAGGAGCTTGGCGTGAAGCTTAAAGAGACGGCACCCTCGACGGCATCCTTGGCGCGATATGCCAGCGCAATGCTCGCGCTGATGTTTGTTGTTTCAGGCGCCGTGCGCGCCGAGCCGGTTTTCTCTTTCGACGCGACGCCGGGCAAGCTGCCGAAGACAGTCGTTCCGATCAGCTATTCAATCGAGCTGAGACCTGACGCCGAGAGCCTCGCGCTTCCCGGCATCGAAGTGATCGACATCGAGGTGCGCGAGCCGACGGCGCGGCTGACGCTCAACGCCGTCAACACGACGTTTGCTTCCGTTACCGCCGACGACGGCGCAGAGCGCGCCGACGTCGCGCTCGATGCTGCTGCCGAGACGACGACCTTCACTTTCGCACAGCCGCTCGCGGCGGGCGCGCATCGGCTGCGCATCGAGTTCACCGCGCGGATCAACAAGTTCGACCGCGGTTTCTTCTTCGTCGATTATCCGACCGACAGCGGCGTGAAGCGGCTGTTGACGAGCAAACTCGAGCCGGCGGACGCGCGGCGGATATTTCCGTGCTGGGACGAGCCGGCCTTCAAGGCGAGTTTCGCCCTGACCGTGAGGGTGCCGCAGCATTTTCTCGCGGTCGGCAACATGCCGGTCGTGCGCGAAGAGCCGGTCGAGCCGAACCTGAAGAACGTCGCCTTCGCGCCGACGCCGAAGATGTCGACCTACCTGTTCGTGCTGACGGTAGGCGAACTGGAGCGCATCACGGCGCAGGCGGAAGGCGTGACGATCGGTGTCGTCGCCACCACCGGCAAGGCTGCGAAAGGGCAATTCGCGCTCGATAGCGCGGCAAAACTGCTTGCCTGGTTCAACGACTATTTCGGTGTGAAATACCCGTTGCCCAAGCTCGACCTGATCGCGGTGCCCGGCGGCTTCGGCGGCGCAATGGAAAACTGGGGCGGCATCACCTTCTTCGAGAGCCGGCTGCTGTTCGACCCCGTAACAAATCCGGACAGCGCGCGACGCGGCATCTTTTCCATCATCGCGCATGAGATGGCGCATCAGTGGTTCGGAGATCTCGTCACCATGGCCTGGTGGGACAATCTCTGGCTTAATGAGGGCTTTGCGACCTGGATGGCGACGAAGGCTGCGGAGCAATTTTATCCGCAATGGCATAGCTGGCTGAACGGTTACGGCCAGAAGCAGTTCGCCATGGCGCTCGACGCCCGGCGCACCTCGCACCCGATCCAGCAGCCGATCGCCAACGAGAGCGAGGCCATGGCCGCGTTCGACGCCATTACCTACAACAAGGGACAGGCGCTGATCCGCATGCTGGAGAATTATCTCGGTGAAGCGGCGTTCCGCGACGGCATACGCGCCTACATGGCTGCGCATGCCTATGGCAACACCACCACGGCCGATCTCTGGCGGGCGCTGGAGCGCGCGGGCCACAAGCCCGTGACCGAAATCGCTGCGACCTTTACCGAACAGGACGGTGTGCCGCTGATATCAGCCGAAACCACCTGCAACGGCGATGCGCAGCGGCTGACGCTGCGGCAGGGCCGTTTCGTGATCGCGCCGGCGCGGACGGCTGCCTTGCCGCCGCGCAACTGGCAGATACCGGTCGCGGTCGGGCCGGTGGGCTTGGCGCAATCGTCCAATGTCGTGCTGCTGCAGGGCTCGACCGAAATCCCGGCCGGATCCTGCGGCGAGGCGATCAAGGTCAATCTCGGCGACATCGGTTACTACCGGGTCGAGTACGGGCCGGCGAGCACGGCCGCGCTGGCGAAGGCGCTGCCGCGGATGTCGCCGGCAGACCGCGTCAATTTCCTCGCCGACCGCTGGGCGATGGTGCAGGCCGGCCGCGCCGAGCCTTCATCCTATCTCGCCTTGGTCGAGAATGTCGGCATCGATGACCGCCGCCCGGTATGGGATCAGATCATCACGGTATTCTCCGCTCTCAACCGTCTGTCGCGCGATCGGCCCGAGCACCCGGCGCTGCAGCGCTATATCAGCGCCAAATTGCGCACCGTGTTCGACCGGCTCGGCTGGGATGGCAGCGGCTCGGGCGACGACGACAACACCCTGCTGCGCGGCAGCCTGACCTCGACACTCGGCGAACTCGGCGACGAAGAGATCATTGCGGAGGCGAAACGGCGGTTCGCCGGATTCCTCAGCGATCCGCAATCGCTGCCGGGGGCGCTGCGCGATTCTGTCACCCATGTCGTCGGCATCGCGGCGGATCGCGCGATGTATGACACGCTGCTGACGCTTGCACGCAAGAGCACCGTGACCAATGAGCGGCTGCGCTATTATTATGCGGCGGCCAGCGCGCGCGACCCGGCGCTGGCGCATGCCACGCTGGCGCTGACACTGACCGACGAAGTGTCGGGCACGATCGTTACCGGCCTGATCGGTTCGGTCGCTTCCTCCGGGGAGCAGCCTGATCTGGCGTGGGATTTTCTGCAGAAGAACTACGATGTGCTGTTCGCAAAGCAGGGGCCGCAATTCCGCGACCAGTTTATCGCCAACTTCATGACCAATTTCAGCGACGACGGCCACGCCGCCGAACTCGCAGCTTTCGCGCCGGCTCAGGCGACTTCAGGCGGCCGCGTGATGGCGGGCCGGGCGCAGGAAGTGATTGCAATCTCCGCCGACCTCAAAACCCGCGCGCTGCCGGCGGTCGAGGCCTGGATCAGGGAGCGCAAATGATTGCAACGCGCGGCGTTTTCAAGGAGCGTTGCCTTGCTCGGGCATTCCGGATAGCCATGACGGACAAACTTTCCCGCGCGGAGAACATTTCCTACCATGGCTGATTTCCACGGCGTCTTTCCCTATCTGGTCTCGCCCATCGATGCGTCAGGCCAGATCCGCACGGAGGTGCTGGGCCGGCTCTGCGACGACCTCATCAAATCAGGCGTGCATGGGCTAACGCCGCTCGGTTCGACCGGCGAGTTCGCCTATCTCAACCAGGCGCAGCGCGCGACCGTTGTACAAGCGACCATCGAAGCCGCTGACGGCCGCGTGCCGGTCATCGCCGGTGTCGCCTCGACGTCGACGGCGGACGCAGTGGCGCAGGCAAAGGCGCATCAAAAACTCGGCGCCGACGGCATCCTGGCGATCATGGAGGCGTATTTCCCGGTCGCCGACGCGCAGGTCGAATCCTATTTCCGCGCCATTGCCGACGCCGTCGATATTCCCGTCGTGATCTACACCAACCCGCAATTCCAGCGGTCCGATCTGACGCTCGACGTCATCGCGCGGCTCGCGACCCATCCGCGCATCGGCTACATCAAGGATGCCTCGACCAATACCGGCCGGCTGCTGTCGATCATGAACCGCTGCGGCGACAGCATCAAAGTGTTCTCGGCTTCCGCCCACATCCCGGCAGCGGTGATGCTGATCGGCGGGTTGGGATGGATGGCCGGTCCGGCCTGCATCATCCCGCGGCAGAGCGTCGAACTCTACAATCTCTGCAAGGCCGCGCGCTGGGATGAGGCGATGGCGCTGCAACGCAGGCTGTGGCGCATCAACGAAGCCTTCGCGCGGTTCAACCTGGCCGCCTGCATCAAGGCCGGCCTCGACATTCAGGGTTACGCGGTCGGCGATCCCATTCCGCCGCAGGCGGCGCTGACGGCAGATCAGCGCAAGGTGATCGAGGCGGCGCTGCGCGACCTCGGTCAGGCCTAGATCGCTCGCAGCGCTTCTTTCGGCGTTTCGCGTATCAGCGCTTCGAGATCGCTTTGCTCCAGGGTTTCCTTCTGCAGCAGCTTGTGCGCCGCCCGGTCCAATATCGTGCGGCGGGCCTTCAGGATGCTCTGCGCGCGTTCGAACACACGATCGACGATCGCGCGGACCTCGTGATCGACAGAAGCGGCGGTCTCTTCGGCATATTCGCGCTCGCGCGTAGGGAATGGCCGATCGGCGCCCGCCAGGAAATTGCCGGGGTCGCGCTCGTAGGCGATGCTGCCGAGCTTTTCGGACATGCCATAGCGCGTCACCATGCTGCGGGCGATGTCGGTGACGCGGCGAAGGTCGTCGGCGGCGCCGGTAGACAGATGGTTGAACACGATCAATTCAGCCGCGCGCCCGCCGAGCAGCACCGCCATCTTGTTCTCCAGCTCTTCCTTGGTCATCAGGAAGCGATCTTCGATCGGGCGCTGAATGGTGTAGCCGAGTGCACCGACGCCCCTGGGAATGATCGACACCTTGTGCACGGGATCGACGCCAGGCAGCGAGAGCGCGATCAGTGCGTGGCCCATTTCGTGATAAGCGACGATCTCGCGCTCCTTCGGATTAAGAAGCCGGTTTCGCTTCTCCAACCCCGCGACCATACGCTCGACCGCGTTGTTGAAGTCGGTCATTCCAACCGCACTGGCGCCACGGCGTGTCGCGAGCAGCGCGGCTTCATTGACTAGATTGGCGAGGTCGGCTCCCGTGAAGCCCGGCGTGAGCGCCGCAACCGCCTCGGGGTCGACGCTGGACTCAAGCTGAACCTTTTTCACATGCACCTTGAGGATCTCGATGCGTCCCTTCTTGTCGGGGCGGTCGACCAGCACCTGCCGGTCGAAGCGGCCCGCACGCAGCAGCGCCGGATCGAGGATTTCCGGCCGGTTGGTGGCGGCCAGAATGACCAGGCCCGAGCGCGAGTCGAAGCCGTCGAGTTCGACCAGCAACTGATTGAGCGTCTGCTCCTTCTCGTCATGCCCGCCGGCAAAGGGTCCAATGCCGCGGGCACGGCCCAGTGCGTCGAGTTCGTCGATGAAGATGATCGCCGGCGCCTTCTGGTGCGCCTGTTGAAACAGGTCGCGCACCCGCGCCGCGCCGACACCAACGAACATTTCGACAAACTCCGAACCTGAGATCGAGAAGAATGGTACCTTGGCTTCGCCGGCCACGGCCTTGGCGAGCAGGGTCTTGCCGGTGCCGGGCGGACCGACCAGCAACACGCCCTTGGGCATGCGTCCTCCAAGCCGCCCGTAGTCGGTCGGATTTTTCAGGAAGTCGACGACCTCGCGCAGTTCGTCCTTGGCTTCGTCGACGCCGGCGACGTCGGAAAAGTTCACGCCGGTATCGGCCTCGACATAGATCTTGGCCTTGCTCTTGCCGATCGCCATCAGGCCGCCGCCAAGGCCGCCACCTTCCGCGGCGCGTTTGCCGATGTACCACCACAGGCCGACGAACAGCAGCACCGGCATGACCCATGACAGGAGGTCGCGCAAAAAAGTGCTCTCGATCTGGCCGGTGAATTTTACGCCGTATTTCTCGAGCTCTTGCGCGGTCTCCTGGTCGACGCGCGTGGTGACGAACCGCGTTTGTCCGCCAGACAATGGCTCCTTCAAGGTGCCCTGCACGGTGCGGTCAGAGATGCCGACGGTCGCGACTTTCCCCTGCTTCAATAATTGCTGATACTCGCTGTACGGAACGATGGCGATCTGGCTGGCCGTGGAAATGAAGTACTGAATCACGAAGACGGCAAAGATCGCGGCGATCGCATATCCGAGGTTGAAACGCATCTTGTTGTTCATGATCGAACTCCGGTCGCAGATCCTCACGGGAAGCCGGGTCGGGGCATTCGCCTGATCCAAAGGGACCTGCGGCGAGCAGGATTGCGCCTCCATGACAATGGGAACGGGGAGGTTTGGTTTCAATGGACGCGGCTTGCGGGACAAATCGCGCTACCTAAATCATTGCTGAAAAGCCGATTTCAGCGCGCCAGCAAGTCTCTGAAAACCGGAAACTTTCGGCCGGTGTGGGCGTTTGGTGTGCTGGCACTTTAAACGGCTGAACGGCCCGTTGCTTGCTATTTGCCATTCGCACGGGAGCGGCATTGCCAGGTGAGTGATAGATGAACCGTCGCTTCGTGCTTTTCGCAGCCATTATCGCAGGCGTGTTGGTGGCGCTGACCGTCTCCAACATCAATATTCGCTACGGTCCGTGGACCAACTCGACCGCCCGGACCGTCGACCAGCGGGGACCGCTGTCCGAGGCCGAGCGCGCCAACATAGAGCTTTTCGAGCGCGTCTCGCCGTCGGTGGTGCAGGTCGCGGCGCGATCCGCTGTCACCAATCCGTTCGCCGACGACGAAGGCTCGGAAGCCGGCGCGGCAGCCTCGGGGACCGGTTTTGTCTGGGACAATAACGGCCATGTCGTCACCAACAATCACGTTGTCCAAAATGGCCGCGAGGTTGCCGTTCGCTTCGCCTCAGGCGAGGTGGCCCAAGCTTCAATCGTCGGCGTGGCGCCGAACTACGACCTCGCAGTGCTGCGGATCAGGAATCCCCGCCAATTGCCACCGCCGGTGGCGCTTGGCAGTTCGAGCGATCTCAAGGTCGGTCAAATTGCGTTTGCGATCGGCAACCCGTTCGGCCTCGACCAGTCGCTGACCAGCGGCATCATCAGCGCGCTCAAGCGCCGGTTGCCGACCAGCAGTGGCCGCGAGATCACCAACGTGATCCAGACCGATACGGCGATCAATCCCGGTAACTCGGGCGGGCCGCTTTTGGATTCGGCGGGACGGTTGATCGGCGTCAACACGGCCATCATCTCGCCCTCGGGCTCCAGCGCCGGTATTGGATTCGCGGTCCCGGCCGATATCGTCAATCGCATCGTGCCTGAGTTGATCAAGAACGGCCGCGTGCCGACGCCCGGTATTGGCATTGTTGCGGCCAGCGAAGCCGTTTCCACTCGCATGGGCGTCGAAGGGGTGGTCGTCGTGCGCACCGCGCCCCGAAGTCCGGCTGAGCGTGCCGGCATCCGTGGCGTCGATTTTGCCTCAGGCGCGCTCGGCGACGTCATCGTTCAAGCCGACGGCAAGCCGGTTCACCGCCTTTCCGATCTGACCGACCACATAGAGCAGGTCGGAGCTGGCAAGAGCGTCCGCATCACCCTGAAACGCGGTTCGGAGACGCGCGACGTCAATGTCGATATCGTGGATATCGGCCGCGGCTAACAATCCCATTTGGCGGCAGATCACACCCGTTCGCGGTCGCCCGCGCCCGGCGCGTTGGCGTGTTTGTTGCAGCGAATTGAATGAGTTGTCTCACGCCGAAAAACCGCTAAAACCCCGCCCAA
This sequence comes from Bradyrhizobium sp. AZCC 1610, assembly GCF_036924515.1. Taxonomy (NCBI): domain Bacteria; kingdom Pseudomonadati; phylum Pseudomonadota; class Alphaproteobacteria; order Hyphomicrobiales; family Nitrobacteraceae; genus Bradyrhizobium; species Bradyrhizobium sp. AZCC 1610. Next base: position 5,602,622 of record NZ_JAZHRR010000001.1, on the reverse strand, counting down.
TCCGACAAGAAAGCTCGAAGGACAAACTGATGAATATTCTTCCCGGCAATATGCGTTTTGGTGCGGGCCAGCCGGTCAAGCGTTTGGAAGACCAGAGGCTGCTCACCGGGAAGGGACAGTTCATCGACGACAAGCCCGAGGAGGGCGCGCTGTGGCTCTACGTGCTGCGCTCGCCGCATGCCCATGCCCGGATCAAATCGATCGACACCAGGGCCGCGCTTGAAATGGCCGGGGTAGAGGCCGTCTATACCGGTGCCGACCTGGTGACGGACGATATCGGCACCCTCCCGACTCTCGCGATCTTCCAGCGGCCGGACGGCAAGCCGATGACGGTGCCGCCGCGGCGTCTGCTGGCCCATGAAATCGTGCGTTATGCCGGCGAGGCGGTGGCGGCGGTGGTAGCGGCGTCGCGGGTGCAGGCGCAGACGGCGGCCGAGGCGATCGCCGTCGATTACGAGGTGCTGCCCTCGGTGGTCGATCCCGTCGAGGCGGTGAAGCCCGGCGCACCCGCAGTGTGGCCCGAGGCGCCCGACAACATCGTGGCCGCCATGAGCTATGGCGACGCCGCCAAGGTCGAGGAAGCCTTTGCCAAGGCTGCGCACATGGTCTCGCTCGATCTGGTCAGCCAGCGGCTGGTGCCCTCGGCGATGGAGCCACGTTCGACGATTGCTGAGATCGAGAAGAAGACCGGCCGGTTGATCCTGCACGTGCAGTCGCAAACCCCCGGCTCGACCCGTGACCTGCTCGCGGAATCCATTCTGAAGCGGCCGAAGGACAGCGTGCGCGTGCTGGTCGGCGATATCGGCGGCGGCTTTGGCCAGAAGACGAGCCTCTATCCCGAAGACGGCATCGTCGCTTACGCCGCGACCAAGCTGAACAGGAAGATCCGCTGGCGCGGCGACCGCACCGACGAATTCGTCGGCGGCACCCATGGCCGCGATCTCACTTCGACCGGCGAATTCGCGCTCGACGCCAAAGGCCGCGTGCTGGCCTATCGCGTGCGCTCGATCGGCGGCACCGGAGCGTACTCGTCGGGGACCGCGAACATCATCCCGCTGGTGCTCGGCCCGTTCGTACAGACCGGCGTCTACGACCTGCCGCTGGTGCATTTCGAAGTGAAGTCGGTGATGACCAACACCGCGCCGGTGGGCGCCTATCGCGGGGCGGGGCGCCCCGAGGCCGTGTTCATCGTCGAGCGGCTGATGGATGCCGCCGCGCGGCAGATCGGCATGGACCCGCGTACCATCCGCAAGGTCAACTACATCAAGCCCGCGCAACTGCCTTACACCAATGCGGTCGGCCAGGTGTACGACTCCGGCGCCTTCGCGCACATGCTGTCGCGCGCCTCGGAGCTTTCGGACTGGGATGGCTTTGCAGCGCGCAAGAAGGCGGCGAAGAAGAAGGGCCTGCTCTACGGCCGCGGCCTCACCAGCTACATCGAATGGACCGGCGGGCGCGCGCACACCGAAAAGGTCAGCCTGCACGCGACCGCGGAAGGCCGCGTCATCCTGCATTCCGGCACCATGGCGATGGGGCAGGGACTGCAGACCACCTATACGCAAATGGTGTCGGATACGCTCGGCATCCCCATGGACAAGATCGACGTGGTGCAGGGCGATACCGACCTTGCCACCGGCTTCGGCAGCGTCGGCTCGCGCTCGCTGTTCGTCGGCGGTACCGCGGTCGCGGTCTCGACCAACGACATGATCCACAAGGCGCGCGAGAAGGCCTCGAACGTGCTGGAGACGTCGGTCGAGGATATCGAATATCGCGATGGCTGGCTCAGTGTGGTCGGCACCGACAAGCGCATCAGCCTGTTCGAAATCGCGAAGAAGGAAGACGGCGCGCGGCTTTCCGTTGACTCTGAAGGCGAGGTTGACGGGCCGAGCTGGCCGAACGGGACGCATATCTGCGAAGTCGAGATCGATCCGGAAACCGGCGTCAGCAAGGTGGTGCGCTACACCACGGTCGATGATGTCGGTATCGCCGTCAATCCGATGCTGGTGACCGGCCAGGTGCATGGCGGCGTAGCCCAAGGCATCGGGCAGGCGCTGTATGAGGGCGTCGCCTATAGCGAGGAAGGGCAGCTGCTGACCGCGAGCTACCAGGATTACTGCGTGCCGCGCGCCGACGATATTCCGCCGATTGCCGTGACGCTGGATGATTCCGCGCCCTGCCGCACCAATCCGCTCGGAGCCAAGGGCTGCGGCGAATCCGGCGCCATCGGCGGGCCGCCCTGCGTCACCAATGGCGTGATGGATGCGCTCAGTGAGCTCGGCATCACGCAGCTCAACACGCCGCTGACGCCGGCCAAGGTGTGGCAGGCGATAAGGGATGCGAGGGCGGGGGAATAAGTGGGCCGTCGTAATAAGCAGCTCGTCATGCCCGGGCTTGTCCCGGGCATCCACGTCTTGACAGACGTGCGGCGACAAAGACGTGGATGGCCGGGACAAGCCCGGCCATGACAGCGAAGGTCGCGAAGCCGCGCAGACCGCTACAGCCCCAACACCATCTTTGCCACGATATCCCGCTGGATCTCCGACGAACCACCGAAAATCGTGTACGCCCGGCCGTTGAGATATTCCGGCACGACCGGCAGCATCCCCTCCGGAATTCCCGGCGGCTCGTTGAGCCGGTAGAGCGGTCGCATTGGCTCGACATAGAGGCCGTCATTGCCGATCACGTCGACGCCGAGCCGCGTCACCGCCTGGCGGATTTCGCTGACGCGCAGTTTTAGCAGCGACGACACCGCGCCGGGATTTTGACCGGTCTGCAGTGCCGACAGCACGCGCAGTTCAGTCATCTCCAGCGTATCGATATCGACCTCGATCTCCGACATCCGCATTGCGATATCGGGATCGTCGATGGCGCGGCCGGTGGCGTCGGATTCGGCAAGGTCCGAAACCGTCTTCAGCGCGTCGCGCAATTTGGCCGAGGCGATGCCGGCGCCGCGCTCGAATTCGAGCAGATATTTGCCGTAGGTCCAACCCTTGCCTTCCTCGCCGACGCGATTGGCGACAGGCACGCGGACGTCGTCGAAGAATACCTGGTTGACCTCGTGGTCGCCGCCGATGGTGAGGATCGGCCGCGTCGTGATGCCTGGGCTCTTCATGTCGATCAGGATGAAGGAGATGCCGTCCTGCTGCCGCTCGGTCTCGTTGGTGCGCACCAGCGCGAACATCCGGTTGGCGTGATGGGCGTGTGTAGTCCAGATCTTGGTGCCGTTGATGACGTAGTCGTCACCGTCGCGCACGGCGCGGGTCTTCAGCGAGGAGAGGTCGGAGCCGGAGCCCGGTTCGGAATAGCCCTGGCACCAATAATCCTCGCCGGAGAGAATCCGCGGCAGGTAAAAGTTCTTCTGCTCGGGCGAGCCGAAGCCGATGATGACGGGGCCGACCATCTTGACGCCCATCACGTTCACATTGGGCACGCCAGCGCGGGCGCATTCGGCCTCGAAGATCCAGCGCTGCGCCGGCGTCCAGTCCGGTCCGCCATGCTCCACCGGCCAGCCCGGCGCGCTCCAGCCTTTCTTGTGCAGCGCGCGCTGCCAGGCCATGCCGATGTCAGGATCGGAGAATACCGACGGCGTCAGCGCGGTGGCGCGTTTCATCTCGGGTGTGAGATTTGCCGCGATGAAGTCGCGTACCTCTTTTTCGAAAGCGCGCTCTTCGGCATTGAAGGCGAGGTCCATGGTGCGCTCCTCTCAGGCCTGAACGGCACGGCCGCCGAGGGCCGCGTGACGGCGATAGTGATGGGCGCTGCCGCCGAACAACGTCTCGAAGGCAAGCAGCCGCTTGAAGTAGGCGCCGATGTCGAGCTCTTCGGTGACGCCCATCGCACCATGAAGCTGGACCGATTGTTCGGCGACGAAGCGCGCGCATTTGCCGATCTTGGCTTTCGCACCCGAGGCGGCGCGGCTGCGCGCCACCGGTTCGGCGTCGGCCATCAGCGCGGCGCGCAGCGCCATTGAGCGCGCCTCGTCGCATTGCATCGCCATGTCGGCGAGGCGATGACGGATCACCTGATTGGCGGACAGCGGTCGGCCGAACTGCTTTCGAATCTTGGTGTATTCCAGCGTCTGGTCGAGCAGGGTCTGCATGATGCCGACGGCCTCAGCCCCAAGCGCTGCCATGGCGCGGTCGATCACGGCTTCAATCGCGGGCAACGCGTCGCTGCCGTGGCCGAGCAGGGCGTCGGCAGGAAGCTGTACATCCCGGAGTTCGAGATTGCAGGCCCGCCCGCCGCCAAGCCGCGGAAAGTCGCGTAAGGCAAGGCCGCGCGTGCCTTGCGGCACCAGGAACAGGCAGAGCTTGCCTGGTTTGCCGGAGCCGTCATCGACGCGGGTCGAGACGATGATTTGGCTGGCGGCGTTGCCGTCCAGCACGGCGGTCTTGTGGCCGTCGAGGCGCCAGCCGTCCGGTGTCTTCTTCGCTGTGGTCCGAACGTCGGCGAGATCGAAGCGCGCCTGGCGTTCCGAATGCGCGAATGCCAGATACAGCGAACCGTCGGCGATTTTCGAAAGCCGCGCCTGCTTCTGTGCCTCCGTGCCGCATTCAGATATCAGGGATGCGCCGATCACGACGGTGGAAAGATACGGCTCGGAGACGAGACCGCGCCCGAACGCTTCCATCAGGATGCCGATCTCGATGGCGCCGCCGCCAAGGCCGCCATGGGCTTCGGCGATCGGCAGCGCCAGCCAGCCGAGATCGGCGAACTGCTTCCAGATATCGGCGCTGAAGCCGAGCGGATCGCTGGCGACCTTGCGGCGGTGATCGGCGGTATAGGTCTCGCTGACGAAGCGATCGGCACTTTCGCGCAGCAACCGCTGCTCGTCACTTGGGGTAAGGTCCATCTGATCTGCTTTGCTTGTTCTATTTTGCTTGTGCCGGTTTTCTGACGGAGGGGTGCAGGCCTGCAGGATCCACGATCATTCCGAACTCCTGAAGGTTATGCGCGTGGCAGAGCTGGTGCAGCGCGAACGCCTGTTCGATCGCCGCGGGCTGTCCCATCACGTCGACCGAGCGATTGACGGCTTCCTTTGTCAGTTTCAGCGCGAACGACGGCTTGGTTGCGATCCTTTCAGCGAGCTTCATTCCGAAAGAGGAAAGTTCGTCGCGCGGCACCACGTGGTTGACCATGCCGAGCCGGTGCGCTTCCTCCGCACTCCAGACGTCTGATGTGAACAGCAATTCCTTGGCCTTGCGCGGACCGAGCTCCCAGGGATGCACGAACCATTCGACGCCGCAGACACCCATGGTGACGACAGGATCGCAGAACTCGGCATCATGGCTTGCGACGATGAGGTCGCAGGCCCAAGCCAGCATCAGGCCACCGGCGATGCACTTGCCGTGCACTTCCGCGATCGTCGGTTTTGCAAGATTGCGCCAGCGCCTCGTGATCTGCAGATAGATTTCCTGCTCGCGCGCAAAGCGGCCGTGGGCGTTGGGCTCGGCGAAGCCGCCCCAATTTCCGACCGGCGGAAAATCAACGCCGGCGGCATTCTTGGCCCCGGGGCGCAAATCATGCCCTGACGAAAAATGCGGGCCGTTGCCGGCCAGGATGATGACCTTGACCGCATCATCCTGCACCGCCTGGTCGAAGGCGGCATTGAGATCGTAGGTCATCTGCAGGTTCTGCGCGTTGCGCGCCTCGGGCCGGTTCATCACGATCCGCGCGATGCGCGGCTCGGGTCGCTCCACGACGATGGTCTCGAACGCGGTCATGCGCCCTCCCTCTATTATTATCCGGCCATGTTGTTATTTCAGCGAACGATAGGCAAGGGCCATCGGCTGCCAAATCGGACTTGGCGCGGGCCTACGCCTTGCATACCTGACGCAACCAATCTGATACGTTGGCGTTTGAGGTTTCTTTGGGAGAGTTCGATGCGCAGATTATGGACCGTGCTGGCGGCGCTGGCGACACTAAGCCTGACCAATTGCGGCTACAACGCGATCCAGACCACCGACGAGCAGGTCAAGGCGGGCTGGTCGGAGGTCGTCAACCAATACCAGCGCCGCGCCGATCTGGTGCCCAATCTCGTCAATTCGGTGAAGGGCTTTGCGCAGCAGGAAAAGGACGTGCTGCTCGGAGTCACCAACGCCCGCGCCAAGGTCGGCAGCGTCCAGGCGACGCCGGAGGTGCTGAACGATCCTGCCGCGTTCCAGAAATTTCAGGCCGCGCAGGGCGAACTCACGAGCGCGCTGTCGCGCCTGTTGGTCGTGACCGAAAATTATCCGCAGCTCAAATCGGACGCGCTGTTTCGCGATCTGATGTCGCAGCTCGAAGGCACCGAAAACCGCATCACTGTGGCGCGCAACCGCTATATCAAGGCGGTGCAGGATTATAACGTCGGCATCCGCACTTTCCCGAACAATCTGACGGCGATGGCGTTCGGTTACAAGGAGAAGCCGAATTTCACGGTTGAGAACGAGAAGGCTATCTCGACGGCGCCGAAGGTGGATTTCAATCCGACGCCGGCGCCCGCGAAGTAATGGGGTGAACAGACGACCTGCGATGAACGCTGCAAGAGCCTCCCTTCTTGCGCTGCTGCTGTGCTGGGCCGCTTCGGCACTGGCGCTTGTCGCGGTGCCGGCTTTGAGCGGGCGGGTAGTCGATCAGACCGGCACCCTCGCGGCCAGCGACATCGCCTCGCTGACGCGGCGGCTGGAGGATCTGGAGGCGCGAAAGGGCAGCCAGATCGCGGTGCTGATCGTGCCGACGACGGACGGCGAGGCGATCGAGCAATTTTCGCTGCGGGTCGCGGAAGCCTGGAAGATCGGCCGCAAGAAGGTCGACGACGGCGCGCTGCTCGTCATCGCCAAGAACGATCGCCGCTTGCGGATCGAGGTCGGTTACGGCCTCGAAGGTGCGCTCACCGACGTCACCACCAAGCGCATCATCGACGAAGACATCACGCCCAAATTCAAGGCCGGCGATTTCGCCGGTGGCGTCTCCGCGGGCGTTAACCGAATAGTCCGGGTCGCCGAGGGCGAGAAGCTGCCAGAGCCGGCGCCGCCGCATTGGGAGACGTCTCAACTCCTCAATTACCTCAACCCCGGAAATCCGTTTGTCATCGCTGGGCTGATCATCCTCGCAGCCGTGCTGCGCAGTTTTCTTGGCCGATTCATCGGCGCACTGGCGACCGGCGGCATCGTTGGTGTTGTCGCCTGGTTCGTTGCGGGATCGCTCGCGGCCGCAATGCTGGTGGGCTCTATCGCTTTCGTCGTCACCTTCCTCCTCCAGAATCTGGGCTCGACCGGCCCGAGCGTGCGGCGCCGCCGATACGACCGGGACAATGGCGGATGGGTCATGGGCGGCAGCGGCGGGTCCTGGTCGGGCGGCAGCAGCTCCAGTGGTAGCGATAGTGGCGGGTTCAGCGGTGGCGGCGGCAACTTTGGCGGCGGCGGCGCCTCGGGGAGCTGGTAGACATGAGCATCCGACGCATTACCAGACATCTTCTGCAGCACCACTGGCGGCGCCGTGTCGCATTCCCGCCGGACGCGTTGGCGCGGATCGAGCGCGCCATCGAAGCGGGCGAGACCGCGCATTCGGGACAGCTCCGCTTCGTGGTCGAAGGCGCGCTCGACGGCGCGCCGCTGTTTCGCAATCAGCCGGCGCGGGAGCGGGCGCTGGATATTTTTTCACAGTTGCGGATCTGGGACACCGCGCAAAATAACGGCGTGCTGATCTATCTCCTGCTTGCCGATCGCGATGTCGAGATCGTCGCCGACCGCGGCATCAACGCGAGGGTGGGCACAGCGGGCTGGGAAAGAATATGCCGGGAGATGGAAACGGATTTCAGGGCAGGGGATTTCGAACGCGGGGTAATCAAGGGGATAGAAGCCGTGTCGCGCGAATTGGCCGCTCATTTCCCGAGGAGCGGCGGCGGCTCGAACGAGCTGCCGGATACGCCGGTGGTGATGTAGCCCACCACCCTAAACCAATGGATAGTCGGCTCATCCGTTTCCATGGTGTGAGCCTACCTCGGTACGGTTCGGCAATACCTACGCGCAATGGCGTCAGCCGGCACTGGGCGCTACTGATCAAAATAGTTCTAGCAACGGAATGCAAAGCAACGGAACCGGACCCGCGAGCCGGCAGTTGCAAGATGAGGTCGGCGGCGTAACGCCCGCCGGCCTTTTTCTTTGGGGCAAAGTCTACCCAGCGGCTGTCAGACGCCGAGATCGATCACGCTGGTCAAGTTGTCAGAGCGCTCAACACGGAGCTGTGCAAGGCATCGTCGGGCTCAAAGTTTCGCGCAAGAGTTCGTATCACCGTCTCAAAACGGATCCGGTAGGTGGCGGCATCGTCCGCTTCACCGATACTTTCGAATATCGTCGCGGCGCCGAGATAAACTCGCCATCCAGCGAGAGGAAAGTTGGCATTGTCAACGATCGACAAAGCGCGCGACAAGTGTTCCCGAGCTTCGTCCCGATCGCCGGTAGCAAAAGCGATCCGAGCTGACAGACCATGGGCGAGGGCGAGATGGTTCTGATCGGGTGCCGGGGCAGCGTAGTCGCGCAGCTGGATTGCCCATCTTCTCGCCTGATCAAATTCGGCAATCTGCAGGCAATATTCCCCCAAACAGTGATAAAGCTGCGTGGATATTGTAAAATCCAGCGGAATGCCATCTTGTTCGAGGCGGCGCTGAACGTCATTGAACTGTTTGCTTGCTCGTTGTGGGTCGCGTAATCCCACGAAAGCTTTCGCCAGGACCGCTCGCTGAAAGAAATAAGCAAACTGGTTTTCGTTGAGAGTGTTCTCGTCGACGCCTTCGCAGAGGGCGCGGGCTCCCTCAAAATCCATTGCTTCGACGTGCAACCATGCGAGTGTCAATCGACATAGTCCGCTGGCCTGTTCATTTCCGTTTTTTCTCGCAAATTCCAAGGCCGTTGTGGTTTCGCGCTGCAAATCCCGCCACTCGCCCAGATGAAGGAGCGCGGTGGACTCCAGCACATTGAAAAGGACAAAGACGTAAACATCCCCAGCTTCGCTGGCCAATCGCTTTCCATGCGTCGCCGAGCGACGACACTCTCGGTACCGCGAGCGCCAACAGTCAAGAATTCCCTCGATTCCATAACGCCTGATCAACGTGCCGTGGTCCTGTGCGCCCGCACTTAACTCCATTGCTCTCATGCAACGAGTAGCATCCTGATCGTGCCATCCCTTGAGATACAGGTTGATGCTGGCGCTGCTGCCTTGTACCAGGGCCTTAAAGGTGTCGTCCTCCAGGGCTTGGCTTTTAATCAGCACATCTTCGGCCGCCTGAAGGCAGAGGCGTCGATCTGCGTGCAAGCAGAAGCGGCTAACGGCAAGAAGGCCAGCGACCTCCTGTCGAAGCTCGCCGGCGTGTCCAGCGCAGACAATCATCTCCTTGAGATCACGAACCGAGCCAGCGAGATCACCACTTGAGCGCAGAGCAAGGCTGCGATGTCGCAACACGGAGATGCGCAGCCTGAACTTATCCGGCACATCAAAGCGATCGAGAATACTAAGACCACGCGTTAGATAGCTGGCGGCTTCCGCGTGGCCAAGGCGCTTCGCGGAACTCTCTGCCGCCTGTCCGAGGTAGCGCAAGGCGCTCGGAAAATCCCGGCCCTGTTCGAAATGAAGCGCGAGCACCGGCGCGATTTCCGAGGTCAGATCGCCATATGCCTGTTCCAGCCTCTTGCCCAGACGCCTGTGCGTTTGCACGCGCTGTCCCGGCGCGAGATGCTGATAAACGACGTTTTGATACAGAATATGTCGGAAAGCATACGATCCCGAGTACGTGCCATCCGGCCATTCAGACACACCCGACGGGACCAGCGTGTGATCCTTGCGGGTTAGCGCTTCCAGGTCACGCTCAACCTCGACGGCATCGCGTGACAAGCCGGCTGCCACCAGGGCGGCGGAAAAATCTCCGCCGGCTACGCTTGCGACTTCGAGTAGACGCCGTTCCTCCTCCGTGAGGCGGCTTACCTGATAATTGATCATATTCAGCAAGTCGGTCGGTACGCCATCTTGCGGAATCGCCGCCTCCGATGGCAGGCGCCAGGCACCGTCAGTTTCGACGATCACTCGCTGATCGATGAAAAACTTGATCAACGATGCGATGAACAGCGGCTGTCCCTGCGTTCGCTCGAACACGGGTTCAGACAAGGCGGACGCCACTGCATCATCGCGGAACCGCAGTGCGAGATGTCGCTCGACCTCCATTCGGGACAATCGATCGAGGCGCAATTCGCCGCAGCGCTCGTGTATCTCCAGATCTTGATGCAGGCGCCGAATGGGATGTTGGCCGATGATGCTATCTGCCGGCCGATAGGAACCGAGGATCAGCACCGAGGCCTTGCTATCTCCTCGCGCAAAGCGGGAGAGGGCGTCCAGCGTTGCCAGGTCGCTCCAATGCAGATCCTCGAGAACGATTACCCATGGACGATCGGCGCTCAGTGCTTCCACAAGATCGCAAAATTCGCGGAGCATGCGCTCGCGGGTCGCACCGAATACTTCGCGTTGAAACGCGGCGCGCTCCGTCGCACCAATCAGTCCTGGTATCTGCAGCATCCAGGTTGGCGCGTGGGCACGAATTGCTGTCTGCAGTTCTGCTCCATTCGTGCTGCGACAGCATGTCACCAGCGCGTCGATCAATGGCAGAAAGGCCTCATCGGTGCCGAACCTCTCGGTGCAGCGCCCGCACAATAAATCGACGCCCTGTTGCGACAGTCGGTCCACCGCCATCTGGATAAAAGCCGTCTTTCCAATTCCGGCCTCTCCGGTGACAAACGCTATCTGCCTTTGGCCGCTCAGCATGCGCTGTGCCATCCGGTCCAGCATATCGAGCGGCGCGGCGCGTCCAACCATATGGTGCGCGCGTGAATCGGTGAGCGCGGACACTGTCGGCAGGTCTTTCTGATCGTCCACGAGTTTGGGCGAGGGTAGCTTTGCTATTTCATAAGACGATCGGGCTGCCCGTGGTTCATCCGGTGTCGGCGGGTCTTTGTCCCCGGATCGTACGGCGGTACCGACGAAACGATAGCCGCGCCGCGGCAAAGTCTCGATCCAGGATCTCCCTCCAGGGACCAGCGCCAACGCCCGCCGCAACGCAGCAACCTGAACCGTGAGATTGCTGTCCTCGACAGCCAAGCCCTGCCAGGCAAACGCGATGAGGTCTTCCTTGCTGACCAACTGACCTGATCGCTCGACCAGCATTAGCAGAATGGAAACAGCCCGCTCACCCAGGGGTAGGGGGGTGCCGTCATGAATTAGAATGCGCGCGACCGGGTCCAGCACGAGCGACCCCATCCGCCACTCAAGGCTAGCGGCGCGGGCGGGAGGCGCTTCGCCATGCAGATGAGAAGGATTGGGCTCCGATCGTTCAACGACCATCGATGCCTGCCCGTCAATCAAAATAATATCGGAAGTCAACTCCTTCATCAGGTTGAAGTCAACGCGATAACAACGACTTCGCTCCGCTCGGTCGCTCGCTGCGAGCGGCTCAATTCGGATTCATTTTGCAACCTTTTCGGGAGTGCTTCGCGACATTGGGTAGTCGCGAGGCGCAGGTTGCTCGTGAGCATTATCCGTTGTCCGCCAGCCAGAGGAGGGGCAAGCCATGGTCAGGGTGATCGATCTTGTCGGATACGCAGCCCCGATGATGGTGCTCTTGATGACCAGGGAGATGATTTTGCGCGCACTCGGGATGCTCAGCCGTGTCGCGGTTGTCATCTTCAGTATCGTGGCGTGCCTTCTGCCCGTCTTGTTGCCGCATTTGATACTCTTGCCGATGAGCGCACTACGGCTGTGGGATATATTGACCGGCACTTCCGGCGACAGCGCGAGGCCAGCAGGCAGCGTGGCTTCGTCAGAAAGGAGGCTTAAATGACAGAAATTCGAATTAATGCAGGTAAAGCAGAACGAATAATCACGCAGATGTTGCGCGACGAGCAGGGCGTGCATCCAGCCGATGCAGTCGCGTTGGCTGCGGGTATCTGTCGGCGGCTTGCGATGGCGATGCCGACGAACCCGTCATTGGGTTGCTGCCGGATCATTTCGAAAGAGCCTCCAGATGCCGACGATTTCGCGATCGCGGTCGCAGAAAAGCTCAACGGGAAGAGTGAGCGTTGGAACGCGAGCGAACTTTGGGAGCTTGTCTACAATCAAGGTCGCCATCTTCGGATGAGCTAGTCACGGACCAGGTTCAATGCCTGCCGCTGCTCGGGTCCCATTGCCCGAACGCATCATCCACCGGCCGGAATGCCTTGAGCGGCGCGTGATGTAGCTCGCGCGGTAGCGCCTTCACAGGCGCACCGGCCCGTGCATCAACTCCGAGGCGCTTCCAGGCAAGTGTAGGGTTCACGCCTTCGCGGAAGGCCGTTCCCCCACGCGCGCCATCCATGCCACGATGTTGGTGTTGGCAGGATCGAGCGGCTGGCCGACCTGGCCGCCGAAATCGAGCCAGCCATAGAGCAGGATGTCGGCCAGCGTGAAGCGCTTGCCGCAGAAATAGTCGCGGCCGTCAGCCATCTGGCCGTTCAGCCATTGCAGCCGGTTGGCGGCAATCATCTTGAGGCCGGGCGAGGCTTCGGGGGCGCAGGGAATCCGCTTTTCGAAGAACTTCAAACCCTCGCCGAAGCGAAAGCCGTTTCCCATATGCTCGCAGATGTTGAGATCGACGCGGCGCGTCCACATCCGGCATTCGGCACGTTCTTCCGGCGTCGTCCCGATCATCGGAGGGTTTGGATGCTTCTCTTCGAGATATTCGCAGATCGCGGTGATTTCGGAGAGATAGTTGCCGTTGTCGAGTTCGAGGGTCGGCATCTGGCCGTGCGGATTGCGCTTCAGATGCTCGGCCTCACGGTTCTCGCCCTTGCGCAGATCGACGGTCTGCTTCGGCATATCGATGCCCTTCTCCGCCATGAACATGCGGACAACGCGCGGGTTCGGTCCGACCGAGTCGTAGAACTTCATGGTGCTATCTCTCCCGATGTTTTCTTGTGCAGTGTTGTTGGGAATTGTTGAACAGGCCGCCATGCCATTTGTCAAATGGACGGATCACACATTCGGCGCTACGGAATATGTTGCGGGCCGATGGCCTAGCTGTCGTCGAGCTTGTTGAGATCGCGCACCGACTGCATGATCGGCTCGAAGTTCGCTCGCGCATCCAATGCGTCGAACAATTGCGCGGTGTCCGACAATAATCCGTGCGAACGCTGGATCGCGATCCGCACGTCTTCTTGCGGTGTGTCGGATAGCCGGCCGTGGCCGGACAGCAGGATCTTCGAGTTCAGGCCCTTCAGCCGCTCGAGCGACTGGATGTAATCGGCGATGCTGCCGGAGCCGAATACGCCGCCCATCACGCCACCCGGCATCAGCGTATCGGAAGCGAACAACAGGCCCTTGTCCTGCTCGAACAGCGTGATGCAGGCCGAGGTGTGGCCGGGCGTGTACATCACGTTGAGGCGGAAATTACCGAGATCGATCAGATTGCCTTCTTCCAGCCAGAGATCGATATTGATCGGCACGTTCGGCTCGTTGAACATCTTGCGCAGCATCGAGAAGTCGTCGCGCAGCATGATCTTGTTGGCGGCCAGCCGATGCGCGGCGATGAAGGCGCGGCCGTGGAAATGATAGGCCGCACCGATATGGTCGAGATGCTCGTGGCTCAGCACCACCATGTCGATATCGTCGGGCTTCACGCCGATATGGTTGAGGGACGTCAGTAGATGCGGATAGTTCGAGGATAGGCCGACATCGATCAGGATGGTGCGTGAACTGCCGCGTACCAGATAGGCGTTCGCCGCGCGGTTCTTGAAGCGTACTTGATAGACGTCCTCGGCCGCCTCGATCAGCGTACAGACGTCGCTGTCGAGCAGCGTCTTGAAGGGGCTCGGTCTGCGCTCGCTCATGAACCGGCCGCGGCTTTGAAGGCCACCGTGTTGGAGGCGCGCAAGCGCTTGCTGAGCGCATCCATGATCATCAGCGCGAAGGCCGGCTGCTGGCTGACCAGGTAGACGAAGCGGGCGTGATTGATCCGCATCACGCGGGTATTTGGCGCGGCCGCAATGGCGGTTGCCGAACGGGACGAGCCGTCGATAACAGCCATCTCGCCGAAGAACTCACCCTTGCCGAGCGTGACGATCACCGTCTTGCTGGTGCCGTTCATCTTGACGATCTCGACCTGGCCGTCGAGCACGACGAACAGTTCCCGCCCGGTCGAGCCTTCCTCAAAAATGACGTCATCTACATCAAACTCGTTGATGCATTTCTCGATGGTCATGGTGGCCACCTGCCTTTCTGGCTGGTCGGTCCATGTTAATCGGGAAACAGACCGGCGCAAACAAGGCTGCCGCAGGGCAGCATAGCGGACCTTGGGACCGGGACGGCCGACAAGTGGCGGCTAAAACCGGGCCGGATGAGTTCCTAAAATTTCGGTAAGGCCGAGGCCGGTAAGGATTTGGCAAGTAATAAAAGTTACCAAATGGTCAATCAATTCTGGAGAATCCAACGTGAGCGATCAGCACCCCCAGCCCACCAGCGGTGAAACCGGAACCCTTGGCGCCGGGCCGACAGCTCCCGACATGCCTGCGCCGAGCGAGCCGGTAACGACCGCGGCAGAGATCGAGGCGGCGAGACTGGCGCCCGAGCAGGATGAGACGGCGCCGAAGCCTGACGCGCCCAAGGTGGAGGCCGTCAAAATGGAAGAGCCTAAGGTCGAGGCGTCAAAGGCCGAAGCTCCCAAGATCGAGGCTCCCAAGATCGACGCCGTGAAGCCGGAAGCGCTGCGCTTCCCCGGCAACGTGACGATCATGTCGCCCGGCGATCGCGCCGGCGTCGATGCGAAGGCGGCGCCGGCGGAGGGATCGTCCGGCAAACGAAGAATCGGGGCGATGGCCGCCGTGGTGGCGCTGGCGACGGTGGCGGGTGCGCTGGGTGGCGCGCTGGCAACCGCGGGCATTGGAAAGCTGATGGCCGGAGATTCGGCGCAAGATTCGGCCCAAGCATCAGTGAAGGATAGCGCGCTCGAAGCCACCGTGGCGCGGCTCGATGCCAACATCGTCGCGCTGAAGGCGAGCCTCGATCATACCGCCAAGGCCGGCGTGACCCAGTTCAACAAGGCCAGCGACCGCCTCGACAAGGTCGAGAAGGCGCAGGCCGAGCCGGCGGCAAAACTCGCCAAGCTCAGCGAGACCGTCGACAAGCTCCGCGCCGCCCAGGCGTCCGCGACGACGGCCGCCGCCGCGCCGGCGCCTGCGAAGGAAGTGACGGGCACGATACCGCAACAGCAGCAGCAGGCCGCAGCCGCGGCGGCGCCTGCGCCTGCGGTTCCGCCCAAGCCCGAGGTTGCCCGGCTGCCGACCGTCGAAGGCTGGGTATTGCGGGACGTCGCCAATGGCAGCGCCCTGATCGAGGGCCGCCGCGGCATGTACGAGGTCTATGCCGGCGATCCAATCCCCGGTCTCGGCCGTGTCGACGCCATTCGCAAGCAGGACGGCCGCTGGGTGGTCGTGACCAGCAAGGGCCTGATCGTCGCGCGCTGACGGGACGATATGCGAACAGGAAGGCGTTTCACGGCGACGTGAGGCGCCTTTCTTCTTGAATAGGTCTCATTGCGCGGTGTTAGTTGGGATATGAGCCGCGTGCCCCGACTTCTCGCCATCCTATTTGCTCTACTGTGCGCTGCTTTGCCGGCGCGTGCGGCGCAAGATGTGGCGCCGGAGCGTGGCACCGCCATCACCGATCCCGCGACGCTGCGCGAACTCGATGGCGGAAAATTTCGCCTCGACCGTATGTTGTTGCCGGAGCGGTCGGCGGACATCCCGCTCGCAAACAGCGCGGTGTTCGCCGTGCCGTCGATGATCCCAATCCGGCAGGCGATCGATGGCGAGTTCGATCGCTACATCGCGCGGCACAGCGCGAGCCTGCCGAAGGAGACGATCGGCGTCGGCGAGGGTTTTGACTTCCAATTGTTCGACCGCACGCTGCTTTATTCGGCAGAGACGCGGTTCGTGCTGGCCGGCATCGTCAACCGCATGGACCGCACTTATGCCGCGGAAGCAAGCTGCGGCGAGATCCGCCTGATCTACCGCTTGACGCGGATGAACAGGTCAGCCGACGACGCTTCGCCGCCGCGGCTGCCGATGACGCTGAACCTCGTGCTGAAGGCGAAAGGCGAGGGAGCGGCGATCACCTGCTCCGAAATCGCGGGTCGCTGGCTCGCCGCACCGCTCGGCGGGACGCTGGCGGCAAAGGATGACCCGCTCGATCTGATCGGCCACGAAAATATCGACCGCATCGAGACCAATCTCCAGATCGCGCACGCGCCGAAATCTGCGGTTCGCGATTTCCGCACCGATTATCTGTTGAAGGTGTTTCGTTACGATCGGGTCGCGCGTGTATTCGCGGAAGCGCCGATGGAAAACCAGATCGACCGCGCGCGGCTTCTGGCGGACGATGGCCTCAAGCGTGAGTTCAGGGCATGGCTGCTCGATCCCGCCAATCTCGTCGCGTTCGATCGCGGCACCGTGCTGATCCCGGAAAAATTCCTCGCCAACGGCGCGATTGCGCCAACTCCGGTCGGGTTCGATCCGTCGGACCTGGAGCCTGAATTCGGACTGGTGCAAGGCGAGGACGCCGCGTTCAGCGAGGCCGACGTCGTGGCTGCGCTAAGGAAGGCTGTGGAAAGTGGCATGAAGCTGCAGAACATCCGCTCGCCTGCCGGGTTCGAACGACGGCTCAACGACGTGACTTGTTCCGGCTGCCACCAGACGCGCGGCATCGGCGGCTTTCACTTCGCCGGCGTCGACTGGATGGCGGACAAACCGTCGAATTCGACCGTGGTGCCGGCGTCGCCGCATTTCTTCGGCGACCAGATCCGCCGCCGCGATATTCTCGTAAGCCTGCGCGACGGCAGGCCACCGGATTACTCGCGTGGGTTCGCCAGCCGTCCGCAATTGCGCGGCAGCACCGAACTCGCCGGCACCAATTATTACGACGGCTGGGGCGCGCATTGCTACGTGCAGAGCAAGCCGGCGGCCAACAATGACGCAAGTTTTCGCGACTGGACCTGCGCCGAAGGCCTGACCTGTCAGGCCGCCGGCAAGATCTCGCGCATCGGCATGTGCTTCGTCAAAAGCCGTTAAGGGTACGAACGGTCACATGGCATAAGTTTACTTGGCGTAGTGCGTCAGGCGTTTGCCGGGTAGCAGATCATAGGCCGATTTCCATCCCGGCAATTGCGCCATGCGCTTAAGCCAGGCGCTGATCGCGGGATGGCTCGCCGCCAGGTCATAGCCGGTTTCATCAGCGGGGTAATGCAGATAGGCCATCATCGAGATGTCGGCCACCGTCGGCCGTTCGCCGATGGCGAATGCATTCTTCTGCATGTGCTGCTCGAGAATCGACAGGAAATCGTCGAGCCGCCTGCGGAAATGCTTCAGCACATGCTCGTCCGGCGACGGCGTGAAGGTCCGGAAATAGCGGTAGGTTGCCATGTAGCCGGTGAGCTTGTGATTGTCCCAGAACAGCCAGCGCAACAGTTCGAACTCTTCCTGTTCGGTCTCGCCGCTAAACCGGCCGAATTGCTTTGCTAGCTTGAGCAGGATTGGCGCGGTCTGGGTCAGGCGTTCGCCGTCCATATCGAGCACCGGAATTTCGCCCATCTCGTTGACGTCGCGCCGCCATTCCGCCGTCCGCGTCACGCCGCCGCCGAAATCAGTCCAGACCGGCTCGAAGCGCTGGCCGCACAGAGTGAGCATCAGCGCGAGCTTGTAGCTGTTTCCCGATTCCGGGAAGTAATGCAGGCGATAGCTGGGCACGGCTTGCGGCCTCACGCCACCGCGCCGGCCGCGCGCAGCTCGCCGATAGCGGCTTCGTCATAGCCCGCGTTGCGCAAGATCTCGTCGCTGTGCTCACCGATGCCGGGCGGCTTGCGCGGCTGGACCTTCTTGCTGCCATCGACCCAGATCGGGCTGGAGATCGTCAGCATGGTGTCGTTCTCGAACGGTACCAGCACCTCGTTCTCGATCATCTGCTTGTCGTTCGGAATGTCGTCGAGGATGCCGACGACGCCGAACACCAGACCGTTGCCGTCGAGGATCTTGCGCCACTCGGCCAAGTCCCTGGTCGCAAAGGTTTCGTCGAAGATCTTGATCAGTTCGAGCGATCGCGCATGGCGCTCCTTTTTGGTCTCGAATCTGGAATCAGTGATGAGATCCTCGCGGCCCAGGCAGCGCGCCAGCGTCGGCCATTGCCGGTCCTCGTTAAGCAGGGAGAGGATCAGCCAACGTCCGTCCTTGCACTGGTAGTGATTGGTGACCGCGTTCAGCGCGCGCTCGCGTGGGCGGCGTTCGCCGAATTTTGCACCGACCAGTTTTGCTTGCGCCAGCACCGAAGCGGCCCAGACGCCGTTGGCCATCAGGTTGGAGCTGACATGCGAGCCCTTGCCGGTGCGCTCGCGCTTGTAGAGCGCGGTGACGATCGCGCCGTAAAACGCCATCGCGCAGGGGTGGTCGCCCATGCCGGCGATCGATCGCGCCGGCGTGGTGTGCTCATCCGCGCGCACCAGGTCCATCAGGCCCGAGCGCGCCCAATAGGCATTGCTGTCGAAGCCGGGCTTGTTGGCTTCCTCGCCCTTTTCGCCATAGCCGGTGAAGGAGGCGTAGATCAGGCGTTCGTTGAGTGGCGCCAGATGGTTGTGGGTGATGCCGAGCCGCTCGCGCACCTGCGGCGGATAATTGGTGATGAAGACGTCGGCTTGGGCGGCCAGCCGGTGCAGCACCGCCTGGCCCTCGGGTTTCGAGAGATCAAGCGCGAGGCTCTTCTTGTTGCGGGCTTCCAGCATCCACGCGAAATTATGCTCGCTATGCGGGTAGCCCGGTAAATTCGGCAGATTGCGATAGGGATCACCAGTGCCGGGCGGCTCGATCTTGATGACGTCGGCGCCGAAATCCGACAGCACGGTGGCGGCCGCAGGCGCTGCGATAAAACTCGCGCAATCCAGAACCTTGAGGCCTTCGAAAATACCCTTATCCATCGTGGCGCCGCTCCGTGACGTTTGTCGTTCCTGTTGAATTATCGCTGTGCGATCAGGTTCAAAAACGTCATTTGGCCCATCTTGAAGGGTGATGCAACTACTCCCCATCAGACATCAGCGCTGCATTTCCGCCGGCCGCCGCCGTATTGATCGTCACCGTCTGTTCGGTTGCAAAACGCGCGAGATAATGCGGCCCGCCGGCCTTGGGCCCGGTGCCGGACAAGCCATGTCCGCCGAATGGCTGCACGCCGACGACGGCGCCGATCATGTTGCGGTTGACATAGATGTTGCCGACCTGAAGCCGTTCGATCGCGTCCTCCACCGTATCGTCGATCCGGGAATGGATGCCGAGCGTCAGCCCGTAGCCCGAGCGTTCGACCGACTGTAGCACCTGTTCGAACCGGTCGGCGCGATAGCGCACCACATGCAGCACCGGGCCGAATACTTCTTCCGTGAGCTGGCCGGCATCGGACAATTCGAAAATATGCGGCGCGACGTAATTGCCTTGCGGTGCGTGACCCGCAAAATGCACCCGGGCTTCTTTCTTCATCCTTTCGATATGCGCGTCCAGCCGCTGCTTGGCCTCGGCATCGATCACCGGTCCGATATGCGTGGCCGGATCGCAGGGATCGCCGATGACGAGTTCGCGCGCCGCGCCCGCGATCATCTCAATCACGCGGTCGGCGACGTCGTCCTGCAAGAACAACAGCCGCAGTGCCGAGCAGCGCTGGCCGGCGGAGCGGAAGGCCGAGGTCACGACGTCGTCGGCGACCTGTTCGGGCAGGGCGGTGGCGTCGACGATCATCGCGTTGATGCCGCCGGTCTCGGCGATCAGCGGCACGATCGGCCCATCCTTGGCGGCGAGCGCACGGTTGATCGTGCGCGCAACTTCGGTCGAGCCGGTAAAGACGACACCGGCGATATCGGGGTGCGCCACCAGCGCGCCGCCAATCCGGCCGTCGCCTGCCACCAGATGCAGCGCGGACGCCGGTACGCCGGCTTCATGCAACAGCCGTACGGCCGCAGCCGCAATCAGCGGCGTCTGCTCAGCCGGCTTCGCAACGACTGCGTTGCCCGCCATCAAGGCGGCCGTGACCTGACCCAGAAAGATCGCCAGCGGAAAATTCCACGGCGAGATCGCGACGAAGACGCCACGGCCGCGCAGGCAGAGCATGTTGCTCTCGCCCGTCGGTCCCGGCATCGCCTTGGCTTCGCCGAACAGTTCGCGTCCTTGCGCGGCATAGTAACGGCAGAAATCCACGGCTTCGCGAACTTCGGAAACCGCATCGTCCAGCGTCTTGCCGCCTTCGCGTTGCAGCAGCGCGATGAAATGCGCCGCGCGCCGTTCCAACAAACCGGCGGCCTGCTCCAGCGCCGCCGCGCGCGTCTCGGCCGGCGTTCTGGCCTTGAAACCCTCGCGCGCAGCCACTATCGCCGCATTGGCTTCACTCTCGGTCGCATCGGCGATGCTCGCCGGCGCGGGCAATGGTGCGGCGGCGATGTCTGAGGCGAGTTGCTCCAGCGCCGCGCGTTCGCCGAATTCAATTCCGCGGGAATTTTTTCTTTTGGGTCCGTACAGATCGCGCGGCAACGGGATTTGGGGATGCGCGGCGTTGTCGGCACTGCCGACAATATCGGCCGGCCGCCGCAGCAATTGCGACACCGGTACGGTCTCGTCGGCAGCGAGCGCGACAAAGGACGAATTGGCGCCATTCTCCAGCAATCGCCGCACCAGATAGGCCAGGAGATCGCGGTGGCTGCCGACCGGCGCGTAGGTGCGATGGGCGATATCGGGGCGATCTTCGCCGAGCTTCGCATAGAGCGCCTCGCCCATGCCGTGCAGGCGCTGGAATTCGAATCCGCTCTGGTCGGTTGCCAGCTCGAGGATGGTTGCGGCCGTCAGCGCGTTGTGGGTGGCGAATTGCGGAAAGATCCGTGGCCGCAGCGCCAGCAATTGCTGCGCGCAGGCAAGGTAGTTCAGATCCGTCATCGCCTTGCGGGTGAACACCGGATAGCCGTCGAGCCCGCGTTCCTGCGCGCGCTTGATCTCGGTGTCCCAATAGGCGCCCTTCACCAGCCGCACCATCATTTTTCGGTCGAGGCTGCGTGCGAGACGATCGACGTAATCGATCACATCGGAGGCGCGCTTCTGATAGGCCTGGATCGCGAGGCCAAACCCGTGCCAGCCCGCAAGCGAGGGATTGCCGAGCGCTGCCGCTATCACGTCGAGCGACAATTCCAGCCGGTCCGCTTCCTCGGCGTCGACAGTGAAATTGAGGTCATAGGATTTGGCTTGCCGGGCGAGATCGATCAGCCGCGGCACCAGTTCGCTCATTACCCGGGCGCGGCTCACCGCCTCGAAGCGGGGATGCAGTGCCGAGAGCTTGACCGAGATACCGGGGCGGTCGGGCAGGGGACGGTCCTCGGCCCTGCGGCCGATCGCATCGATCGCGCTGGCATAGGAGTTGAAATAGCGCGCGGCGTCTTCGACCGTCCGCGCGCCTTCGCCGAGCATGTCGAAGGAGTAGCGCCGATGGCGCGATGAATGCGGCTGCGCGCGCGACAGCGCGGCTTCAATGGTCTCGCCGAGCACGAAATGATTGCCCATCAACCGCATCGCCTGCCGCGTCGCCGCCCGCACGGCCGGCGCGCCCAGCCGCTTGGTCAGCCGTCCGATGGTCCCCTGCGGCGTCTCGCCGGGCTGGATCACGCGAGCCGACATCCCGAGCGCCCAGGCCGAGGCATTGACCAGGAACGCACTCGACCTGGTTTCGTGATGGACGAAGTCGCCCTGGCCGAGCTTATCCTCGATGAACTGGTCGGCGGTGCGGGCGTCCGGCACGCGCAGCAGCGCTTCCGCCAGCACCATCAGCGCCAGTCCCTCTTTGGTCGACAGCGCGAACTCGCGCAGCATGTCCTCGACGCCGCCGAGCGGATCGTCGTTGGCTCTGATGGCCTCGATCAGCCGTGTCGCCATGCGGTCGATACGCGCTTCCTGCGCCGGCTCAAGCGGCACGGCCCGGAGCAGGCGATTGGCCATGGCACGGTCGTCGGGCGCGTAGGGCGCGCTGAAGGGCGGAAGGGGCGACTGAGGAATCAGCATAGGATTCTCTTGGCTCCAGCCAGTCTACCGGGGCCGGGATTGACAGAACAGGGCGCAAATTTCCCCAATTTTCCGGGGGGATGGCCGGATCGCCAAGGCCGGAATGGTGTGCTAGCGGAACCAACTGGCGCACGGAAAACACAGCAGGCGGAATTTCCGCGGCGGGATCCACAGATTGCCGGCTTGCTTGTTGGCAGCGTGAAGGAGCCGCGCTAATCGTGAGGCTCGTCGCATGGGAACAGCAGGGATGATGAGAGACGCCGCTCTGCCGATACGGGGAAGCCGCACGCGGAATAGTTTCGTGGCTGTGTTTGGCGTGCTTCTCGCCGCGTTGTTTGGCACCTCGGCGGCGAAGGCGGTCGAGATGAGCGCTGAGGTCGCCAATCTCTACAGCTCGGTTTCGATCTATCCGCCGTCGGCCAAATCCATGACTGTCTGCTACGGCTTCGTCTGCCGGCGCCGCGAGATCCTCGATTTCACGGCCAGCGACCGCAACGCGATCACACAAATCATGGCGGCGGGGCGCGTCTCAGCCGCGGCCGAACGCGCCGCGGTGCAGAAGGTGGTGGTGTGGTTCGATCGCCGCATGGGGCCGATCCTCGGCACCAACAAGCGCGTGGCGAAAGCGGATTTCCGCTACTTCGACGACAAGCACAATTATGATTGCTGGGACACGACGCGTAACACCACGAGCCTGTTGCTGGTGCTACGCGAGTGGGGCCTCCTGAAGCATCACGCGATCGGCGATCCGAAATATCGCGGCAATACGCTGGTGCTGCAGACGCCGCACAACACCGCGGTGCTGGTCGATCGCGCCACCAAGATCGAGTGGGTCGTCGATCTCTGGCCGCGGGGCTATCTGCAGCCACCCGACGTGATGACGGTCCAGAAATGGGTCACGGAAGATTGAGCGGCCGGTTCTCGCGCACGATTTAGCTATCGCACGTGCTGAAGCGGTGCCCGCTCCGCCGAACGCTCACAGTTTTTGAGAAATTTTTTTAGCCCAGCTCCCGGCTTTTAGTCCGAGAGCGCGCCGTTGCCGATCGCGCGTTTGCGCTAAACCTTGAGGTTCTCGGCCGAAGTCTTGCCCCGGTTGGCGATCTCTTCGTACTCGACGGACTGCCCTTCATTGAGCGTCGAAAGACCAGCTTTCTCAACTGCCGAAATATGAACGAACACGTCCTTGCCGCCATTCGAGGGCTGGATGAACCCGTAACCCTTGGTTGGATTGAACCACTTCACCGTACCTTTAGCCATTCACGTCGTCTCCGCGGAATCAAAAAAAGTAAACGAGCCGTCGGTCCCCGCACTAACCGGCATGCCCGAGGCATCAGGATACGCGGGTTGGGGCGGGCTGGGTAGCGCAAACGGAATGGCCGTTTCGGCAAAAAACCGCCCATTCGCCGCCGATTCACGCCGTTTTGCCGGTTTTGCGCTCATTTGACGCGGCCGGCGGGCGCCGATGCCAAAATTGGGCAATTGGTTCGACCCGCTGCCGGTTGACATCATTCCACCGCTTGCAGGGAGGCGGCGGCGGGCCTCCGGCGCCGCCCATCGCGGCCGGAAAACCCCGGCCGCGCGAGCGGCCGGGGCTTCCGCACATACGCTTCGAAACGCTATCACTGCAGCGGTTTCAGGCTGCGGCGCTTTGCTCTTCGTTAACCAGCGCCGGCAGCGTTTGCGCATCAGCAACAGTGCGTACGATCATCGGCTCGTTGCGCCCGCGGATCTCGACTTCCTGCGCCGGCAGCGCATCTTCCGCCAATCCTGCCGTTGCGCGAACTTCATCCGAGATGACAACCTCGCATGCAAGAATCTTGGTCATGTCCTGCAATCGTGCCGCGACATTGACGGGATCGCCGAGCGCGGTGAACACCATGTGATCGCGGTAGCCGATGTCGCCGACGATAACTTCGCCGCCATTGATGCCGATGCCGAAGCGGATGGGCTCGCGCAGATCGTGTTCGAGAAACTTGTTCAGCTCGTCGACATTGACGGCGATCAGGGCTGCTGCCCTCAACACCTGACGGCACGCCTCCTGGCGGCTGCAGGCGAGTCCGAACAGCGCCAGCATGCCGTCGCCGACAAACTGGTTCGGCATGCCGCCGCTCTCGAGCACCGCCTGCGACACCGCGCCGAGGAAGCGGTTGACGATGAACACCGTGTCGAACGGCAGCCGCTTTTCCGCCAGCTTGGTCGAGCCGCGCATGTCCACGAACAGGCTGACGAGATAGCGCTCCTGGCCGATCCGCGTCGGGTTCGACTCGTGGCCGTCGGCGGACATCGTGTGCGGCAGGAACAACTGGAAAAACGAGAGATCGGTCGGCGGCCGCAACTGGCAGGCGAGGCGAATGGAAGGATCCGATGTGCCGACCCGGCCAAGCACGAACGCCTCGCGCTGCGAGGGCTTGGGCAGGTCGCTGCAGTCGCCGATGATGCGGATGCGGCAGGTCGAGCAGCGCGCGCGGCCGCCGCAGACGCTGGCATGCGGCACGTTGTTGCGCAGGCTGGCCTCGAGCACGCTGAGGCCCTTGGGGACACGCACCATCCGGCCATTGCCGTAGGACAGGTTGATCATGCCGCGGCGGCGCTCGTTGACGGCGCGGACGCCGCGGGCCAGCAGCGCGACGCCGATCAGGCCGAAATATCCGAACAGAAAATAGTCCGTGATGCGATCGAGCGCTTGCGCTTCGGCACGGGTGCCGATCAGGCGCTGCGACTGGGTCTGCGCGCGCCATTCCACGCTGTCATTGTCGATAACCATGCGCCCGCTCTGATAGAAGCCCAGCATGGCGAGCGTCGGAACCAGAACCGCCGCGGCGAGCAGGAACGGCGCGGTGCGTTTGTAGAACGCCCGCATCCGCAGCCAGAAATACAGCCCGATGCAGCCATGGACCCAGGCGATGATCATGACCGCGAGCATCAGCCAGATCCGGTATGGCGCCCAGACCCAGTAGAGGAAGAGCACCTGCGGATAGAGCTTTTCATGTCCGAACAGCGTCTGGCCGAGCCGGACACCGATGATATGGGCGATAATCAACATCGGCACGCTGAGGCCGAGCGCAAGCTGCAGTGGCTCGATCGCCTTCCAGCGGAATTGCCGGCGTTCGTAGAGCGCCCAGATGCCGAGTGCGGTATGCACCAGGCACGCGGTGTAGAACAGGATCGTGACGGGGAGGAATTGCCAGAACGCGGTGTGCAGATAGACGCCGCTCGCCAGCGCCTCCAGCGAGATATTGCCGAGCGTATGGTTGAGGAAATGAGTGACCAGATAGGCGAACAGCACGACGCCGCTGACAAGGCGGACCTGCCGGAGGCTGATGCCGCGGACGAATGCCGTCAGTTGTTCTCGGGAAAGAGTGGCCATGCGATCCATGGGGTCAATATTGGGCGATACTAATGCCTAATTCCAGCGGTGCATACCATCAACGAGTCGTCGCTGCGTTCGCAGGGACGACGTGGGGGAAAGGCGAGAACCCATCAACGTGTCGCCCCTGCGAACGCAGGGGCCCATACGCCGCGGCCGGCGGGCGGGGCAGGAGGGAAGACGGCTTCGCTTCAGCAAGCGACTGCGGTAGTTGGCAGGGCGTCTGCCACCAGGCTTTCTCGACGGATCACGCGGTATGGGTCCCTGCGTTCGCAGGGACGACGGAAGTGATTTTTCTCCACGGCTCGTTGACACTCCCGGCACAGTCGAGGAGAAAGCGCCGTGACGATTGCCAAGCCCTATAAAAGCCGAGCCAGTTCCGCCGCGCCGCCGTGGTTTGACGTACCCTGGCTTGCCGTTGCGCTGCTGATTGCCGCGTTGACGGCGATGCGGCTGGTCTATGCCGGCGTGCTCGATCTGCGCACCGACGAGGCCTATTACTGGACCTGGTCGAAGGAGAGCGCGCTTTCCTTTCTCGATCATCCGCCCGGCATCGCGTGGTTGATCCGGTTCGGCACCGCGATCTTCGGCGACACCAGTCTCGGCGTGCGGTTCGGCGGCATCGTCGCGATGCTGGTCACGCAGCTCTTGCTCGCCGACATCGTCCGGCGCGCGACGCATGATGTGCGCGCCGTCATCCTCGCGGTGCTGTTGCCGGAAGCGGCGCTGTATTACGGGCTGTTGATGGCGAAGGTCGCGCCCGACACGGCGATGATCCCCTGTGCGGTCGCGATGCTGTGGTCGCTGGTGCGGCTGCACGAGAGCGGCAATCCGCGCTGGTGGCTGGCCGCGGGTCTGTTCGCAGGGCTGGCGCTGCTGTCGAAATTCACCGCAATCATGCTGTTGCCGGCGGTCGTCGCGTTCGCGCTGGTGCCGGACTGGCGGCGGCGCTGGCTGCTCAGCCCCTGGCCGTGGCTGGCGGCGCTGATTGCGGTCGTGGTGTTTCTGCCGGTGCTGATCTGGAATGCAGAGCACGACTGGGCGTCGTTCCGCTTCCAGTTCGTGCGCGCGGTCGCGACCCAACAACTGTCGTTCCGCACCATCGGCGAATTCATCGGGCTTCAATTCGGTCTCGTCGGCTTCGTGCTGTTGCCGGTGGTTCTGTCCGGCGTGACGCTTTCGGCCTGGCGCGGCTATCGCAGCCGCGAGCCGGTCGCGATCCTGCTGTCGACTGCCGTGCTGGTGCCCTTCCTCTATTTTCTCTGGAAGTCGCTGACGCTGCGTGTCGGCGACACCTGGCCGATGTTTCTGTGGCCCGCCGGCTTTGCCGCCACCGCCATCAATCTCGTCATGCTGCCGCGCGAGGGTTGGCCGGACTGGATCGTGAAGTCGACATTCTGGTGGGCGAGGGTGGCTGTGATCTCCGGCATCGCTTTCGTGGTCGGCGTGTTCTTCTATTATGTCGCTGCGCCCTGGAATTTGATCGGCAGGACCGATCCCGTCGGTGGCGAGGCCGGCTATGAACAGGTCGCGGCGCGCGCGCGCGAGCAGTTGCGACAGAGCGGCGCGACCTGGATCGCGACATCGGACTATCGCACCTATGCGATGCTGCGCTGGCATTTCAACGGGCAGGTGCCGGTGGTCCAGATCAACGAACGCGGGAGATTCATGGGCTTTCGCGATCCGGGCATGAACTCGATCAAGGATCATCCCGGCCTCTATGTCGCGCGCGAGCCGGACAATCGCCTTCCGCTGTGGGATCTCACGACGGCAAAGCGGCAACCGCTGGCGCGCGTCGAGCGCGTCTGGCGCGGAGTGGTGATGGATACCTACGCGCTGGAAAAATTGACCGGATGGACGCCGGAACTCGCGCCGCCGCCGGATTCGCCGCTGTTCCGCTGGCGAGTGCTGGCGGGGGGACTGCGATTCGATGCAGTAGTTTCGTAGCATCTTCGCTCGCAATGGCGTGACTCCTGTAGGATGGGTGGAGCGAAGCGATACCCATCAACGGTGGCGCGTGTGGCGATGGGTATCGCTGCGCTCCACCCATCCTACGAAAACACGCTTTTCCTACGAAAACACGCTTTCGCGATCTCGCAGCGCATTGCGCCCGAGGTTTGCATCGTCGTTGCCCTCTTCGATTAGAGGGCGCAGGGAAGACCGGGTGCTTGCTGCACCCGCGGTCTCGCGTGCGATTTGCGCAAACAAAAGTGCACACGAGCATACAGGGCAGCGGGAGCATTCCGGCCTTCCCTGCGCAATGGCTTTACGGCTTACTTCGTGCTCTTCCCGGAGAACGGCTTTCTTGCCTCCGTCGCCTGCGCTTCTTATCGCACGCTTAACGCCAGCACCGCGGCGCCCGAACCACACGACTTCGCCGTACGCTCAAGGCGCGTACGTCTAGCGCGCCTCTTGCGTCCATCGCATCTCACCGCACGTTCGTGACGATGGCCAACGCCCCTCATCTGCCGTGAGACGGCGGAGTTATGCCGATGATTTGCTTTGGAAGTTAAGCGGAATATTTTTGCAAAAGGGGCTGGACAGGTTTTGACTGATTTGCCCGTCGTGTTGATTTGTCGCAAGTGTGCGTCGAGATTGCGCTTGCGCGTCAGGCAAATCAGTTCGCAGTCCGAAGTGAGATCAGTTCGGCGGCATCAGGCCTGCCCCATCAGCTCGCGCAAGGATCTGGCATCGGCAGGTGCCGCGCTTTTCTGGTCGTTGTCGAAATAAACGAACACGTCGCAGCCTTGCTTTTTCCAGGACCTGATACGGCGGGCCCATTCCGAGAGGGTCCGCGGGCTGTAGTGGCCTTTGTAGCGGCCCGTGGGTCCGTGTCCGCGCACGTAGACAAAGTTGGCGGTGCGCGTCCAGGGGGCGGGCGCGTCGTGATGGTCGGATATGCAGAGCGAGATGTTTCGCGCCCGAAGCAGACGCAATATCTGCGGTGCGTACCAGCTGGGATGCCGGAATTCGAAGCTGTAGCGCCGCTTCTTCGGCAGCAGCTTTAGGAAGGAGGCGAGCCGGTCGGCATCTACCTCAAAGTTCGGCGGTAACTGAAACAGGATCGGCCCGGCTTTCCTGCCGAGCAGGGACAGGCGATCCTCCAGCAGTTCGAGGCTGTTGACCGAGTTGTCCGAAAGCCGCTTCCAATGGGTGATGAATTTGGACGCCTTCCAGGCAAAGATGAAGTCGCGCCCGGTCTGATCCCGCCAACTCGTCACCGCCTGCGGCGTGGGTGTTCTGTAAAACACGCCGTTGAGTTCAGTCGTCGGGAACTGGCTGCTGTAGTATGGCAGCTGCTCCTCGAGGGGCAGGCCCTTGGGGAAGAACGGCCCGCGCCAGGAATCGTAATGCCAGCCGGACGTGCCGATCAGGACCCGCGCCATGAGGTCACGGCTTCAGGACGACCTTGATGCAGCCGCCCTTCCTGTCCCGGGACATCCTTTCGGTTCGGGAACGCTGTCGCAGCGAATATCGCCCTTGCCGGGCTGCGCCAGTGCTTTGCATCTTCGAGCCTCCTCGCATCGGTGGCTGATAAGAAGATCGGGAAGGATGAGTTGTTCCTTCCGAGTGGAGCGTGAGATGGTGGGCACGGCGCAGTGGGCTTCGCGCGATGAGCGGGGCGTTGAGGGCACTTTCCGAGTCCGGGCACCGAGGGGAGGTGACATCGAAGGCAACGACTATAAACCTTCGTATAGAAGCTGCATCCGTTTGTATCTGCGCCGCTTACCTACGGACAATTGAGCGCTTATGTCGCGGACCTTAGCGTCACTGCAATCGGGTTCGGCCGTCGCAGAAAAATTTCACGGCCAAAGCGATCGCGTACAGCAACGATATTCGAGCTGTCCACAGTGGCGAGTCCTGCTCTCTTCTACGAGTTAACGGTGAGTGTGGCCCGAGATGCCCGCAGGCGAATTTGTTGTGCCGCGCATCCAGTAACCTGAAGTGACGTCCTTGTTTCCTGGCTATTCAAGTTTAGGGTCATTGCCAAAATGTCATCCTCCCTCGGCAAGATCGCGCTGCTGATCGACGGCGCCAATCTCTATGCGACCAGCAAAACGCTTGGGTTCGATATCGATTACAAGCGGCTGCTCAAGGAATTCCAGAGCAGAGGCACGCTGCTTCGTGCGATTTACTACACCGCGATCATCGAGGATCAGGAATATTCGTCGATCCGGCCCTTGGTCGACTGGCTCGATTACAATGGCTACACCGTAGTCACCAAGGCGACCAAGGAATTCATCGACGCCAGCGGCCGTCGCAAGGTGAGGGGCAACATGGATATCGAGCTCGCGGTCGATGCCCTGGAGCTCGCAGAACACGTCGACCAGATCGTGCTGTTCTCCGGCGATGGCGATTTCCGCTCCCTGGTCGAGGCATTGCAGCGTCGCGGGGTCCGGGTGACCGTCGTTTCGACGATTTCGTGTCAACCTCCAATGATTGCCGACGAATTGCGGCGCCAGGCCGACGTCTTCACTGATCTGATGGAGTTGAAGTCCAAGGTTGGCCGCGACCCGTCCGAGCGGCCGCTCCCGCGCGAGCTGCGTCATCAGATGCCGGAGTTCTTGCAGCGCGACAATGGGTTGTGATCACGGCGATCTTCAACGCTTGTCCCAATCGCCGCGGACCTCGCGGCTGCTGCTCGAAGTCAGAGGATGGGCGCCCAGCGGACATGCCGACCCTTCCGACTGGTGTCTGCTTGCGGGGGTAGACCGGGCATGGCGAAGTAAACCGCCACTTCCGCCCATTGACCATAGGTTGAAATTTTTGAACCCAGCCGGCCGCGCCGGCGTTCAAAAATTGCTGGCACGCAACAAATTCCGCACCTCGTGAACATAAAACATTTGACGGGCTGAATTTTCTCTGCGTTTAGATCATGACATTCGTCGCGGGTGAAATTGCCTGCACTCTTGAGGACCGTAATGCGCACCGCACGCACACACATCGCAGAGACTGCCGCCCGCGTCCGGCCGCTTATTCAGCTGGCCGCTTGGTCGTGCATGTCCGTGATGGCACGGGGTCCGAATTTTCAGCTCCAAGCGGGGCTGATCCGCAAAGCAAGAGTGTAACTCTCGGCGCAGGGCTGCTCCCTCCGCCGAAACGGCAGGAGGGCAAGATGAACGCCCGCAACGACGTCAAGATACCATCCGATCAGAGCTTGGACGCGAGGCTTGTTCTGGCAGCGGCTCGACTGCGATTTTCCGCGCGGGTTGATTTTCTCGTGGCTCGCTGGCTCGAGCGCTGCGCCACGAACGCCGAGGCCGCACAACTGTTGTTCAAGACCGATCGGAAGCCCACACGTGAGTTCGGGATGGGCGTGAGCCTTGTCGTTTCATCTCCACGTTGGGATGAGTCCCCATGACGGGGGCAGGCGGCGGGGTGAGGAATAGCATCAAGATATGGAGGGAGGCTGCCAGATGGCAGCCTCCCTTAATCTATTGCAGATCACCAGTGTTGACCTGATGCATCCTCAAAGCCTCCCTGTTCAACGTCGACTCTTCACGAACCGGATCTACCGACTGATCTGACGATGTCTGCTTACGCGGGCATGGCATATCTCCCGGTGCATCTCCGGACTTCCGAGTTTGACTCATCTCGGACCTGGGTTGACGATGGCAGAATGCCTGCCGCTGGGGCTAAAGTCATCACGGCCGTACGTGTCGCGTCGGAGCGCAAGGCGGGGAGGAACAGCATGGCAGCGCGCGGATCAGGTGGACTGCTCCTTTGCGTGGGTCTCCTGCTTACGATGCCGGCGCTGGCTGCTACGCCGGCTGACCGCGGCGAGTGCGCCGCCAGCGCCGACAAGCTCGACTTCGGTGGCGCGGCCTGCAGCCGCATCATCGACGATGCAAGCGAGCGGCTGGCAGAACGCGTCGAGGCCTTCAAGAACCGGGGCCGCGGCTCCTTCAACAGGAAGGATTACGACCGCGCGATTGCCGACTACGGCGAGGCCATCAAGCTCAGCCCGAAGGACGCCTGGGCCTTTGCGCACCGGTGTGAGGCATACGAGAGCAAAGAGGACCACGCAGCGGCCGTTGCGGATTGCACCGAGGCGATCAAGATCGATCCGAAATATGGCTGGGCCTACAACAACCGTGGCGTCGCCTATTACGGTCTGCATGAATACGACGCAGCGCTGGCCGACCACGCCGAGGCGATCAGGGTCAATTCCAGGGACGTGTGGGCCTATGCCCGCCGCGGCATGGCGTGGACGGAAAAGGGTGAATTCGACCAGGCGGTCGCCGATATCACCGAGGCGGTCACAATCGATCCGAAATACGCCTTTGGTTTCGGCCAAAGGGGTCAGGCGCTCTTCAGGAAGAGGTTGATCACGAAAAAAGGCGGATGGGAGCCCGCCATTGCAGACTACAGTGAGGCAATCAAGCTCGATCCCGATCTGCTTTGGCTGTACAGCTCGCGTGGCGTTGCCTACAGTAACAATCGCCAATACGACCTCGCCGTTCCGGATTGCAGCGAGGTCATCAAGCGCGAACCCAAAAATTCCCGCGGGTACAATTGCCGCGGCGTCGCTTACGAAGGCCTGAAGGACTATCGCCGCGCGATCGCCGACTATGATCAGTCGATCAGCATCAATCCAAAGAACGGCGTGGCGTATTGGAATCGCGGCAATGCCTATACTGCGCTGCGCAAGATCGATGACGCGATCCGGGACTATGACCAGGCGATCGCGATAAACCCCAAGGACTTCAACGCTTTCAACTCCCGCGGCAAGGCCTACGTCGCGAAGGGTGACAGCAACCGCGCGATTGCAGATTTCGCGCAAGCGATCCAGTTCGGTCCGTCCTATGTCGAGGCCTACAACAACCGCGGCCTCTCCTATGAAGCGTTGGGCCGCCGCGCCGAGGCGATCGCCGATTTCCGCAAGGCGCAATCGATCGACTCGGCCGACCGGATCAGCAAGCAACAGCTCCGCGTGCTCGATTTCTGACCGCGTGCCGTTCAAATTCTGCTCAAAGGGCAGACCCATGATCCGACTCGTCCGTGCTGCGTCGCTTTTGCGACACCGATCGACTACACCCCGTCTCGATCTCTGCTCTTGAGCGCATCTCGGACGAGATTTGCTTCACCCTGAGTTCTTCCGGGTTTGGCACTCAGCGGACGTGGCGCGATGTCCGGCCTGAGTCTGTTATGCGAACCAAATCGGACGTTCGCCAACGCCTCTCTGGTTTATGAGTCCAGACCTCGCTTTCGATAGGTAGTTGAAGCGTTAACCGAGGCGGCCTGCGAGCGCTGTGGGTTGCGCAACTAAGTGTGCAACACTGATCAAGAGCTGCGGGATAACTATTTGTAATTTCGTCTTATTTTTCGTCGGTTCGATTCAGTGGCGCTCCCCAGCGGAATCGGACCTCACCCCTCATCGTCGCGCTTGCGCAGCAGGTCCTTGGCGAGATCGCCCAATGCGGGCCGCGGCAGCGCGGTGAAGGGCAGCGGGCGGGTGACGTCTATCGCGGCTAGTCCGAGCCGCGCGGTGAGCAGGCCGTTGAGCACGCCTTCGCCGAGCCGTTGCGAGAGTTTGGCGGCGATGCCGTGGCCGAGCATCTGCTGCACCAGGCTGTCGCCCACCGCCATGCCGCCGGTAATCGCGAGGTGGCCGATGACGTGGCGCAGCAGGCTGATCATGCCGAGCGTGCCCGGCCGGCCGCCATAGAGCCGCGCCAGTTGCCGGATCAGCCGCATCGCGGCGACGAACACGAACAGCACGTCGATCAGCGCGCGCGGGCTTACTGCGGTGACGACCGAGACGCGTTGCGCGGCGGTGGAAACGAGCCTGCGCGCTTCCTCGTCGAGCGGCGCCATCAACTCGCGCTCGGCGAGCTTGATCATGTCGGCGCCGTCGATGATGTCGTCGGCATGGCTCACCAGCGTGGCGCGGGCGCGCGCCAGTTGCGGGTTCTGATGCGCGAGCTTCAGCAAATCGTTGACGATGGTGCGGCTCTCGGCGCGGTCGTCGCTGCGCAGCACCTCGGCGGCGCGCAGATGCAGTTTCTCGATTGCCGCCAGCCGCGCCAGCCCGAAGGCTTCGCGCCCGATGACGACCGCCAGCGCCAGCGCTGCGGCGGCAGCGAATGCCAGCGCGATGTAGCCCAGGGTTTCGCTGCGCGCAAACAGGTCCTCGATCAGATTGACGATGCCGAGCCCTGTGCCGAGCAGCACCAGCCCGCCGACGGCGGACCAGAACAGCGTGCCCCAGCGAAAGCCGCGGCGCGCGGGGACACGTGGCGCATCGATCGGTACAGGCAGGGTGGCAGGATCCGCCTCGGGCGTGATGTGGACCGTGCCGCGGGGAGGGCGGCCGGTTTCATCCGGACCCATCACGATGACGCCGGGATCGCCGAGCTTGAACGTCGCCGGCCGCCGATGCGGCGTTTTCTCGCTCATTGCAGTCGGTTTCCGAGCAGGAACTGGAGGGCGCGGTCGAGGCGGATGTGAGGCAGCGCGGGCTCGTCGTTGGCGGTGCGCTCCAGGAGCGGCGGCCGGAAGCGCAGGAAGCGGAAATCGGCCTGTTCGGAAACGGTGCTGGAAAGGCCGCGAAAGCCGCCGTTGAACAGCTCCTCGGGATCGGCGGGCAGGTCGCCCGGAAAGGTCGCGACCTCGGTCTCGCCATCGAAGGCTTCGCCATTGGCGGTCTCGCCGGGCGCGGGCGTGCCGATAATGGACGGCAGCTTCTCCCGGCCACGCGCGACCTGCGCCTCGCGCGTGGCGCGCACCGCCGATAGCGCGACCACGTCGATAGCAGCGCCGGCATATTCGGCACGGCCGGCCGCCTTGGCGACCGCCCGCCGCAGCACGGCTTCCAGCCGGTCATGGCTCTGGTGGTGCAGATGATCGGCCTTGGTGGCGGCAAACAGAATGCGATCGATCCGGGGACGAAAGAGGCTGCTCAGGATCGTGCTGCGGCCGATGCGGAAGCAATCGAGAATGCCTGACAGCGCGGCTTCGAGATCATGCAGCGCCTCGGGTCCGGCATTGAACGCGGCGAGCGCATCGACCAGCACGATCTGCCGGTCGAGGCGGGCAAAATGATCGCGGAAGAACGGGCGCACCACGACGTCCTTGTAGGCCTCGTAGCGCCGCCGCATCATCGCCCATAGCGAACCGTCGGGCGCGCTGCCGTCGGCAGCCACTTCCAGCGGCGCAAAGGTCAGCGCCGGTGTATCAGCGAGATTGCCCGGCATCAGGAAACGCCCGGGCGGCAGCAGGCTCATCGCAAAACGTTCGTCGCGGCAGGCGCGCAGATAATCCGTGAACAGCTTTGCCGCCATGCGCGTCGCCTGTTCGTCCTCGCGGCCCTCGGGGTGAAGCGTCTTCAGATGTTCGTGCCACGGCGCGGCGAGTTTTGCGCGCGGACCCTCGCGCGACAGCGCAAGACTCTCGGCCGACCATTGCTCGAAACTCTTGTTGAGCAGCGGGAGATCCAGCAGCCATTCGCCGGGGTAATCGACGATGTCGATCGTGAGCGTGCGGTCTGCGCCATTCTGCCGCTGGTAGTCGATGACGAGGCGCAGTTCGCTGATGTCGACGGTCGAGCTCGGCCAGCGCCGCTCCTCGATCAGCGTACGGACGTGGTTCTCATAGTCGAAGCGCGGCACGGCATCGTCCGGCTGCGGCTCAAGCCGGGCGCGGGCGATCCGGCCGGTGGCATAGGGCTCGAAGACCGGAAACCTTCCGCCGCGGGTCAGGCCGTGGACCAGCGCCGTGATGAACACGGTCTTGCCGGCGCGCGACAGGCCCGTGACGCCGAGCCGCACCGTCGGATTGAAGAAGCTGTCGCCATAGTCCAGAAGCGCCCGCGCCGACAGGCGCGCTTCCTCGACGATGTCTGAAAAACTGGGGGCCATGCGGGCGTGGAGGGCTCGAT
Organism: Bradyrhizobium sp. AZCC 1610; assembly: GCF_036924515.1. Lineage (NCBI taxonomy): Bacteria > Pseudomonadati > Pseudomonadota > Alphaproteobacteria > Hyphomicrobiales > Nitrobacteraceae > Bradyrhizobium > Bradyrhizobium sp. AZCC 1610. The sequence continues at coordinate 5,567,260 of NZ_JAZHRR010000001.1, read as the reverse complement.
GTAATGCGTTGGTGGGCGATTACCGCAAAGTGGCGATTGGCGGGCCAAAATCAAGCGTCCGTGATAGGCTGACAACGGGCCCCCGAGGATATACGGCCGGTAACGGCAGCACGAAAATGCCACGGCCGTGGAATACTAGACCACCTGCTTTCGCGGATGATGAACGCCTTCAGGCCGGTGGCCTTGAACGGTTCGTTGACCTCGGAAGACCCATGTCTTAATCGCTCCCTCACCAGATTCTGTGGGCCTGCATGACCATCTTCAGACTGAAACAATTCGCTTCGACATCCATCCATGCGGCGGTTGACGCCATGCACTGGAACTACGACCGCGCCGAGCTGATTGCCGATGGCGTCGTGCATATCGTAGGCATCTGTCTTGGGCTTGTCGCCGCCACCGTCCTGATCGTGCTGACCGCGGTCTATGCCAGCGCGTTCGAAATTGCCGTGGTATCGGTCTACGTCGCGGGCCTGCTCGCGATGCTGACGTTCTCGGCGGTCTATAATCTCTGGCCGGTGTCGCGCGCCAAATGGGTGCTGCGCCGCTTCGATCATTCGGCGATCTATCTCTTGATCGCCGCCACCTATACGCCTTTCATCGTGGCGCTGAAAGAGAGCTATCTCGCGATCGCGCTGCTGACCGGGGTGTGGTGCGCCGCGATCCTCGGTGTGGTGCTGAAGCTGGCGCTCCCGGGCCGATACGATCGTTTGGCGGTGGGGCTCTATCTCGCGTTGGGCTGGAGCGGCATCATGATTTACGATTCGGTGGTGAAGGCGGTGCCGCCGCTGGCGCTGGGCTTCGTGGTGGCGGGCGGCGTGCTCTATAGCCTCGGCGTGATCTTCCATGCCTGGCAGCGGCTGCGTTTCCAGAACGCGATCTGGCACGGCTTCGTCCTGCTCGGCGCCGCGTGCCATTATACGGCTATTCTCGACATGATGATCCTGGCGTAACGATCCGAGGGGAGAGCGGCCATGCAGGTGACCGGCAAAGTTGTGGTTGTCACCGGTGGCGGCAACGGCATCGGCCGGGCGATGTGCGAGGCCTTCCATCGCGCCGGCGCCGCCAAGGTCGTTGTCGCCGATATCGATCCCGACGGCGCGCGAGCCGTCGCCACTCCGATCGGTGGGGCGGCCTTCAAATGCGATGTCGGAAAGGAGAAGGACATCCTTCACGTCATCGAGGAGACCGAACATCAATTCGGCCCGATCGCGTTGTTCTGCTCCAATGCCGGCATCGGCGGCGGCTTCGATCCACTGTCGGTGAATGCCGGCGGAAACTCCGACGAACCGTGGCAGCGAAGCTGGGCCGTTCATGTCATGGCGCATGTCTATGCGGCGCGGCACCTGATCCCGCGCATGAAGGCGCGCGGCGGCGGCTATTTCCTCAACACGATTTCGGCGGCCGGATTGCTGTCGCAGGTCGGCAGCCCGGCCTATTCGACCACCAAGCATGCCGCCGTCGGCTTTGCCGAGAATCTGGCGATCTCGCACAAGGCCGACAACATCAAGGTGTCTATCCTGTGCCCGCAGGGCGTCGATACCAACATGCTGCGCTCAATCCCGAAGGGCCCGCAATCCGGCGACGGCGATCTTTCGCCGGAGCAGGTGGCGCAGGACGTGCTGAAGGGACTGGAAGAGGAAACCTTTGTGATCCTGCCGCACCCGCAGGTGCTCGGCTACATGCGCAAGAAGACCGAGAACTACGACCGCTGGATATCAGGGATGGCGAAGATCCAGGCGAAGATGCGGGAGAGTTACGGGAAATAGCGTAGCGAGAAGGGCGGCCGTCCGGCCGCCTTTCCCGATTACGTCGCTACTGGCACCTGTGCATCCGGCCATCCTCCAGGCGGACCATTGTGCCGGGCTGGCAGATTATGCCGTTGCGCGCCGCGTAGTCCTGGCTCCATACGCCCGGGCCGCCGTAATAGCCGTAGGGACTGCCACCGCCGTAATAGGCGTTAGGACCATTGCCGCCGTAGTAGGCATAGGGGCCGCCGCCGTAGTAGGCGGCAGTCGCTCCGGCTGCGACAGCACCGGCACCCACGGCAGCCGCGCCGGCCGCGGCCCGCCGCGCCTGCCGCCGGGTAACGCCCGGCGCCGGGGTCAACGGATCAACCGTCTGTGCCTGCGCGCGCTCGATAGATAGCGAAGCGCTCCTTTGTTCGCTCCAGTCAAACGAGAGCATGGTCGCGCATGTAAAGACGGAGACCGCGAGGGCAGCTATTCTGAGGCTTGGCTGTTTCATGGCGTTCACTCCATGGTTGCCCCATGCCGAATTCTCGTGCGAACGTAGAGCAACGTCAAGTAATGCCGCGTACGGAACTCGCGGGCGAATTGTCGAGCCTTATGAGGTCATGAGCTGGTATGCCAGGAGTAGGGCGGCCTCTCCCCGTCATTGCGAGCGAAGCGAAGCAATCCATCTCATTGCACGAGGAGAGATGGATTGCTTCGTCGCTTCGCTCCTCGCAATGACGGGGAGAGAGCTTCGCTCACCCCTTCTGCGCGTAGAGCAGCGGCACTGCCGAATCTACCATCACCTCGATCAGGCTGACGCCGTCACAAGAGAGCCCGTAGCTGAGCGCGCCGGCGAGTTCGGATGATTTCGTCACCCGCACGGCGTGGCAGCCCATGCCTTCGGCGAGCTTGACGAAATCGATGCCGGGCAATTCCAGCCCCGGCACATTGCGCACCTGCATCACCTGGCTGAACGAACGCATCGCGCCGTAGCCGGCGTTGTTGATGACGACGACGGTGAGCGGCAGCTTGCGCCGGGCCGCGGTCCACAGCGCCTGGATCGAATACATCGCCGAGCCGTCGCCGATCAGGCAGACCGTGCGGACGCCGGGACGTCCGAGCGCCATGCCGACGGCGGCGGGCAGGCCGTAGCCGAGGCCGCCGCTCGCCATGGTGTAAAAGCTGTCCTGGCCGCGCATCGGCATGAACTTTTGCATCGCCGGGCGATGCGAGGGCGCTTCCTCCACCAGCACCGCATTGGCGGGCATGGCTTCGGACAGCGAGTGCAGCAGGAATTCGACCGGAAGCGGATCGGCGGCGGATGGCGCCGGCGGCAGCACGCGACCGGCCTGCATGGCGCGCGCTGTTTCCGGCAGCAGATCGAGCAGCATCGAAAGCGCCGGCTTCATGGTCGCGATGATGCTGGCGCCCGACGGCGTGACGGCGGCGGCATCGGGATCGTCAGTGATCTGGAAGATCGTGGTCGCGCCGTCGAAGATCGCGGCATGGCCCTCGACATGGAAGGTGAACACCGGCGCGCCGACCACCACCACGAGGTCATGATCGCGCAGCGCATCCGATAGCTGGCCCGGCGAGGCGTGCAGGAAGCCTGCAAACTGCGGATGTCGTTCCGGGAACGAGCAACGTGCCGAGAACGGGCTGACCCAGACGGCGGCCTTTGCCTTTTCCGCGACCCGCACCATCAGATCGACGGCCCCGGCGCGGTCGACGCCGGGCCCGACGACGAGGGCAGGGCGCTTGCTCGCCGAGAGCGCGGCGGCCAGCGCCTTCATCGCGTCCGCGTCGGGACCGAGTTCGCGGCTGACCTTGCGGGCTTCGATCGGCTGCGTGGGACGCGTCCAGTCGTCGATCGGGATCGAGACGAAGGTCGGCCCGCAGGGCGGCTGCATCGCGACGTAGTAGGCGCGCGCGATCGCCGCCGGCACGTCTTCGGCGCGCGCCGGCTCGACGCTGTATTTGACATAGGGCCGCGGAAATTCCGAGGCGCGCTCGGCGTAGAGAAAGGCCTGCAGCGGCAGGATCGAGCGGGCCTGCTGGCCGGCTGATATCACCAGCGGCGTCTGGTTGCGATGGGCGGTGTAGATATTGCCGAGCGCATTGCCGACGCCGGCGCCGGAATGCAGGTTGACGAAGCCGGCGTTGCGGGTAGCCTGTGCATAGCCATCGGCCATGCCGACGACGGAAGCCTCCTGCAGGCCGAGCACGTAATCGATGTCGTCGGGCCAGTCGCTGAGGAACGGCAGTTCGGTCGAGCCGGGATTGCCGAACACGCGCTTGATGCCGAACGCGCGGAGCAGGCCGAAGGTGGCGTCCTTGACGGTGAGCGAGGTGGTGGCGGTTTTGGCTGGTTTGCGGGACGACATCAGGTGACCCTCGCTGATTTAGGATTCCGTCATTGCGAGCGAAGCGAAGCAATCCATGCTTCAACGCGGGGATAGATGGATTGCTTCGCTTCGCTCGCAATGACGGCGAAGATCACCACGTCGCGGTGCCCTTCATGGTCGGCTGTCCCTCGGCATTGGCGATCCACAGTTCCATGCCGGCGTGGGTCTCGTTGGCGTTGATCGAGAACTCGCTGCCTTCGAACAGAGGCTGCACGCCGCGATAGCTGAACTTCTTCGGCGCCGAGTCGCCATGAAGTTTTGCGGCGAATTCGACGATCAGCGCCGCCTGCAGCGGGCCGTGGAAGATCAGGCCCGGATAGCCTTCGACCTTGGTGACATAGTCGCGGTCGTAATGGATGCGGTGGCCGTTGAAGGTCAGCGCCGAATATCGAAACAGCAGCACGGGATCGCTGACATGGCTTTCGCGATGCTTTGCGACGGGCGGCGGCGGAGGGGCCTTGGCGATGGGCGCCGCGCCGCCCATGTCGCGATAGACGATGTCCTGCCGTTCGCGGATGGCTGTGCCGCGCGGCGTCGTGATGGTGTGTTCGACCGAGACGAAGCACAGCACGCCGGTCGAGCCGGTCTTCATCGTCACGTCCGAGATCCGCGACGTGCGCGTCGATTCATCGCCGACGCGCAGGGGCTCGATGAATTCGATTTCGCCGCCGGCCCACATCCGGCGCGGCAGCGGCACCGGCGGCAGAAAACCACCGCGGGTTGGGTGACCGTCGGGGCCGAGCTGCGACATCGGAAACACCGGCTGCGCCAGGCACCAATGCGTGGTCCACGGCGCGGCGTCGCCTGTCTTTGGCTCGCCGATGTCCTGGAACAGCGTCGCGCGCAAACCCTTGACCAGTTGTGCGGTGACGATGTCCGAAGCTTCCGTGTCGCGGCCAATCCATTGCCGCAGATGATCGAGATCGAGTTTTTCGGTCATGACTGGCGGCTCCTGATACGGGGAGCTTTGGGAAGTTCGACGTGGTCGCCGATCCCGGGCACGGCGCCATAGTGGCGTGGCTCATTCACGAAGATCGCGGCGGGCGCGGCATAGCTTACCTTGCCGTTCGGCGTATCGACCTCGATCCGGCGCAGATGCGGATGCACGGCAAGATCGGCCATGGTGTTGACCTCGGCGAACGCGATATCGGCGTCCGCGAGGCGCTTGAGGAGATCGACGCGCGTCATCGTCGCAAAACTGTCGGCCACCGTCTTGTCGGTGAGCTGGCGGTTGCGCACGCGCTCGACCATGTTGGCGAAGCGGGGATCGTTCGGCAGGTCGGGCTGATCCAGCACGTCGGCACAGAGCTTCTTCCATTCGCGCTCGCTCTGGATCGAGATCAAGATGCCCTTGCCATCCCTGGAATTGAACACGCCGTAGGGCGCGATCGAGGGGTGCGCCAGCGCCATCCGCTTCGGCGGATTGCCGGCTTCCGAATTGATCAGCGGCACCGCCATCCAGTCGGCCATGACGTCGAACATCGAGATCCGGATATCCGCGCCCTTGCCGGTGTGTCCGCGCGCGATCAGCGCCTCGAGGATGGCGGCGTGCGCGGTGGCGCCGGTCGCGATATCGACCACTGAAATGCCGACGCGCGACGGCCCCTCGGGTCCGCCGGTGATCGAGGCAAGGCCGCTCTCAGCCTGGATCAAGAGATCGTAGGCCTTGCGGTCGGCATAGGGGCCCTCGTCGCCATAGCCCGAGATGGTGCAGCAGATCAGCGCCGGATAGTCCTTCTTCAGCCGCTCCAGCGAGAAGCCGAGCTTGTCCATCGAGCCGGGCTTGAGGTTCTGCAGCAGCACGTCGGCGCTCGCGATCAGCTCTTCGAGCGCGGTGCGGCCTTCCCTGGTCGCAAGATCGATCACCACGGAATTCTTGCCGCGGTTGAGCCAGACGAAATAGCTGCTCTGGCCCTTGGCGGCGGCATCATAGCCGCGGGCGAAATCGCCCTCCGGGCGCTCGACCTTGACGACATGCGCGCCGGCGTCCGCCAGCCGCGAGCTGCAGAAAGGTGCAGCAACGGCCTGTTCGACGGAGACGACGATCAATCCCTCTAACGGCAACATCTGATGTTCTCAGTAGGAGCGGGGCAGGCCGAGCACATGCTCGGCGACGTAGGACAAGATCAGATTGGTCGAGATCGGCGCAACTTGATACAGCCGCGTTTCGCGGAACTTGCGCTCGACGTCGTATTCCTCGGCAAAGCCGAAGCCGCCGTGGGTCTGCACGCAGGCATTGGCTGCCTCCCAAGACGCATCCGCCGCCAGCATCTTGGCCATGTTGGCCTCGGCGCCGCAATCGAGCCCCGCCTCATATTTGCGGGTGGCTTCCTTCACCATCAGCTCGGCCGCGCGCATCGCGGCGTAGGCTTTTGCGATCGGGAACTGGATGCCTTGATTCTGACCGATCGGGCGGCCGAACACGGCGCGCTCCTTGGCGTAGGCGGTGGCTTTCGCAATGAACCATTTGGCGTCGCCGATGCATTCGGCGGCGATCAGGATGCGCTCGGCATTCATGCCGGACAGGATGTAGCGAAAACCCTTGCCTTCGTCGCCGATCAGGTTTTCGGCCGGCACCCGCATGTCCGTGAAGAACACTTCGGTAGTGGCGTGGTTCATCATAGTGCGGATCGGACGGATCTCGAGGCCCTTGCCCTTCACTTCGCGCATGTCGACGATGAACACCGACAGGCCATCGGTGCGCTTCTTGGCCTGCTCCTTCGGCGTGGTGCGCGCCAATAGGATCATCAGGTCGGAATGCTCGGCACGGCTGGTCCAGATCTTCTGGCCGTTGACGACGTAGTGGTCGCCGTCGCGCTTGGCGACGGTCTTCAGCGAGGAGGTGTCGGTGCCGCTGGTCGGCTCGGTGACGCCGAACGCCTGCAGCCGCAATTTGCCGCTGGCGATCTCGGGCAGGTATTTCGCCTTCTGGGCGTCGTTGCCGTGCCGCAGCACGGTGCCCATCGTGTACATCTGGGCGTGGCAGCCACCGCCGTTGCATCCCGCCCGCTGGATCTCTTCCAGAATCGCGGCCGCGGCCGACAGTTTCAGCCCGGAGCCGCCATATTCCTCGGGGATCAAGACCGAGAGGTAGCCGGCCTCCGTCAGCGCGTCGACGAACTCCTTGGGGTACGCCATCTGACGGTCAAGCTTGCGCCAGTATTCGCCGGGGAACTGGGCGCAGAGTTTGGCGACGGCATCGCGGATGTCGTGGAATTCGTCCTGTTGTTCTTGTGCGGTCATTGGTTTTTCTGGCGATGGATGGTGGGGGATGTCAATTGCCGGATGGCGGGCGGTTGTGAAACCACAGCCGGTCTCCTATGCTGAATTGTTATAGCGTATGAACCTGCCTTCGAAGATTGGCAAGCGATGGATATCAGGCAGCTCAGGACCTTCAGTTGCGTGGCGGAGCTCGGCAGCCTCAGCAAAGCTTCCGACACGCTGCGGGTGGCGCAGCCGGCGCTGAGCCGTCAGATCAAGCTGCTCGAGCATGAATTGCGGGCCGATCTGTTCACCCGGAACGGCCGCGGCATGGTGCTGACCGATGCCGGCCGCCTGCTGCTCGCGCGCACCGCCGGCATCGTCCGTCAGATCGACCAGGTGCGCGACGAGATCCAGTCCTCGGGCGGCCCGCCGTCGGGCCGGGTGGTGCTGGGGCTCGTGCCGACCGTGAGCTGCGTGATTTCGGCGCGGCTCGCCCGGCGCACCGTCGACAGATATCCGGGCATTTCGCTCTGCATCGTCGAGAGCTACAGCGGCCATTTGATGGAATGGCTGCACCGGGGCGAGATGGATCTGGCGCTGATCTACGGGCCGTCGAGCGACCTGCATCTGACCGTGCAGAGTCTCGGCCGCGATCCCATCGTCGCGGTTGGGCCGCGCGGCAGCGGGCTTTCGCAGAGGAAGCAGGTCGATATCGGCTGGCTGCTGCGGCAGCGCCTCGTGCTGCCCAGTCATTCGCACGGGCTCCGGGCGCTGATCGAGCAGGCGGCGGCGAAGAAAAAACTAAAGCTCGACGTCAAGCTGGAAGCCGATTCCTTCCGGGTGCTGACAAGTCTGGTCGAAGAAGGCCTGGGATACACGCTGTTGCCGCCATCCTCGGTGCGCCACGAAGTAGCCAGCGGCCGGCTGGAAACGGCTGCGATATCAAAACCGTCGCCGATGCGCGAACTCATCCTTGCGTCTCCCATCGATCATCCCGGCTCGACTGCGATTGCGCTTGTGAGCGAGCTGCTTCGCAGCGAACTTGTCGCCTGCCGCGAAGAGGGCCTCTGGGACATCAAGCTCGCCTGAGCCGCTGCCGGGCCTTAAGGACTGGCTTAGAACAAAATGATCCGGGCCTGCATTCTCATCTGGCTACAGCAGTCATGCCGCAATTGTATAGGGCGGCGCAGGCTTGCTGGAACGATTGCTGTTAGGCCGTGAACCCGAATTTCAGACCTGTCCAATCAACAACACGGCCATGGAATTCGTTCTCCGGCTCAGTCACCCCGTCTGGCAGGAGCCAGCACAATCTCTATTCCCCTCGGCTCAATGCCGAGAGTGTCAAATCCGGGATGCCTGCCAGAGGCGACGTTGTCCTTGGTCATAAGCTCGACCTGGTTTGATGTAACAGGAGAAGCAGGCAAGAATTCAGCGGCAGCAGCGAGCATCTTCCACACGGTAATGGGCATTGGCGCGAGGACCCGCCGGATATCAAGGTAATTGCAGATCGTCTGAAGCAATTCCTTGTAAGTATAGGTGTTGGGGCCGGCTAACTCGTAAATCATTCCCGGCTCTGGGGCGTCGAAACAGCGCGCAATCGCCTCCCCAACGTCTTCCACATACGCGGGCTGAAGCGCAGTCTGACCGCGTCCGAACATCGGAAAGACGGGAAACATCCTTAGCATCTTCGTGAGCGGGATTAGAAATGCATCACCCGGCCCAAACATTACTCCAGGACGGATAATCGTCGCCTCGGCGAACGCAGCTCGTACTGCGGACTCGCCTTCGCCCCGGCTTCGAATGTAGGACGAGTGTGACTGCGCATCGGCGCCAATTCCGGAAACGTGGGCCAGGCGCTGCACACCTGATCCTCGTGAATGCTGTGCCACTCTCGCAGCAGCTTCGACGTGCACGGAACGAAACGTATCGCTACCGCGCTCGACATAGAGACTTACGGCGTTGACGACAGCGAAAGCGCCAGCCACCGCGCCAATCACCGATCTATCGTCGCCGACATCGGCCCTAACAACCTCCAGTCCCGATGATCTATTGCGAAAGACCTGAGCTCCCCGCTCTGGATGCCGTGACGCTGCCCTGACCTCGAAACCGTGGTCCAAAAGGTGTTGAACGACGCGCCGGCCCAAAAAGCCGGTACTGCCGAAGACAGTCACTTTTCGGCTAGTCATCCTGGTTCAACCCGACCGCAAACTCGACTGGATGATCCCGCACCGCCTCGGCCTCATGGCGGCCGCGAAAGGTTTCCTCGTTTACTTCACACGCGATCGCGAAGATCGGTCACACCTTCTTTTTGAGCGCAGTGGTCGCAGCAGTAATAGGTGCCATCCTTTTCCAGGCCGTGTCCGACGATGCGCGTTCCACAATGCTCGCACATCGGCGCCAAGGCATGAATTGCGCACTCGAAACTATCGAACGTGTGCGCTTTGCCGTTCATCACAACCTGAAAAGCCTTGTCATAGTCATTGCCGCAGGTTTCGCATGTCGCCATTTTCTCCTCCTTCACGCCGGACGCGCTTCGGCGTCGGTCATCGGCTCGTCCCCTGACACCCAATCGTCGGGTGACTTGCGAATGTTGGCAGCGCTTTCTTTGTTACTCATGGCTGTATCCTCGCGCTGAAAACGGCAGAGTTCGCTAATTGTTCCTGTGCGAGCTGGCGGCCTCGTTCATTTCGGACGGCTCTTTTCGGACCTCACGCGATGTCGGACTTGAGTCCGGGATGCGCTCAAAGCGGACGCCCGCCGACCATTCAGGATTTACGAGTTCACTTGCTGCTCACCCGGAATGCGAACCGGGAGCCACGCGGTTGACATTGGAGCTTTTACTTTTTTTCGACCATCTCGACGAGCTGGATGAGATTGCCGCATGTATCGTCAAAGACAGCCATTCTGACCGGGCCTGCATCCATCGGCTCTGCTGTGAATTCGACACCAAGCTGGCGCAGCCTCTCGAACTCCTTCTTGAGATTATCCACCTGGAAGGACGCGGCAGGAATCCCATCGTTCACGAGCGCGGATTTAAATGGCCCGGCGGCAGGGTGCTCACTCGGCTCAAGCAGGAGTTCGGTTCCTTCCGGTGCCTCGTTCGACACGACGGTCAACCAGCGATGATCGCCCATCGGAATATCGTGCTTGACGATGAAGCCCAGCTTGTCCGTGTAGAAATCCAGGGCCTTGGCCTGATCGTCCACCAAAACGCTCATGACATAGATTCTCATTTTGCACTCCTTTTTTTCAGATGATTGTTGAGCCAGGCAGCAGCTGCCTTCCGCAGAGGCGTATCGTCGAACGTATGCATTTTGGTGCGCCCGCTCCAATGGGTCTGGACAAGTCCAGCCCTCTCCAGCATGTCGAGATGCTGCGAGATCGTTTGCCGCGACAGGCTTCTGCCATCCTCTGCAAACGACGCAGCGCAGATCTCAAACAAGGACTGCCCGGGACGCTTCGCCAGGCGATCAAGGATGCGGCGGCGGATCGGATCGCCGAGCGCCTTGAAGACATTGTCCAGCTGGTCGTCGTCCATGCAAACCAAAATGCAGTAATTTTACTGCATGTCAAGCTGCGCGGAAGAACCTGTACGGCTACGCCGCGGCAGGCGGTCCGAACCAGATGGTTAGCGCGTCGGCGAGTCCCGGCTGGGTTGAGTCTCCCACCCAAGCCACATATCCGTCGGGCCGAATTAATACGGCGTGGGGAGCAGTGACCGCGCCAAGTGCCGGAAGCTCCCACACGCCGTCGTATTTTGCGTCGATCAGCTGGACCCGATCCGCCCACGGCGTGATGTCGAAGCCGCCGGGCTCACCAAAGTTGAGCAGTACCGGCCGGGCATCGTGCAGCAAGGTGAAGACCCGCAGCGGGCCGTTGGCGGTGATCAGGTCGAGATCGGGCATGCGGCGTCCGAGCAGCTTGTGGCCCTCCCCGAGGTCGTAATGAATGCCCAGACCGGACATCTCAGCGGCTAGTCGTCTGCGCGGCTCGTCCATGCCGAGGAGCTCGGACATGGTGTCGCCCAGGGCCTTGGTGCGGTCGTCCGTGCGACGAAGCGCGACCTGCGCCATCGTGTTGCGCAATACGCGGGCAGCTACGGGAAAGCGCTCGGCGTGATAAGTATTCAGAAGGCTTTCCGGTGATGTCCGCTTGACCACCTGGGCCAGCTTCCATCCCAGATTCACCGCATCCTGCACACCAGTGTTGAGGCCCTGTCCACCTACCGGCGGATGCACGTGTGCCGCGTCGCCGGCCAGCAGGACCCGCCTGTCGCGGTAGGCCGCGGCCTGCCTGGTCATGTCGGTGAACCGGGAGATCCAGGTGGGACTGTGGATCCCGTAATCGGTCCCGTATACGGCGACGAGCGCCGCGCTGACATCGCGCAGTGTAGGTTCGCTGTCGAGCCGCAGCTGCGGCTCGGTCAGCACGATGCGGGCCGACCCGCCATTTTCCACCTTGCCGATCCCATGAATGCCGAACGCATCCTGGTGAAACCCCCACTTCGGCTCTTCGGCCGTCTCGGCTTCGGCGATCAGCCAGCTCGTCGTCGGATCCCACCCGGAGAACGCGATGCCGGCCGCCTTGCGAATCAGGCTGCGGCCGCCATCGCAGCCGACGAGATACTCCGCCCGGAGCGACTGACCGTCGGAGAGCGCGACGTCGACGCCGGTGTCGTCCTGCGCGATGTCAGTCACTTCACGTCCGCGATAGATCGTCACCGCCTTTTCGCCAACCCACTCGGCCAGGATGCGCTCGATATGGTTCTGCCACAGCCCGAGAACGTAGTTGTGCCGGGTGGGAGCGTCGCTGATGTCCAAAGGTATGTGGAAGTGCACGACCGGAAATACCTGTCCCTGCGAGAGGAACCGATCGGCTATACCGCGCTGATCGAGAACCTCGATGGCGCGAGCGTGCAGACCGCCGGCGCGCGAGCCAATGAGGTCCTGACTGGCGCGCCGCTCGACAATGGCAACGTCGACGCCCGCCAACGCCAGCTCGCCCGCCAGCATCAGCCCGGTCGGACCGCCCCCGGCGATCACCACCGCATGGTTGGTCATCGCCACAGTCGTTTCCGCCGCGGCGATCGACTCGGCCTCGCGCGAACCGTTCCTCGACAACAATGCACTCATTTCGTGACCCCGCAGGTTGTGGCTTCGGTCGGGGGTTCTACGGGATGAGGCGGGTCTTGAAGCAAGCCCGTTGCGCGCTACATATTAGCGTGGGGAGGTCGGTACTGGCGGCTAGGTCGGTACTGGGCGGCTAAGCCGGCGTGGCTAACACCTCGATAATCCTTTTGACGCAATCATTCACGGACAGTTTGCTGGTATCCAACAACACACGCTCCCCGGTCCAGTCTTCGTAGTCGCGGCTCTGAACGCGTTTCCAATCCGGCAGATCAAGTCCGACGATATCGCTGCGACGCTCCTCGACCCGGCGCTTGTGTTCAGCTCGATCCGAGCAGGCAATTTCCACGTTCAACAATCGTGCATCGCAGGCTTTTGCGGCCTCGGCCCACCACCTCCTTGTCAGCTCAATGGGATTCACCGTGTCTGCTACGACATCGAGGCCGTGCATCAGGTTGTCTTTCGCGACGGCAACGGCCGCAAGATATCCGGCATCCTCGGCCGGATGGACCTGCAAGCTACTGTTTTTCAGGGCTACCTCGATCGAGTCCACGCGTATGTAAACGGCGTTGATTTCCTGCGCGAGGGCGCGGGCCACGGTCGTTTTGCCGACCCCCGGCAAACCGGAAAATGAGATCAAAACGGACATGCCATTTCCTGGCGGTAACGATGCGGACACTCGCCGCACCGGTACGGCCCTTCACGTTGATCGCTTGCGCGATCGGGCCGATCGAGGTCGCTACCGCTCACCCCGGAATGCGCACCGGCAGCTGCTCGATGCCGCGCACGAAGCTGGAGTAGACCCGCTTCGGCTCGCCGACCACTTCGATGCGGTCGAAGCGTTTCAGCATTTCCTGCCACACGATCTTGAGCTGCAGCTCGGCGAGCCGCATGCCGACGCAGCGGTGGATGCCGAAGCCGAACGACAGATGGGTGCGGGGCCGGGCGCGGTCGATGATGAACTCGTCGGGCTTCTCGATGCCTTCCTCGTCGCGGTTGCCCGAGACGTACCACATCACGACGCGGTCGCCCTTCCTGATCTTCTTGCCGCCGATCTCGGTATCGACCAAAGCGGTGCGGCGCATATGGGCGAGTGGGGTCTGCCAGCGGATCACTTCCGGCACCATGGTGTCGATCAGATCAGGGTTGTCACGCAGTTTCTGATATTGATCCGGATGCTCGTTCAGCGCCAGCACCGAGCCGCTCATGGTGTTGCGGGTGGTGTCGTTGCCGCCGACGATCAACAGGATGATGTTGCCCATCAGATTGTCGGGATCCATGTGCCGCGTCGCGTCGCTATGGGCCATCATCGACAGCAAATCGTTGCGCGGCGGCGCGTTGACGCGCTCGTTCCAGAGTTTTGAGAAATAGCCGTAGCATTCGTCCATCTCCTGACGTCGCTGCTCGGGCGATTCCACGACGCCGCTCTTGGGCAGCGCGGTCGAGACGTCGGACCAGCGCGTCAGCTTGCGCCGCTCTTCCCAGGGGAAATCGAACAACGTCGCCAGCATCTGCGTAGTCAGTTCGATCGAGACCCGCTCGACGAAGTTGAAGGTCTCGTTGCGCGGCAGTTCGTCCAGCACCTTTTGCGAACGCTCGCGGATCAGTTTTGCCAGCTCATCCAGATGCGTCGGCGTGAACATCGGCGACACCGTCTTGCGCTGTGCCGAGTGCCGCGGCTGATCCATCGCGATGAAGCTCGGATAGTCATAGCCGGGCGGCACGTCACGGATCGAAATGCCGCCGAGGGTCGAGTCCGAAGAGAACATGCCGTGGTTGGTATCGACATGCATGATGTCGTTGTACTTGGTGACCGACCAATAGGGTTCGATCGGCGAGTTGGTGCAATAATGCACCGGCTCTTCCTTGCGCAGCCGCTCGAACCATGGCCACAGCGTGTCGTTCTGGAACAGCTTTGGCGCACCGGGATGAAAGTCCTTCAGCGGCGTCGAATAGGCCTCTTCGCGCGCGGCGCGCAGAAGCTCTTTCTTGTCGGCTCTGATGGCGGTCCGGACGTTCATTTTCGATCATCCCAGGTGATAGGGCTCAACTGTTTAGCCGGCGATCCGGACCGGCAAGGTCTCGTAGCCTTTGACAAAACTCGAATACACCCGCTTGGGTTCGCCGACCACCTCAATATTCTCGAATCGCTTGAGGATTTCTTCCCAGATAATCTTGAGTTGCAGTTCTGCCAGCCGAATTCCGACGCAACGGTGGATGCCGAAGCCGAACGAAACGTGGGTGCGCGGCCGGGCGCGGTCGATGATGAAGTCGTAGGGTCGTTCGATCACGTCCTCGTCGCGGTTGCCCGAAACGTACCACATCACGACCTTGTCACCCTTCTTGATCTGTTTGCCGCGGAACTCGATGTCTTCGAGCGCGGTACGGCGCATATGCGCCAGCGGCGTCTGCCAGCGGATTACCTCGGGGACGAAACTGTCGATCAGGTCCGGATTGTTGCGCAGCTTGCGGTACTGATCCGGATTCTTGTTCAGCGCGTAGATGCTGCCTGACAGCGTGTTGCGGGTGGTGTCGTTGCCGCCCACGATCAACAGGATCAGATTGCCGAGGAAGTTGTTCGGGTCCATGTCGCGGGTGGCGTCGCCATGCGCCATCATCGAGAGCAGGTCGCTCTTCGGCGGCTGGCTGATGCGCTCCTTCCAGAGGCGGGCGAAATAGGTCGCGCATTCCATCAACTCGACCTGGCGCTCTTCCTCTGACGCGACGAGGCCGCCGGGGCCGGGAAGGGTGGTCGCGACGTCGGACCAGCGCGTCAGCTTGCGGCGGTCTTCCCAGGGGAAGTCGAACAGCACGGCGAGCATCTGCGTAGTGAGTTCGATCGAAACCTGGTCGACCCAGTCGAACACATCGCCCTTCGGAAGGTTGTCGAGGCATTCGGCCGAACGCTTGCGGATGTTGATCGCGAGCTGATCGAGATGCGTCGGCGTGAACATCGGCGCCACTGTCTTGCGCTGCGCGGAGTGGCGCGGCTGGTCCATGGCGATAAAGCTCTCGCGGCGCAGGTCCGGCGCGATGTCGCGGATGGTGATGCCGCCCAGCGAAGCCGCCGACGAGAACACCGCATGGTTGGTCTCGATGTCCATGATGTCGTTGTATTTGGTCACCGACCAATATGGCCCGAACATGCTGTCCTTGCAGTAGTGGACCGGGTCTTCCCGGCGCAGCCGGTCGAAATACGGCCAGAACGTATCGGTCTTGAACAGTTCGGGATTGCTGACGTCGAAATCATCGAGCGGAATCGACTGAGCCCTTTCGAGCGCGGCGCGCAGATGGGAATCTCCGGCGAGATCGATGGTTCCGTGCATGAGCACCTCCCTGACTGTTCCCCGCCGAAGCATGCCGGAGGGGCGATGTTTTACCCTATTACATCCCGAGCCGTGCGCCGGCGCAAGGACGAGTTGGGTGCATTTGGCCGCATCGACACCGCCGCCCGGCCTTGGGCTAACCGGCGCATTTCGCCGCGTGACAAGCGTATCCTCTAAGATTAAGCCTGTTTGAAACAACGTTTAATTCGCCGGGAGGCGGCCATGATTCCCAACGCATTTCGGATGTTTAACTTCGATCTCGGCGAGACCGCGGATGCCATCCGCGAGACGGTGCATGCCTTTTCACAAAACGAAATCGCGCCGCGCGCCGCCGAAATCGACCGCAGCAATCAGTTCCCGCGCGACCTCTGGCCGAAAATAGGATCGCTCGGCCTGCACGGCATCACCGTCGAGGAGGAGTATGGCGGCACCGGCTTGGGCTATCTCGAACACTGCATTGCGGTCGAGGAAATATCGCGCGCGTCGGCTTCAGTCGGGCTGTCCTACGGCGCCCATTCCAACCTCTGCGTCAACCAGATCCGCCGCAACGGCAACGAAACACAGAAGCGCAAATACCTGCCAAAACTGATCTCGGGCGAGCATGTCGGTTCGCTGGCGATGTCCGAGCCGGGCGCCGGCAGTGACGTGGTGTCGATGAAGACCCGCGCCGACAAAAAGGGCGACCGCTTTGTGCTGAACGGCAACAAGATGTGGATCACCAACGGCCCGGTGGCTGATACGCTGGTGGTCTACGCCAAGACCGATCTCGAGGCCGGTCCGCGCGGCATGACCGCCTTCATCATCGAAAAGGGCATGAAGGGATTTTCCACCGCGCAGAAACTCGACAAGCTCGGCATGCGCGGCTCCGACACCTGCGAACTGGTATTCGAGGATTGCGAGGTCCCGGAGGAGAACGTGCTGAGCGAGGTCGGCCGCGGCGTCAACGTGCTGATGTCCGGCCTCGATTACGAGCGCGCGGTGCTGGCGGCTGGTCCCATCGGCATCATGCAGGCCTGCATGGACGTCGTGCTGCCCTACGTGCACGAGCGCAAGCAGTTCGGCGAGCCGATCGGCAGCTTCCAGCTGGTGCAGGGCAAGATCGCGGACATGTACACCACGATGAACGCCTCGCGGGCCTATGTGTATGCGGTGGCAAAGGCTTGCGACCGCGGCGAGACCACGCGGGAGGACGCGGCCGGCGCGATCCTCCACGCGGCGGAAAAAGCCACCCAATGCGCGCTCGACGCCATCCAGTTGCTCGGCGGCAACGGCTACATCAACGACTACCCGACCGGGCGGCTGCTGCGCGACGCCAAGCTCTACGAGATCGGCGCCGGCACCAGCGAAATCCGCCGCATGCTGATCGGGCGGGAATTGTTCGAAAAATCGGCATAGAGCGTCGGTTCTGATTGAATCAGAACCGAAGCTCTAGATTCTGGTTTGACGCGTTCTCTACCGCAGATAAGTCTACGCAATCCGCGCAAGCTTGATTGCTATGCGAACCGGTATCCACCCCCGGATCGAGTCTGAGGGCATGCTTCGCTCGAAAACGTTTCGCGTGTGGGACTTGGGTCACACAACGGCCGACAGATTTGTGGTTTGATCCGCTACCGTTCGCGCTGGAGTTGAACCATGAACCAGATGAGCTGGCCCCCGCAGGTGCTGCCACCGCCGCCTTCGCCCGTGCCGCCGCCGATGCCGGTGGCGTTTTCCGGCGGCCGCGGCGAATTCTTTGATCTGGCCAAGCGCGGCGCCGCTCTGGAACTGGTCACCCTCGGCTTCTATCGATTCTGGCTCCTCACCGACATTCGCCGCCATCTCTGGTCCAACACATTGGTCGATGGCGATGCCGCCGAATATACCGGCCGCGGCAAGGAGTTGCTGATCGGATTTCTGGTCGCGCTCGCGATCCTGGTGCCGATCTATCTCGGTTATTTTCTGATCGGTCTCGAGGCCGAGCACTATCAGGCGTTCGCCAGCATTCCCCTGATCGCCTTCTTCTATCTGTTCGGGCAGTTCGCGATCTACCGCGCGCGGCGGTACCGGATGACGCGAACGGTATGGCGCGGTGTGCGCTTCTGGATGACCGGCTCGGGCTGGATCTATGCCTTGCAGGCGTCGCTGTGGGGTGTGCTGATGATCCTCACGCTCGGACTGGTGCTGCCATGGCGGGCCGCGGCGCTCGAACGCTACAAGATGCACCATTCCCATTACGGCGACCTGCAGGGCAGTTTTGAGGGGCGCGGCTGGGAGTTCTTCAAGCGCGGCTGGTGGCTGTGGCTGCTGACGCCGATCGCACTCTATGTAAGTCCGATCGCCCCCTTCATTTACGCAGGCTACAAGGCCATCGAATGGCGCTGGTGGCTGTCCGGCGTCCGGTTCGGCGGCGTGCGGCTGGAATCGTCGTTGCCGAAGAGCGCATTGATCGGGCTGTACTGGAAAGTGATCGGCTGGATGGCCCTGCTTGGACTAGTCTTCGCGGTCTATCTGGCCCTGTGCGCGGTGCTGGTCGCCAGCATGAGCGGCGCGGGATTGACGGAGTTTTTCAAGACGCCGGAATTGATGAGGAGCATTCCGCTGCTGGTGCTGACTGGTCTGGGCTATTTGGTATTGGCACTGGCGCTCAACGTCGTGATCCGGGTCTATCTGACGCGCGATCTCTGGGTGATCGTGCTGGGCTCGGTCAATATCAGCGGCCTCGAGGCCGCCGCCAACGTCGCGGCGCGGGGCGACCTGGCCAACGCGCTCGGCGAGGGGTTTGCCGACGGTCTCGATGTCGGCGGATTCTAGAGCGTGATGACCATGGATAGCGACGCGCCAGAGATTTCGAAAACGCCGCCGGCCAATGCGGCGACCTATTTCGACGGGGCGTCGAGCCGGCGCCGCGCGGTTACGCTCCAATTTTCCGACCGGCTCGAAATCATCGAACACGAACAGAAGCTGGCTGTGTTGGGACTATGCCGACATCCGCCGCGCCGACAGCCCTTCGGGCATGCTGCGCCTCGGCTGCCAGAGCGCGCCTGCGCTGGCGCGGCTGGAGGTTCGCGACAACGCACTTGCGGCCGAGCTGGTCTCACGCTGCGCCAAATTGGATGACAACACGCCCGGCCGCCGCGGCGTTGCCGTCATTGTCGGCTGGTCGCTCGCGGCCGCGGTTTCGATCGTTGCCGTGGTGCTGTTCGGACTTCCGCTGATCGCCGATCGCCTCGCGCCGCTGGTGCCCGAAGCGTTCGAACGGCGGCTCGGCGACGTCGCGGACAGTCAGATCAAGACGATGTTCGATGCCAAGGTTTGCGACAACGCCGCCGGGCAGAAGGCCTTCGTCAAGCTCGTCACCGCGATTCGCGCATCCGCGGGCTTCGACACCTCGGTGCAGTCGGGCGTGCTGTCGAGTTCGATTCCCAATGCCTTCGCGCTGCCGGGCGGCAGGGTCTATCTGTTCAACGGATTGCTGGCGAAGGCCGAGAACGCCGACGAAATCGCGGGCGTGCTGGCCCATGAACTCGGCCATCTCAAGCATCGCGACAGCATGCGCGGACTGATCCGTGACGGCAGTACGTCGTTCCTGATCGGACTGCTGTTCGGCGACATCACCGGCCCCAGCGCGCTGATCTTCGGCTCGCGCACGCTGGTGACGTCGTCGCATTCGCGCGAGGCCGAGACCAATGCCGACGGTTTTGCAATCGACGTCATGCACCGGCTGGGCCGGCCGGCGAAGCCGACCGGGGAATTGCTGCTTCGGGTCACCGGAAAGGAGGGCAAGGGGCTCTCGATCATCTCCACCCATCCCCTCAGCGAGGACCGGTTGGCGCGGATGAGCCGGGAAGACCGGTCAGCCAGCGGGCCGCCGCTGCTGACATCAGAGGAATGGCGATCGCTGAAATCGATCTGCAATGGCAAGTCTGAGCCGGGCAAGTCTGAGCCGGGCAAGTCTGGCCCGGGCAAGTCTGCCCCGGCCAAAATTTGAGCCAATCGGGCTACCTCCGGGCGCTTTTCCGCGACCGTGCCGCTTCGATCGGCGCCGGCGCTGCGCCGCCCGGCTTCGGCTCCCACACCGCCTGCATGGCCGAAAAGGCCTGCGAGATGATCGGCTCGCGACGCCGCGACGTCAAACAGGCGAAGCTGAGGTCGCAGGTCAGCGCCACCTTGTCGGCAATCACGAAATTTCGTTGGCGCGTGATGCGGTCGAGCACGCAGTCGCGGGCGAGGCTGAGGCCGTTGCCGGCTTCGACGAACTCGATCATGGCGTCTTCATGATCGGCGAAGGCGACGCGCTTCGGTGATGACCCTATTGGCCGGAAGATGTCGTCGATCAGCCGCCGATGCACCGAGGCATGCGGCGTCGCGATCCAGGGCAGGCCGGCGAGGTCGGCCCAATCCCTCCCCAGCACCTTGTCGCTCCATTCGCGCGGGGCGATCACACGGTAGTCGTAGCGCACCAGCGCCGTGAGCTGGAATTTTCCATCGTCGATGGTGCGTTCGAGCAGCATCCCCGACGCAAGGCATTCGGGGGGCGTGGCATCGATATAGTATCCGACATCGAGCTCGCCTCTGCCGATCTGCGCCAGCACGTCGTCGCTCAGGCCGTAGCGGAGGAAGACTTCGGTCTTCTTCGAGGAAGTGGCGAGGCTTCGCACGAACGGGCCCAGCCGGATCGATTCGGGATCCAGGATCGTGCCGACACGCAGCGTTGCCCGCAGCGACTCCCGCAAGGAATCCGCCGCCGTCCTGAAATCCGCCGAGGCCGATACCGTCCGGTGCGCCAGCGGCAGCAAGGTCGCGCCCGCTTCCGTCAGGGTAAAGCCGCCCGGCGTCCGGTTGAAAAGCTGCAAGCCGGTGCTTTCCTCCAGCCCCTTCAATTGCAGGCTGACAGCAGGCTGGGTCAGGTGCAGCAAGATGGCCGCGCGCGAAACCGTGCCTTCGCGGGCCACGGTGATGAAGCAGCGCAAGGCCTGGATACGCGGCAGGTCGTTCATTTGGAAAACTTATAGGGAGCGCCCATAGACCTCATTAGATAGGATTTGCTCCCGGAAGTCACAATCTTTCGTCCACAAAACTTTGCGTTGTCATTGGAAAAAGGCGGATGCGAGGGCCGGCGGGGTCCTTCAACCGCCGCGCGAGGGGTTCCGGCTGCCGCCGATTCTCCGCCGTCATTGCGAGCGAAGCGAAGCAATCCATTGTTACGTCGTACGCGGACAGATGGATTGCTTCGCTTCGCTCGCAATGACGGGGTGAGGCCGGCGGATTGCTCATGCGTTCACCTCGCGATGAATCTCCGCGTTGGCGGCTGACCGGAGGCCGTCACTTACGGCAGGTTGTTGACCTTGCGCACCCAGGCGCGCACGTCGGCCAGCACGTCCGGCAGCAGCGCCTTGACCTCCAGCACGGTCATGCCGGGCTTGATCCGGGGATCATAGAGAAGGTTCAGGAGATACTGGTCGTAGACGTCGAAATAGCCCATCGAGACGTTGTCGTTGAACATGGTCCAGCGCACGCTCGCGGTATCGTTGATCGGTCCCAGCGATTGCAGCAATTCCTCATAGGCGCAATCGAAGAAGACGAAGTCACCATTGTCGACGGTGAGGATCACGTCGGAATGCTCGATTTCGAACTTCTCGTTCTTGCGGAAGCCCGACAGGCATTGCGGGTCGAGCGAGGAGCGAATCTCTTTGGCCCGATCGCTGCCGTAGAAGGTCGTGATGGTGCGCTGGAGGTCGCGGTCGCGCACCAGCTTGACCTGCACATTGGCGTCTTCGAGGCTGCCGGTCATGGCGATGTCGAGATGCTGAACGCGGGCGGCGATGTCGGCCACGATTTTCGCGAGCTGCGCCTTGCGGTCGGCGCGGCTGCCGTCGGCAAACACCCGCACCGGCCCGTCATATTTGCGGATGCGGTCGACGCGGCCGGCGAGATGATATTCCGCGCCGAACGCGATCTTCAGAAAGCCTTCGACGATCTCGCTGTCGGTGAAGATCTTTTTCTCGGCGCGCTGACGCTGCGCGATTGCCGGGATGTCGGCGAAAGCCGTGCACGGCACCAGGATTTCGCCGAGCGCGACGGCGCCCAAGGCCGCCGCTAACGTCTGCAGGTAAAGGGATCGGTGAGGCGTGTGCATTCAAACGACGCTGCCGCAATCGGCACGCGCGTGCAAGGCTTGAAAGGCGGGGATTACGCGCTTGCGCGCATCGCCGCGCCAAGTTCCAGCCTAGTTTCTCACGACAACCGGGGTGCCGATGCGGACGCGGCTATAGAGATCGGTCACGTCTTCATTGGTCATGCGGAAGCATCCGGACGACACAGCCTGTCCGATCGTCTCGGGCTCGTTGGAGCCGTGGATGCGGTAGAGCGTCGATCCCAGATACATCGCCCGCGCGCCGAGCGGATTGTCGATGCCGCCGGACATATGGCGCGGAAGATCCGGTCGCCGCCGCAGCATCTGGGCCGGCGGCGTCCAGCTCGGCCATTCCTTCTTGGCGGTGATGCGGTGGGTTCCGCTCCAGCGGAAGCCGTCCCGGCCGACGCCAATGCCATAGCGTATCGCCTGGCCGTTGCCGAGCACGAGGTAGAGCCTGCGCTCCGCGGTATCGATTAAAATTGTCCCGGGCGCGTAATGGCCGACAAAGTGCAC
Organism: Bradyrhizobium sp. AZCC 1610; assembly: GCF_036924515.1. NCBI lineage: Bacteria > Pseudomonadati > Pseudomonadota > Alphaproteobacteria > Hyphomicrobiales > Nitrobacteraceae > Bradyrhizobium > Bradyrhizobium sp. AZCC 1610. The sequence goes on along the minus strand of NZ_JAZHRR010000001.1, from coordinate 5,544,838 downwards.
GGTGGTGCGCGGGATCGGGCTTGCTCCGCTGGGCATGCCGGGTCGGAAGAAACCGGGGCCGCCGCCCATGATGTCGCGCGTGTCGTCAAAGAAGAATTGGGCCTGTGCCTGGCCGGCCCCCGCCAGCACGGTGAGCGCCACAAACAGCAAAGCAAAAGCCCGGGTCATTTTCTTCCTCGCGAAAAAAACTGAGTATGCAGGTCGAGACAGGCCATAATTGCGGCGATCGTGCAAGCAACGAGCCTGTGACCACAGCCATTTTCAAACACCGCGGTTAAAAAAAGACAACATGCCCTGGGCGATGGCTGCATTGTGCCGCTAAACCTTTGACGAAACGTGCGAACAATGATTGATCGTCAGCGGCTCTCAAGAACGAAGCGCGAAGGGGAACGAGACCATGAACGGTGCGGAAAGTCTGGTGCGGACATTGGTCGCAGGCGGCGTGGATGTCTGCTTCACCAATCCCGGCACCTCGGAGATGCATTTCGTCGCCGCACTGGACCGGGTCGAGGGGATGCGTTGCGTGCTCGGCCTGTTCGAGGGCGTGGTGACAGGCGCCGCCGACGGCTATTACCGCATGAAGGGCACGCCAGCGTCGACCCTGCTGCATCTCGGGCCCGGCCTCGCCAATGGCCTCGCCAATCTGCATAACGCCAAGAAGGCCAACTCCGGCATCGTCAACATCGTCGGCCAGCACGCGACCTACCACATCGGCTACAACGCCCCGCTGACCTCTGATATCGAGGGGCTGGCGCGGCCGATGTCTTCCTGGGTGCGGACCTCGCCGGATGCGAAATCCGTTTCCGCCGACGGCGCTGCCGCGATCGCCGCGGCGAAAAGCGCGCCGCCGCAGATCGCCACGCTGATTCTGCCGGCCGATACCGCCTGGAACGAAGCCGACGGCATTGCGCAGGTGCCTGTGGAAAGCCAGCGCGCCAATTATTCCGCGCAGGCCGTGGACCATGCCGCCAAGGTGTTGCGCAACGGCGGCGCGTCGACGCTGCTGCTGATGACCGGCAGCGCGCTCACCGAGCACGGGCTGGCACTGGCTGCCCAGATCGCGGGCAAGACCGGCTGCAAGGTAATGGGCCAGACCTACAATCCGCGGATGGCGCGCGGCAGGGGCCGGTTCGCAATCGACCGCATCCCTTACGTGATCGAGCAGGCGCTGCCGATCCTGAAGGATTTCAAGAACATCGTGCTGGTCGAGGCCAACGATCCAGTGGCGTTCTTCGCCTATCCGAACAAGCCGAGCATGCTCAAACCCCAGGGCTGCGAAGTGCATCGCATGACCTCGGGCGCCGAAAATTCCGTAGCCGCGCTGGAAGCGCTGGCCGGCGCGCTTCACGCGCAGCCGGCCGACCGGCCGCCGCAGAAGCTGGTGGAAATCGCAAAGCCGACCGGCGCGCTGACGCACGCCTCGATCGCGCAGGCGATTGCGATGGCGATCCCGGAAAACGCCATCGTGGTCGATGAATCCGTCACCACCGGCCGCGGCTTCTTTCCGCCGACGGCGGCCGCCGCCCCGCACGACTGGTTGCAGAACATGGGCGGCTCGATCGGCTTCTCGACCCCGGTCGCGACCGGCGCCGCGGTCGCGTGCCCGGACCGCAAGGTGATCTGCATGGTCGGCGACGGCAGCGCGATGTACACGCTGCAATCGCTGTGGACGCAGGCGCGCGAGGGTCTCAACGTCGTCACGATCGTCTTCGCCAACAAGATCTATCAGATCCTGCGGGGCGAATTCGACGGCGTCGGCGCCGGCGAGCCAGGGCAGCGGGCGCTCGACATGCTCAAGATCGACCGCCCGGACCTCGACTTCGTCGCGCTCGCCAAGGGCATGGGCGTGCCGGGTCGCGCGGTCGCCAATGCCGACGATTTCAACAAGGCCCTGGCGGAAGCCATCGCCGAACCGGGCCCGCGGTTGATCGAAGTGCAGATGTAAGAGGGACGATCGTCCTAAAGTTTTGAGCTAGCCGGAATGCCGCAGTTATGAAATCGTCATTGCGAGCGTAGCGAAGCAATCCAGAGAGCCAGGAAGTAAGACTGGATTACTTCGTCGCTTCGCTCCCTTGCGCAAACGCTTCGCGTTTGTCGCAGGCAATGACGGTGCGGAGGCCAGATGCAGACCGAACTGAACAAGGTCGTCACCGCACTTCACGAGTTCTACGCGCGCGAGACCTTTCTGCTCGAACGGGATGTCGGCGAGCGCGCGCTGACGCACCGGCTGGCGGTGCAGTTCGAAAAGCAGTTCCCGGGCTGGGAGATCGATTGCGAATACGACCGGCTGGGCGATCGCACGCTGCGGCTGCCGCATGGAACGATCGTCTCGACCGACGACCACCTCGCAAAGTCCATCTATCCCGACATCGTGGTGCATCAGCGCGCCATTCCCAATAACCTGCTCGCCGTCGAGGTCCGCAAGGCGGCCAATCATCAGCCGCTCGACCATGACCAGCACAAGCTGCGGGCGCTGACCGATCCGCATTTGTGGTTCGCCTACTGGATCGGTGTGCTGCTGACGCTCGACAAGACGCAGGTCACGATGTCGGAAGTCTATACCAGCGGCGTTTTCGACCAGGCCCTGTCCGTCTGGTTCGCAGCGCGGCTGAAGGATGCGGGCTTGAGCGCAGGATAGCGTTGCGAATGGAGATCTACGCATGACACTCACACGATCGATCCTGGCCATCGCCTTTGTCGCTGTCGCGCAGCATGCATTGATGCACAAGGCTCTAGCGCAGGCGGCTTCCGCGCCCGACCTGGAGGCCATTCTCGCCCATCCCAAAATCGTCAAGACGCTCGACGACATCAAGGCCGACGACGAGCGGGCCTTTGCCGAACAGAAGCGCATCACCGAAATTCCGGCGCCGCCGTTCAAGGAAAAGGTCCGCGCCGAATATTATCTGAAGCGGATGCAGGAACTCGGCTTCAAAGATGCGTCGATCGACAGCGAAGGCAATGTGATCGCGCTGCGCAAGGGCAGTGGCGGCGGCCGGCCCAGGCTCGTGGTGTCGGCGCATCTCGACACGGTGTTTCCCGAAGGCACCGACGTCACCGTAAAGGAGAAGGACGGCGCCATCGTAGCTCCGGGCATCGGCGACGATTCGCGCGGGCTTGCGGCGATGCTGTCGCTGATCAAGGTCATGAACGAAAACCAGATCGCGACCATAGGCGACATCATGTTCGTCGGCACGGTCGGCGAGGAGGAACTCGGCAATCTCCGCGGCGTGAAGGCGCTGTTCCGCGATCACGCCGATATCGACGGCTTCATCTCGATCGACGGGCTCGGCATCACCCGTGTCGTCAACCAGGCGACCGGCAGCCATCGCTACGAGTTCATCTTCAAGGGTCCCGGCGGGCACTCGTTCCAGGAGTTCGGATTGCCGAGCGCGACGCACGCGATGGGAAGGGCGATCGCGAAAATCTCGGAGCTGCAGCCGCCATCCGATCCCAAGACCACCTTCACCGTCGGCACCGTGAATGGCGGCACCTCGGTCAACGCCATCGCCGCCGAAGCGCGGATGGCCGTCGACATGCGCTCGAACTCGACGGACGAGTTGCTCAAGCTCGAGGCGCGGCTGCTCGACCTCGTCAAGGAGGCGGTGGCGGATGAAAACGCGCGCTGGAAATCGGACAAGATGACGGTGGAGACCAAGCTGATCGGCGACCGGCCGGCGGGCATCGTCGCGATGGATTCGCCGATCGTGCAGGCGACCCAGCGCGCGGTCTCGGCCGTCACCCGCGGGCCGCGGCCGACCTTTGCCGGCTCCTCGACCGATTCCAACATCGCGATGTCGCTCGGCATCCCCGCCGTCACCATCGGCGGCGGCGGGGAGGGCGGCAACTGGCACTCGCGCAACGAATGGTACAAGCCGGTTAACGCCTGGTACGGCCCGCAGAACGCACTGTTGACCGCTTTGATCCTGACTGGCCTCGACGGCGTCACCAAACCGGCACTTCTGGTGCGAAAAGCCGCCAAATAGGGGCCAAAAGGGCTCTCCAAGCCGCCTTTGCGGCGTTAACCCGCCGTTAACCATGCCCCCGATTGGACAAATTGTCGGCCAATTGCGGCCAAAGCGGTAGCCGAACATGGTTCCCCAGTAGTTCTACGTGCGTAGGGGGTGTGGCATGGCGTACAGGATCGTGGCGGAACGCAGGGACGAGACCGTCAGGATGGACCGAAGCAGCATGCTGGTGGCGGTTGCCAAAGCGCGGGTCTGGGCCAGCGAGGGGTGGAAAGTCACCATCATCGTCGGCGACGAAAACGAAATTGCACCTTCCGACGCACGCCGGCTTTCCTTCGTGTGACGACCGGCCGGGCAGCCTCTGCTGACTGGCCGCCAAAATAGAACGGAACCGGGAACCCGGACCAACGTTATCCTGCGGGCAGGCTTCGTGGAGCAATGCCATGCAGTGGCGGTCAGCAAGCACCGACCCCGACGCAATGCGCGGCACCGGCGACGACGAAATCTCCTACGCAACCGGATGGACCATCAGCGGCCTCGCAACGCTAGGCACCATCGTCGCGATCTGGCTGCTGGGGATCTGACTTAAGCCTTACCTCTGCGCGACCCGCTTGCCGCCGGTCACGCGCAGTCCTGCCCTGCGCCCGATCAGCAGGCGCCACCGACGAATGCTGATGCGATGGATTCAGTGCTCCGACCTGGCATCCAAAGACTTGGCATCCAAAAAAGACTTGGCATCCAAAAGTGACGCCAAACAAAAAGACCGCCCGAAGGCGGTCTCTCTGCACTTCGATCGGGCTGGCGATCGATCAGGCAGCGCCAAGCGCGGTTGGTTGGTTGCTCCGGCGGTAGGCCATGAACCCAACGCAAGCAAAGCCGAGGACCATCATGACCCAGGTGGAGGACTCGGGAACTCCGGCGACCACGAGGAAGGCATCGGCGATCACCGCGTGAGCCGCCGCTGTCGGATGAATGCCATCCCAATATGCGTAGGTGTTACAGTTCGCGCCTACAACTGCCCCGCAGGCATCGGTCACGTTGGTAAAACCAAATGCTCCTGGATTGAGTGCGATCGACGTGCCCAGGCCGAAGATGTCAAAAGTCGTCACGCCCGTCTCGCCCGCCAGCTCGGCGGCGAGCGCTGCGTTCATACTGGTGGCGAGGAAACCTCCCAATCCGGGAGCGCCTGCCGCCGCAACAGCCGGCGCCAACCCGAGATTTGGCGTGTTCCAGACCACAATGTTCTTGGCGCCGGCGGCTTGAAGCGCGTCCACAATGGCGCCGACATTGGCTGCGTATGCAGCCGCGGTTGCCGCCACGGTTGCCAACACAGTCGGTCCCGGGCACGCCGGGCACGCTGCGATCGCGCCAAGCGCCGCTCGGGCATCATTGCCACCGCCGGCGATGACATAAAGCGCATTGGCGGAGACCGTGTTGGTGGCCAAGTACTGGTTGGCCTGGGTGAGAAGGCTGTACGGAAAGCCGTTGCCGGCCGGACCCGTGGTCGCGCCCCCATACGCGTAATCCGTTAGCGTTACGCCGAGTTTCGATGCGGCGTCCGACGCCCAGACGGGTCCATTGCTGTAAACCCCGGAGCCGTAGGGGTGACTGGGGACGTACGTGTTGCCTGAAATGAGCTGTCCGGCATCTGTGCCGATCACGGCGGCGTTGTTACCATTGTCCGATAGGCTGTCGCCAAAGACAACGAGTGAGTTATATATGCTGGCCGAGGCCGGCAGGGCCGCTAACGAAACAACTGTGACGGCAACTAACGGCAATAACCTAGTGAAGAACGTGTATTTCATGAAGTTACCTACTCTCTTGCTGAACAATTCAGCATAGCACTGCGTCGCGCGAGGTGTGTCAATTGCTCAATCACATGTTGCAGTGCGTTCATTTTGCTGCGCTGTAGGGCGCTGGCCTCACCGACTTACCTGGACAGAAATGCGCGAGCGACATTCATGACGAACGTATCGAGGCTCGACAGGCTTTCAAAAGCGGATGGGCATGAACGACGAACCGTTCGTACTCGTGGATACTTCATGGGCTTTTGATGGTGGACGCACAAGGGATCGAACCTTGGACCTCTCCCGTGTGAAGGGAACGCTCTCCCGCTGAGCTATGCGTCCGGGAAATGTGGGCGAACCAAGTGCCCGTCAGAGCCCGCGATTTACGAAGTACCGGCCCATAGTGTCAAGCGATCAGTCGGGCCGTAACGTCGCGTTTTCGCGCGAAACAGGGGAATTTACGCCCCCTGCTGGCGGGCTCGTGAAGCGTGGGACTGTAGCGCGCGGATACGTTCGGCCAGCGTCCCGCCGCCTTCCGAGACGGGGGCGGCGCCGGCGACGTCGTTGGCGGGCTTGGCCGGCACTTTCGGTACCGAGGGTTCCGCCGCCAGCATCGCCTCGATCGCCGAATTCGGGCCCTCGAGCTGCATGGCGAGTTTTGCCACCTCGGCGGCGATGTCGTTGATGCGCTCGCGCAGCAGCGCATTTTCCATCCGCTCGGTCTGCCACGAGCTTTCGGCCTGCTGCTGGATCGCGTTGATGTCACGCTGCAGTTTGGCGCGTTCGTCCCGGGCGACACGAAGCTGCTGCTCGACCGCGGCTTTCTCGCTGCGCAATTTCTCGACAATCGGCGATTTGCCGCCGTTCATCGCCGCGATCTCCTCGCGCAGTTCGCGTGCGGCGCGTTCGGCGTTTTCGTTCGCCTGCCTGAGCTGATTGTTTTCGTATTCGCGCTCGGCAAGAATCTTGCCTTGCATCGCCAGCCGCGCCTCGAGGTCGTTGACGCGGTTGCCGAGCATCTCGGCTTCCTTGACCTGGACGATCAACTGCCGGTCGAGATCGGTGACGCGCATGGCTCAGATTTTCGACGCGGCTGCGCGCTTCGCTCAGTTCGTACGTCGCGCGCTCGGAGTCGGCGCGCTCCTGGGCGAGGCGAGCCTGCGTCGTCGAAAATTCCTTTTCGGCGTCGCCGACGCGGCCTCTCAGTTGCTCGATCTGCGTGCGCACCGCGACCAACTCGACCTGGCGGCTGTCCGCCGTCATCGAACGATCGTTCAATTCGTGATTGATCCGGGCGAGCTCGGCCTGCTTGGCGGTCAGCGCCGCTTCGGCGTTGCGCAAGAGTTCGGTCTTGGCCGCGAATTCCTCTTCGGTGGCGCGCAGCTGCTCCTTCATCGCCTTCTCGCGCGCTTCGAGCGAAAAGATCGTGGCGTTCTTTTCGCCGAGCTCGATCTTCATGCGGTTGATGGCGTCGCTCTTCTTGCCGAGTTCGGCGAGCTGGCTCGTGGTCTTGTTCTTGAGCTGCTCGACGTTCATTTCGAGCCGCCGCGCCGACATCGCGAATTCCGCGCGCAACTGGTCCTTGTCGGCCTGGATCTCGGCCATCGACAGCGGGGTTGCCGCCTCGAGCCGCCGCGTCGTCAGCCGCACCGCGCGGTTATGCACCAGCGGCACGATCATCAGGCCGAACAGCATGGACACCAGAAAACCGATCGCCAGGTACATGATCGGTTCGATCATCGATGGTCACTCCACACAGACAGGGATTCGTTAATCACAATGCCACGGCGAGCCGGCCCTACGCCAGCCCAATGCCGGGTTAACCTGAATCCGCCTGGGGAGACGCGCGTCTACGCTTGAAGTCGGGCTCAGAACGGGTTCCAGGTCGCGCGCGGGGTAAATTTGAGATAGCCGACATTGGCGCCGAGCCGCAGTCCGATGCCGGAGCGAATCGGTACCAGCACGATGTTGTTGGCGGTCAGCGCGGTCATGCCGAAGCCGCCGACGATATAGGCGGAGCCGTCGATGCCGACGAAGCGCTGATAGATCGCGTTGGTGGCGGGCAGGTTGTAGACCAGCGTCATGGTGCGCGCGCCGTCGCCGCCCCAGTCGAAACCGACCGACGGCCCCTGCCAGTAGACCCGCAAGTCGCCGGCGTTCTTGGTGTAGAGCGTGCCTTCGCCATACCGCAGGCCAGCCACAAAAGCGCCTGAGCCTTCCTCGCCGAGCACATAGCCGTTGGGAAGGCCCCATTGGCTGACCGCGCGCTCGATGACCGAGGCGAGCCCGCGCGAGACGTTGCCGAAGAACTTGTGCCCGGCCGAAACCAGTTCGTCGGGTCCAAAGGTTTCGGGCCCCGGCTGGCGTTGCGGCGGCGGATAGGGTGCCGGCTGCGGCTGCTGCTGCGGATATGGTGCCTGCGGCGGCTGCTGTGCGGAAGCCGGCACGGTCCAGCACATCAGCGCGGCGAACGTCACCGCGGCAAGGCGTGAAGCAAACGTCATGAAAGAACCCCTGGCATCGAAATTCTGGCCGCCGCCTTAACCTGACGCCAACAAGCATGGCTCTAGGTTGCGCCCAGTGTCCCCTCGACTCGCATGTTATCGGCACCAACTATGACGGCAGAACGGCAGGAAAGATACGCTTTGCGCCCCGGAATAGCCCTTATTGCCTTATTGGCGATTTTTTTTAGCGCGCTCAGCCTTGATTTCGCCGCGCAGGCTTCGACCACCGAGCGGGTGGTGGTGAGCCGCTATTCCGGGCTCGCCATCGAGGGCTTCGATCCCGTCGCCTATTTCACGGAAGCCATGGCAGCCCAAGGGTTGCCCGACTTCGAGGCCCGCGAAGCCGGCGCCGTCTGGCGTTTCCGCAACCAGGGTAATCGCGCCTCTTTCGTGGCGCATCCGGAAATCTACGGGCCCCAGTTCGGCGGCTATGATCCGGTCGATCTGGGACGAGGGGTAACCTATGCGGGCAACCCGCGCTTTTGGGTGGTCGCGGGCCAGCGGCTCTATCTGTTCGGCCGCGAGGAGAACCGCGATGCGTTCGCTGCCGAGCCGGCACGTTTCCTGAAAGACGCGCGCGCGCGCTGGCCGGTGCTGGTGCAGGGGTTGGCGCAGTAGTTGCGAGCAGCCGTAGCGAGAATGACAACTTCACATATTCCATTCGGCTGGCACCGCTCCCGGGGTCGCATCGCTCGCCCGGGCTACGGATTCCGTTCAACCGCCTTCGGATCGCCCCAGGCGATGAACTCCGGAACGATGAAGTCTCTTCGCCCGGTGCCAAAAACCAGCGCCGCGCCGCTTGAATCCGTGATCCGGCCGCCGGCGGCCGCAACGACCGCATGGCCCGCGGCGACGTCCCATTCCGAGGTCGGCGACAGCCGCGGATAGATATCGACCGCGCCTTCGGCCACCCGGCCGAATTTGACCGCCGAGCCGAGTTCGCACCGTATTGCGCCCGGCCTTGCCGCAATGAAGGCTTCGGTCCTGGCATCGCCATGCAGGCGGCTGACCGCGACCGTCCACGGCTCTCCCCGTGGCGGGCAAGGACGAGTGCGCACCGGCTCGATCAGCGACTTGCCTTCGCCCAGCGTCAGCCGTTCCGCGCCGCGACCGACAATGCCGCGCCAGACCAGCCCGAGCGCGGGCGCGCTGACGATGCCGAGCAACGGCGTCCCGCGGGTTACCAGCGCCAGGTTGACGGTGAATTCCTTGCGGCCGGCCATGAACTCCTTGGTGCCGTCGAGCGGGTCGATCAGGAAGAAGCTTTCCTTATGGGAAAGCGTGCCGGGCTGGACCCGCTCTTCCGAAAGCGACGGTATTGTTGGCGCTAGCTGCGCCAGGCCTTCGGCGATGATGCGGTCGGCCGCCAGATCCGCTTCCGTTACCGGCGATCCGTCGATCTTGCCGTCTACCTTCATGGCGGAACGGTTGATGGCGAGGATGGCGGCGCCGGCCCGGATCACGATCTCGGTCAGCGGTTCGATCAGGGCCGTGGCAGCATCGTGATCGAGTACGGGATGTGCCTCATTCATGAGCTAGGCCTCTCTCTTGCCTTACCATTGCCGCCCCGCGCTGGCAGCACGCGCCTGCGCAGTGTATCAAACCAGAAAGCACGCGTGATTCGTAACTGTCCGCCAGGAACTGAGACTCGGCGGCTTTCCAGGAACCCATGATGTCTGGCACTTCGTCTCCCGGTCCGGCTCCCGATACCCTCGAACTCGCGGCGCTGTTGTGTTCGCGCGTCTGTCACGATCTCATCAGCCCGGTGGGCGCGATCGTCAATGGGCTTGAGGTTCTTGACGACAATCCGAAGCCCGAAGACCGCGATTTCGCGCTCGATCTGATCCGCAAGAGTGCCAAGACCGCTTCCGCACGATTGCAGTTCTGCCGCCTGGCGTTTGGCGCTGCGGGATCGGCGGGCGCGCAGATCGATCTCGGCGATGCGCAGGCCATGGCGCGCGGCCACATCGAGGACGGCAAGATCACCATCACCTGGAATCTGCCGCGGCTGTTGCTGCCGAAGAACCGCGTCAAGCTGCTGTTGAACATGCTGATCATTGCGCAGCAGACGATCCCGCGCGGCGGTACGTTGACGATCGATCCGATCGGTGACGGCGAGACGATGAGTTTTCGCGTAACCTCGGCCGGCCTGAACGCCCGCCTGCCGCAGAACATCGCCGATCTCCTGAGCGCGAATTCGACGGCTTCCGTCGATGCGCACGCGGTGCAGCCTTACTATACGCGGCTGTTGGCGCAGGCCTGCGGGCTGACCGTGACGCTTGCGCCCGACGGGGAAAAGGTGGTCGTTACCGCGGCCTAAAGCGCGCCAATGCGCAAACATGGTTAACCAACAGTTGAAAACAGGCGGCAGAATTCATTTCTGCCGTCTTATCTCTTTGTTGATCCCGTTCTTTTCCATTTGAGCAACCAATATTAAACGCTTTGCATAGAAGCTGGCCATGTTCCGTAAGGCACGTCGATGTCGCGTGCCGGTGCGTACGAAGGCCGGTTTCATGGATGATTTGTTGCGGGAGTTTTTGACCGAAACCAGCGAGAGCCTGGATACGGTCGACAATCAGTTGGTGCGGTTCGAGCAGGACCCGAGCGACGCGAAGATCCTGGATAACATTTTCCGGCTGGTCCACACCATCAAGGGCACTTGCGGCTTCCTGGGGTTGCCGCGGCTGGAAGCGCTGGCCCATGCCGGCGAGACGTTGATGGGCAAATTCCGCGACGGCATGCCGGTCAAGGCCGAAGCCGTGACGCTGATCCTGTCCTCGATCGACCGCATCAAGGAAATCCTCGCGGGCCTCGAGGCCACCGAGACCGAGCCCGAGGGTACCGACGAAGACCTGATCGAGAAGCTGCATGCGATGGCCGAAGGCGGCCACCATGCCGAGGCCGAAGCGCCCGCGGCCGCGCCCGTCCCGGTGGTCGCCGCGCCGCCGGTGCTAACAGCAATGACGGCGGGCACGCTGGTGGACCAGGTGCTGGAACGCCCGTTGCGTCCCGGCGAGGTCTCGCTCGACGACCTCGAACGCGCCTTCCGCGAGACCGCCACCGAAGCCGCCCCCGCGCCCAAACCCGCGCCGGCCCCCGCCGTCAAGCAGGCCGCACCTGCGCCCGCGCCGGAAACCGCCCCCGCGCCGCCGGCCGCCAAGGAAGTAAAGGCCAAGCCGGCGAGGAAGCCGGTCGCCATCGACGCCGACGTCCAGGAAGCCGACAAGATCGCCAACCAGTCGATCCGCGTCAACGTCGACACGCTGGAACACCTGATGACCATGGTCTCCGAGCTGGTGCTGACCCGCAACCAGCTTCTGGAAATCTCCCGCCGCAACGAGGACACCGAGTTCAAGGTGCCGCTGCAGCGGCTCTCCAACGTCACCGCCGAGCTGCAGGAAGGCGTCATGAAGACGCGGATGCAGCCGATCGGCAATGCCTGGCAGAAGCTGCCGCGGATCGTGCGCGACCTAAGCGGCGAACTCGGCAAGCAGATCGAGCTCGAGATGCACGGCGCCGACACCGAGCTCGACCGCCAGGTGCTCGACCTGATCAAGGATCCGTTGACGCACATGGTGCGCAACTCCGCCGACCACGGCCTGGAGACCCCGGCCGAGCGGCTCGCCAGCGGCAAGGGCGAGCAGGGCACGATCCGGCTTTCGGCCTATCACGAGGGCGGCCACATCATCATCTGCATCGCCGACAATGGCCGCGGGCTCAACACCGAGCGGATCAAGGCCAAGGCCGTCTCCAACGGGCTCGTCAGCGAGGCCGAGCTGGAGAAGATGACCGAAGCCCAGATCCACAAGTTCATCTTCGCGCCGGGCTTCTCCACCGCCGCCACCGTCACCTCGGTCTCCGGCCGCGGCGTCGGCATGGACGTGGTGCGCACCAATATCGACCAGATCGGCGGCACCATCGACATCAAGTCGGTGGCGGGTGAGGGCTCAAGCGTCACCATCAAGATCCCGCTGACGCTCGCCATCGTCTCGGCCCTGATCGTGGAAGCCGCCGGCGACCGCTTTGCCATTCCGCAGCTCTCCGTCGTGGAATTGGTGCGGGCGCGCGCCAACTCCGAACACCGCATCGAGCGCATCAAGGACACCGCGGTGCTGCGGCTGCGCAACAAGCTGCTGCCGCTGATGCACCTGAAGAAGCTGCTCAAGATCGACGACGGCTCGTCAAGCGACCCCGAGAACGGCTTCATCGTGGTCACGCAAGTCGGCAGCCAGACCTTCGGCATCGTGGTCGACGGCGTGTTCCACACCGAAGAAATCGTGGTCAAGCCGATGTCGACCAAGCTGCGGCACATCGAGATGTTCTCCGGCAACACCATTTTGGGCGATGGCGCCGTGATCATGATCATCGACCCCAACGGCATTGCGAAAGCGCTCGGCGCCTCCGGCTCCTCGGCCCATGAGATGGCCGACGAGGCGGCGGCGGCACATGGCTTCGGCAGCGAACAGCTGACCTCGCTGCTGGTGTTCCGCGCCGGATCGAGCCAGCCCAAGGCGGTGCCGCTCGGCCTCGTCACCCGGCTGGAGGAGATCGCCACCGACAAGATCGAGCTCTCTAACGGCCGCTACATGGTGCAGTACCGCGAGCAGCTGATGCCGCTGGTGCAGATGAACGGGGTCACCGTGCAGACCTCAGGCTCGCAGCCGATCCTGGTGTTCGCCGACGACGGCCGCTCGATGGGGCTGGTGGTCGACGAGATCATCGACATCGTCGAGGAGCGGCTGCACATCGAGGTCGCCGGCCAGCAGGACGGCATCCTGGGTTCGGCCGTGATCAAGGGCCAGGCGACGGAAGTGATCGACGTCGGCCACTTCCTGCCAATGGCGTTTGCCGACTGGTTCTCGCGCAAGGAGATGCGGGCGTCGTCGACGGCGCAATCGGTGCTGCTGGTCGACGACAGCGCCTTCTTCCGCAACATGCTGGCCCCGGTGCTGAAGGCCGCCGGCTACAAGGTGCGGGTCGCCGTCAACGCGCAGGAGGGGCTGTCCGCGCTGCGCTCGGGCCACACCTTCGACGTGGTGCTGACCGACATCGAGATGCCCGACATGAACGGCTTCGAGTTCGCCGAAGTGATCCGCGCCGACAACAATTTGAGCACGATGCCGATCATCGCGCTGTCCTCGCTGGTGTCGCCGGCGGCGATCGAGCGCGGCCGGCAGGCTGGCTTCCACGATTACGTCGCCAAGTTCGACCGTCCCGGCCTGATCGCGGCGCTGAAGGAACAGACCGCCGAGACCAGGAACGCGGCATGAACGAGTTCAGCCGGACGGCGTAGAGCACGATCATGCTCAAACAAGGTAAGTGCACATGACAACCAAGACCGAGACCATCGAGGGCACCGTGGCCGAATACGTCACCGCCGTGATCGGCGGGCAATTGTTCGGCCTGCCGATCTCGCGGGTGCAGGACGTGTTCATGCCGGAACGGCTGACGCGGGTGCCGTTGTCGTCGGCCGAGATCGCCGGCGTGCTCAATCTGCGCGGCCGCATCGTCACCGTGGTCGACATGCGCGCCCGGTTGGGTTTGCCCAAGAACGACGACGGCAAGCCGCCGATGGCGGTCGGCGTCGATTTGCGCGGCGAGTCCTACGGCCTGCTGATCGACCAGATCGGCGAGGTCTTGAAACTCCACGATAACGGCCGCGAGGAAAACCCCGTCAACCTCGATCCCCGCATGGCCAAGCTCGCCGGCGGCGTGCACCGTCTCGACGGCCAGCTCATGGTCGTCCTCGACGTCGATCGCGTTCTCGAAATCGTGCCGGACCTGATGGCGGCATGAAGACCGAACCTGGAATGGAAACGTCCCTCTTGGGATCTGGTGTAATTGGAGGCCTAAAATGAAAACATGTCTTGTGGTCGACGACTCGAGCGTCATCCGAAAAGTCGCACGCCGCATCCTCGAAGGTCTCGACTTTCAAATCGTCGAAGCCGAGGACGGCCAAAAGGCGCTTGAAGTCTGCAAGCGCGCCATGCCCGAAGCGGTTCTGCTCGACTGGAACATGCCTGTCATGGACGGCTACGAATTCCTCGGCAATCTGCGCCGCATGCCTGGCGGTGACGCGCCCAAGGTGGTGTTCTGCACCACCGAAAACGACGTCGCACACATTGCGCGAGCGCTGCATGCCGGTGCCAACGAGTACATCATGAAGCCGTTCGACAAGGACATCGTTACCGCGAAGTTCCAGGAAGTCGGCCTGCTCTGATCTCGCCTGTGTGATCCCGGCGGCTCAACGGCCTTCGGCGTTGTTTTGTAAGTGTGCCGCTTGAGTCGGGTCGGGTGAAGTAATGAGTGTTGCGTTAACGAAGTCTCCACCGCCAATCTCGACACGGCAAGACAAGCTGCGCGTCATGGTGGTCGACGACTCCGTCGTGATCCGCGGGATGATCTCGCGCTGGATCGGCGCCGAGCCGGACATGGAGGTTTCGGCCTCCTTGCGTACCGGTCTCGACGCCGTCAACCAGATCGAACGCATCAAGCCCGATGTTGCCGTGCTCGATATCGAGATGCCGGAGCTCGACGGCATTTCGGCGCTGCCGCAACTGCTGGCGAAAAAGCGCGACCTCGTCATCATCATGGCGTCGACGCTGACCCGCCGCAATGCGGAGATCAGCTTCAAGGCGCTTTCGCTCGGCGCGTCCGACTACATTCCAAAGCCGGAGAGCACGCGCGAGGCCACCGCGGCCGAGACCTTCCACCACGATCTGATTCAGAAGATTCGTCATCTGGGCGCCAGGGCCCGCCGGCGTGCGCAGCCTGCCGCGAGCCCGTCCATGGCGCCGGCCCCTGAGCGGGCACGCGAAGTATCGGCCCAACCGGCCGCTGCACCGGCTACGCAACTGCAACTGGCGCGCCGGCCCTTCAGCATGCTGGCGCCGCGGGTGCTCCTGATCGGCTCGTCGACCGGCGGCCCGCAGGCTCTGATGGCGCTGGTTGCCGACATCGGCCCGGTGATCGATCGTTTCCCGGTGCTGATCACCCAGCACATGCCGCCGACCTTCACCACAATTCTCGCCGAACATCTGGCGCGCGCGAGCCGCCGGCCGGCGCATGAAGCCGTCGATGGCGAGATCGTCAAGCCCGGCCGGATCTATCTTGCGCCGGGCGGTCGCCACATGCGCGTGGTGCGCCATGGCGCCGAGACCACGATCGCGCTCGATGACGGGCCGCCGGTGAACTTCTGCAAACCCGCGGTGGACCCGCTGTTCAACTCCGCCATCGACGTCTGGCAGGGCGGCATCATGTCGGTGATTCTGACCGGCATGGGCTCCGACGGCATGCGCGGCGGCAAGGACATCGTCGCCGCCGGCGGCAGCGTGATTGCCCAGGACGAAGCGACCAGCGTGGTGTGGGGCATGCCCGGCGCGGCCGCCAATGCAGGTATTTGCGCGGCGGTTCTGCCGCTCAATCAGATCGCGCCAAAACTGGTTCGGTTGTTTTCGGGAGATCGTTCGTGACGCCTTCAGACTATGAGTATCTGCGTAAACTTCTGAAAGAGCGCTCCGGGCTCGATCTTTCCGCCGACAAGCAATATCTGGTCGAAAGCCGGTTGTTGCCACTGGCGCGCAAGTCCAGCCTGCCGGGCATTTCCGAACTCGTCGAGAAGATGAAGGGCGGAGCTGTCGCGCTGACGGCGGAGGTGGTCGAAGCGATGACCACCAACGAGACCTTCTTCTTTCGCGACAAGATTCCGTTCGATCATTTGCGGGAGACGGTCATCCCGGCATTGGTGCAGGCGCGTGCGGCCCGCCGCGCTTTACGCATCTGGTGCGCGGCTTCCTCCACCGGGCAGGAGCCGTATTCGATCGCGATGTGCCTGAAGGAAGCCGGACACTTGCTGTCGGGCTGGCGCACCGAGATCGTCGCGACCGACCTGTCGCAGGCGGTGCTGGAGAAATCGAAGGCCGGAATCTTCAGCCAGTTCGAGGTGCAGCGCGGACTGCCGATCGGGTTGCTGGTGAAGTATTTCACCCAGAACGGCGAGCTCTGGCAGATCAATGCCGAGATCCGCAGCATGGTGCAGCATCGTCAGCTCAACCTGCTGCAGGATTTCTCCCATCTCGGCGTGTTCGACATCATCTTCTGCCGCAACGTGCTGATCTATTTCGATCAGAATACCAAGACCAACATCTTCGAGCGGCTTTCCCGAATGCTGGAGCCCGATGGCGTCCTGGCGCTGGGCGCGGCCGAATCCGTGGTCGGCATCACCAACACCTTCAAGCCCTATCCGGAGCGGCGCGGACTTTATCGTACGAATATCGCGCCGGTGATCCGGGTGGGGGCGTCGCCCCTGGTGCCGCAAACCCTGCGGGCCGTCGCCGCGGCGCGCTGAGCCTGGTCTTCGCCTCGTCCGCTTGCCATGTCACGCTACAATATCGCGTGCGGCAGGAAGCGTGACGTGTTGCCGGTGATCGGGTTCTCGTCCTCGCGGATCGACAGGCCGCATGGCGTGTGATCGACCAGCCAGCTTCCAAGCACCGGGTATTGGTCGGAAAAGCTCGGCAGCGGCGCGAAACCCTGCCGGATGAATCCTTCCGCCCCGTACGGGCCTTGCTGTTCCATCAGCGTGGCGCCGGCGCTGACGAGCGCGACATTGGCGCCTTCGCGCGAATAAAGCGGCTTGCGCACGAACGAGGAGCCAAGCATTGCCGCCTTCGGATCGTCCTCGAAATAAGCCGGCAGCAAATTGGGGTGCTTCGGAAACATCTCCCATAGCAGCGGTAGAATGCCCTTGTTGGAAAGGATCGCTTTCCAGGGTGGCTCGATCCAGCGTGTCGGCGCGCTCGACAGCTTCGCGCCGAATGCGTCGTGGAACATCCATTCCCAGGGATAGAGTTTGAAGGCGAGCTCAATTCCGCGATCGTCGAGATCGACGAAGCGGCCATCACCGCCGAGTCCGACGTCCTTGATGTCCATCAGCGTGGTCTTCAATCCAGCCTGGCTCGCGGTGTCCTGCAGATAGGCCAGCGTGCCGGCATCCTCGGCATTATCGGTGATCCCCGCGAGATGCAGATGCTTCGCGCCGCCGTGTTTCTTCCAGGCGTCGATCAGGCGCTCATGGATTGAATTGAACTGGTCGGCGCGCTTCGGAATGATGTTGCGCTCCATCGCCTGTTCAAGCCAGGTCCACTGAAAAACCGCCGCTTCGAAAATCGAGGTCGGGGTGTCGGCGTTGTACTCCAGCAGTTTCGCCGGGCTCCGGCCGTCGTAGCTCAGGTCCAGCCGGCCGTAGAGGCTGGCATCACGGCGGCGCCAGCTCTCGGACAGCAGCGGCCAGAAGGCTTCGGGTATTTTCAACCGGCGCAGATATTTTTCGTCGTTGATCGCGCGGCCGACCAGTTCCAGGCACATCGCATCGATCTCGCCGGTGGGCGCCTCGATCCGCCGTTCGATCTCGTCCAGCGTGAACGCGTAATAGGCCCGTTCGTCCCAATAGCGCTCGCCGTTGATGGTGTGAAAATCAAATCCGAAGTTTGCGGCCGTGGTGCGCCAGTCATCGCGTTCGGGGCAATCGATGCGCTGCATGGATTACCCGCCGGAAAAGCCAACCGCATGCGCAAACGAGCCGAAGCCGCCGCGCTGCGCGCTGTGCGAACTGGTGTCGTGCGTGCTGGAGGAGGATGAGTGGTCCGACGAGGAGCTGCCGCTGTAGTAACTGCTGCGCGAAGACGATCCGCCGCCCGAGCCGCCATGGCTGGACGAAGAACTGCGCGATGAGCATTCGGTGCTGCTTTGCGTCGGCGATGCCGCGGAGGCATTCGGCGGCCGCTCGCAATTCTGGCTCGGCATCAGCGTGTAGGCGGCGCTGCCGACGGCAAACGTGCCCATCAGCAGGAGCGCAACGTGACTCGATCGCTTGGCCGGCGGCGGCGGAACGGGGCGCGGTGCCGCCGGCACCGAGACCTGATTGCGCTTGCCAAATTCCTGGTCTGATTTGTTGGCCATGGTCAGTAGATCATGCAGGCAGCGTTGATCGCACCGGCGGCCAGCGAGGACAGCCCGAGCCAGATCGCGGCGGCGAGTTCACCGGAAGCGATCCTCTTCGAAAGGTTCGGTACCGGCACCCGGACGAGGAAATAAACGATGATCTGCACGATCAGCGCGATCGCGGCCCAGATCAGGCAATCCCAGACATTGGCGGAATGGGCGATGGCGCTAACCAGCGGCAGCACGAAGCCGAGCAGGCTCAGGCCCAGCGCGATCGCCGCTGCCGGCTCGTTGGCGCGGATCAGGTCGAACTCGTTATGCGCGGTGACGCGGGTATAGACGAAGAGGTAGGCAACGACGGCAATGATCGCCATGCAGAAATACACCAGGAACGCCGGAAGCCCGGCGAGGGATTGCAAAATCATTGAATTCGCCCCGACTCGTGCGTTCGATAAGGTTCGCACGATCTGTCAGTCGGCGCATAGGAGCAGGCGGTTCAATCCCAATAAAAACTCTGCCTGGAGCCCGGGTTCTGATTGAATCAGAACCGGGCTCCAGATGCTTGTTTTGACGCGCAGGTTCTTGTGGAACTTCGATCGATCCGGAGAGGTTGTAATATAAGGTGATTAAACTTTGGGGAGCAATCCGGAGTGGGCGGGGATTAACTTGAGCAGGTAATTGCACCCTTGCTCGGGAGGATCGCCATGGTCACGAATTTGGTCTCTGTAGTAACGCAATTCCTCACACCGGACATGATCGCGAAGATCGCTTCTGCTCTGGGTCTTGATCGCAATGTCGCGCAAAAAGCCATAGCGGGTGCAATTCCCGCCCTTCTTGCAAGTCTCGCTGACGTTGCCTCCACTCCCAATGGGGCACGCCAGCTCACGAATACGCTGACACAGCAATCCGGGTCGCTCGATAGCCTCAAGGATCTCACCGGCGATCGCGATCTGAACTCGCTCGCGGAAACCGGGTCGAACATGCTTTCCGGCCTGTTCGGTGGCGGAACCCTGGATGCGATGGCGCAGACCATCGGCAAGTTCGCAGGGATCGGCGAGGGTACGACCAAGTCGATGCTCGGCATGCTTGGCCCGGTGGTCCTTGGCGCTCTGGGTCAGCAGCAACGCAGCGCTGGTCTCGACGCAAGCGGGCTGGCGTCCCTCCTCACTTCACAGAAGGATCAGATCGCCGCGGCAATGCCATCCGGTCTTGCCGGCCAGTTGAGTGCCGCCGGTCTTATCGATGGCGCGACTGAAAGCTTGCGCAGCGGTGCGGCGGCGGCCAGTACGGCCGGCAGCCGAATTGCAGAGGCTTCGGAGCGGACCATTTCCGGGGCCGGTCAGGCGGCCTCCGCGGCGGCCCGCAGGACCGCGGTACCACAATGGCCGTATTGGCTGGTCGCCGCGGTGGTATTGGGTGGTCTGATCTGGTTCGCCCTTGGTCGTCCAGGGGAGGACACAGTCGCTCAGGTGTCGCCTCCCTTCACGAAGCAGACCGAGACCGGAACCGTGGGCAAGGCCCCGACGGATTTAACGGTCGGAGGGATGAATCTTGCGAACCAGGTCAACTCGTCGGTTGGGTCCATCAGGATCGTGCTTTCCGGCATCACCGATGCCGCATCGGCCCAGGCCGCCCTGCCCAAACTAAAGGAAGCGACAGATCAGTTGAATGAGGTCGGCTCGCGCGCGGCGCAGCTCTCTCCTGAAGGAAAGAGCACCCTCGTAAAGCTGGTTGTTGTCGCGACCCCCATGATCAACCAGATGTGTGACAAGGTGCTGGCGACGCCCGGCGCTGGCGATGTTGCGAAGCCGGCGATTGACGAGCTTCAAGGCAAGCTCGACGCGCTCGCGCGGTCCTGAGTTTCGGAACGGCGTGCCGTCCGGCCTGCGCCGGACGGCTGGGCAACGCACCGATGGCCGATGGCGCAATTGACGGGAGCCATCTGCCCCAAACAAAAACCCCGCCATTTTTGGCGGGGTCCAGTCGGGCGGAGTGAGCCTTGCAGCTTGCCGTAAACCCTGGTCAGGCGGGGATGCGCTCTTCCTGCTCGTGCGGCTCGCGCAGCACGTAGCCGCGGCCCCAGACGGTTTCGATGAAGTTGCGGCCCTCGGAGGCGTTCGCCAGCTTCTTGCGCAGCTTGCAGATGAAGACGTCGATGATCTTCAGCTCGGGCTCGTCCATGCCGCCATAGAGATGGTTGAGGAACATTTCCTTGGTCAGGGTGGTTCCCTTGCGGAGCGAGAGCAGCTCCAGCATCTGGTATTCCTTGCCCGTCAGATGCACCCGCTGGCCGCCGACTTCGACCGTCTTGGTGTCGAGATTGACGACGAGATCGCCGGTCTGGATGACCGACTGGGCGTGACCCTTGGAACGGCGCACGATGGCGTGGATGCGGGCGACCAGTTCGTCCTTGTGGAAGGGCTTGGTCATGTAGTCGTCGGCGCCGACGCCGAGGCCCTTGACCTTATCCTCGATGCCGGCGAGGCCGGAGAGGATCAGAATGGGGGTCTTGATCTTCGAAACCCGGAGCTGCTTGAGCACGTCGTAGCCGGACATGTCGGGCAGGTTGAGGTCGAGAAGGATAATGTCGTAATCGTAGAGCTTACCGAGATCGACGCCTTCCTCTCCGAGATCCGTCGTATAGACGTTGAAACTCTCGGATTTGAGCATCAGCTCGATCGACTGCGCGACAGCGCTGTCATCTTCAATCAGCAAAACGCGCATGCCAGTCCCCTTTAGTCCGCCGCTCCGGGCGTCAGGTCGGCCGCACTTGCGGCACTCAAAACGCCTTTGAACAACTGATTCGGATCCTGACTGCACATGGTTAACAAAATCTGATTCCGGTTCGCAAGGTCTTTCAGTGCAATTTTTATCGAATCGCCCTAAGATGTTGCGTGGAAGCAGCTTTTCCCTACCGTGCGTGCTCAAGCTCCAGATTAAGAGGCGGGCCTAACCGACTCCCGCGTTTCGCCCTTCTTCTGACGGGCGAGCGCTCTCTCAGTCACCAAAGACAGTGACGTAATGATTAACGATGCGGGTAAACACGAGGTTAAGCGTCGCCGGCTAAAGCGCGGAAACTTAAGGTTTTCGCAATGAAGGCGCTCGCGGAGCAGATCGGCGATATCGACGGCGTCAATATATATGGCCGCGTTGTGGGCGTGCGCGGGCTGATGGTCGAGATCGCGGGGCCCATCCATGCGATGTCGGTCGGCGCGAGGATCGTGATCGAGACCGGCGGGAATCGATTCATCCCGGCTGAAGTCATCGGTTTTTCCGGCAGCAATGCTGTCGTGATGCCATTCGGCGGGCTCGAGGGTGTCCGGCGCGGCTGCCGCGCGGTGATCGCAATCGCCGCCAGTCAGGTGCGGCCGTCACCGGCCTGGCTCGGCCGCGTGATCAACGCGATGGGCGAACCGATCGACGGCAAGGGACCGCTCGTGCAGGGCCCGTCGCCGATGTCCTTCCGAAATTCGCCGCCGCCGGCGCATTCGCGCCAGCGCGTTGGCGCCCCGCTCGATCTCGGGGTGCGTGCGCTCAACACCTTCCTGACCTGCTGCCGCGGCCAGCGGCTCGGCATCTTCGCCGGTTCCGGCGTCGGCAAATCGGTGCTGCTGTCGATGCTGGCGCGCAACGTCGATGCCGACATTACCGTCATCGGCCTGATCGGCGAACGCGGCCGCGAGGTGCAGGAATTTCTGCAGGAAGATCTCGGCGACGAGGGTCTTGCGCGCTCGGTCGTGGTGGTGGCGACATCGGATGAGCCCGCCTTGATGCGGCGGCAGGCGGCCTATCTGACGCTGGCGATTGCGGAGTATTTCCGCGACGAGGACAAGGACGTGCTGTGCCTGATGGATTCGGTCACGCGCTTTGCGATGGCGCAGCGCGAGATCGGGCTGTCGGCCGGCGAGCCGCCGACGGCCAAGGGCTATACGCCGACCGTGTTCACCGAATTGCCGAAACTTCTGGAGCGGGCAGGGCCGGGCACCGGCGTCGGCACCATCACCGGCATTTTCACGGTGCTGGTCGACGGTGACGACCATAACGAGCCGATCGCGGACGCGGTCCGCGGCATTCTGGACGGCCACGTCGTGATGCAACGCTCGATTGCGGAGCGCGGAAGGTTTCCCGCCATCAATATCCTCAAATCGGTCTCCCGCACCATGCCGAGATCGGCCAATCCCGACTATTTGCCTGTGATCATGCGGGGCCGCCAGGTGATGGCGACCTATGCCGACATGGAGGAATTGATCCGGCTCGGCGCCTACCGGGCGGGTTCAAGCCCCGAAGTCGACGAGGCGATTCGGCTGCACGAGCCGCTGGAGGCCTTCCTGCGCCAGGCCAAGGACGAAAAATCGAGCCTGGATGACGGCTATCGCCAATTGGCGCAAATCCTCACCAATTTGGAAACGGAACGCTAACTTTGTCAGGCCATCATCCCCGTCACATGATTAATGACGCCGGCGGGGCCCCCCGGGGAGCCGGCTCCGTCCCGCGTTCAGATTGGGACTTCTGGGGAGTATGAGTCGATGAAGTCACGAGAAACGCTGATTCGCCTGAAGAAATTTCAGGTCGACGAGAAGCGCCGAAGGGTTACCCAGATCGAAGGCATGATCGCCGACTTCCAGCGCATGTCGGTCGATCTCGAGCGCGAAATCCAGACCGAGCAGGAGCGGGCTGGGATCAACGACCCCTCCCATTTCGCCTACCCGACCTACGCCAAGGCCGCGATCCAGCGTCGGGAAAACCTGACCCGTTCCGCCGACGAGCTGCGCATCCAACTCGAGGACGCCAAGAGCCTGCTGAGCGAAGCGTTCGAGGAGCTGAAGAAGGTCGAGCTGCTCGACGAGCGCGACCAGGCGCGCGAGCGCGCCGAGGAGAGCGCCCGGGAGCAGGCCGACATGGACAGTATCGGCCTGATGCGCGCCCGGCTTGGCGTCGCCTGACGCCTCTCACACTCATCGGTTGCACGAAGCGAAACCCCGGGCTGCAAGGCCCGGGCTTTTTCTTTTGCAGATACCCCGAAACCGGCGACTTGGTGGCCCCTTCGGCGCAGGGTATGCTACGAAACTTCTCGATTGCTCCGGCGTAAGACGCGATGGAGGATCGCGATTTGGGGGACGCTGAATGCTGACGCCAGCGGAGCTGGTATGGCTGATTGCCGCGGTGGCGAAGGGGGATGAGGCTGCTTTTGAGCGCCTTTACGCCGCCACGCGCGCGAAACTCTTCGGCGTCGTGCTCCGTATCTTGCGGCGTCAGGACCTCGCGGAGGAGGTCATTCAGGAGGCCTACGTCAAGGTCTGGAACAGCGCCGGACAGTTCAACCCGGCGCTCGCTTCGCCGATTACATGGATGGTGTCGATCGCGCGCAACCGGGCGATCGACGTGGTGCGCAAGAAGAGCGAGAGCTCGATCGAGGAGGAGCCGACCGCGATGGAAGTCGCGGCCGATTCACCCGATCCGCTGGCGCGGCGCGAGATGACGGAAGAGTTGAAGCGGTTGCTGGAATGCGTCGGCCGTCTCGAGCCGGATCGGCAGAAGCTGGTGCTGCTGGCCTATTACAACGGCTGGAGCCGGGAGCAGCTTGCCGCCAAGTTCGAGACACCGGTGAATACGGTGAAGACGTGGCTGCGCCGCAGCATGATGGAAATAAGGGAGTGTCTCGGGCTGTGAGGTCCGGATCTTGAACGATGGCCCATAGTGAAGACCATATCGCGCTCGCCGCGGAATATGCGCTCGGCACCCTCGATGCCGACGAGCGCGCGCAGGTCGAGACCATGATGGCCGTCGATACCGAATTCACCGCGATCGTCCACGCCTGGGAATACCGGCTCGGCGTGCTGAACCAGATGGTCGGCTCCGTCGAGCCGCGGCCGATCGTGTGGGAAAACATCAAGGCCGCGATCGGACATTCCACCGGGCAGCAGGCGGCGCTGGTGCTGCCCGAGGCGCCGCCGCCTTCGGAGCCTGCATCACCACCGGCCGAGCAGCCCGTGGTTGCCGAGACGCCTCCTGTCGCTGAAGCGCCGCCGGTCGCCGTGGCGCCTTCCGTCGCCGTGGACAGTTCGAACGTCATCCAGTTGACGGGCCGGGTTCGGCGCTTGCGCAGTGTGGCGTCGATAGCCACCGCGCTTGCCGCAGCCCTGGTCGCGATGCTGGCGGTGCAGGTCTATCAGCCCGAACTGCTGCCGGAAGCGTTGCGGCCGAAACCGCGCGTCCAGACGGTCGAGGTCAAGACGCCGGCGCCATCGCCCGTGCCTTCGGCGCAATATGTTGCGCTGCTGCAGCGTGACGCCGGCTCGCCCGCTTTCATCCTGACGGTCGACGCCGCGACCAGGAACTTCACCGTCCGCAAGGTCGGCGCCGATGCCGAGCCCGGCAAGAGCTTTGAGCTCTGGCTGATCTCCGACCGCCTGTCGCAGCCGCGTTCGCTCGGCGTGATCGGCGGCAGCGATTTCACCGCGCGTCCGCTGCTCGCCGACTACGATGCCGGCACGATCAATGCCGCGACCTATGCGGTAACCGTCGAGCAGGCCGGCGGATCGCCGACCGGCCAGCCGACCTCGGCCCCGATCTATACCGGCAAGCTGATCGAGACGGTGCCGGCTACTCGCTAGTCGCCGAATTATCCGCTCATGGTGAGGAGGCGCGAAAGCCCGTAGCCCGGGTGAAGCGAAGCGAAACCCGGGACCGCCGCCAAATGTCGCAAGAATCCCGGATTACGCTTCGCTCCATCCGGGCTACGAACTCCTCAGGATGAAGTCAGTGGGGTGGTGGCGAACTCCGCAACAGTCCCGACCAAACCAAAAAGAAAACGCCCGTGGGGAGCGGGCGTTTTCGTAGTCAACTTGGGGGTAGTTGGGGTCTTAATTATCCACGTGGCGACTTTGGGGGCTGTAAAGGCCACGTGAATTCCGTGAATTCTCCTTTAGCGTACGACAGAGTTGCCTGAGCTGGTAATCACAACCGGCTTACCGGCCTTCATCACGCGCGTGCCCGCGGTCTGGGTCAGACCTTCATCCGAGGTGTCGCGCGCGGAGATGCTGAAACCGGCGACCAAGACACCCGCAACCAAAGCCACGACCACGATCTTGAGATGGGTCGTGCGATCTGCGCTGTAGATCGAGTGGTTCATGGAAGTCTCCTGCCCGCCTTCCGTCCTGCAAATTTGTCGATGCCATTCGCAGGGCGGTTCAACGTCTCGCACGAGGGAACGTAGGAATCCCGACAATCGTTCCCAATAGGCGATCACAAGGCGGTGAAAACACTTGAACGGCCGCGACCAAAGGACCGCGACCTGAGGCGTAAAATCGAAAATCTATTATATATTACAATAGCTTATAGCATAAATTGCGACGCGTGCGGCGAATGCCTGCCGATCGATGCGATGTTAACAAATTATTTGCATGTGACGAAAATGCTTCGCCTTTTTCGCCGCTGATTTGCGCCGCGCCCTCGCATTCCGACTACACGCTTCCCACTGTCTTCAGCCGCGCGCGCGGGTGGATTTCAGCCTGCGACAGCACGGTGGTCTGCGAGCGGAAGCGCTCGACCAGCGAGCGCACGAACGGGCGAATTGCCGCCGAGGTGACCAGCACCGGCGCTTCGCCTTCGCGGGCGGCTTGCTCGAAGGCGTTGCGGACCGTGGTCATGAACTCCGACAGTTTTGAGGGCTGCATGGCGAGGCTGCGGTCTTCGCCGGTGCCCACGATCGATTCGGCAAACGCCTG
The DNA here is from genome assembly GCF_036924515.1 of Bradyrhizobium sp. AZCC 1610. NCBI lineage: Bacteria > Pseudomonadati > Pseudomonadota > Alphaproteobacteria > Hyphomicrobiales > Nitrobacteraceae > Bradyrhizobium > Bradyrhizobium sp. AZCC 1610. The sequence goes on along the minus strand of NZ_JAZHRR010000001.1, from coordinate 5,518,913 downwards.
CTCCCAGCGCGCCGACAGCGCGATCAGCGGCAGGTAGCCGTTGTAGGTGGTGTTCTGTGCGCAGATCTGCCGCGCCAGCCGGGCGCGGACGTGCTCGACCATGGTGGCGGGGTTGCGCGAGAAGGCGAGTGCGTCGGCGATGCCTTCGAGAATGGTGGAGAGATCGCGGATCGAGATCCGCTCGGCCAGCAGCAATTGCAGCACGCGCTGGATGCCAGAGACCGTGACCTGGCTCGGCACGATGTCCTTGACCAGCTCGCCCTGTTCCTTCGGCAGGTCCTTCAAAAGCTTCTGCACCTCGCCATAGGACAGCAGGTCGCTCATGTTGTTCTTGAGCAGCTCGGTCAGATGCGTCGACAGCACGGTGGCGGCGTCCACCACCGTATAGCCCTTCAGCGACGCCTCTTCCTTCAGCGCGGCGTCGACCCAGGTAGCAGGAAGACCAAACGTCGGCTCGATGGTATGGATGCCGGGCACGCCGACCTGGTTGCCGGCGGGGTCCATGACCATGAACTGGTTCGGCCAGATCTTGCCGGTGCCGGCGTCCACTTCCTTGATCTTGATGACGTAGGTGTTGGCCTCGAGCTGCACATTGTCGAGGATTCGCACCGCCGGCATCACAAAGCCCATTTCGATCGCAAGCGACCGGCGCAGCGCCTTGATCTGTTCGGTCAGGCGGTCGGTGCCGTCGGGGCCGTTGACCAGCGGCAGCAGCGCATAGCCGAGTTCGATCTTGAGGTCGTCGATCTTGAGCGCGGTGGCGATCGGCTCTTCGGCCGCGGCGTGGGCGGCTGCGGCTGCGAGTTCGGGCGCGGCGGCGGCGGCCGCTTCCTCAGCCCTGGCGGCGCCGTTGCGGTTCCGAGCCTTCCAGGCCAGCGCCGCGGCGCCGCCGCCGAGCGCCAGGAACGGGAGCATCGGAATGCCCGGCAACAGCGCCAGCACCAGCATCACGCCGGCCGACATGCCGAGCGCCTGCGGGTAGCCCGAGAGCTGCTTCATCATCGCCTTGTCGGCCGAACCGGTGATGCCGGCCTTCGAGACCAGCAAGCCCGCCGCGGTCGAGACGATCAGCGCCGGCACCTGCGTCACCAGGCCGTCGCCGACGGTGAGCACGGTGTAGGTGCGGGCGGCGTCGCCAAAGCTCATGCCCTGCTGGGCGACGCCGATGATGATGCCGCCGATGACGTTGATGAAGACGATCAAAAGCCCCGCGATGGCGTCGCCGCGGACGAATTTCGAGGCGCCGTCCATGGCGCCGAAGAAGCCGCTTTCGTCCTCCAGCGTCTTGCGGCGTGCCTTGGCGGTCGCCTCGTCGATCAGGCCGGCGGAGAGATCGGCGTCGATCGCCATCTGCTTGCCGGGCATCGAGTCCAATTGAAAGCGCGCCGCGACTTCGGCGATGCGGCCCGAACCCTTGGTGATGACGACGAAGTTCACGATCACCAGGATCGCGAACACGATAATTCCGATGACGAAATTGCCGCTCATCACGAAATTGCCGAAGGCTTCGATGACGTGGCCGGCCGCCGCCGTGCCCTCATGGCCATGCGACAGGATCAGCCGGGTGGAGGCCATGTTCAGCGACAGCCGCAGCATGGTCGAGATCAGCAGCACGGTCGGAAACGCCGAGAATTCCAGCGGCGTCTGGATGAACAGGGACGTCATCAGGATCAGGATCGACACCGTGATCGAGATCGCCAGGAACAGGTCGAGCACCACCGCGGGCAGCGGCAGGATCAGCACCACCAGGATGGTGAGGACGCCGAACGCCAGCGCCAGATCGCCGCGCTTTATGATATCTCCGATTTCGCCGAGGCTCGGAAACTTGCCGCTGGCGCCTGCGCCGCCCTGACCCGCCGTGACATCGACCATGGTAGCCGCTTCCCCCCGCGTATGGCGCCGGGCGCCAAACGTCTGCGCGGCGGCCGGAGTGCCACCGTTTCGAAAGTGAGGTACCGCACTGGCGTCCACGGGGTTCCTCCCGTTCTACGCGGCCGACGACACTCGACTTCACCCGGCAATTCTTGCCGGGTGTATGGTTAGCAAAGGGTTAACGGGGGGGGGTGCGCCGGTTATTCCGGGCGCCAGCGCCTGCCGTATGCCTCGTTGGCAGACGGGAGAGAGCACACTCCGCGGCGCGTTTCGCCCAAAGAGGGCGCAGGGAATGCCGGGTGCTTGCTGCACCCGCGGTCTCATGTGCAAGAGATGGAGTGAGATGCGCACACGAGCCATACAGGTACAGCCGGAGCACTCCGGCACTCCCTGCGCGTTTGGCAGCGTCGGTGCGTTAATCGCACGGCCCCCAACCCGCCGTCGGCGAGCGAGGCCATAGCGTTGGCGTCAGCGGCCAACCCGAGTTGGGATCGCGCTCTGACGAGGGCTAATGTGCCAAAAGAACGGGGCGTACCGAAGCGTTCTTAAGGATGTGGCGCGTGGCCCCGCCCAGAAGCATCTCGCGCAGGCGGCTATGGGAATAGGCGCCCATGACCAGCAGGCTGGCTTCATGCTCTGCCCCCGCCGCGAGCAGCGTATCGCCCACCGAGCGCAATTCCGGTGCAACCACCTGCGCGGTCGCACCGATGCCATGACCGCGCAAATAGGCAAGCACCTCGGCCTGCGAGGCTTGGCGATTGCTGGCGTCCCGATCAACGCTTATGACCTGCACTGATTTGGCGAGTTGCATGAACGGTATGGCAGCCGAGACCGCGTGCCAGCATTCCGGGCTCTCGTCCCAGGCGATCATTACGCTGTTGGTCAGATCACTCTGCGGACGAGCCGGCGCCAACAGCACGGGGCGACGGGTCTGCAGCAGCGACTGCTCGGCAATGGCCATGAGCGATTCCATCACGGTGGCGCTTGCGGCGACCATTAGGTCGAAGGCAGCGGCCCGTTGCGCCGCGATTTCCACATACGATCCCTCGGCTTCGCGCCAGGATGCTGCGAGCGGGCTGCCGGGCTCGTCGCTCGCCGATAGCATCGGGATGCCGACTACCGCGCAGGCCTGCGCGAAAACCTCACGCGCCTCCCGCGCTGTTCGCTCCCGTTCCTCGGCGTGCCGGTTTGCCAATGCGACGGTCGCCGTTCGTCCCATTTCGGTGGCCGTTAGGCCGCCACGCGTGACCGGCGGCGGCTCACTGATGAACAGTGCCTGGATGTGAGCCCCCAACGCCTTCGCGGCAGACAGGGCCGTTTCAATTTGACCGGAGTGACTGGCTGAGCCGGGAAGTGGAACCAGGATTCGCTTGATACTCATGAGAGCCTCCTGCGATGCTGCCGTTTGCGACGACAGACGGCAGATGTGCGTTGAGCCGAAAGCGAAATCTCGCAATACCGCTTAATTCATAACTCCCGGAATCACCCCAAAGTTCCGGAGACCCGCATGTGCCGGTTGCCGACTTTGGTCGTCGATGTCCGGTGGGTCCGCATTGGCGTTGGAATGCCTTTCGATGTCCGGTTAGCGGGCATCTTCCGACATAGTTGAGATCCTTTATTACTCGACCAGCCTCCCCAGCTCGGCGCTGCATTCGCAAACTGTAGTCTATTCGCTTGAGCGTCACCATAATTGGTGTCACCGCAAATCAGATCACAGGATCGCTTCGATTCCCTTGCGCCGGATCACATCGAGCAAGACCAGCGCCGGCCCGGTCGGACGTTTGACCCACGTTCAAGCTGCGAGACGTATCCCACCGTCAGGTTGAGGTAGTGCGCAAAAACCGCCTGGCTCAAATTGCGAATACGGTGATAGTACACCAATCATCCGACCGACATCACCCGCAGAGCGCTTGTTAAGTGCTGCCACCGTAACTCGAAGCCCACCCCTTCAATTCATTGAGGAGGTGGGTATCGCTTCGCTCCACCCATCCTACACGCTACCGCCCCAACGGCATCCGATCGATCGTCGTGGTGCCGGCTGCGGAGAACAGCCTGTCCGTTTGCACGAGTTCGAGAGCTTCCACGCAAAAGCTGTCGAAATTGGTCGTGCGATGGCGCGCGATTTCACGGATGAAGGGAAAGGATACCGGACCCGAAAAGCGGATCAGGTTCGCGAAGGCGAGTCTGCGAAACAGGAGATCGCGAAGCAGGCGCGATTCCGTTGCGCGCTGTCGCGTGTGACTGTCCCGGGTCAGGAGCGACAGCTTGCGTCTGAGGTCCGACAGTGAGCCGTCTTCTGGGAATAGCTGCAGAAAAACTGAATTGGGGGAAACACCGAGGCCTCGTGCCCTCAGGCTGAAGGGGCGGAGCGAGCCGATGCAATGGCGGAGTTGGGCGAGCAATTGCGGGCGATCGACGTCCTTCATGTTGTCGAAATTTCGGATCGTCACGTGAAGGGTATTGGTGGGGTAATAGTGGTGTGAAGAATCGCGACGCTTGAGCTCCGTCAGCATCTCGTCGATCCCGGAGGTGGCTTGTTGAGGAAGCCGGGCCACCAAGGTTAGATGCACGGCCGCGGCCGGGCCCGATGGTGGCAGGACATGTTGCTGACGTCGAACCGCAGACAGGCTCAGCGTCGCCATGCCAATCGTCCAAAGCGCGCCGAACCGTAGTGTGTCACGCGCGAAGGCGTTGGGATTCACGATGTGCTCTCCGGCCCACCTTTAGCAGTAGCCGATGGGCTTCGTCTTTGCCGGAGATTCGGTCCGTAGTCAGTAGGGTGGATCAGCCAAAGGCGTAGTCCACCATTTTGCCGTCGGACGGCGGATTACGCTATCGCTAATCCGCCCTACGGTCTCCCTTCTGTTCTTCAGCGTCACGATCGCAACCCCGCGCGCAAATCCGCACGGGCCTTGTCGCTCGGCCGCCGCGACGATCCTTTATGGTCTGGTGGTTGTTTCGTTTCCGCGCGGACGCGCGCTCTTCTTGGGGCGAGGGGAGTTTGGATATTGGGCGAAGGCATCGCGGTTGTCCTTCAGGAACGGGTCGCGGAAGCAGTCGCCGCCAATGCCCGCCGATGCCGCCTTGCATTGCTCCATCGTGTTAAATCCGCAGCCGGTCATGTGGCCGGTGACATCCTGCCGGCAAAACTCGCCCGCGTTCGCCTGATTTCCGGTCATCGCGCCAAGCGCAGCAAAGGCGACCATTGCCGCGACAGGCATGCCAACTTTCAAGAATGCTTTCATCATCGTCTCTTCATGCTGTTGGTCTGGTAGCCCCGGACCTCCAGCTATGTCACCAGACACGGAGGTGCGACCACGTTCAAGCGGTCTTGAAGGCATGACGGTCATGTGAAGCTTTGCTCGCAATGACAAAGCGCCGTAGCCCGGATGAAGCGAGTGCAATCCGGGATAAGTCCGCTGATTGTCCCCGGAATTCGCTTCGCTCCATCCGGGCTACGAAGAGGCGTGTCTCGCCGGCTTCACGGATTCCATCCGCCGCTGCCATACGGTCGGGTGATGACTTCAAGGAGGTGACCGTTGAGATCCTCGAAATAGACCCCGCGTCCGCCGTCGTGGTGATTGATCTCGCCCGGTTGCTTCCGCGCCGGATCGGCCCAGTAGGCGAGCTTGCGTTCGCGAACCCGGCCGAAAATCTCGTCGAATTCGGGTTCGCTGACCAGAAAGGCGTAGTGCTGCGGCGCGATTTCGTCGGTGTTCATGTAATCGAGATAGGCCCCGTTCTCGGTGATGACCATCTCGAATGGCCCCCAGTGCTTCGGGGCTGGAAGGTTCAACATCTCGGTCAGGAATTTCGCCGAGGCCTTGCTGTCGCGTGCCGACAGGATCGTGTGGTTGAAATGGACCGCCATGCCGCTTCTCCCTGGATAAGCGTTCTTGCCCAACGGCTCCAACGCTTAACCAGCGCACCTTCGGTTGAGTTCCATTTTTTTGGAAATGCGCACAAATCGCTTTTGGCTGCCGGGCAGTCGCGCAGGATGGGTAGAGCCAACGGGTCGCGCGAACGCGCGCCCGATGACAGGCTCCGCGAAACCCATTAATCGCGTGCGCGGAGGAGGTGATGGGTATCGCTTCCGCCTTCGCTCGCGGAGCTACGGCGGACAAGTCGCTCCACCCATCCTGCAGGCTTGAGGCGTCAGCGCTCAGTTTCTGGCTGTAGCGCCATTTGTTGACAGGCGGAAGGGTAAACAGGCCCTTAACGGCTGTTCGGCGGCGGATGTTGCCGGTTAGAACCGCTTGATTGGCCACGACGAGAAGCGCACGCTCGCGCTGGTTGCCAAATGCGGTTTCGCTTGTTGCCTTGTTCACCGAGACCTATCCGATCCCGATTGCAGCGGCGAAAATCGCGCGGAGGTCAAGCGCCATATAGCTATCCCCTCGCTTACGAGGTTGAACACGATGTTTACGTTTCGTGCATCGATCACTCTCGCGGTGATGACATTTGTCGTCGCGCTCGCTGCGCTGTTGATTGCCATTCAGGTTCAGTCATTGCACTGGGCCACGCGGGAGGCGGCGTCGGCCTATATGGACGCAGCCAGCACCAAGGCACTGGGTCGGCTGCAGGGCGAACTGAACGCGATTGCATCGCTGGTGAATGTGCTGGCGACCGGCTCGAGCGTGGCCGATTCGGATGAGAGGTCGGAGACAGACCGCGCGATTCCGCTGTTCAAGGCCGCGTTGCGGGAACTGCCGCAGATGGACAGCATCTATGCCGGCTTCGAGAACGGTGCATGGCTGCAGGTGCGGCGGATCAGCGACCTTACCGAAGATCAGCGCGGCCGGTTACGTGCACCGCCGCATTCCGAGCTGGTGATCAGCCTGGTTCGTCCGACCCCCGGTGGCGACCTGCCGATGCGGCGGGTTTTTTGGGATCGACAGGGCAACGAGATCGATGAAATCGATCTGTGGAAATACGGATACGACGCCCGCAAGCGCTCATGGTATTGGCAAACAATGAGAGCGGACCGTCCGTATGTCTCGGCGCCCTATCTCTCCTTCAGCCTTGCCGCCCCGGTGATCACGGTCAGCACACCCTTGCGGGGAAAGGTGCCCGGCGTGCTCGCTGCCGATCTCAAGCTCGATACCTTCAGCGATTTCGTCCAGGCCCAGCGGCCTGGACAGAATGGCACCGTCATGATCTTCGACGAGGCGGGATCGCTGATCGCCCATCGCGATTTTGCGGAGTTCGTCGCGGCTGCGATGACGCATCCTTCCCAATCGCAATTGCCCAGCATCGACGAGGTCAATTCCGGCGTCGCGGCCTCGGCCCTGCGAAGGTCACACAATCTCGACAAGAACGAAGGGATCGTCCGTGATGACGACGGACAGGATTACCTGTTCAGGTTGACGAAGTTTGCCCTCGGCGAAGGCTATAGCGGCAGCATACTCCTGCTGGCAGCCCAGGATGACTTTGTCCAGAACGTTCGGGATCTCCAGTTCAAGGGACTCGTCCTTGCGATCATCGTTGGCGCTGCCTTTATTCCGGCTGTCTGGATATTCGGCAGCAGGATGGCGCAAGCGCTGAAACGAATTACGGAGCAGGCAAGCCAGCTTCAGAGGCTCGCGGAGCCCAGCCTCGCGCCGGTTACCTCGCATATCCGGGAGATTCACGAACTCGGAACCACGGTCAATCTCGCCCAGCGCGCCATCTGGTCGTTCGCGCACTTCGTGCCCAAGGAGATTGTCCGCGGGGTAATCGACAACTCCATCTCTACCAGGCTCGGCGGCGTCAAACAGGAGATTACGCTGGTATTCACGGACGTTCGGGGATTCACGACGATCGCGGAGGCCGCCGACCCCGACATGCTGATGCTGCAGACGTCGCGATATTTCTCGGCGCTAACGGAAGCGTTCCTCGCCGAAGGCGGAACGGTCGACAAGTTTATCGGCGACGCGGTCATGGTGTTCTGGAACGCTCCCAATCCGCAGGCGGACCATGTCGCGCGCGCTTGCCGGGCGGCTCTTGCAGCCAGAGCGGCCGGTGAGAGGCTCAACGCCGAATTCGAGGCCGAAGGCCTGACGCCCTTCTTCACGCGGTTCGGCATTCATGTCGGGGAAGCCGTCGTCGGCAATGTCGGATCGACCGAGCGCATGAACTATACGGCTCTCGGCAACACCGTGAACCTCGCCGCCCGCCTCGAAGGGCTGAACAAGCAGACCGGCACCGCCGTCCTCGTCAGCGAGGACGTGTATTTGCGCGTTCGCGATCAATTCGAGTTCAATGCCCTGGATGCGGTTGTTGCCAAGGGCATGACAAAGGAAACCCGCATCCTTGAACTCGTCGGAGTATCGGCATGAACCTGGCTTGGACCTTGCGCAGGCTCCTCCCGGCGCTGCTCGTTCTCCATGTATCGGCGGCTCACGCCGCCGAGGACACCATCAAGGTCGGCATTCTGCACTCCCAGTCGGGCACCATGGCCATCAGCGAGTCCGTGCTCAAGGACACGGTTCTGATGCTGATCGCGGACCAGAACAGGAAGGGCGGGTTGCTCGGCAGGAAACTCGAACCGGTCATCGTCGACCCGGCGTCGGATTGGGGCGCCTTTACGGACAAGGCATACGAACTGCTCGCAAAGGAAAAGGTCGCGGTCGTATTCGGGTGCTGGACCTCCAGCTCCCGAAAGGCCGTTGTTCCTGTCTTCGAGCGGTTCAACGGTCTGCTCTTCTATCCCGTTCAATACGAAGGCGAGGAAAGCTCGCGCAATGTCTTCTACACCGGCGCTGCGCCAAACCAGCAGGCCATTCCGGCCGTTCGCTATCTGATGAGCAAGGAAGGTGGCGAGATTCGCCGCTGGGTTTTGCTTGGAACCGATTATGTCTATCCGCGGACCACCAACCGGATCCTGAGCGCCTATCTCGCCAACGAAGGCGTGGCCGCCGAGAATATCACGACGATCTACACGCCATTCGGGCATTCCGACTGGCGCGAGATCGTTGCAAGGATCAAGGCTTTCGGTTCGGAAGGAAAACGAACCGCAGTGATCTCAACTATCAACGGAGACGCGAACACGCATTTCTACAGGGAATTCAAGGCCCAACAGGTGAACGCCAACACCCTTCCCGTGATGGCACTCTCGGTCGGCGAACGCGAAATGCGCGACATTGGCGTGAGCGGTCTGGCCGGCCAGCTCGCGGCATGGAATTATTTCCAATCCGTCAGCTCGTCGGAGAACGATACGTTCGTGAAAATGTGGGCGGACTTCAACGGGCAACGGGACAAGACGACAAATGACCCGATGGAAGCCACTTTTATCGGCTTCAGGATGTGGGCCCAGGCCGTGACCCAGGCCGGCACGACCGATGTAAACGCGGTCCGGCAAGCCATGTACGGTCAGAGAGTAAAGGCGCCGAGTGGTTTCGAGGTGGTGATGAACACCAACCATCATCTTTCCAAGCCGGCCATGATCGGCAGGCTCAATTCCGCGGGGACCTTTGATGTGGTCTGGCGATCGATCAACCCGATCAAGGCCTCGGTCTGGAGCAGATATATTCCCGAGAGCGCAAGACTTACTGCCGACTGGACGTTCCCCTGGGTTTGCGGTGGATGCGCCGAGCCGACATTCAAGGAATGGTAGTGCGCTCGGGATAGGCGGGCGCGCATTGGCGCGACCGCGGCAGCGCGTATTTGCATTGATGGTCCGCAGATCGCAGCCGCCATCGATAAACTGGAACTTCGATCTGCGAAAAACGAATCACGCGCATTCAGTGCGTGAGCAGGAACCGAGCAATCTGGAGGAATTCTAGCAACCACCCATCGAACTCCGAAGAAGCCTGCGTTAGAGCGAAGCATCAAAAAATCATACCGGCCAAGCCGGCAGGCCTCGGGGTACCGTGTGACATCTACAGCGTTCCATTCGCTTTCCGCCACCCACCTTCAACTGATGCGAATGATCTGCCTCGGGGCAGTCAGCGGATTTACCCTCTGCCTGCCGACTGGCGTCGCGCTGGCGCAGTCATCGCTCCCTGCGGTCACCGTGGATGCGCCGCAGGAGCGCGCGCGTCCGTCGGCAGCCCGACCATCGCGCCGTGCTGCAACCACGCGCGCCGTGCGTACCAATCGTGCGGCCCGCGCGCCGCAAGCAGCGCCCGCTGCGGCAGCATCGGGCGCCGGCGCCGGCGAGCGCGCCAATGGTCCGGTGCGTGGCTTCGTCGCGACCCGCACCGGCACCGCGACCAAGACCGACACGCCGATTATCGAAACCCCGCAGTCGATTTCCGTCGTCACCACCGACCAGGTCAAAAACCAGGGTGCGGAATCTGTCGGCGCCGCGCTGCGCTATACCGCTGGTGTCAGCGGCGACGTCAATGGCGGCTCCGACACGCGCTTCGGGGGCTTGCAGATCCGCGGGTTCGACATGACCATGCCGGGCCTCTATCTCGATGGCCTCCGGCTGCCCAGCAGCCAATACGTGCACTTCCTCGGCCTCGAGCCCTACGGCGCCGAGCGTCTCGAAGTGCTGAAAGGGCCGTCCTCGGTGATGTACGGCGGCAGCGGCACCGGCGGCATTCTCAACTACGTCAGCAAGCTGCCCACGGCCTACCAGTTCGGCGAGATGTCGGTGTCAGGCGGCAGCTTCAATCGCTACCAGGGCCAGTTCGACGTTGGCGGCCCCGCCAACAAGGAAGGCACCGTGTTGTGGCGCTTGACCGGCGTCGTCCGCGACGGCGAAACCCAGGTCGATTTCACCAAGGACAACCGCGTCTTCGTCGCGCCGGCGGTGACGTTCAAGCCGAACGACGACACCACCATCACGCTGCTGGCCAACTATCAAAAGGAGACAACCGGCTGGGGCCTCCAGTTCCTGCCGGCATCGGGCACCGCGTTTGCCAATAACGGCCGCTTCATCCGGAATACTTTTTTCGGTGGTGAGCCGAATTTCAACCAGTTCGACACCGAACAGGCATCAGTCGGCTACCTGCTTTCGCACGATATCAACGAGGCCCTCACTTTCAGGCAGAACCTGCGCTATTCGTGGATGCACAACGAACAGCGCAGCTTCTACGGCACCGGCTACGCCTCGCCGGCCGACGAGGCCGCAGGCCTGATGTCGCGCTATGGCGCAGGCGGTGCATCGACTATCAACTCCTTCGCCGTCGATAACCAGCTGCAGGGCAAGTTCGTCACCGGCATCCTCAGCCACACCACGTTGTTCGGCATCGACTACCGCAACACCTCGTTCCGGGACGCCGCTTCAGGGTACAGCACCGGCAAGATCAACGTGTTTGCGCCTGTCTATACCAACACATGGACCAATGACGGGCCGTACGACGACAAGGGCGTCAAGCAGTCGCAGATGGGACTCTACGCGCAGGACCAGATCAAGCTCGGCCGGCTCTCGTTCCTGCTGGGCGGCCGGCAGGATTTCGCGACGACCGACCTCGACAATCACCTCAACAGGACTTCCGCCACGACGGACGCTTCGGCATTCACCGGCCGCGCGGCCGTGATGTACAATTTCGACAACGGGATCGCGCCGTATTTCAGCTACGCCGAATCGTTCCTGCCGGTGCTCAACGTCAACGCCGCGGGCGAACTGCTGAAGCCGGAAACCGGCGTCCAGTATGAAGTCGGCGTGAAGTACCAGCCGGTCGGGATCAATGCGCTGATCACACTGGCGGCCTTCGACCTGACGCGGTCCAATGTCGTCACCTTCGGGGCGCCCCCGGCATACATTCCCGAGCAGACCGGGCAGGTGAAATCGCGCGGCGTCGAACTCGAAGGCACCGCGACGCTGGTGGAAGGTTTCAACATCCGTGGCGCGTACTCCTACATCGACGCCGTGGTCACGCAGGATCCCGTGAATGTCGGCAAGGCACCGACCACGGTGCCGCTCAACCGGTTCGCGCTGTGGACCGACTACACGCTGCAGGGCGGCCCGCTCGCCGGCGTGCAGGTAGGTGGCGGCATTCGCTATGTCGGCTCGACCTTCGGCGATGACGCCAACACCTTCAAGGTGCCGGCCTCGACGGCGGTCGATGCACTGCTCGCCTACACCAAGGACAACTACCGCCTGGCGCTGAACGTTACCAACATCGCCGACACCCGCTATGTCGCGGCCTGCTACGGCTACACCAGTTGCTTCTATGCCGAAGGCCGCAAGGCGATCGCGAAGCTGACCTATCGATGGTGAACGGGCCGCGACACACTGCGACGACTTTGATAACTGAGGCAACCCCAACGGGGCGAAGGCCATGAGATCGATCTTCGGGCGACTGCATCGCTGGGCCGGACTTCTCACCGCCGGCTTTCTGCTTTTTTCCGGCATCACCGGCGCGATCATCTCGTGGGATCACGAGCTCGACGACCTCTTGAACAAGCATCTGTTCGATGTGACCAGCAGCGGCCCCGCGATTCCATCTGTCGACCTCGTCAAGCTGATCGAGCAGCGCGATCCGCGCGCCCGCGTCATCCACATGTTCATGACGCCGGAACAAGGCCACTCGCTGTGGTTCTTCGTGCTGCCGCGGATCGACCCGGCCACCGGCAAGCGGTTCAACCTCGACTACACATCAGATATTCCTCGATCCCAACACCGGCGCGGAACTCGGGCGGCGCTACTGGGGGGCGGTTTGGCCGGTGACGCGTGAGAACTTCGTCTCGTTCCTCTACAAGCTGCACTACACCATGCATATTCCGGAGTTCTGGGGCAGTGATCGCTGGGGCATGCGCATACTTGGCGTCATCGCCATCATCTGGACCATCGATTGCTTCGTCGGTTTCTATCTGACGCTGCCGTCCCGTCGCCGCGCCAAAGCAGAGCGCGCGCCTGCCGTTGAGCGCGAACTCGGCCGCGGCTTGTGGGCGCGCTGGGCGCCGGCCTGGAAGATCAAGACCTCGGGCAGCACCTATCGAATCAACTTCGATATCCACCGGGCCTTCAGCCTGTGGACCTGGGCGCTGCTGTTCGTGATCGCCTTTACGGCGTTCTCGCTCAACCTGTATTTCGAGGTGTTCTCGCCCCTGATGAAGACGGTGTCGGACTACACCCCGACGCCGTATGAGCAGCGTCCTTATCGGCATCTCGACGATCCGATCGAGCCGAAGGTCACGTTTGCGGATATCGCCGCGCGTGCGGCGGCCGACGGCAAGAGCCGCGGATGGACCACGCCGGTCGGCTCGATCAATTACGGCCCGGCCCACGGCGTATATGCCGCGGCCTTCTTCCACCCCGGCGACGATCATGGTGCCGGCGGCGTCGGCCCGGCGCAGCTGTATTACGACAGCGAGGACGGCCGCCCGATCGGCGCGAGACTGCCGTGGGTCGGCACACCAGCCGATATCTTCGTGCAGGCGCAATTCCCGCTGCATTCCGGCCGCATCGTCGGCCTGCCCGGCCGCATCCTGATTTCGATCATGGGGCTGGTGGTCGCGGTGCTGTCGGTGACAGGCGTCGTGATCTGGTGGCGCAAGCGCCGTGCTCGTGTCCGGAGGCGCGAGACTGCTGCCACACGTTCGACCGGACAGCTCGCGCCCGCGGAATAGCTCTGTCGAGCGCGTTCCGCGGCCGCGTAGGATGGGTAGAGCGAAAGCGAAACCCATCAATCAGCGTGCGCAGAGAGTGATGGGTATCGCTGCGCTCCACCCATCCTACCTACGTGCTTTACTCGCAGTAAGCCCACCTGCCATAGCCGTCGTCGCATCGCGCCCGCGCACGGTAGGGCACTGGCAGAGGCGGCCTCGGCGCATATTCCGGCGCATAGTCGTATTCCTGCGCGTAGTAGCGCTCGCGAGCGTAGTGACGCTCGCGGTCGACATAGACCGGCTGGGCGGCGTAGGCCGGTCCGTACTCGCCATAGACAGATGCCGGTGCACGGTATGGATAGCCCGGCGTCCCATAAGAGGGCTGCCGATATCCGTAACCGGGTTCCGCGTAAGGTCGATGGGCCGGTCCCGGACGCACATAGACATCAGCGGAAGGCGCGTAGATTCCGCCCGGCGCCACGTAGACGGATGACAGGTCGCTGGCCGCGCCAGCCGCGGAGTACAGCACAACAAAGGCCAGCGTGAGCGATGATCGGTACATGTGTGAAGCCTCCAACAACGCAGAGCCGCGCCAGCCAACATGATTAATTTTCGCTAAACAATTCGCAGGGCGCAATGATATTCTTCGCGAAGAAGTGTGCCATTTCTGGACTGCGCACATCTGCGCATCTGCATCACGAGCAGAGGACGCGCAAGACGTAGTGCAATCTTCGGGGAACAAATCGTCGTTTCGCTTTTCGTCATGACGACTGAAGACACACATGCGCGAGGATCGCCGTCCATGAACGCCTTCACCATCCGAACTATGCGGCCCGACGAAATCTCGCTCGCCATGGAGTGGGCTGCAGCCGAAGGCTGGAATCCGGGTCTCGCCGACGCCGCCTGTTTTGCCTGTGTCGATCCCGAAGGCTTCTTCATCGCAGAGCTCGATGGCGCGCCGGCCGCGACCGTGTCCTGTGTCAACTACGGCGCGCGCTTTGCCTTTCTCGGCTTCTACATCGTACGAGCGGATTTGCGCGGGCAGGGTTATGGGCTGCGCATATGGAATGCGGCCATCTCCCATGCCGGTCCACGCGTGATCGGGCTCGATGGCGTGACAGCGCAGCAGGACAATTACAGAAAGTCCGGGTTTGCGCTCGCTTACGCCAATGTCCGCTACGGCGGCACGGTTGCGGCGCCCGCCGCGCCGCAGGCCGGCGTCATTGCCTTGTCCGATGTCCCGTTCGCGGCTGTCGAGGCGGATGACGCCATCGTGTTTCCGGCGCCGCGGCCGGCGTTCCTGCGGTCCTGGATCGGCGCGGCCGGACATGCCGGTTGTGCGATCGTGCGCGATGGCCGGCTTGCCGGCTGGGGCGTGATCCGTCCGTGCCGGAAGGGTTTTAAGGTCGGCCCGCTGGTGGCCGACGACCGCGCCATCGCCGAAACGGTGCTGTCCGCTTTGCTCGCCAGGGTGGGCGGCGGGGAGATTTTTCTGGACGTGCCTGGCATCAACGGCGAGGCGATCGCGCTGGCGCAGGACTTTGGGCTCGCGCCGGTGTTCGAGACCGCCCGCATGTATACCGGCGCGATTCCGCCGCTGCGGCTGGAGCGGGTGTTCGGCGTCACCAGCTTTGAGCTGGGGTAGATGTGCAGGATGGGTGGACTGAAACCACAACAAATGTTGGATCCCGTCGCAATAAACCATCCGGTTCCAGGGAACGGGAGGCACACTCGCTCGTTAATGCCAATGGATCGTCTCTGTCTGCATATCATCTGTGCGAGCATCGTGCTGCTCGTGACGGCGTTTGCGCTGGGGACGCCTGGATTGAAACCGGACGGTCCGCCAGAGAAAGCACTTTTGCTGCGGGTTGCAAACCGATGAAGCGGCGGACGGTTCCAACGTTGCATCAGAACCGCGCCTCACGCTCTGCCGCCGGCGTCATCCCCTGACGCCCGCCCTCGATACGGCGAATATTTCCCAACTCACCATGAACATCGCCGCGATCAAGGGCCCGATGACAAAACCGTTCAGGCCGAACACTTCGATGCCGCCCAGCGTGGAGATCAGCACGACGTAGTCCGGCAGCTTCGAGCCCTTGCCGACCAGGAAGGGACGCAACAGATTATCCACCAGTCCGATGACGAGCACGCCATACAGGATCAATCCGATCCCCTGCCAGATGGCCCCGGCGGCCAGGAAGTAGATCGCGACCGGAAGCCAGACCAGCGCGGCGCCGATCGCAGGGATCAGCGACAGGAACGCCATCAGCACGGCCCATAGCAGCGCTGCGTGGATTCCGAGGAACCAGAACGCGATGCCGCCGAGCGTGCCTTGCGCCATCGCGACGAGAATGCCGCCCTTCACGGTCGCGCGAACGACGTCGGCGAATCTGGCGAACAGCGCCGCCTTCTGCTCGCCGCGCAGCGGAATGGCATCCCTGATCCGTTCTGCCAGCGCCCTGCCGTCACGCAACAGGAAGAACAGCAGATAAAGCATGATGCCGAGGCGGATCACGAAATCGAACGTGTTCACCCCGATGCTCAGGGCCTGCGGGGCGAGAACCTGCCCGCCCTTCATGAGGCCGGAAGCGAGCTTTTCGCGTAGCGCCGAAAAATCGGCGAGGTTGAGCCGCTCGAGCAATCCGGTGGCCCAGGCCGGCAGGGCGTCGAATATCCGCTGCAGGTAGCTGCCGAAATTGTACTCTCCCGACTGGATCTTTGCGAAAAGGCTTGACGCCTCCTGCACCAGCGACGCTGCGATCATTGTAAGCGGCAGGATGACGATGGCGATAATGATCAGAACGGTGACCGCGGCTGCCAGGCTCGGTCTGCCCTGCATCGATTGCAGCAGCCTTCGATAGACCGGCGCGAAAAGCACCGCCACGACGATCGCCCAGAGAACAGCGCCATAGAACGGGTACAGCACCCAGGCGAACGCCAGCGTGACGGCTGTGAGCAGCAACAGGAAACCTTGATGTTCGATCCTTTGCACGGCGGTCTCGTTTTCCCAGCTTTCGGATTGGACCCGGTTGTAGTGGATCAGGGGCGACGAAAACAGGAAACTTTTGCGCAGCTTGCCGCCTTCGCTTTACCTGTAGCTCATTTCACCGGACCTATTTCACCAGGATCTGGCCGACCATGCCGGCCTCGCGATGGCCGGGGATCAGGCACGAATATTCGAACGTGCCGGCGTGAGTGAACTTCCAGAGGATCTCGGCCGATTTCTTCGGTGCAAGCCGAACGCCGTTCGGTTCGTCATGTTCCATATGCGGGTTCTCCATCATCGCCTTGGCGTGTTTCAGATTTTCTTCCGCGGTGGCGAGCAGGAATTCGTGATCGTCGGCGCCGGTGTTGCGGATCACAAAGCGGATCTGTTCGCCGCGCTTCACCTCGATGCGGGCGGGCGCGTAGGCCATCTCGCTCATCCCGACCTCGATGGTGCGGGAAGGCTGTTTGGAATCGCCGGGCTCGCCCGCCGCATAGCTTTGGTGGGCGTGCTGCTCATGGCTGTGGGCCAGAGGCGGCAGGGCTGAAAGCGCTGTTAGCGCCAGCAGGATCGTCACAATGGTTTTCATTCGATGTTCCTTCTCGTGCTTTTTCCGAATGCGCTGCGCAACGGCGCGAGACGCCGTGAACTGCGCAGACATGATTGAATTCTCTGACGGACCACGGGCATGCGTACGCTGTCGCAAGCGCGGCTGCCGGCGTCGTTACGTCAGGTCAGGCGATGGGAGGGCGGTAGAGCAGAGGGGGCGCCTTGTCCGGCAGGCGCTGAAAATTCTCGGAGACGCAGAGCGAGATCGGCGGCGAGGGCTTTTCAACCGCAGGCGGATCGGCGGCGATCGCCGAAACGCACAGCATGGCGCAGCACGGACCCATAGAGCCCTTGCCGTCATGCTGATGCTTGGCGTGCCCGGGGACGGCGTGGCCGACATCGGCGCGATGCATCGCATGCTGATCCGCTTGCATCTCATGATGCTGGTGCGAGGCCGCATGCTGCGGTTGAGCACCCTCATGCACGTGCATGGTGGCGGCCGTTCCGAACTGGTGCACGAGACATGACGCGGCATCGCCAAGTGCGAGCGCAACACCCGGCGCGAGCACGCAAAACAGATAGAGCAGGGCGGCAAACCACCCCGCCTTGACGCGCTTCCGTCTCGTCAAGCGAACGAACATAGCGACAAGCTAATGCCAAGCGCCGATTGAGCCAAGGCACTGAGGGACGCTGTCCCTCCACATCTGCATGCCCAATATCGCGGCAATGTGGCTTGACGTTAGGCGATTTGCCCCCGAAGTTGCGCGCGCCGTGGCAATTTCTTCTGAAATCACCCGAGATTCCGACCTGTTCGTTCCCGATTCGCGTCGGGCATGGACCCGGCTTGCCGTGGCCGTGCTGATCGGTTCGCTCGGCAGTGTCGGCATGTGGTCGGTGGTGGTCGCGCTCCCCGTGGTGCAGGCGGAGTTTGGGGCGAGCCGGGGCGCTGCCTCGCTGGCCTTCACCATGGTGATGCTCGGATTCGGTTCCGGCGGGGTGCTCACCGGCAAGATCACCGATCGCTACGGCATCGTCACCGCGATCGGGCTCGGCATCGGCATTCTGGGCCTGGGTTACATCGTAGCCGGCATGTCATCCTCGATCTGGCACTTCATCCTGGTGCATTTCGCGATCGGGCTCTCCTCGTCGGCGACCTTCGGCCCGCTGATGGCGGAAGCCTCGCACTGGTTCGACCGTTACCGGGGGTTGGCGGTCGCGATCGCCGCCAGCGGCAACTACATCGGCGGCACGATCTGGCCGCCGCTGGTGAATTTCGGCATCGAGCAGATGGGCTGGCGCAGCAGCCATATCGCGATCGGCATCTTCACGGCGGTGGCGATGACGCTGGCGCTGGTTGGCCTGCGCATGCTGATGGGGGCGGGAGCGCAGCGCGATCACGAGAACGCGGCCCCGCCGCGCGTCGATTTGCGGCTCTCCACCAATGCGCTGACGGTGATCCTGTCGCTCGCCGGCATCGCCTGCTGCGTGGCGATGTCGATGCCGCAGGTTCACATCGTCGCCTATTGCGGCGATCTCGGCTATGGCGTGGCACGCGGCGCCGAAATGCTGTCGCTGATGCTGGGGTTCGGCATCATCAGCCGCATCGGAAGTGGCTTTCTCGCCGACAAGATCGGCGGCATCCGCACGCTCCTGATCGGTTCGGTCGCGCAGGGCACCGCGCTCTTGTTCTACCTGTTCTTCGACGGCCTGACCTCGCTCTATATCATCTCCGCGATGTTCGGCCTGTTCCAGGGCGGCATCGTGCCGAGCTACGCGATCATCGTGCGCGAGGCGATGCCGGCGTCGGAAGCCGCGACACGCGTGGGCATCGTGATCTTCGCTTCCGTGTTCGGCATGTCGTTTGGCGGGTGGATTTCCGGTGCGATCTTCGACGCCACCGGCTCCTACGGCGCCGCGTTCGCCAACGGGCTGGCGTGGAACGCGCTCAACATCGGCATCATGCTGCTGCTGTTGATGCGCGCCCGACAGCGGCTGGCGATGGCGTAGAATCTTTTTTTGACGCGTTTTCTTCACGCGAACCGGAAGCCGCTTCGCTCGAAAACGCTACCCTAAACCGCCTGTACCGCCTTCAGCAGCGAACAGCCCGTGATCGCGGCGGGGACTTTCGTTCCCGATCCGTTGACGGCACGGCGGAGAGGTTCTTTTGGAACCAGGGAACCGCCCAGTCACTTATCCGCTTGTTTCAAAGCGCCTGAATGGAGTCCTATGTTGCTTAACGGCACCTTGTGAAAACTCCAGGTGCAGCGCTAACCCGTCCATGCGGAAACCGGAGCCGAAGGGGGAGACCACACCTGAGGAGCAACAACATGACCCCACACATATCAGAGGAATTTTCCACCAGGTTGATCGACTGGAGTCCCTTCGTGATCATGGGCAACACGATGCCGCCCCGAGATCCTGAAGACGAAGAGGACGAGGACGAAGAGGAAGAGGACCCCGCCGACGAACCGCCGGTCGTGCGTGAGCCGGACGAAGACTAGGGCATGATGCTTTCAGGATTGGGCATAGCCTGAGTTTTTCTCCGGGCGGATAATCTCGATGACGCGCGCGCGCGGCAGGCCGCCTAGTGCGAGTGCAAGTCCAGAAACGGCGTATCGTTGGCGCTGACATAGAAGATGACGACCCTGGTCGTCTCGGTGGTGCTGCGGTTATAGCCGGTCATCGGCACCTTTGGCGGTTCGACCATCGCTTCGCCGGCCTTGACCGTGACCGGCGGGCGGCCGTCGAGCTCGAAGGTGAAGGCGCCTTCCAGCACATAGACCGTCACCGGAAAGCGGTGGGTGTGATAGACGGTCTTGTCGCCCGGCTTGAACGTCGCGGTCATGACCCGCACCGTCTGCTTGTCGCCGGTGGGCAATCCCTCGACGACCTGCTGCAGCACCATGTTGGGCTTGGCGAGATTTGGCGCTGCCGCGCCGTGTTGTTGCGCCAGTGCCGGATTGCTGAAGGCGAGACCGACAAGCAGAGCGCTGCTCGGGAAGAGATGGCTGCGCATACATAGCTCCTTTGTGCGTCAATCGCCGCGTTGTTTCGATGCCAAAGCCTAAGCGGCACGGCCCCACCGCGGGAGCCGCAAGATTGCTAGGCCCGGCTCCAGAAGTGCATAATGGGCGCATGTTTGACTGGAACGATTTGAAGTATTTCCTCGCCGTTGCGCGCCATGGCAGCACGATTGCTGCTGGCAAGGCGCTTGGCACCAGCCAGTCGACCGTGCACCGCCGGCTCGAAGAGCTCGAACGCCGGATCGGGCAGGCGCTGGTGACCCGGGCTGCGAGCGGCTATCGCCTGACCGAATACGGCACCACGCTGTTACCCTTTGCCGAACGCATCGAGGCCGCGGTCGGGGATTTCCAGCGGCGGGCAACCGATGTCGAGCAGGACATGAAGGGCGCGATCCGCGTCACCTGCCCGGAGCCCATCGTTATCCGCATGACGCAGTCGGGCCTGATCGACCGATTTCATGCCCGCCATCCGCATCTGCGCGTCGAATTCATCACCAGCGACCGCTATCTCGACCTGTCGAAGGGGGAGGTGGACATAGCCTTCCGCTCCGGCGATACCGACGACGAGCTGATCGGGCGCAAGATCGCGGATTCGTTCTGGGCCGTCTATGCCAGCCGTGACTATGTCGAGCGTCGCGGCAAGCCCGACCGCGTCGAGGACTTGTCGCAACATCTACTCATAGGCTTCGACGAGACGCTGGCTGGTCACCGCGCCGCAAAGTGGCTAAAGGACGTCGCACCAGAGGCCAGGATGCCCGTGCGCAACAACAGTGTGCTTGGCCTGGTCTCCGCGGTGAAATCCGGCGCAGGGTTAGGGCCGCTGCCGACGGCGCTCGGCGACGCGGAGCCGGATCTGGTCCGCGTGCTCGGCCCTGTTCCGGAACTGACGCGAAGCTGGCGGCTGTTGACGCATCCCGACATCCGCCGCGTGCCGCGTATTGCCGCGTTCTTCGATTACATCATCGAGCAGCGCGACGCGCTGAAATCGATTTTGACCGGATGAGGTCACAGATCGATCGTGATCTCGATCGTCGCCGCCTCGCCGAATCGCGCGCGGACATGCTGGCCGCCGCGCACCGGCAGCATGCCGGTCATCGAGCCGGTGCTAACAGTCTCGCCGGCGCGAAGCCCGTCGCCCCATTGGCGGCGCTGTTCGGCCAGCCACCACAATGGCCGCAGCGGATCGCCCATCACATCGGCGCCGATGCCCTCGCGCCGCAATGTCCCATCGATCTCGAGCCGGACTGGCACGGACGCAAGTCCCTCGCACCAGTTCTCGATCCTGTCGCCAAAGACATAGCGTCCTGACGCGCTGCCGTCGGCGAGAATGGCAGGCAGCGGCGGCAGGGCCTTTCTCGGATAGCGGCATTCCGCCACTTCGATGCCGGCGTGAACCTCGGCGATCGCCTCGATCGTCTCGGCAAGCGTCCAGGGTTCGTCTCGCGGCGGCAGGTCGCGCGCCAGCGTGACGAAGAACTCGCATTCGATCAGCGGGTCGAGCAATTCCGCCGCCTTGAAACGCATGGGCGAGGTGCAGGCGAAGCGGCGGAAGGTCCTGCCATAGATTGGTCCGTCCAGTTGCAGCTTGCCGCGCACGGCGTCCGTCGTGCCGGCAATCTTCCAGCCCAAGGGCTCCCAACCAAGCCGCTCCGCGACGGCCTGATTGACGGCGTAGGCGTCGCTGGTTGTTTCAGGTACGAGATCATCGGGCAGGGTCACCTGGCTGACGTTGCGCCGCGCCCGCACGAGCAGGTTCGCCAGTTCTTCTTGTTTTCCGGAAATTGCCTTCACGTCCGCCTCATCGTCCTTGAAACACCGCGGCGCGCCGCTCGATGAAGGATTGAATGCCTTCTCTTGCGTCGGCGCTGTTCAGCACGCGTTCGCGTACAGTCGGAATATAGGCGATGGCCGCCTTCTCGCCGTGCTCGACATACTTGAGTGCCGCTTCCTTGGTGACCTGAATCCCGAGCGGCGCATTGCGGGCAATGATCGCGGCAAGCGCCATCGCGCGTTCGATCTGCTGGCCTGCCGGCACCACTTCCTGGACCAACCCGATCTCGCGGGCGCGCGAAGCCGTGAATTCATCGCACAGGAACAAATGATACATCGCGTTGCCCCAGCCGGTGCGCGACAGGAAGCGGAAATGCGCCCCGCCGAGCGGCGCGATGCCGCGCTTGGATTCCATCTGGCAAAAGCGAGCGTCATCGGCGGCCACGACGATGTCGCCGGCCAGCATCAGCTCGATGCCGACGGTGAAGACGATGCCCTGCACCGCTGACACGATCGGCTTCTTGCAGCGTTTTCCGAGGCCGAACACGTCGACATTGCCTTCCCTGATATTCCGCTTCTCGGCGGTGGGGCCGAAGAATTTCGGCATGTCGAGGCCGGCCGTGAAATCCTTGCCTTCGGCGCAGATGACGCCGACCCAATAGCTGTCGTTGTCGTGCAGTTCCGTCAGGGCGTCCGACAACTGCTCCATCATGGTTGGCGAGAACGCGTTCTTCTTGGTGGGGTTATCGATGATGATTTTGAAAATGCGATCGTGGGATTCGGTGCGGATTTTTCCTTCGGTGACCATGATGTTCGTTTCCTCTGTCTGGATGTCTCGGATACCATCGTGCGCAGTTATCTCTCGTACTTCACCGCAAGCGCGGTGCGGATCGCCGCGGCGCGTTCCGGCGAAAAGTGCGATGCGCCGTGTTCGAGCAGGTCGACGAACGATAGCACGCCGCCGCGTGAGCCCCAGCTTCCTTCCTCGATGATGCGAAAATTGATCCACCAGGCGGGCGAGGGCGCCTTCATCCCGCAGGCCTCCGCAAGCGCGGCATGGATGTTGCGGATCACGGTAGCGCGGTCCTCGCGCGTCCAGCAGCAGTCCATCACAACGACATCGAGCACCATGACGTCGCTTGGCTTGTCCGACAGCAGTTCGCCGCCGTGCGCGATCATGTCCAGCGGCCGCTCGGCAAAATGCACCTGATAGCCGCGGCGCGCCTCGGGCGCGAGCTTGCCGACCTCCGGAACCAGCACGGCATCCGTCAGCGTCTTCGCCAATACGCGGCGCTGCTCGGCGTTCAGGCGCCCTTGCGGGGTCATCACATGGATAACGGTCATCGTGCATCCTCCCTGCCGGCTCATGCGGACGACTATGACAAATGGCATAATTCGATTGGGCTGGCTATGTCAAGCGTCATATTCTACAATGAGGCGACTCAAGAGGGAGTTCCGATGTCGTCCAATACCCGCGCCAAGATGGTGGCAGGCGCCGCCGACCTGATGAGCCGGCGTGGCGTCAACGCCACCAGCATGCGCGACGTGGTCCGCCATACCGGTACGCCGCGCGGCTCGATCGGCCATCATTTTCCGCGCGGCAAGCAGCAACTGATCGAGGACGCGCTTGTCTTTGCAGGCAAGCAGGTCAGCGGACCCTTGGGTCATCTGACGCGGGAGCAGGGGGCCATCGGCGGGCTTCGCGGCTTTATCGCGTTGTGGCGTCAAACGCTGGGGAAATCGAAATTCCAGGCCGGCTGTCCGGTGCTGGCGGTGGCGGTCGAGCAGTATGTCAACGATGCGACCGGTAGTGACGGCGTGCCGGATGAAGCCGCGCAAAAGCGACTGCTCGATCTCGCGGAGGGGGTGTTCGCCGACTGGCAAGCCATCCTGGTCACCGCGCTGCGGCGCGAGGGCGTGACGGCCGCCCGTGCGCGGCGGCTTGCGGCGCTGGTCGTTGCATCGCTGGAAGGAACGGTCGCGATGTGCCGCGCCGCACGCAGCGCCCAGCCGCTCGACGATGTCAGGCAGGAACTCGAACTGATTCTTTCCGGCGCGCTGGAGAAATAGAATTCTGCTCAGGCGGATGCGGCCAGTGCCTGCCGCATTTCAGCAGGGGTTGCCGGTTCGGCGCCGTGATCGCGCACCAGGCGCACGGCTTCTTCGACCAGCTCCAGATTGGTCGCCTGCGTCCCCAGCGGGGCATCTTCGAGGCCAACGCGGATATGGCCGCCGCATGCGATCGTATCAGTGAACAGCGGGCGAAGATCGGCGCTCACGCCCGCAATCATCCAGGGCGCGCCGGGTGCTTCCTCCTCGAGTAACGCCAGATAGGCCGCGAGTGCATATGGCTTTGGCGGAAAGCCGACCGCGACCAGATTGCAGAACATGAGACGATAGATCGGCACCTTGACGCCGGCTGCGCGCGCGAGCGCTGCGCCGGCACGCAGGAAGCCGGGCTCGTAGATGGCAAAATCGGTATGCAGGCCGTGGCGTGCTGCGAGATCGAGCGCATACCGGATCTGGGATTCAGGATTCATGTAGGTGCTGCCAGGCTGCGTGGCCGCCGTGATTTTTGTCAGGCTCAAATTGACGCTGCCGGGATCGATGACGGCAAAATCCAACAGGCCGCGCGCGGCAAGTTCTTCGATGTCGGCAAATCGGGCCGCGACGTCGGCGAGCGGGCTGCTGTCGATGCCTGTGGTTATGAAAGCCGGATAGGAGGGATAGACCGGCACATCGACCTGGTTGCGAATGCCTTCGATGATGCGGGCATAGACCTGCCAGTCGTAGGTCTGCGGGCCGCCGCCATCATAGGCATGGACGTGAACGATGGTGGCGCCGGCACGCGCGCAGGCGACGCCCTCGGCGATGATGGTCTCGACGGTATCGGGAATGCCGGGTTGGAGCGCGCGGCCCCACGAGCCGTTCAACGCTGCCTCGATCCAGACCTTGCGCACGCTATTACTCTCCTGAAGATTTAGTCCTCCCATCTATAGGGCATGTACTCATGACGAGCGATATCCGATTTTCCCGAAGCTCTGGAGACAACATCAGGTTGGAGGCACCGAAGCCGTTCCAATGAATCAGATTTCGCAGTCGGCTGAATTCAAAGCCTTGCGCAAGCCACCAAACGCGCTTAGCCGACAGGGCTCGGTGTCGCGGGCGGCCTTTCGCCGCTCGGAAACGGTAATTCGCTTGATAGCGATTTTCTTTGGCTTCGACTTAGGAGGGGCGGCGGTAGTGACCTTCTTTGGTTTTGGATCGTGCTTTGATTTTGGGTCGAGCCGATGACGGTTGATCACCCTCGGGGGCTCCGAAGAACCGATACTGATGTCTTCCGGCGGAGAAATGCTTTCGTCGACTAGAGCAGGCTGCGCCGGCGTCTCGCTGCTCGCAGCGGCAATTTCAAGTCGATCAGCCTTCGCCAGCGCAACATGTGAATCGGAAATGCCTACGGTTGTCTCGGCGAGGGGCTGGACGACCACTGCTGCGCTACGCACTGGAGTTCTGAGTTCCATTGCCGCTAGCACGCCTACACCCAATGGGATCAGGAGGCCCAACAACACCATCCTCAGCATGATGCTCCTCCGGCTTATATTTTAGTGCAGGTGAAATTCTCCGATCTAATGAGGCAACTTGGCGGCGGCACACGTAACAAACCGACCCGTTTGCCGACAAGGTTAACCGCAGGCTTAGATGTTCCTCACGCGCGAACGTTGAATGGAGGAACAGGATCGCTTCCGCCTTGCTCCATCAGAACGTCGGCGGCGTGCAGGCCGAGATCACTTCGCAGGCTTTGCCCCCGACGCAGCGAAAACGATGTGGGCGGCGGCTTTCGAAATAATAGGCGTCGCCGGGGTCGAGGATACGGCGCTCGTCGTCGACGGTTACCTCGAGCCGGCCGCTCACCACGATGCCGCCTTCCTCGCCGTCATGGGTCAGTGGCACTCGGCCGGTGTCGCTGCCCGGCTCGTAGCGTTCCTTGAGAATTTGCAGGCTGCGGCCGAACATGGTGTCGCCGACCTGGCGATAGGAAATCGGCTGCTTGCCGATCTCGGTCAGTTCGTCGGAGCGGTAGAACGCCTTGCGCGGGCGCTCCGGCTCGATCGCGAAGAATTCGGCGAGCCCCATCGGCAGGCCGTCGAGGATGCGCTTGAGCGCGCCGACGGAGGGGTTCATCTGGTTCGATTCGATCAGCGAAATCGTCGAATTGGTCACCCCGGAGCGCTTCGCCAGTTCGCGCTGCGACAGCTTGTGACGGGCGCGAACGAAGCGGAGTCGCCCACCGATATCGACGCTCATCGAAAATCCCTGTTGCAAGTGTTTCGGATCGAACAAATATGCCCTGGCCGGGCTAGCAAAATCAATGGGTTGCAGAAGTGAAGAAAAGGACTTGTTGTGCCTTCCCGAGCGTGGCCCGGTGGTACCTTGAGCTGCCAGCACAGGAGCTACGCCGTGACCCTTCATCAGAAGCCGAACACCTTGCAAACCGATTCGTTCTGGATGCCGTTCACGGCCAACCGGCAGTTCAAGAAAGCGCCCCGCCTGTTCGCTTCCGCCGAGGGCATGCATTACACGACGGTCGACGGCCGCAAGGTGATCGACGCTTCAGCCGGCCTCTGGTGCGTCAATGCCGGCCATGGCCGCCGCCAGATCGCAACAGCTGTCGAACGGCAGTTGATGAATCTCGACTTCGCGCCGTCGTTCAATATGGGCCATCCGCTGGCGTTCGATTTCGCCGAGCGGCTCGCCGAGATCGCGCCCAAAGGTCTCGATCGCATCTTCTTCACCAATTCGGGTTCGGAATCGGTCGACACTGCGCTCAAGATCGCGCTTGCCTATCAGCGCGCCATCGGCCAGGGGACGCGGACGCGTCTGATCGGCCGCGAGCGCGGCTATCACGGCGTCGGCTTCGGCGGCATGTCCGTCGGCGGCATGGTGGCGAACCGCCGCGCCTTTGCGACCCATCTGCCTGGTGTCGACCACATCCGTCACACCCATGATCTCGCGCGCAACGCTTTTGCGAAGGATCAGCCGGAGCACGGCGCTGAACTCGCCGACGATCTCGAGCGGATGGTGGCGCTGCATGGTGCCGACACCATCGCCGCCGTCATTGTCGAGCCGGTGCCGGGCTCGACCGCGGTGCTGCCGCCGCCCAAGGGTTATCTGAAGCGCCTGCGCGAAATCTGCGACAAGCACGGCATCCTCCTGATCTTCGACGAGGTCATCACCGGCTTCGGCCGCCTCGGCGCGCCGTTCGCGGCGGATTATTTCGGCGTCACGCCTGATATGATGACGACCGCCAAGGGCATTACCAACGGCACCGTTCCCTGCGGCGCAGTGTTCGCCAGCCGCAAGATCCATGACGGGCTGATGAACGGCCCCGAGGGCACGATCGAGTTGTTCCACGGCTACACGTATTCGGCGCATCCGGTCGCCTGTGCCGCGGGCCTTGCGACGCTCGACATCTACAAGGACGAGGGGCTGCTGACCCGCGGCGCTTCTCTTGCCGAATACTGGCGCGATGCGCTGCATTCGCTCAAAGGTCTGCCGAACGTCATCGACATCCGCAATGTCGGCCTGATGGGTGCGGTCGAGCTGTCGCCGCGCAGCGACGGCGTCGGCGCACGCGGCTATGACGTGATGGTCGATTGCTTCAATCGCGGGCTTTATTTCCGCATGAGCGGCGATTCCTTCGCGATGTCGCCGCCCCTGATCGTCGAGAAAAGCCATATCGACGACATGGTTTCGATCCTGGGCGACGCGATCAAGCGTGTGGCCTGATCCTTGCTCTCAAGGAAAGACAGAAGCCGCGGCGACGGTGCCGCGGCGGATGCGTGAGGGATCGTGAAAGTCATCGTTCTCGGCAGTGGCGTCATCGGCGTCACGACAGCCTATTATCTTGCGCGCGCCGGCCATGAAGTTATTGTCGTCGACCGTCAGGCCGAGCCCGCGCAGGAAACCTCTTTCGCCAATGCCGGCGAAGTCTCGCCCGGCTACTCCTCGCCCTGGGCCGGCCCCGGCGTTCCGGTCAAGGCGATCAAATGGCTGTTGATGCGCCACGGCCCGCTGGTGATCTGGCCGAAGCTCGATCCTGTCATGTGGATCTGGGGGCTGAAGATGCTGCGCAACTGCACGGCAGAGCGCTACGCCATCAACAAGAGCCGGATGATCCCGATCGCCGAATACAGCCGCGATTCCTTGCGCGCACTGCGCGCCGAGACCGGCATCAAGTATGACGAGCGCAGTCAAGGCACGCTGCAGCTGTTTCGTAAGCAGAAGCAGCTTGACGGCATCGGCGACGATATCGCGGTGCTCAAGCAATATGGCGTGCCCTACGAAGTGCTCGATCGCACCGGCTGCATTGGCGCCGAGCCGGCACTCGCCGGCGTGAAGGACAAGTTCGTCGGCGGACTGCGGTTGCCGCAGGACGAGACCGGCGATTGCCACATGTTCACGCAGGCGCTCGCCAAGGAAGCAGCAAAGCTCGGCGTGCAGTTCAAATTCAACACGATCATTGAGCGCCTGGTCGCGGATGGCGACAAGATCACCGGTGTCGTGACCAGCGCGGGGCTGTTGCAGGCCGATACCTATGTCGCGGCGCTGGGAAGCTGGTCGCCGCGACTGCTCAAGCCGATCGGCGTTTCAATTCCGGTCTATCCCGTAAAGGGCTATTCGATCACGGTCCCCATCATCGATCCCGATGGCGCGCCGGTTTCCACCGTGATGGACGAGAGCTACAAGGTCGCGATCACGCGGCTGGGGAATCGCATCCGCGTCGGCGGCACCGCGGAAATCTCAGGCTATTCGGACCGGCTCGATGCGGCGCGGCGCGCGACGCTGGATCACTCCCTGACCGACATGTTTCCGTGCGGCGGCGACCTCGGCAAGGCCACGTTCTGGAGCGGCCTGCGCCCGATGACGCCGGACGGGCCGCCGGTCATTGGCACTACGCGCTACAGCAATCTTCATCTCAACACCGGCCACGGCACGCTCGGCTGGACCATGGCCTGCGGCTCGGGGAGAGTGCTGGCGGACATGATGTCGGGGCGGAAGCCGGACATCGACGTAAGCGAACTCAGCGTGAGCCGGTACGATCACCGGTTCGGGTGACGGCCAGATGGCGTCCGCATTCGTCATGGCGACCGCTGGAATCGCCGTTCGACCCACTGCAAGTCGACCACTCTTGGCCAGAGGCGCGAGACGCGCTGAGTTTCACTCAGTGCAGCGCCTGCTCGCGGGCGCTTAGCGCCTTCTTCACCAGCTCCGGCAAGGTCCTGGCGTAGACCTCAATGAAAGTGGCATCACCATTGGAGCGAGGCGTGCGCGCGGCCTGCGCGGCGAGACGTGCGGCCTTGGCCTCGCACTTCGCGAACAGGTGCCAGAACCATTCCGGCTTTTTGTCCATCAACTCCTTGTGCAGCTTGATGACGGCGGCGCCTACTGCCGCCATGGCATTTACAGCCCCCGCGCTCATGGCGCTTAAGGCAGCCGAGCTCATGATATCTTCTCGGGCCTCGGCGGCAGCGGCTCGTGCTTTTCCGTGTTTCCCTCGGTTCGGCATGCTCGGCTCCTGATGTACCCATACGAACTCAGGGAAGCTTAGGCCGCAGGGATTGACGGCGTCTGAATCGACAATCCTAAGTTCGGATTTTCGATTTCATTCGGGTATGTCTAAATTCTTTCACGATGTTCCCCCGGTACGTGGGACAGCCGGTATGCGGGGTGTCGTCGTTGCCTCTGCATCAATCCTGATCGGGAGGATCAAAGGCGCGGATGGGCGGCAGCGCTCCCTTATACTTCTCGCACTCGACCACCGTCACCTGACCGCAGCAGCCTTGTGCCAGCCGCGATGTGCCGATGTCGCGGGTGAGCACGTTCGGATTGCCATGGACGCAGAGCGGATGCTCCGCCGCGCCGGGCGCCGGATCGTACCAGGCGCCGGTGGACAATTGCAGCACGCCGGGCATGACATCGTCCGAAACAGCGGCGGCGGCCAGGCACGCGCCCCGGTCATTGAACAGGCGGACGATGTCGGCATTGGCGATGCCGCGGCGATCAGCATCAACGGGGTTGAGGCGGACGGCTTCGCGGCCGGCAATTTTCTTGGATTGGCTGTAGGCACCGAAGTCGAGCTGGCTGTGCAGCCGGGTCGACGGCTGGTTCGCGATCAGCGTCAACGGATGGCGCGAATCCGGCGGTTCGGTCGACGGCAGCCATGCAGGGTGGGGCGGGCAATCGTCGTAACCGAAGCTTGCGATGGTCTTCGAATAGATCTCGATCTTGCCGCTTGGTGTCGGCAGTTTGTTGTTGAGGGGATCGTTGCGGAAGGCGCGCAGAAAGCCACCGTCATCGGGGGCTGACGGCAGCGCGAGTTCGCCGCGCCGCCAGAACTCATCGAAGTCAGGTGCATCCCAACCGGTATCGGCAAGCGCCCGCCGCGTCGGCTCGTAAAGATGGGCCAGCCATTGCCTGACGTCGCGTCCTTCCGTGAAGGCCTGTTCGACGCCCAATCGCCGCGACAGCGCGGCAAAAATATCGAAATCGTCGCGCGCTTCGCCGACCGGGTCCATGGCCTTGCGCATCGCGATCAGCCTGGGATCGGTGCCCGCGGCGCCGATATCGTCGCGCTCCAGCGTCATCGTCGCCGGCAGCACGATGTCGGCGAACTTCGCCATCGGCGTCCAGGCGCTTTCGTGCACGACGATGGTTTGCGGGACATTGAAGGCCCGCCGCAGCCGATTGATGTCCTGATGATGGTGGAAGGGGTTGCCGCCCGCCCAATAGACCAGCTTGATGTCGGGATACCGCATCGACCGGCCGTTGTATTCGAACGTCTCGCCTGGACGGAGGAGCATGTCGGCGACGCGTGCGACCGGGATGAAGTCGGCGGTGCCGTTCTTGCCTTGCGATAGCGTCGGAATCGGAACGGCATTGAGCCGGCGGCCGGTGTGGCCGAGCGCACCAAGCGCGTAATTGTATCCGCCGCCGGGCAGACCGATCTGGCCAAGCATGGCCGCGAGCACCGCGCCCATCCACACCGGCTGCTCGCCATATTGCGCCCGCTGCAATGAGTGCGAGACCGTGATCAAGGTGCGCCCGCGCGGCAGTCGGCGGGCGAGGTCGACGATCGTGGCAGCGGGAATGCCGGTGATCTCGGCGGCCCATGCCGCGTCCTTTGTCGTATTGTCGTCGCGGCCGAGCAGGTAGCGTTCGAAGATTTCGAAGCCGGTGCAATAGCGCGCGACAAAGGCGCTGTCACACAGATTTTCGACGAGGAGCGTGTGCGCGAGCGCCAGCATCAGAGCCACGTCGGTGCCGACCCTGATCGGCAGCCAGCGGGCGCCGGCCGCTTCCGGCATGTCGTCGCGCAAGGGCGCGATGCCGTAGAAGACGGCGCCGCGGCGCGCGGCCTTCTCCATCGCGTCGCGCTCGATGTGCCGGCTGATGCCGCCGCTTGCGACGTCCGAGTTCTTCAGCGCCATGCCGCCGAAGGCCAGCACCGTATCGGTATGTTCGGCGACCTGATCCCAGGTCACGTTGTGGCGCGAGATGCTTTCGTAGCCTCCGAGGACATGCGGCAGGATCACGGCCGAAGCGCCGGCGCTGTAGCTGTTCACCGAACGCACATAGCCGCCAAACGCTGTGTTCAGGAAGCGATGAACCTGGCTCTGCGCGTGGTGGAAACGTCCGGCGCTGGACCAGCCATAGGAGCCGCCGTAGACCGCGGCCGCGCCATGCTCGGTTCGGATCCGCGACAATTCGCCGGCAAGAAGATCGAGCACTTCGTCCCAGGGGCACGCGACGAATTTCTGGTCGAAGCTGCGCGCGCCGGGTGCGCGCCGGTCCAGCCATGCCTTGCGCACCATCGGCCGCAGGATACGCGCCTTGTGACGCATCGCCGTGGTGAAGTTTTGCAACATCGGGGAGGGCGCTGGATCCTCCGCGTAAGGCTTGATATCCAGCGTCGCGCCGTTCCATCGGGCCGAGAAGGCGCCCCAATGCGCGCTGTGCGGGCTCCAATCCTCTCGGGCTTGATCCATTTCTTGTCCCACACCGTCGTTCATGACGCCGCCGTCACGCAGTTCACCCACAGCACCACTGCTTTCGCATCTTCCGCGGGATTTGAGAAGCGGTGCGGGCGGCGGCTGGCGAAGCGAAAACTGTCGCCCGTCTTGAGCGACCAGGTCTCGGCATCCACCGTGAGCGTCATCTCGCCTTCCAGCACCAGGCCAGCCTCTTCGCCGTCATGGGTGTAGAGTTCGTCGCCGGTGTTGCCGCCGGGCTCCATGTGCACGAGAAACAGATTCAGGCGGTTTTCCGTTCCCGCCGGGCTCAGCAATTGTTTGGAAATGCCGGTGCGCCACAGTTTCAGTTCGGCGCGGTGCAACTGGCGCGTCACCACGCCGCCGGAAGCGGGATCATCGCTTGGCCGGGAGCCGAACAGCGCGGCGATGCCGACGCCGAGCACGTCCGCCAGCGTCGCGAGCACGCGAAGCGAAGGCGACGACAGCCCGCGCTCGATCTGGCTGAGGAAGCCGATCGACAGATCGGTGCGCGCTGCAATCGTCTCCAGCGACAGCTTGTGTTCCCGGCGCAGCTCGCGAATGCGCCGGCCGACGGCGAGATCCATCGCGGGCTCGGCCGGCCTTGCGACGGCCTTCGCCTTCGGCTTGCGTGCCACCTTTCCCGTGGCCCTTGCCTTGGCTTTGGGCGCCGGCTTCTTAATTCTCTTGCCACCGCTCACGTCAGCCTGCTTCCTTCATGTGCATGAAAATCGCTTGCAATGCCGCGGCAAGTGTGACCACAATTTCATAATGGTGAAAATAGGCCGGAACGGCGTTTCCCGCAACTCTTTGGTCTAACGCGGGCGGCGGTGTTCGATCCAGGAGGTGGTGCCATGGCTCTCAAACGTCTCGTTCAGGCTGCGATGGCGGCCGTAGTTCTCACCGCCGCGATGCCGGCATCCGCGCAAAAGGTGCTGAAAGTGGGCTCGACGCCGACCGGCGTGCCCTTCACCTTCCTCGACACCAAGACCAACAGCATTCAGGGTATCATGGTCGATCTCATCACCGAGATCGGCAAGGACGCCGGCTTCCAGGTCCAGATCGAGCCGATGCAGTTCTCGACGCTGATCGCCTCGCTGACGTCGAACAAGATCGACGTCATCTCGGCGGCGATGTTCGTTACGCCGACGCGGAAGGAAGTGATCGATTTCTCCGAACCGTTCTACAGCTACGGCGAGGGGCTGCTGGTGCCGAAGAGCGACAGCAAGACGTACACCAAGCAGGATGATCTGAAGGGCGAGGTGGTCGGCGCGCAGGTCGGGACGGCTTTCGTCGACGCGCTGAAGAAGTCGGGCCTGTTCAGCGAGGTCAAGGCCTACGACACCATTCCGGACATTTTGCGTGACGTGAATGCCGGGCGTCTCAAGGCCGGCTTCGCCGATTATCCGATCCTTGCCTACAATTTGAAGCAGGGCGGCTTCCCCGAGGCGCGCATCGTCGAGAGCTACAAGCCCACCACTATCGGCTCGGTCGGCATCGGCGTGCGCAAGGGCGATACCGAACTGCTCGCCAAGATCAATGCTTCGCTGGCGAAGCTGAAGGCGAACGGCACCGTCGAAAAAATTCTCGATAAATGGGGCCTGAAGGCACAGGGTGCCTGATGCAGGCGTTCTGGCGCGATACGGTCGAGTTCCTGCCGATCCTGATGAGCGGCGTGGCGCTGACGATCATCGTCACGATCGGTTCGCTGTTGCTGTCAACCGTGCTCGGCCTGATCTGGGCCTTGATGCGGGTATCCGGCATCGGCGTCCTCACGGGGTTCAGCGCCGGGTTGATCAACGTAATCCGCGGCATTCCGATCATCGTGCTGCTGTTCTACCTCTACTTCGTGATGCCGGAACTCGGCGTCACGCTGACGGCGCTGCAGGCCGCGGTTCTCGGGCTCGGCATCGCCTATTCGGCCTATCAGGCCGAGAATTTCCGCGCCGGCATCGAGGCCATCGACAAGGGGCAGATCGAGGCGGCGCAGGCGATCGGCATGGGCTGGTGGCAGACCATGCGCCGCGTGGTGCTGCCGCAGGCGGTGAAAATCGTGCTGCCGCCCTACGGCAACGTCATGATCATGATGCTGAAGGATTCGTCGCAGGCCTCGACCATCACGGTCGCCGAACTCGCCCTTCAAGGCAAGCTGATCGCGTCGTCGACGTTCAAGAACACCAGCGTGTTCACGCTGGTCGCGCTGATGTATCTCACCATGAGCATCCCGCTCATCCTGCTGGTCCGTCACTTCGAAAAACGGGCGGGCCAGAAATGATCGAGCTTTCCAACGTTCACAAGAGTTTTGGCAAGGTCGAGGTGCTGAAGGGCATCACGGCGTCGGTCGAGAAAGGCGAGGTGGTCTGCATCGTCGGCCCATCGGGCTCGGGCAAATCCACCATCCTGCGCTGTATCAACGGGCTCGAAAGCTATGACAGCGGCGATATCAGCGTCGAGGGGGCGCGCGTCGATCGCAACGCGCCCTCGATCGTTTCGATCCGGACGCAGGTCTCGATGGTGTTCCAGCGCTTCAACCTGTTCCCGCACCGGACCGCGCTCGAGAACGTCATCGAGGGGCCACTCTATGTGAAGCAGGAGCCGCGCGCCGAGGCGCTGGAGCGCGGCCGCGACCTGCTGGCGCGGGTGGGGCTGGCGGAGAAGGCCGATGTCCATCCGCCGCAACTGTCCGGCGGACAGCAGCAGCGCGTTGCGATAGCACGTGCGCTCGCCATGCAGCCGAAGGCTATCTTGTTCGACGAGCCGACCTCGGCGCTCGATCCCGAACTGGTCGGCGATGTGCTTTCCGTCATGCGCAAGCTCGCCGATGACGGCATGACCATGGTCGTCGTCACCCATGAAATGGCCTTTGCGAAGGACGTCGCCGATCGTGTGCTGTTCATCGACGGTGGCGTGATCGTCGAGCAGGGGCCGGCGAAAGCCGTCCTCAACCAGCCGCAGCATGCGCGCACGCAGGACTTTTTGCGGCGCGTGCTGCATCCGCTCTAAACTTCGGTCGTTGTCCATGAATGCGCCTGCCTCGCTGCCGTTGCCGCCAAGCCTCTATGCCGATACGGCCGTGGCGCCGACACCGGCGCCGCCACTCGATGCGGACAGAAAAGTTTCGGTCGCGATCATCGGCGGCGGCTTTACGGGACTGTCTACCGCGCTGCATCTGGCCGAGCAGGGCGTTGACGTGACCGTGCTGGAGGCGCAACAGCCGGGCTGGGGCGCATCGGGCAACAATGGCGGCCAGGTCAATCCGGGCCTCAAGCACGACCCTGATAAGATCGAAGCCGATTTTGGCGCCGACCTCGGCGGCCGCATGATCGCCTTCGCCTATGGCACCACGAACTACACGTTCGACCTGATCCGGCGCTACCAGATTCCGTGCGAGGCGCGGCAGAACGGCACGCTGCGCGCGGCATATAATGAAGCAAGCGCGGCGGCGATCGAAAACACGGCGAAGCAGTGCATCCGACGCGGCATGCCGGTGACGCTGCTGAACCGCGAACAGATGCGGGAGATGACCGGCACCGACCGCTATCTCTGCGCCATGCTCGACAATCGCGGTGGCGACCTGCATCCGCTGAGCTACGCACGCGGGTTGGCGCGCGCCGCGATCGCGGCCGGCGCTGCCGTCCATGGCGAGACGCCCGCGCTCTCCCTGTCCCGCGACGGCGCGCATTGGCGGATCGAGACGCCGCGCGGAACCGTGCGCGCCGAAAAAGTGCTGCTGGCGACCAATGGCTTTACGGACGATCTGTGGCCGGGCCTGCGCCGCACCATCGTGCCGGTGTTCTCCTCGATCGCCGCCACCGCGCCGTTGCCCGAGGAGATCGCGCGCACGATCATGCCGACGCGCTCGGTGCTGTACGAGAGCAGCCACATCACCGTCTATTACCGCATCGATCAGCATAACCGTCTACTGATGGGCGGCCGCGGCCCGATGCGCTGGATCAGCAAGCCGTCCGACGTCGCCTATCTCATCCGCTATGCGGAGCGGCTGTGGCCGCAGATGAAGGGCGCGAGCTGGACGCACGGCTGGAACAGCAGGCTCGCGATCACGCCGGATCATTATCCGCATGTGCATGAGCCGGCGGAGAATCTTTTGATCGCGCTCGGCTGCAACGGCCGCGGTGTAGCACTGTCGACCGCGATGGGCGGGCAGCTCGCGCGGCGTCTCGTCGGCGGGAAGAATGCCGAGATCGACATGCCCATCACCGGCATCAAGCCGATGGTGCTGCATGCGTTCTGGCCGCTCGGCGTCACCGCCGCCGTCGTGGCGGGGCGGGTGCGGGACCGCCTCGGGATCTAG
The DNA here is from genome assembly GCF_036924515.1 of Bradyrhizobium sp. AZCC 1610. Lineage (NCBI taxonomy): Bacteria > Pseudomonadati > Pseudomonadota > Alphaproteobacteria > Hyphomicrobiales > Nitrobacteraceae > Bradyrhizobium > Bradyrhizobium sp. AZCC 1610. The sequence continues at coordinate 5,482,871 of NZ_JAZHRR010000001.1, read as the reverse complement.
CGTTTCGTCGCCCGAAATAGCGACATCACAGTCGGTCGGGGTGGGGAACATCCATCACCGGTGCACGTTCGCTTGCGTAACGCCGATATGTAGGAGGTCAACATGCGCAAGCAGCTATTATTATCGACTGGAATTATCTGCCTGATGCTGGCCCCGGCTGTTTCCTACGGCCAGGCGCCGGGAGCAAGAGGCGAAGAGCAGAAACAGATGCGCCCAAGCGATACCGGCAAGGGTGGTGCTGCATCGCAGGAACGCGGTGCGGAGCGGGCGCAGGAGCGTGGGCGAGGCGCGGAACAAAGGACCCAAGGGGCGGCCGGCCGCGAAGAAAGGGGAGCCGGTTCCCGACAGACCGAGGAACGTGGCAAGGCCGCGCCATCGAGCGAGCGTCCGGCAACCGCAAGCGATGACAAGCGCGGACGCGGCGAGGATGCAAAATCCCGTGAGCGCGCACAGGATTCCCGCCAGGGCGGCCGCGACGCACAAACAGCCCGTGAGGGCAAGGACGCCAAGGACAGCGGCAAGGGCAGCGCCGAGATGGATCGCGATAAAGCGCGCGGCAAGTCCACGGCGGAGCAGGAAAAGTCGAAGGATGGAACCCCGTCCGCTCAGAAGGAGCGCGAGGGCACGACCACGACGCAGAAGGAGCAGGGCCGCGATCAGCGCGACAGCTCGAAGGATGCTGCGGAGCGGGATAAGGATGCGGGCCGGCCATCTACCGCGACGGATACCACGCGCACACCGCCTTCTGGCCAGACCACGCAGAGCCAGACCGGCCAGACGCAGGCCGGCCAGCAGTCGAATATCTCGACCGAAAAGCAGGTACGGATTTCCCAGACCCTGACCCGCGAACGTCTGGCGCCGCCGCAGCGCAACCTCAACATCGCGATCCGGATCGGCGAACCCGTGCCGCGCCATGTGCGGTTCCATCGGCTGCCTCGGGAGATCGTCGCGATCGAACCTGAGTACCGTGATTACGAGTACTTCACGACCGATGACGACATCGTCATCGTCGAGCCGCGCACCAAGCGGATCGTCAGCCAGGTCCCGCGTGACGCCTCCCGTATTCGTGCCGCCGGCGGCGAGAGCAGCACTGGCAGCACGAGCGGTACAGCCGGAGCCGGATACACCAGCTCGACGGCCGCCGCCGGTGGTGCCTCGCCGTGCCGCATCATGCGGCGCGACACCGCCGGCAATGTCACCGAACTGACGCCGCAGACCGTCGGTTCGACGGCACAGCAGGAAGCCATCAGCGTCACGGTCCGTGTCCCCGGTGGCGCCTCGACCGCGCCGATTGCGCTGGGTGCGGGGGACGGACAGATCGTGGTGTCAGGTCAGAGCGGCGCCGATTGCATGGTGACGATCGAGCCGCAGCCTCGGTAGGCAAGCGGACGCGCTGACGTTGAGCAAGAGAAAGTGCGGCATCACTGCCGCACTTTCTTTGTGTTTCGTGCGACGTGGTGCTGCTCGATTCAGCCTTCCGCGACCGCCTCGCTCCAGGCGTGGAAGGGCTCGGTGGCGCCGCTGTTGGTGTCGCCGTCGCGCAGCACGATGCTGGGGCAAGCGAATTTCATCGGCAGGGTCTGGATAATGGTGCCACCTGGACGCACGGCTAGAACAGCTCGCTCGCGATCAAGTCGGATCATTATCCGCATGTCTACGAGCCGGCGGACAACCTTCTGATCTCGCCGCCTCTACTCGCGAGCGGCGTGGTGAACGTGGAGAATTTCTACCGTGTCACCCGATACCCGATAGAAGACTTTGTATGGATATCGGATCAGCGGTGCCACACGAACTCCCGGCCGCTCGGAAACTTCTTGTGCGCTCTCTGGCCATCGGGCGACGCGCGCAATGACCGCGTGAAGCCGATTTTGGAACGCATCCGAAATAGCGGGGTAATGGTTGACAATGTAATCGAAGATGCCATCGAGGTCAGCAAGTGCCTCGGTGGTATACACCACTCTCATGCAGGGCGGAGTTTCTGAAAAACCTGTTTGACCTGGTCGTCGGTAGCGAAGCGGCCTTCGTCCGCTGCTTTCAAGCCCCTGTCGATTCCCTCAAGTTCCTTCGGTGTTGCGTGATACGTGCCCGTGGCCAGGCCCGCTTCAATCTCCAACGCGATCTCTGCGAGTTCGACCTGAGCTGCCTCAGGCCAAGCCTCGACACGGCGCAACGCGTCCTGAAGAACCTTGGTTGTCATGTCAGCAAATATAGCATGCTGTTCGTCCAATTAAAGAGGGGGCCGCGTTAGCGCGAATCTGCGTGTTTTGGGCCTCACGCCTCCGCGACCGCCTCGCTCCACGGTTGGAATACCTCGGTGGCGCCGCTGTTGGTGTCGCCGTCGCGCAGCACGATGCTGGGGCAAGCGAATTTCATCGGCAGGGTCTGGATGCGCGCTTCTTCATAGTCGAAACGTGAGCTCAACGCCTCGCGCGCGGCTTGGGGCAAGCGCTTGTCGCCGATCACAACGGCGCCTTCACTCGCGTCGATGCGCGGCTGATGGATCGCGGCGTCGAGGTCCATCTCGTAATCCATCACGAACGACAGCAGCTGGCTCACCGCCGGCAGGATGCGCCGCCCGCCGGAAGCGCCAATTGCAGCGCGGCGGCCATCGTTCGCCTGCGCCAGCACCGGCGTGTAATTGGTCAGGCAGCGCTTGCCCGGCGCCAGCGAGTTCGGCGTGCCCGGCGTCGGGTCGAACCACATGATGCCGTTGTTCATGGTGATGCCGGTCTGGCCCGAGACGAACTTGGAGCCGAACGTGGACAGCAGGGTCTGCGTCACCGCGGCCATGTTACCGTCGCGGTCGACCGCCGAGAAATGCGTGGTGCAGGCCGGCGCCAGCGCTTCCGCGCCGAGCGCGCGCCTGCCGTCTTCATCGCCCATGTCCTTCAGCCGCTCGCGATACGCCGACTGCAGCGCCGAGGCATAGGCGACGTAGGCTGCCGCATCCGGTCCGCCGCGCGCCGGCTTGAGATTCTCCTGCAGCAGACCAAGCGTGCGCGAAAGCGTTGGACCTGCGGTGAGTTCTGGCGTCGCGAACACCTTGCCGCCGCGATAGGGAATTGCCAGCGGCTCACGCAGATGCGCGCGGAACGGCTTGAGGTCCGCAACCGACAGCGCGCCGCCGGCGGCCTGGATGTCGGCAGCGAGGCTGTTCGCCAGATCGCCCTCGTAAAAATCGCGCGGGCCGGCGCTGGCGAGCTGCGCCATCGTGGCCTTGAGCTGGTCCTGCGGCATGCGGACTTTGGACCTGATGCCCCATTGCGGATTCGGCGGCAGGCCATCCAGCAGATAAGCGGCGGCGCTCGCGGGGTAACGCCGCAGATCCGCAGCCACACTCGAAATCATCAGCGTGGTCCACCAGTCGACCAAGAGGCCTTCGCCGGCGAGTTTGACGCTCGGCGCCAGCAATTCCTTCCACGGCAATTTGGCGTGGCGGCGATGCGCTTCCTCCATGCCGGCCACCACGCCGGGCACGGCAATCGAGCCAGGACCGTGAAGGTTGCGGTCGTTCTTGACGCGCGGCCAGGGAAAAATATCCGATGCCGCGCCGCCGCCGGTCAGCGGATAATCCGCAGGGTTGAGGCTTGCCGGCGCGCGCATGCCGTAGTCGATCACCTCATAGCGGTCGTCGCGCGCCCGGTAGAGCACCATCGCGCCACCGCCGCCGAGCCCGCTCATCCAGGGCTCCAGCACGCCCAGCGCAAACGTCGTCGCGATGACAGCGTCGACGCAGTCGCCGCCCGCGGCCAGCACCTCGGCGCCGACTTGTGCAGCCTTGCTGGATTGTGCCGCGACGATACCGCCCTTGGAGGTGACCGCGGGTTTGCGGATCGCTTGTGTGTTGGAGAACTGGTCGTGCATCGGATGGCCTTCGATATCGGGTGGAAGTTTGCGGGTGGCGGGCGTGGTCGGGGTGAGCTTCATTACACCCTAAAAAACCTGGGCGAGCCATGACAGAATAACATGCAAGGCGAGCACATCTGCTCGTCTTCAAGGTTGGCGCCGGACGGCCGACAATGGCACATTGCGGAGGATTGTCGCATCACCAAAGGGGCATGCCGGCTTGACCGCGGACGCATTCATTCATTTGCCCGAGCTTCGGACCCGGGTAACGCATCCCGAAAAATCGCTGCTGCGCCTGACACCGGAGATGTTTTCGATGTGGGAGCAGCGTGCGCGGGCCGCGGGATGGCCGGCGGGCTGGCGGCTGTCGGATGAGGTGATCGAGGCGTCACGGCTTGCGGTGCTCGGCGATCACAAGGTCGGCCGCGACCTCTGGATCTACTCCTACGGCTCGCTGATGTGGGACCCCGGATTTCATTTCACTGAGGTCCGGCTCGCCGACGTCGAGGGCTATCAGCGCCGCTTCACGCTGAAGATCAATCTCGGCCGGGGCTCGCGTGATCATCCGGCGCTGATGCTTTCGCTGGAGCCGCAGGAAGGATGTTGCCGCGGGCTGGCGTTCCGCATCGCCGCCTCCTCCGTCCATACTGAGACCGCGATCCTGTGGCGCCGCGAGATGCTGCGCGGCGGCTATGCGCCGGCGGTGGTGCCGATGCTCACGCCGCAGGGGCCGATCGAGGCGCTTGCCTTCGTCTCGAACCCTTCGCATCCGAGCTATGTCGGCGAACTGCCGCTTGCCGAGACCGCAGCGATGATCGCAAGCGGGAAGGGCATCCTCGGCACCAACAGGGAATACCTCGTGCAATTGGCGACGCAACTCGAGGCGTTGGGGATCGAGGATCCCTACGTCGCGCAGCTCCACGCCGAGATCGGCGCCACGCCGGATATGTGATGCGGTCAACCCGCGGACGCGTCGACGTGGCCGCTTTCAAACAATGTTTGAGCGCCCGTTTCCACAGCCAACCCGGCATCCTGACGCAAGTGCATGGCGGGAATAATTCGGTATAGTCGACCCGCCCGCGCCAATGTCGTCCAAGAAACAACAACGGGGAGGCCGCGCATGACCGACGGCATCAAGTCGCACTACGAGGTCGTCGTCGTTGGCGCGGGCGTGTCAGGCATCTACCAGATCAAGCGGCTGGCCGATCTCGGGGTGGATGCCCTTGTGCTGGATGCCGCCCCCGATCTCGGCGGAACATGGTACTGGAACCGGTACCCGGGCGCGCGTTTTGATTCCGAGAGCTATACCTACGGCTATTCTTTCTCCAAGGAGCTTCTCAACGAGTGGCACTGGAAGGAACGCTTCTCGGCGCAGCCGGAGAACCTGCGCTATCTGAACTACGTCGCGGACAAGTTCGGCTTGCGCAAATACATGCGGTTCAACCGCAAGGTGGAGGCGGCGGCTTTCGACGAGGCCGGTCATCTGTGGCGGCTCAGGCTCGACGACGGCTTTGAGCTGACCTGCCGATTCGTCATTCTCGCGATCGGGTTGCTGTCGAGGCCGACGCTGCCGCGGCTGGAAGGCATCGAGTCGTTCAAGGGCCGCTCGTTCCACACGCTCTATTGGCCGCACGAACCGGTCGAACTGGCCGGCAAGAAGGTCGGCATCATCGGCACCGGTGCGACCGCCATCCAGGTGATCGGCGAGATCGCCGACAAGGTCGGCGAACTCACGGTGTTTCAGCGCCGTCCGAACTGGAGCGCGCCGCTCAACAACAGCCCGATTTCTGAAGCGGACATGGCCGACATTCGCGCGCGCTACGACGATATTTTTGCCGCCTGCAGGCGCACGCCCGGCGGCTTCGAGCATGAGCCGGACCGGCGCGGCTTCTACGAGGTCACGGCTGAGGAACGGATCGCGCTGTGGGACAAGCTCTACGACGAGCCCGGCTTCGGAATCTGGCTGAGCAACTTTCGCGAGATCTTTACCGATGAGGCGGCCAACGCCGAGTTTTCCGCCTACGTCGCCGACCGCATCCGCCGGCGCGTCAAGGACCCGGTGACGGCGGAGAAGCTGATCCCTAGGGATCATGGCTTTGGCGTGCAGCGGGTGCCGCTGGAGACCAATTACTACGAGGCCTATAACCGCGACAATGTGCATCTCGTCGACATCAGCGAGACGCCGATCGAGCGGGTGACCGAGACCGGCCTGCGCACCAGCGCGCGCGACTACGATCTCGATATCATCGTCTATTCCACCGGCTTCGATGCCATCACCGGCTCATTCGATGCGATCGACATCACCGGCGTTGGCGGAATGAAGCTGGCCGACCAGTGGCGCGACGGCCCCTCGACCTTTCTCGGCATGATGGCGCACGGTTTTCCGAACCTGTTGATGCCGACCGGGCCGCAGAGCGGTTCGGCCTCGACGAATTTTCCGCGCGGCATCGAGAACGGCGTCGGCTGGTGCATGGGCCTGCTCGAGTACATCTGGCGCCGCGGCTACACGCGGGCGGAGCCAACCGCCGAAGCGCAGGCGCGCTGGACCGCGCATGTGACGAAGATGTACGCCATCATGCTGATGCGCAAAGCCAAGTCATGGTTCACCGGCTACAATTCCAACGTCCCCGGCCACGAACACGGCAAGACCCGCTACCTCGTCTATAATGGCGGCACGCCGAAATACGTCGCCGCTATCACCGACGTCGCCGCGAAGGGCTATGAGGGCATCGTGTTCGAGGCGGACGCGCGGGTTTCGGCGAGGTCCGCGACCGCGGCAGAATAAGGCGCGCGGAGAGGCGGCGGCGCCTTGCACCGATCAATGCGCCCGCAGCAGGCGCCTGGGATGAACACCGTCGACATATCCCATGAACGGCGGATGGATCGAATAACCGATCAGCTCGCGGGCGCGCTCCGGCAATTGGCACGCCACTTCGGCGGGGACGGCGAGCGCCATGTTCTCGAGTTGCCGCACCCAGCCCACGCAATATTGCGGCGTGACGATCAGGCGCGGCCGGTCTGACCGGTTGGCGCCGCCGCGGTGCCACAGCGTTCCCTTGGTGATGGCCAGCGATCCCGACGGCATGATCAGCTTGACGGCGTCCGGCCTGTCGCCCTCTTCGTGATCGGCCTCGTTGATGAAATGCGCGGGCTGCACCGCGCCTTCGATATACTGTCCATCCCACAGATGGCTTCCTGGAATGATCTCGGTGGCGCCATTTTGTTCGGTCGTATCGTCGATCGCCCAGAACGTAGAGATGCCGAGGGCAGGGCGGGGCCGCGGAATCCTGGCGCCGCTATCGTCGAAGTGCCAGGGCTGCACGGTCTCGCCGGGATGCAGATTGATCGCGAGCATGGCGGACAACAGGCAGCTCTCGCCGAGTTCATCTTCGGCAAAGGCCATGGCGAGCGGATGGATCGCGAGCTCCGCGAAAACAGGCGATTTCGCCAGCAGGGCATACACGCGGTTGGTTTTGGTGCCTTCAAAATCGTTGCGGCCGAACAGATCGCGCGCCAGATGCGGCGCCAGCGCCGCGCGGATTTCAGCGACGCGATCGGGCGGAAGAACGCGTTCGAAGATCAGGTAACCGCTGCGGTCGAACTCTTCCTTCAAGGCGGCGAATGATCGCCCCTTCAGCCAGGGTGATGCTTGCTCCGCTGTCGTTGCCATCGGCGCACTCCCTTGCGAACCCGGTTAAGCCGGGGTTGTTGCGCCACATCATACGTAATTGAGAGCATTTTTCACGAGGTATTTAAGCTCGCGGCGCAAACCTGTAGCGGAACGTGCAGCTCGGCGCGCCCTGCATCAGGGTCTGGTCGCGCGTGAGGCTGACCTCGCTGCCACCGGCTGCAACGATATCGAAATCGGTGGCGCAGACCAGCAGCGCGCCGAGCTCGGGCTCACCGAGCGCACGAAAGAATTCCGCAAAGCGGCAGTGCGTGACGTCGAATTCCAGCGCCTCCTTGTCGTGTCGTTGCATCTCCACCGTCACTTCTCGTTCGGTGACTTCGATCAGCGCGGTCTGCATCGCCGCCCATTTGCGCCGCGCGCTGCCTTCGACACTTTCGCCTATGGCGGCGAACAATTGCTTCGACCAGTCGCGCAGGGCCTGCCTCGCTATCGCGTCAGCCTTTTGCTGGCCCAGTTCCGCGCGCAGCGCCCGCAGCATCGGGACCAGCACTTGGGCCTGGATCCGCGTCTTGTCCAAAAGCGACAGGCGGGGATCGACCATATACTCGTCGAGTACGTTCATCGCCGGTTCCTCCCATGTTGCGACGCGCGGGCCTCTTCAACCTCGCCCCGCTTGCGGGAAGAGGTCGGATTGCGGAGCAATCCGGGTGAGGGGATACAGGTCTCACGTCGTTCAGGACTCGCGGATAGAGCCCCTCACCCCGACCCTCTCCTCGCAAGAGCGGGGAGAGGGAGTGGAGGAATCAGTCGCGCAGCTCAGTCATGAAGACCTTTTGCGCGATCTGCCAGCGGCCATCGATCTTCAACACGGCGACAATAAGCGAAATTCATTGAGCAGTTGACGTAGAAAATCTATTGCATGACAGTCTGCCGGGTCCCTTGCAAAACGCCCGCCGTGCTGTTGACGCATCCTGGGCTTGCCGGATGCGGCGAACATCGCCGGCTGCTCAGGCGGCTGCAAGGAGGTGGCGTGATCGTCATCGGCGGCGGCGAATGAAACTCCATCGGGATTGAGGATGGTTGCCAGCGAAACCTATGCCGAGTTCCTGCGCGAGCAGCTCGCGCCGCTCGGGCGTATCACCCTGCGGGGCATGTTCGGCAAGACCGGCGTGTTCTGCGACGGGGTGATGTTGGGGGTGGTGACGGAGAACACGCTTTATTTCCGGGTGGATGATGAGAACCGGGAGGCGTTCAGGGAAGCGGAGGCGTTTCCGCCGCTCAACTACGCTAAGAAGGGCCAGACCATAGACCTCGCATTCTGGCGCGTGCCGGAGCGGTTGTTCGACGAACCCGATGAACTCATCGTGTGGGCGCGCGCAGCGCTGGCGGCGGCACACCGGGTTGCGGAGAAGAGGCCGGCGCCAAAACAGCCCAAAGCGTCACGGCAACGCAAGCGCTCGTGAGCAACCGGACCTGAAATACTCAGGTCAAGTCGCCCAACTATTGCTTGCCTTGCCCGCTACCCCGCGGCAGCGTTGACCGCGATCGGCGAGGCATCCTGGCCACTCGCTTCCAACTTCCGGGGCAATCCCGCAAAACCGCGCAGCGCTTCGGCCATCTTCGCACGTCCGCTGACGCCGGTGATCACCACATCCACCATCATCAGGGACGTGTGGATGTGGCCCCGCGCCTGCAATTGTTCGACCGGGACACCGGCGGCTGAAAGCGCCTCAGCATATTCGGTGCCCTCGTCACGCAGCGGATCGAACTCGCAGGTCGCCACGAACGCCGGGGGCAGGCCCGCCAGATTGCCGCGCAGTGGCGAGGCGCGCGGATCGGTGCGGTCGGCGGGCGAACAATAGATGTCCCAGAACCAGAACATCAGCGATCGCGTCAGGAAATAACCGACCGCATTGTCGGTGTAGGACGGGCGGTCGAACCTGCAATCGGTGACCGGGCACACCAGGAGCTGGCCCGCGATCTGCGGGCCGCCGCGGTCGCGCGCCAACTGACAGGTGACGGCGGCGATGTTGGCGCCGGCGCTCCAGCCCGCGACCAGCACCGGTCCCGATTTGCCGCCAAGTTCGGCCGCATGTTCGGCGATCCAGCGCGTCGCCGCATAGCCATCCTCGGCCGCCGCCGGGAAGCGATGCTCGGGCGCGTGACGGTAGCCGACGCTGACGACGATCATTCCGCTCCGGCGGCAGATGTCGCGGCAGAACGGATCGTCGGATTGCTCGTCACCGAATACCCAGCCGCCGCCGTGGAAATAGACCACGATCGGATGCGGCCCTGATGTTTCCGGCCGATAGAGACGGTAGGACAATAGACCATCGGCGCCGTGCAGCACGCCGTCGCCGACATCGCCGACCGGGCGGCCGGCGGGACGTCCCTTATTGAATTCGGTGACGAAGTCGCGCGCGCCCTGCGCGCCAAGCTGTTCGATTTGCGGCAGGTTCATCTCCGCCAGCATGCCCAGCACCAGCCGCACGTCCGGCTGCAGGCGAACCACCTCGCCATCGTTGCATTGCTCTGCAACGTTCGGGCCCGATAGTTTGAAGCCAAGCATGCCGCGGCCGACGACCTCGTTGCAGATGCTGCGATAGGGGCCGACGCCGCCGGTATAAGGCATCACGCCCTGCGCCTTGCCGGGAACGTTGGCGCCCGTGTACCAGGTGTTGGCGAGCCGATGCAGAGTGATCATCGAGCAGTCGGCCATGTGCTGCGCCCAGCCGGCCTGCGCCGTCTCGGTTGCGTCGATGGTCGTGAAGCCGGCCTCGCGCATTGCCGCCAGTCGGTCGACCACCCAGTCGACATGCTGCTCGATCGAGACCGCCATGTTCGACAGCACCGACGGGCTGCCCGGGCCCGTGATCAGGAACAGGTTGGGAAAGCCTGAGACCGTGAGCCCGAGATAGGTCTGCGGGCCGTTGGCCCAGACGTCGGACAGCGATTTGCCGTCGCGACCTGTGATCGGATGCACCGCCTTGATGGCGCCGGTCATGGCGTCAAAGCCGGTCGCGAACACGATCATATCGACGTCGAAGGTGCGCTTGTCGGTCGTGATGCCGGAAGCCGTGATCTCTGTGATCGGCTCCTGCCGCAGGTTTACCAGCGTGACGTTGGGACGGTTGTAGGTGGCGTAGTAGTTGGTATCGAGGCAGGGACGCTTGGCGCCGAACGGATGGTCGTGCGGGGTCAACGCTTCGGCTATCTCCGGGTCCTTGACGACGTCGCGGATTTTCTCGCGGACCAGATCGGCGAGCAGCGTATTGCCGTCGACATCGACGCCCTGGTCGGCCCAAAGCTGGGTCAGGATGTAGACGAGATCGCCGGTGGCCCAGGCCTGCTCGAAGCGCTCGCGGCGTTCGGCATCGCTCAATTGCCAGCTCACCGCCATCTGTTGCGGATACGGGACGCCTGCGAGCGACCAGCGCGCCTGCTCGCGATAGCCGGCGCGGTCGCCTTCCAGCATCGCGCGGCGGTCCGCCGGCGCAGCACCGTTATGGGCAGGCAAAGCGAAGTTCGGAGTGCGCTGGAATACGGTGAGATGCGCTGCCTGCTCCGCGAGCAACGGGATCGACTGGATGCCCGATGATCCGGTGCCGATGACGGCGATGCGCTTGCCGGCGAGCTTGACCTCTTCATGCGGCCAGCGGCCGGTGAAATAGACCTCGCCCTTGAAGTCCTTGACGCCATCGATCTCCGGCGGCTTGGGCGCGGAGAGGCAGCCGGTAGCCATGATGTAGTGGCGGCAGGAAACATCAGCGCCATTGTCTGTGGTGAGCAGCCAGCGTTCCGCGCTCTGATCCCAGTTCGCCGCCGTGACTTTGGTGCGAAAGCGGATGTCGCGCCGCAGCTCGTATCGGTCGGCGACGAAGCCGAGATAGCGCAGGATTTCGGGTTGCGTTGCGTATTTCTCCGACCATTGCCACGCGCTCTCCAGTTCGGAATCGAACGTGTAGCTGTAGTCGATGGTCTGGATGTCGCAGCGCGCGCCGGGATAGCGATTCCAGTACCAGGTGCCGCCGACATCGCCGGCCTCCTCGATCACGACAGCAGTGAAGCCGGCCTTGCGCAGGCGATGCAGGAGATAGAGGCCGGCAAATCCGGCGCCGACGACGGCAACATCGACCTGTTGCGTCGTACCGCTGTTTGTCGTTTCAGAAGAACGTGCTGCGACCGCTGCGTCTGGCATGCCACTCCTCCCGTGCGTTTTATAATTTTGGGTAGGCTACTGCCGCGTGTTCGGTTTGTCATCAGGACAAATTCAATCATTGAGTGTTTGCTCCAAACGCGCTGCCGACGCGCCTGATCGGCGGTTTCACGAATTTCGCCGTGCGAAGCAGCGACTTACCCGCAGAGGCTCTGCGCTCTCTCGACGTCGTCCCTGCCTAGTGCGCAATTGCACACGGGCGCAGGGACCCATACCGCGTGATCTCTCGATAAGGCAGTGTGGCAGACGCCTTTCGCAAAACTTCCGCCGGTGGTTATGGGTCCCTGCGTTCGCAGGGACGACACTGAGTGTGCCGCGCGCTCGTTCGCTACGCGCGCTTGCGCCGTTCGCTCGCGCGGCGGCGCTCGTTGCCGATGGCCGCCCAGTTCGGGCTGAAATTGAGCGTGAAGTCGCGAAAGCTCTCCACGGCGGGCGAGAGCGATGCGCTATGTCGCACGAACATCGCGATCTTCCATTTGACAGCCGGCTGCAGCAGCGGCAGGAACGTCAATCCGAAGCCGCGCACCAGCGGCTCGGCCATCGAGGGGCAGATCACGGCGCCCTGTCTCACCCGCAGCATCGACAGCGCCGTGTTCACCCGGTGCACCGGCACTAACTCCCTGGGGTGATGCCGGGGCGGCACGTTGCTCAACACATTGATGGCGACGTTGGGCATGTAGTTGAGCAGCGGCCGCTCGCGCAGATCCTTCCAACTGACCGACTTGCCTTTTGCCAGCGGGTCATCGCTGCGCAAGGCCACCCAAAGCGGGTCGGCGCAAATCACGTGTACTTCCACCGACTGATCCGGGACGACGCCCGCAGGCCCGAACCCGATGTCGGTAGAGCCGTTCTGCAGGCCCGCCAGCACCTCCTGGATCGGCACGTCGTCGAAGCGGACGTCCACGCCGGGATGGCTGTTGTTGTACCCGGCGATCAGTTCCGGAAGCAGCGTGCAGGATAGCGTTTCGGGCGCCGCGACGCGCACCAGCCCGCGGCGCAACTCCTTGAGATTGGTCAAATTGTCGAGCGCCTCGTCCAGGCTCGAAAGCACGCGCCGTGCCATCGGCGCAAAGGTCTCGCCGACCGCAGACGCGGAAACTTTTCGGGTCGTGCGGTCCAGCAGGCGGACGCCGACGCGGCTCTCCAGTTCCTTGATCAATCCTGAGAGCGCGGCCTGCGACAGGTGCATGGCCTTGGCGGCTTCCGAGAAGCTCGCGGCCTCCAGCACGGCCACATAGGCGCGCAACTGCCGCAGTGTCACATCCATCCCCATGCCGCGCCTCCGAGCTTTCACCGCTTTCCGTATTCATAGGCTACGCTTATCAATCGGTCAAAAAATACACATTGTTCGATAGAAGGCGCGTCTCTATCGTTGCGGTATCGACAAGACGAAGGGCCAAGCGATCCAGCAATGCGATCGCGCCAACGCGGCTCGATAAAAATGGGACGGACGCGCCGGGCTGCAGCGCTTTTCACGCGGCCCTTTATTCCCAAGAGGCATCTATGAAAGTCACACGCCGAACTCTGCTGGGGACCATCGCCGCCGGTTTCGCCGCAGGTCCGCACCTTCCCGCGTTCGCCGAGGGCGATTGGCCGTCCCGGCTTGTGCGGCTGGTGTCGCCCTATGGGGCCGGCGGCGCAAACGACATCTCGTTGCGTATCCTGGCCGAACAGTTCGGGCGCAACTTCAATCAACAATTCATTGTCGAGAACAAGCCGGGGGCGGGCACCCGCATCGCCAACGAACTGGTCGCGCGCGCGGCGCCGGACGGATACACCTTCCTCTACGCGGCCGCGCCCTATGCCACCGCCGAAGCGTTGTATGGAAGACTGAAATACGAGCGCAAGGATCTGCAGCCGGTGGCGATGACCGTCATGGCGCCGCTCTTCCTGATCGTCAACGCGAAGGCGAGCTTCAAGAATCTGCAGGAGATGATCGGGTACGGCAAAGCGCAGCCCGACGGCCTCACCTTCGCTTCTCCGGGCGCGGGTTCTCAGCCGCATCTGGCGGCCGAGTTGTTGTTGAGGGATGCGGGCATCAAGGGCCTCAACGTCCAGTACCGCGGCGATGCGATGGCCTACACCGAACTGCTCGCCGGCCGCGTCGATGCCACGTTGACCGCGATCAGCACGGCGTTGCCGCATATCCAGAGTGGCGATTTCCGCGTGCTCGGCGTGGCTTCCGCCGATCGCAGCGCCATCTACCCCGCGGCGCCGACCTTGCGCGAGCAGGGCTTTCCCAACGTCGTCGCTTCGGGATGGTTCGGCTTCATGGCGCCGTCAGCCACGCCGCGGCCGATCGTCGAGCGGATGCAGCAGGAGATCACTCGCGCGCTGGCCGATCCCGAGGTGAAGCAGAAGCTGCTCGCCCAGGGGCTCGAAGCACACAGCCGCACGGCCGCCGAGTTCGGCAAGTTCATCGACGACGAGACGCGCAAATGGGGCGAGGTGATCCGCGCGGCAGGCCTCAAGGGAGAATAGGCAAGTTATGCCATGAGGGACGATGCTCGCAGCATGGCGAATGTCAGGAGAATAACTTGCGGTCACGAATCTTTCGTTCGTCGGTATAGTACTCGCTCCACCACGCCTTCTCGCCACGCTTTCGCGGCGGCCTGGCCAATTGCAGTTTTTTCCTGGCCTTCCTGGCGTTGGCTTGCGCAACACGGAAATGATAGTGATCGAAGATTCTGAGCGCTTCGATCATATAGGACACGGCAATACGCCGGTCCTTTATCAAAAGGAGATTTTCGCCATTCGATGTGTCGGCCGCAGAAGAAAAATTGTAGGAGCCGAAGTAAACTCTCGCGGTGGGCTTGTCGAAATCAATCACCACGAACTTGTGGTGCATTCGATTTCCTCCGCCTCCTTTTGGTTCGGACTTGAAGGGCTCCGGCACGTTTTTCGAAAGCGCCGCTGGAAAGACCGGCTCGACCTTCCCGTCCGGCTTTTGAAAATCCAGGCCTCCGACTTTTTTGTCAGAGATGCCATAGAGAAAGATGCCTTTGGCCTTGGCCAGTTTCTTGACCGCCTCGCGAACAGGTCCTTCGGTCTGAAACAGAAATGCCAGGGAAAACAGCACGCTCGATTCCGCCGACTTCATGTCTTCCGCAATGCCGTCGAGCAGCGCGTTGCTGCTGACGTGTGGTGAGAAGGAAACTTCTGCGTTGATATTGTCCAGCCCGAGACTGGTCCACTCGGCTGGTCTCGTGGCGCCGAAGTCCGCGGCCGCGTCGTTCTCCCAGTAGCTCTCAAACGCATCAAGAAAGGGCTTGATGGCGGATTCGCCGGTCAGGACAACGGCGTTGTTGGACTGAACATAGAACCCTCGCCACGAGAAATTCGTCGAGCCGCAGACGGCTTTCTTCAGATTTGGTCCATCGACGACGATGGTCTTGTTGTGCTGAAGCGCGCCCATCTTCTGGCGCTTCACGTTGTCTTCTCCGGCTGTTTCCTTCAATCGCCTTGCGGCCTGCGACTCTCCCGATTCTGCAGGTCCGTGTTCCCCCGCATTGTCGATGATGATTTTCAGGCGAGAGCCCAGCTTCTCCAATCGGGACACCACTTCAATTTCGCTTAGATCGTATGCAACAACCCGAACCGCTGCGTCTTCATCCTCAATCGCCTGATCCAGAACCTCGAGAATTGCATGGCGGGCTTCAAAGCCCATCCAGGCGAGCGCCTCATCCTTCTTGGGGTGGGTGGGTTTGAACTTGAGGCCGTCTTTGGCTTTTGCGGGCAGGAGCTTGGAAATCGTCTCGTATCTGTCGACGAACGCCTGCGACAATACGAAGCCGCGTGTGTAAGTGACATTGAGTTGATCCGGATAGGTTTCCCGGCGCAGTTCAATGGCCGCCTCCTGCGGCTCGCCAAAACTCAGTTCGTCCAGCTTGTTCATGAAAACCGGGGTAACCCGGTAAACGAATTCTCCCGCCAATTCGGCGTTTCGAGGAAAATGCACCCAGCGAAATTTCTGTATGGGCGACTGCATCGTGGTCAGCCGATTTGGATTGGTCTTTCCGCCAGCGCCGGGAAACGCGATCCGGTTCTTCAAGGCAAAGAACCTGTTGCCGAGCGGCTCCTTGTATTCGATGGCAAAACCGACGAAATCGAGCGGCGGCTCATCGTCCTTCCAATCCATGGCGAGCAGAGCCATGCCATCGCCGCGATGAACCTTGAGGGTAAAGAGCGCGTCGGCGTTGCTTCCCGTGACCTGAAATTCAGACATTGGCTGATACCCCAAGTTGAAGCTTAATGCAACTTTAGGGCGATCCAGATCCTGTCCGCAATGGCGAAGTAAGGGCCGGAGCAGCTATCTTTGAATTGTCACAGAAACGGCAGTGGCCAAGCCGATATCGAGCCACTATTGGTAGTAACGGGGTAGCACTCTGGAATCGGGCCCGGCGAGAGATCGTGAGTTTCTTCGAGCGTCTAAAGACAGAAGCGTCCGCGGAGTGGCGGGCCTACACCGAACATCCCTTCACGGACGGGTTGGCGGACGGCTCGCTCGCCGAAGCGGCGTTTCGTCACTACCTCGTCCAGGACTACCTGTTCCTGATCGAATTTGCCCGCGCCTACGCGCTCGCCGTCTACAAGTCGCTCAAGCTCGCCGACATGCGTGAAGCGGCGGCAGGCCTCTCGGCGATCCTCGACGTCGAGATGAACCTGCATGTGAAGCTCTGCGCCGGCTGGGGCCTGTCGCCGGGCGATCTCGAACGAGCGCCTCCGGCGGTCGAGATGCTGGCCTATACACGCTACGTGCTCGACGCGGGGATGCGCGGCGATCTGCTGGCGCTCAAGGTGGCGCTGGCCCCCTGCGTGATCGGCTACGCGGAGATCGCGACGCGGCTCGCCTCAAGGCCCAATGCGGTCGCTGCGACGAATCCCTATCGTGTCTGGATCGCCGAGTATGCCGGTGCGCCATACCAGGAGGTCGCGGCGAATGCGCGGGCGCACCTGGATGGTCTCGCCGATCGCTACGTCACACCGGCCCGCGAGGCCGAGCTGATCGCAATCTTCAAGGAAGCCACCCGGCTCGAGGCAGATTTCTGGGAAATGGGCTGGCGCGCGGGCCAGCCCGTTGAATAGTCATCGACGGCGTACCGGGCCGGCAAACCCCGCGAACACGTTTGCCGGCACCTCGCGTGCAGGGAACAGCAAGCTCAGTTCGCATACAGGCCTTCGACGATCGGCAATCGCGCGGCGCGCAGTGCCGGAAACAGTCCGCCGATCAGGCCTACGATCAGCGCAAGCGCAACACCCTCGGCGATCAGCCAGGGACTGAGCTTGAAGTCGAACACCACCTGCGTGAAGTTGCCGCCAAGGGTCGAAGCCGTGACGCCGTCGAAAATCAGGTAGGTGGCGGCGGCACCTAACAGGCCGCCGATGACGGCGAGCAACAGCGATTCGGCCAGCGTCCCGACAAAAGCGGGGAAGCCGCCGAAGCCGATGGCGCGCAGCGTTGCGATTTCCGTCGCGCGGGCTGCGACCGACGAATACATGGTGTTGAGCGCGCCGGCGACCGCCCCCAGCGCCATTGCGATCGCGAGCGGCCAGCCGAGCTTCTGAATCAGATCAGAGGTCTGCGACGCCTGTTCGGCAAAGTAGGCTGCTTCGGATTTGACATCGAGCTTCAGCCGCGGATCGTTGTCGCTATAGCTTTTGAGCCCATCCAGTGCGGCCGGCCCGGTGAGGCGTGCGCGCACGGTCTGGACGATGTTGTTGCGGTTGAACAGGCTCTGCACCACGTTGAGATCGGCCCAGATCTCGGATTCGAACACGCTGCCGCCGGCCTCGAATACGCCGACGACGTTCCAGCGCGTGGCGCCGAACGACACGGTAGAGCCGATGTCGAATCCCTCGAATTCCTGCAGCAATGCCTTGCCGACCACCACCTCATTACTGCCGCGGTTGAACATGCGGCCGGCGGTGATGGTAATGCCCTTGCGCAACTCGCTGCCCTGTTCGCCGATCCCGCGCAGCGGCAGATTGGCCTTGGTTTTGGTCGAACGCTTTATGCCGTCGACCACAAGATAAAGTTCCGGCGAGATCAGGGGCTTGCCGTCGCTGCCGCGTGCGATGCCAGGCCCGTCCTCGATCAGCCGCACTTGATCGCGGCTCACCGTGCTGTTGATTTCGGCCTGCGAGCCGGCCCGCAGCACGATCGCGATGTCGTCGGCTCCGGATCCCGCGATGGTGCGCTGGAATCCGTTGGCCATCGCCAGGAAGGCGAGCAGCACGATCACCACCAGCGCGATCGCAATCACCGTCGAGAGCGAGAGCCAGCGCCGCTGTCCAATGCTTTTGAGATTGATGGCGGTGACGGCCGCCACCTGAAGCCAAAGCGAGCGCATGCTTATCCCCGTCCGAGTGCGGTTGCGATTTTGAGCCGCATGGCGTTGAGCGCCGGAATGATCCCCGTGATCAGCCCAAGCGCAATCATCAGCGCCAATCCCTGCAGCGCGATGGTCGGCGATACCGCAAAAGCGGGCGCGATGTTGGAGAGGCTGGTGCGGAGCGCCATGGCAATCAGCGCCGCGATCGCCAGTCCGGGAATGCCGCCGAGCAGCGCAAGCAACACGGATTCGCCGAGCACCATCTTCAGGATCCGCGGACCTGAGAAGCCGAGCGTCTTCAGCACGCCGATCTCACGCGTCCGCTCCCGGATCGACAGCGCCATCGTATTGCCGACGATCATCAGGATGGTGATGAACGCGGCGCCGACGACCAGCAGCACGATCAGCGCGATATTGCCGAACTGCGCCGCGAAGGCCTTCCCGAACGCCTTTTCGGTATCGGTCGAAGTCTCGGCGGTGGAATTGGCAAACATCGCGTCGATCGCCTTTGCCACGCGATCATTGTTTTCGGGCGAGGTGGTCTGCAGGATCATCCAGCCGATGGTGTCCTTGCCGAAACTGCGGGTTTCGTCGAAATAGGGGTACTGGAACAGGAGAAAGTTGGTGTCGACGTGCTCGGCCTTGCCCTTGACGATGCCGGCAATGGTGAGATCCCAGGTGTGGCCGCCGCTCTTCTGGCTGAAGATGTTGCTGTTAAGAGGGATGCGATCGCCGATCTTCCAGCCCCACTTCTGCGCCAGGCTTTCGCCGACCACCGCGCTGCCGCGGTCACGCATGAAGGCCTGAAGCTGTTCGGGCGGGACTTCGAATTCGCTGCGATACACGTCGAAATAGGTGTTCGGCTCGATCGCGAGCGCCATGATGAAGTTCTTCGGGTCCTGATAATAGCCGCCGAACCAGTTGGCGAAGGTCACCTGCCGTACCCCTTCCACCGCGCGCACGCGAGTGAAGTAGGCGATCGGCATCGGCTGGGTGAAGTTGATCTTGTTGACGGTGATCATCCTATCAGCGGCGGCGGCATCCTCGCCGGCGGTGAAGGCGCGGTAGAATCCGGCGAGCACGCCGAAGATCATGAAGGCGATCAGGATCGACACGATCATCAGGCTGGCGCGCAATTTGCGGCGGAACAGGTTTTTCCGTACCAGGTCGAAGTCGTTCACGCGGCAAGCTCCCGTTCGACGAACCGGCCCTTGTCGAGATGCAGGACGCGCTTGGCATAGTTTGCCGCCGCAGGGTCATGCGTCACCATCACGATGGTCTTGCCAAGTTCGCCATTGAGCAGTTGCAGGATCGAAAGGATCTCGTCGGCGGATTGCCGATCGAGATCGCCGGTCGGTTCGTCGCACAGCAGCAGGTTCGGATCGGAGACGATGGCGCGCGCAATCGCCACGCGCTGCTGCTGGCCGCCCGACATTTCGCGCGGACGGTGCTTGATACGGTCGGCGAGCCCGACCACGGAAAGCGCGGTGTGAACGCGCGCCGCGCGCTCCTTGCTCCGCAATTTGGTGAGCAACAGCGGCAGTTCGACGTTCTGCGCCGCGGTCAGCATCGGCATCAGATTGTAGAACTGGAAGATGAAGCCGATATTGGCGGCCCGCCAGGCGGCAAGTTCGCCCTCGGAGAGGCCGTCGATGCGCTGATCCGCGACCGCGATCTCACCTGCGTCGGCGCGATCGATGCCCCCGAGCAGATTGAGCAGCGTCGTCTTGCCCGAACCGGACGGCCCCATGACGGCAATGAAATCGCCGCGGGGGATCGCCAGATCGAGATGATCGAAAATCGAGATCGTCTCCTTTCCCTTGGTGAAACGCTTAGCTACGCCGGTAAGGCGAACCATCGGATGTTCGGCTGTCACACTTGTCTCCTTCTCAAGGAATCCGGCTGGAGGCTATTTCGCGGCGGTGGCTTCAGCGGCGCCATTTGCTTTGGCGTCGCGCAGAAAGTTCACCTTCACCGCCATGTCGGGCAGAATGCGCGGGTCCTTCTTGGTGAAGCGGATCCGAACCTTCACCGTGGCCTTCTCGCGGTTCGCCGTCGGAACGATGGCAATCACCGAAGCGGGAATGGTCCAGTCCGGATAGGCATCCAGCATCGCGTTCACGGCGCCTCCGGGACTGACCCGGCCAATGAAGGCTTCGTTGACGTCGACTTCGATTTCGATCGAATCCATGTCGACGATGGTGCAGATACCGGTGCGCGTGTAGCCGCCGACCGACATCGGTGAAATCATCTCGCCCGGCTGGGCGCTGCGGTCGATGACGACACCGGCGAACGGCGCCCGGATTTGATGCTTGTCGAGCATCGAGGCGCTGCGCTTGGCGTCGATCTTTGCGGTCTCGAATTGCGACTGCGCCTGGCGCAATTGCGCGCTGAGCACGCCGACCCGGGCCTGCGCCTTGGTCAGATCGGCCTCGGTGGCAAAATTCTTTTGCGATAGCGTTTGCACACGCGACATGATCCGCGTCGCGTCCTCCAGATCGGCCGTGATCGCGGCGACCGCGGCATCGGCCGTCTCGGCGCGCGAGCGGGCCAGCTCATAATCCTTTTCGGCAAGCACGCTATCGAGCCGCGCCACGATCTGACCCTCGGTCACTGTCATGCCTTCGTCGATGAAGACCTCGACCACTTTTCCGGTGATCTCGGCCGCAACGGTTGCCTTGCGGCGCGCCACCACGTAGCCGGAAGCCGCCAGATTGCCGGCCGCCTTGTTATTCGTTGCAGGCTGCTGAGGCTGCGGCTGCGCGGCGGGCTGCGGTGTGGTCTGCGATGCGGTCTCTTTGGGCGGGTCCTGCCTGCGGAACTCGAAAGCGGCAAAGGCGAATCCGACGACGCAGGCGACGATGGCCGCCGAGATCGGCAGCCAGCGGCGATTAGACCGTTCCGCCTTATTGGCGCCGCGATCAATGGTGAGCGATCTCAGTAATTCGCTCTTGTCTTTGGTCATTGTTCATTTCCATCCGGCTGCTTGCTGCAACTTCCGCGCGGGCGGCATTATTCTCGCGCTGGTGGTCTCGCTCACAGCCGGTCTACATCTCTAGCCATAGCAGGGGCGGGCCCTCAGCTTTCGGTGAGGCGGCGACCCCAGCTCGGTTGCAAATCCCGTTCAGCTCTCGCGAGCGCCAGGCGGCGCCCGTTTTTCGACGAGGCGAATAGCGGGAATTTAAAGCTTAATAGCGGCGGAAGCAATTGCTGGAACCAGCAAGAGTTGCATGTGACCAGATGCCGCCATTTTGGGTAATGCCGTGGTTCATCCAATCGCAATCGCCACTTTGCCGAAATGCGCGCCGCTTTCCATATGGGCAAACGCCGCTTTCGCCTGGTCGAACGAAAAGGTTTTGTCGATCACCGGCTTCATGCGACGAACCGCGATGGGATGGACTGGCACGGTCAGACGCACCGGTGGCAAGTTCGCGGCGTGACATTTGACGAGGCCTTCCGACCCGGTACGGGCGGCGCGGCTCAGATTTTGTCAGGCAACGGGATCCAGGCGACCGCGCACAGCGCTGACGGAATTCGCCGTGGGCTGCCGCAACGCGTGCACGAGTCGCTGGTCAGGATGGAGCGCGTTCGATCACGGGGTTTCTGCAGGAGGTGTGACGACTTTCGCTCGCAACGCTGCGAGCGGCTTGTCGAGGTCGAGTTCGGAGCCATAGAGACTTGTCGAGGTGAGACCCGCCCTGAACGCCAGCGTGGTTCGCCGTGGGGCACATATAAAACCCATCAGCGCCAGGGGCAGGCAGAACAGCGTCGCAGCCCAGTGGCGGTAGCGCCCGGCGGCAAACTCCCAGGCCGCCATCTGCATCTCTCCCGTCATCGTGCAGGGATAGCCGGTGAGAATGTGGTGAAGATCGTGCCGCGTGACGGCGTCTCGCCGCCACTTCCAGTTTGGAAATTCAATCGACGCCGGGCCTATCCTGCAAATCCATGTCGCAGCGCGTGCCGGGTCAGCCTCTATGCCATTCGCCGTATAATAAGCGGCGAGGGCTTCAGCGGCCGTGGTCACGATCGGATTCCAGAAATTTCCGCCTGGCCGGGCGCGCAGATTGAAAGCGAGCGGGCGTGTACCGGGCTTATTCCAGGGCGCGGCGGCAGCTCTGCAGGCACCTGAACATTCCACGCCAAGCCAAGGGCGCGCAGCAGCCTCACGAACTCCCAGCCGAGATCGATCTGGCCGGGATAGAGACCGTGCCGCGCAGAGCCCGGAAAGGCGTGGTGGTTATTGTGCCAGCTCTCTCCCATCGTCGGAATGGCCATCAACGACACGTTATGGGCTTGCACCACCGCGCCGTCGACTGTCCAGTCTTGCTCTCCCTGCGTGTGCGCGAAATGGGATATTCCCCAATGCATCGTCGTGCAGGCTGCGACGCGTACAAAGACGCCCCACACCACAAACGGCCACCCGCCCAGCCAATACAAAGCGAGAGCGATCGGAATCTGCTGCAACATCCAGGTGCGATCGAGGAACCGATAGAAGGGATCGTCGCCAATTCCCGGGCCGGGATCGAAACCTGGAGGGCGCTTCAGAACCAGGCGGCCATGGAGATAGAGCAGGCCATCCAGCCAGAAGCCTGCCCGGTGCGCGAGGAATGGATGACAATCGGCTTGCCGCTGTGCCCAATCCCGGCTGTCGTGCACGCGAATGGTCCACAACGGCCCACCCATGCCTACCGCCGTACCGAGCCAGACCAGCGTCCGCTCCAGCCATTTGGGACACTCGAAGCTGCGGTGAATGAGGCGCCGGTGGAAGCCGACGGAGTGGCCGGTGCAAAGCGTGATACCGGCCGTGATCAGAAAGACGGCCAAGGCGCTCCACGAGAATGTAAGCGGACCGAGGACGATGGCCCCAAGCAGCATTGCGCCATTCCACAAAGAGCGCGGTGCATCCCAAACAACCGTGCCCTCGACAGGCGACGCCGTGTCCAGATTGGTTAGAGAATTGACTTTGTAAAAATCGTGCTGCTCCTCGCTCATCATTTCAGTCTTTCCTGGTACCAAGAAAAATTGGTGTGACGGCTTCGCCGATCAACCTTCCTACTGGGGAAGCATGAACAAAACGTGAAAACGAACGGCGCGTAGTCGCAGGATTGATTCGTCACCTCCCGGGAAATTCTGCACGGGACACTTTTGTGCGGTCTACTGATGCCCTACTTGGGCAACGCGCCGTCTTCACGGGCCCTTCGGATTGGACGCTAATCGCACTTCAGTCGATCTCAATCGCCACCTTCCCGAAATGCGCGCCGCTCTCCATGTGTGCAAACGCGTCCCTGGCTTGATCGAAACGGAACGTCCTGTCGATCACCGGCTTCATGCGACTTGCCGCGATGGCATCCACCATCGCCTGGAGATCCTCGATCGATCCGACTGTGACACCCTGCAGCCGCTGCTGCTGCATGACCATCAACGGCAGCCGCAGGTCGGACGGCGGCGGCCCGGCGAGCACGCCGATAAAGGCGATGGTGCCGCCGATCCTGGTCGCCCTGATCGATTCGTTCAGCGTGCCGACCCCGCCCACCTCGACGACCAGGTCGACGCCGTGGCCGCTCCACTCGCGGGCTTTCTTTCCCCAATCGGGCGTCGCCCTGTAGTTCAAGGTAAAGTCGGCGCCGAGCGTCTTGAGACGTTCGATCTTGGCGTCGCTGGACGAGGTCGCGATGACGCGCGCGCCGCACATTTTGGCAAACTGAAGTGCGAGCAGGGATACTCCGCCGGTGCCCTGCGTCAGAACGGTCTGGCCGGGTTTCACGCCGCCGAGCTTGACGATCGCGCTCCAGGCCGTGAGCCCGGCGCAGGGAAGTGCTGCGGCTTCGATGTCGCTGAGGTGCTCCGGCGTTCTGACCAGCGCGTGCTTCGGAAAGATCCGATACTCGCTAAGGACGCCGTCCACCGCGCCGCCGAGGGCTGCGCGCATCTTTGCTTCGCTGGGCTCGCCGCCGATCCAGCTTTCGAAGAAACTGCCGATGACGCGGTCGCCGGCTGCGAATTCCCGCACACTCGGGCCGACCCGCTCGATCACACCTGCACCGTCCGAAACCGGCACAAGCGGAAACTTCTGACGCGAGCCGTAACCGCCCTTGACGGTGAGAAGATCGCGATAGTTCAGCGTCGCCGCCGTGAGCCGAACCAGCACCTGGCCGTCACCGGGCTCCGGCATGGGCTTGTCGACGAGGGCAAGTCCATCGATTCCGTCCGGTCCCTGTAGCTCATAGCACTTCAACGGGGGTCTCCTTCGGCGCAGCCGGGTAAGCGCCATATTGCCGCAAATGCTCCGGTTTGGCCACGCCTGTGGATCAGAATCGCGCGGCCATCTCGGCCAGCCGCCGATGCGCGCCTTCGCGTGCGGTGTGGATCGGTTCGAGCGGCCCGGTGGTTGGTCCGATCGGCACGAAACGCACGTCGCTGACGCCGATGAAGCGCAGCGCCTCGCGCAGATAGGGTGTCGCCATGTCGATGCGGCCGCGATTCATGCCGGTGATGAAATCGCTGCCGCTCGCCAGGATCACGATTGTCGGCCGGTCCTTGAACAGCGGCAGATAGCCTTGCGCCGGATCGTAGCGAAACGCCAGCCCGGGCTGCGTGATGACGTCGATCCATTGCTTCAGCTTGTAGGGAATACCGAAATTCCACATCGGCGTCGAAATCAACACGCGGTCGGCGAGCGCGAACCGGAGCGCGATGCGCTCGGTGACCGCAAAGGCATCGCGCTGTGAATCGGTGAAGGCCCGTCCATTGATGCGGGCGTATTTGGCCTCCAGTACATAACCCTCGAATTCCGGCAGGTGATCCCGCCACAGGTTCATCACGTCGATGTCCCAGTCCGGCCGCGCTTCTCGGAAGCGGTCGACAAAGGCCCGCGCCCCGGCGGAGGATTCCGAGTCCGCCCGCGGCGAGCAGCTCAGGTGAAAGAGTTTTGGCATGGCCGCACTCTGTTCATCCCAATCCCCTGATGACCGCATCGGCGTTGGTGACGACGGCGACGTTCTGCATCGCAAAGTTGATGGAGGCGTTGTGCCAGTCCGCGTTCATCGTCGAGCAACAGTCTTCAGGGACGATCATGAAGTAGCCCTTGTCGGCACCGGTGCGGGCGGTGTGCTCGATCGACATGTTGGTCCAGGCGCCGGTATTGATGATCATGTCGCGGCCGGTCGCCTTCAGGATGGTCTCCAGCCTTGTGCCTTCCCAGGCGCTCATGCGCATCTTCTCGACGATGAAGTCGCCGGCGCGGGGCTCCAGTCCCGAGACCGGCGCCGCACCCCAACTTCCGCGCACCATTGCGCCGCTGTCGACCAGGCCTTCGAACAACGGTGCGTTGAGCGTGACGCCGGGCGCGCCGGGTTCGACGATGAACCAGACATGGATGATGACGACGCCGCGCGCCCGCGCGGCTTCTGAGAGGCGGCGGACGTTGTCGACCACCCGCTGCTGGCGTGCATGGCCGGGCGAGCCGGAATCGGCGAACGCGCCGCCCTCCATGATCACATCGTTCTGCAGATCCTGAATGATCATCGCGCAGCGCCGCGGATCAAGCTGCATGTCGCCGCCGGTAAGTTGAGGCGAGGCGGGCTGCGCGGATGAGGTATCGGGGCCGGTCGAAGCGCGGCCGCTCATATAGGGTTCGTGGTGCGGCCCGGCTTTGACCGGGATCGCATAGACCGAGTGGGTGGCGGTCAGATAGAGCGTGCGGAAATCAGCGCTGCCCCAGGTGAGATTGGCGACGAGCTCGGGAACGCGCACCTTGCCGAGCAATTCGCCGGCGGGGGAATAGACCCAGACGCCGCCGGGCGCGGTGACCCAGATATTGCCGCGCTGGTCGCACTTCATGCCGTCGGGCAGGCCGGGCTCGAGCTCGGAGCGGATGCCGCTGGCGAAGATTCGCGCATTGGAAAGCGAACCATCGGCCTCGACGTCGAAGGCGCGGATCAGCGCCTGCGTGGTATCGTTGACGTAGAGCAGACGTTCATCGGGCGAGAAGCAGAGGCCGTTGGGCTGGTCGAAGAGATGGCGGTCGACCACGAGTTTCGGCGGACGGCCGCCCGGCGGGACGCGGTAAACGCCCTGGAAGCCGAGCTGACGTGGCCGCTCGACGCCGTAGACCGGCATGCGGCCGTACCAGGGGTCGCTGAAGTAGATCGCGCCGCTGGAATGCACACAGACATCGTTCGGGCTGTTGAGCTCCTGATTCTCGAAATGCGAGGCAATCACCTCGCGCCTTCCGTCGGGGCGTTCGCGGATCAACGACGAGGTGGCATGCTCGCAGACGATCAGGTTGAGCTCTGCGTCATAGGTCATGCCGTTGCATTTGTTCGAAGGGCGCTTGACCTCGACGACGCCGCGCTTGGCATCCCATCGCCGGCGCACGTCGGCGGGCATATCCGAAAACAGCAGATAGTGATGGACCGGATGCCAGATCGGCCCCTCCGTGAAATCAAAACCCGTACCTACCTGGCCGACCGGTGCGTAGGGGTCGATCAGGGTTTCGAATTCCGGGCGCAGCGTGACGTGCGTCATCGGTCCGTCCTTTCAGCGCTCAGGCCGGGAACCAGTTGCGCTGCGGCAGGCTCTGAACCACAGGGCCGGGTACCTGATCGTGCAGCCGGCCGACCACCATGCCGCCTTCGACCTTGGCCGGCCGGTCGTGGACCGGGAGCAAATAGCGCGAATTGCTCAGGAGTTTTTTGATCGCGGCCTTCTCCGCCCGCTTGCTGGTGCCGTGATTGCCCGTCGTGCGCGGTTCGGCGTCGTGGATCTCGTTGAAGGGCGTGACGATCTGGTCGTTGATGTCGTAGATCACGTCGCCGCAGATGGTGGCGATGCCGTCGGCGGTATGAACGTGGATGTTCATCGAGCCTTCGGTATGGGCGTTGGCGGCGTCGCAATAGACGCCCGGCATCAATTCGACAGGGCCGGTGAGCTCGAGATCGAGGAAGCGCAGCGCGCTCTTGGTGTGCAGGCGGTCGATCAGGTGCTTGATGTCGGGCGCCGGATATTGCGGATGCATCAGGCCGGAGACGGAATATTCCAGTTCCTTGCGGTTGAGCACGACCGTGGTGTTCATGGGAAACAGGTCGTCCTTGCCGGCGTGGTCGATATGCAGGTGGGTGTGGCAGACGTAGCGGACGTCGCCCATGCGCACGCCGTGGCGCGCGAGCTGGTTCTCGATCATGTTCTCGTGGAATTGAAGCCCGCGCATGCCCAGCGTTTCCATGATCTGGTTGGAGCGATAGCCGGTATCGACCACGACAGGATAGGGACCGCCGACGATCAGAAAACCCAGCGTCAGGACACGGCGGGTCCGGCCGCAATCGCGGCCGAGCACCAGAAAGCTCGATTCCAGTTCGATATCCCCATAGTCCAGGATCTTGATTTCAAGCGGCATATGCTCCCTCCCACATTCTTTTCATCGGCGGATCCGCGTGCGCCGTCATCGGTCAAGCCGGTAGACGCGCGAGGCTGTCGTTCGCAGAACGGCATCGCGTTGGTCCGCTCGAAGCGAGGTAGTCGCGGCGAGATAGGCATCGACCAGTTCGCGATAGGTCGTCCAAAGCTTTTCGATCGGGAAGTTCGAGCCGAACAGGCAGCGCTCGGCGCCGAAGATCGCGACCGTGTCGGTGAGAACACCGGCTACATGCGCGGGGTCGTTGCGGTGAATGAAGGTGCCGAGGCCGGAAAGTTTTGAAACGACATTCGGGCAGGCCGCAAGCCGGCTCATGCCGGCGCGCCAGGCGGCTCGGCCCTGCGGCGAAAGGTCTTCCAGCATGCCGGCGTGCTGCAGGATGAAGGTCACATCGGGGCAGGCTTCGGCGAGGCCTGCGGCGTCGACCATCTGCGGCGCGAACACCTGGAGGTCGAAGCTGAAGTCATACTCGGCGAGCCGGGCGACGTTGCGGCGGATAGTTGGATCGGCGCAGAGGTCAGGCTGCGCCGCAAAGCGATAGAGCGGGTTTTCGTGCCAGTGCAGTTGCATGCGCACGCCGCGCACCAGCGGATAGCGCGCGAGACGATCCAGTTGCGGGCGAACGTCATCGACGTTGAAGTCGGCATAGGAGACGATGGCGTGCGGCCAGCCGTGGTTATCAGCGGTTTCCTGCACCCAGGCGGTCTCGTCCTCGAAGCGGTCATTGGTCCAGTTGGTCTGCACATAGACCGAGCGCGCTACGTCGGAGCCTGCGAGATCATCGAGATATTCCTGGATCGGATAGTCGCGCCGGATCGGCTCGTAGGGGCCAAAGATCCGCGGCTGCATCGGGCCGCTCAACCAGGGCAGGTCGGCCTGACGCCAGATATGATGATGGGCATCGACGATTTCGGTCACGCGGCCTTCCTTTGTCCGAGCGAGAGCACATGCGAAACGATCGCGGCGGTGGATCCGCCGTCGACCAGATCATCCACGAAGCGGCGGATCGCGATCAGCGCTTCGGTCTGCGGCTGAAAGCTGGGACCGGCGGCGAGCGGCGTCAGCCAGCTCAGGCGCCAGGCGCGTCGAGATAATTTTGCAACGGCATCACGCAAGGCAGAGGGATCGCCGCGTTCCAGTCCGTCGGAGACGATGACGACCGCGGCGCCTCGCGCATAGCTGCCGAACCGGGGCACCGCCAGGAAGGCCTGCAACGCATCGCCGATCCGGGTGCCGCCGTCCCAATCGCTGACCAGATGGGCGGCGGCAGACAGCGCCTGCTCGCGGCGCTTGAGACGGAGCGCGCGAGTGACGCGGGTGAGACGGGTGCCGAAGGTGAACACCTCGACATTGGGAGCTGCGTGCGACAGCGCATGCGCCAGCTTCATATTGTCGTCGGTGCGGCCCTTCATCGAACCGGAGACGTCGATCAGCAACAAAACCTTACGCGGGCGGGTGCGCCGTCTCAGCCGTCCGAGCCGCAGCACCTCGCCGTCGTTGCGCACGCTCTCGCGCAAGGTACGGCGAAGATCCGCCCACGGCCCACGGCGGGCGCGCATGCGCCGGTGGCCTCGTCGCCGTGGCAGGCGCGCGGGTGCCTCGCGCGAAAGCTTTCGCAACGCATCGCCAGTCGCGCTTGCCGCGAAGCGGCGCTCGACCAGTGCCTCGGCGCGGGCCGCGGCAAGTCCTGATTCGTTGGCCTCATCCGCCAGCAGCGTTTCGTCTTCCCCGCGACCTTCCTCCTGCAGGCGAACCACTTCCTCATCTTCCGCGCCCGCGCGATCCACCGCTTCGCTGCCGAGGAAATGGATGTCGAACAGCCGGTCGTAGGTGGCGCGCCGCTCGGGCGGCGGGGCGAGCGTCGCCAATCCCGCGAGGCGGATGGCCTCCATGCTGCGCGGCCCCAGTAGCTCGATGGCGGCGAGATACGCCGTCGTTTGTTCCGGCGCCACGGCAAAGCCGTTGGCGCGCAGCAGCGCAACAAAGGACACGAACACGCGGATAGCGCGCGGTAGCTGAAGTTCATCGCTCACGCGGCAGCCTCCGCAATGAGGGCGTCGAGCCGGCCGGAGATGAAGGTGAGGTCCTCCTCATCCTTCAGCGCAACGCCGATCGAGCGCTTGAACGCGTCGGGCCAACGCGCGCCGCGCTCGTGCAGCAGCGTGGCCGCTTCGGCCCAGTCCACGGCTTCCGCAATGCCCGGCGCCTTGCTCAGCGGCTCGCGCCGCAGCCGCCCGACAGCGGCGACGACGGCGCGTGCGGTTGCTTCGGCGACGCTCGATGCCCGCATCATCACGATGCGCGCCTCGCGCTCGGCGGTGGGGTATTCGATCCAATGATAGACGCAGCGGCGGCGCAGCGCTTCGTGCAGGTCGCGGGTGCGGTTCGAGGTCAGCACGACGACGGGGCGCTCGGTGGCGCGGACCGTGCCGCGCTCAGGAATGGAGATCTGGAAGTCGGAGAGGAATTCGAGCAGGAACGCCTCGAACTCCTGGTCGGCACGGTCGATTTCATCGATCAGCAGGACGGTGGAATCAGGCGCGCGCAAGGAAGCAAGCATCGGCCGCTCGATCAGAAAAGTCTCGCCATAGATGTCGATCGTTTCCTCGCCGGCCTGGCGAATCGCGAGCATCTGGCGCGGATAGTTCCACTCGTAGAGCGCGGCTGATGCGTCGATGCCCTCATAGCATTGCAGGCGGATCAGGCGGCGGCCGAGCACGGCGGCGATGGCTTTTGCGGCTTCGGTCTTGCCGACGCCCGGCGCGCCTTCCAGCAGCAGTGGCTTGCCGAGCGCAAGCCCGAGATACGCAGCCGTCGCGAGGCCTTCGTCTGCCAAATAATATGCCGTCCGCAACGCCCGTTCGAGCGCCTCCGGGCTGTCGATGCCGACGATGTTGCCGCGTACCACCATGGAAAGACCTCAGCGCTTCGCCTGCGGCCGCGCGCCGCCCTGCGCCTTGATCGCCCGCAAGACTTTTTCCGGCGTGATCGGCAGTTCATCCATCCGTACGCCGACGGCATTGAAGATGGCATTGGCGACCGCGGGCAGCACCGGATTTGCGCACATCTCCCCGGGTCCTTTGGCTCCGAACGGCCCGTCGGCGGCGGGGCGTTCCAGCACCGCGATATCGTGCGGGCAGACGTCGCCGGGGCCGGGCATCAGATATTCGACGAAGTCGCGCGGGCCGTGAGCGGGGTCGGGATAATAAGGCTCGGGCGTTTCAAACAGCGCGTGGCTGATCCCCATCCACGCGCCGCCGACGAGTTGCTGCTCCACCAACCGCGGATTGAGCGCGCGGCCGAGTTCATACGCACTGTCCATGCGCACCATCGCGACTTCACCGGTCTCATCGTCCACCTCGACCTCGGCGACCAGGCATGCATGCGCGTAGCAGGTGGCGGGTGACATCTCGCCGGTTTCGGGATTGACCTCGGAAAGCGGCACCAGAAAGATGCCGCGTCCCGATATCGTCTTGCCTTGCTTGAATTGCGCGGCGATCGCGACGTCCTTGGTGGAGATCGAGCGGTGCGGCGCGCCCTTGACGTGGATGTTGCCGCGCCCGTCGGTATCGAGATCGGCGGCGTTGACCTCCAGCTCCTCGGCGGCCGCTTCCATCATCACACCGCGCGCCTCTTTGGCCGCCGCCATGACAGCATTGCCGACGCGATGCGTGCCGCGCGACGCGAACGAGCCCATGCAGTGCGGCCCGGTGTCGGAATCCGCAGTATCGACATAGACGTCTTCGACCGGCACGCCTAGCGTCTCCGCACAGATCTGCCGCGTCACCGATTTCATGCCCTGGCCGAGATCGATCGACGACAACGATACCGTGAACTTGCCGCTGGGGTTGGAATGAACCAGCGCCTGGCTGGGGTCGCCGCCGAGATTCATGCCGATGGGATAGTTGATCGAGGCGATGCCGCGTCCACGATGCTTTGCCATGGTCAGCGTCTCCTGGTGCCGAAGACGGAAGAGAAGCGGGTGGCGCCATGCGAGGGCGATGGAGCCTGCGGTCGCGGGGGAGGGGGCGGTGTCGGCGCGGGCGGCGGTTGCTGGGTCGTTGCAGCGGGCGCGCGATCGTAAGTGGTTCGCTGCTGCACAGCCGCAGCGCGTTGGGGGACAGGTTCGAGCGGCGTCGGCGATATCGTCGCCCGGCTGCCGCCGCCGTCCTTGCGCGAGGACATGCGCTTGACCTCTTCGCGAAGCGGCCACTTGGCCTTTTCCGCGGCGACCTGGACGCATTCGATCAGCGCGGTGTTCTTCGCCTCGCGCCGGTGCGCCTTCATGTCGCCGTCGCGATAGGCGTTGAGAATCCGAAACTCCATCGGGTCGATGCCGACGAGATGGGCGAGCTTGTCCATCTGGCATTCGAGCGCAAAGTCCATCGCCGTGACGCCGAAGCCGCGCATGGCGGTCGCGGGCGTCCGGTTGGTGAACACGCAGTAGATATCGCCATGGACGTTGGGGATCGTATAGGGCCCGGGCAGGTGCGCCGCGCATTTGACCACGGCGTAGCTTGAGAGCCGGGTATAGGCGCCGCTGTCGAAATAGGCGCGAATCTTGCGCGCGACGATGCGTCCGTCGCGCATCACGCCGTCCTTGATGTAGATGCGTTCGGCGCCGCGCGGCGAGCCGAACTGCATCTCCTCCTCGCGGCCGAGCTGATAGCGCACCGGACGCCCGGTCAGCATCGCGCCGAGAATGGCGAGCGGTTCGGTGAGCGTGTCCACCTTGCCGCCGAAACCGCCGCCTACGGTTCCGCCAATGAAGTGGAAGGTGTTGGAGGGTACGTCGAGGATTTTTGCGCAGGTATCGAGCGAGAAGAACAAAGCCTGCGTCGAGGTGTAGACGACGTAGCGACCGTTGGTATCGGGCGCCGCAATCGAGCCATTGGTCTCGGTCGGCGCATGCTCGATCGGCGACATCTGGTAACCCTGTTCGAGCACATGATCGGCCTCGGCGAGGCCGCGCTCGACGTCGCCGAACCGCAGCTTCTGATGATCGTAGATATCGTGATAGATGAAGGTGTTCTTGGGATAGACCTCGTTGACGACGGGCGCGCCCGGCTTTAGCGCTTCCTCGACGTCGAACACCGCGGGCAGCGGCTCGTAATCGACCCGCACTTTGGCGAGCGCCTCATACGCCTCCCGCGGACTGTCGGCGACGATAGCCACGATCGGCTCGCCCTTGTAGCGCACCTTGTCGACGGCGAGCGACGGCTCGTCGTCCTTGCCGAAATTGATCAGGCTGAGGAGCGTGTTGAGATTGATTGGAACGTCGGCCCCGCGAATGATGCGGCGCACGCCGGGCGAACGTTCCGCTTCCATCGTGTCGATGCGGCGCAGGCGAGCATGGGCGTGCGGGCTGCGTAGTACTTTAAGATGGAGCATGCCCTGCAGCTTGTGGTCGTCGAAATAGGTCGAGGTGCCCGTGACATGGCCGAGCATGTCCTGGCGCTGCGTGCCCTTTCCGATCTCCTTCAGATTGTCGTCGCGCTCGTCGGCGAAGATGTCCTTGCGCAATTCCAGCATGGTCGTTCCCTTTAGGCGCGGGCGCGTCCGCTCGTGGCGGCGGCGAGGACGGCGTTGATGATCGGCTCGTAGCCGGTGCAGCGGCAGATATTGCCCGAAATCGCCTCTACGACTTCGGCGCGGGTCGGCGACGGATTGCGATCGAGCAGCGCCTTCGCCGCCATCAGCATGCCCGGCGTGCAGTATCCGCACTGCGCCGCGAATTGCTCCATGAAGGCGCGCTGCAGCGGATGCAGATTGGGCCCGTCCTTCAGCCCGTCGAGCGTTTCGATCGAGCGGCCGTTCACGGTTTCCGCCAGCGTCAGGCAGGAGAGATGGAGTTCGCCGTCGATCAGCACGCTGCAGGCGCCGCAGCCGCCCTGGCCGCAGCCGAATTTCGGCGTCATGTCGCCGATCAATTCGCGAAGCGCGACCAGGAGATTGACGCCGCCGTCGACGAACACAGCGACATCGCGGCCATTGTGACGAAACTGGAGCGGGGTCTTGGTCATGATGCTTACTCCAGGCCGGACAGCAGGCGGCGCAGATGGACGCCGACGATCTCGCGGCGATACCAGGCGCTGCCAAGGGCGTTGTCTGTGGGCGATACGCCCTCCGTGGCGGCTGCGGTGGCGGCGCTGATCGCCGCATCGTCCAGCGGGCGTCCCTCCAGCGCGCGCTCGGCGGCCCTTGCGCGAATTTGCGTGGCGGCCATCGAGCCGAGCGCGATGCGGGCACCGGATACGCGACCACCGCTGACAGGCAGATGCGCGGCAATCGTGATCACCGAACCGCCTTTTGGCTTGATACGGGCGATCTTGCGATAGCGGAAGGCGTCGGCGCTCGCGGGGCGCTGACAGGAGACGGCCAGCACCAATGCGCCGCTCTGCCGTTCGCGGGATTGCAGGAATTCCTCGATTGCCATGTCGCGGGCACCCAGCCCGCCCTGGACGGAGACAGTCGCGTCGAGCGCCAGCAGCGCCACGGCGAAGTCGCCGTAGGGGCTGGGCGCGAACAGGTTGCCGCCCACCGTGCCCATGTTGCGCACCGCCGGCCCGCCGATCGAGCGCGCGGGCGCGTGCAGAAACGCAAGATCGCGTTCGGCCAAGATCCTGGAGAAGGTGACGCCGGCCCCGATCGTGATCCGCGAACTCGCCACATCGACGCGTGCCAGCGCCTGGTCGGTCGCGCGCACCACGGTCGAGATCGAGACGTCGCCTTCGTTGAGAGCGCGCATCACCAGCGTGCCGCCGCCGAGATAGCGCGCGCTGCGGTCGGACGACAATGCCGATGCCGCCTCGCCAAAACTCGCGAATGTCTTCACCGTGACGGGCATGGCTTTGCCTCCGCGTTCATGCGGCCTCCCTCAGGTGCCGGCGAATGGAATCGAAGCCGGCTTGATAGATCTGTTCCGCGACCATCTGCGTCAGCCGCTCGGCATCCGCGGGTCGCGTGGTGAACCTGGATTCCCAGTGCCAGAAGGTGCGGTCGCCGTCGGTGACCGGCAGCAGGCGGACATGGGCCACATAGTTGAACATCGGGATCGGCGTATCGAGCAGGCAGTAGCTGAAGGTCTGTTCGAGGTCCGACAGCGCCAGCAGTTGCTCGCGCAGCTCCGAGCCGTCCTGCAGCTTGAAGCGTCTGATACAGCCGATCTTGTCCGACGCCTGCGCACGCTCGATGGTGCTGGTGGCCACCGCGGGGTGCCAGCGGTCGTGGCCGTTGAAATCGCGCAGCACATTCCAAACCGCGCCGGTCGGCGCGTCGAGGATGGTGCTTTTGACGATATGCGGCACGCTAGCCTCCGAAGGCGCGCTTGAGCGCATCAAAGCCGCCCTGAAACACGCCGGTCCCGATATTGTTGACGAGTTCGATCTCGCGCTCGGGCGCGCAATCGAACTCGGCGGTCCATTCGAGAAAGGTCTGGTCGCCGTCGGTTACCGGCGTGAGCCGCAGGGTCGCTACGTAGTTCTCCACCCCCATCGGCGACTCCAGGATCGAGTAGGTGCAGAACATGTCGTAGTCGGAGAGGCCGAGCAGTTTCTCGCGGATGCGGTCGCCGTTGCGCAGGCGAAAATCGCGCACGCATCCGATCTTGTCGGCGGGCTCGCCGCCCTCGATGCGGCTCTCCGCAATCGCAGGATGCCAGTTGGGCAGGCCGTTGAAGTCGCGCACCCGCGCCCAGACGCGGTCGTTGCGGGCGTTGACGACGGTGGAGATGTAGACCCGGGCCATGGTGTGCTCTTAGCCTTTCTTGCGCGGTCCACGTTCGGCAGGCGGCTCGCCTGTGGCCGGGGTAGAAGGAGCCGCGTCGGGCTTGCCCGGACTGCTCCTGCGTGACGTTGACTCCTTGATGCCCTGCATGTCGCGCGCTTCGCGGATCAGGCCGGGCATCCTGGCAAGGCTCCCGCCCTCGACGCCGATATCGGCGAGGAGCGAGTCGATCAGCGGCGCCTGCACCCGGTAACGCAGCGCCGAGTCGATCACCTCGTCGGTGGCGCTGCGGCCGCCATTGCCCCCGCCGCCACCGCCGTTGAGCCCGTCCACCTGAAGGATGCGGATGCCTTCGATCTTCTCCATCGGCTTGACGCTCTCGCGCACGATGCCTTCGATGCGGTCGAGCAGCTTGCGGCGGAACAGCGAGTAGCGCGCCTGGTCGGTGAGCACGTTTTCGGCTTCGTTGAGCAGCCGCTGCGCCTCGGCCTCGACGGCGGCGCGGACGCGCTCGGCGTCGGCCCCGATACGGGTTTCCTCGGCCCGCTTCTCCGCCAGCAGCACCTCGATGGTCTTCTGGCGCCTGGCGATCTCGCTGTCGCGGGCGGTGACCACGCGCTCGGCCGCCTCGGTCGCCCCCGCGCGCGCATCCTCGGCGGCCACCTTGGCGGCCGATTCCTCGAGAGACTTCTGGTAAAGGGCGATGGCCTTTTCCATCAGCGCCGTCTCGACGTCCTTCTCGCGATTGACCTCCAGCTTGCGCAGATCGCGCTCGCGGCCGATACGCGCTTCGTCGAGGCCGCGGTCGGAGGCGATACGGGCCCGCTCGACTTCCTCGCGGGAGGCGATCTCGGCCTCCTGCAGCGCCTGGACGCGGGCGACTTCGAGTTGCTCGATCGCGCGCCGGCGGGCGAGCCGCGCGGCTTCGAGCGCCTGCTCGCGGGAGACATCGGTGGTTTCGACTTCCTTGCGCGCGTTGATCTCGGCCTGCTTGACCTGCCGGTCGGCGTCGATCCGCTCAGAACGCTTGGCGGCAAGCGCAATCACGCGCTCCTCGTCGGCGATCTCGACCGCCTTCTTCTGGTCGATATTGAGCACCTCGCGGGTCTTCGACGAAGCGATGCGTTCGGCTTCGAGCGCCAGCTCGACCTCGACGCGCCGCCGCTCGATCGCATCGCGCCGCTTGAGTTCGGCGGCCTCGATCGATTCGGTGCGGTCGATCTCGAGCCCCCTGGTTTCCTTCTCGGCCCGGATGCGCTGGGCGGCGATCACCTTCTCCTGGGCGATGCGCGCGGCCTCGATGGCTTCGCGCGAGGCGATGTCGGCCTCCTCGATGGCGCGGTTGCGCGCAATTTCGAGCGAGCGAACGCGCTCTTCCTGGGCGATGCGGGAAGATTCCGTCGCCTCGCGCGCGGTGATCCCTGCGACTTCGAGCGCCTGGTTGCGCTCGATTTCCAGCTTGCGCGTGGCGTGCTCGGCGCCGATCCGCTCGGCTGCGAGCATCCGCTCCCGCGCGATCCGCGCCGCTTCCACCGCCTTCTGCGCCTCGATCTCCGCTTCCTGAATGGTGCGAACCTGCGCAATCTCCAACGCGCGGGTGCGCTCGTCGGAGGCGATACGTTCGACGTTGACGATCGTGGTCTGGGCGATGCGGGCCTTTTCGGTCGCCTCGCGCGCCGCTATTTCGGCTTCCTCGACCGCGCGGTTGCGTTCGATCTCCCGCCTTCGGGTTTCCTCCTCGTTGGAGATCCGCGCATCGGTGACGGAGCGATCCTGCTGAATGCGCGCCTTCTCGACCGCCTCGCGTGCCGTGATCTCGGCTTCCTCGATCGTCCGCGTGCGCTCGATGTCGCGCTGCCGCACTTCACGCTCAGAGGCGATGCGGGCGGTATCGACCGCACGCTGATTGGCGATCTTCGCTTTTTCGATTTCCTCGCGCGCCAGCAATTCCCTTTCCTCGACTGCGCGCGTGCGCTCGATCTCGCGGTGCCTTGTTTCGCGTTCGGAGGAGATGCGGGCTTCGGCGATCGCCTGCTCGTTGGCGATGCGCGCCTTCTCGATCGTTTCTCGGGCGGAAATTTGCGCCTGCTCGGCCTCGGTCTCGCGCAATGCGCGCTCGCGCGCCACTTCGGTGCGCTGCAGGGCGCGGCGCATCTCGATGTCGCGTTCCTGTTCGAGGCGGGCGGTCTCGCTCTCGCGCTCGATATCGAGCGCCTGGCGTTCGGCGTCAAGGTTGCGGGTGCGGATCTTGATCATCGAATCCTGTTCGATGTCGTTGCGCAGCTTGCGCTTGGCCTCGATGTCCTCCATCAGGCGGGTCAGGCCCTCGGCGTCGAACCGGTTTGACGGATTGAAATATTCCAGGTCGGTCTGATCGAGATCGGTGATGGCGACCGACTCCAGCTCAAGCCCGTTCTGGGCGAGCGCCTCGGCGGCGGCGGCCTTGAGCCGCATGACATACTCG
Organism: Bradyrhizobium sp. AZCC 1610; assembly: GCF_036924515.1. Taxonomy (NCBI): domain Bacteria; kingdom Pseudomonadati; phylum Pseudomonadota; class Alphaproteobacteria; order Hyphomicrobiales; family Nitrobacteraceae; genus Bradyrhizobium; species Bradyrhizobium sp. AZCC 1610. The sequence goes on along the minus strand of NZ_JAZHRR010000001.1, from coordinate 5,445,245 downwards.
CCGCGCTGCTCGTGCATCTGCTCCATGGTCATCTCGGCGGCGACCGAACGGATCGCAGAGATGAACTTGCCGGAGAGCAGGGCGTGCAACTGCTCGGGTTCGAGCGTGCGCCGTCCGAGCGTGGCGGCGGCGATCGCGACCGCCTCGCGCGTCGCCCGCACGCGGACGTAAAAGTCAGCCTCGATGTCGACACGCATGCGGTCGCGGGTGATCACCGCATCGTGCTTGGCCCGCACGACCCCCATCGGCAGCACGTTCATGTTGACCGGCGTAAAGTCGTGAATGAACGGCAGCACGAAGGCGCCACCGTTGATTACGACGCGTTCGCCGAGCAGACCGGTGCGGACGAAAGACACTTCTTTCGACGAACGGTGGTAGAGCCAGTTCACGATGTAGACGACGATGGCGATCACGACGATCGCGACGATCAGCCAGAGAATCAATTCGCCAACCAGAGTCCCCGACATCTCTTCCTCCCTTTGGTCTCGGCGTTTACCGCGCGCCGATCGCCTTGAATTTACGAACCTGTTCCGTCAGTGCCCGCTCCACCGGCAGGCGCTCCATCGAGGAGGCGCCGTAGAAGCCGTGGCACTTGCGCGTGTGTTTCATGATGAAGTCGGCATCATCAGGTTCGGCGATGGGACCGCCATGGGCCAGAACCAGTATGTCCGGATTGACGCACAGCGCTGCTGCTGCCCAGGTGTCGATCCGTTCCGGACAGTCTTCGAGCTTCTGCGCGGTGTGGGCACCGATCGCGCCGCCGGTGGTCAGGCCGAGATGGCAGACGATGATGTCGGCGCCGGCGATCGCCATCGCGGTCGCCTGGCTCTCGCTGAACACATAGGGCGTCGTCAGCATGTCCTTGTCGCGCGCTTTGGCGATCATGTCGATCTCCAGCGCGTAGGACATTCCGGTTTCCTCGAGATTGGCGCGGAAGACTCCGTCGATCAGCCCGACCGTCGGAAAGTTCTGCACGCCGGCAAAACCCAACGCCTTCAACTGATCCAGGAAAAGGTCCATGTCGCGGAACGGGTCGGTGCCGTTGACGCCGGCCAGCACCGGCGTCTTCGTGACGACCGGGAGCACTTCTCCGGCCATCTCCACCACGATCGCGTTGGCATCGCCATAGGGCATCATTCCGGCGAGCGAGCCGCGGCCAGCCATTCGGTAACGGCCGGAATTATAGATGACAATCAGGTCGACGCCGCCGGCTTCCTCGCATTTGGCGGACAGGCCGGTGCCGGCGCCGCCGCCGACGATCGGCTCGCCCCTGGCGGCCATGTTGCGAAACTTCTTCAGGATGGCTGAACGTTCGAACTTCGCCATGGTCACCTCGCGACTTTCCGACGGGTCCCCGGGCGTCCGACCAGAGGACGGAGCGCGTTGACGATGGCGGATGCAAATTCGGGTTCGTTGATGTGGCGCTTGACGCGGACAAGCTGGCGATTGCTGGTCTGGCGCACGCTGCGCTCCAGTGCAGTAAACAGCGCCGCATCCGCTTCCGGATCCCAGAACGGCTGGCCAGGCGCGTCGAGCGCGGAGACGCCGCCTTCGGGCAGGAAGAAGCGCACCGGCCCATCCATCCGGTTGAGCTTGTCGCCGATCCAGCGCCCGATACGGTCGTTTTCCTCCGGCGTGGTGCGCATCAAGGTCACCTGCGGATTGTGAACGTGGAACTTGCGCTGGCGATAGCGCTCGGGGATCGTGTCGGGTGCGCCGAAATTGACCATGTCGAGGGCGCCGGCAGATCCGATGAAGGGCAGGCGGCTGCGGATGATCGCGCCAAAGCGGTCGTCGGTGGCAGGGAACACCCCGCCCATCAGCAGATCGCAGACTTCCGTCGTCGTGAGATCAATGACGGCGGCGAGCATGCCGGAATCGACCAGCTTTTCCATCGAGCGGCCGCCAACGCCGGTGGCATGGAAGACGAGACACTCGAAATCGTTGCGCAGCTCGGCCGCGATCTTCTGCACGGCCGGTGTCGTCACGCCGAACATGGTGATGCCGACCGCCGGCAACTCGGCGGGCGCGTTGCGTTCGGGCCTGGCCTGACGGTCCAGACGCGCCTTCACCATCCCGGCGATGGCGTTGGCGCCGTTCGCAAGCACGGCACGCGAGATCGAGTTGAGGCCCTGCACGTCGGTGACCGAATACATCATCGTGATATCGGCAGGGCCTACGTAGGGGCCGACATCTCCCGACGCGACGGAGGAGATGATGAGCTTCGGCACGCCGACGGGGAGGGTGCGCATGGCGGGCGCGACCAGCGAGGCGCCTCCGGAACCGCCCGCCGAAATGATGCCTGCGACATTGCCCTGACGGCGCAGCCAATTGGCGAAGGCGTCCGCCATCGCCGTCACGGACGCGCCGCGGTCGGATCCGAACACGCTCGACCCGCCACGGCCGTGGTTCAGCGCGATTTCCTGCGCGGAGACGTCGCAGGTGGAGAGCTTGCCGCTGGTTGATACGTCGACCAGCCGCGTCCGCAAGCCCTGTCCGGCGATCACGTCGCGAATGAAGCGCAGTTCCTCGCCTTTGGTATCGAGCGTGCCGGCGACAAGCACGACGGGTGGTCCGGACGCGCTTTGTACGACGGCGCCGGCCTGACGCTTTTGCCGGGCAGCGTCTTCGATCCGCATAACGCCCGTCGACAGCGTACGCGCTGCGGCCTCGATGCGCGCAATGGGGGCCGGCTGCGACCAGCGCGTCGGCAGCGTGGGGTTGGAAATGTAGATCCGGATCGGCGCCGTGCTCGGGGCGCGTGGCGGCGCGGGACGCGCCTCGGCGCCTGCGCTCGCATCGGCGGCTTCGAGATCCATTCCCGGCTCGGCATGGACGCCAACGACTCCAACACCGAGCAGACGCTGTTGCAGTTCCCGATCCGCCGCGAGGCGCGCGGAGTCGATGATGCGATTGATGCGGCCGTTGACCATGATCGCGACGTTCTTGGAGATCGCGGTGGCGACGCCGATATTCTGCTCGATCACGAGCACCGACATGTCACCGTCTTCGCCGAGGCGCACCAGCATTTCCTCGACCTGCGCGACGATGACAGGCGCAAGGCCTTCGGTCGGCTCGTCCATGATGAGCAGATGCGGATTGGTGAGAAGTGCGCGGGAGATCGCCAGCATCTGCTGCTCGCCGCCCGAGAGCTGAGCGCCGCCATGGTCCTTGCGTTCGGCAAGACGGGGAAATGTCTCGTAGATGCGATCGATGGTCCAGGCGCCGCGGCGCATCCCGGCGGCGAGGCTCAAATGCTCGGCAACGCTGAGCGAGCGCCACAGCCGTCTGCCTTGCGGGACATAGCCGACACCTGCCTGCGCGATCCGCGCCGGGCTGAGGCGGGTGACATCCTCGCCGCGAACGCGAACCGAGCCGCCGCTCGCCCGCAACAGACCCATGATGGTCTTGCACAGGGTGGTTTTGCCCATGCCGTTGCGGCCGACCACCGAGAACACGCCTGAATCCAGCGTCAGATCGACGCCCTGCAGGGCATGGGAGTGACCGTAATAGACGTCGAGGCCCCTGACTTCGAGGGCAGGTGGGGAACGGCGGATCTCACTCATGCCCGGCCCCCAGATACAGTTCCTGGACCTCGGGATCGGCCTCGATCTCGTGTGGCAGGCCTTCCTTGAAGATACGGCCGTTGTGCATCATCGTGACACTTTCGACGACGCGCAGCGCGACATCCATGTCGTGCTCGATGATGATGTAACCGATATGGGCGGGCAGGGACGTCAGGATTTCGACCAGTTCGCGCCGCTCGGTAGGGGATAGCCCTGCTGCCGGCTCGTCGAACAGGATGAAGCGCGGGGCGCCGGCGAGTGCGAGCGCGATCTCGAGCTGTCGCTGCTGACCATGCGCAAGTTCCGCGACCAACTGTTCCCTGACCGGCGTCAGATGCACCGCCTGGATCAGCGCTTCGGCTGCATGCATCAGTGCGTCGTTCGCGCCCGGACGCAGCGGAGAGAAGCGCCCGCGGGAAACGCCGCGGCAGGCGAGATAGACGTTGTCCCTCACGGTGAGGCCGGGAAACAGCGCTGATATCTGGTAGGTGCGGCGCAGGCCGCGCCTGATACGCTCATAGGGTGGGAAGTGAGTGATGTCCTCGCCGAAGAAGCGGATGGTGCCGGACGACGGCGGAAAGTCGCCGGTCACGCAGTTGAATAGTGTGGTCTTGCCGGCGCCGTTGGAGCCGAGCACGGCGCGGCGTTCTCCCGGGCGAACCGTGATGGTGACGTCGGTCAGCGCCGCGAGCGCGCCGAACAGCCGGGTCACGCCGCGCAGCTCTAGCGCAGCGCCGGAACCGACGGCCGAGAAGCGTTGCGCGGCGCTATCCATGACGGTGACCTCCGCCCGGGCGTTTGTCGGTAGCGGTTGCGCGGCGGCGCCACCGCTCCCAGAGTCCGATCACGCCATCTGACGACCAGAACACGATGGCGAGGAAGCCAAGGCCGATCAGCAACCGGAAGCGATTGCCGTCGAGCCCGAACTTGACCAGCAGATCGAGCGCGAAGGTGCGCAGGATGACAAAGATGAAGGCGCCGATGAAGGGGCCAATGGGGCGGGTGATGCCGCCGACCACGGCAATAATCAGGATATCGATGCAGGCGCCGACGCTGACCGAGCCGGGCGAGATCTGCCGGTAGTTCCAGACCTGCAGGACGCCGCCGAGCGCGGCGATAAAGGATGCGAAGGCGTAGGCCGCCACGCGGTGCGCGTTGACATTGAAGCCGAGCGCCGCCATGCGGCGGGGATTGTCACGCACGCCCTGCAGCGCGAGGCCGAACGGCGCGCGCGAGACATATTGAACGGCGAAATAGCAAAACGCTGCGACGCCCAGCGTGACGTAATAGTAGGGGACGTCGGAGCGCCAGTCGACGCCCCAGAATTTCGGCGTGGCGATGGTGTTGATGCCGGTGTGGCCGCCGAAGATCGGCCAGTTCTGGTTGGTGAAATAGTAGAAGGCCGCACCGATCGCGAGCGTGATCATGATGGTGTAGATGCCCTCGGTGCGCACCGCGAGTGTGCCGCCGAGCGTGCCGAAGATGGTCGCGAGCACCAGCGCCATCGGCGTGGCGAGCCACCACGGCCAGCCGAGGCTGATATTGGTGTTGGCGCTCATGCCGAACACCGCAACCATGTAGGCGGCAAAGCCGGCGATGGTGAGCTGCATCAGGCTGACCATGCCGCCATAGCCCGCCAGGAACATCAGGCTGAGGGCGATGGTTCCGAGGATCAGCGTTGTGGCGAAGATCTCGATCAGGAAGAAACCGCTGGCGATGAACGGCATGACCAAGAGGATCGCCGCCACCAGCCAGACAGCGGGCTTGTTGAATTCCGGCCATGCCAGCAACGTCGCGCGCGCCGCTTCTGCCGGCTGACTGGTCTCCTGATGCGCGCTCTGGACCAACGACATGTCAGCGCCTCGCCAACAGGCCCTGCGGCCGCAGCGCCAGCACCAGCACCATGATGAGGAAGGTCACCACGATCGCGTAGGTCGGGATGTAGACGGAGCCAAGCTGCTCGGCGAGGCCGATGATGACGGCGCCCAGCGCCGCACCGGGGATCGATCCCATGCCTCCGACAATGACGACTACGAGGGAAGCCAGCAGAAAGCGGGTATCTTCGCCGGGCGAAATCGACTGAAAGGTTCCGCCGACGACGCCCGCGATGCCGGCAAGGCCTGCGCCGAGCGCGAACACGACGACGAAGACGAGCTGGATCGGCACGCCGGTCGCGGCGAGCATGTCGCGGTCATCGACGCCGGCGCGCACCATCATCCCGACGCGGGTTCGGTTGAGCGCCAGCCACATCGCGATGCCGATCACGACCGCGGCTGCGAAGATCACGAGCCGCACCATTGGGTACCGCAGATAGACCGCCTCGCCCGACGATCTGACCGCGGTGACCAGCGGCAATTCGATCGGGCCAACCAGCCAGTTCGGGGTCTGGATCTGATAGAAATCGCCGCCGAATACCCACAGCATCAGATCCGCAAACACGATCGAGAGCCCGATCGTGACCATGGTCTGGCGCAAATCCTGCCCCTCCATGCGGCGGAAAACGACGATTTGCAGGACGACGCCGACCAGCGCCACGCCGATGAACGCGATGATGAAGCCGAGTACCCAGGAGCCGGTCCAGGTACTGATGGCGTAGCCAATATAGCCGCCGAACAGATAGAGCGAGCCATGTGCCAGATTGACGTTGCGCATCAGGCCGAAAATCAGGGTGAAGCCGCTTGCCACCAGGAAGTAGAGGCTGCCGAGCGTGATGCCGTTGAAGACGGCGTTGAGAAAGACCCGCTTCCTGCCGATCGCTTCTTCGAGGCCGGGTGGCCACACGGCAAGGATCAGCCACAGCATCACCGCGACCGCGATCAGCAGGATCAGCGCCCATGCCGGATGGCGTTCGATGAATCCTGTCACGGTAGCAGCCCGGCCGTCGCCATACCGTCCTCCCAGACGCCGCGGCCGTTTCGGCTCGCGTTTTCGGGCCATACTAATGGCGCCGCGGACCTTGCACTTGATTGTCAGTATCTTTTCGCGCCTGATACGCTCAGGGGCGCAAGACTTTGGCGGCGCGGCGGTATTCGGTCGGCGCCATCCCGACATTGGCGGCGAAGAAACGCGTGAAACCGCTCTGGGAGGAGAAGCCGAGATCGAAGCCGATATCGGCGATCGGCACTTCGGTCGCGACGAGCGCGTCCAAAGCCTGTTCCATGATGAGTGTATTGAGATAGAGGTTCGGAGTGACGCCGGTCTGGGTGCGGAACAGCCGGTAGAAGTGCGGACGCGACAGCCCGGCCTCCCGTGCGATCGAATCCAGTTCGATCTCGGCGCCCGGACTTTCGGACATCAGCTTGATGGATTTGCGGACGCGAAAGTCGGTGACGGCGGCGGCGGTGCGCGTCTCCTGCACCGGCTCGGACTTCTGCCAGCTCTCCTCATGGCAACCGTCGATCAGCTGCCTGAGTTCGCAATCGAGGCTGCTTAACGACGGCGCGCCGCAGACCAGCGCTGCGGTTCGCCGAATATGTCTGTCGAGGGGAACCGTACGCTTGAAACAGGTGCGGCCGAACCGCAGGCTGTGGGCTCGCGCCGCATCGGGAGCGAACCATTCGGCGTTGACGTAGAGGACGAAGAAGATCGCTCCATTCTCCATATCCGTCGGAACAAAATTGTGTGGTTCCCAAGGGTTGATGGCAACAATGGAGTCTTCTGTGAGAAGCCATCGCTCATCGCACACATCAATGCGGGCTGGCGTTCCACCGACATGAAAAATCAGATGCCCTTCGCGATGCGCGTGCATGTTGAAGGGGCGGTTCAACTGATAGACCGTCGCGCGACCGAACCGGCCGTGGAAGACGGCGAGAGCCTTGCTCATGCCTTCCCTCCCGCGGGGATGTTCTTGTCTTTTTCAACCAGCGTTCAACATCCGCCGCGAGAATGCAAGGGAAGATCACATTCCGTCCGGGCCCCGGCATGACCGGGGCCCGTTCGCAAATGCGAAGAACTCAGTACTTCTTGCACTCCGGAACCGTTCGGCCCGGCAGGCCGATCTTGGAGAATACCGCCGGGTCGTAGCCCAGCGTCTGGTTCACGTTCGGAATGACCTTCACGACCTTGCTGAACAAGGCGCCCTTGCCGTCATCCACCACTTCGGTGACGAAGTTGGTGCCGATGGCCTGGCGGTTGGAGTCGAGCTTGATCTTGCCGTTGGGCGCGTCGAGCTCGATCTTGGCGAGGGCTTCCTTGAGTTTCGCCTGATTGTTGCTGAGATCGCCGTTGACCTGACGCAGCGCGAGGATGAGCGCCATCGTCGAGCCGTAGTAGTTGGTGGCGAGCAGCGACGGGCTCGGGAACCGCTTGTTCGGCGGGAAGGCGTCCTGATAGGCCTTCACGAACTTCTGCCAGCCTGGATCCTCCCAAGTGTCGGCCTGGCCGCTGGCGGCAATGGTGCCGAGCAGCGCATTCTTGGCGTTGCCCTTGGCGGAGAGGATGGTCTGGTCGACCATGATCGAGCCGCCCATCAGATGCGCCTTGCCGCCGGCCTGCTGGTACTGGTTCAGGAAATTGACGGCGTCCGCGCCGCCAAGGCCGAGATAGATCGCGTCGACGTCGTCGGGCAGCGCGGCAATGACGGAAGCAAAGTCCTTGGTGCCGAGCGGCACCCATTGCCGGTTCGTGACCTGCCCGCCGGCGCCGCAGAATTCGAGCACGAGCCCGAACACCTGCGTGTAGATGAATGAATAGTCTTCGCCGACGGTTGCGATCTTTCGATATCCCTTGGTCTCATAGGCGTATTTGCCGAGGCCGACCTGCCACTGCGCGCCGTCCATATTGAAGCGGAAGAAGTTCGGCGCCGGGTCGACGTAAGTGGTTTCCTGTGCACCCGAGGCGGCGTTGACGAAGGTCAGCTCGGGGCGCGTCTTGGCGAAGTTCTTCACCGCGATGCCTTCGTCGCCGGACAGCGGCGAGAGCAGGATCTGGACCTTGTCCTGCTCGATCAGTTTGCGCACGGCGCGAATGGCGGAGTCGGGCGTGGCATCCGTCGACGCGATGATGAATTCGAGTTCCTTGTCGCCGATCTTCTTGCCGAGCGTATTGATCGCCGTTTGATGGCCGCGTATTCCGTCCTCGCCGAGCACCGTATAGGTGCCTTCGAGTGTCGCGGTGACGCCGACCTTGATCTTCTCTTGAGCTAAGGCGGCGCCGGAAAGCAACAGGCTGCTCAGCGCGACCAGTCCCGCACAGCTTTTAAACATCGAACCCCTCCCTTGTATCGCCAGTTTTTAGGTCGTTCCAAAATCGCCATGCCGTTGATGGAGCCGTTGATGGCCGGTTGCCCATCGTGAGCCGGAATGCATTCGGGATCGCCGGGCGAAAACCTAGCTGATGACTGGGCCGATGCGCGCAACTTCACCTGCCGCAGCTTGACCGGTAGTCTCATTTTGCATGCTGCGCCGCGACGAGATTTGCGGTGATTTGGGATCGATGATTCAAGATTATGCGCTCCAGGGACGAAGCAATAAGTCCCTGATTTCACAGACGGGTGCCACAGGACTCGGACCTGCAACCGGAGCGCCGGTTGAGGCTTCAGTTTAAAATCCTCGCGAGAAGCGCGAGCGGAACCGGGGGAGGCATCATCATGGCCGATCTGCACACGACGAGACGCCGGTTTATCCTGACCGGCCTTGGTGCGGGCCGCGCGATGGTGAAGATATTCTTGGCAGCCGCCCTGACCTGGTGCGCCGGTACCATGGCCGCCACGGGAGCTGATCTCTATCGTACGAAGGTCACCGTGACGGGCCAGGGCGAGGCGAACCGCATCATTGGCTTTGCCGCCAGTCTGGAGGACGTCCTCATCAAGGTATCCGGTGCACAGAAACTCTCAGGCGACCGGCGGTTGGCGGCCTACAAATCGAAGGCAAAAAGTTTCGTCACGGCATTCAGCTATCGCGACCAGTTTTCGGGCAAGCCCATTCGGGACGAGCAGGGCACCCGCGACCGGCCCTACGACCTGACCGTCGATTTTGAAGAAAGGAAGATCGACGACATCCTCAAGACGCTTGGCCTCAAGCCCTGGCTTTCCCAACGTCCGCTCCTCGCAGTCTTTGTCGAGATGGAGCAAGGCCCGCGGAACTATATCGTGACATCAGATGGAACCCAGTCCGACCTGCAGCGTGACTCCTTACTCGCTGCAGCCGACAGGCGAGGGATGGGCATTGTGCTGCCGAGCGCGGCGGCGTTGGCGAAATCGAACATCACCGGCGCGGCATTCGGGACGCCGCCGTTCCCGGCGCTGGCGCCGGTTGCGGCCGAGCTGGCTGGCGAAGTCGTTTTGGTCGGGCGATTGGTCTGGAACGACCGGGAACTCGGCTGGGCCACGCAGTGGCAGATGGACTGGGGCGGCCGGACGCACCGTTGGCAAATTCGCGGCGTCACCTTCGATGAAGCCTTCCGGCGCGGCATCGGCGGCGCAGCCCAGGTTTTGTCGGGCAATGGCAATCTTGTAACCAGGCCGCCGTCAGCGGGAGGAAGCAGGCTTCGGCTTTAACCGACAGCATTGATGCGAAACTGGTGCGGTGGTGCTCCAGCTTTCGGCCGTCAGCCAGCGATTAGTCAGCTGTCAAAAAGTCTCGGTAATCTTGCTCAGGCGAGGGGGGTGATCCGGGTCAAATCCGCAGGCGCGCGCCGTCTGCTCGATCATCCGATAGGCCGGAACGAGCATGGTGATCGGGTCGGTGGCGGGATCATCCTCGGCCAACCAGGGCAGCGAGCCATGCGGTCCGCCGCATAGATGCAGCGCGATCTTTTGCTCGCGCAATTCTACTGCCAGGGCGTCCACCGTGGCCGCCGTTTCATCCATGAGGCGCATCATGACAACCGGCGTGCGCGATGACAACGCGGCGCGCGGCCCATGCTGAAGTTCGGCGGCGCTCAGACCAATGGAAGGCAGGCGCAGGATTTCCGAAAGTTTGAGCGCGATCTCCCGCGCCGAGCCCAGGCCCAGGCCCCGCGCCGCCACAAACACAGCTGACGCCTTGGCGAGATCATCGGCAATCTCGGACCAGTCGAGCGCCAGCGCGCGGTGCAGGCGCTCGGGCAGCCTGTCGAGGGCTGACCGCAGCGCACGATCTTCCGCCAGCTCGGCAACAAGTCCGGCGCCAGCGGCCATCGAGCCGATCACGGTCTTGGTCGCCGCTACGGAGTGCTCTCTGCCGGCTTCGATCGGAACGACGAACTCCGCTTCGTCAGCCACCGGCGACGACGTCGCATTGACGATGGCGATGGTGCGGGCGCCCACGGCGCGCGCCGACCTGGTCGCCGCGATAAGATCCGGGCTGCGCCCGGATTGCGAGATCACGATGAACAGCGCATGGCGCAGCATCAACGGCGTACGAAATGCCGTGATCACCGAAGGAGCGCTGGCTGAAACGGGAAGGCGAAGCCGCGTCTCGACAAGGTATCTCAAGAAAACTCCGGCATGCCCAGAGCTCCCCCGGCCGCACACGACGCACAGGGGAGCGGAGCCAAGCCCAATTCGCTGTGCGATGTCGCGCGTGGCGGGGCGGCTACGAACGATTTTGGCGACAACATCCGCGCTTTCCCCGATTTCGCTCGCCATCGCGGATGTCGTCACGGCTCAACCGCTCCACCTTGCGTGCGCGCCGCCGCTCCCTTGGGATGCCGGTCACGATCCCCGGCGAGCTCGGCAAACACGCGCCGAAGGTTGCCGTCACAGCTTTTTAGAATGGTCTCGGCATCAACCCTGTCGACACCCAACGCCAGAAGGCCTGCCGTCTTGATGTCTCCATCGGCCTGCTCAAGCCAGCGTGCCGCGTGCGACGGATCACAGTGCGCGATTTGCGCTACCATGGCCTCGGCGCGCCGCTTCAGCTTGGCATTGGTCGGCTGCATGTTCACCATCATGCCGCGGTACACCCGGCCGAGGCGCAGCATGATCCCTGAGGAGATCAGGTTGAGCACAACCTTCTGCGCGGTGCCCGCCTTCATCCGCGTGGAGCCGGCGATCAGCTCGCGGCCGGTCTCGATCAAGATCGGAAACTTTGCCGATGCCAGCAGTGCGGTGCCGGGATTGTTGGCGACACCGATCGTCACTGCACTGAAAGCGCCTGCCTGCTGCAGCGCCGCGACCGTGAATGGCGTTGTCCCGCTGGCGGCAACGGCGATCACCACGTCGTGCGGCGTGAGCTGCGCGGCATTGATCTGCGTGATCGCATCGTCGACATCATCCTCCGCACCCTCGATGCTGGTGACGAACGCGCTGTCTCCGCCGGCGACGATGAAGCGGACGCGCTCGCTGGGCCAGGCGAAGGTCGGCATCAGCTCGGCGCCGTCCTGGACCGCCACGCGGCCCGAGGTGCCGGCGCCGACATACACAATGCGTCCGCGATCGCCCAGCGCCGCCTTGGCCGCTTCGGTCGCCGCAGTGATCGCGGGTAGGGCACGGCCGATCGCCGCGACTGCCGCAAGCTGGCCCTCCCACATCGCTTCCATCGCTGACGTCAGCGGCCATGCATCAAGATCGGCAAAGCGGGGATCGACTTCTTCGGTGGCCATATAGTTGATCCCATCAAACGCGGAACTTTGAAGCCTGTTCACGGTCAGTTTCTCTCTTGGGCAGTTCTTTCCTGGGCAGCTCAAGCCGCCCTCGCGCCACCAGTAACGCGCCGGCCGCCGCATCGGCGTCAGGACACCTCAGCCGGGCGCGCAGGTCAGGCGTCAGCCAGGGCGTGATGGCATCCGCGAGACCGCCCACCAGCGAGAGCCGGTCAATTCCTCTCGCCAGGAACAGATCGAGCAGATCGCCAATGGCATCGGCCGCGCGTTCGACAATGCGACGGCCGACCGGATCGCCCTGATTGGCGTGCCGCATCACGATCGGTGCGAACGCAGCGTAGTCTGTGGCCCTGGCTTCTTCAGACCAAGCCACCGCCTGATAAGGATCGTGATCGAATGCGCCCAGCACCTCTGAGAGCAATGGGGTCAGCTCGCCGCGGCGATCCGCGGCCCGCAGCGCCAGTCGAACAACCTGCAGGCCGATGTCGGCACCGCTGCCTTCGTCCGACACGGGAAAGCCGTAACCGGCGAGACGGATTTCGCAGCCGTCGATCAGGCCGACACCCACCGAGCCTGTGCCGGCGACCACGATGGCCCCGTCCGCGCCGCTATGGGCGCCGAGACAGGCCGCCAGGCCGTCGCTGATGAAGATGACGGACGCAAAGGGATGCGCGATCTTGTTGAGCGCCGCTTCCGCGCCCCGGCGACCAAGACCGGCAAGGCCAATTCCGGCGTGCATCTGCGCGAAATCCTCGCGCGTCAGGCCGGCCTGTGCGGCGGCCGCTTCGGTGGCCTCCATGATGGACCGCCAGGCCTTCTCGAAGCCAATCCGCGTCGTGGCAGGCCCCGAGCTCGCTGCACCGAGTACCCTGCCGTTTTCGTCCTCGATCCGGGCGCGGCAACGGGTTCCGCCGCCATCAATGCCGAGATACGTGGTACCTTTTGTTGCCATGGAAAGTTAACGCGAAGGTTTCGCTCCGGGTCCTCCCAAAGCTCCATGGTGTACATATGAAGTCTGCAGGGGGACTCGCCTCACGAGTCCGTGACCGCCATTCTCGGATCAATACAGATGGGCCACGCTGGTTCTTCCTCTCTTACGATTGCCGCGCAGCACATCTTTGATGGTGCCGACATGCGCGGGCCGGGGTCAGTCAGGATCTCGCTGGGGCGGATTGAAAGCGTCACCTTCGGCGAGGCGGAGGCGCGCGGTTCAATCCAACTTCCCGCAGACGCGATCCTTGCACCCGGATTCATCGACATCCAGGTGAACGGAGGCGGGGGCGTTCTTCTCAACGACCAGCCAACGGAGGCTGGCGTTCGACGTATCGTTGAGGCGCACCGCAAGGAGGGAACCACGGGCTGCTTGCCGACCCTCATCACCGATCGCAGCGAGGTCATCGAGCGATTGGCTGCAGTCGCCCAGGCTTGCCTGAAGATTCCCGGCGTTCTCGGCTTTCATCTGGAAGGACCGGCCCTTAACAGGTCGCGCAAGGGCATTCATCCGGAAGCCGAGATCCGCGTGCCCGATCGGCGCGATCTCGCCGCGATCAAAAGTTTTGGGGACCGCGGCCGCTCCATTGTGACCTTGGCCCCGGAATGCGTGCCCGCGTCCATGATCGATGAACTGATCGGCGCCGGATTGCGTATCGCGGCCGGCCACAGCGACGCCACCGCAGCCGAAATCGGGCAGGCGGTCGATCGCGGTGTCTCGGGGGTGACCCATCTATTCAATGCCATGTCGCAGTTGAACGCACGGGAGCCGGGCTTGGTGGGCGCCGCGCTGGGGGATGACCGGCTGTTTGCAGGGATAATCTGCGACGGCATCCACGTTGACCGCGCCGGTTTGCGTATTGCCTTCCGCTGCAAGGGACGCGATCGATTGATGCTGGTCACCGATGCCATGCCATTGGCGGGCACGAACGGCCGGCAATTCATGCTGCAAGGAAGGCAGATCACGTTGCACGAAAATCGCCTGACTGGTCCCGATGGCACACTCGCGGGCGCTCACCTGACCATGATCGAGGCGGTGCGCAACGCTGTTGCGCTGCTCGGAATCTCCCTTGTCGATGCCCTCATCATGGCCTCTCGGACATCAGCGGCATTTCTGGGCCTTGAGTCCGAGCTTGGACGGATCGCGCCCGGATACCGCGCGGATCTTGTCGCCTTCAATCCGAACTTTAAAGTCGTCGGCACATGGATAGGCGGTGTCGGTGCGATGGGCGAGGCGAGCGAGGCTTTTCACCGAGGTTAGATGCCCAACCATCCCATCATCGTGCAAAAATACGGCGGTGTCTGCCTTGAAACACCGGCGAAAATTCGCGCGGTTGCGCGCAGTCTCGCCGACCTGCATGGCCGTGGTCATCGTGTCGTGGCGATCGTCTCCGCCATGGGCACGACCACCGACCAATTGATCCAGATGGCCTATCAGGTAAGTCCTGCTCCCAATCGCCGTGAACTCGACATGCTGCTAACGACCGGTGAACGCATCAGCATGTCCCTGATGAGCATGGCGCTTTCCGATCTCGGCGTGCCCGCGATCAGCTTCACCGGCAGCCAGGCCGGCGTGATGACCGACGACTCCCATTCCTCCGCACGCATTCTGGATGTACGGCCCATTCGCGTGCGTGAGGAGCTTGATCGTGGGCGCGTTGTGGTGCTGGCAGGATTTCAGGGCGTGAACCCGGTGACCAGGGAAATCACCACGCTCGGCCGGGGCGGCAGCGACACCACGGCCGTTGCGATGGCCGCGGCGCTGAAGGCCGAACGCTGTGAAATCATCAAGGAGGTCGATGGAATTTGTTCGGCCGATCCGCGCATCGTGCCGGATGCAAAGCCCCTGCGGCGAGTGGACTTCGCATCCCTGTCCGAAATGTGCTTCTGGGGTGCAAAGATCCTGCATTTTCGCAGCGTAGAGCTGGCGCAAAGTCAGGATGTGCCTCTGGTTCTCAAGCAGTGGGATGGCGTTGAACACAGCACGCAAGTGATGAAAGAGGTTGCAGGCATGGAAAACGGAAAGATTCTGGCCGTCAACTCGATGGCTCGCATTGAGCATGTGGAAATCGATTCCAAGGATCTCAATCACGGTTTCGAGAAATTCGCGCAGCATCTCAAGCAAAACAGCCTGTCCTGGCCGCAGCTCCTTGCATCACACTTCACCGTGGGAAAAACCAGCATGACCGTGGCCTGTGATTCAGAGTGGCTCGACGCCCTGTTGCGCACGCTGGAGCAAAGCAAGGATCTGCGCAGGCAGCGCGCGGCTTCAAGCTCGGTCAGTCTCACCTGCTTCGGCGGCGTTTCGTCGGAATTGCCGTTCAGGGCGTTGCAGGTCCTCGGACATCACGGGATTGTCCCCGACATGTACGTGTTGTCGCCGCATTCGGTCAGTCTGTTTGTCGCTGTGGAGAACCGGGAGGCCGCGGTTAAGGCGTTGCATTCGCTTGTCCAGCAAACATAGGTTCGAGAAGCGGCAGGGATCGCTTCCGCTTACGTTATTCGCGTGTTCCAGCCCACAAATGGGCTGCCAAATCGAAAGGGCCGCCTCGCAGGTCGGCACTTTCGATATGCAATCGCCAGAGGTGGCTACGGCGCCAACCTGTAGTTGATGCGCAGTTGCGGAAAAATTTAGGCGTTCTTTTCCTGTTGAACTGATAAACGAAACGATGCAGAATGTTTCTACTCTCTTGAGAAGAATCTCGAGCACGACACTTCCAAGCTAATGCTTGAGGGGCCGAAATCCGGTAATCTCGGATGGTCGGTCTCGCAGTGGCTCCGAGACGATCATGATGACGTTATCGCGGCTCTCTGACGGCAACGGAACCAGCGGGCTGTGCATGCGGGCCGTTGGTCTGATACGGGCGCGCTGCCTGATCCATATCGCTTTGACTGGATCGTCATTCCTGCTCTTCGATATTGCCGCATTTGCTCAGACGCCGGCGAGCCCCCCACCGGCCGTATCCGTCGTTGCGGTCAGCATGGAAGACGTCGCACAGAGCGTCGAGTTCATCGGCCGCGTCGAAGCCATACAGCAGGTCGACGTGCGAGCGCGCGTGCAAGGATTCCTGGAGAAAGTAGCATTCACGGAAGGGCAGGACGTCAAGGCGGACGATCTGCTTTTCACGATCGAGCGGGATCAATACGAGGCCGCGCTCCTGCAGGCCAACTCACAGCAAGCCAGCGCAGAAGCGAACCTGCGAAATGCGCAACTGACTCTGGAACGACGTCAGCAGCTCTACGAGCGAGAGTCGGGAACCCGCGCTGACCTCGATCTGGCTATTGCCAATCGCGACACAGCGGCTGCCTCTGTCGAGTCTGCCAAGGCGGCAGTACGCACGGCCGAACTCAATCTGGGCTACACACGCATCGTCTCGCCAATCGCCGGCAGAATCGGAAAGCCGAGCCTCACAAGAGGCAATGTCGTCGGTCCCGAGTCTGGTACGCTCGCACGGGTGGTTCAGCTTGATCCGATACGGGTCCTGTTTTCGATCAGCGAGCGAGACTTCATCAGCGTGGTCCAGCAAGACCGCGGAGCAGCGCTCGAGCAGATCAATGCGAGTTTCGTTCCTACACTCCGGCTGCCCAACGGCACGGTTTACGCCGACCAGGGCAGGATTGATTTCGTCGGCAACGAGATCGACCAGGCGACCGGCACGTTGCCGGTTCGCGCAGCATTTGCGAATCCGGCCGGTTTGTTATTGCCCGGCGGAACGGTCTCGGTGAGGGTTCGGCCAGCGGAAGCCAAGCGCATGCCGCTGGTGCCCGTGCAGGCGGTTCAGGAAAATCGACAGGGCAAGTTTGTTCTGGTCGTGGGTGCTGACAACCGCGTCGAGCAGCGTCCAGTCAAGGCTACCCAGCAAGTCGGCCAGAACTGGGCCGTCGATGACGGCCTGAAAGCTGGAGAAAGCGTGATCGTGGAAGGCCTGCAAAAGGTACGCCCAGGGGCACAGGTTCAGGCCGTGCCTGCCGCTTCCGCCAACGCTCAATGACGCCATGTCCCACTTCTTCATCGACAGACCGAACTTCGCCATCGTCATTTCGATCGTGATGGTGCTGGCCGGGCTGCTGGCGATGACCATGATTCCGGTCGCTCAATACCCGGATATTACCCCTCCACAGGTTCAGGTGTCCGCCACCTATTCCGGCGCCAACGCACAGGATGTCGCCAATTCAGTGGCGGCGCCGGTCGAGGCTGAAGTCAATGGCGTCGACAACATGCTCTATATGGAATCGACCAGCTCGAATAATGGCATCTATTCGTTATCGGTGAGTTTTGCTGTCGGTACCAATCCCGATATTGCGGCAGTGAACGTTCAGAACCGCGTCTCTCTCGCGCTGCCCCGGGTGCCTAGCGAGGTCACACAGCTCGGCATCTCGAGCAAGAAGAGATCGTCAAACATCCTGCTCGGCGTGAATATCTATTCCCCGAACGGGACACACGATGCCATCTTTCTCAGCAACTATGCCACGATCAATATCCGCGATGCTCTGGCGCGCGTGAACGGCGTCGGCGAGGCCACGGTTCTCGGCGCCCTCGACTACAGCATGCGGATGTGGATGGATCCGGTCCGGATGAACGCGCTTGGTATCACGAGCACGGACGTCACCACCGCGATAAGCCAGCAGAATCTGCAGGCGGCCGCCGGCCAGATCGGCAGCGCTCCCGTGGGCACGGACCAGCAGCAGCAGTTGACCATTGTCGCCAAAGGCCGCCTGCAAACACCGGCTGAATTCGAGAATATCATTGTGCGCACCAACCCTCAGGGGGCGGTCGTGCGCATAAAGGACATCGCCCGCGTCGAGCTGGGAGCCGATAGCTACGATGTTCAGTCGAAACTCGGCGGGAAGCCCACGGCATTTGTGGTCATATACCAGGCGCCGGGCGCCAACGCGTTGCAAGTCGCAAAGGCGGTGCGCGCAGAGCTCGATCGCCTGTCGCAGCGGTTTCCGCCTGACGTCGTTCACAGCATCATCTTTGACACGACCGATTTCGTGTCAGCTACGATCGAAGAAATCCTGCACACGCTTGCGATCACGTTCGCGCTCGTCGTCGCCGTCGTCTATCTCTTCCTTCAGGACTGGCGAGCAACGCTGATCCCGACGTTGACCATTCCGGTGTCATTGGTCGGCGTGATGGCCATTTTGTACGTCCTGGGTTATTCGGCTAACACGATCTCGCTCTTTGCGATCGTACTGGCCATTACCCTCGTCGTCGATGACTCGATCGTCGTCGTCGAAAACGTGCAGCGCGTCATGGAAGAAGACCCCTCGCTTTCCGCGCGCGAGGCCACGCGCATCGCGATGGGGCAGATCACCGGTGCAATCATCGCCACCACTCTTGTTCTGGCCGCGATCTTCGTGCCCGTCGCATTTCTGGGAGGCATTACCGGGCAGCTTTACCGGCAGTTCTCCGTCACGATCGCTTTTTCCGTAGCCCTGTCTGGCGTGAACGCGCTGACCTTGAGTCCGGCGCTTTGTGCGCTGATCCTGCGCCGCCCCCGTCATGCCAGTCGCGGCCCGTTCGGACTGTTCAACCGGCTTCTCAACGGCGTCCGCGACAGGTACGGATCCGTGGTGGGATGGCTCGGCGCGCGCCTGATCGTCATGTCCGTCTTGATCCTCGGTGTTGGCGCGGGCGTATACTTCGGGCTGACCCGGCTGCCGGGCGGTTTTCTCCCGGAAGAGGATCAAGGCTATTTCTTCGTCAACGTTCAACTGCCTGATGCGGCATCGCTCAATCGCACAGAGAGTGTGCTTGGCCAGGTGCGAGACCTGTTGAACGGATCGGAGAGCGTGAAAAACATCATCACCGTGGCTGGCTTCAGCCTATTGGGCCAGGCACAGGCATCAAACACCGGCATGGCCATCGTGGTGCTCAAACCCTGGAGGGAGCGCACGCGCCCGGACCAAACCGTCCAAGGCATGATTGCAAGCCTGACGCCGCGCTTCGCGGCAGTTGCCGCAGCAGACATCATTGCGTTTAACCCGCCGTCCATTCCCGGGCTTGGTACGGCCGGCGGATTCGACATGCGATTGCAGGGCCTGGAAGGTCAGTCGCCGCAGGCGATGGTGGCCGCAGCCAATGGTTTTCTCTATGCAGCCAACCAGGCGCCGGAGATCGCGAGGGCCTTCACCACCTTCTCGGCCAGCGTTCCGCAGATCCACGTGGATGTTGATCGGACCAAGAGCCAGTTGCTCAACGTCCCGGTATCGCAGATTTTTGCGACCTTGCAGGCCCATTTGGGCTCGCAATATGTAAACGACTTCAATCTATCCAGTCGAGTCTATCGCGTCAGAGTGCAGGACGAGGGCAGGTTCCGCTACCGGCGCGATCAGATCAACGATCTCCACGTTCGCAGCACGACGGGAGAGATGGTGCCCCTGCGCACGCTCGTCACATTGACAACGACGTTCGGTCCACAGCTTGTCACTCGGTTCAATCTATTCCCGTCCGTCACTATCAATGGCTCGGCGGCACCGAGCGCGAGTTCGGGGCAGGCGCTTTCCGCGATGGAGCGCGTCGCCAATAATGAGCTGCCGGAAGGTTTCGGCGTTGCCTGGTCTGGAATTTCATTCCAGGAAAAGCTCGTGAGCGGTCAGGCGGTTCTGGTCTACGCACTGGCTCTGCTGTTCGCCTATCTCTTCCTCGTGGCCCAGTACGAGAGCTGGTCGCTGCCGTTGTCGGTGGTTTTCTCGGTGTTGTTTGCCGTCGCCGGTGCCGTCCTCGCTCTCTGGATCGCTCGCCTTGACAACAACATCTATGCACAGATCGGGTTGGTCCTGCTGGTGGGCCTCGCCGCGAAGAATGCGATTCTGATTGTTGAGTTCGCCAAGGAGCAGCATGAAGCCGGCTTGTCTCCGCACGACGCGGCGATTGCCGCCGCCAAGCAGCGTTTCCGGCCGGTGCTGATGACCGCTCTTGCATTCATCTTCGGCGTGTTGCCCCTCGTGGTCGCCACCGGCGCCGGTGCCGGCAGCAGACGAGCGCTCGGCACACCGGTCTGGGGCGGCATGCTCGCAGCGACGTTCATCGGCATTATCTTCATTCCACCTCTCTACGTGCTGTTCGAGGCTTTGCGTGAACGTTTTGCTCGCAAAAGTGCGCCGGAACTCGCGGCGTCGCCTCCCGCCGAATAGCTTTGCTCTCTCCCGCGGCGGCTCGCTGCCACTGCTTTGACGGCGGGTCATGAGCAGGAGGATGAACGACACGATCATTGATTTTGCAGCATTTCCGTTGGAGACTGATCGTGTTCGTTGCGTCCTGGTGAGATCGTTTCTGGTGCGAAACTGGTGCGGTACACTTGGAACGTCTGTAGGACCATGGGTTTGTTCATGAGAACGAACGCGAACGTTGAACTCGACGCCGGCACCAAGACGTTTGCCTCGGGCCTCTTGCCGGATTTGATAGCTGCGCTCCGCCGAAGCCGTAAAGGCGATCTGGTGGCCGTGATCAGCGGCGATCCAGGCATCGGCCCCGAGCTCGAGGCATGGTGTCGTTTCACCCGCAACAGTTTGGTTGACACAGCAGTCGAAAAAGATCGCACCCGTTGGGTGCTCCGGTACGGAGAGGCCCCCGAGAATGTCGGAGAAGATCGGCCTGTCGGCTCTCGCCTATGGCTTTACACCAACTTCGACTGCAACCTGAGCTGCGACTATTGTTGCGTACGCTCGTCACCCAAAGCTCCGCGGCGGGCTCTCGGTATCGAGCGGGTGCGACAGATCGCTACCGAGGCAGCGGAACTCGGCGTAGGTGAAATCTTTGTGACCGGCGGCGAGCCATTCATGCTGCCGAATATTGGCGAGATCCTTGCCGCGTGCGCTGCGGCGGCGCCGACGACAGTTCTCACCAACGGCATGCTGTTTGCCGGGAGTCGGCTCGCAACGCTGCGATCGTTGCCGCGCGAGCGCGTAATGTTCCAGATTAGCCTCGATAGTCCCACGCCAGAGCGCCACGACAGCCATCGTGGAAAGGGGACATGGGCACGCGCCTGGACGGGAATCGAACGGGCCCGCGCTGAAGGATTCCGGGTGCGTTTGGCGGCTACAGTGTCGACTGACGCAGAGGCCGATGAGTTCCGCAGCTTCCTTGACGCTCATCATATTAGCGAGGAGAACCGGGTGATCAGGCGGATTGCGCTGCGAGGCTCCGCCACGCAGGGCATCGCTTTGGCAAGGACGGATCTGGTTCCCGAGATGACGATTACGGCGGAGGGCGTTTTTTGGCACCCGGTTGGAGCCGAGGATGACGACCTGCTGGTCAGCCGTGAAATCTTTCCGCTCGCCGAATCGTTCGCAGCCGTGCGCCGCGCCTTCGATCGCGAATCCGAGCATCAGCGCAGGTTGGCGATGATCTTCAATTGCGCCTGACAAAGGCGCGGAGCGCACTCAACGCCGGATCGGGGCCTTGGCTCGGCTGCTAGGTCAAAGGCCGCGTTAGGAAACCTTGCTGCGTCGACGCTTCCCGTAATTGCGCATACGGTTCAAGCTGCGGTGCTATCCATTGGCGCAACCCTTCCGCTTCTAGCACAGGACGATGGGCCGGGTTATCGTAGCTCATCCCAAATAATGCTTTGGCAAACTGCTGCTCCAACGCGGGGTCGAGATCGGACCGAGCGGTGAACATGCAGTGGTTATAGGGCTGCGAGGTCCAGATCTCGGTCAGCGCACCTTGCGGCACTAGACGCTCGGTACGCACCGCGTTCCAGAATGGGCTGCCGATTGCGCCGGCATCGGCACGGCCGTCGAGAACCGCGCGAACGACCTCGGACTCGCTTGTACCCGTGTCACCGTGCTTGCCAAGGTCGGTGTTGAAGCGCAGCGTTTGGTAGTCCTTCCCCTCAACCAGTCCCTCGCGCTGCAGAAAATAAACCGGGAGGATTGCCGCATGGCCGCTGTCGCGGCTGCCGAGAGCGAGGGTGCGGTCTTTAAGATCGGCAAGCGTAGCAACAGGCCCCCCGGTTACCGCGACGATCTTGGTCATCCAGCCCACATCCGTATCGCGCATCGCGATCGGTCGGCAGCGATGGTCGCTCCAGGCATCGGCCTGGATATAGGCGAGGTTCGTATTCCATCCGATGTCGATGCGCGGCAGCTGTTCGCTCGGCGAGGCCAGGAGGGCAGTGACCTGCGCCTCGTAACTTTGAAACAGCACCACCTCGACGGCGAGGCCCGCTTCCTCGTGAAAGTAGCGTCGCATGCCCTCCCAGATACCAACCACCTTCGGGTCATATGCGACGGCGCCTACCCAGATCGTCCGGCTCATGATTGCATCTCGCTTTTCGAGCTCAATATTCCAAATGCGATCATTATAGTTTGCCAGTGGTCCTTTGATCCTAACGCTCGCAAACGTGGTTCCGAATGGAATGCGAATGTTAGGATCGGACCACTAGAACAGCGGGATTCCCAAGATGGCTTTGCCGATGAACTCGCGCAGAACATCGCCCGTCGGTGCCATAACGGCGCCGGCATGGGCATCACGGAACAATCGCTCGATGGCCAAATGTCTGGAAAACGCAGCGCCTCCGCACACCCGCATCGCCGCCGAGGTGACGGCGATAGCAACATCACCTGCCGACGCCTTGCTCTCAAGCACGCGCAGCATGGTGGTATCTCGGGGGCGCTCAAGATGATCGATCAGATCGTCGATGCGCGCCGCGAGCCCATCAGTGTCGATCTGCATCGTCGCAAGCTGAGCGCGAAGCGTCGGCAGGCTCTCTCCGAGAGTCTGGCCCAAATGCTCGAAGCGCGCGCTCTTGAGATGAGCCGCCGTCCCCGCCACCGCGGCCCGGCAAAGGCCAAGCGCGACCGCCGATGTTCCGAGGTTGAACAGTGGAAGCACAATCTCCAGCATCGCCTTGAAGCCGGCGCCGTCGTCGGTCAGCTGGCGACCAGGCCCCACCTCGCAACCCTCGAGGATCATCGGCGCGGAAGCGTTGGCGCGCATCCCGAAACCATCCCATGGGCCGGCGACCGATAGTCCGGGCGTACCACTGGAGAAAAGGTAAAGCGTTGAATCGGTTGGACCCTGACCTTCAGGAGCCAGGGCCGAGACGACATAGCTTTGCGCGTGACCGGCGCTTGTCACCCACGATTTCCTGGCCGTGATGCACACGTTGGCTCCGTTGCGTTCAGCTCGCGAGACAGGCGCCCAGAAGTGGCTGCGCGAACCGGCTTCGCTGAATGCCAGAGTGGTCAGGTGCCGGCCGGCCGAAATGTCTTTTAGCGTCGGCGCGACCGCGGCACCCGGACGGGCCGCCGCGATCGTTGCGGTGGCGCTCATGTGCATCAAATAAACCATCGCGGCGGACGCGTCCGCTTCCGCGAGCGTTGCGATAACGGCAGCGAAGGTCCGCGGCCCCAGCTCCGAGCCACCCACCTCGGTGGGCAGCATGATCCCCAGCAATCCGGCCTGACCGAGCGCCGCGACTGCTTGGGACGAAAATCGAGCGTCCCTGTCGTCTTGCCTGGCCGCCGGCGCGAGAATGCGATCGGCAATCTCCTTGGCATTCGAAACCGCGGTCTCATGATTCATGACAGCCCTCCGGTGTGTTCCGAATTGAACTGGCAGGATGCAGTCGGCTGTATGCTATTGCAGCCGACGTCGCCGTCGGGTCCGGAACGACACCCGGCATGCGGAATGATCGCTTCTGTATGCTTGCTGTTCGTTTCCTCCGCGCCAATCTACGGTTGGGACGTGGTTATGGGTATCCCCCATCATTACGCCGTTCAAAGCCATCTTGTTACATCACCCGGAGTCTATTTTTTTCTGACGCCGGTGATACTTTTGGCTTCTCCCGGCGGCGGCCTGGCGAGACAATCGCCGCAGGCAGAGGCCGGCACTTGCCCGCTGTCGCGGACAACGATAGCAGCGACCGGCCACGGCGTAACGAGGTTTGTTCGGCGATGGCGGTCAATGATGCCGTGAGCGTCGCGGCGATCGGGATCATTTGTAAAGCGCCGCAGCCTGGCCGCGCAAAGACGCGGCTTGCGACGGCCGTCGGCGCGGTTGCCGCTTCGGAGCTCTCGGCCTGTTTTCTGCGTGACGTCGCCGCAGCCATCGATGCGGTCCCGGAGACCCTCGGCAGGCGCGGGTATGGCGTCTATGCGCCCGCGGGAGTCGAACACATCATGCGGGACCTGCTTCCGGCAACATTCGGGCTGCTGCTGCAGGTTGGCGACGATCTCGGCGATGTCCTGTTCGGTGCCGCGCTCGATCTCCTGAGCGACGGACATGACTGTGTTTTGCTTGTCAATGGCGACAGCCCGACCCTTCCTGCCCGTTTCCTGGTGCAGGCCATTGAGACCCTTCGCGAGCCAGGTGACCGGATGGTGCTCGGACCGGCGAGCGATGGCGGCTACTATCTCATCGGCTTGAAGCACGCGCACAGGCGGCTGTTCACGGAGATTGCCTGGGGAACCGAAACCGTGGCTCGCAGCACATGCGAGCGCGCTGCCGAAATCGGGCTTGCGATGGCGCTGCTTCCGGAATGGTACGATATCGACGACATTGAAGCGCTAGGTTGGCTCAAGGACGAACTGGCCGGCAATTCGACGCGCTTTCGCGGCGGTGGCCTTGCCCCGGCAAGCCGGGCCTTTCTCGATGCCGCGCCGCAGATAAGCCCATGAAGCCAATGCCGGGGGCCATTGCCAGTCAATTCGGTCGACTGGTCCGCTCCGCCAACAACCTGCCTCCGCTTCATCTGTTGGCCGGCATCGGCGTTGTCCTGGTCTGTCTGACCCTGGTGACCCCCTGTGCCTTCAAGGCTGGCGGTGACAACGCCTTCATGGCTCTGACCATCCTCGCAGGTCTGCTGACGATCGCAGCAGCTCGCTTTGCCGAGCGCGTACCGGCCGATCGCGCGCTATGGCTCATTCTTGGACTTGGCATCGTGCTGAGAGCCTATGTGCTGCTATTCGATCCGCTTCTGTCCAGCGACATCTATCGCTATGTCTGGGACGGCAGGGTTCAGGCCGCTGGCATCAATCCCTACCGCTACTTCCCGGCCGATGAGGCGCTGGCGTTTCTGCGCGACGGGGCGATCTTTCCCAACATCAATCGGGCCGATACTGCCGTCACCATCTATCCTCCGGTGGCGCAATTTTTCTTCCTCATCGTCACGCGGATCGGTGAAAGCGTGACTGTGATGCGTCTCGCACTGCTGGGGTGCGAGTCCGTCACCGTTACGCTGATCATGCTCCTGCTGCGGCGTATGAACCACCCGGTGACGCGCGTGATCGCCTATCTCTGGCACCCGCTTCCGTTGTGGGAGATTGCCAACAGCGGCCATGTCGACGCGCTGATGGTTGCGCTGATGCTGCTCGGCCTGTGGATTGCCCTGACCGGCCATGCTCTCCGCGGGGCCGTCCTGATCGCGTTTTCGGTGCTGGTCAAGCCATATGCTGCGCCGGTGCTGGCTGGGATCTGGCGCCCGTGGGACCTTAAAATGCCGCTCGTCGTGATCGCTGCCGTCGCGCTTTGCTATCTTCCCTATGTATCGGTCGGTTGGGGCGTTCTCGGATTCCTGACCAAAGGCTATCTGATGGAGGAGGGTATCAGTGCCGGCAACGATCTCTGGCTGTTGTCGCTCTGGCGCCTTGCGTTCGGCGAGCATCAAGGTGACGTTGTCGCCTACGCCGTACTGGCCGCGCTGGTCATGATGTTCAAGGGGCTCTCGGTGGCCCGCAGTTCTCATCACGGCATCGCGTCCAGCCTCGCCGGCATCAACATGCTGTTACTCCTTGCTCTGCTGTTGTTGTCGCCCAACTATCCTTGGTATTTTCTGGTCATAATGCCGTTTGTCGCCCTGTGTGGATCCGCGTCCACCTGGGTCGTTTCGATCGGAGCGCTCTTGCTGTCGGAACAACTCGACTGGGATTTCTACATTCCAAGAATGGTGACCAAGTCAATTTTGTTCGGAGGTCTTTTCCTGGCTTGGGCCTTGGCGGCCTGGAGGACTAGGATGCAGCGCATCGCAGACACAGGGTGATCGCAATGAGCCTTTCCGGCGAAGCGCCAGGCACCCGCGCGCCATTCGATCCGCGCCACTATCACGAGTCGGTCACGGGCGAGCGCACCGAGATCGCCCGGCGTCCGCCGGTCTGCCTGTATCTGGAAGTGACCAATCGCTGCAACCTGCTGTGCACCACCTGTCCTCGCACCTACGAGGAGCTCGAGCCGCCGGCGGACATGAGCTGGGATCTGTTTGCGTCGATTGTCGACCAGGTTCCCGATCTCGCGCGGGCGGTTCTGCACGGGGTTGGCGAGCCGATGCTGGTCGCGAACCTGCCCCGGATGGTCAGATACCTGAAGGACCGCGGCGTTTACGTTCTGTTCAACACCAATGGAACGGTCCTCAGCGAGCGTCACGGCCGTGCGCTGATCGACGCTGGGCTTGATGAGCTGCGTGTGTCGCTCGACGCGTCAAACCGCGAGAGTTTCAAGGCCATCCGTGGCAGAGATTATTTCGGCCGCATCATCCGGAACGTGCGCGCGTTTCGTGAGCTGCAGGAGCGAGAGGGACACACCCGGCCGCAGGTTTCCGTTTGGCTAACTGGCCTGAGAGAGACTGTTGAGCAACTCCCGGCATTTGTGAAAGTTGCGGCGGAGATCGGTGTCAAAGAGGTTTATCTGCAACGGCTCGTATTCTTCACTGAAACCGCCCATGGCATGGCACGGCCGGATCAGGCCCTGTTCGAGCGCCTGACCAACGAAGAAGCGGCCTATCTGAAGCAGGCCGAGGATCTGGCGCGTTCCCTCGGCGTGACCTTCAGCGCGTCGGGCGCAGCAACCGAACCGGGATTAAGTCTAAAGGGCAGTGGTGACGGTTCACCGTGGTCGCTCTGCCGGCGGCCATGGTCGTTGATGTATTTCACGGCCAATGGCCGCGCCTTGCCGTGCTGTATCGCGCCATTCTCGCAGCACGGCTACGACAACTATACGCTTGGCCATGCAGGGCAGCAGTCGTTGCGGGACATCTGGAACGGGCCCGCGTATCGGGACTTTCGTGCGGCGCTCCTTTCGAGCAATCCGCCAAAAAGCTGCGCCAATTGCGGCCTGCGCTGGAGCCTGTGAGCGAGGTAACCCACGAGATCGGCGGCAAGCGGCCTGCGTCGCGCCGCCCGCCCGTCGTTTCGGCGATCATTCCATGTCTCGACGAGGAAACGGCAATTGGCCAGGTCGTGGCCGCGGTGCTGGCGCAGAGTGTGAGCGAAGTCATCGTTGTCGACGGGGCCTCGCGGGACCGTACGGCCGAGCGGGCAAAGGCCGCCGGGGCTCGCGTGATTGTCGAGCCGCAACGCGGCTACGGTCGCGCCATCCAGGCAGGCATCGCTGCCGTGCGCGATGACGCCGACATTCTGGTTTTCCTCGACGGCGACGGTAGCGATCCTGCAGAATTCATCTCTGATCTGGTGTCGCCGATCGTCGCTGGGCAGGCTGCCTTCGTTCTCGGCTCGCGCGTTCGCGGTTCATGCGAGTCCGGCAGCATGGCGCCACAGCAAGTCGTCGCGGCTCATGTCGGCAGGCTGCTCCTGCGCCTCGTCTATGGCGCAAGCTTCACCGACCTGTCGCCGTTTCGCGCCATCCGGCGGGATGAACTCAGACGTCTCGGCATGAACGAGGCGACATATGGCTGGAACCTGGAAATGCTGATGCGGGTCGCGGCTGCCCGCTTGCCGGCTCTCGAGATCGCCGTCGGGCAGCGGCGCCGGATCGGCGGGGTATCGAAGGTCTCCGGCAATCCCATCGCCGGCATCAAGGCGGCATGGTCGATTTCGACAACGTTTGTTCGCCTCGCGCTTGAGCTGCGACACCAGCAACTTCGCGGACCATAGCTGCGGCGCTACGAACTCGGCTCGAACGGACCCGGTTCGGAGAAGCCCTCGATCGATTCGACCTTTGCGTAGTTCTCGGCGATGCTCTCGGGTGTCAGATGTGGATCGTGGAAGCCAGGTCCCATGACGATAGCGATACGTTGGATTGCTCCGACTCCCACGTTGTAGATGTGGTTCGTCTCCGAACACTTATCGCTTGCCAGCCAGACGATCGCTGGCGCAACAGCCTCAACCGGCATGGCGGCTCTTCCATCTGCTTCAGACAAGCGGGATCCTGCGGCGGGGTGCATCCTCGTGTACCCGACTGGTGAAATGGTGTTCACGAGAATCCCATGCTCGGCACCTTCTATTGCAAGAATGCGCATCAATCCGACTACTGCGCACTTGGCCGCCGCATAGGTGGCTTGGCCACGTAGTCCGAACAGGCCGCTGACTGACGTCGTGAGGATGATCTTCCCATAGCGCTGTGCGACCATATATGGCCAGGCAGCCTTCACCGTGTTGACCGGCCCGCCGAGGTGTACGCGCCAATAGTGATCGAAATCGTCAAGGGTAGCGTCCTCGAATGGCTGGCTTCCGCAGATACCAGCGTTGTTCACGAGAAGGTCTATTCTCCCGAAATGCTCGATGGTCGTCGCGATCAGGTCACTGCCGCCTTCAGGGGTGGAAACATCGCTGTCGTCAGCGATTGCCTTGCCTCCACGTGACCGAATGAGGTCGGCCACCTGTGCCGCTATCGTGGAGTCCTTCCCGAACCCCGATACGTCGGTCCCCAGGTCGTTCACCACGACCCGGGCACCGCGTTCGGCGAGAAGCTCGACGTATGCCCGCCCCAGCCCGCGGCCTGCGCCAGTCACAACCGCGACCGTCCCCTCCAACGAAATTCGCTCAGTCATCTCGCTATCCTCAAGCCTGCGAATCCGCTAAATGACGACACGCCCTAAATCGCGGCGTCTCTGTTCACTCAAGGTGGCCAGGATGGATGCTGGCCAGCACCAGCGGATCAGCGAGTGCCGGCACGATCCCCACAAGCAACAATATCCCTGGGGGATTTTCGATCCGCTTTCTCCGGTGGAGAGAGCACCGCCAGGTATCCGCCATCGCCTGCGAGCCGATATGTCGCGATCTCGCGATAGCCAACGGCGGCCAGTTCGCAACGCAACAGCTCAATTGGCGTGCCATGCTTTGACGTCGGACCCTCGATGTCGACAATTCCGACCCGCGCGCCCGGCTTCAAGGCCGGCGCGAGATTGTAGAGGAAGGCATAGGGCTGGGCTATTTCGTGATACATGTGCACGAGGATGGCGGCATCCAGCGAGGAATCGGGCAGGCGCGGGTCGTGTGGTTCACCCAGCGCGAACGTGACGTTTGTCAGCCTCAGCCGTTTCGTTCGCTTGGCGAGCCCGATGAGGTAGTCCCGCTTGACGTCCTGGGCGACGACGGGGCCGACGAGGTGCGAGAGCCGGACCGTG
The DNA here is from genome assembly GCF_036924515.1 of Bradyrhizobium sp. AZCC 1610. Classification (NCBI taxonomy): domain Bacteria; kingdom Pseudomonadati; phylum Pseudomonadota; class Alphaproteobacteria; order Hyphomicrobiales; family Nitrobacteraceae; genus Bradyrhizobium; species Bradyrhizobium sp. AZCC 1610. Next base: position 5,415,859 of record NZ_JAZHRR010000001.1, on the reverse strand, counting down.
TGGTAGCCGCTGCCCGCGCCAATGTCACCGACCGTCATGCCCGGCTTTAGTTCGAGAAGACGGGCGATCTCACCGGCCTCATTCAGGGAGTCGCGATGCTTCTCGGCGGTGTGGCGGCTTGGGCTGACGATCTGCGCAACCGGACGCTGAGGTGAGGGAAACTCCTTTGCAGCGACTCCAGGCGGAGCCCGATAGCCGATATCGGCGGCATATGCGCGAGCTGCGCCCAGCGCCGCAAGAAATATCGCCGCGCTCACCAGTGCCGCCATTTGCCTGCCAGGCATCAGGCGCGGTCGTCCGGTTCTTGTGAACTCAAGGCTCAGTATCATCTCTCTTGCGCAAAGCGATCGCGACTAGCCTGCGATATGCAGGAACCAACCGACAAGACCTTTCTTGTCGCGCACGGCTGGAACTTTGCGGCGCAACCAGGCATCAAGGCCAAGACTGCGGCCGGCGCCCTCTAGCACAAACAGGAACATCAGCATGGCCAGGAACATGTACGACCACGGCCACTCGGCCGGATCGCCCGGCCGATAGATGCCGAGCCAGAGTTGCAGCGTATAGGCGACGGCCAGCACGCCCACGAATCGTACCGCGAGCCCGAGGATCATCGACGCGGCAAACACGAGCTCGGCAAGAAAAACAATTGGCCCAAAGAAATTCATGTTGGGCAACACGATATCCTTCACGAAGGTGCCGTGAAACTCGAACGCTGCGCGGGTCGTTTCCTGTTCGGTCCAGTATTGCAGACCGCCGGACACCGGTAGCGGGAGTTTCCACAACATGCCTTCGAACCACATGCAGCCGATCAGGACCCGGACCAGCCAGATTCCAAGATGTCGCCCGCTACGTTGCGCCGAATCCTCCCGCCAATTCTGGAAGGCCACTGCAATGCCGGCGAGCAGCAGCGCCCAGAACAGCGCCAGGATCAGAAAGCGCCAGTTTCCGAGCTGAAGATAGTCGCCGGTAGTCGCGGTCAGGAACTGCCAGACATCGGTGAAGGGATTTTTGGGCATACGCGCGTGCTCCAAAGAATTGAACAGTTGCTCCGCGTATCGGTAGGTGACGAGGCGCACCGCCGCGCGGGCGATCGAAGGGGCGCCTACCCAAGGCTACTACGCAGTAGAACATGCGGCTGTTACGCTGCATCAAAAGCTTCGGCAGGCCTGAGTACGGCTCATGTTGAGCTCTTTAGGTTTGGACGCTCTTGCGTTGACCGAACCGAGGCTGGGTTGCCGGATGACGTTCGCGCAGAATACCGGAAATCGAGCATCATGTACTGTTGGAGGTTGCCGGCGAGCAGCCGAAATTGCAGCCTCTCGAGACTTCATCGCCTATCAAATGCATCTCGGCGACGGCTGCACTCCGGCCGGTGAGGGATACGACCACTCCTGCCTTCTGATGCGCCGTCGCCGCCGAATCTACGATTAAAGGGCAGGGGGCCTGGCGAGCAGGTTATGCAGCACTAATCTGCTGCTAAGGGATAGCAGCACGTCGATGCGAAAAGGGGCGTTTCGTAGCTCAGTAAACCACCGATTTGGCTGGTGGGCCCGGCAGGACTCGAACCTGCAACCAGACCGTTATGAGCGGGAGGACAATGGTCGGCTTCGTTGATTCTTCTACATTTTCGTTCGAGTTCGGTTGCGTTCGCTGCGGTTTGTTCAAATCGTTTCTGGTGCGAAACTGGTGCGGTCCGCAGTCCCGCCTCGGATGTGTGAATCTGGGGTGGGCGAACAATGCGTGGTGTAGGAAGCCTTCGCTATCGCGCGCGAGACGCAAGTCGCCTGCGCAAGCCAGGCCTCTTCTGTTCCTGACCCCAAAGCGGTCATTGCTCGGCCAACAGTGCTCTCCAGGCAATTACTCCCGCACAACCCAATTACCTCGAACGACGCTACTTTGTATTGGAAACCTTTGTCTTACGCACGACTTCGAGAAACGCGCGGATGATCCGGCTGGTTTCGCGCTTCCGCAAGATCACAACATGCGCATAGGTGAAAATTCCCGCATTACTGATTGGGATGAGGCGCAGAGAAGAGTCTGGAACGAACTCGGCTTCCGAGACGTAGCTTATACCCAACCCGCGAATGACGGCTTCGCGGATCGCCTCGCGGCTTCCGATCTCCATGACGATGCGCGGCTTGATCTTTGCCTTAGCGAGCGCTTGCTCGAACGCGCGTCGCGTCGTAGAGCCGGTCTCACGGATAATTAGTGGTTCGCCTTCGAGTTCGGAGATCTTGACGCTCTTCTGCTTCGCCAGCGGATGATCGGTGCGCACAAAGACGCCGACTGGATGGCGTCTATATGGAAGAGTGAGAAGACGATCGTCCTCATCAATGTGCGCTAGCACCGCGATGTCGCTCTTGTAGTCAAGAAGGTCATCGAGAACCTCGTGCGAGTTGCCGAGCTTCACGGCGAGTTCGATCCCCGGATAGGCGCGATTGAAGGCCGCAAGCATCTCAGTGACGTGATAGGGGCCGACCGCGCCAATCGAAAGCCGACCGGTCTTGAGCTCGCGCGACTGCTCCAGGAATGCGACCGCTTCTTCTTCCTCGGCAAACAGGCGCGACGTAATCGCCAGTAGTTGCCGTCCCGTGTCGGTCAACTCGCGGCGGCGGCCCTTCTTGATGAAGAGCTCGACGCCATACTCCCGCTCCAGCGCGCCGACCTGGGCTGTCAGCGTCGGCTGCGTGATGTGAACTGCATCCGACGCGGCATTGAAGCCGCCTGCAGTCGCCACAGCATGGAAAGAGCGAAGCTGGGTGTATCGCATAGAACAAATCTATCTATTTCTCAGAAAAAATCAATTTGTCGATGTAACAGCGTTCAGCAATGGTCCGGACCACAACGAGCGCTCATGAGAAGCGCGGAAGCAGCAGCGCTTCAGGCGCGATCAAGGGTGGAACGTTATGCGGTGGGCCTACTGGAATCCCGTGAAAGTTCGCTTCGGCGCAGGGACATTCGATGAAGTCGGAGGCCTGATCGGCAAGCGCCGCTATGCCCTCGTGACCTATAATCAACCGATTTTCAACGACCTGGCGGCGCGCCTTGCAAAGGTCGCGGGCGAGCCGGTTGCCGTCATCGACAACATCGAGACCAACCCGGACTGCGCCGATCTGGTGAATTCCTGCCGCGTCTTCGGCGCTGCAACGCAAGCGCCTGAAGTCATCGTTGCCCTCGGTGGCGGCTCGATGATGGATGCGGCCAAGGTGCTGGCTGCAAGCAAGGGCGACTTCGAGAATGTCCGCCGCCATCTTACCGAGAGGGCCCCGCTGGACACGTCGGCGATCGTGCCGATCATTGCGGTGCCGACTACTTCCGGAACCGGCAGCGAAGTCACCCATTGGGCAACCGTGTGGGATTCGGCCAACGGAAGCAAGTATTCGCTGGCGCATCCGTTGCTCTATCCCGAAGCCGCCGTGCTCGATCCGCAGCTTATCCTTGGGGCGCCGCGAGGGCTGACCCTGGCGACCGGTCTCGACTCCCTGTCACATGCGCTGGAGAGCATCTGGAACGTCAACGCCAACCCGGTCTCGGCCGGCTTCGCGGTCGAGGCCGCGCGCGAGATCATCGAAACGCTGCCGCGCCTGCTCGACAATCTCGGCGATATCGATCTGCGCACCCGTCAGGCGCGCGGCAGCCTGCTCGCCGGCTTCGCTTTCTCGCAGACCAAGACGGCTTTGGCCCACAACATCTCCTACGACATTACGCTGAAGATCGGACTGATCCACGGCATCGCCTGTTCGTTCTCGCTGCCGATCGTGATGGGGTGGGCAATAGGCAACAGCCCCGACTGCGACGCCGCACTGCGCCGCATCTTTGGCCCGGACCTCAGCGAAGGTGTTCGCAAGCTGCGGTCTTTCCTCGAGGGGATCGGCGTCAAGACTGATCCTGTCACCTACGGCGTTTCGCCGGCGGAATGGACACGCCTGGTCGAGAAGGCGCTGGAAGGCGAGCGCGGCAGGAATTTCATTGGAAGGCAGACGGTCAAGGCAGCGTAGTGAAACAGACCTAGAGGCGAGCGCGCCCATCACAAACCACCGGCAATGGTCAAAAAGACCAACGGAATCACAGGAGGAAAACATGAACATCACGCGTCGGAAAATGCTCGTCGGGTCCGTTGCTGCGGCCGGCGCCTTGGTCGCCATGCCGAATGTGTTGCGTGCAGAGGGTGTGATCCGCGTCGGTCTCATTCCATCAGAAGATTCCCGCGCGATGCTGGCGTCGAGCCAGCAGCTGCTCGATGCGCTCGAAAAGAATCTCGGCATGAAGGTGCAGGGGTTCGTTGCCGCCGACTACAACGGCGTCATCGAGGCGATGCGCGCCGGTCACATCGAGGTGGCCTATCTCGGCCCGTTCTCCTATGTGCTCGGCGCCTCCGTGGCCAACATCGAGGCGTTTGCTACCGCCGAGACACAAAAGTCCGGCCGCACCTTCTATCACAGCCAGATCATCACGCGGAAAGACAGTGGCATCAAGGATATCAACGATCTCAAGGGCAGGACCTTCGCGTTCGTCGATCCGTCTTCGACCTCCGGTCATTTGTTCCCGAAAGCTGGCCTGATCAAGCTCGGCATCGACCCGGAGAAATTCTTTGGCCGCGTTCTTTTCACCGGCTCGCACGATGCCAACGCACTGGCGGTCGCCAACAAGCGTGTCGACGCGGCCACCATCGCCGACCGCATCTTCGACGCCGCAGTGCAGAAGAATCTCGTCAAGCGCGAGGACATCCACGTCGTGTGGAGTTCTGACCCGATCCCGGAATCGCCGACGGTGTGGCGCAAGAATCTGACACCGGAACTGAAGGCGAAGATCAAGGCTGCGTTCTTGAACATCAAGGACATCACCTGGGCCGATCAGGGCAAACTCAATCGCTTCGTCGAGACCAATGATGCGGCTTACGATGTGATCCGCGACACCGCTAAGGCGCTCAATCTCGATCTCAAGAAAATGAAATGAGTCCACTGTACTAACACGCCGTACCAACCCTCCGGCATAGGACTACCCAGATGATCAAGATCGAAGGTTTGAAGAAATCTTACGGCGGGAAGCCGGTGCTCCAGGGCATCGACCTCGAGGTGAAATCCGGCGAGTTCCTCATCGTCCTCGGCCCCAGCGGCGCCGGAAAATCCACCATGCTCCGTTGCATCAACGGCCTGACACCGCCGGACGCCGGCCGGATCGTCATCGACGGCACGATCTTCGACTCCAAACGTGCGGCCGGCGGGCGGTTGCGCCCGGTCGCGATGATATTTCAGCACCACAACCTGGTGAAGCGACTGACCGTGCTCAAGAACATCCTGGTCGGCCGCATGGCCGGGATGTCCTCGATCCTCTCCGCACTGCAAATCTTCCCGACGAAGGACGTCGAGATCGCAATGGAATGTCTTCAGCGCGTCGAGCTGACACACAAGGCAATGGCGCGCGCCGACCAGCTCTCCGGCGGCGAGCAGCAGCGCATCGGCATTGCCCGTGCGCTGGCCCAACGCCCGGCGGTCATCCTGTGCGACGAGCCGGTGGCCAGCCTCGACCCGAAAACCTCGCGTGTCGTGCTCGGCTATCTCAAGGCGATCTGCAAGGAAGAAGGCATCGCCGTCATCTGCAATCTGCATCAGGTCGACTACGCAGTCGAATTTGGCGAGCGCATCGTCGGTCTCTCGGGCGGCAAAGTGGTGTTCGACGATACGCCGGACCACCTCACTGTCGACGTCGTGCACCAGATCTATCCGGGATTGGAAGATCCGGGCGTCGCCCGCGTGTTGCGGCCGAACGCCGGCCCACGCCTGGTGTCGAATTCGCTCGATCCCATCGCCCTTGCGGCATCCGCCTGAGCAGGAGACGACCATGTCCGGCTACCAACTCGTTCTTCGTCCGCCTCAGGGCCGCTTCGGCTGGTGGGGCACCGGCATCCTCGGTCTGTTGATCGTGGGCTTCCTCTATTGGGCTGCAGTCGGATCGCAGATCAACGCGGCCAATCTCTGGAACGGCATCCCTTATATGTGGGACTTTCTGGTCCGCATGATGCCGCCGAATCCGGAGTTCATTGAGAAGCTCTGGCGGCCCGCGCTGGAAAGCCTGCAGGTCGCGATCTGGGGAACGTTGCTCGGCGTGGCGATCTCGCTGCCGATCAGCTTTTTTGCGGCCCGCAACCTTTCACCGCATCCGGCGATTTATCACTTCACCCGCCAAGTGCTGAACTGCATGCGCGGCATCAACGAGATTATCCTGGCGCTGATCTTCGTCGCCGCCATCGGCCTCGGCCCGTTCGCCGGCGTGCTCGCTCTCGCCATCCACGGCGCGGGTATGCTCGGCAAGTTCTTTGCCGAAGCCATGGAAGACATCGACGAAGGTCCGCTCGAAGCGTTCCGCTCGGCCGCCGCTGGCCCGTTCAAGACCTTCTTCTTCGGTGTGCTGCCGCAAGTGCTGCCGGCCTGGCTCGGTACCATCTTCTACCGTCTCGAGACCAACGTGCGCCAATCCACCGTGCTCGGCATGGTCGGCGCGGGCGGCATCGGCTTCGAACTCGTGTCCTCGATGAAGCTGTTCCAATATCAGGACACGGCGACCTGCATCCTGGTCATCCTTGCGATGGTGTTGGTCACCGACCTCCTTTCCTCCCGCGTCCGCTCGATGATCCGCTGACGCAACTCGGCCGGCGCCGTGCCGGCCACTTTATCCGCCTCTCGGTATTGCCGGGAAAAAGGTACCCCTTAGAGCGTCACCGCGTGGCGCAACACTGGAAAGGATGAGCCATGCTCACACGTACTCCCGCTTCCGTGACGACGAATGGCCGCAGCTATCGCGTCCCCAATACCCCGACCGTCGTCATTTGTATCGACGGTTCCGAGCCCGGCTATATCGAGCGCGCTATCGAGAAGGGACTCTGCCCCAACCTCGAACGGATACTGAAGACCGGCACGAACACGCTCGCGCTGTCGGTGATCCCGAGTTTCACAAACCCGAACAACCTGTCGATCATCACCGGCCGGCCGCCGGCCGTGCACGGCATCGCCGGCAACTTCTTCTATGACCGCGAGGCAAAGCAGGAAGTAATGATGAACGACGCCCGCTTCCTGCGTGCACCCACGATCCTCGCCGAGTTCCAGAAGGCCGGCAGCAAGGTCGCCATGGTGACCGCGAAGGACAAGTTGCGCACGCTGCTGGGAAAGGGCCTCGACTTCCAAAAGGGCACGGCCATCGCGTTCTCGTCGGAGAAGGCCGACAAGGCCAACATGGCCGAAAACGGCATCGAAAATGTGCTCGAATTCGTCGGCATGAAAGTGCCGGAAGTCTATTCGGCCGATCTGTCGGAGTTCGTCTTCGCGGCCGGCGTCAAGCTGCTCAAGACCTTTCGGCCGGACGTGATGTATCTTTCGACCACGGACTACGTGCAGCACAAGGCGGCGCCGGGTTCTGCGATCGCCGACAGCTTCTACAAGATGTTCGACCGCTACGTCGGAGAGCTCGATGCGCTGGGCTGCGTGCTGGTGATGACCGCCGATCACGGCATGAACGACAAACATTTGCCAAACGGCGAGCCGGATGTCATCTACCTGCAGGAGATCCTTGACGGGAAATTCGGTGCCGGGACGACGCGCGTGATTTTGCCGATCACAGACCCGTACGTCGCGCATCATGGTGCGCTCGGCTCATTCGCGACTGTCTACGTCGATAACGACAAGCGGCAAGCCGTGCTCGATCACATCAAGACGATCGTGGGGGTCGAGGTTGCGATCCCGGCGGACGAGGCCTGTAAGCGGTTCGAGCTTCCGGCCGACCGTATTGGCGACGTCGTCGTGCTGTCGTCGAAACACAAGGTGCTCGGCACCTCCGCCGCCAAGCACGATCTGTCGGGACTCACTGAGCCGCTGCGTTCGCACGGCGGTCTCACGGAGCAGACCGTGCCGATGATCGCGAATCGAAAGATCGTGGTTCCTGCCGGCCGTACGCTGCGCAATTTCGACGTCTTCGACGTCGCGTTGAATCTCGTAGCCTGAGGATCGATGCCATGAACGTGCCTTTCAGTTACGCGGCAAAGCGAGAGGCGATGCGGATTGCCGGCAAACACGTCACGACCGATGACGTGATCGAGGTCCGTAATCCCTACGACGGATCGCTCGTCGGCACCGTGCCGGCAGCGCGCCCCGAACACGTGCGCGAAGCGTTTGGCAAGGCGAAAGCGTTCAAGCCGAAACTGTCGCGCTTCGAGCGTCAGCAAATTCTGCAGAAGGCTGCTGAACTGCTGCGCGGTCGGCGCGCATCCTTCGCGCGTATCATTTCGGCGGAGTCCGGCCTCTGCTGGAAGGACGCGATCTACGAGTCGACGCGCGCCTACGACGTCTGGTCGTTCGCCGCACAACTCGCGGTCAAGGACGACGGCGAGTCCTATGCGTGCGACATCTCGCCGAACGGCAAGGCGCGCCGTATCCACACGCTGCGGACCCCGTTGCTGGGCGTCATCTCGGCGATCACGCCATTCAATCATCCGCTCAACATGGTGAGCCACAAGCTCGCGCCTGCGATCGCAACGAACAACCGGGTCGTTCTCAAGCCGACTGAGCTGACTCCACTGACCGCACTTGCACTCGCGGACGTGCTCTACGAAGCGGGACTGCCGCCTGAGATGCTCTCCGTGGTCACGGGTAATCCGTCCACGATGGGCGATGCGATGATCACGGATCCGGACGCAGACCTGGTTACTTTCACGGGCTCCGTACGCGTCGGCAAGCACATCGCCCGCACCGCAGGCTACAAGCGTATCGTGCTCGAACTCGGCGGCAACGATCCGCTGATCGTCATGGAGGACGCCGACCTCGACAAGGCGGCCGAGCTGGCCGTGCAGGGCGCGACGAAGAATTCGGGCCAACGCTGCACGGCGGTGAAGCGCATTCTCGTCGTCGAGAAGATCGCCGATGAATTCTCGAAATGCGTGCTCGAAAAGGCCAGGAAGCTGAAATGCGGCGACCCGGCCGATCCGGAAACCGATGTTGGCACGGTCATCAATGAGCGATCCGCTGTGCTGTTCGAAAACCGTGTCAATGACGCGGTGACGAAGGGCGCCGAGCTGCTTCACGGCAACGATCGCCAGGGCGCCCTCTATGCCCCAACCGTCGTCGACCGCGTGCCGTACGATTGCGAACTCGTGCATGAGGAGACGTTTGGACCAGTGATCCCGATAATTCGCTGTCCGAACGACATCGCAGAGGTGATCCGCATTTCCAATTCGACAGCCTACGGGCTGTCTTCCGGAGTTTGCACAAATCGCCTCGATTACATTACGCGCTTCATCAACGAACTTGAGGTCGGCACCGTGAACGTGTGGGAGGTGCCGGGCTATCGCACCGAGATGTCGCCGTTCGGCGGCATCAAGGACTCCGGGCAGGGCTACAAGGAGGGCGTTGTGGAGGCCATGAAAGGGTTCACCAACGTCCGGACGTACTCGCTGCCCTGGCAGAGTTAAGTTGTTGCGGAGCCGCTCATGCTTTTTGAGACTTGGCTCAATCCCGATTGAAGGAGGTCGGAGCAATTCAGTTGTGGGTAAGGATTTTTGCCTGCAATCGCGCCGAAGAGCCCGTTGTCGGGCAGGCCCATTGGCGTTTTTCAAGTTGCGCGATCATTGAATAGTGCCCCTGATTTGCCCGACGTGTCAAAATGTTCTCGCGGGATTGCAAGCATCCAGGCCAGCGACCATTGCTACTTTGCATGGGGTTGTTTTCGATATTTTGGTTGGGACCGCGAACCACGTCGGCCTTGCGGCTGTCTTTCCCGTTGATGATCGCAGGATGGCTTGCTGAGCCGTAGCTCGCGGATGCGCTCGCCTTCGCCCAAGTGGGCTTCGGCGCGGCAGCCTCACTCGCTTCGCGAGCGAAGGCTGGTGGGCCCGGCAGATATCAAATTTCTCTACAATATCTTGCACTTAGCACGAAGGTGGTAACCAAAAAGCCCCATTGAAGCGATTGCGCTTTTTAACGTGGCATTACCACCAAGATGCGCGAGGATGTTTCCAACATCAATCGGCGATCACCGGATGATGCGGCGCGCTCGATCACATCCCGGCGGCTTGCAGCATCGCAATGGTCTTGGCGAGCGTCAGGGCGGGATAATTGTTCATTACTTCCTGCACCAGCTCGCGCTCCCACGGCGTCAGGCCGGCGAGCAGCGCCGCGTCGGCGCTCACCAGCGCGACCTCGCCGGGGAACGCCAGTACGGCGCCGGCACCGATCAGAAATTTCCGTCGTGACTGCAGCAAAAAAAATCCTCCAAGATTGCACACGCATCTGGAGGACTGGCGACCTACTGTTGCCCATTCGGGCCACATCGTCGTGCCACCGTTGCCGGTCTAAGGCTGGTTGGCGGGGCCGTCAGGCCCTCTCAGGATGCTAGGCGTTTCCGCCTGTTTCAATATGGGGTTTTCGGTCCTAATGTCGAGGCCGCGAGCGCTGATTTTTGCAGCGCTCTGCTAGGATCGCCGGATGACGAATCCCCCGGCGGTCGGCGAAGTTCGCGCATTCACCGGGTCTCGCTGGCCGAGGCTCCGACCGCTTTGGCCAACTCCGCCAGCAATTCAGTGTTGCACTTCCACCCGTTATCTTTCAGCCACTCGATTGCCTCGGGTAGGGTTTCCGTTGTGAATTGGAACGACTGGCCATCTCCGCACGCGAGAGCGCCGCCGCATATATAGCCATCCTCGATCCTAACTACTTCCTCGGGATCGATGTCTGGAGGCAGAATCTGGTTACCTTCCTCATCGGATTGCATTTCACCGAGTACTTCATACTGGCAAATTTCGAGCACTGCGTTGTTGTCGGCTTCCTTGTCCAGCCGCAAGTATTCGGTCCATGTACTGGCGATGGTCGAGCTTCTTGGGATGCCAGAATTTTCGGATACTCGGTTTCCATCAGACTGCTCCCAAGCGTCGCGATGCCATTTCTAAGAGCTGGCGCCTAGGTGATAGTCTGTCGCCGCACCACTTTTGGCCTGTAATCGCGCCGAGGCAACGCCATGGGCGGTTCTGCAAACTGCGCGATGATGGAATAGTGCTGGTGATTTGCCCGACGTGTCAAATGTCTTGGCGGGTAAAGCATCCATGCCGGCGATCCCCTGCTACTTTGCATGGGGTTGTTTTCGATATTTTAGTTGGGGGCGAGAACCGCGTCGGCTTTGCAGTCGGGAAGCGTGGCTTGCCGAGCCGTAGCTCGCGGCCAAATAGCCCGCCTTCGCCCTTCGGGCTCCGGCGCGGCAGCCTTCTCTCGCTTCGCGAGCGAAGGCTGGTGGGCCCGGCAGGACTCGAACCTGCAACCAGACCGTTATGAGCGGCCGGCTCTAACCATTGAGCTACAGGCCCCGCCGCGGCGGCCGGGAGAAGCGGCCGGCAACGGTGCCGCCATCGTTTACAGGCATGACAGCGATACGGCAATGCCGCCCTTGGGAGCCAAGAACGGGCTTTCATCAAGCCCCGCGCTTGCCTACAACCTCCGTTGCATCATTCGTCACCGAACGCTTGAGGCTAGAAATGAAACTCGCTGGAATCGTCTGGGCCGGTTTGCTTTTGCTCGCGGGCGGCGCCGCGGCGCAGGAGGGAGGCAAGGCCATTACCAAGACCACAATCAGCCTGGGAACCGCGACGCCGGGCGGCGGCTTTCCCGTCTACGGCAATGCCTTCGCGGAGGTGATGAACGCCGCCGACCCGGCACTCTCGATCGAGCCGCGCAACACCAAGGGCTCCAACGAAAACATCCCGCTGCTGGAATCCGATCAGCTCGACATCGCGCTGGTGGCCGGCGAGCCGTCCTATGAGGCCTTCATGGGCATCGGGCGGGCGGCAACGAAACTGAAGATCCTCACCGCGATGTATTCCAGCCCCGGCATGTTCGTGGTGCGGGCGGACAGTCCCTACAAGACGATCAGGGATCTGGTCGGCCAGCCGGTCGCGTTCGGCGCGAAGGGCTCCGGCCTGCCGATCCTGTCGCGCTATATGCTCGACGGCATCGGGCTGAAGCAGGATGAGGACTTCAAGTCGATCTATCTTGATCGCGCCGGCGACGGCCCCGCCATGGTGCAGGACGGCCGTGCCGCCGCGCTGTGGGGCGCGGGCATCGGCTGGCCGGGATTTGCCGCGATGGTGCAGGCGCCGGGCGGCGCCCGCTTCATCGCGCCCGACGCCAGCGAGATCGCGCGCGTCCGCGCCAAGCACGCTTTTCTCAAGCCGCTGACGGTCCCCGCCAACAGCTATCCCAACCAGCCGGCGGCCATCGATTCCGTCGGCTCATGGAGTTTTGTGCTGGCGCGCGAGAGCCTGCCCGACGACGTCGCCTACCGGCTGGCACGCACGCTGCACGGCGCCGAGGGCGCGCTTTGCAAGAAGCTGCCGCAGGCCTGCGAGACCACGGCCGCGAACACGATTGCGGCTGCGCCGAATGCAGCGCTGATCCATCCCGGCGTGATGAAGTATTTCCGCGAGGCGGGGGTGGTGAAGTAGCTTCGCTTTCCCTGCCCGTTCCCCGGACGCTGCGCAGCACCTAAAGCGCGTTCACGAGCGTCTTCGACGCGCTATGGTGATGCGCTGCTGATCCGGGGTCCATGTTGCTGGCGGCATGGTAGGTCCCGGCTCTGCGGCGCGTCATTTCATGCCGCGCCGCGTCCGGGACACGATACTTGATTATTTCTTCGCCATCGCACACGCCGGATCCGGCGGGCCGAACGCTTCATCGCCCGGGATCTTGGCGAGGATCTGATAATAGTCCCACGGATATTTCGATTCCTCCGGCTTCTTGACCTGCACCAGCCACAGGTCATGCACCATCAGATTGTCCTCGCGCAGTTTGCCGTTGCGGGAAAAGAAATCCTCGATCGGCTTTTCGCGCATCTTCGCCGCCACTTTCAGCGGCTCGTCGGTGCCGGCCTCCTTGATCGCGTTGAGATAGCTCATGACCGAGGAATAGACGCCGGCCTGCCACATCGTCGGCATCCGGTTCATCTTGGCGAAATAGCGCTTCGACCATTCCCGGGTCTTGTCGTCCATGTCCCAGTAGAACGACGTCGTCAGCAACAGGCCTTGGGCTGCCGGCAATCCCAGCGAATGGATGTCGGTGATCAGCGCGAGCAGTGCCGCCATCTGCTGGCCGCCCTTGAATACGCCGAACTCGGCGGCGGTCTTGATCTCGTTCATGTTGTTGGGCGGACCCGCCGCGATACCGATGATCTTGGCCTTGGAAGCCTGCGCCTGCAGCACGAAGGACGACAGATCAGGCGTTGCCAGCGGCGGACGCACCGAGCCCAGCACCTTGCCACCATTGGCGGTGACGACGGTAGAAGCGTCGCGTTCCAGCGCGTGGCCGAAGGCATAGTCGTCGGTGATGAAGAACCAGCTGTCGCCGCCGCGCTTGACCACGGCCTGCGCGGTGCCTGCCGCGAGCGAACGGGTGTCGATCACCCACTGCATCGCGTAGGGCGAGCAGAATTTGCCGTGGAAATCCGCGGCCAGCGTAGAATGCGTGATGAACAGCTTCTTCTTGTCATTGGCGATGTTCTGCACCGCAAGACCGACCGCCGACACCGGAACGTCGACGATCAGGTCGACCTGGTCGACGTCGTACCAGCGCCGCGCGATGCCGCCGCCGATGTCAGGCTTGAGCTGGTGGTCGCCGACGATGATGCTGATCGGCTTGCCCAGCACCTTGCCGCCGAAATCATCGATCGCCATTTGCGCCGATGTAACCGAGCCCTGGCCGGTCGGCGTCGCCGCCGGACCGTTCATGTCGGTGAGAACGCCGATCTTGACCAAATCGTCTGAAACTTGCGCGAGCGCGGCGGTCGATGCCAGCATCGCGGCGGCCGCGAGTACTCCCAGCCTGGATAGGTTCCTGGCGAACATCCTGTCTTCTCCTCCCTGGAATCGGCGCGTTGGCCGCCGGTTTTTGCAGACGGTTTCGCCAATTGGTCTCATTTGCAACTATTTTCGGGCGGCGTCAACGTCGTCCCGTGGAGGGCCCCGACGACAGGCAGTCCCCGGCTCTGTTTATTTCCAACCCGATTCAGGGCATAGCCGGGCCATGACCTCGCCCCAGCGCCTGCCGATCTCGCTGACACCGCTCGATGTGGCGCTCGACGCCCTGCTGAACGGTTTGGAACCGGTCGCGCCGGTGGGAGTAACGCTTCAGGAAGCGCTGCGTTGCATCGCCGCCGGGATGCCGCCGCTCCCGGCCTGTCCGCCGCGCGACACTGCGGTGGCTGATGGCTACGCCTTTTGCGCCCGCGATCTCGTCGGGGCATCCTCCTATTCGCCGTTGGCATTGTCGGCGCCGCCGGTCTGGGTCGAGGCCGGCGAGGCCATCCCGGAGGCTTGCGACTGCGTGCTCGATTCCGATTCCGTCGACCTATCCGGCCCGCTGCCGCAGGTGCTGGCGGAGGCGATCCCGGGGCAGGGCGTGCGCCGGGCCGGCGGCGATATCGCAGCCGGTTGTCTCCTCGTGGAGGCCGGGCGGCGCGTGCTGCCGCGCGATCTCCTGATGGCGCGCACTGCGGGAGTAGAGCGGTTGAACGTCCGGCGTCCGCGGTTGGGCATCGTCAATGTACCGGGTGGCAGCGTGACGGCGGATCTGATCGCGGAGAGCGCGCAAGCCACGGGCGCCGAAACCGTCTCCTTCACCGCCGCGGGCCGCGATGCCGGATCGATTGCGGCGGCACTCGATGACGGCGCGTGCGATCTGCTCTTGATTGTCGGCGGCTCCGGCGTCGGGCGCACCGACGCGGCGGTGACGGCATTGGCTGCGCGCGGCAAAGTTCTCGCCCACGGCATTGCCCTGCAACCCGGCCGCACCTCGGCCGTCGGGCGCCTCAGTAACACGCCCGTCGTGGTGTTGCCGGGCGCGCCGGATCACGCGCTTGCGGCATGGTGGACGCTGGCGCTTCCCGCGGTCGATCGCCTCTCCGGCCGCCGCCAGCGCAAGACGGTCAATTTGCCGCTGGCGCGCAAGATTGCATCTCACGTCGGTATCGCCGAAATCGTGCTGCTGGAGCGCAAGCAGGATACGTGGACCACGCTGGCGGTGGGTGAATTGTCGCTCGGCGCGATCGCCCGCGCCGAAGCCTGGCTCGCGGTATCAGGCGGCTCGGAAGGCTTTGCGGCCAGCGCGCCGGTCGATGCCTATATGTTGCGGGACTGATATGAGTTCGGGAATGACCAATACGCCCTCGCCCAGAGATCGCGACAATAACGAGCAGGACCAGTTCCTGACGATCCTGTCGCGCGAGGATGCGCTGACGCGTTTCGAAGCCGCCTTGTTCCCGCGCGCGATCGCGAGCGAAAGGCGTCCGCTCGCCGACGCACTTGGCTGCGCGCTCGCCGAGGACGTGGTGGCGCCGATCGACGTGCCGCCGTTCGATCGTTCCAATGTCGATGGCTTTGCGGTGCGTTCCGCCGATCTCGCTGCTACCGGCGAGGCTTCGCCGGTCCGCGTGATGTTGAACGACGAGGTGATCGCCTGCGGCACCGCGCCGACGCGGCCGGTATTGTCGGGAACAGCCACGCCGATCGCGACCGGCGGTCCGGTGCCGCGCGGGGCAGACGCCGTCGTGATGGTCGAACACACGCAGCCCTCAGGATCTCGTGCGATCGAAATCCGCCGTGCCGCTTCCCCCGGACAATTCGTGTCCTATGCCGGCTCCGATATCGCCCGTGGCGAGGCGCTGCTGCGCGCTGGCACTATCATCGGCTCGCGCGAGATCGGCATGCTGGCGGCCTGCGGCATCGCGCACGTCACCGTCGCGCGCCGGCCGCGCGTTGCGGTGATCTCCACCGGCGACGAACTGGTGCAGCCCGGTCAGCCGCTGCCTCCTGCCGCAATCTATGACGCCAATGGTGCGATCGTCGCAGCGGCGGTGAACGAAAATGGCGGCGAGGCGGTGTTTCTCGGCGCCGTTGCCGATGACGAGGAACAGCTCGAAGCCGTAATGCGCAAGGCGCTGGAGACCAGCGACATGCTGGTGCTGTCAGGCGGCACTTCGAAGGGCGCGGGCGACGTGTCCCACCGCATCATCGGCCGGGTCGGCCAACCCGGCATCATCGCCCATGGCGTGGCGCTGAAGCCCGGCAAGCCGCTGTGCCTCGCGGTGTGCGATGGCAAGCCGGTGATCATCCTGCCGGGATTTCCGACCTCGGCGATGTTTACTTTCCACGACATGATCGTGCCGGTGCTGCGGCGGATGGCGGGGCTGCCGCCGCGTTCGGACGCCAAGGTCAATGCACGCGTACCGGTACGGATCGCCTCCGAACTCGGCCGCACCGAATTCGTCATGGTGTCGCTGGTCGAAGGCGCGGATGGGTTGATCGCGTACCCCACAGGCAAGGGCTCTGGCGCTATCACCTCCTTTGCGCAGGCCGACGGCTTTCTGCGCATCGACGCGCTGGCTGACCAGATGCCGGCCGGCAGTGAGACCGAGGTGATGCTGTTCACCCCGCATGTGCGGGTGCCGGATATCGTCGTCATCGGGAGCCACTGCACCGGGCTCGATCTCGTCACGGCGCCATTAGCGCATGCCGGGCTCGTCGTACGCTCGATCGCCGTCGGCAGCCTCGGCGGCCTTGCGGCCGCCAAGCGCGGCGAGTGCGATTTTGCGCCGATCCATCTGTTCGACGAGAAGACCGAGACCTACAACACGCCCTATCTCAGCGACGGGCTCGA
This sequence comes from Bradyrhizobium sp. AZCC 1610, assembly GCF_036924515.1. Classification (NCBI taxonomy): domain Bacteria; kingdom Pseudomonadati; phylum Pseudomonadota; class Alphaproteobacteria; order Hyphomicrobiales; family Nitrobacteraceae; genus Bradyrhizobium; species Bradyrhizobium sp. AZCC 1610. The sequence goes on along the minus strand of NZ_JAZHRR010000001.1, from coordinate 5,399,180 downwards.
ACTGGTGCCGGGCTGGCGTCGCATGCAGGGTATCGTGTTCCGTAAGGGCGACCGGCGTTTCGAGGGCTTGAATGCGGAACACGCGGTGCGCGCGGCTCTAGCCGATCCTGCCTGCATCATGGTCAATCGCAACCAGGGGGCGGGCACGCGCATCCTGATCGACCGGCTGCTCGGCGGCGCGCGTCCGGACGGCTACTGGAATCAGCCGCGCTCGCACAATGCGGTGGCGGCTGCGGTCGCGCAGCACCGCGCCGATTGGGGCATGACCATTGCGCCGGTCGCGCATGCGTCAAACCTGGGTTTCATTCCCTTTGCCGAAGAGCATTATGATTTTGCGCTGGTAAAGGCGCGCAAGCAACGGCCGGCCGTGCAGGCCTTCCTTGACGCGCTGGCGTCGGACGAGGGCCGCGCCGCGCTGGAGCAGGCGGGGTTTCGGCCGGCCTGACTCGGTTCGGGCCTGATAGCCGTCGACAACGCGATCGTGACGGGCATTGCCGGATTACTTCGCGCGCATCCAGCAGACCTCGCGCGCCAATACCTGGCTCAGCGGCACGACCGATACCGACTGGGTCTATGGCTATGACGCCTGGACGGTGCCGTTGGCGGGGTAGAGGCGGTATGCACGCGATGACGAAGTCCGATCTCCCGTGTCCCGGACGCGGTGCAGCGTTCTTCACGCTGCTCCGCAGAGCCGGGACCCATTCTCTTCTGGCGGCGATCTCTGGGGCGACCATGGGCCCCGGATCAGCAGCGCATCACCATAGCGCGTTGAAGACGCGCGTGAACGCGCTTTAGGTGCTGCGCAGCGTCCGGGGCACGAGCCTAGCCGCCATCCAGCGCCGCCAGCCGCTCCGCTTCCGCGATGTCGTCCATGGTGTTGGCGTTGAAGAACGGATCGAGCGGTTCGACCGGCCATGTCACGGTGGCGAGCTTGAAGCGCGCGGTCCAGCGATCGATCTTCCTGATATCCTCGACGACGAGTGCGTGGCGAAGCTGTTCTCGCAAACCGACGCTCCAAAGCCCGATTACTGGATGCGATTGCCCGTCGGAAGCGGCGACGGCAAGCTCGGCATTCTCGGCTTCGAGCGCGCCATACAGCCGCGACACCAGATCGCGTGGGAGGAACGGACAGTCCGCGGCGGCGCTGAGAAAAAATTTTACGTCAGGCCGATTGGCCGCGGCCCAATCGAGTGCGGCCAGAATGCCGGCGAGTGGACCCGGAAAATCGGAGACGCCATCTGCAATGACCGGAAGTCCGAACGCCGCAAAGCGTGCGGGATCGCCATTGGCATTGAGGATGAGGCCGTCGCATTGCGGCTTGAGCCGCGCGATCACGCGGTCGAGGATAGTGCGGCCGGCGATCGTGCGCATCGGCTTGTCGCCGCCGCCCATCCGCCGCGCCAGTCCGCCGGCGAGCAGCACGCCGGGAATTGTGACCGCGGCCGTCGCGTCACTCGTCACGATCTTCGCCCTTGCGCTTGTGTCGCGCCGATTCCTCCGCGACATAGTCGAGGTCCTGGTCGAACACGATGCGTTCCTGGCCGGACAGTGCGATGAAGCGTTTGCCGCGCGTGCGCCCGACCAGCGTCAGCCCGACCTGCCGCGCCAGCTCGACACCCCACGCCGTAAACCCGGAGCGTGAGACGAGAATGGGAATTCCCATTCGCACCGTCTTGATCACCATCTCCGAGGTGAGCCGGCCGGTGGTGTAGAGGATCTTGTCGGCGGGATCGACGCCGTGGCGATAGATCCAGCCGGCGATCTTGTCGACCGCGTTGTGGCGGCCGACGTCCTCAGTGTAGCAGACCGGCGTGCCTTCCTTGCACAGCACGCAGCCATGGATCGCGCCGGCTTCCAGGTAGAGCGAGGGCATGGTGTTGATCGCATGCGTCATCTGGTAGAGCCAGGAGGTGCGCAATTCTGCCTTGGGCAGCGCAACGCTTTCGACGGCCTCCAACAGATCGCCGAACGCCGTGCCCTGCGCGCAGCCCGACGTCTGCGTGCGCTTCTTCAGTTTTGCCTCAAAATTGGTGTGGTGCTCGGTGCGCACCACCACCACCTGAAGGTCGTCGTCATATTCGACCTCGGTGACGACATCGTCGTATTTCAGCATGTTCTGGTTGAGAAGATAGCCGAGCGCCAGATATTCCGGATAGTCGCCGATCGTCATCATGGTGACGATCTCCTGCGCGTTCAGATACAGCGTCAGCGGCCGTTCCACCGGCACCCGGATTTCGACGGCGGAGCCGGTCTGGTCGGTCCCGGTGACGCGCTCGGTCAGCCGCGGATCCTCGGGATTCGGCACGATCAGGGGGGCGGGGGCTTTCTCGATTTTCATCATGTCCGCAGGTTAGCATGACTTTGTCGTGGGGCTGATATAAGCACCAAGGCTGACAAGTCACGGTCTATCCGTCATGGCCGGGCTTGTCCCGGCCATCCACGTCCTTGTTTCGGCGTTAGCGTCAAGGCGTGGATGCCCGGGACAAGCCCGGGCATGACGGCGATACTAACGACGCCGCCGGAGAACGTAATGAAAGTAATTGGCCTCGCGGGATGGAGCGGCGCCGGCAAGACCACCTTGCTGACGCGCGTGATTCCGCATTTCCTGAAAGACGGCCTGCGCGTTTCCGTCATCAAGCACGCCCATCATGCTTTCGATGTCGACGTGCCCGGCAAGGATTCCTGGAAGCATCGCGAGGCCGGTGCGGCCGAAGTCCTGGTGTCCTCCAGCCAGCGCTGGGCCCTGATGCACGAGCTGCGCGGCGCCCGCGAGCCAAGGCTGCCGGAACTGCTGGTAAAGCTGTCGCCGGTCGATCTCGTCGTCGTCGAGGGTTTCAAGCGCGAGCCGCATCGCAAGATCGAGGTCTATCGCGCCGCGAATGAAAAACCGCTGCTGTTTCCCGACGATCCCGGCATCGTCGGAATCGCGACCGACACCCCGGTTGAAACCACGCTGCCGACCGCCCATCTCGATGATATCGAGGCGGTGGCGGCGATGATGCTGAAATCGGCGATATCGCTCGAAGACGTGCTGGCGAAATGCGAAGCTGAGGGCTGATCAGGCACATGGCGCAATTGTCCGACGATTGCTTTGCCTTCGGCGGGCCGATGATGTCGGTCGATGAGGCCGTCGGTCTCATTGCCACGCGCGTGACGCCGGTCGTGGATGTCGAGACGGTGACGCTCGCCCGCGCCGATGGCCGCATTCTCGCGCACGACATTCTGGCGCCGCTGCCGCTGCCGCCCTTCACCAATTCTGCCGTCGACGGCTATGCGGTCTCCAGCCGCGACCTGCCGCAGCAGCAAGAACAGGCATTTCCAGTGATCGGCCGCGTTCAGGCGGGTAGCTCCGTCTCTGCGCCGCTCAAGCCCGGGCAGGCGATGCGCATCTTTACCGGAGCGCCGATGCCCGAAGGCGCTGATACCGTGTTCATGCAGGAAGACGTCCGCGTCGAAGGCGACAAGGTCGTGCTTCCCGCGGGCCTCAAGCCCGGCGCCAATGTGCGTCCCGCGGGCGAAGATATTCCGGCAGGCTTTGCAGCGCTGACGGCCGGCCAGCGGCTGCGGCCACAGGATGTCGCGCTCGCAGCGGCCTTCGGCCTGACGCAACTCGATGTTGTCAGGCGTATTCGTGTCGCGGTGTTCTCCACCGGCAACGAGCTGGCCTCGCCGGGCGAAGCGCGCGCCGCGGCGCAATTGTTCGATTCCAACCGTTACATGCTGATGGCGATGCTGGCGCGGCTCGGCTGCGAGGTCAGCGATCTCGGCATCCTCAGGGACGACCGCGCCGCGCTCGCGCGCGCGCTGCAGGACGTGGCCGGCACCCATGATCTGATCCTCACCACCGGCGGCGTTTCGACCGGCGAGGAGGACCATGTCAAGGCGAGCGTCGAAAGCGTCGGCAGGCTGGTGCTGTGGCGGATGGCGATCAAGCCGGGACGCCCCGTCGCGATGGGCATCATCGGCGGCACCCCATTCATCGGATTGCCCGGCAATCCGGTGGCCAGTTTTGTCACCTTCGTCCACGTGGTGCGGCCGACGATTCTGGCGCTGTCGGGCGCGATGCCGGAGAAGCTGTTGCCCATGCCGGTGCGCGCTGCCTTCACCTACAAGAAGAAGATCGCCCGCCGCGAATATGTCCGCGTCAGCCTGCGCAAGGCCGCGGATGGCGCGCTCGAAGCGGTGAAATTTCCGCGTGAGGGTGCAGGGTTGCTGTCCTCGCTGATCGACACCGACGGCCTGGTCGAACTCGGCGAACAGATGGCACTGGTCGAACCCGGCCAGACGGTCGGGTTTCTGTCCTACGCAAGCCTGATGTGAAACTCTCTGCTGACGCGTTTTCTTCGCGCGAACCGGTCCCACCCCGGATCAAGTCCGAGGGCATGCTTCGCTCGAAAACGCTATGTTGACGCTGCGTCCCGGCTTCGCCATGTTCGCTCGCATGAATACGACAAAGCTCGATCTCACTGGTCTCAAATGCCCGTTGCCGGCGCTGAAAACGCGCAAAGCGTTGAAGTCGATCACGCCGGGCGATTTCCTGGAAGTTCACTGCACCGATCCGCTCTCGGTGATCGACATCCCTAACTTGATCCGTGAAACCGGCGACAAGGTCGAGATAGCTGAGCGCGCGGAAAGCCGTATCGTTTTCCTGATCGAGAAGGCAGCCGCTCCGGGAACTGAGCGGGCCCCGTGATAACGCAGCCTGCCTTTTCGATCATTTTGAATCCGTATTGATCAATCGCAAACCCAAATCGATGCGCGTTCGCAATTGCAGCATGAGACGGCTTTATTGATCTCGGGATCAATTCGCGCTCTCATTCGTCATCGGGCAAGGCAGGACTGGCGCAGATCGCTGCGGGGCGCGGAATACATCTTAACGCGCCGAGGCCTGCGACTTAAATGCTTACCACAGCGCTATAATTCTCTTGGCATCTGGCATGCCACGGATTAAGCTTTCGCGCAACGATAGGCAGGGAACGAGACGTTTCGATGGATCATGACGTACAACTAGTCCGCTCGTTCGAGCATCCGGGCGCGGGACGGAAGCGGGCCAAGGCGACGCCGAAGGGCCGCCAGGTTGACCCGACCGCTGCCCACGAGATCGAGCTCCTGCTCGGCGATCGGCCGCGGCGCCGCGATCTGCTGATCGAGCATCTGCACCTGATCCAGGACACCTATCACCAGATCTCGGCGGCGCATCTTGCGGCGCTTGCCGACGAGATGAAGCTGTCGTTTGCCGAAGTGTTCGAGACCGCGACCTTCTATGCGCATTTCGACGTGGTGAAGGAAGGCGAGCCTGACATCGCGCCGCTGACCATCCGCGTCTGTGACTCGCTGACCTGCGCCATGATGGGCGCAGAAAAGCTGCTGCACGAATTGCAGGACAGTGCCGGTCCCGGCATTCGCGTGGTGCGCGCCCCGTGCGTCGGGCGCTGCGATACCGCGCCTGCCGCCGAGGTCGGCCATCACTTCGTCGATCATGCCACGGTCACGAACGTGCTCGCCGCCGCCAAGGCCGGCGAGACCCACGCGCATCTGCCCAGGTATGTCGACTACGACGCCTATGTCGCCGGTGGCGGTTACAAGCTGCTCAACCGGCTGCGCTCCGGTGAATTGAGCAGGGAAGATCTGCTGAAGTCGCTCGACGATGCGTCGCTGCGCGGGCTCGGCGGCGCAGGCTTCCCGACGGGACGAAAGTGGCGCGCGGTGCTTGGTGAGCCCGGCCCCCGGCTGATGGCGATCAATGGCGACGAGGGCGAGCCCGGCACCTTCAAGGATCGCTTCTATCTCGAAACCGATCCGCATCGCTTCATCGAGGGCATGCTGATCGGCGCGCATGTGGTCGAGGCGACCGACGTCTACATTTACATCCGCGACGAATATCCGGCCTCGCGCGAAATCCTCGAACGCGAAATCGCCAAACTGCCGCCGGGCGGGCCCGTGCTGCACATGCGCCGCGGCGCTGGCGCCTATATCTGCGGCGAGGAATCCTCGCTGCTCGAAAGCATCGAGGGCAAGCGCGGCCTGCCCCGGCACAAGCCGCCTTATCCGTTCCAGGTCGGGCTGTTCGGCCTGCCGACGCTGATCAACAATATCGAGACGCTGTGGTGGGTGCGCGACATCGTCGAGAAGGGCGCCGACTGGTGGAAGAGCCATGGCCGCAACGACCGTCATGGCCTGCGCAGCTACTCGGTCTCGGGCCGCGTGAAAAATCCCGGCATGAAGCTGGCGCCGTCAGGCGTCACCGTGCGCGAACTGATCGACGAGTTCTGCGGCGGCATGGCTGACGGCCACACCTTCCGCGCTTATCTTCCGGGCGGCGCGTCCGGCGGCATTCTGCCGGCGTCGATGGACAACATCCCGCTCGATTTCGGCACGCTGGAAAAATACGGCTGCTTTATCGGCTCGGCCGCCGTCGTCATCCTGTCCGAGCAGGACAGCGTCAAGGGCGCGGCGCTGAACCTGATGAAATTCTTCGAGGATGAGAGCTGCGGCCAGTGCACGCCATGCCGGGTCGGCACCCAGAAGGCGGCGATCCTGATGGAAAAGCCGGTCTGGGACCGCGAGCTGCTCGACCAGTTGAGCCAGGCGATGCGCGATGCCTCGATCTGCGGGCTCGGCCAGGCGGCCTCGAATCCGCTCACGAGCGTCATTAAATATTTCCCCGACGAGTTCAAGGAAGCGGCGGAATGACCAAGATTAAATTCGAACTCGACGGCAAGCAGGTCGAGGCCAATGCGGGCGAGACCATCTGGCAAGTTGCAAGACGCCAGGGCCGGGATATTCCGCATCTGTGCTATTCGCCGGAGCCGGACTACCGGCCCGACGGCAATTGCCGCGCCTGCATGGTCGAGATCGAGGGCGAGCGCGTGCTGGCGGCGTCCTGCAAACGCACGCCGAGCGTCGGCATGAAGGTGAAGTCTGAGAGCGCGCGTGCGGTCGCAGCGCAGAAGATGGTGATGGAGTTGCTGGTCGCCGACCAGCCGGCGCGCGAGACCTCGCACGATCCCGATTCGAAATTCTGGCACTGGGCTGAAAAAGTCGAGGTGACCGAGAGCCGCTTCCCGGCCGCCGAACGCTGGGCAGGGGACACCAGTCACCCCGCCATGAGTGTCAATCTCGACGCCTGCATCCAGTGCGGCCTCTGCGTGCGCGCCTGCCGCGAGGTGCAGGTCAACGACGTCATCGGCATGGCCTATCGCAACCACGACGCCAAGATCGTGTTCGACTTCGACGATCCGATGGGTGAATCGACTTGCGTCGCCTGCGGCGAGTGCGTGCAGGCCTGTCCGACCGGCGCACTTATGCCCTCGGTGATGCTGGACGAGAACCAGACCCGCGTCACCTACGCCGACAAGAAGGTGGATTCGCTCTGCCCGTTCTGCGGCGTCGGCTGTCAGGTCACCTATCAGGTCAAGGACGAGAAGGTCATCTATGCCGAGGGCCGCGATGGCCCGGCCAATCATAACCGGCTCTGCGTCAAGGGTCGTTTTGGGTTCGACTACATCCATCACCCGCATCGCCTCACAAAGCCGCTGGTGCGGCTGCCAAATGCGAAGAAGGATGCCAACGACCAGGTCGACCCGGCCAATCCGTTCACGCATTTCCGCGAAGCCTCGTGGGAAGAGGCGCTGGACATTGCGGCCAAGGGGCTGGTGAAGATCCGCGACGAAAAGGGCGTCAAGGCACTAGCCGGATTCGGCTCCGCCAAGGGCTCGAACGAAGAGGCGTACCTGTTCCAGAAGCTGGTGCGTACCGGCTTCGGCTCCAACAATGTCGATCACTGCACGCGGCTGTGCCACGCTTCATCGGTGGCGGCGCTGATGGAAGGGCTGAACTCGGGCGCGGTGTCGGCGCCGTTTTCGGCTGCGATGGACGCCGAGGTCATCATCGTGATCGGCGCCAATCCGACTGTGAACCATCCGGTGGCGGCGACCTATCTCAAGAACGCGGCCAAACGCGGCGCCAAGCTGATCGTGATGGATCCGCGCACGCAGTCGCTGTCGCGCCACGCCTGGCGGCATCTGGCGTTCAAGCCCGGCAGCGACGTCGCGATGCTCAACGCGATGCTGCACACCATCATCACCGAAGGGTTGACCGACCAGCAATATATCGCGGGCTATACCGAAGGCTTCGACGAGCTCGCTGAGCGCATCAAGGAATTCCCGCCGGAGAAGATGGAAGCGATCTGCGGCATTCCGGCCGAGACGCTGAAGGAAGTCGCTCGGGTCTATGCCCGCTCGCAGGCTTCGATCATCTTCTGGGGCATGGGCATCAGCCAGCACATCCACGGCACCGATAACGCGCGCTGCCTGATCGCGCTGGCGCTGACGACCGGCCAGGTCGGCCGCCCCGGCACCGGCCTGCATCCGCTGCGCGGCCAGAACAACGTGCAGGGCGCTTCCGACGCCGGCCTGATTCCGATGTTCCTGCCGGACTACCAGCCGGTCGGGCGCACCGATCTGCGCGAGCCCTTTGAAAAGCTCTGGCATCAGGACCTCGATCCCGTGCGCGGATTGACCGTGGTCGAGATCATGAACGCGATCCACGCCGGTGAGATCACCGGCATGTATATCGAGGGCGAAAACCCCGCGATGTCGGATCCCGATCTGCAGCACGCGCGCGGGGCACTGGCGATGCTCGACCACCTGGTCGTGCAGGATCTTTTCGTCACCGAAACCGCGTTCCATGCCGACGTGATCCTGCCGGCCTCGGCATTTGCCGAGAAGAGCGGCACCTTCACCAACACCGACCGCCGCGTGCAGCTTGCGCGCGAGGTGATCCGGCCACCCGGCGATGCGCGGCAGGATCTCTGGATCATCCAGGAGATCGGCAAGCGCATGGGCTTGCCGTGGAACTATGACGGCCCGGCCGACGTGTTTACCGAGATGACGCAAGTGATGCCGTCGCTGAACAACATCACCTGGGACCGGCTGGTCCGCGAGGGCGCGGTGACCTACCCGGTCGATGCTCCCGACAAGCCCGGCAACGAGATCATCTTCACCACGGGTTTCCCGACCGCGAGCGGCCGCGGCAAGATCGTTCCGGCGAAGGTGATCGCACCCGACGAGGTGCCCGACACCGAATATCCGATGGTACTGTCGACGGGCCGCGTGCTCGAACACTGGCACACCGGCTCGATGACCCGCCGCGCCAGCGTGCTCGACCAGATCGAGCCGGAGGCGGTGGCCTTCATGTCGCCAAAGGACATGCGGCGCTTAAGCGTCTGGCCCGGCGATTTCATTAAGCTGCAGACCCGCCGCGGCGCCGTCGAGGTCAAGGTGCGCTCCGACCGCGACGTGCCGGAGAACATGGTGTTCATGCCGTTCTGCTACGCGGAGGCGGCAGCGAATCTCTTGACCAACCCGGCGCTCGATCCGTTCGGCAAGATCCCCGAGTTCAAGTTCTGCGCCGTGCGCGCGGAAAAGGTGGCGCTGCAGTCGGCGGCGGAATAGCCGGAGACTATCGTTCAACCGCGACGGCGGCGGTTGAATGCTTTTAGCCGCGCTTCACTGCGCGGGAAGGACAAAGATCTGGCCGGGATAGATCAGGTTGGGATTGCGGATCTGCCCCTTGTTCGCCTTGTAGATGACGGCGTAGCGCGTGCCCGCGCCGTAGGTGAGGCTGCTGAGACGCCAGAGGCTATCGCCACGGGAGACGGTGGTGGTCGCGATCTTCGGCACCACCACGGTGGAGGGCGGCGAGCCTCCGTCCGGCAAAACGGTAGTCCCTGCGGCCGCCAGTTGCGGACCGGCTGTGTCCGGGCGCTTGGCCACGCTGGCCTGCGCCGACACGGACGCGGTCGTGTCGGGAACGTTGAACGGCACCTCGGCGCGTGCGCGCACCGTACCGGAACTTGACGCCTCGTCCAGCCTGACCCGGTAGCTTCCCGGTCCGACCCCTTCGTTGATGGTGACGGCAAAGCGTCCATCCGCGCCGGCCGTTACCGACGTCACAAAGCTGTCGTTGAGATAGAGCCTCAGCGCTACGCCGGGGCGCGCCTGACCGCTCACATGGAACTTGCCGCCCGGCTCGATCTCGACCGCCTCCACGACCACGGCGCCGGCCGCCGGTTTTGGCCCAGCCGGTTGCGACAGCACGACCGTGGGTTTGTCCGGCGTGACCAGCGCCACGACCGGCCGGTCGGTCGATTTCGGCTCCAGCGCCGCCGTCACGTGCTGTTTGGACGTGGCCACCGTGCCGTCCGCCTGTTTTGAGCGGAGCGTCAGGTCGTAAGTGCCTGAAGGAAGCTTGGGCGGAACCATGACGAATTGTCCGGATTTATCCGCGACCGCGCGGTCATGCACTTCGCCATTGCGCAGCAGTTCCACCGTTGCGCCCGGCGCTGCCCGGCCTGCGATGACGGCTTCGCCCGTCGGCTCGATGCTGGCAACGTCGAACGTCGGCACGTTGCCGCTCTCCGGCGATGGCGGCGATCCGGTCAGCGCGTCCACGACGGCGTTTGCTTCCGATGTGGCCTTTGCGAGCGCGGCCACTCGCGTATCAGATGCAGGCTTCGAGGTCGCAGGCGCCGTCGTTGCAGCCATGGTTTCAGCCGGCGGCTCGCGGCGGACGTGTTGAATGGCGAAGACAACGCCACCGGCGGCAACAACCGCCACCAGGGGAAGGACTATTCGGCTAATCGATATGGCAGTCATGATGCTCACCCGCCTGCCGGATCGCTGGCTCGTCCGTACTTTATACCGTCTCAAGCAGGGTGGGTACCGGTTTGCGCCCGGAAAACGCAGCCTTTTCGGCGCCTTACAAGCCTACAGCCAGCCGACGCGCCGGAACCGCCAGAACAAGCCTGCACATACCAGCAGAATCGTGCCGACCACGCTAAAATAGCCATACTGCCACTCCAGCTCCGGCATGTGCTTGAAGTTCATGCCGTAGATGCCGGCGATCGCCGTCGGGACCGCGATGATGGCGAGCCATGACGCCAGTTTCTTGGACACCGCGGTCTCCTGTGCCTGGCCGACCAGGAGGCTCGCCTCAAAGGCAAACGCCAGCACCTCGCGAAGCGAATCGATCTGCTCCTGCACCGTCCGGACGTGGTCGGTGACGTCGCGAAACAACGGCTGCATGGTGGATCGCACCATCGGCAGATTGTCATGCTCGAGCCGGCGGCAAACTTCCACCAGCGGCCCAACCGCATTGCGCAGCCGCAACAGGTCGCGCCGGAGCAAATAGAGGCGCTCGATCTGCGCCTGCGTCATGGCGCTGGCGAGCACTTGCGCTTCCATCGCTTCGACTTCCTCCTGGATGGTTTCGAGCACGGGGGAGTAGTTATCGACGATGAAGTCGAGGATGGCGTAGAGAATGTAATCCTCGCCCCGGGCCAGCGCCCGAGGACAGCTTTCGCATCGTTCGCGCACCGGCTTGTAGGACGTCGAGGCGCCGTGCCGAACCGACACGATATATCCTTCGCCGACGAACAGATGCGTCTCGCCGAATGCGATGCTGTCGCCGTCGAGCTGCGCCGTGCGCGCCACGATGAACAGCGCGTCGCCATACTGCTCGATCTTCGGTCGCTGATGGGCGTGGTCGGCATCCTCGATCGCAAGGTCATGCAGCTCGAACTGCCGCTGCACGCGGCTGAGCACCGACATATCCGGCTCGTGCAGGCCGATCCAGACCACGTGGTGGGCTTTGCTGCGCCAGCTCGACGCTTCATCGATGGCGATGTTGGCGACACGCCGGCCATCGACGTAGACGCCGGCTGCGACCACGCCGCCGGAGGCGGCCGGCTCGTTTTTCATGATGCCTGACGATGCGACGTTCATGGCTTCCACCCTCGATCGATTGCTGCCGAACCTCGCTTCGCGGCGATGTTTTCGAATGAGGCTAGCACCACGAAATCCGCCGTCAATGCGATCTGGACGACGGGGTTCCGTTACCGATGCCGCCTCGGATGTCCGCTTCGCCCATCCAGGCTACGGATATTCAGGAAAAATTGTCGCTGCACGCGGGTTCATAGAGCGAATTGGCGTCCTGCGGCACGGCCGGGACACCGTGACGGCTCGGTGGCGTGCTGATGCGTTGCGCTTCCACGAATGCGCTCAGGATCGCCAGCGCCAGATTGGCGTGGCGGGTCTCGATCGATTGATCCAGCCAGTCCGGCAGTTCGCGCTGCCGCGACAAAGCGCAATGCCATTCACCGTCGTCATAGGCGAGGCGGCGGACCTGCCATTGCGGCAGCTCCAGATCGATCAGCGCCCGCGCAGCATCGGTCCAGGCTTGCGACTGCATTAGTCGCTCAATGCGTGCATTCTTGAAATTCCGATCCATCGATGGAAAACGCCGGCAGGTGGCGTTGATAATATCGGACAGGAATTCGGCCGTGACGCAACAGGCGTCGTGCAGCCGGTGGCCGAGTTCGGGGGGAGCTTGCTGGTCCAGGATGAGTGACATGGCTTTGCCTCGTTGATAGCGCGGCTATCACGGCAACCGCGCTCTCCAAACTGGCGAGATCGCCATTTGAAAACGAGAGGAGACGAGGGGCGGAGATATAGGGATTTCATAGGCGGCCGGTCGTCCCTGCGCACGCAGGGACCCATACCGCGTTGCTCTCTCGGTAAGGCAGAGCGGCTGAGGACCTTCGCAAAATTGGCTTCGGTGGCTATGGGTCCCTGCGTTCGCAGGGACGAGTGCGTCCGTGAGGACGCTTTGACTGAACGGTGTGAGTCCGTTCCGGAGTTGGTCGCAACTCTGTAATCGAAGGAGACTGCGTCGCCGTGAGGCGGGGTGGAGAGCATCCGGAGGTGAACTGGCAGTCCGTAGGATAACGAACCTGATTCGGCGGAAGGCTGTGGCGAGCCAGCTCGTTCGTGGCGAAGCCTGGAACTAACCCTCGGCGCTGAGGCGACGGACAAAGCGACCGGGGGACAGCCAGCGTGGTTGAGGTCGGAATGTCGGGAAGGCAAGGCGGAGTAAGCGGAGAGACCTGACGCTCGGGGTGAGAGCGTCAGGAGTCAGAGCCTTCATAATACTGCAGCCGTTTTGACGGCGAGAGGGGCGGGAAGCAAAACCGCTCTGAGGGAAGGGAGGCAGGAAGCTGGATGTGCGAGGTTCGGCATGGAGCAAGATAACCCCGACAGTGCCGCCAAGGCTACGCAAGGGGGAGACGCCGCCGGCGGACAACCGCGGACTTGGTGGTGGGCGGAAGCTTCGATCTGGACGGAGCGCATGGTGTCGGCGCTGGGTAACGGCGTCAAAGGAGGCAGGTGGTTCAGCTTGGTGGATAAGGCCATCCGGCCGACGACCCTGGAAGCCGCGTGGCGGAAAGTCGAGCGGAACAAGGGGGCGGCAGGCGTGGATGGTCAAGGCATCGAACGGTTCGCGGCGGTCGCGGATCGGTATCTGACGGAGCTTCATGAGCATTTGAAGAACGGCAGCTACCGGCCGGGCCCGGTCAAACGGGTCGATATTCCCAAAGGCGGCGGGCAAACCCGTCCGCTCGGGATACCGACCATCAAGGACCGCATCGTGCAGACGGCTCTGAAGATGACCATCGAGCCCGTCTTTGAAGTCCAGTTTCGGCCGGGCAGCTACGGCTTCCGGCCGGGACGAAGCTGCAAAGACGCGTTGCGGGAGGTTGATCGGCTGCTGAAGGAAGGCTTCACTCATGTCGTGGATGCCGACCTGAAGAGCTACTTCGATACGATCCCGCACGACAGGCTGATGGCACGGGTAGGCGAGACGATCAGCGACGGGCGCGTCCTGAAGCTGATCGACGGCTTTCTCAAGCAAGAGATCATGTCGGACATGGCGCGCTGGCAGCCGACGACGGGAACGCCCCAAGGGGCGGTTCTCTCGCCGCTGCTGGCCAACATCTACCTGCACCCGCTCGACCTGCTGATGGAGCAGAACGGGCGCCGGATGGTGCGCTATGCCGACGACTTCGTGATCCTCTGCCGAACGGAAGACGAGGCGAGGGCCGCGTTGCGCGAAGTCGATGCGTGGACGACGGCCAACGGCCTAACGCTGCATCCGGACAAGACGCGGATCGTTGACAGCCGACAACCGGGACAAGGATTCGACTTCCTCGGCTACCGGTTCGAGGCGGGTTGCCGGTTCGTGCGAAAGAAGAGCCTGAGAGCGCTCAAGGACAAGGTGAGGGCCAAGACGAGCCGCAGCCGAGGCGACAGCCTCGCGCGGATCATCGCGGATCTCAATCCGGCGCTGCGGGGATGGTTCGGCTATTTCAAGCACGCCGCACCATTCCAACTCCGCAACCTTGACGGTTTCGTTCGGCGGCGGCTGCGTGCCGTCTTGCGCAAGCAGGACAAGCGGCCCGGGTTCGGACGATGCAAAGCCGACCATCAGCGATGGCCTAACGCCTTCTTCGCGGATCAAGAACTGTTCACCCTTGCAACAGCGCTTGAACACGCGAGACATTCACGATGAGGAAACCAGCGACTGGAGAGCCGTATGCGGGAAAACCGCCCGTACGGTTCGGAGGGAGGGGAGGCCAAAAGCCTTCCCTACCCCTATCCGCACGACCTTTATGAGATTCCTATAACGTCGCCATCTCTCTCGTCTCGAAAACCTATGCGCCCGGTGGCACCTCAGCCCCAGCAAACGCGATGACCGGCGATCCGGCATCGCGATTCACGTCGCACAGGAACATTCCATGCTGGACATCGTCATGCTGGCGCTTTGCCTCGGCTTCTTCGTCGCAGGTATCGGCTACGCCTATGCCTGCGAGCGGCTTTAGAGGAGTGCGCGCCATGATCTTCGATTATTCGCTCGCCGGTTTCGTCTCGCTCGGCCTGCTGTTTTACCTGACCTATGCGCTGCTGCGTCCAGAGCGGTTCTGAGCTCGCCATGACCACGCTCGCCGCCATCGTGCTGGCGTTCCTTGCGACTGCGGCGCTGCTTGTCGTGCTTCTGCGCCTGCTGCTGCCAGCAAGGTAATACAAGGATATTTCCCATGACACTGATCGGCTGGTTCCAGATTCTGCTCTACTGTGCGATCGTGGTCGCGCTGGTAAAGCCGCTCGGCTGGTACATGACGCGCGTCTTCAACGGCGAGCGCACGTTCCTCTCTCCCGTGCTGCGGCCGGTCGAAACGGCGCTGTACCGGATCGGCGGCGTCGACGAGAAGCGCGAGCAGCACTGGCTGACCTATACGGTTGCCATGCTGCTGTTCCACGTCGGCGGCTTCCTCATCATCTATAGCCTGATGCGCCTGCAGGCGCTGTTGCCGCTCAATCCGGCGGAGCAATCCGCCGTCGCCCCGGATCTGTCGTTCAATACGGCGATCTCGTTCCTGACCAACACCAACTGGCAGAACTACGGCGGCGAAAGCACGCTGTCCTATCTGACGCAGATGGTCGGCCTGACGCACCAGAATTTCCTGTCGGCCGCGACCGGCATTGCGCTCGCGGTGGCGCTGATCCGCGGCTTCTCCCGATCCTCAATGCGCACCATCGGCAATTTCTGGGTCGACGTGACGCGCTGCACCCTCTATGTGCTGCTGCCGATCTGCATCGTCTACGCACTGTTTCTGGTCTGGCAGGGCATGCCGCAGACGCTTGGTCCCTATGTCGAGGCCACGACGCTGGAAGGCGCCAGGCAGACCATCGCGGTCGGGCCCATCGCCTCGCAGGTCGCCATCAAAATGCTCGGCACCAATGGCGGCGGTTTCTTCAACGCCAATGCCGCGCATCCCTTCGAAAATCCCACCGCGCTGTCGAACTTCGTGCAGATGATCTCGATCTTCGCGCTTGGCGCGGCGCTCACCAATGTGTTCGGCCGCATGGTCGGCAACCAGCGCCAGGGCTGGGCGATCCTCGCCGTGATGGGCGTGCTGTTCCTGTCAGGTGTCGCCGTCACCTATTGGGCCGAAGCCAGTGGCACCTCGACACTCTCCTCGCTCGGGCTGACTGGTGGCAACATGGAAGGCAAGGAAGTCCGCTTCGGCATCGTCGCTTCCTCACTCTTTGCGGTCATCACCACGGCGGCCTCCTGCGGCGCGGTCAACGCCATGCATGACAGCTTCACCGCGCTTGGCGGCATGATCCCGTTGCTCAATATCCAGCTCGGCGAAATCATCGTCGGCGGCGTCGGCGCCGGCATGTACGGCATGCTGCTGTTCGTCGTGCTGACCATCTTCGTCGCCGGCCTGATGGTCGGCCGCACCCCGGAATATGTCGGCAAGAAGATCGAGGCGCGCGAGGTGAAGATGGCGATGCTGGCCATCCTCATCCTGCCGCTGATGATCCTTGGCTGGACGGCGGTCGCCGTGGTCTACCCGGCCGCGGTGGCCTCGATGGCCAATGCAGGGCCTCACGGCTTTACCGAAGTGCTTTACGCCTTCACCTCCGCGACCGGCAACAACGGCTCGGCCTTCGGCGGGCTCACCGGCAATACCTTGTTCTACAATCTGACGCTCGCCAGTTCGATGTTCGTCGGCCGCTTCTTCATGATCGTGCCGGCGATGGCGCTGGCGGGTTCGCTCGCCGCCAAGAAGTCGATCCCGCCGTCGGCCGGCACGCTGCCGACCACCGGCGGCCTGTTCGTCGGCCTCGTCGTCGGCGTGATCCTGATCATCGGCGGTCTCACCTTCTTTCCGGCGCTGGCGCTCGGGCCTGTTGTCGAGCACCTCGCTGGCAACGCCAACACCCTGTTCTGATCGACGCCATCAGGAGTTTACGTCCATGGAAGCCATGAAACTGCAGAAAAAGGCGACGGCTTCGGCGATGCTCGATCCCAAAATCGTCATGCCCGCGATCCGTGCGGCATTCGCAAAACTCGATCCGCGGCTGATGATCAAGAATCCCGTGATGTTCGTGGTCGAGATCGTCGCCGCCCTCACCACCGTCATCTTCCTGCGCCATCTGGTGACGGGCGGCGAGGGCCTCGCCTTCACCTTCCAGATCATCCTGTGGCTGTGGTTCACGGTGCTGTTCGCCAACTTCGCCGAAGCGGTCGCCGAAGGCCGCGGCAAGGCGCAGGCCGAGTCGCTGAAGAAGACCCGCACCGAGAGCAAGGCGAAGCTGCTGGAAGGCCCCGGCAGGTCCTATCAGTTGGTGTCCGGCACCAGCCTCAAGGTCGGCGATATCGTCCTTGTCGAGGCGGGCGACAATATCCCCTCCGACGGCGAGGTGATCGAAGGCGTGGCGTCGGTGAACGAGGCGGCCATCACCGGCGAATCCGCTCCCGTGATCCGCGAATCCGGCGGCGACCGCTCGGCGGTGACCGGCGGCACCCAGGTGCTGTCCGACTGGGTCCGCGTCCGCATCACGGCGGCGCAAGGCTCGACCTTCATCGACCGCATGATCAAGCTGGTCGAGGGCGCCGAGCGGCAGAAGACGCCGAACGAGATCGCGCTCAATATCTTGCTCGCGGGCCTGACCATCATCTTCGTGTTCGCCACCGTGACGATTCCAAGCTATGCGGCCTATGCCGGCGGCTCGATTTCGGTCGTCGTACTGGTGGCGCTGTTCGTGACGCTGATCCCGACCACGATCGGCGCGCTGTTGTCGGCGATCGGTATTGCCGGCATGGACCGCCTGGTGCGCTTCAACGTGCTCGCCATGTCCGGCCGCGCGGTGGAAGCCGCCGGCGATGTCGATACGCTGCTGCTGGACAAGACCGGCACGATCACGCTCGGCAACCGCCAGGCGACGGCATTCCGTCCCGTGCGCGGCGTCACCGAGCAGGAACTGGCGGATGCAGCACAGCTCGCGTCACTTGCCGACGAGACGCCGGAAGGCCGTTCGATTGTCGTGCTGGCCAAGGAGAAATACGGCATCCGCGGCCGGGACATGAAGGAGCTTGCCGCGACCTTCATTCCCTTTACGGCGCAGACGCGCATGAGCGGCATCGATGCCGGCTCCTCCTCCATCCGCAAGGGCGCAGTGGACGCCATCCTGAATTACGTCGATGGCGGCGGCGTAGTCCGCACCGTCGCCTCGGCGAATGCGGCCCGCGCCGTGCAGTCGGGCGTCATGTCGGACGCGGCCCGCGAGATCCAGGCCATTTCGGATGAGGTCGCCAAGGCCGGCGGCACGCCGCTCGCCGTCGCGCGCGACGGCAAGTTGCTCGGTGTCGTGCACCTGAAGGATATCGTCAAGGGCGGCATCCGCGAGCGCTTTGCCGAACTGCGCCGCATGGGCATCCGCACCGTGATGATCACGGGCGACAACCCGATGACGGCCGCCGCCATCGCCGCCGAAGCTGGCGTCGACGACTTCCTCGCGCAGGCAACACCGGAAGACAAGCTGAAGCTGATCCGCGACGAGCAGGCCAAGGGCAAATTGGTTGCGATGTGCGGCGACGGCACCAACGACGCCCCGGCGCTGGCGCAGGCCGATGTCGGCGTCGCCATGAACACCGGTACGCAGGCCGCACGTGAGGCCGGCAACATGATCGACCTCGATTCCAACCCGACCAAGCTGATCGAGGTGGTCGAGATCGGAAAGCAGCTTTTGATGACGCGGGGCGCGCTGACGACGTTCTCGATCGCCAACGACGTCGCGAAATATTTCGCCATCATCCCGGCGATGTTCCTGGCGTTCTACCCGCAGCTCGAGGTGCTCAACGTCATGCATCTGGCGAGCCCGCAGAGCGCGATCCTGTCGGCGATTATCTTCAACGCGCTCATCATCATCGCGCTGATCCCGCTGGCGCTGAAAGGCGTCGCCTATCGGGCCGTCGGGGCAGGGGCGCTGCTGCGCCGTAACCTGCTGATTTACGGCCTCGGCGGCATCATCGTTCCCTTCATCGGCATCAAGGCCATCGACCTTGCGGTTGCGGCCTTGGGATTGGCTTGAACCCAACCGTCATTGCGAGCGAAGCGAAGCAATCCATCTCACCACACGAAGAAAAGCTGGATTGCTTCGTCGCTTCGCTCCCTTGCGCAAACGCCTCGCGTTTGTCGCAGGCAATGACGGAGAACCAAGGAGACACACCATGCTCAGAGAAATCCGCCCTGCCATCCTCATCCTGCTCCTGCTCACCGCGATCACCGGCCTTGCCTATCCGCTTGCCATGACCGCGATTGCCGGCGCGATCTTTCCAAAACAGGCGCAGGGCAGTTTGATCGAGAAGGACGGCAAGGTCATCGGCTCCGCGCTGATCGGGCAGGAGTTCAAGGCCGATAAATATTTCCACGGCCGCCCGTCCGCGACCGCGGCGCCGGACCCGGTCGATTCCACCAAGACCGTGTCTTCGCCTTATAACGCCGCCAATTCCGGCGGCTCCAACCTCGGTCCGACCAGTAAGGCGCTGGCTGACCGGATCAAGGAAGACGTCGAGAAACTGAAGGCCGAAAATCCTTCCCTCCCGGTGCCGGTCGACCTCGTCACCACCTCCGGCAGCGGGCTCGATCCCGACATCTCACTGGAGGGGGCGCTGTTCCAGGTCCCCCGGGTGGCAAAGGCCCGTAACCTGCCGGAAGCCCGCGTCCGCGAACTGGTCGTGGAGCATACGCAGGGCCGCATGGCTGGATTGCTCGGCGAGATCAGCGTTAACGTATTGGCGTTGAATCTGGCACTGGACGAGGCCTCGAAATGAGAGCCGCTAGGCCCGCCGGGAGGTGAGGACTATATTGCCTCATGGCCCAAACCCGCCGCGACCCTGAACAGCGTCCCTCGCCGGAAGCCCTGCTGGAGGCGGCCCGGCGCGAGGATAGTCGCGCGGGACGGCTCAAGATTTTCGTCGGCGCCGCTCCCGGCGTCGGCAAGACCTACGAGATGCTGCAGAGCGCCCATGCCAGGAAGAAGGCCGGCGCCGATGTCGTCGTTGGCGTGGTCGAGACCCATGGCCGGGTGGAAACCGAAGCGCTTCTGAACGGCCTCGAAGTGCTGCCGCGCAGGCGGCTCGCCTACAAGGAGCAGACGCTTGAGGAGATGGACCTCGACGCGCTGATTGCGCGACGGCCGCAGATCACGCTCGTCGACGAACTCGCCCATACCAACGCGCCGGGCAGCCGTCATCCCAAGCGCTATCTCGACGTCGAGGAATTGCTGTCGCATGGCATCGACGTCTACACCGCCGTCAATATCCAGCACATCGAAAGCCTCAACGATGTGGTCGCACAGATCACACATGTACGGGTGCGCGAGACCGTGCCGGACAAGGTGTTCGACCTCGCCGACGCCATCGAGTTGATCGACCTAACGCCCGACGATCTGATCCAGCGGCTGAAGGAGGGCAAGGTCTATGTCCCCAAGCAGGCCGAGCGCGCGCTGGAGCATTATTTCTCGCCGGGAAACCTGACCGCGCTGCGCGAACTGGCGCTGCGGCGTACCGCCGAACGGGTCGACGAGCAGTTGCTCACGCACATGCAGGCCAACGCGATCGACGGACCGTGGGCCGCCGGGGAGCGCATCCTGGTCTGCGTCAGCGAGGACCCGCGGGCGGCCGGACTGGTGCGCTATACCAAGCGGCTCGCCGACCGGCTGCACGCGCAATGGACGGCGATCAGCATCGAGACGCGGCGCAGCCTGCAACTGACCGACGAGCAGCGCGACCGGCTCGCCGATACCATGCGGCTGGCGGAGGCGCTCGGCGGCGAGGCGCTCACCATTCCCGGCGTCGGCCGCCGCATCGCCGATGACGTCATCCATTTCGCGCACGCCAACAACGTGACGCAGATCATCATCGGCAAATCGACGCGTTCCTGGTGGTTCGAGCTGACGCGCGGCTCCGTGGTGCGCGATCTGGTTCGGCGCGCCGGCAATATCAGCGTGCACGTGATTCCCGGGGACGAGCAGGGCGTCGCCAAAGTCGCAGTACAGACCGCGGCGCGGCAGGAGCCGTTCAATCCGCGGCCCTATCTGATGGCGCTGCTGTTCGTCGCGGTCGGCCTAGGCGCCGCGGCACTGATCCGACCCATGTTCGGCGGCATCGAGAATGTCGATCTGGTGTTCCTCACCGCCGTGGTCAGTGTGGCGGTTCGTTACGGGCTTTTGCCCTCGCTGCTGGCGAGCGTCGCCGCTTCGCTATGCTACAACTTCTTCTTCATGCCGCCGTACTATACTTTCACCATCGCCGACCCGACCAACATCGCAGCGTTCTTCTTCTTCATGCTGATTGCGCTCCTGGTCTCCAATGTCGCAGCGCGGGTGCGCTTACAGGCCGATACGGCGATCGGCCGGGTTCGCACCACCGAATCGCTCTACGCTTTCAGCCGCAAGCTGGCGGGTACGGCAACGCTCGACGATGTGCTGTGGGCAACCGCATACCAGACCGCGTTGATGCTCAAAGTGCGGGTGGTGCTGCTGTTGCCGGAAGAGGGCGTGTTGACCGTTAAGTCGGGCTATCCGCCGGAAGATCAACTCGACCAGGCCGATCTCGCCGCCGCCAACTGGGCCTGGAGCAACGATCGCCCGGCCGGGCGCGGATCGGATACGCTGCCGGGAGCAAAAAGGTTGTTCCTGCCGATGCGAACGGGGCGCGGCGCAATCGGCGTCATCGGCATCGACGACGACCGGACCGGGCCGCTGCTGACGCCGGACCATCGCCGGCTGCTGGATGCGCTGGTCGACCAGGGCGCGCTGGCGATCGAGCGGGTGCTGCTGGTTGAGGACATGGACCGCGTCAAGCGCACGGTGGAATCCGACCGGCTGCGCGGCGCGCTTTTGACCTCGATCTCGCACGATCTGAAGACGCCGCTGGCTTCGGTGCTCGGCGCCGCCAGCACGCTGCGCGATTTTGGCTCCGGCCTAAACGAGGCGCAGAAGAACGATCTGCTCGCCACCATGATTGACGAATCCGAACGGCTCAACCGCTTCATCGCCAACCTGCTGGACATGACCAAGCTGGAATCCGGCGCCATCGTGCCGAATACCGCGCGGCACGATGTCGGCGAGATCGTCGGCAGCGCGCTGCGACGCGCCGGCAAGATTCTCGTGCATCACAAGGTGTCGCTGGAACTCGTCGCCGATTTGCCGATGCTGGAGCTCGATGCGGTGTTGTTTGAACAGGCGCTATTCAATCTGCTGGACAACGCCGCAAAATACGCGCCTCCCGGCACCACGATTTCGATCAGGGGAGCGCGGGATCGGGCGCAAGTCTCCCTGCAGATACTGGACGAGGGCGGTGGCATTCCGCCGGAGGAACTGGAAAGCGTGTTCGACAAATTCTATCGCGCGCAGAAGGGCGATCACGTCCGCCCCGGCACCGGTCTTGGACTTGCGATTTCCCGCGGTTTCGTCGAGGCCATGCATGGCACGATCTCGGCCGCCAACCGCAGCGACCGCAGCGGTGCGGTGATAACCATTCGGCTGCCGGTACCGGCCACCGACAGCGCGCTGGATACCGCCGCATGAATGCCGCCCCGATCAAGGTTCTGGTGATCGACGACGAACCGCCGATCCGCAAGCTCCTGCGGATGGGGTTGAGCACGCAGGGCTATGACATCCTCGAAGCCTCCAACGGCAAGATCGCGCTGGAGAAGCTCGCCGAGAGCCCAGCGCTGATCATCCTCGATCTCGGCCTGCCCGACATCCAGGGCCATGATCTACTGCGCATGATCCGCGGCCGCAACGAAAGCGTGCCGATCGTGGTGCTGTCGAGCCGCGGCGACGAGGCCGGCAAGGTGCAGGCGCTTGATCTCGGCGCCGACGATTATCTGACCAAGCCGTTCGGCATGGATGAACTGCTGGCGCGGATGCGCGCGGCGCTGCGGCACCAGTTGCAGGTGCAAGGGGAGCGGCCGGTGTTTCGCGCAGGCGATCTCTCGGTCGATCTGGTGCGCCGCATCGTCAAGGTCGGCGAGCGCGAGGTGAAGCTCTCGCCGAAGGAATATGAATTGCTGCGCGTCCTGGTGCAGCACGCCGGCAAGGTGCTGACCCATCGCTTCCTGTTGAAGGAGCTGTGGGACGAACTGACGGATGCGCAATATCTGCGCGTCTATGTCCGCCAGCTCCGCCAGAAGATCGAAGCCGATCCGGAACGTCCGCAATTCGTGCTGACCGAGACGGGCATCGGCTACCGGCTGCGGGCGCCGGATTAGCGAGGCCAAGGAAGCAGCAACAGGGCTGTGGCGCTTGCTAGCTAGTGGCTATTCGATGAAGCCGGCCAGTCTCGGCAGCCACAGGCTGATGCTCGGGAAATAAATGCACAGCATCAAGCCGAGCGCCTGCAGCGCGACGAACGGATACATGGCCGTGAACACGTCGTTCATGGTGACGCCCGGCGGCGCCGTGCCTTTCATGTAGAACAGCGTCGCCCCGAACGGCGGCGTCATGAACGCGGTCTGCAGATTGACCGCAACCAGCGTGCCGAACCAGGTCATCAGGGCAGCGTTGTTGCCGATGTGGTCGGAGAAGTCGTACCTCAACAGGATCGGAGCGAACACCGGCAGGACGATCAGGCAGATCTCGATCCACTCGAACGGGAAGCCGAGCAGGAAGATCAGAATCATGACGAAGCCGAGCATTTCCCACTTGGTGTCGATGCCGAAATAGGTGAGCGTCGAGATCATCAGGTCGTCGCCGCCGAGCACGCGGAACACGTAGGAGAAGCCGGTTGCGCCGAGGAAGATCAGGAACACGAGGCCGTTGGCGCGGCAGGAGGCATAGATCGCCTCGTTCATCATCTTGAACGTCATGCGCCGGTTCAGCGCGGCGATGAACATGGAGCCGAGCACGCCGACAGCGCCGCTCTCCGTGGGCGTGGCCCAGCCGGCGAAGATCGAGCCGAGCACGATCACCAGCAGTGCCGTCATCGGAAACAGGCCCCGCCAGAGCGCGTACCAGAACGCAGTGCGGGTCTGCGGTCCGTAACCGGGCGGCAGCTTCGGCGCGGCGCCCGGCCTGAAGATGGCGACGAGCACGATATAGACGAGGTAGAGCCCGGAGAGCAGGAAGCCCGGCATGATGGCGGCGAGAAACAAATTGCCTGCCGAGGTCGCCAGCATCTCCGCCATCACCACCAGCATGATGGCCGGCGGAATCAGGATGCCGAGCGTTCCGGCCGAGGCGATGGTGCCGATGGCAAGCCGCTTGTCGTAGCCCGCGGCCAGCATCTGCGGTAGCGCGATCACCGACAGCGTGATGACAGCCGCGCCGACCACGCCGATCGGCGCCGCCAGGATCGTACCCATCACCATCACGGAGACCGCCAGCGCGCCCGGGCACCGCTTGAGCAGGACCTCGGTTGCGTCCAGCATGTCCTTGGCGGAGCCCGATCGCTCCAGGATCGCGCCCATGAAGATGAACATCGGGATCGACGCCAGCACCGGATCGTTGGCGACCCCGCCCCACATGCGCAGCACGATATCGGACAGGCCGATCAGGTTGAACGTGCCGAGCCAGGCGCCGAAGACGGCGAAGGCGAGCGCCAGTCCGCCCATGATGAATGCGACCGGGTAGCCGATGAAAATGAAGAAAAACATCGACACGAACATGATCAGAGCGAGATTGTCGGCCAGCCAGTCGAGCACGTTGCGGTCCCCCGGTTGGGTTAGACGTCGGTAATCACATGTCCGATTTGCAGATTGACTTCCCGCTCCGACTTTCGGCCGAACAGGAAGACGATCACGCGGAGCAGTACGCTGAGGATGCCGAGCACCACCATCCATAGGCCGGCAGCGTAGATGCCCTTGATGATCCAGCGGTGGGTCAGCCCGACGGTGCTGTCTGACTGCTCGCCGAGCCGATAGGACTGCGCAACGAAATCCAGGCTGTAATAGGCGACCAGCGCCATGTAGGGCAGCGCCAGCAGGAGGCAGCCGGCGAGTTCGATCCATGCCCTGCGGCGATACGACATCATCTCGGTGAATGTATCGACCCGCGGATGCGCGTTGATCGTGTAGCAGTAGCCCATCCAAAGCGAGAAGATCGCGGCGTGGAAGTGCCATTCCAGCTCTTGCAGCCTGGTGTACGGCAGCTGCAAGCCAAACTTGCGCGCCACCACATCGAACGTGGTCACGCACGCCATGATAACGAGCAGCCAGCCGGACGCCAGGGCAACAACCTCAAGCGCCCGCCGCATATTCTCGGCCAGCTTCAGCAATGCATTCATCGCGACAAAGTCCTGCTGTGGCGCAACCGGCTGATCTCTTCACCGGCCGGCGAGGGCGGAAGCCGGCGCAGCCGCGCGCTGCACCGGTTGCCTCCGCTCAATCCTTCTGGTAGGTGGCCTTCATCGTCTGCGACACGCCCCAGACCGCGAACTTCTTGCGGTAGTCGAGGTAGTGGTCGGCGACTTTTTTGAACAGCGGGTCCTTGGCCGATTCCTCCGCCAGCACTTCCAGCCAGGCCTTCTCCAGCGCGGCCAGGTCCTGGTCGCTCCAGCGCTTGACCTGAACCTTGTGCTTGTCGCGCATCTCGGCCATCGCCGCGAACTGGGCGTGGTCGCTCTCGACATAGGTGTGCATGACGGACTCGCCGAGGGCGATCTCGATGATCGCCTTGTTCTGATCCGACAGCTTGTCCCATGCCGCCTTGTTCATCAGGAGTTCGCTCACCGAGGTCTGCTGATGCCAGCCTGGGAAGTAGTTGTACTTGGCGATCTGATGGAAGCCCAACTTGGTGTCCATCGTCGGCATCGAGAACTCGGTCGCGTCGATCACGCCGCGCTCCAGTGCAGGATAGATGTCAGCCGCTGCCAGCAGCTGGGTGGAGACGCCGAGCTTCTGCATCACCTGTGCGCCAAGGCCGAAGAACCGCATCTTCAGGCCCTTCAGTTCCTCGACCGACTTGATCTCGTTGCGGAACCAGCCGGAAGTCTCGGGTGCGATGGCGAAGGAGTCGATCGCGATCAGGCCGTGCTGGGCGTAGATCTCGTTGCGCAACTGGTTGCCGCCGCCGAACCACTTCCAGCCGAGGAACTCGCCGACGGGCGGGCCGAACGGCACCGTGGTAAAGAAGGCGAGCGCGGGGTACTTGCCGGTGTGGTAGCCGGGCGTCGTCCAGCACGATTCGATCGAACCCTTGGCCACCGCGTCGAAGCACTCCAGCGGCGGGATCAGCGCACCGGGCTCGTAGAACTTGATCTCCAGTTTACCGCCCGACAACCGCTCGACATTCTTCGCGAAGCGCACGGCCGAGGTGCCGAGGTGTGGCAGCTGGCTGCCGAACGCACTCTGCATCTTCCAGCGGACTTTTTCCTGCGCGTTGGCATCTGTGGTCACCGCCGTGAGGGCCAAGGCGGCTAGCCCCGCGAATCCCAATACCAGTTCGGATTTAATCATCGCAGCTCCTCCCTTCGTTTCACGCTATACCGGCGCCCGCAGCTCACACGGCTGCAATGGTCGTTCGGCGGTACGTTCGATGAGGTGGCTACGTTTCTTTTTGGCCTTGGAAGGTGCCGGGACGGACGTTGTCTCACCCCATTGCCAGCAACGTGGCATGAAGGCGCACAGCTGTCAAAAAAAGCGCTTGGCAGACGACGCAATTTGCTGCTGCGTCTTATTCCTTCTACACCCGTATTTTCCCGGGGCCAGTCGCAATGCCGACATGGTGCGCCGCGAAGACGCGACCCATCTGGCGTCTTGTGCGGGTCAGCGCATGCGGCGTAAATATAAAGTGGTATGGTCCGTGCGCGATCCGATGCCGGGCTAAGCTCGCACGCCCGGATAAATCGGAGGAGGAAGCACGGCCATGGCTGAGAGCGTCATGTACCACGAAGGCAATCGTCAACTGCAGGATCAGTTCGACAGCCGCCGGATTTCCGACCGGCTGGAAGAGAAGTTGATGCGCAAGGAATTTTCGGCTGACGACAAGCAGTTCATCGAAAGCCTACCTTACTTTTTCCTGGCGACGGCCGACGCCAAAGGCCGGCCCGATTGCTCGTTCAAGGGCGGAGCACCGGGCTTTGTGCGCATCACCGGGCCTTCCGAGATCGCATTCCCCGACTATGACGGCAACGGCATGTTCAAGAGTCTCGGCAACATTGTCGCCAATGCTGATGTCGGCTTGCTCTTCATCGCGATGCACGACAAGCCGCGGCGTTTGCGCGTCAACGGCAGCGCCAGCGTGAGCGATCGCGACCCACTGCTTGCGGAGACTGTCGGCGCGCAGCTCATCGTTCGCGTGACCGCGCGGGCGATCTTTCCGAACTGTCCGCGCTATATTCCGACGATCGGGTCGATCGAACCGTCGATCTATGTGCCGGTCGCCGGACAGGACGCGCCGGAGCCGGCGTGGAAGGGCTTTGCGGACTTCAAGGACTGCATCCACCCGCGGCAGCCGACATTCAAGGGGTGAACGTGGCGACCGCGGGATCGCTCTAGATCGCCGTCATCTCGCCCTTGGTCCAGGCTTCGCGCAGCTTGAATTTCTGGATCTTGCCCGATCCCGTCAGCGGGAACGCTTCTACGACGAACCAATGTTTGGGTGTCTTGTGCGGGGCGAGCGAGGCGCGCATGTAGTCGATCAGTTCTTCCTTTTCGATTGTTGCGCCGGGCGCCGGGCGGATAAAGGCCGCGACCTCTTCACCCCACTTCTCGTGGGGAACGCCGATCACGGCGACCTCGCCGACCTTAGGATGCTTGAACAGAAGCTCCTCCAGTTCGCGCGGATAGATGTTCTCGCCACCGCGGATGATCATGTCCTTGAGGCGGCCTTCCACCGTACAATAGCCGCGGGCGTCCATCGCGCAGAGATCGCCGCTATGCAGCCAGCCATCGGCATCGATCGCGGCGGCGGTCGCATCAGGCATTTCGAAGTAACCGATCATCACATGATAACCGCGGGTGCAGAATTCGCCGACCGTGCCGACCGGAACGGTCTCGCCGGTATTGGGGTCGATGATCTTGGTTTCCATATTGGGCAGCGGCAGGCCGATCGTATTGGCCTTGTCCTCGACGCTGTCGGTGGTGCGGGTTTGCGCCGCTACCGGGGAGCACTCGGTCTGGCCGAAAACAATCGTGAACGGCGCGCCGAGCTTTTCCTCCAAAAGCCGCACGAGCGCGGCCGGCACTGTGGAGCCGCCGGAGCAGATCGCCTTGACCGATGAGAGGTCGGTTGTCGGGAATGTCGCGTGCTCCAGCATCGCAACCAGCATGGTGGGAACGCCGAGCATCGCGTTGCCGCGATAGGTCCCGAGCATTTCCAGCACCAGCCCAGGTTCGAAAGCCTCGATCAGCACTTGCGTTGCGGCTTTCGATACCGCGCCGATCACGCAGCAGACGCAGCCGCCGGTGTGAAACAGCGGCATCGTGGTGACGAAGACGTCGCCGGGATCGACGCCCATCCGGTCGGCGGTGTCGGCGCCGTTGTTGAGCAACCCACGGTGACGGAGCAGGGCGCCCTTCGGAAAGCCCGTGGTGCCCGAGGTGTACTGGATCATGACGGCATCGTCGGGACTGACAGCCGGCAGCTTGACGCTCTCGTCGTCGCCCGCTGCGATGAACGCCTCCCAGTCGTCGAAGCAGATGATCTCGCGTAACTCGGGGCAGTTCGGCGCCACCGCCTGCACCGTCTCGAGCATCGGGTTGCCGCGAAAGCCGCTGACCACGAAGACGCCGGCCGAGCGCGATTGCTTCAGCACATATTCGACTTCCCGGGCGCGAAACGCCGGGTTCACGGTGACGAGGATCATGCCCGCCATGCCGGCGCCGAATTCGAGCATCACCCATTCCGGGATGTTCTGCGCCCAGACGGCAATGCGCTCGCCCGGCTTGAAGTGCGACAGCAACGCGCGGGCGGTGCGCTGGGCTTCGCGATAAAGCTGCGCGTAGGTCCATTGCCGGCGCAGCTTCGGATCGGGGACGCCTGCAATCAGGGCCAGACGATCGGGCGCCGCCTCGGCCGCCTTGCGCAGGAGATCGCCGAACGTCATCTCCCGCACCGCAGGCGTCGTTGGTCCTGCGACATGCGACTTCGTCAATGCCATTGAATCCTCCCGGTGCGACGTCCTCACGGGGGATGGTGCCGTTTTTCTTGTCGGCGTTTCGGACGTCCCCCCGGATGCCGAAAATGCCTTCCGTCGCCAGTCAATGCAAGCAGACTATGACGTGCCAGGAACTTTGTATGCCACCGGTGATTACTTTTTTGCCAAACGGAGGAGAGCCGGAGAAAAGCGATGGCACGCAGATATTCGAAGAAGGCGTCGACCGACGTCAGGCGCGCGATGAAAAAGCGCAAGGCTGGTACGCTGAAGAGCGGCCGTTCGGGCAGGAAGGTCAAGAGCCGCAAACAGGCGATTGCGATCGGACTGTCGGAGGCGAGGGCCAAGGGCAAGAAAGTGCCGAAGAAGGCTTCGAAGAAACGCAAGACTTCGAAGAAAACAAAGAAACGGAAGGCGAAGAAGTCAAAGCGAAGCCTCAAGCGGTAGGCAGGCTCGCTCAACAAACTCCGTCGTGGCCGGGACAAGCCCGGCCATGACAGTGGAGAAAGCCTCACCCCGCCTTGCGATGCCTGGCCGCGGACCGGTGTGCCTTCTTTGCCGTCCGGCGTGCCGGCGTCCGCCGCGACGCCGCAGCATGTGTCCGCCGTTTCGCCGCCGATTTTCCCTTCAGGCTCGCCTTGAGCGCATCCATCAGGTTGACGACGTTGTCCGGTTTTTCCTCGCGCTCAGTGACCTTGATCGGCTTGCCAGACGCTTTCCGCCGCACCAGCGCCTTCAGCGCGTCCTCATATTCGTCCTTGAACTTCGATGGATCGAAGTGCGCCGCCTTGGTGTGCAGGATGTGGCCGGCGAGTTCGATCATGTCCTTTGTGATCTTCGGGGTCTTGATGCCGTCGAAATAGTCCTCCTCATCGCGCAGCTCGTACGGGTATCGCAGTGTGGTGCCGAGCAGGCCCTTGCCGAGCGGCTCGATCGCCATGACGTGCTCGCGGTTGGTCAGCACGATGCGCGCCAGCGCGACTCGGTCCTCATCCTTCATGGCGTCGCGGATCACGGCGAAGGCGTCGACCGCGGCCTTGCCGTCGGGGGCGACGTAGTAGGGATGGTTGTAATAGCGCTTGTCGATTTCGTCCCTCGGCACAAAACTGTCGATCTCGATGGTGTGATTGCTCTCGATCTGGACAGCCTCGAGTTCTTCCTTTTCGATCTCGACATATTGGCCCTTTTTCAGCTCATAGCCGCGGCCCTTCTGCTCGCTCTCGACGACATCGCCGGTCTCGGCATCGATCATCTGCTGCTTCAGCCGGTTGCCGGTTTCCCTGTTGATCATGTGAAAGCGGGTTTTCTCGACCGATGTCGAGGCCGGATACAGTACCACCGGACACGACACCAGGGAGAGTTTTAGCGAGCCTTTCCAATAGGCGCGGGGGGCCATTGCAGTCTCCGGCATGGTTGGGTTTGGGAACTTCAACGGTTAGTATGGGTTTCCGTTCCGGATGCCGCCGCGCGAGCGGTCGTAATCGTCGAGGTTTGCCGTGGCGTTGAAGAAGCTCAGCACGTACCGGAAGAAGCGCGATTTCGGCAAGACGGCGGAGCCCGCCGGCGACGTCAAGGTCGCACCCGCTAAACAGCGGCGCTTCGTGATCCAGAAGCACGACGCGACCCGGCTGCACTACGACCTGAGGCTGGAGTTCGACGGGGTTTTCAAATCCTGGGCGGTCACCAGGGGGCCGTCGCTGGATCCACATGACAAGCGGCTGGCGGTCGAGGTCGAGGATCACCCGCTCGACTACGGTGACTTTGAAGGCACCATTCCCGAAAGCGAATATGGCGGCGGCACCGTTCAGCTCTGGGATCGCGGCTACTGGGAATCCGATGATCCAGAGCGCGGCTTCAAGAAGGGCGATCTGAAGTTCACCCTGCACGGCGACAAGCTGTACGGCAGCTGGGTGCTGGTACGGATGAAGGGCGACCGCTACGGCGGCAAGCGCACCAACTGGCTCCTGATCAAGCACCGCGACGAATTCGTTAGAGAAGGCGAGGCCAACGATATTCTGGAAGAAGATCGCTCCGTGGCTTCGGGGCGAACGATGGCGCAGATCGCGCAGGGCAAGGGCAAGGCGCCAAAGCCGTTCATGCTGGCCAAGGGCAAGACGAAGGCCGATGCGGTCTGGCATTCGAACCGGGGCGAAGCGGCTGACGCGCGCGCCAGCAGGAAGACAGCGGCACTGCGAGCCACGCCTGAGACCAAGACCCGCGCGCCAGCGCAAGGCGCCAAGCCGAAGAAGGTTTCCGTGATGCCGGATTTCGTCGCGCCGCAGCTTTGCGCCTCCGTCGAGCGGCCGCCGAACGCGGACGGCTGGTGCCATGAAGTCAAGTTCGACGGCTACCGCGTACAGTTGCGGATCGAGGATGGCGATGTGGCGTTGTTGACCCGAAAAGGGTTGGACTGGGTTAACAAGTTCGGTGCCATCGCGAGAGCAGCCAAGGCGTTACCCGATGCGCTGATCGACGGCGAAATCGTCGCGCTGGACCACAACGGCGTGCCCAGCTTCTCGCCGCTGCAGGCGGCGATCGCCGACAACAAGACCG
Source organism: Bradyrhizobium sp. AZCC 1610 (assembly GCF_036924515.1). Classification (NCBI taxonomy): domain Bacteria; kingdom Pseudomonadati; phylum Pseudomonadota; class Alphaproteobacteria; order Hyphomicrobiales; family Nitrobacteraceae; genus Bradyrhizobium; species Bradyrhizobium sp. AZCC 1610. The sequence goes on along the minus strand of NZ_JAZHRR010000001.1, from coordinate 5,367,836 downwards.
GTAACCTCATCTTCTTTGCGTTCGATCTCCTGTTTGCCAAAGGGGAGGATTTGCGCGCGCTGCCGCTGCGAGAACGCAAGGAACGCTTGAAGCGCCTGCTGGAGCGGCGGAACGGAAAGGAAAAGCTGATCCGCTACGTCGATCATTTCGAGGACCGCGGCGATACCGTGCTGGAATCGGCAAAGAAACTGGAGCTGGAAGGCATCGTCTCCAAGAAGCTGGATGCGCCCTACCGCTCGGGACGCACCGAAAGCTGGACCAAGGCCAAGATCCGCGGCGGGCAAGAGGTGGTGCTGGGTGGCTGGAAGACGACCAACGGCAAATTCCGCTCGCTTATGGCGGGCGTCTATCGCGACGGTCATCTGGTGTTCGTCGGCCTCGTCGGCACCGGCTTCGGGCAGGACGTCGTCCGGCGCATCACGCCGGCGTTGAAGGCGGCGGCCTCGGACAAGAGCCCGTTTGGCGGCAAGGATGCGCCGAAGAAGACCCGCGACGTGCACTGGCTGAGACCTGAATTGGTCGCCGAGGTCGAGTTCGCCGGCTGGACCGATGGCGGCAACATCAGGCAGGCCGCGTTCAAGGGACTGCGTCAGGACAAGCCGGCGAAGGAGATACGCGCGGAGCAGCCTGCCATGACTGGAATTGCAAAGCCCGTAACGCGGTCCGCGAAATCATCGGCCAAATCCGCCGGGGCGATGGGTGTTACGATCTCAAAACCCGACAAGGCGCTGTGGCCCGATGGCGGCGACGGCGAGGGCGTCACCAAGCTCGATCTTGCACAATATTTCGAGGCGGTCGGCGAGTGGATGATCGCCCACCTCGAGGGCCGTCCATGCTCGATTCTCCGCGCGCCCGACGGCATCAACGGTGAAAAATTCTTCCAGCGTCACGCTATGCAGGGCGGCTCCGATCTCCTGAAACTCGCCAAGGTCGCGGGCGACCGTAAACCCTATTTGCAGATCGATCAGGTCGAGGGATTGGCGGCGGTGGCGCAGATCGGCGGACTCGAACTGCATCCCTGGAATTGTGCGCCTGATGACTACGACACGCCGGGGCGGCTGGTGTTCGATCTCGATCCAGCTCCGAACGTTGAATTTTCGGAAGTGATCGAGGCCGCAAAGGACATGCGGCAACGCCTGACCGCCGTCGGTCTCGAGAGCTTCTGCAAGACCACCGGCGGCAAGGGGCTGCACGTGGTGGCGCCGCTGCTCCATGGTGCGCGGGACAAGGTAGGCTGGAAGGAAGCCAAGGCCTTTGCGCAAGGCATCTGCCAGTGGATGGCGAATGACGACCCCGAGCGCTATCTGCTCAACATGTCGAAGAAGCTGCGCAAGGGAAAGATCTTCCTCGACTATCTGCGCAACGACCGGATGTCGACGGCGGTTGCCGTGCTGTCGCCGCGTGCACGCGACGGCGCCACCGTCTCGATGCCGCTGACCTGGACGCAGGTGCGCGGCGATCTCGATCCGAAGAAGTACACGGTGCGCACCGTGCCTTCGCTGCTGGCCAAGACAAAAGCCTGGGACGGCTACGACGACGCCGCAGCGTCGATCAAGCCGGCGATGAAGAAGTTGGCTGGGAAGTAGCTGATGTAGTCCATGTCCGCCGTTTCACCCACAGCGGGTCATACTCCGCGAAAGCGGAGTAACCAGTACGCCGCGGCTTATCGGCTCAATAGCTGGTGTCTCTGGAATACTTGTATGGGGGTGATCAAGAGTGATCGTTGTCAGATCATTGCTGTCGTCTCCTTGTTCGACGAAGACCGACATCTCCTCGTCCCGACCCCGAGACGACTAGCCGCCTGGGCGGAACGACGGTCAAGGGTGGCCGCAGGCCATCGCGGAGCGACGCAGCCCTTGACGGTCGTGAGCCCGGCGGCAGGCTTGAGGGCGGGACGAGGTTTGGCGTTAGCGGCATAGGGACGACTTCCGAGGCGAGCCCACCGTGGACGCGATACCGCGTCGCAGACTTGTATTCGGTTGATCGATCGGGACCAGAACCATGATGCATGCATGCGCATCGGGGGGCGAAGCTCCGGGGCGGCGGGTCCATTCTGGGTCGCGGCGCAAAGGCCATGTATTCCGGCGGATCACCGCCACCTCGGATGTCGTCGGCAGACTGCCGGCTGCTGAACCGTCAATCGTGTTGGGGTTGCGGAAGCTGCATGGTCAGGTTCCGGCCGGGCGCAGCCTGAGCCCCTCCGTCATCTCGCCGGTGGTTGCCAGCCGCCACAGCGCGATGAGCAGCTTGCGCGCCAGCGCCACGATCATGGTTTTGCGCGTGGCGCTGCGGCCATCTGCGGTGCGCTCGCGGAACCAGCGGACGAGCCGGCTATCCTTCTGGAAGATCAGAAAGCGCCAGGCCAGTTGGATCATGCCGCGGCGGACCCGACCATTGCCGGCGCGGGCCAGTCCCTTCTCGCGCCGGCGCTTGCCGCTCTCGTCCGGCGCGCCGGTCAGTCCAGCATAGCGCGCAACAGCTTTGCGATCGCGCAGCTTGCGCGCCAGCGCCTCATTTACCAGCATGTCGGCGGTCTCGATGCCGACGCCAAAAACCCTTGCGATCAGACGAACCATCGCGTGAGGCCTTGTCGTTGCGGCCGGCGCGAGCGCGAGCCGGCGCAACCGTTCACTTTCGATGATGTGGATCTGGTCGTGCACCAGGCGCAGCCGCTCCAGATCGCGGCGCAATTCGGCGTGGGCATTTTCCGGTAACGGTGTTCCTTCCGCGGTGTGCAGTGTCTCCAGCTTCTGCGCCGCCTTGCGCAGCCTCGGATTGAACCCGCCGATGCCGAACAGGGCGAGGACAGCCTTGATCCGGTTGACGATCCGTGTTTGCTCGCCCACGAGGCTCTCCCGCTCACGACTCGGCCGCCGCGCATCTTCTTCCGCCATGGTCGGGATCGCGACCATGCTGCAATGGCGCTTCTCGCCACGCAGCCAGCCGAGAAACGAGCGCATCAGCAGTTCCGTATCGATCCGATCGGTCTTGGCCCGGCGGTGCTCGCGGGACACTGCGATGCTTGCGGCATGGATGACGTAGGCCTCGATGGCGCGCGCCTGCAGCCAGCGCGCCAGCCAGAATCCGTCTCGCCCGGCCTCATAGGCGCAGACGATCCGCCTGACCGTCCGCCCGGCCTTGCGCGCTTCATCCTGCCAGCGCTGCAACAGCTTCAGCAGAGCGTCCGCATTTGCACCAAGCTTCTTCAGGGGCTGGCGCTCGACCCCCGGGATCATAGCCGCAACAAGCCACTTCGACTGGCTCATCTCGATCACTGCGACCAACGTGCTATCCTGTTCGAAGGCGGTGAGGGACCTGCTGGCGTCAAACGATTGCGACATGGGGTGCTCCATTGCGTGATCACGGCGCTCGAGGGTATCCACACCCTCGCCGCCGCTCCCCCCATAGCATCTGGATCACCCGCTTTCGCGGGTGATGACAGTCCTGTTGAACGCAAGATCGGCCGTGCCTATCAAATTTTCCCGAGCAGCAGCAGGATTAGCAGGATCACGATCACCAGGCCCAACCCACCGCCACCGTAATATCCGGTGCCGTAGAACGGCCCGCCGCCGATGCCGCTGAATCCGCCGAGCAGGGCGATGATGAGAATAATCAGAATGATGGTGCCGATAGACATAAACTTCTCCTCAGCCCAAAAGATGGTTCTGTATGCTCTGCCCTTCGCGTGGATCAACCGCGGGGAGTCATCTAAGTTCCGCTTTGCGTTGCGATAATGCGCGCAGCCCTTTCTTTCGAAGCAAGTGCAATTACATCCGGTTGGACACGAGAGGGATCTCTGCGATGACTAAACCGCTGGTGGTTTCGATCCCGCATAGCCTGGGACGCGAAGAGGCGATGCGCCGCCTGAAGACCGGGCTTTCGCGCGCCACTTCAAGCGTACCGGTGCTGAGCGTTGATGAGGAGCGTTGGGAAGACAACCGCATGATTTTTCGCGTTCGCGTGCTCGGCCAGGCGGCTGCCGGCCATGTCGACGTGGCGGAAGATCATGTGCAGGTCGAAGTCATGCTGCCATGGCTGCTGCAACGCTTTGCCGAAGTGGCCCAGGCGGCGATCCGCAGCCGCGGCCAATTGCTGCTGACCAAGAAAAGCTGATGTTGCTCTAAACGCGCCCGCGCTTGGGTGCCGGCTTCGCCGCGCCGTTGAATCTTGCCCGCAGCACGGCGACCGGCAGGTGCGCCAGTAGATCCGACAGCCGCAACTGCGTGGCATCGGCGTCGGCAAAACCTTCCACCGCATAGCCGCCGACATCGAGCGCGGCGTCATAGTTCTCCGGACCAGGCCAATGTCTGCCGCCGTCGGTCAACGGCGCAAACCAGCGCGTGACCACGGTGATCGCGGCCTCGCGGCCGCGCCGCCGGGCGAACGCGATGAAATGGTCGCGATGCGGCCCGTTCACTTCCAAAGGCTCGTAATCGCCTTCCGTAAATATGTCGGCGAGTTCGGTCCGAAACTTGAGCAGATGCCGTGTCCAGGCCAGCTTCAGATGACCGCTCGGCCACTTCTCGACCAGGTGATCCCAATCCGGCTTCTCCAGCGCACCGAGCCGGCCTGCGCGTTCGGCAAAGTCGACTGGCCGCCGGTTGTCGGGATCGACCAGCGAAAAATCCCAAAGCTCCGTGCCCTGATAGAAATCCGGCACGCCCGGCAGCATAGCCTTCAGCGTGATCTGGCTGAGTGAATTCAAGGCGCCCAGCAACGACAGCCGCTGCGCGAGCGTTTGCAGCGAGTTCAGGAATTCGCCTGAGAGCGAAGGATCGATAATTTTTTCGATGAAGCCCTTTACGCCCGCCTCGTAGGCTGCGTGGGGATTGAGCCAGCTCGTTTCCTGCTTGCCCTCGCGCGCGGCCTTTAGCGCATATTCCTGTACTCGCTCCGGAAACAAAGCGTCGTTTGGCTGCCATGCCCCGAGCAGCGCCTGATACAGCATATATTCGAACGTTGCCGACGGCGCGCGAAAATCGCCATTGACCGAAAGATGCGGCGCGTTAAGCAGCTTCCATCGGGCTACCGCACTGGTCCATTCGCCCGGAATTTCCGCCAGCGCCATGATGCGCGTCCGCGCATCCTCGCCGCGCTTGGTGTCATGTGTTGCGGTCGCCGTCATGCCAAGCGGCCATTCGTTGGCGCGGGCCTGCATCATTCCGTGAAAATCGCCGGCCGAAAGCGCTTTTGCCGCCGGATCGCCGCCGACCTCATTGAGCGCGAGCAGGCGGTGGTAGCGGTAGAACGTGGTGTCCTCCAGCGACTTCGCCATCATGGGGCCGGTGAACTGCTGCACCTTCAACGCGAAACGTCTGACGCGTGGCGCGCTGTGGTGTGCCCGCCCGGGCTTGATCAGATCCATCGTCAGGGTATCGCGCAGAAAGTCAAAAATGCCGTCGTCTGCAGCGAACCAGTCAGCGCGCGACCGTTCGATCGTCCCTGATATCAACTGGCGATCATGCGCGGATGGACCTGAGGAGGTCAGGTAGGTGCGGTAGACCGGGAAATGCAGCACGTAGAGTTCGAGCGCCTGCCGCAGGCTGTCGGCGGAATAGTCGCGGGTGGAGTAATGTCCGCTGGCTATCCGCGCCAGCAGGCGCGTCAGCACCGTGAACTCGCTGGTCAGCAACGTTTCCAGCACGCGGCGTTTTGCCTCCCGCAGGATCGGTTCGAGTTTTGGCGAATGGTTGCTGACCTGCCGCCAGACCTCGTCGAGCGGCTTCAGGCCGCGGCCGTCGGTCAGCACATGGGTGATCGCGTTCATCCACTCATAGCCGGTGGTGCCGTGAACGCCGGCGAATGACGGCAGCTTTTCGTGCTCGCCGAGAATTTTCTCGATCACCACGTAGAAGGGTTGGTTTCGGCCGCCATGCGCTTCGCGGACCAGCCGGCGCAGGCGCTGGAAATACTGGACGGGATCGCGCAGGCCATCGATGTGGTCGAGCCGCAACCCGCCAAGCTTTCCCTCCGCTATCAGCCGTTTGACCAGGCGATGGATCGCCTCGAAGGTGCCGGCGTCCTCGACGCGCAAGCCTGCCAGCGTATTGATGTCGAAAAAGCGCCGGTAGTTGATGTCGCTGGAAGCGAGCCGCCAGTGGCCGAGCTTGTAGTGCTGGCGTTCGAGCAGATGGTGCAGCGATAGCGTCGGCGCTGTGCGATCCGCTCCGGCGCGATAGGCGTCCAGTCCACGCGCGATGATGTCCGCGGCTCCCATGATGGCCTTCAGTTCGGCTTTGAAGGCAGGCGCTTCCTTGCGGTTGGGGCGTCGCGGCCCCTGATAACGGATGGCCAGCGCAAGCATCGCCTTGCCGGGCGCGCTTTCCTCGGCACCCGCCTCCATGACGATCATGCGCAGGATTTCGCCGTAGCGTTCCGGCGCGATCGGCAGCCGATGCTCGAAATACCAGGCTGAGAAGCTGCCCTCGGAGGGATCGTAGCGAAGCTCGATCTCGCCATTTTCCAATGCGTGGCCGTAGGACGAGCCGATGATCGGCAGCAGCACGCCGCCGCGGGCGCGATATGGCAACTGCTCCCAGTCGATGTCGAAGGAAGCCGCGTGCGGCGAGGCGGGACCCCACTCCAGCACGTCGAGCCACCATGGATTATCGTCGTAGTGCACGCCGACATGATTGGGCACGAAGTCGAGGATCAGCCCGAGATCGTGTTGCCGCAGCACGGCGCTCAGCCGCTCGAAGCCGGCTTCGCCGCCGAGCTCCGGATTGAACCGGGCATGGTCGGTGACGTCGTAGCCATGCGTGCTACCCTTGCGGGCGCGCATGAAGGGCGAGGCATAGAGATGGGTGATGCCGAACGCCTTCAGGTAGGGCACCACGGAAGCGGCGGCGTCGAAATCGAAATCCGCCGACAATTGCAGGCGGTAGGTCGCGATCGGGATCGCCGGGGGCATTTTCCTATCCGATGCGCCAGAGCACCGTCCATGGCGGGACGCTGTCGCCCAACTCGTTGCCCCAGATCAGGGTTCCCGCGGGGCCATCGGGCGCATGGCTGACGGCCTGGTCCGACAGGTTGGCGAGCAGGCGAAGCGTGGCGCTATCGCCCATCCGCCAATGGGCCGTCAGCAGGCGATTGGACGCTGCGTGCGCCTCGCCGAAGGCGGCACCCGCGAGCCGCGGGACAATCTCCTGCCGGCGGATTTTCAGCAGGTCCCGCACCAGCGCCAGCCGCTTTCGTGCCGCCGGCGCGTCGCGCTCGTTCCAGTCGAGCACGGCGGAATCGCGCGTCGATGGATCGAGTGCGTCCGGCACCTCGTCGCCGAATTCCGCATAGGCCCAGGCATATTCGGCGCGGCGACCCTTGCGGACGGCATCGGCGAGTTCGCCGCCGAAATCGCAGAAGAACGGGAAGGGCGCCTTCGAGCCCCATTCCTCGCCCATGAATAGCATGGGAATGGACGGCGCCAGCAGCAGCACTGCCAGCGCCGCTTCGATCGCCCGCGCATCCGTATAGCTTTCGAGCCGGTCGCCCAACGCGCGATTGCCGATCTGGTCGTGGTTCTGCAGGAAGTTGATGAAGGCGACAGGCGCCAGATGGCCGCTCGGCTCGCCCCGCTTGCCGCCGCGAAATGCCGACAGCTCCCCTTGATAGACGAAGCCTGATGACAGCGAGCGTGCGATATCCGAGATCGGCGCGCGCTGGTAGTCGCCATAATAGCCCTGCGTCTCGCCGGTCATCAGCACGCGCCAGGCGTGATGATAGTCGTCGTTCCACTGCGCGCGATATTTTCCGCGCGGCGGATCCCGAACGGCGTCCAGAATGCTGGCACGGTTGTCGCCGTTCTCCAAGACCAGATGTATGTGCCGGCCGGTTTCCGCGGCGAGCTTGCCGGCGGCGGCGCTGAGATCGTGCAGCAGCGACAGCCCGCCGGGCTCGACGATCGAGTTGACGGCATCGAGCCGCAGCCCGTCGAAGCGATAGTCGCGCAACCAGAAGAGCGCGTTCTCGATCGCAAAAGCGCGGACTTCTTTCACGCGATAATCGATCGCGCTGCCCCAGGGCGTGTGTGCTTCGGTGAAGAAGGAAGGCGCATAGCGGCCGAGATAATTTCCTTCAGGGCCGAAATGGTTATAGACCACGTCGAGCATCACCATCAGCCCGCGCAGGTGCGCCTCGTCGATCAGCGCCTTGAGATCTTCGGGCCGCCCATAGGCGCTGTCGGGCGCGTACCACAGGACGCCGTCATAGCCCCAGTTGCGCGCACCCGCGAAGTCAGCCAGCGGCATCAATTCCAGCGCGGTGATTCCGGTATCTGCGAGATGATCGAGTCTGTCGATCATCGCGCGATAGGTGCCTTGTTCGGTGAAAGTCCCGACATGGGCCTCGACGACGACCGCTTCCTGCCACGGCCGCCCGCGCCAGTTCGCGGCGCGCCATGGAAAGGCTTCATGATCGATCACTTCGCTGGGGCCGAAGACGTCATCGGGCTGAAACGCCGACGCCGGATCCGGCACATCGATCTCGTCATCGATGCGGAATTTGTAGCGCGCGCCGGCCTTCACGCCGGCGATGTCGGCCGTGAACCAGCCGTCCTCGCCGCGCTTCATCGCGTGCGGTTGCTCCAGAATGACGTCGACGCGTTTCGTCGCCGGCGCCCACAGCCGAAACCGCGTGCCATAGTTTGCCAGACACGGGCCGAATTGCCGGCCGTTCATGCCGTGCCCGCAAAGGCAAGCACCGACCGCGGCGGCGCGCTGGTCGCGGTGCCCGAAGCGAATCTGGTGAGGCTCTGCACGGCCTCGGTCGTGTTCAGCACCTGCTGCCAGTTTTTGTATTCGGGCATCTGCGGCAATTTGAAAGCGATCTCTTCAGGGGCGGCGTTCAACACGATAAAGATCGGCGGCTGCCCTTGTTCCAATGGCCCCAGCACATAGGCGAGGAATCGTCCTTCCGGAAAATTCCAGTCGGCCTCCTGCATTTCCTCGGCCGCCGGCGTCAGCCACAGCACGCCGTAGGAGCCATCCTTGCGGCGCCCGGAGAGCCAGCGCTGGCAGCGCAGTTGGGCGAAGCGCCGGCGCAGCGCGGTCATGTGGCTGACGAAATCGGTGAGGTCGTCGCCTGGCTTGCCGAGATTGTCCCAGCTCACCCAGCCGGTCTCGTTGTCCTGGCAATAGGCGTTGTTGTTGCCGTTCTGCGAATTGCCGACCTCGTCGCCGGCCAGCAGCAAAGGCGTTCCTTGCGCGAGGAACAGGCAGGCGAGCTGGTTCTTGCGGAGCTGGCGGCGCAGCGCAACGATCGCGGCGTCGTTGGTCGGGCCCTCATGGCCGCAATTGTTGCTGTGGTTGTCGTTGGAGCCGTCGCGATTGCCTTCGCCGTTGGCCTCGTTGTGCTTCTCGTTGTAGCTGAACAGGTCGGCCAGCGTAAAACCGTCATGGACGGTGATGTGATTGACGCTGGCGCGGGTTGCGCGGTTGTCGTGATGAAACAGGTCGGATGAGGCGGTCATGCGGCGCGATACTTCGCCGATCAGGCTGCCTTCGCCGCTCCAGTAGCGCCGCATCGCGCTGCGATAACGGTCGTTCCATTCCGACCATTGCGAGGGAAATGCGCCGACCTGATAGCCGCCCATGCCGAGGTCCCACGGTTCGGCGACGAGCTTGACGGTCGCCAGCACCGGGTCCTGCCGCACCGCGGTCAGAAACGAGGAATTGCGATCGAAGCCGTGCGGCTCCCGCGCCAGCGTGGTGGCGAGGTCGAAGCGGAAGCCGTCGACATGGCAGACCTCGACCCAGTAGCGCAGCGAATCCATCACCATCTGCAGCACCCGCGGATGGGTGAGGTTGACCGAGCTGCCGCAGCCGGTGAAGTCGTCATAGTAGCGCGGATTGTCCTTGCTGAGCCAGTAATAGGACGCGTTGTCGATGCCGCGGAAACACAGCGTCGGGCCGAGATGGTTGCCCTCGGCGGTGTGGTTATAGACCACGTCGAGCATCACCTCGATGCCGGCGTCGTGCAGCCGCGCCACCGTGGTGCGGAACGCGTCGAGCGCGTTGTCCTGCGCATAGCGCGGCTCCGGCGCGAAGAACGCCAGCGTGTTGTAACCCCAGTAGTTGGCAAGCTTCCGTTCGACCAGCACGCGGTCGTCGATCAGCCCGTGGATCGGCAGCAATTCGATGGTGGTAACGCCGAGCCGCTTGAGATGATCGATCATCGCCGGCGAGCAGAGCCCGCCATAGGTGCCGCGCCAGCCTGGCGCGACGTCGCTGCGCTTTTGCGTCAGGCCCTTGACGTGGGCCTCGTAGATGATGGTGTCTTCCCAGGCGATGTTCGGCCGTATCTCGCGGCGGCCCCAGTTGAAGGTCTCGTCGACCACGACCGCCTTCGGCATGCCGCGCGCATTGTCGCGTCGGTCGAAGGAAAGATCCTCGCGCGCGCTGCCGGTGCGATAGCCGAAATGCGCGTCGCTCCACACCAGCCGGCCGGCGATCCGCTTGGCATAGGGGTCGAGCAGCAGCTTGTTGGCGTTGAAGCGGTGGCCGCGCTCGGGCGCATAGGGGCCGTGGACGCGATAGCCATAGAGCTGCCCGGGCGAGACGTCGTTGAGATAGCCGTGCCAGACGTCCTCGTTGCGCTCGGGCAGTTCTATCCGCTCGAGTTCGCGCCGGCCCTGACCGTCGAACAGGCAAAGCTCTACCTTCTCCGCATTGGCCGAGAACAACGCAAAGTTGGTGCCCCGTCCGTCCCAGCTTGCTCCGAGGCGGGCGGGGCTTCCCGCGGACAATCGCATGCGTCAGCTTTCCGGTACGAGAAAGATCGCAGCCAGCGGCGGGATGGTCAGGCTGAGCTCGGGGATGCTGCCTTCGAGGGTGTGGACTTCGCCGACATTGCCGACATTGCTGCCGCCATAATGCGCGGAGTCGGAATTGAGCGCTTCCTTCCACTTGCCGGCGAACGGCACCCGGACGCGATAATTGCGATAGACGTTCGGCGAGAAGTTCACGACCACGAGACAGCGCGCGTGCGCGTCGAAACCCTTGCGCAGCCAGGCAAAGATGTTGTTGCCGGAATCATGGGTGATGACCCATTCAAATCCCGCCTGGTTGCAGTCCATCTCGTGCAGCGCCGGCACGGCGCGATAGAGCCGGTTGAGATCGCGGATCAGATTCTGGACGCCGGTATGGCGGTGCTGCGCCAAGAGGTGCCAGTCCAGCGAATGATCGTGATTCCACTCGCGCTCCTGGCCGAACTCGCAGCCCATGAACAAAAGCTTCTTGCCGGGATGACCAAACATGAAACTGTAATAGGCACGCAGGTTTGCAAATCGCTGCCACTCGTCGCCCGGCATGCGGCCGAGGATCGACCGCTTGCCGTGCACGACTTCGTCATGCGACAGCGGCAGGATGAAATTCTCCGAAAATGCGTAATGCAGGCCGAACAGGACGTCGCCGTGATGGTGCTTCCGGTACACGGGATCCTTGCCGATATATTTCAGCGTGTCGTGCATCCAGCCCATGTTCCATTTGAAGCCGAAGCCGAGCCCGCCATATTCGACCGGCTGCGAGACCTGCGGCCATGAGGTGGATTCCTCCGCAGCCGTGGTGGCTTCCGGAAAATGCCCGAACAGTTCGATGTTGAAGCGGCGCAGGAATTCGATGGCTTCGAGGTTTTCCCGGCCGCCATGCCGGTTCGGAATCCACTCGCCGGCGGGCCGGCTGTAGTCGAGATAGAGCATCGAGGCGACGGCATCGACACGCAGGCCGTCGACGCCGTAGCGATCGAACCAGAACAGCGCGTTGGAAACCAGGAAATTGACCACTTCGGTGCGGCCGTAATTGTAGATCAGCGTGCCCCAGTCGAGGTGGCGGCCCTGCATCGGATTGGCATGCTCGTAGAGCGCGGTGCCGTCGAAATAGCCGAGCCCATGCGGATCGTCGGGAAAATGTCCGGGCACCCAGTCGAGCCATACGCCGATCCCCTCGCGATGGCAGGCATCGACCAGCGCAGAAAAGTCTTCCGGCGTGCCGAACCGGCTGGTCGGCGCATACAGGCCGGTCGGCTGGTAGCCCCAGGAGCCGTCGAACGGATGCTCGCTGACGGGCAGAAACTCGAGATGGGTAAAGCCCATGTCCTTCGCGTAAGCCGGGAGCTGTTCGGCGAGGTCGCGGTAGCTCAGCCATTCATTGCCGTTCTTGCGCCGCCAGGAACCGAGATGCACCTCGTAGATCGAGATCGGCGCGCCCACCGCGTTGATGCCCGATGGTGCGGCGCGGGGATGCGGGATTCTGCTTTCGTCGACGACGATCGAGGCCGTTGAGGGCCGGACCTCCGCCGCAAACGCTACCGGATCGGATTTCAGCGGCAGATGTCGTCCGTCGGAGCCGGTGATGTCGAACTTGTAGCGGTCGCCGGCGTGGGCATGGGGCACGAACAATTCCCAATAGCCGACGCCGCGCACCCGCATCGGATGCCGCCGCGCATTCCAGAAATTGAAATCGCCGACCACGCTGACGGCCTTGGCGTTCGGCGCCAGCACCACGAACGCCACACCATCGACGCCATCGAGCGTCATCGGATGCGCGCCGAGCTTGTCGTAGATCCGCCGGTGAGTGCCTTCACCCAGCAGATAGAGATCGAAGTCGCTGAGCACCGGCGGAAAGCGGTAGGGATCGTCGAGATCGACGACGTTTTCGCCGAAGCGGGCGCGGAGCTGGTAGCGTTTGGAGCCGTTCGGCAGCGCGCCCGCAAACAGCCCGGCATCGTGAATCCGTTGAAGCGGCGCCGTCTCGCCATGCTCGCCGATCGCCTCCACGTTGGAAGCTTCGGGGATGAAAGCACGCACCACGCTGTGGCCGCCTTCGCTGTGCAAGCCGAGATAGCGAAACGGATCGGAATGCTTGCCTTCGATGATGGCATAGGCCTCGGCGGGTAGCTTGGTCATGAGGCCTCGAAGGTCGGTTGTGACAACATTCTGATGATCCCGGTCAGCGGCACGCGCAGCCATTCCGGCCGGAATGACAGCTCGTGTTCGATCTCGTTCAAGGCCTTCTCGAGCATGAAAAAGGTCAGCAAGCCGTCTGCCGCCTTCGGATCGGCCGGCCACAGCCGCTGATCGGTCATGGCCTCGTGGTAGGCGGCGAGAAATGCGGTTGTCGCCCGGTCGCGCCACTCGCCAAGCGCCGCGCCGAGCTTGCCTGGCTCATCGTGAGCCACTTTGAGCGCGCGCTCAAGGGCTGCGGTTGCCGAATAATCGATCGATCGAACCAGGCTGGCGATATCGCGCGCCGCGGGCGTCTTGCGCCGGCGTTCGGCGATAGTGCGCCGCGGCGCGCCTTCGAAGTCGACGATGAAGATGTCGTCCTTGACGATCAGCAACTGACTGAGATCGAGATCGCCATGGCCGCGGATGTTGGCGGCATCGGCCTCGCGCAGCAGCAGCGTTTCCAGCCAATCCGACAGGACCGGCTGCAACGCCAACACCTGGTCGGCCAGCAGGCGGTCGGCTTCCCTCAGCGTATCCCGCCGCTGCCGGAGCGCATCGAAAACGCGGCCGGCGCAGAGCATCAGATCGTCGATCCAGCGCTGCACATCCTCGCGGCCGGTCGGCTCCGGCGCGAATTCGGCCAACTCGTTGTTGCCGGCGAGCGCAACATGCAGCTCGGCCACGCGCCGCCCCGCCTGCGACATGTGACGCAGATAGGGGATCTCTTCCTCGCGTTCGCCGGGGTGGATGCTCTCCGCCAGCAGACGCTGCTCCTCGACGAAGCGGTCGAGATAGGCGGCGCTCACGGTCCAGAGGTCGCCCTGATTGGCGACGAAGGCGTGAACGACACCGACCGCGCTCTTCTCGTTGCCCTCGACCAACTCGACGCTGCCGAGCAGCGCCGGGGTGTTGGCAAAGTTGGCGATGTCGGTGAGGAAGCGTCCGATCTCGATTTCGGGATTGGGTCCGACCTGAAGCGTCCGGTAGATCTTGACGACGCAGTCGTCATCCACGAGCGCGGTGCTGCGGGGCAGCTCGGAATCGACGGTGCGGATGTGCTCTGGCTGCCGGATCGGCTTGTCGCTGAAGCGGTTGGTTGGCCGGAATTCGAGCCGCAAGCCCTGTTCGCTCTCGTCGACCGTCAGCGACTGCTGCAGATTGCGCAACAATAGCGCGATGAAGATCTGGTCGGTGGCGACATCGAGTAGAGTGCCTTCGCGGGCTCCTTGCCGAACGGCGGCCAGCGCGTGCGGGTTGTAGCGCTCGCGGTCGAAGCGCACCCATTCGATCTGCATCGGCAGCAGGTAGCGCGTCGTGATGCCGCGCTGCGTCGTTTCGAAAAAGGCGAGCCATGGCCGGTTGTCGCCGATGTCGCAGAACGGAATCGCCGAAGTCAGGGTCGGACGGATCGCCTTGGGCGATCGTTCCGGATACCAGCGGCTGCGCGCCAGATGTCCCGGCAGCACGTCGCGCTCGAACACGCCGCGCTCGCGCGCCAGCGACACCCAGGTCGCGTTCAGCGGCACCACCAGCGTTTCGAACTCGGGCACGGCCCGCTGCACCACCGGCGCCGACTTGTCGCGCTCCTGCAGTTCGAACCAGTAGAAGCCGTAAGGCGACAGCGTGATCATGTAGGGCAGCTCGCCGATCGCCGGGAAGCGTGTGCGGCCGAGCATTTCCAGCGGAATGCGGTCCTTGAAGGCGGAGAGATCCAGTTCGGTCGCCTGAGCCGATCGCGACAGGTTGGCAACGCACAGGATGACTTCGCCCTGATATTGACGCACGTAGCACAGCACCGAGCGGTTTTCCGGGCGAATGAACGTCATGGTGCCGCGGCCGAAGGCGAGCGTCGATTTGCGGACCGCGATCAGCCGCTTGGTGGCCGATAGCAGCGAGGACAGGCTGCGCGACTGTGCCTCGACATTGACCGATTCATAGCCGTAGACGGGGTCCATGATGGTCGGCGCGTATAGTCTTGCCGGGTCGGCGCGGGAGAAGCCGCCATTGCGGTCCGGCGTCCATTGCATCGGGGTGCGGACGCCGTTGCGGTCGCCGAGATAGATGTTATCGCCCATGCCGATCTCATCGCCGTAATAGATGATCGGCGTGCCCGGGAACGACAGCAAGAGCGAGTTCATCAGCTCGATCTTGCGCCGGTCATTGTCCATCAGCGGCGCCAGCCGCCGGCGGATGCCGACATTGATGCGCGCCCGGGGATCGTTGGCGTAGGTCGACCACAGGTAATCGCGCTCGACGTCGGTCACCATTTCCAGCGTCAGCTCGTCGTGGTTGCGCAGGAACAGCGCCCATTGGCAGTTGCCCGGGATATCCGGCGTCTGGCGCAGGATGTCGGTGATCGGGAAACGGTCTTCCTGCGCGATCGCCATGTAGATGCGCGGCATCAGCGGGAAATGATAGGCCATGTGGCATTCGTCGCCGCGGCCGAAATATTCCTGCACGTCCTCCGGCCATTGATTGGCCTCGGCCAGCAGCACCTTGCCTTTCGCATAGGCGTCCAGCTCGCGGCGCAGCCCTTTGATGATCGCATGCGTCTCGGGCAGGTTCTCGTTGTTGGTGCCGTCGCGCTCGCAGAGATAGGGAATAGCGTCAAGGCGGAAACCGTCGACGCCGGTGTCGAGCCAGCGCTTCATCACCTGCACCAGCGCGCTCACCACGCGCGGATTGTCGAAATTCAGGTCGGGCTGGTGCGAGAAGAAGCGATGCCAGTAGAACTGGCCGGCTTCCGGATCCCAGGTCCAGTTCGATTTCTCGGTATCGGTGAAGATGATCCGCGTGCCCAGATATTTCTGGTCGGTGTCGCTCCAGACGTACCAGTTGCGGGCAGAGGAATTCGGGTCCGAGCGGCGGGCGCGCTTGAACCAGTCGTGCTGATCGGAAGTGTGGTTGACGACGAGCTCGGTAATGACCCGCAAGCCGCGCTTCTTGGCTTCCTGGATGAAGCGGCGGAAATCCTTCATGGTCCCGAAATCGGGGTTGATGTCGCCGTAATCGGCGATGTCGTAGCCGTCGTCGCGGCCGGGGGAAGGGTAGAACGGCAACAGCCACAGCGTGGTGACGCCGAGGTCCTGCAGGTACCCCAGTTTCTCGGTCAGCCCGGCAAAGTCGCCGATGCCGTCATTGTTGCTGTCGGCGAAGGCCTTGACGTGCAACTGATAGATGATCGCATCCTTGTACCAGAGTTCGTCGGTGACGGCGTCGACGGCTGGCCCTCGCTTTGCTTCGATTACAAGGCTGCCATCCGGATTCAGTGGATAGGCACCGTCGATAGTGAGGGAGACGCCGGCGTTGGAGCTCTCGGCGGTTTGCGCTTTTTTGTTCACGGTGATGCCATTGCCATGGAAATGACGTCCCCGTTTCGTTTGCAGAAGGGAGACGTTCCGAACTGAGATAGAAAGCCGCTCGACTCGCTTTGGTTCCCTTGGAACCGTTGATGGGCCCGAGCGTTAGACACCGTCTATCTCCTTCCCGCAATTAGACAATTTCGCGACATCCGTTTGATGTTTGCGTGCAAAGTATGTGCCGAATGGACCTTTTTGCTCAAGCCAAAGCCCAGGGAATCCAGACCGAGTTCCTGGACGGCCAAGGTCACCGCCGTGTGACGGACGCCGCCGCGCTCAAAATCATTCTGGATGCCCTGCCGCCGCAGGCCCCGGGACCGCTGGTCGGCCACCCGGTGGTGGTCCGGTCCGGGCGGCCGTCGCGAACCGAGCTCCCGGCTACAGCCAGGCTTCCAGTGGAGTGGAAAATCGTTACGGGCTCGGGGCTTATCGCCAAGGGCGAGAGCTCGGATCACGCCATCGACTGGCCCAGGGACCTGCCGCTCGGCGTCTACCGGCTTCAGGTGAGCGACGCCACGACCGCCGAGGACGTGCCGCTGATCTCGGCGCCGGAACGGGCGTTTGGCGGCGAGTTCGACCGTTGCTGGCTGCTCGCGGCCCAGCTTTACGGCGTCCGCTCCGCGCGCAACTGGGGCATGGGCGACTTCACCGATCTCGCCGGCCTGATCGAACTCGCCGATCATCTCGGCGCCGACGGCGTCGGCCTCAATCCGCTGCATGTCCTGTTCGACGATCGCCCGGGCGATTGCAGCCCCTATTCGCCGAACAGCCGGCTGTTTCTCAACGCGCTCTATATCGATGTCGAAAAGCTGCCCGAATTTCAGCCCGACTCCGAAACCCGTGAGGCGCTGGCGCCGTTGCGGGCAGGCGATGTCGTCGATTACGTCGGCGTCGCCGGTCTGAAGTGGCGGGCGCTCCGCAGGGCCTTTGCTGCTTTCAAGGCCAATGCCAAGCCGGGCCGCCAACAGGATTTTGACAAATTCCGCGCCGAGCGCGGCACCTTGCTGTCGCACTTTGCCTGCTTCGAGGTGCTGCGGCACAAATTCGGCAAGCCGTGGTGGGAATGGCCGGTAGAGTGGCGGCAGCCGGACGATGCCACATGCGCCGCGTTGCGCCAGGGCGAAGACGCCGGCGAAATCGAGTTCGTCGAATTCGTGCAATGGACCGCCGACCGGCAGTTGGGGGCCGCCGCCGATCTGGCGAAGCAGCTCGGCATGAAGGTCGGGCTCTATCTCGACGTCGCGGTCGGCGTACAGGCCGATGGGTTCGACGCCTGGAATGAGCAGGTCGCCATCTCCCGCCATCTCGGCGTCGGAGCGCCGCCCGATCCGCTCAACACCGCCGGCCAGACCTGGGGCCTTGCCGGGTTCAATGCCGTCGGGCTCGAGTTTGAGTCCTTTGCGCCGTACCGCGACATGCTGCGCGCCTCGATGCGCCATGCCGGCGCCATCCGTCTCGACCATGTGCTCGGGCTGAAGCGGCTCTATCTGGTGCCGCAAGGCTTCAGCGCACGCGACGGCGTCTACGTCCAGATGCCGTTCGAGGCGCTGCTGGCGGTGACGGCGCAGGAAAGCGTTGCTAACCGCTGCGTCGTGATCGGCGAAGACCTCGGCACCGTGCCGGAAGGATTTCGCGACCAGATCGCCGATTGGGGCATCTGGTCGTATCTCGTGATGATGTTCGAGCGCGACGACGGCGGCTCGTTCCGCAGCATCGATCATTACCTGACCAATGCGCTCGTCACCTTCAACACCCACGATCTCTCGACCTATGCCGGCTGGCGCTCGTTCGGCGACCTCACGCTGAAGCGTTCGCTCGGGATCGATCCGGGCGAGAGCGACGATGCGCGCTGGCGCGCACTTGCGATGCTGGACGACGTGCTGCGCCATCACGCCATCGACCGCAACGATCTCTATGCGGTGGCGAACTTTCTGGCGCGAACCAAGTCGCGACTGCTCGCGATCTCGCTGGAGGACCTGCTCGGGGTGGTGGACCAGCCCAACATTCCCGGCACCGTCAACGAGCATCCGAACTGGCGGCAGCGGCTCCCGGTGCCGATCGAGGAAATGACATCCACGGTCGACGTCGCCGCGCTCAAGGCGGCAACCCATGAGCGGTCGCGCGCCGCGATATGATCAGGCGGTGAAGCATCTTGCCGTGCCGTATCGAAGATTATGGGCTGATCGGCGACTGCGAAACCGCGGCACTGGTCGGCCGGGACGGATCGATCGACTGGCTGTGCTGGCCGGCTTTCGATTCGGATGCCTGCTTTGCAGCACTTCTCGGCACCGAGAAGCACGGCCGCTGGCTGATCGCGCCGGCCGACGAGATTACCGGCACCTCGCGCCGCTATTGGGATGACACCCTGATCCTTCAGACCCGGTTCGAGACGGCTGACGGCGCGGTTGATCTGATCGATTTCATGCCGCCGCGCGGCAACGCCTCCGATGTGGTGCGGCTGGTGCGCGGCGTTCGTGGCCGGGTCAGGATGCACATGCAACTGGTGATCCGCTTCGGCTTCGGCACCGATATTCCCTGGGTCAAGAGAAACGACGACGGTTCGGCGCTGCTCGCGATCTGCGGGCAGGACATGACGGTGTTGCGGACGCCGGTGGAAACCCACGGCGAGGACCTGACGACGGTCGCCGATTTCGAGGTGGGCGAGGGCGACACCGTTCCCTTTGTGCTGACCTACGGGCCATCCCATCTGCCCGTGCCCAAGCCGATCGACCCTTCGTATGCGTTGAAGGATACCGAGGCGTTCTGGACCGAATGGTGCAGCCGTTGCACCTACCAGGGCGAGCACCGCGACCTCGTGATGCGCTCACTGATCACGCTGAAGGCGCAGACCTACGCCCCGACCGGCGGCATCGTCGCCGCGCCAACGACCTCGCTGCCGGAAAAGCTCGGTGGGCAACGCAACTGGGATTATCGTTTCTGCTGGCTGCGCGACGCCACCTTCACGCTGCTGGCGCTGATGAATTCCGGCTATACCGAGGAAGCTTCCGCTTGGCACCATTGGCTGTTGCGGGCAGCGGCGGGTTCTCCCGCCAACATGCAGATCATGTACGGCATCATGGGCCAGCGCCGCCTCCTGGAATGGGAAGCCACATGGCTGCCCGGCTATGAGGGCGCAAAGCCGGTGCGGATCGGCAACGCCGCGCATGCGCAGCTGCAGCTCGACGTCTACGGCGAACTGATCGACGCCTTTCACCAGTGGCGCGTGGCAAAACTCGAGCTGGATGAAACCAGCTGGGCGATGGAATGCGCCGTCCTGCAGCACCTCGCCGGGCAATGGGACAAGCCCGATCACGGCATCTGGGAGCGCCGCGGCGCGGGCAGGCATTATGTCTCGTCGAAGGTGATGACCTGGGTCGCGTTCGACCGCGGCATCAAGAGCGCCGAGACGTTCGGGTTCAAGGCGCCGCTCGAGAAGTGGCGTGTGCTGCGCGACGCCATTCATCGCGACGTCTGCGCAAGAGGCTTCGATCCCGAACTGAATTCCTTTGTCGAGTCCTACGGCTCGAAGATGCTCGATGCCAGCATCCTGTTGCTGCCGTCGGTCGGGTTCCTGCCGCCGGAAGACCCGCGCGTGCGCGGCACGCTTGTCGCGGTCGAACGGCATCTGATGCGCGGCGGTTTTGTGCTGCGGCATGATCCCCGCGAAGTGGAGAAGCAACCGGCGGAAGGCGCGTTCCTCGCCTGCACGCTATGGCTGGCGGACGCTTATGTGCTGGCGGGCGAGTTGGGCAAGGCCCAAGAGCTGCTTGGCCGCGTGGTCGCGGTCGCCAACGATCTCGGCCTCCTGGCCGAGGAATACGATACGGCGGCCGGCCGCCAGACCGGCAATTTCCCGCAGGCGCTGACGCACATCGCGCTGATCAACACCGCGCATAATTTGAGTGCAACGAAGCAATCGACCGAGAAGCCGGCGAAGCAGCGCTCGAAATAGCGGCCGTCGTCTCTCTCTTCGTAGCCCGGATGCCATCACTAGGAAGTCGCGCGAGCCGGCATCCGTCTTCGCCGCAGCAGGCCCGGGCTGGGATGAACCTGCCTTCATGGGAGGAGACGGCGGTCGGACACCGGCTCGCGCTTGCCGATCGTGCCGGCCAACAGGAGCGGATTCGCCACACGAAGACTTTGAGGATTCCTCGATTTATCCTTCACGCAGGCTTGATACGGCGGAGCATAGCGTTTTCGAGCGAAAGCCTGCCCCGGACTTGATCCGGGGTGGATGCCGGTTCGCATAGCAATCAAGTTTACGCAGATTGCGTAGACTTATCTGCGCAGAAAACGCGTCAGAAAAGAATCCCTATCCGAGCTGCAGCACCGTCTCGATCGCAGCGGCAAATCCGTCGCGCTCGTTGCTGTCGGTCACATGCGTTGCGTGCTGCTTGATGCCATCGGCCGCATTGCCCATCGCAAACGAAACGCCGCTCCTGGCAAACATCGGAAGATCGTTCTCCATGTCGCCGACGGTCGCTACCGCCGCGGCCGGAATGCCGAGCCGCCTGGTCATCGCATCCACGAAGGTGCCCTTGTCGTGACCGGGCGGCGTGACGTCGAGATAATACGTCTGCGAGCGGACCGCGGTCGCCTCCGCCCCGACGGCTTCTCGCATCGCCACCTCGCAACGCTTAAGCAGCGCCGCGTCCGAACTGGCGCCGACGATCTTGCAGGCTTCTCCGAGATACGGCGTGAAATCCGGGATAATGGTCGGATCGGCCTTGATCGCGCGCTTCTCGTGCGGGACGTATTCGCCGTCGGGATTGCGCGTGTACCAGCGATCGTTGGTGAACAGCCAGATATCGACGCCGAACGCATTGAGCACGTCGAGGCTGCGTTGCGCCACGGCGGGGGCGATCAGATACTGCTCGATCGGCTTGAGGCTTGCGTCGACGATCGAGCTGCCGTTGAAGGCGCCAACGGGAAGCGTGATCGAAAGCGGATCGATCAGAAAACCCATGCCGATGGTTGGCCGGCTGGAGACGATGGTGAAGCCGATGCCGGCCGCATGCAGCCTGCGTACGGCGGCCTTTGCGCCGTCGGTCAGAACTTTGTCCTTCGTCAACAGGGTGCCGTCGACGTCGGAGACGACAAGCGCAATGCGGGTCATTGGGGAACCAGGTTCAATTGAGTGACGATGTCATCCACGATTCGCTCGACCGGCGCATCGATCGATACCGTGATCGGCCGTTCGTTCGCTCCCGGCCGCTCCAAGGTCTTGAACTGGCTGGCGAGCAGGCCCGGCGGCATGAAGTGGCCCTTGCGGGCGGCGAGGCGGGCGGCGATCAGATCCTGCGTTCCGTCGAGAAAGACGATGCGGACATCGTCGCGGCCGTGCACGAGAACGTCGCGATAGGCGCGCTTCAGCGCCGAGCAGGCGATGACAGCGCGCTCACCGGCGGTCGAGAGGCGGTCGATCTCGTCGGCAATCGCCTGCAGCCACGGCCAGCGGTCCGCGTCGGTGAGCGGATGGCCGGCGCTCATCTTCGCGACGTTGCCCGGCGGGTGAAACCTGTCGCCGTCCTCGTAGCGCCAGCCGAGTCGTCCAGCGAGATGATCCGCGATGGTGCTCTTGCCCGAGCCGGAAACGCCCATCACCACCAGCGCACAGGGAGTCCTATTGCCCACCAAAATTCTCCGGAAGTGCTTCCCGGTCCACCAGCCAGACCGCCTCGCCGGAGGGCTGCGCGCAGTTGGCGGGCAGGTTCTCGCCTGCGAAGAGGCGCGTCAAGATCGCACGTTTATCGCGGCCTGAAACCTCGAACAGCATTTCGTGGCACGAGGCGAGGGTGGGCAGCGTGAGGGTCACGCGTGGCACGAATGGCTCGACATTGGCGCGAGGGACGCCGACGACCCAGCGCGCCGTCTCGTCGAGCGCGGGATCGTCTGGAAACAGCGAGGCCGTATGGCCGTCGGGGCCGACGCCCATCAGCACGAGATCGAACAGCGGCCTGGCCAGGTCGAGCGTGTCTGCCCCGTAAAACGATTGCAATTCCTGCTCGTAAAGCGCGGCGCCCCGGTCGGGATCGGCTGGGTCGGCGGTTGCGGTCGGAATCGGATGGATGTTCGCCGTTGGCGCGTATTGATTCAGGAAAATCGTTCGCGCCATGCCCATGTTGTTGAGCGGATCGTCCGCCGGCACGAACCGTTCGTCGCCGATGAACCAATGCACGCGCTGCCACGGGATCCGGCTTCGATAGGGATCGGTTGCGAGCAGTTGATAGAGCTGCTTCGGGCTCGATCCGCCGGTCAGGCAGATCGCCACGCGGCCGCTGTTGGCGGCCATTCTGGCCAGCAAATGTTCGGCGGCGGTCGCCGCCATCGCCGCCCGATCGGCGACCGCGATCACTTGGCGGTTGTCATTCGCTGCCATCGCTCACCCGAGCTTTCGCCAGCTTCGGCCGTCGCGGGTCAACAAATCGTTCGCTTCCCCCGGGCCTTCGCTGCCGGCCTTGTATGTCTTCAACCCGTTGGCTCCCGCCTTCTTCCAGGCATCGATGAACGGTTGTACCGCCTTCCAGCCGGCCTCGACGCTGTCGGCGCGCTGGAACAGGATGTTGTCGCCGATCATGCAGTCATAGATCAACGTCTCGTAGCCGGTCGAGGGCTCCGCCTTGAAATAATCCTTGTAGCGAAACTTCATCTCGACGCCGTCGATCAGGATCGAGGGGCCGGGCACCTTGGTGTTGAACTGCAACGCGATGCCCTCGTTCGGCGCGACACCGATCACGAGGTAGTTTTGCGCCAGCCGCTCCACCGGCGTGCAGTTGAACATCGCGAACGGCGCCTGCTTGAACTTGATCGCGACTTCAGTGCGCTTGACGCCGAGCGCCTTGCCGGTGCGCAGGTAAAAGGGAACGCCTGCCCAGCGCCAATTGTCGATGATAAGCTTCAGCGCCGCATAGGTTTCGGTGGTGCTGCCGGGTGCGACGTCCTCGATTTTGCGGTAGTCGGCGATCTCGCTCTCTCCGATCCGGCCGGCCAAATACTGGCCGCGCACCGAATTTCGCAGCGCCTCGGCCTCGCTCTGGACCTGGATCGCGGCGAGCACATCCGCCTTTTCGGTGCGGACCGAATGCGCATCGAAGCGGATCGGCGGCTCCATCGCGACCAGCGACAGCAATTGAAACAGATGGTTCGGCACCATGTCGCGCAATGCGCCGGTCTGGTCGTAGAAGCTGCCGCGGTGGCCGACGCCGAGCTGTTCATTGACCGTGATCTGAACATGGTCGATGTGGTTGCGGTTCCAGATCGGCTCGAACATGCCGTTGGCGAAGCGCAGCACCAAAATGTTCTGCACCGTCTCCTTGCCGAGATAGTGATCGATCCGGTAGATCTCGTGCTCGTCGACGAGCTTGAGCAGTTCGCTGTTCAGCGCCTTCGCGGAGGCGAGATCGGTGCCGAACGGTTTTTCCACCACCAGCCGCCGCCACGCACCGTTCTCGGCCAGCATGCCGGTGCGGCCAAGCTCGCGGCTGATCGGCAGGAACGCGTTGGGCGGGGTCGCCAGATAGAACAGCCGGTGGCCGCCGGTGTTTCGCGCGGCTTCCAGTTCGCCGAGCTGTTTGCTCATTGCATCGAACGACGCTGGACGCTTTGGATCGGCCTCGATGCAGGTGACGCATTCAAGCAGGCGCCGCGCGATCTTATCGTCCACCGGGCGGGTCGCAAACTCTCGCAGGCCTTTCATCAGATTGTCGCGAAGTGCGTCGCTCGACATCCCTTCGCGCGTGATGCCGACCACGCAGAATTTGTCCGGCAAGAGATCGGCCGCCGCGAGGTTGTAAAGCGCAGGGACGACGAGCCGGTGCGCGAGATCGCCGGTCACGCCGAAAATGACGAAGGAGCAGGGATCGGGCTTCTTCTGTGCTATCTGACCGACCGCCATGGGTGCTCAGGCCTTCGTGTCAGGTTTTTTCGGCGGCTCCCTGTGGCCGCCGAAACCTGCCCGCATCGCAGACAGAATCTTCTCTGCAAAAGTGTGATCCCTGCGCGACCGGAAGCGTGCGTAGAGCGCCGCCGTCAGCACTTCTGCCGGCACGGCTTCATCGATCGCGGCATTCACGGTCCAGCGGCCTTCGCCGGAATCCTCGACATAGCCGGAGTAGTTATCCAGCGTCTGATTTTCGGCAAGTGCGGACGCCGTGAGATCGAGCAGCCAGGACGGGATTACGCTGCCGCGCCGCCACACCTCGGCGATATCAGCGATATCAAGGTCGAAGCGATGCTCCGGCGGCAGCGCCTCTATGTTGGCGTTCTTTAGGATGTCAAACCCTTCGGCATAGGCCTGCATCAGGCCGTATTCGATACCGTTGTGGATCATTTTGACGAAGTGCCCGGCGCCGGACGGGCCGGCGTGGATGTAGCCCTGCTCGATACGCGGGTCGCGGCCCTCACGCCCCGGCGTGCGCGGGATGTCGCCGATGCCGGGCGCCAGCGTCTTGAAGATCGGATCGAGCCGGTCGACCACCGCCTTGTCGCCGCCGATCATCATGCAATAGCCGCGCTCGATGCCCCAGACACCGCCGCTGGTGCCAACGTCGAGATAATGCAGGCCCTTTGCCTTCAGCGCCGCGCCGCGGCGAACGTCGTCCTGCCAGAACGTATTGCCGCCATCGATGATGACGTCGCCGGGCTGCATCAGCTTTGCCAATGCCTCGATGGTCGCCTCGGTGATTTTGCCGGCCGGCAGCATCACCCAGGCGGCGCGCGGCTTCTCCAGTTTCGCCACAAAATCTTCCAGCGCATCAGCGCCGACGGCGCCTTCCGCCGCAAGCGCGGCGACCGCCTTGGCATCCTTGTCGTAGACCACGGCAGTGTGGCCGTTCTTCATCAGCCGGCGGACGATATTGCCGCCCATCCGGCCGAGCCCGATCATGCCGAGTTGCATATCCTGACTTTCCTAACTGAGCGCTTCCGCAATCGCGGCATCGAGCGCGGACAGTCCCGATCCGAGGTCGCCCTTGAGATGGACGCGCAGCGCGCGTCGCCCACGTTCGGTGAGCACGTCGAAATCGCCGCGCGCCTGCGCCGCCTTGATGATGCCGAAACTCGCCTTCTGTCCCGGCACCGGCAAATCCTCGGCGTCGTCGGTGGTGATCTGCAAGAATACCCCGCTGTCGGGGCCACCCTTGTAGGCCTGCCCGGTGGAATGCAGGAAGCGCGGGCCGAATTCGGCGCAGGTCGCGACCTGACGCGTGTCGCGTACCGCGAGCCGCATCTTCTGTAGCGAGCCGATCGTGCCGGGGTCTCGCGCGATATAGGCGAGCAGGGCGACATAGTCGCCGCTCTCCGAACGCGAAAGATGCGCTTTGATCCAGGAGCCGAGCGTGCCGTCGGCACCGGCCTTGCGCAGCTCGGCCGCGTTGTGCGCGTCGGTGTAGAGATCGGCCTGATCGGTCGAAATAACAGGCTTCTCCGCAGGCAGCGCGCCGGTCTTCTCGAATGCGCCGGTCAGTTCGCGGGTCTTGATCTTGGCTGCTTCCACATCGGGCTGGTTGAACGGATTGATGCCGAGCATCGCGCCCGCCACGGCGGTGGCCATCTCAAACCGGAAAAACTCCTGACCGATATGGTCGATCGACTTCATGACGATGCGGGCCACGGGGTGGCCTGCCTCCTCAAGCGCCTTGAGCCTGTCATCATGCGAGGCGTCGTCCTCACCTTCGGTCCGGATATCGATGAAGAAGCGATCGTTGCCGTAAAGCGAGGGATCGCTGAGCGGCTCGCCGTCGATCGGGATCAGGCCCTTGCCTTCCTTGCCGGTGGATTCGGCGATCAGTTGTTCGGCCCAGGCGCCGAAATCGGCGATCTTCTCCGACGAGGTAATCGTCACCTTGTCGCGGCCTTCGAGGCCGGCGAGCCCCATGGCCAGCCCAAGCTGCACGCCGGGATTTTCGTGCGGCGGCACGTCGGCGCCACAGGAGCGCACCATCGCGAGCGCATGGGTGATCAAGCTGCGTACATCGATACCGGCGGCAGCCGCCGGCACCAGTCCGAACGGCGACAGCACGGAATAGCGTCCGCCGATCGCGGGATCGCCATGGAAGATGCGGGCAAAGCCCTGCTTGATCGCGACCTTCTCCAGCGACGAGCCGGGATCGGTCACCGCGATGAAGCGATGGCCGGCTTTGTCCTTGCCGATGGTCTTGGAGACGCGATCGAAGAAATAATCCTTCATCACGTTCGGCTCGGTGGTGCCGCCGGATTTGCTGGAGACAATGAAGAGCGTGTGGGCGAGATCGACCGCATCCTCCATCGCGCGGACCTGCGCGGGATCGGTGGAATCGAGCACATGCAGCTTCGGAAAACCGGATTTCCTGGCGAACGTTTCCGCCAGCACTTCCGGCCCGAGGCTCGATCCGCCCATGCCGAGCACGACGGTATCGCTGAAATTCTGTCCCTTCACGCGACGGGCAAAATCCTCGTAATCGGCGACGTCGGCGGCCGCAGGGCTGTTCAGCCAGCCCAGCCATTTGTTCTCGTCGTCATCGGTCCAGACGGATTTGTCCTTCTGCCAGAGGCGGCGGATTGTAGCCGACGCGCGCCAGTCCTCGGTGCTCTTCTCCACGGCCTTCCTGATGCCGTCGCCGAGTGCGAGCTGCTGCCGGTCGATCCCGCCGCCGAGGACGGTGGCGCGCTTGTACGCCACTGCGCCATAGAGCTTGTCGGCGGCATCGGCAAACAGCTTGACGCCGTCCCTGACCAGTTCGGCGGTGATGGCGTCAAGCGAGATGCCGGACTTTTCGAGCTCTTCCAGCACGCGCCTTGCGTCCTCGATATTTTCCTCGAGACTGTCGCGCAGCTTGCCATGGTCGCGGAACGCATCGAGCGTTGCCGGCGGCACGGTGTTGACGGTGTTGGCGCCGATCAGTTCCTCGACATACAGCACATCGCTGTAGTCCTTGTTCTTGGTGCCGGTGGACGCCCACAGCAAACGCTGCGGCTTTGCGCCCTTGGCTGCAAGCTTGTCCCAACGGGGGCCTGCGAACAGCCGCTTGTAGTCCTGATAGGCAAGCTTGGCGTTGGCGATGGCGACCTTGCCCTTCAGCGCGCTCAGCCGCTCCTTCTCGCTGGGGTCATTGGCCTTTGCAATCTTGTCGTCGAGCTGCTTGTCGACCGCGCTATCGATGCGGCTGACGAAGAAAGACGCGACGCTGGCGACAGGCGCGGGATCGCCGCCGTTGGCGACGTATTTTTCAAGGCCCGCGATATAGGCCTCCGCCACTTCGCGATAGACGTCCTGCGAGAACAGCAGCGTGATGTTGATGCTGATGCCTTCGCCGATCAGATGTTCGATCGCGGGCAGGCCTTCCGGCGTGGCCGGTACCTTCACCATCAAATTCTGCCGCTTGACGTCCTTCCAGAGCCGTTCGGCTTCGGCGATGGTCTCCTTGGTATCCATCGCCAGATAGGGCGAGACCTCGAGGCTGACGAAACCGTCATTGCCATTCAAGCGGTCGTAGACTGGGCGCAGCACGTCGGCGGCGCTCTGGATGTCCTCGACGGCGAGCGCCTCGAACAGGTCGGCGACGGGCCGGTCGCCCGCTTGCAGGGCATGTCCGATCGCGCCGTCGTATTCGTCCGAACTTCCGATCGCCTTTTCGAAGATCGAGGGGTTCGACGTCACGCCCTTGACGCCGTCGGTATCGATCAGCGCCTTGAGGTCGCCTTTGACAACGAAGCCGCGGGCGAGGAAGTCCAGCCAGATCGCCTGGCCATGATTTTCGAGTGCTTTGACGGGATTCATGGTGCCTGTTCTGTTCGGTCGGTTTTTTGGGTTTCCGGCAGCTTTCGGGGGCAGGGCCGGAAAGTCAACATTTTGGTTGGGCATGCAGCCGGATGGAATGGGGCGGTCCGGGACGATAACGCCATTGGCTCCGGTTCGATCCCGAGAATGGCCGGTCTTGCCGGCTCGATACGACCGGGCCGGTCGAACCGGCTTTCGGAATGGCGACACCAACGGGCACAAGCACGAAGTCGTGAAGGAGGCCGTCATGAGCCGTCGTTTCTCGCTCCCCGCCTGCCTCATGCTTTTGTGTGGCCTGCTCGCGCTTGGCGTGACCACGGCGGAAGCGGCCGGCCTCGGCGTGCATTTGAGGGTTCATGCGCAAAACATTCCGCGGGCCGTTGCAGGGGGAAACAACCCGCATGTCGGCGTGGGAGCGGGCGCGCAGGCGCCATCGCAACTGAATCCGAACACAAGAAGTATTCAGCTCGATGCAGCGGGCGAAAGTACGGCGATCAAATCGCCCAAATGAGCGATTGACGTGAAAGGTTCACGTCAGTTGGCAAGATCTGAAGGTCTAAGGCCTCAGGTAAAGATAGCCCTGCGATTGCAGCTCGGCGATCCGGACCACGCCGCCGCGCTCGGCGGCAAGGAAGCCCGGCAGCAAATCCTTCAGCGCGACATTCTGGGATTTCATGGTGTTGCCACAGGCGGCGAGTTCGAGACCGGCTTTGGAGAATTGCCCGACGCGCTTCGAAAGATCGGGGTTGGCGGAAGTCAAATGAAACGCCCGCAACGCCTGGCCATGAACCACCAGCGCGATCGTGACATGGTCGGGGCCGCCGACGCCGTCGAGATGATTCTGGATGTTGCCGAGGACGAAGCTGACCTTGTCGAGATGGTTGAGGTGATAGACCACTTTCAATTTTTGCGGAGGCGCTGCGTCGGTAGCCGCGCTGGCGCGAGAAGCGGCAAACACAGCAGGCAAGGCCGAAATCGCGCCCCACAGGATATTGCGTCGATGCATGGCGTTCTCCCAAGCTGAATAGTGAAGCTCACTTGCGCCTGAGCGCCGCAAGTTCCTTGCGGTCTGTCACCAGTTCGGCACATTCGTGCAAGTCCGCGCGATCGACGCGGAAGATCTTGTCGTCGGTGCCGGCAACCAGATCATTGCTGGCGTCGTCGTCGGCCTTGTTGCGCTCCCAGATCCTGATCCGCTCCAGCCGGATCAGCGCGGATTTGTCGTCCTTCATCGCCACGTCAATGCCGCCGCCTTCACAATCGACGCCGCAGCCAAGTCGGATTTCGCCGCCGCTGTTTTCGGCGACAATGTGATTGCAGTAGCCGCTGGAATCGAAATTGCCCGCGCGATGGCGATATTTGAAGCCGAGGCGGAACGAATAATTGACGGTCTTGTCTTCCGGCGCGTGTTCGGCCGTCACCAACAGCTTCATTGCGCTGACCTTCTGCTTCGGATGCTGCGCCAGATGGCTGGCGTCATAACGACGCACGAAGCAGGCATAGGTCTTGTGGCTGAGCGGGCCGCCGAACATCTGAGTATAGAAGGCGGTGGCTTTGGCTTTGTCGACGCCTTCCTGGGCGTGACAGGCATGGG
This sequence comes from Bradyrhizobium sp. AZCC 1610, assembly GCF_036924515.1. Classification (NCBI taxonomy): domain Bacteria; kingdom Pseudomonadati; phylum Pseudomonadota; class Alphaproteobacteria; order Hyphomicrobiales; family Nitrobacteraceae; genus Bradyrhizobium; species Bradyrhizobium sp. AZCC 1610. Next base: position 5,338,191 of record NZ_JAZHRR010000001.1, on the reverse strand, counting down.
CTCCGATGACGGAGGCAACGGCGGCGACGATGACGGAGGCAACGGCGGCGACGATGCAGGCGTATTTCATGGCAGACTCGGGTTAAACGCGCGGCATGTTACTTTAGTTGCAGTTGGCGCCGGGTGCGTTCAACACCCCGTCCGCGATGAACGCGTGTTAATCTTGGCCTTATTTGCCGCTGACCGGCCGCCCGAAGGTCACAAAAGGCGCGGTTATCGCGCGTCCGGGCCGTTTCAGAGCCCCGAAGTGCTCCGTTTGGCTGTTCGGGGTTTGCCAGGCGGATGCAGATTCGAGCCGCGCGACCGCTCAGATTCCTTAAAAAATCCCTTACGGCGTGCTCAGTACTTACCCGGTGAAAAATGTTGCAGCACGGCTACAACGCGAGCGAAATGGCACCGTATCTTTACGAGGAGGAGGCCGTTAGCACGACTATTGCATTGCATTGTGAAGTCGCTCGCGTGTCCAATCAACCTATGTGCTGATTGTGATTCGCGAACGGAAGCTGAGACGCTCCGACACTGGAACCCGAGTGGTGCGTCCGGCATTTACAGGTGACCATGGAGAGACGGATCATGTACAACGATTCTCTGTTCAATGCTTTCGCCCGGTCCTTCGAAGCTAGAAGCCAGACCGACATGTCGATGGCGGAATATCTCGAGTCGTGTCGAAGCGATCCGATGCGATATGCCAATGCAACCGAACGGCTGCTAGCTGCGATCGGTGAGCCTCAGATGATTGACACGGCCAAGGACGCTCGCCTTGGCCGTATCTTTTTGAATCGCACGATGCGGCTCTATCCGGCCTTCGCCGGCTTCTACGGAATGGAAGACACGATCGAGCGTATCGTCGGCTTCTTCCGCCACGCGGCCCAGGGCCTCGAAGAGCGCAAGCAGATTCTCTATCTGCTCGGGCCTGTCGGCGGCGGAAAATCCTCGCTTGCCGAACGTCTCAAGTCGTTGATGGAAGTCCACCCCATCTACGTGTTGAAGGCCGGTGACGAACTCAGTCCGGTGTTCGAGAGCCCGCTCAGCCTGTTCGACCCGGATTCACTGGGGCCGATGCTCGAGGAAAAGTACGGCATTCCGCGCCGCCGCCTCAGCGGACTGATGAGTCCGTGGTGCTACAAGCGCCTCGAAGCCTTCGGTGGCGACATCTCGCAATTCCGCGTCGCCAGGATCCAGCCGTCGCGGCTGCGCCAGATCGCGATCGCCAAGACGGAGCCCGGCGACGAAAATAATCAGGACATCTCCTCGCTCGTCGGCAAGGTCGATATCCGCAAACTGGAGATCTTCGCCCAGAACGATCCTGATGCCTACAGCTATTCCGGCGGGCTCAATCGCGCCAATCAGGGCATCCTTGAATTCGTCGAAATGTTCAAGGCGCCGATCAAGATGCTGCATCCGCTGCTGACTGCGACGCAGGAGGGTAACTACATCGGCTCCGAAAATATCGGCGCGATTCCCTTCACCGGCATCATTCTCGCGCACTCCAACGAGTCGGAATGGCAAAACTTCAAGGCCAACAAGAACAACGAGGCCTTCATCGACCGTATCTGCGTCATCAAGGTGCCGTACTCCCTGCGTGTCACCGAAGAGCAGAAGATCTACGAAAAGCTGATCCAGGGCTCCGAACTGGCCACCGCGCCCTGCGCCCCGGCCACGCTTGAAACGATGGCGCGCTTCTCGGTGATGTCGCGGTTGCGCAGGCACGAGAATTCGACCGTGTTCGCCAAGATGCGGATCTATGACGGTGAAAGCCTCAAGGAATCCGATCCGAAGGCGCGCAGCGTTCAGGAATACAGGGATGCCGCCGGCGTCGATGAAGGCATGGACGGCGTTTCGACCCGCTTCGCATTCAAGGTCCTCGCCGCGACCTTCAACCACGACACCAGTGAGGTCGGTGCCGACGCGGTTCATCTGATGTACACGCTGGAGCAGGCGATCCGGCGCGAGCAGCTTCCCGACGAGGTCGAGAAGCGTTACCTCGAATTCATCAAGGCCGAGCTGGCGCCGCGCTATGCCGAATTCATCGGGCACGAGATCCAGAAGGCCTATCTCGAATCCTATTCGGATTACGGCCAGAACCTGTTCGACCGCTATGTCGACTATGCCGACGCCTGGATCGAGGATCAGGATTTCAAGGATCCCGACACCGGACAATTGCTCGATCGCGAACTGCTCAATCAGGAGCTGACCAAGATCGAAAAGCCGGCCGGCATCGCCAACCCCAAGGACTTCCGCAACGAGGTCGTAAAATTCTCGCTGCGATCGCGGGCCCAGAACGGCGGCAAGAACCCGTCATGGACCAGCTATGAGAAGATCCGGGAAGTGATCGAGAAGCGGATATTCTCCCAGGTCGAGGATCTGCTTCCCGTGATATCCTTCGGCTCGAAGAAGGACGGCGAGACCGAGAAGAAGCACGACGACTTTGTCGCACGCATGGTCGAGCGCGGCTACACCGAGCGGCAAGTCCGCCGGTTGGTCGAGTGGTACATGCGCGTAAAACAGGCTGGCTGAGGCGGATGAAACGTGGCCATTCACATTGTCGACCGGCGCCTGAATCCGGGTAGCAAGAGTCTCGAGAATCGCCAGCGCTTTTTGCGTCGCGCCAAGGCGCTGGTTCAGGGGGCGGTGAAGAAATCGTCGCAGACCCGGGACATCAAGGATGTCCTGGAAGGCGGCGAGGTCAGCGTCCCCATCGATGGCATGGACGAGCCGCGCTTTCGCCGCGAAGGCGGTACGCGCGACATGGTGCTGCCGGGAAACAAGAAGTTCGTCGAAGGCGATTACCTTCCGCGGCCGAACCCGAGCGGTGGCAAGGGAAGGGGTGCGGGCGAGGGCGACAGCGAAGATACGTTCCGCTTCGTTCTCAGCCGCGACGAGTTCGTCGACCTGTTCCTGGACGACCTGGAATTGCCCGACCTTGCCAAACGAAAATTGGCCGAGGTCGAAAGCGAGGGCATTCGCCGGGCGGGTTACACGACATCCGGCTCGCCCGCCAACATTTCCGTCAGCCGAACGGTAAGTCGCGCCCTGGCGCGGCGCGTTGCGCTGCGGCGGCCGAGGCCGGAGGCGCTGGCGGCCCTCGAGGCGGAGCTTCTGGATTGCAGCGACGAGGCACGCCGCGCCGAGCTCATGGCCGAGATCGAGGCCCTGAAGACAAAGATGCGCCGGATTCCGTTCATCGATCCGATCGACATCCGCTACCGGCGGTTCGAGACGGTGCCGAAGCCCGTGGCGCAGGCCGTCATGTTTTGCCTGATGGACGTCTCCGGTTCGATGACCGAGCATATGAAGGATCTCGCCAAGCGGTTCTACATGCTGCTCTACGTGTTCCTGAAGCGGCGCTATCGCCACGTCGAGATCGTTTTCATCCGGCATACCGACCGGGCCGAAGAGGTCGACGAGCAGACGTTCTTTTACGGACCGGCTTCCGGCGGCACGCTGGTATCGAGCGCGTTGCAGGCGATGCACGACATCGTGCGGTCGCGGTTCCGGCCGGCGGACTGGAATATTTACGCTGCACAGGCTTCCGACGGCGACAATTCCTACGCGGACGGCGAGGTCACGAGCTGGCTCCTGACCGACAAGATCCTGCCGGTCACCCAGTTTTTTGCCTATCTGGAAGTCGGCCAGGAGAACGGCCTTTCCTACGAAATGCCCAATTCGTCGCTCTGGACCCTTTACGAGGGCCTGCGCGCGAGCGGCGCGCCGCTATCGATGCGCAAGGTCAACGAACGCAGCGAGATCTTTCCGGTGTTTCACGATCTCTTCCAGCGCCGTAGCCAGCAGGAAAGGACCGGGTCATGACCGCGACCGGCCAGTTGCTGTTTGAGGGCGCCGACTGGGACTTCCGGACGCTGCAGCGGATCTGCGACGCTTGCGAGCAGATTGCGCGGGACGAATTGAAGCTCGACGTCTATCCCAACCAGATCGAGGTCATTACCGCCGAGCAGATGCTGGACGCGTATTCGTCGGTCGGCATGCCCTTGTTCTACAAGCATTGGTCGTTCGGCAAGCACTTTGCCTTTCAGGAGGCGTCCTATCGCAAGGGATTGATGGGGCTGGCCTACGAGATCGTCATCAACTCGTCGCCGTGCATTTCCTACCTGATGGAGGAAAATACGGCGACGATGCAGACGCTCGTGATTGCGCATGCCGCTTTCGGTCACAATCATTTCTTCAAGAACAACTATTTGTTCAAGCAGTGGACCGACGCCGACGGCATTCTCGATTATCTCGAATTCGCCAAGCGCTATGTGGCGCATTGCGAGGAGCGCCACGGCCGGCTGGCGGTCGAGCACACGCTCGATGCTGCGCACGCCCTGATGTCGCACGGCATCGATCGCTATCCTGGCAAGAAGAGTCTCGACCTTCGCGCCGAGGAAAAGCGGGCGGGCAGGCGCCGTGCCCATGAGGAGAGCGCATTCAACGATTTGTGGCGCACCGTTCCGACCGGTCCGGCGAAGAGCGGCGCGGTACTGGACATTGAACGCCGTCGCCAGATGCTTGGCCTGCCCCAGGAAAACCTGCTGTATTTTCTCGAGAAGACGGCGCCGCGCCTGCGTCCCTGGCAACGCGAATTGCTGCGCATCGTGCGGAATATCGCGCAGTATTTCTATCCGCAGAGCCAGACCAAGGTGATGAACGAGGGCACGGCGACCTACGTTCACTATCGCATCATCAGCCGGCTGCACGAGCAGGGCCGGCTGACGGACGGCAATTTCCTCGAATTCCTGCAGTCGCACACCAACGTCGTGTTCCAGCCCGAATTCGACGACCCGCGCTATTCCGGCTTCAATCCGTATGCGCTGGGATTTGCGATGATGCAGGACATCGAGCGCATCGTCGCCAATCCCGAAGCCGAGGATCGCGAGTGGTTCCCGGATATCGCCGGCACCGGCGATACGATGGGCGTGCTGCGCGACATCTGGGCCAATTATCGCGATGAGAGCTTCATCAGCCAGTTCATGAGCCCGCGGCTGATGCGGCAATTCCGCATGTTCCACCTGCATGACAATCCGGAGGAGCGCGCCGGCATCCGGGTCGACGCGATCCACGACGAGCGCGGCTACCGCCGGCTGCGGCGCGAGCTGGCGCGGCAGTACGATGTCGGCTTCATCGACGCGAACATCGAAGTCGTCGATGTCGACCTCGCCGGCGATCGCCGCCTGATGCTGCGCCATACGGTGGTAAAGGGCGCCCAGCTCAGCGAAGCCGACACCAAGCGCGTGCTGCAGCACCTTGCCGATCTCTGGAGCTACGACGTATCGCTCGTCGAGGTCGACACGTCCAACAAAGTCTTGAAGGAGTATGTCGCCAACCCGCGGAACATTGCCGTGGCAGCATAGCTACCCGCGGCAGCATAGAGCCCGGTTCTGATTGTATCAGAACCGGGCTCTAGATTTTTGTTGACGCGTTTTCTTGAAGCGAACCGGTGCCCACTTCGCTCGAAAACGCTATGGCTACCGCAGACTGGCGTTGATCTTTTCCAGCGCGCCCGCGCCGGGGCACAGGTCCTTGGCTTCCAGCGTATTGAGCGGCGTCTCGACGGTGTCGAGATGGCTGTGGAGGTCTTCGGAGTCTGGATCGACGTAGAGCAGCCCGGTCACCACCTGGCCCTTGGCGGCGTGCTTCTGCAGGAAGGTCATGGCCGCCAGCCGGTCGTTGGCGTCATAGTCAGCGTCGATCTTGCGCAGCGCCAGCCTCGTTCCGTCATGCTGCTCGACCATCTGCACCGTGCCCGGCGCGTAGTCGACCGTGATCGGGTCGCGGCCGGTGAGCACGTCGAGGCGATTCACCGCGTCGTTATGCTCGCGGACGTAATCAAAACTCTTGGTCGAGCCGGCGTGGTTGTTGAAGGCGATGCAGGGGCTGATGACGTCGATGAAGGACGCGCCCTTGTGCCGGATGGCGGCCGCAATCAGCGGCACCAATTGTGTCTTGTCGCCGGAGAAGCTGCGCGCCACGAAGCTCGCCCCTAACTGCAGCGCGATCGCCACCAGATCGATGGCGTTGTCGGTGTTCGTCACGCCCTTCTTGGACTTCGAGCCGCGGTCGGCGGTGGCCGAGAACTGGCCCTTGGTCAGGCCGTACACGCCGTTGTTCTCGACGATGTAGGTCATGTTGACGCCGCGCCGGATCGAATGCGCGAACTGGCCGAAGCCGATCGAGGCACTGTCGCCGTCGCCGGAAACGCCGAGATAGATCAGGTCGCGGTTGGCGAGGTTGGCGCCGGTCAGGACCGACGGCATGCGGCCGTGCACCGAGTTGAAGCCGTGCGAATTGCCGAGGAAATAATCCGGCGTCTTCGACGAGCAGCCGATGCCGGAAATCTTGGCGACGCGATGCGGCTCGATCGAGAGCTCATAGCAGGCTTCGATGATCGAGGCAGTGATCGAGTCGTGGCCGCAGCCGGCGCACAGCGTCGAGATCTTCCCCTCGTAGTCGCGGTGGGTATAGCCGAGTTCGTTCTTCGGCAGGCCGGGATGATGGAATTTTGGCTTTGCAATGTAGGTCATGACACGGCCTTGCGGAGAGGAGTCACTTTGAGATGGTCCTGATGGTCGCCGATGGCGTTGGCGATGAAGCGCGCGGTGATCGGGGTGCCGTCATAGTGCAGGATCGGTACCAGCCGGACCGGATCGATGCCGTTCTCGTTGACGATCAACTGGCGCAGCTGGCCGTCGCGGTTCTGCTCGACCACGTAAACGAAATCATGGTCGGCGATGAAGCTCGCCACGCTGGAGTGGAACGGGAAGGCGCGGATGCGCAGCCGATCGAGCTGATGCCCGCGCGCTTCCAATAGCCCGATCGCCTCGTCCATTGCGGGTGCGGTCGAGCCGAAATAGATCACGCCGTATTTGGTCGGCTTGGCGGCGTTGGCCTGCAATGGCCGCGGCACCATGTCTTGCGCGGTCTCGAACTTGCGCACCAGCCGCTGCATGTTGTCGGCATAAACCGCGCCTTCTTCCGAGTAGCGCGCGTAGCGGTCGCGCGAGGTGCCGCGGGTGAAGAACGAGCCTTTGGTCGGGTGCGTGCCCGGATAAGTGCGGTAGGGAATGCCGTCGCCGTCGACGTCGAGATAGCGGCCGAAGTCGCGGCCGGGCTCGTCGAGCATTTCAGCAGTCATCACCTTGCCGCGGTCATATTGCCGCGCGTCATCCCACTTCAGCGGGCGGCAGAGGCGATGGTTCATGCCGATGTCGAGGTCGAGCATCAGGAAGATCATGGTCTGCAGCCGGTCGGCGAGATCGAACGATTGTGCCGCGAACTCGAACGCTTCGGCCGGGTCTTCCGGAAACAGCAGGATGTGCTTGGTATCGCCGTGCGAAGCATAGGCGCAGGCGATGATGTCGCATTGCTGGGTGCGCGTCGGCATGCCGGTCGAGGGGCCGGCGCGCTGGATGTTCATGATCACGGCTGGAATTTCCGCGAAATAGGACAGGCCGATGAATTCGGTCATCAAGGAGATGCCGGGACCGGAGGTTGCGGTGAAGGCCCGCGCGCCATTCCAGGAGGCGCCGATCACGATGCCGATGGATGCGAGCTCATCTTCGCCTTGCACGATCGCGTATTTCGCCTTGCCGGTCTCAGGGTCGTGCCGCAGCTTCTTGCAGTGGCTCGTGAAGGCCTCCGCCACCGACGACGACGGCGTGATCGGATACCAGGCGCAGACGGTGGCGCCGCCATAGACCGCGCCGAGCGCAGCCGCGCTGTTGCCTTCGATGAAGATACGTTCGCCGACCTTGTCGGACTTCTTCACCCGCAGCCCGATCGGGCATTTCAGGTTCTGCAGTGCCCAGTCGCGGCCGAGATGCAGCGCATGCACGTTCGACGACAGCAGCTTTTCCTTGCCCTTGTACTGCTCGCCGATGAGCTGCTCGACCAGCTTCGGGTCCATGTCGAGCAGGGCGCAGAGTGCGCCGAGATAGATGATGTTCTTGAACAGCTGGCGCTGGCGCGGATCGGTATAGGTCGAGTTGGTGATCGCGGTCAGCGGCACGCCGATCACGTTGATATCGGCACGGAATTTCGACGTCGGCATCGGCTTGGTCGAATCGTAGAACAGATAGCCGCCGGGCTCGATCGAGGCGACGTCCTTGTCCCAGGTCTGCGGGTTCATCGCCACCATCAAGTCGACCCCGCCGCGGGCGCCGAGATGGTCGGCTTCGGTCACCCGCACCTCGTACCAGGTCGGAAGGCCCTGGATGTTGGAGGGGAAGATGTTGCGCGGTGAGACCGGAACGCCGTGGCGCAGGATCGAGCGCGCGAACAGTTCGTTGGCGCTCGCCGAACCCGAGCCGTTGACGTTGGCGAAGCGGACGACGAAGTCGTTTACGCTGCTGATCGGGCTTTGGACTGACATGTTGATCCCGCGTGAGTCATATCGATGAGGTACTTCTGCATGTCCCAGGCGCCGGTGGGGCAACGCTCGGCGCACAGTCCGCAATGCAGGCAGACGTCTTCGTCCTTCACCATAACGCGCCCGGTCTTGAGCCCGTCGGCGACATAGAGGTCCTGGTCGCGGTGCGGCGAGGGTGCTTTCAGCCGCTGTCTGAGATCCTCTTCCTCGCCATTCTCTGTAAAGGTGATGCAGTCCATCGGGCAGATGTCGACGCAGGCGTCGCATTCGATGCAGGCGGGCGCCGAGAATACGGTCTGCACGTCGCAGTTCAGGCAGCGCTGCGCCTCGCCGAGCGCGAGCTTGACGTCATAGCCGAGCTCGACCTCGGTCTTGATATCCTTCAGCGCGATCACCTTGTCGCGATGTGGCACCTTGTAGCGCTTGTCGCCGGAGATGTCGTTGTCGTAGCTCCACTCGTGGATGCCCATCTTCTGCGAGGAGATTTGCACTTCGGGCAGCGGACGCTCGGTGATGTCTTCGCCCGAGATCATCTTGTGGATCGACAGCGCAGCGTCGTGGCCATGCGCGACCGCCCAGATGATATTCTTCGGGCCAAACGCCGCGTCGCCACCGAAGAACACTTTCGGATTGGTCGACACGAAGGTCTTTGCGTCGACCTGCGGCATGTTCCACTTGTCGAACTCGATGCCGCAGTCGCGCTCGATCCACGGGAACGCATTCTCCTGGCCGACCGCGACCAGCACGTCGTCGCAGGGGATGGTCTGATCGGGTTCGCCCGAGGGCACCAGGTTGCGGCGGCCCTTGGCGTCGTATTCGGCTTTCACCTTCTGGAAGGTGACGCCGATGAGCTTGCCGCCTACATGCTTGAATGCCACCGGCACCATGTAATTGAGGATCGGAATATCCTCGTGAAGAGCGTCTTCCTTTTCCCAGGGGCTCGCCTTCATTTCCTCGAAGCCGGAACGCACGATCACCTTGACGTCGGTGCCGCCGAGCCGGCGCGCGGTGCGGCAGCAATCCATCGCGGTGTTGCCGCCGCCAAGCACGATGACGCGGCGGCCGATCTTCTCGACATGGCCGAACGAGACCGACGCCAGCCATTCGATGCCGATGTGGATATTGGCGGCTGCTTCCTTGCGGCCGGGGATATCGAGCTCGCGGCCACGCGGGGCGCCGGAGCCGATGAAGATCGCGTCGTAGTTCTCGTTGAGCAGCTTCTTCAGGCTGTCGATGCGATGCCCGCCCTTGAACTCGACGCCGAGGTTGAGGATGTAATCGGTTTCCTCATCGATGACCGTGTCAGGCAGGCGGAACTTTGGAATCTGGCTCCGCATCATGCCGCCCGCCTTGGGATCGGCATCGAACACGGTGCAGTGATAGCCGAGGGGCGCGAGGTCGCGCGCTACCGCCAGCGAAGCGGGACCGCCGCCGACGAGAGCAATGCGCTTGCCGTTCTTGGCCAGCGGCTTCGGCATGCGGTGCTTGACGTCGTCCTTGAAGTCGGCGGCGACGCGCTTCAGGCGGCAGATCGCAACCGGAGTTTCCTCGACGCGGCCACGGCGGCATGCGGGCTCGCACGGACGATCGCAGGTGCGCCCCAGAATTCCGGGAAACACATTCGATTTCCAATTGATCATGTAGGCGTCGCTATAACGCCCCTCGGCAATCAAACGGATGTACTCGGGAACCGGTGTGTGTGCGGGGCAGGCCCATTGGCAATCGACCACTTTGTGAAAGTAGTCAGGCGCCGAGATATCAGTCGGTTTCATTCCTACCTTGTCCGCGCCAGCAACCGGAACGCGGCCTTATTTTGCCTGCGAACGCTTAACGAGCGTTCTTGTGGTTTTTGAATTGGATCATAGGCTTATCTTATTAGAGCCATTCCAGAAGCTGCACACAAGCCAATTTTGCGCGATCTCCAGCTTTCAACTGCATGGGAGCTTGGACTTGGCGTCGTAGCGTCAATGCGGCAGTGCAGCATTTGCAGTGCAGCTTTAACTTTCGGACCGGATGGCCTTCGCGCATGTCGAGCAAACGTGGATGCGAGGACGTGTGCTCAGATCAACCGCAGAATGGCGCCGGTCGTCCCCAACAGGACGACGACGATCCATGGTGCGAGTTTCCAAACCGTCAGCAGCAGGAAGCCGGCGAGCGCCACGGCGAAATCGCGTGGGGTGAGCACGGCGCTGGTCCATACCGGATTGTAGAGCGCCGCGCCAAGGATGCCCACGACGGCGGCATTGGTGCCGCGCATGGCGGCCTGCGCGGTGGGACGCAGGCGTAACGCATCCCAGAACGGCAGCATGCCATAGACCAGCAGCAGTCCCGGCAGAGACAAGGCAATGAGTGCAATCGCGGCACCGGCGAGACCATTGGGAGCGGGTCCAATGGCGCCGAGATAGGCCGCAAAGGTGAAGAGCGGTCCGGGCACCGCTTGCGCCATGCCGTAGCCGGCGAGGAAATCCGCATTGCTGACCCAGCCCGGCGTCACGACTTCCGCCTGCAACAGCGGCAGCACGACATGGCCGCCGCCGAACACCAGCGCGCCTGAGCGATAAAACGCGTCGAACAGGGCAAGGCCCTGCGAGCCGGTCCTTGCCGTCACCAGCGGCGTGACCACGAACAGCACCGCAAAGAGCACGAGTGCGATGACGCCAACGCGGTGCGACACCGAGAATCCGAGGTGGCCGGTTGGCGCGGGTCCATCTCCGCGGCACAGCCAGAGCCCGGCTACGGCCCCGAGCGCGATGGCGCCGATCTGCCCAAACGATCCGCCGATGAAAACCACGATCGCAACAGCCGCAAGCGCGATCGCCGCCCGCGCCCGGTCCGGCGTCAGGCTGTTGGCCATGCCCCAGATCGCCTGCGCGACCACGGCGACCGCGACTAGCTTCAGGCCATGAAGAACGCCTTCGGCGAACGGGCCGGTAAAGATCGTTGCACCGAGCGCAAAGGCGAACATGATGAGGGCGGAGGGCATGGTGAAGGCGAACCACGCCGCCAATCCGCCGAGCAGGCCGTTGCCGCGCAAAATGCCGAGGGTGAAGCCGACCTGGCTGGATGCCGGACCGGGCAAGAACTGGCAGAGCGCAACGACGTCAGCATAGCTGCTTTCGCTGAGCCATTTCCGCCGTTCGACGAATTCCGCCCTGAAGTAACCGAGATGCGCGATCGGCCCGCCGAACGACGTAAGGCCTAGCTTGAGGAAGGCGACGAAAACCTCGGCGATACCGCCCGAAGATTTTTCCGCCATGCATTCAACTCCATCGACGGCTGAAAATACCGGGAACCGGCAACCAAGCGCTTGGGACAACGTTTAGCAAAAAAGTAGATGCATTTCGCATGCTCAGCGGATCGGTCGACACCAGGAAGATGAAGGAGCGATTCCAGGCGACTATCACACATCTAAGAGAGAACATGAGCAAGGTAATCGAAAGTGATGTTAGAGGCTTCGGCGGAAGTCCTCATCCGCCTTATCAAGGCCTTCGACCATTGTGAGAAGAAGAATCAAAGCCGCCTGGCGCAAGCACTCATCGTGCGGACCCGCTCCGAACCGAGCAATCCTTGCCTGAAGGCAAATCCCGGCCATCGGTTTACACGACCTTGCGTTAACAGCACCTTCATTGGTGGTTTCTTACCGGCGGCGTGTTCGACGCAGGCCATTTCGATTGGCCGGCACAGCGCAGTATCAGGATTTCCTGTCGGGCCGCGCCGGCCGGTTCGGATGGCCGCTCAAGCTAGCCGATATCGCTCTTCGCCAGATCCCACAGCAGCCGGTAGATTCCGCTTGAGATCGTCAGCGGCTTCAATGCGATATTGCCGCTGAAGCGCAGCATGGCTGCGGGCACCGCGCCAACATCGGTTGCATCGATCAGCACGAACCAGTCGCCGGCGCCCGGATTGGGTGCAGAGGGATCATCAGTGATCGGCTTCGACAGCGCCGGGTCGCTCTCGATCAGGTGCATGGAGATGATCCCGTCGAGCTGTGTGGGATCGAGTTGCTCGCTCATTGCGGCACGCAATTTGTCCTCGCCGCTGGCCGGGGGGCGCAGCCTGACAATGCCGAGCGCTGCGCCGCGGCCGGCGCCTTGGCTGATCGTGATGCGCGCGACCGCCCGGATCATATTCTTGAAGCGGGCGATGTTGGCCTTTGACCACTCCGTCTGGTTCGCCAGCGCGGTGCGATAGGCCGGGCTGTCCAGCACCTCGAAGGTCTCGGTGGAGTAGAGGCTGAGATATTTCGGGTTGCCGTCGTGCGCGACGTAGCGGCGGGCCTCGAGGAAGCCGTCGATGGCCACCCGCTCTTCGAGATGTTCGCGGTCGTACCAGCGATTGAACTCGGCCTCGTGCGCAGCGTCGATGTTCATCGACGTCAGCAGCATGCCTTTACCCGCCATAGGCATTTTCTTGATTCCTATTTGCCAGTTCTGGAAGCCATGTCCGCGATCGCCTTCATCACGGCGTCGCGGACGCCGGGATCGTACAGCGTGTGGCCGGCGCCCTCGACGAAACGGATCTCGGCCTCGCGCCATACGGCTGCGAGCGCGTGCGAGGTTGCGGGTGGACACAGCAGGTCGTAGCGGCCCTGCACGATGATGCCGGGGATGCCGGCGAGCTTGCTCGCCTCATGTAGCAACTGGTTGGGCGGCATGAAGCAGTCATTGGCGAAATAATGCGCTTCCATGAATGGCGTGGTCGGCAGGCCTCGCGATGAACCAAGCGCCGCCAGATCGAGGCGTGTGCGGTTCGGCGCGTGTTCGGAAAGAATGCGTTCGGTTTCGCCCCATGCCCGCGCTGCGGGAATATTCACGTCAGGATTGGGGTCGAGGATGCGGCGAAAATACGCCTGCAGCGGTTGCGCGCGTTCGTCTTCCGGCAACACGCTCAGGAAGTCGACGTAAAGGTCCGGATAGAAACGCGGCAGCGTGTTGAGAAATCCGGTTTCGATTTCCCCGATCGTGCCGAGGAATGTCGCGCGCAGCACGATGCCGGTGACGCGGTCGGGATGGGTCTGCGCATACGCCAGCGCCAGCGTCGCGCCCCAGGAGCCGCCGACGATCATCCAGCGTTCGAAGCCGAACTTTTCGCGGATCGCCTCCATGTCCGCGATCAGGTGCGGCAGCGTGTTGGCTTCGCGGCGGCCCTTGGGGCGGCTGCGGCCGGCGCCGCGCTGGTCGAACAGCACGGCGTGGAAGCGCTCGGGATCGAACAGCCGGCGATGGTCCGGCTGGCAGCCGCTGCCGGGCCCGCCATGCAGATAGACCGCGGCAATGCCGCCGACGCGGCCGACGCTTTCGACATAGATATCGTGACCGTCGCCGACCGCGAGCTGCTCCGACGTCAGCGGCGCAAACGGATCGGCGGGTTTGATGGATTTGCCGGCGTCGGCGTCAGGCGCCATGCTCGCCTTCCGTTTCCAGCGTGCCGCCGGCGAAATTGCGATAGAGGAAGCGGTCCTGGTGCGCGGCCGCCTCGCGTTCGGCGTCCTTGAAGATCTTCTCGTGCATCGGCGACAGCGTGCAGGCCGGGTCGGTATTGCCGGCGTCTCCCGTCAGCGCAAAGGCCTGGCAGCGGCAGCCGCCGAAATCGACCTCGCGGAATTCGCAGCTCTTGCACGGCTCGGGCATCCAGCCGGTGCCGCGATAGCGGTTGAAGGCCTCGGAATTCTGCCAGATCCAGGCGATCGAATGATTGGAGCGCACGGATTCGAATTCGAGCCCGGTGATGCTTTCCGCCGCATGGCAGGGCAGGACCTTGCCCGCAGGCGAGATGTTGAAGAACTGTCGGCCCCAGCCGCCCATGCATTTCTTCGGCCGCAGCGCGTAATAGTCCGGCACGACATAGTCGATGGCGAGAATGCCCTTCAGCCGCACGGCGGCTTCCTCGACGATCCGGCTGGTTTCCTCGATCTGCTCGAGCGTCGGCATCAAGGCGGCGCGGTTCTTCAAGGCCCAGCCGTAATACTGGACGTTGGCGACCTCGAGCCGGTCGGCGTCGAGATCGACCGCCATCTGGATAATATCCTGGAGCTGATGCAGGTTCTGGCGGTGCATGACCGCGTTCACAGTGAGCGGCAGGTCGAGCTCGCGCGTCCACTTCGCGGCTTCGATCTTTTTCTCATGCGCGTTTTTCAGCCCGGCGACGCGATCGGCCACCATGGGCTCGTTGCCCTGGAAACTGATCTGCACATGGCAGAGCCCTGCATCGGCCAGTGCGGAAAGTTTTTCCTTTGTCAGCAGCACCGCTGACGTAATGAGATTGCTGTACAGCCCGACGTCGGTCGCATGCTGCACCAGCTCCACCAGGTCCTTGCGCGCGGTCGGTTCGCCGCCCGAGAAATGGATTTGCAGCACGCCGATTTCGGCGAGTTCGCTTAAGACCTTCTTCCATTCTTCGGTCGTCAGTTCGCTGCCGCCACGGTCGAGTTCGATCGGGTTCGAGCAGTAGGGGCATTGCAGCGGGCAGCGATGCGTCAACTCGGCGAGCACGGCGAGCGGAATGCCGAACGTTTCCGCGGTCGAACGTTGCGATTCCAGAACCGCGAGCCCGTCGCTGGACGCGGTGCCGGCTGTTTTGCCATCGGCGAGAATGTCGTTCATGACGTCTTCTCACGCGCTTCGGTCAGAAAACCCTTGTCGGCGAGGTCCTGCAGCATCGCAATAACGTCGGTGGCAATCGCCTCGCGGGGGGCTGTGTACTTGACGGTAAGCTGGTCGATCATGTCAGCAACGCTGCGCACGCCGTCGCAAAGCTGCAGCACCTCGACCGCGATCTCGTCCGGCGCCAGCACGCGCTCCGGCGCCAGGATCACCCAGACCTGCCGCGTCTCATCGAATTTCAGCCGGGCATGCCGCGGCAATTTCGGCCGGCTCGCCTCGCTGACACTGATGTTGCGGCTCAAAGCCATCGATCGCTAGTCTCCCTTGGGCACGAACGCGCCGGGCGGAATGTGGCCCTCGACATAGGCATGATACAGCGCGTCGAGCTGAACCCATAGCACATTGGTCTTGAAGATCAGCGCGTTGCAGACCGCCTCGCGCTCCGCCGGCGTCCTTGCATTGGCCTTGACGTATTGCAGCGCGAAGCCCGCGTCGCGCGGCGCCTGCGTCAGGCGGCGGCTGAAATAGCTCATGATATCGGGATTAACGAAATCATAGTGCCGCAGCATCCCCGAGATGCGCTCCTCATGCAGATTCGGCGCGAACAGTTCCGTTAGCGAGGAGGCGATGGCTTCCAACGGCGTTCTGTCGCGGCAGAAATGCACGTAGGCTTCCACCGCAAACCGTGTCGCGGGCAGGATGCCTTCGGTCGATTCTACATAAGCGCTGTCGAGCCCAAGGCCCTCGGTCAGCTTCAGCCAGCGCTCGATACCGCCTTCGCTGCCGATATCACCATCGTGATCCTCGATCCGGTGCCGCCATTCGATCCTTGTGGCGCGGTCGCGGAACCGCGAGATCACCATCGCGTCCTTCAGCGGGATCGTGCTCTGGTAGAAATAGCGGTTCAGCGCCCAGGCCTGCACCTGTCCCTTGTTGAGCTTGCCGCCGTGCAGCAGCCGGTGGAACGGATGCAGATTGTGATACCGCGTCGCGCCGATGTGGCGGAGCATCGCTTCGAGCTCATCGGCATTGCTGAGCGTGATGCCCTTGCCGATCGAGTACGCGGTCATTCCGCTGGTAGGCACCACATTCACAGCGTGATCTCCGTTCCGTCGGCGGGAATCTGCCAGCCCGCCTGTTCCACTGCCTTTCGCTCGTCCGAGCCGGAGAGCAGAGCGGGGTTGGAGTTGTTGATATGCAGGAACACCTTGCGGCCGATGTCGAGGCCGGCAAGGCTCTCGATCGCTCCATGTTCGCCCGACATCGAAATATGGCCCATCCCTTGTCCCGTCTTGGTACCGAGGCCCTGAACAATCAATTCATCGTCGCGCCACACGGTGCCGTCGAAGAAGACCAGCGCGGCGCCCGCCAGGCGCGATTTGAGATCGTCGGTCACCCTCGCGCAGGCGGCCAGGAAATAGAAGTACTTGCCGCTTCCCTTGTCCAGAATCCGTAAGCCCAGCGTATCGCCCGCGCCGTCGCCGCCCGCCGGATGCGCCTTGCCTTCGAGATACCACGCGCCCTTGCCGGGAACCGCGAAGGGGAGGATTTCCATGCCGGATGGGGAACCGTCGGGCAGGGCCGGCTCGAATGCCCTGTCGACCTCGATCGGCCGCCGCTTCACGTTGTTTTCGCCCAGCACGTTAAAGATGCTGTTGGATTGCAAAATCGCAAGGACCCGCTCATGCGCGTACAGCGTAAAGGGCGAACCCTCGCGCATCGACAACAGCCCTGCGACCGCATCGATCTCGCCATTGGTCAGGATGACGCCGGCGATCGGGCTGTGCCTGACCTGTCCGGCTTTGGGGTGAAGTTGCGGCGTCGCAATCACCTGCTGACGCAGGTCGGGCGAAGCATTGATGAGATACCAGTGCTTGCTGTCGGCGCTGACCGCGATCGAGGCCTGGGTGCTTTGCAGTTTGGGATTTTCGCTTCGTGCTTTCCGGCATACCGGACATCCGCAATTCCACTGCGGAATGCCGCCACCTGCCGCGGCGCCCAGGACGACGACGCGAAGCATGATCCGTCTCCTGGAGATCGCAAAACTTGAAGATACGAGCTTGGCTACAAACGCCACGAGGTGGATGCCCGCCTTGGACACAGCTCCGCTCTCGGGAACGTGTCAGGCCCGGGGCTCCACCTGCGTGAGTTACGAAATGCGCTGCCGCTTACTTGCGGGTGGCGCACATATACATGTTGATTTCCATGCCGACCGATACTTCGACGATTTTCGGCGCTTTCCAGGCCATTTGCCTCTCCCTTTTGATGCCGGGCGAACTCCGCCCTTCCAGGTTAAGGTACTGCGGATCAGAAAGTTCGCCAGTTAAATCTTTTGCGTGGAACCCTCATTTGTTTATGTTGCATTGCAAAGGGATTTCACGGAGTTGTGCGGAGGGGCTCGCTCAAAACAACGTGGGATCAAGCGTTTCGTGGTTGTTCGCACCGTCGCGAGTGGCAATTCTGGGTGTGACGGAGCGCTGCCGGCTCCGGATAAAGAACTTGTGAGATAGCGACGGCCTCCGGTGGCGGGGCCGCAAACCGGAGCCAGGTTTCCGCCGATGCCGCGATATTATTTCAACACCCGTATCGGCGATGAGCTGATTTCCGATCCCGACGGCGAAGTGCTTGTCGATCCCGATCGCGCCTGGGAAATGGCGCGCGCGATGATCCGGGAGCTGCTCAAGACCGACGGCGCCGATGGCGCGTTGTTGAGCGCGATCATCGAGGTGACCGACGACGACGGCGAGGTCGTGCTGGAGTTTCCGTTCGCCGAAGCGATCCTCGATGCCCCCGGCGCCTCGGTTACGAAGCACTGACGTGCGCTGAAGCCGGTCGGCATCGGGCCGCTCATTCGGCCAGCCCGGTTTCCGTGGAAGCATGTTTCAGGTTGCGCTTCGACGGAAAAATATCGGAGATTGCCGTTCGGAAAGCCACCGGCGGCGGCACCCTCGCGTGCCACGTGTAGAGAAAAGGCTTCCGCCAGGGAGAAATGCCCATGATAAGTCATTCGTCGACGCCGCGCAGCCTGTTGCTGGCCAGCGCCTTCCTCAGTGCCTTCACGCTAACCGCCGCGGCCCAACAGCCTGCCGAACCGCCCGCTGCCGGCGCACCACCTGCGGCCGCGCCCGCGCTTCCGCCGGGATCACCGTTGATCGGACGTCCCGCCGGCAACGAAGCCGCCGCCAAGCTCGCGCCGAATGCGCCGCCGCCGATCCCCGCGGCGCCGGACAAGCTGCCGACGGCGAAGCTGAAAGTGCCGACCGGCTTCAACATCGAGGTCTATGCCGCGGGCATGGCGAATGCCCGCTCGCTCGCGCTCGGCGACAAGGGCACGGTGTTTGTCGGCAGCCGCCTGGTCGACAAGGTCTATGCCATCGTCAACAAGGACGGCAAGCGCGAGGTCAAGGTGCTGGCCTCCGGCCTCTATCGGCCGAATGGTCTCGCCTTCAAGAACGGCACGCTCTACATCGCCGAACTGTCGAGGGTCTCCAAGATCGACAAGGTCGAGGACGTTCTGGACAATCCTCCGAAGCCGACCATGATCTACGATACGTTGCCAAAGGACGAAGCCCATGGCTGGAAGTTCATCGGCATCGGTCCCGACAACAAGCTCTACGTCCCGGTTGGCCAGCCCGGCAACAACCTGCTGCATAGCGACGATCATGGTCAGATCCGCCGGATGAATCTCGACGGCTCAGGCGCGGAAGTGATCGCCAGGGGCGTTCGCCAGACCGTCGGATTCGACTGGCATCCGGAGACCAAGCAGCTCTACTTCACCGACAACGGGCGCGACTGGATGTCGGAAGACGTGCCCGAGGACGAACTGAACCGTATCACCAAGGTCGGCGAACATTTCGGCGCGCCGTTCTGCCTGCAGGGCAACATCGTCGACCCCGAATTCGGCTGGGGTAAATCCTGCAGCGAATACACCGCGCCCGTCGGTCTGATGGGCCCGCATTCCGCAGCGCTCGGCATGCGGTTCTACACCGGCAATATGTTCCCGAAGGCCTATAAGAACGTAGCCATCATCGCCCGGCACGGCTCCTGGAACAGGACCAAGAAAGTGGGCGGCGACGTTGTCATCGCCAAGCTGAACAAGGACGGCACCATGAAGTCGCTGGAGCCGTTCCTCACCGGCTTCCTGGAAGACAACAAGTATATCGGCCGGCCGGTCGACGTGCTGCAGATGAAGGACGGTTCGCTGCTGGTCTCCGACGACTGGAACGGCGCCGTCTACCGCATCAGCTACGGCAAGCAGAAGGTGGCGGGGAAGTCGTAGCGAGCGGTCCAGTTACATCGTCATGGCCGGGCTAAAGCGCGAGGCGCGTCTTCGCGCTAGATGTCCCGGCCATCCACGTCTTTGCTGCGGTTTAGTTAAGACGTGGATGCCCGGCACAAGGCCACGGCTGTCCGGTTCATTGTAAGTATAATCCGAGTTTTAACTGGTTTGAGTTGATCGGGATGGGCTGTAGGGGTTCGAGCAACTGGTTGATCGGGCGCCTGCGCATGAGGTTGGAGCGGACGAGCCGGGCAAATACGAGGGGGCTGTGTATTGCCTTTTGAGCGAGCTGGGCCATACGCAAGATGAGAAAAGCGATCAGGGCGGTAGCGATCTGAATGCGAACGGCATTCTCGGAGACCCCGATGAAGTGCCTGATTCGAAGCGTCTGCTTGACCCAGCGGAAGAACAACTCGATCTGCCAACGCTGTTTGTAAAGGTCTGCGATCTCCTGCGCCGGCGCGTCGAGATCATTGGTCACGATGCGCAACAACTTACCGGTGTCGATGATCACGCGGATCTCCCGGACCGGAACTTGCAGCGGATTGTTGCGGCTGTTGGCGAGCCGGGCCGGCAGGTGACCGATCCGGTCGCTCACAATATTGCTGCCCTTGGGAACGCGGTTCTCCTTGACCACGCTGAACGGAGTGTTCTTCTTCAGCCGTGTCACAAAGCGGCAGCCGGCATCATCGAGCCTCGCCCACCAGCCGTAATCGTAATAACCGAGGTCGTAGACGTAGGTTACACCCGGCTCGATCGGCATGGCTTTGGCGGCTGTGATGTCGTTGACGTTGGCCGGTGTCACCGCAAAGTAGACCGGTCGATCGGCATTCGGATCGTAGACGATATGCGCCTTGGCCCCGAACACATCGGCCGAAAACGTCGCCCAGCCTTCGCTCAGGCTAGAGAGCCGAACACTGGTGGAATCAATCAGCCGGACCGCGTCTGCCGCCGCGCGCCGCAGCCCGCGATGCGCTTGCGGCAACATTTGCGCAAACAACTCGCTAAACACTTGCCAAGGCCGTTTCGAATTGGCGTCCGACATCGTCGAACGCTTCACCGGTGTCGCTCCCACATGATAAAGTCGTGTCTCGTGGCTCGCCATTCCGGTCACGGCCTCCCGCAGGCTCGTTGCGCCGCTCAATTGCCCATACAGCAAAGCAATGAGGTGACGCTTCGTCGTCAATTTGCGCACCAACCGGTCGGCTCCGTGCTTTTCCACGATCTGTTCGAATCTAGACCAAGGAATGTGCTTCGTTAGACTATGAAATACGCTATTCTGATGCCGCATGGCGCGGATCTCCTTCCGTGTCTCGAACGTGTGCGAAGCGCTCAAAACACAGAAGAATCCACGTCATGCACCCTGTCCATAAAAATCGAACCGGACAGCCGTGGCACAAGGCCGGGCATGACGGGTCCTGTTGCAGAGTATTCATCGATGCGAAAACGAATCCTGGCTTTGGCGTTCGCCTCCATCGCCGCTTCCGCCAACGCCGAACCAATCGAACAACGCATCGCGCCGTGTCTCGCCTGTCACGGCGAGAAGGGCCAGTCCGAGACCGAGAACACCCCTTCGCTCGGCGGTCAGCAAGCGCCTTACACACTGATCCAGCTCTTCATGTTCCGCGAGAAGCTGCGCATCTCCGAGCCGATGAACGAGATGGCAAAGCCGCTGACCGACGACGATCTTCGCCTCTTCTCGGACTTTATCGCCAAGATACCAAAGCCCGCGCCGCCAGCGGAAAATGGCGACCCAGCACGCATGCAGCGCGGCCAGGCGCTGGTGCAGCAGCACCGCTGCGACGCCTGTCACAACCCCGATCTGTCGGGGAAGGAAAACGTCCCGCGCATCGCCAACCAGCGCGAGGACTATCTCGCCAAGACCCTTGCCGAGTACAAGGACAACAGCCGCCACGGCTATGACGCCAGCATGGCCGACGTGATGGCGCCGATTACGCCCGAGCAGATCGTCGATCTCGCCCATTACATCGCCCGCATGCGCTAAATCCGGGCGGCGCCGCCGCTGGCATTGCCCTGCGCCCGGCGCTACAAGGGCGGCAATCGGATGGAGTTTTGCATGCAAGATCTATGGCGCCTGTCGGCTGCGGAAATGGCCTCGCTGATCAGGTCGAAAAAAGTCTCGGCCAAGGAGGCGGCGACCGCGGCGCTAGCGCGGCTGGACGCGGTCAATCCCAGGATCAATGCCGTGGTCGACCACAAGCCGGCCGAGGTGCTGGCGCAGGCCGCAGCCATCGATGCCGCGATCGGGCGGGGCGAGGACGTTGGCCCCCTTGGCGGCGTGCCTGTCACGGTGAAGGTCAATATAGACCAGGAGGGCTTTGCCACCACCAACGGCTTGAAGCTGCAGCGCGACGCCATCGCGAAGAGCAACAGCCCAGTAATCGACAATCTGCGCAAATCCGGCGCCGTCATTCTCGGGCGCACCAATTGCCCGGCGTTCTCCTATCGCTGGTTCACCTCCAACCTCATCCATGGCGACACCAAGAATCCCCGTGACCCTGGCATCACGCCCGGCGGCTCGTCCGGCGGCGCTGGAGCTGCAGTCGCGGCCGGCATCGGCCATATCGCGCACGGCACCGATATCGCGGGATCGATCCGCTATCCGGCTTACGCCTGCGGCGTGCACGGCCTGCGGCCGACCATGGGGCGCATCGCGGCGTTCAACGCGGCGCTCCCCGAACGGCCGATCGGGCCGCAGATCAGCGCCGTCTCGGGCCCGCTGGCGCGCACCATCGGCGATATCAGGATCGCGCTGGCCGCGATGTCGGCCAGGGATTATCGCGATCCCTGGTGGGTGCCGGCGCCGCTCGAAGGGCCGGCGATGCCCAAGCGCGTCGGAATGTGTCTCAACCCAGACGGACTCGATCCCGTACCCGAAGTGAAGGAAGCGGTTGCCGATGCCGGCAAGCGGCTCGAGCGCGCGGGCTGGATCGTCGAGGAAATCGCCAACACGCCGCCGCTGCGCGAGGCCGCCGATCTCCAGACAAAACTCTGGCTCGGCGACGGCTACGAGGCGCAACTGGAAGCCGCCGAGCGCGAAGGCGATCCCGGCGCGCTGGCCTGCCTGCGTGGCAACCGCGCAAAAGTGCATCCGTTCGACCTGTCGAAGGCACTGACGCGGCGCGCGACGCTGACGCGCGAATGGCTGGCGTTCTTCGAAAAATATGCCGTGCTGCTGATGCCGGTATCCGGCGAATTGCCGTTCCCCGATCAACTCGACCGCAAGGACGAGGCGTCGTTTGCGCGCGTCTGGCATGCGCAATTGCCGCAGATCGCCATTCCCTTCATGGGGCTTCCCGGGCTAACGGTTTCGACCGGGCTGGTCGGGCGCGTTCCCGTCGGCGTGCAACTGGTTTCCGGCCGTTACCGCGAGGATTTATGCCTCGCCGCCGGCGAGGCGATCGAAGCCGGCGGAACGCCGTCGGCGGCGATCGATCCTGCGGGCTGAATTGAACGAGACCATGATGCCAGGCGTTTATGATTTTACGGCGCAGTCCATCGCCGGCGCAGAGGTTCCGCTGAAGCGGTTTGAAGGTCAGGTGCTCCTGATCGTCAACACCGCGAGCGCCTGCGGGTTCACGCCGCAATACAAGGGCCTGGAGCAATTGCAACGCGAATTGGCGCCGCGGGGCTTTGCCGTGCTCGGCTTTCCCTGCAACCAGTTCGGCGGGCAGGAGCCGGGCGACGCCAAACAGATCGAGACGTTCTGCGAGAGCAAGTATGACGTGACGTTTCCGATGTTCGCCAAGATCGATGTCAACGGCAGCCATGCGCATCCGTTGTTCAACCACCTGAAGAATGAGAAATCGGGGCTGCTCGGTTCGTCGATCAAGTGGAATTTCACCAAATTCCTGATCGACCGATCGGGCAAGGTGGTCGGGCGCTATGCACCGACCGTCACCCCTGAGGGGCTACGAAGAGAAATCGAGGCACTGCTGTGAGCGAGACCAACAAAGCAATGAGCGACCAATTCCCCGACCGTCTCTCGGTCGATCCGAACAGCCCGTATTACAATGCCGAAATCCTCGCGCGCGACGTCGGCATTCGCTTCAAGGGCGTCGAGAAGACCAATGTCGAGGAATACTGCATCAGCGAGGGCTGGGTGCGCGTCACCGCCGGCAACGCCAAGGACCGCTACGGCAACCCGCTGACGATCAAGGTGCATGGCCCCGTCGAGCCATATTTCCGCGACAAGACGTCGTCCTGATTGAAACGCGCGTTGCGCGCGCACCACACACCCGTCATGCCCGGCCATGACGACGGGAAAACCAGCGACTGAAAGCTATCCGCCATGTCCGTCCGTATCGTCGACGTCTGCGAAATCACAAAGCCGATCTCCTCGCCGATCCGCAACGCCTATATCGACTTCACCAAGATGACGACGAGCCTTGTCGCCGTCGTTACCGACGGTGTTTCGCGACGGCAAACGCGTGGTCGGCTACGGCTTCAATTCCAACGGCCGCTACGGGCAGGGCGGCCTGATCCGCGAACGTTTTGCGCCGCGGCTCAAGGAGGCCGATCCGAAGAGCTTGCTCGATGCCGACGGCGATAATCTCGATCCGGACAAGATCTGGGCGGCGATGATGTCGAACGAGAAACCGGGCGGCCATGGCGAACGCTCGGTCGCCGTCGGCACCATCGACATGGCGGTGTGGGACGCGGTGGCGAAGATCGCCGGCAAGCCGCTGTTTCGTTTGCTCGCCGAGCGCCACGGCCGCGAAGCAAATCCGCGCGTGTTCGTCTATGCCGCCGGCGGTTATTATTATCCCGGCAAGGACCTATCGGCGCTGCGCGGCGAGATGCGCGGCTATCTCGACCGCGGCTACAATGTCGTGAAGATGAAGATCGGCGGGGCGCCGATCGCGGAAGACCGCGAGCGCATCGAAGCCGTGCTGAAGGAGATCGGCAAGGACGCGCGGCTCGCGGTCGATGCCAACGGCCGCTTCGATCTGGAAACCGCGATCGCCTACGCCAAGATGCTGCGGGAGTATCCGCTGTTCTGGTACGAGGAGGCCGGCGATCCGCTCGATTTCGCGCTGCAGGCCGCTTTGGCCGAATTCTATCCCGCAGCCATGGCGACCGGCGAAAACCTGTTCAGCCACCAGGACGCCAAAAACCTGATCCGTTATGGCGGCATGCGGCCGGACCGCGACTGGCTGCAGTTCGATTGCGCGCTGTCCTATGGTCTGTGCGAATACCAGCGCACGCTCGCGGTGCTGAAAACCCACGGCTGGTCGCCGAGCCGCTGCGTTCCCCACGGGGGCCACCAGATGTCGCTCAATATCGCGGCCGGCCTCGGCCTCGGCGGCAATGAAAGCTATCCGGACCTGTTCCAGCCCTATGGCGGCTTCCCGGATGGTGTTCGTGTCGAGAACGGCCACATCACCATGCCGGACCTGCCGGGCATCGGATTCGAGGGGAAATCCGATTTGTACAAGGAAATGAAGGCGTTGGCTGCATAGCCAACCTCGGCAGTCCGGGCTGTCCGACGGCTATCGATGGGCACTCATCAAATTTTGTGAGCGACGCTCAAATTATTATTGAGCGTTGCTCAAGTTTTGCTATACTCCGGTTCGTAACAGCCTTGCTCTTTTTCTCGGGGCAGCGGCGCGAGCCGCCGCGTCCCGCAACGCAGGAATTGATAGTCACATGCCATATTCGGAGAGAGATTTACGGGGTGCGGCAAGCGCCGGGGTGATCAGTGCGACTGATCTGGAGCGGCTGCTGGCCTTTCTGTCAGGCGGTGAAGCGGGAGAGCCGGCCAGCGGCGCAGGCCCGGCAAAATTCGATGCCGCGCATCTGCTCTGGTACGCCGGCGCATTGATCGTGATCGGCGCCATGGGCCTGTTTTCGACCGTGGCGTTCTCGCAGATGGGCGGCGGTGCGCTCACGGCCTGCGCGATTGCCTATGCGATCGGATTTGTCGTGGCAGGGCATTACCTCTGGCACGGCAAGAATCTGCGCACTCCCGGCGGATTGCTGGTCGCCGTCGCGGTCTCGATGGCGCCGCTCGCGGTCTACGGCATCCAGGACGCGCTTGGCTGGTGGGGCAAGTTCGGCAAGCCGGGGACGGTGCATGATTTCTACGTCTGGATCAAAGGCAGTTGGGTCTTCATGGAGATCGCGACTGTCGTGGCCGGCGCTGTCGCGCTGCGCTATTTCCGGTTTCCCTTCATCGTCGCGCTGATCGCGGTCGCGCTCTGGTTCATGTCGATGGATCTGGCGCCATGGATCAGCGGCGTGGATCATCTCGATTTCGCGATGCGGCGCAGGGTGTCGATCTGGTTCGGATTTCTTGTCCTCGCTTTGGCCTGGACCGTGGACTATCGCAGCCGCAATGGCGACTTTGCCTTCTGGCTGCATCTGTTCGGGCTGCTGGCCTTCTGGGGCGGAATTACTGCCTCGGACAGCGCAACTGAACTGGGGAGAGCCGTCTACTGCCTGTTCAACGTGGGCTTGCTGGCGATTGCCGTGATCCTGATGCGGCGTGCCTATGCCGTGTTTGGCGCGTTCGGCGTGTGTCTCTATCTCGGACATCTCGCAGAGAAGGTTTTCAAGGACTCGCTGCTGTTTCCCTTCTCGCTGTCGCTGATCGGAATTGCGGTTATCGCTGCCGGTCTTTTCTATCACCGCAAGGAGCGCGCCATCACGGCCTGGCTCTCCGCCCATCTTCCCGCAACGCTATTGCGGCTGCGGCCCGTGTCCGCGTAAGAGCGCGCGTACCTCGTCACGATGCCCGGCTTGTCGGGCATCGTGTTTAGAGGGAGGCTCGATCTCCACAAGGAACGACGGCGCTCATCGCACGGCCTCAATCGGTGAATGCAACATCGGTTGCGGCACACCATACATCAGCGTGCGCCACAGCCATTCGACCGGACCGTACCGGTAACGGCGCAGCCACCAGGCGCTGAAAAACACCTGTCCGATATAGACGGCAACGCCGATGGCCAGCGCGTTGGCGACGCCGAGGCGGCCGAACAGGCCGAGACCGTAACCATAAAAGATCCAGCCGAAGATCAGGGATTGCGCGAGGTAGTTGGTGAATGCCATGCGTCCCATCGGCGCGGCCCAGCCCAGCAGCTTCTTTCCGCTCGCGAGATGGGCGATGCCGATGATGACCGCCCCATAACCCAGCGCCAGCAGGATGGTGCCGAGAGCGTCGGCGCCGGCAAGGATCAATGCCGCGCCGAGGCCAATACAGGGGGCGCCGATCGACAGCAGGCGCCGGGGTCGGCTTTGTGGAATGCCGGTGCGCCAGGCGAACGCGCCGAAAAGAAACAACCCGATCGTGCGCGGAAAGACAAAGACGTGCAGTGGAACGATAAGAGGAATCTCGCGGAGCCGGAACGCCAGCACATCGAGGAAGCCGCCCGTCGCATAGATGCGGTTGGCATCCGCGACGTGCTGCGTGATCGTGGCTGTGCTGGGAAACAGTCCATCCGGCGGAGCGGCCTGCATTGCAAGATAGAGCACAAGAAATGCCAGCGCGGCGACGGCCAGTAGCCAGCGCGGACCAAACAGGAACGGCAGGACGATCAGGCCGGCGAGGGCATATTCGGTGAGGATATCGCCGTTCCAGATCAGGCAAAGGTGAATCAGCCCGAACACCAGCAGCACAACGAGCCGCCGCACGAGCAGCGAGGTGCGGCGCTCACTGTTCGCAAGCCGCTCGAACTGGATCGCAAGCCCAGCACCGAACAGGAGCGAAAATAGTGCAAGCGCCTTCATCTCGACGGCCAGCGTCAAGATTGCTTCGATAGCGCTGTCGATCGGCGATGTCGGAGACTTCGGGGAAAGAAATTGTTCAAAGATCGAGACGCGAAATTCATTGACGACGTTGATCGCGACAACGCCAAGCAAGGCAAGGCCCCGCAACACGTCGATGGCGTCGATCCGCCCTGCGGGGCTTATCGGCCGGGGAGATGCGGCGCCATCGGAAGCCATTGCAACATGATTTCCAATCGAGTCGAGCGGCGAAGTTCGCCGTCGGGCTACGACAGCCGCATATCCAACAGCCGCCGGCCTTCCGCCTTGAGCAGTTTCTTCACCGCGCTGGACGCGGCGATGTCGCCTTGGTTGGCGTAGGCCTCATGGTTCTTCTCGATGTCTTCGAGGCGGTAGAGGTAGTTGACCATGACGCCTGCAGATTCGCGCAGGCCCTTCGGCGAGAGATCGCCGAGCCAGTTGATCTTCTCCAGCCGCGCGCCGTTGCCGATGTGGAAGCGCGCTACCGAATCGATCAGCCGGCCCTTCGGCGTGCGGGCTTTGAGGAAATAATGCGCGGCCAGCGGCTCCAGCACGGCACGCAATTGTGCGGTCAGTTCCGCGTTCTCGAACCAGTCCGGCTTGTCGAGGCTTTCCAGCAGCGTCCGCTCCTCGTCGCTGACCGGCACGTCGTCGGCCTGTTTCAGCCATTGCATGAAGCCCGGCACCGGCGACAGCGTGATGAACGTATCCAGCTTCGGCAACTCGCGCCGCAATTCCTCGACCACCTGCTTGATCAGGAAGCTGCCGAAGGAAATGCCGCCAAGCCCTTTTTGCGTATTCGAGATCGAATAGAATACCGCGGTGCGCGCGCGTTCGATCGGCACCGGCTCCCGCTCGGCGGCGAGCAGCGGCGCGATCGCGGTCGGAATCGTCTCGGTCAGCGCGACCTCGACGAAGATCAGCGGTTCGTCGTTGAGCTGGGGATGGAAGAAGGCGTAGCAGCGGCGATCGACCGGGTCGATGCGGCGGCGCAAATCGTTCCAGTCGCGGATTTCGTGCACGGCTTCATAACGGATGATCTGTTCCAGAATATTCGCCGGCGTCGACCAGTCGATCCTCCGAAGCACGAGAAATCCCCTGTTGAACCAAGAAGACAATAGATGCACGACGTCGCGGTCGAGCGCTGCCAGATCCTTGTTGCCCTTCATCAGGGAAAGCAGGTCGGCGCGCATCGCCACCAGCTCGCTGGTGCCGCCGGGCGCGCGGTTGAGCCGGCGGATCAGCTCCTGCCGCTGCGGCTCGGAAGCAAAATGAAGGTCGCTGGCATCACTGTCGTTCGGCTGGCTGCGCCAGCTCTCGATCGCCTGCGACAGCTTCTCGCGGTCCGGGCCGAAGTCGCGGGCCAGCGTTTCGAAGAAGGTCAGCCGGCCGGCGGCGTCGAGGTCGTGGTAGCGGTCGAGCACGTCGCGCGCCATCGCGGTGCCGGACGCTTCGCCGCGGCCGGACAGCAGCGCCGTGCAAAGTTCGATCAGCTCCGACGCATCCTGGCCGTCGTTGGACGGCCCGGCTCGCCGGAGCAGCGTGCGGCCGCGTTCTGATATCGTCGCGAGAAGGTCGGAGAAGAAGGCGTTGGCCATATGGTGGGTCGAATCCAGTGGGGGCGCCGGAATCCTATACGGGATTTAGGTCGCTGCCGATCACAATCAAGCGCATGGATCGTACGGAAATATGTCATGCCTCTGCAAGCATCGTCATGGCCGGGCTTGACCCGGCCATCCATCTCCTTCTTGTAAAAGGCATTTCACGAAGAATGATGGATACGCGGGTCAAGCCCGCGTATGACAAGTCATTCATTCCTTCCCGGCAAATTCCGTCGGCGTTTTCCCGGTAACCTGCCGGAAGGCATGGGAAAACGCGGGCACACTGGCATAGCCCAAATCGGAGGCAAGCTGCTTGACCGAGACGCCGGCGTCCGTCGACAGCTTCTCGATGGCGGCAGCAATCCGGGCGCGCTGGCACCAGCTCTTGAAGCTCAATTGCGTCTCCGACGAGAACAGCCGTGACAGCGTCCGCACCGAGGTGCCGACTTCGCGCGCCAACGTCTCGATCTCGTGGTCGGCAGTCGGGTCGGATAGCACGATGTCGGCGGCGCGCCGGCAGCGCGGCTCATGCGGCAGCGGGATGAAGGTCGCGGAATCCTCGGCCTGGTCTAATTCCATCATCGCCAGCCGCAGCAGAAGCGCGGTTCGTTCCCGGTCGCCGCGATCGTCGAACAATGCGAGAATGGTCTGGTGCAGGAGCGGCGACACCCGCACCACGAATTCCGCCTCCAGGCTGTGGCTGCGCGCTTCGCGCTGCAGCCAGTCGAGCTCGAAATAGAGCGTCCGCATCTCGATATCGGCGAGCACGTCGATCGCATGTTCCGATAGCGCAGGCACCCACACCGCGCGGTCCGGCGGCACCAGCCAGCGGCCTTTCGGCGTCGTCACCTGCATCGTCCCCTTCGCCGCATAGACGAGCTGCGCCTCGCGGTGCATGTGGGTATCGAGCCGGACACCCTTCCGGTAGCTGTTGGCAACCATGTGGATGCCGTCGCCGGTCGAGATACGGCGCCCGATAATGGCGGCAATTGGCTTTTCGGCGATATTCATTGGCGACATCCCGTCAGGACATCCCCGTATAACCTATTTCGGAAAATTGCGGGATTCGGGAATCGACCATGAACAGCCCCAGCCGGGTGATCACTTTCGTCAACGCCGCCCACTTCATCGACCATTATGCGATGCTGATTTTCGCCGCGGCCGTCATCATCATGGGCCCGGCGCTCGGCATGGCCTATTCGGAACTGCTGCCTTACGCCACCCCGGGCTTCGTCGCGTTCGGCGCGGGTTCGCTGATCACCGGCTGGCTCGGCGACCGCTGGAGCCGCCGCCATATGATGGTGATCTTCTTCTCAGGCATCGGCGCGTCGATGGTCGCGGTCGGCTTCGTGCAGACGCCGTTGCAGCTTGGCGCGGCGCTGCTGGCGATCGGCCTGTTCGCCTCGATCTATCATCCCGTCGGCACCGCGATGATCGTGTCCTATGCCGACAAGCTCGGCCGCGAGATGGGCCTGAACGGCGTCTGGGGTAATCTCGGTGTGGCGTCCTCGGCGCTGGTCACCGGCGTGATCGGGCAATATCTCGGCTGGCGCTGGGCCTTCATCGTCCCCGGCGTCGTCACCATGCTGATCGGCATGGCCTTTGCGCTGATGGTGGTGCACGAGGACCGAAGCGGCACGAGGCAGGCGGCGGCGCAGGCGCGGGTGGCCAAGCAGGACATGTGGCGGGTATTCCTGTCGCTGCTGATCGTCGTGTTGGCGATCTCGACCACCTTCAATGCGATCACCGTGGCGCTGCCAAAATTGTTTGCGGAGCGGCTGGCCGATGTCACCAACAGCCCGGCGCTGCTCGGCCTGATCGCGGCGGGCGTCTATGTGTTTGGTGCGATGACGCAATACACGATCGGCAAGCTGATCGACCGCTATTCGCTGAAGACCGTGATGCTGCCGCTGTCATTTTTGCTGGCGCCGTTCCTGTATTTCGCGGCGACGCTGTCGAACCTGCCGCTGATCATCGCCTCCATCGGCATCGTGATGGGCGCGTTCGGCCAGGTCACCGTCAATGATGCCATGGTCGGCAAATACACCAGCGAGGAATGGCGCTCGCGCGCTTACTCGGTGCGCTACTTCATCGGCTTTACCGCGGCCGGTGCGTCCGTTGGCCTCGTTGCGTGGCTCTACGAGCAGGGCGGCTTCGTCACCATGCTGCAGACGTTCGGCGCGCTCTGCCTGCTGGTGATCGTGGCGGCGCTCATCCTGCCGCAGGAAATCAAGGTGCCGGCGGCACAGACAGCGCCGTAGGCAAAGGAAACCAGAAACGCGGCTGTCGAACTCATGGCGTCATCACCCTGTCATGGTGCAGGCGGCCAAGGCATGGGGGGATTGCATATCGGGGCGTGCGCGCCTGGGCTACCCGCGACGATTTGCTGCGGTGCAATAGCTCAGGGGTAACGCAGCCATATCAACAGAACACTTGACCATCGCTACCCTCCTTGTGTGAGGTGAGGGCATGACCCGAATCCGGCTTTTCCTTTGCATCATTGCGATATCGGTGCCCTCGCTTGCGGCGGCGCAGACCATGAAATTCGAGGAGGCCGCGGCCATGCTGGCCGCGAGCTGCGGCAAGGACATCGATGACAACTGCCGCGGCGTCAATCTCGACGCGACACGCCTGAAGGAGTGCCTGGGCCGCAATCAGGACGTGGTGTCGGCGAAGTGCAAGGCCGATTATCCCCAGGCCCTCGGCGCCATCCAGCAGCGCATTACCGCGCGCACCTCGCTTGTAAAACTTTGCAATTGGGAATTGAACAAGCTGTGCGGCGAGGTTCGGCAGGATCCCGTCAAGGGCCTGCAATGCCTGTTGGAGTCCACCAAGAAGGCGACCCCGAACTGCAACAAGGCGATCAGCGCAGCGGGGTATCGCTGATGCCTTGGGGGAATAAGCTGCGCGGCATTGGTCTGTTGCTGGGCGCCTTGGCGCTGTTTGCCTTGCCGATGGCGGCCGGGCGGGCGCAAACGGCCACGTCGAGCGCAGATATCATCGAGAAGCTTGCCGTTGAGGCAGAGTCGGATATCGATCTGGCTGCCTTGCGCCAGCAGGCTGCCGACCGCATCAAGGCGAGAGCGGATGCCCAGCCGCAGAAGCGGCCGCCGATCGCGCCCCAACTGACGAAATTGCCGCAAATCCGTTTCGACGTCGTGTTCGACCAGGACTCCTCCTTGATCCGGCCGGCCTCCTACCAGACGATCGGCAGCATCGCCGATGCATTGACCGATCCGAAATTGCGGCCCTACCGCTATCTGATCGTCGATCACGTTGAATCCGCCGGCCGGCGCGACCATAATCTGATCCTGAGCCAGCGGCGCGCGGAATCGGTCCGGGATGTCCTGGTGAACACCTTCAAGGTGTCGCCGAAACGGCTTCAGGCCCTTGGTCTTGGCGAGGAACAATTGCAGGATGTCAATCGCCCGGCTTCGCTCGCCAATGCGCGCGTCCAGATCATTGTGATCGGAAAGTTTGAAACGGCCGATCCGGCAACGCCGGCTGCAGCGGCACCAAAGGGTCCCGCTGCAGCAAAGAAAAAGAAGCGCTGATCATCCGTGAAAGGGTGAGGGCGACGCCAGCCGCCGGCTGGGGAAGGAGCACCCGATGTTCAATCAACCCTCGCCGGGAATGGCCGGCCTCTTGCTGGGATTAACAGTGATGATGACGACGCCCGCGGCCGCCGATGCCCTGAAGGACGAGATCGCACCAACCGGCAAGCTGCGGGTGGCGATTGCGATCAGTCCGGCCGGTGGCGCGTTCTGGTCGACCAGGACGGAAACCGGTTATGCCGGCGTGCCGGTCGATCTCGGCCGTGAGATGGCGGCACAGCTCGGCGTCCCCGTCGAGTATGTCGCACACAACAATTCCGGGCAGATTGTCGATGCGGCGTCGAAGGGCACCTGGGACATCACCTTCCTGCCGAAAGATCCGGAGCGTGAGGGCAGGATGTCGTTCGGGCCGATCTATGAGGTCGCGGACGCGACCTACATCGTCAAGCCAGGTTCACAGGTCACGAATTTCCAGGCGCTCGATCAGCCCGGGATCAAGGTCGCCGCGGTCAACAACACAACCACGATGCGCGGCGCGATCGTGCATCTGAAGAATGCCAAGGTCACGGGCTACCAGACCTACGACGAGATCTTCGGCCTGCTCAAAGGCGGCGAGATCGACGCGTTCGCGCTGTCGCGCGACCAGCTCAACGCCATGGCAAAACAGATTCCGGGCACCCGCGTGCTGGACGAAACCTTCAAGCAGACCGTGACGGCGGTGGCAGTACCGCCCAATCGTCCGCAGTCGCTGGCGTTTGCCGAGAAGTTTCTGACCGAGGCGATCGCCAACGGTACGTTGCGCAAGGCCTATGACAATAACGGCCTGAAGGATCGGCCGGTACGGACACAGACGAAATAGGCCGCGTGCCTATAAACTTGCTGGCGTGACGCGACGAGGATCATGTCTGCTTTGTCCTGCGCGGGACCAAACTTGCGCGGCGGCGCAATTATGTGGCGAAGGGCCACTAGCGGACAACGCTTAATTATGCGGGGCGCGTCTTACTCAGTTCGCACCACGTCCTAATTGCGCGATTGAGCTTGGCGCAACTGGCAAGTGCTGGGGATCCCATCCTCGCGATGAAGGGGATTTAACACGAGCGGTAGACCGAAGCTAGTCTTTGAAACTCCTGCGGGTCGAGGAGGAAATGGCTGAGCGCGTTGAACAGTCATGACTGCCGCTCTGTCAAAATCGGGCAGTCCGCTGCTCTTGACGACGCGAACGAAAGTCAATGCTCCATCCTTGTCAAAATTAAATCTGACTAAAGCCGTTCGTACCCGGCAATCGGTATTTGCCCGGTATGGGTAGACTTTGCTTATGTTCAACCTTCGCACAAGCTCCGCCACGTAATCAGCAGGCAGTGTTTGTTTTCTTGCTGCAACGACGTCAGTACATTGAAGCCAAACAAAAGCGATTACCAAAACAGTACCGACAATGCGCATCAATCCAACCCTTAGTTCCTTCGGTCATACAATCAGAGCTTGCCGAGAGAGGCAAACATTTTCGGAATTGGTCAGCCAAGCCTTAATCACTTTCGACTAATAAGGTGGCCGCTACCACCTTAAGGCGAACCACAATGGACATCTTGACGCGTCCTGCAGCGATCACCGGCATCGCGTTCGGCGTTGTTGCCCTTCTCGCGGTGGGCCTCGGCATCTATTGGCTCTTCAATAAGCGAGCAAGGCTGAAACATCTGGCCGAGCTGAGGAAGAGGCTTGATGACCTCAGACCTACCGACCCTGAATACGGCGCGGTTAGAGCACTTTACACGTCCATGGTCATAGATGCGCAGCGCTGGGGCTTCTTTCATTCCGAGACTGGATCAAGCGACGGTAGCGGGAGCGCCCAACACAGCGGCGACCATCACGATAGTTCTGGCGGGGGCGGAGATCACTAATGATGTGTAACCGGACATGAGCACGGGATTACTCCGTCAAGCCATAGCAGCGCGGGCAATGGTGTCGTTCACGCATCGAGGCGAACGGTACAGCGTTGAACCCTATTCGGTTGGATACGAGGAGCGGGATGAGCGCGGCCGGCCGCTGCTTCTCCGCGCATGGCATGACGAGTGGCGGGATTTCGAAGTCAAATTCATGAGCCAAATCGAAATTGACAGACGACATTTTACGGCTGACAGGCAGGGTCATGAGGGGATGACCATCGTCCTCTGCAATGTCCATGGAAAGACGTGGCCGGTACAACCGCCTTCCGTAGATTGATCTCCTGATATGAAAAGATCTGCTAGCTGATGCTGCTGAATGGTGTGACATGAAGATCGGGGATCGAGTTGAAATCGTAGCGGTGCCGGCATCGCTGCCGTCCGGAATGGGCACTCAGGCGTTGTTCGAAGCTTGTGCAGGTCGCGTCTTTCCTGTTGCGGGCATCGACAATGGGCTTCTGGAGTTGCACGTGGGCGAAATCGTCGGCGATAAGAATTACATGCACTCCATCTGGATTGAACCAGACTGCGTTCGTCTGCGCCCCTGATGTGGACAATAACCGATTCAGCCAGAACTATCGGCCGGTTAATGTCCGCGCTGCCCCGCGAACGACCCAAGCTTGCGCGGCGGCGCAATATGTCGCGAAGGGCCAATAGCGACAGCTTAACAAATCTTAAATCAGTTTTACTACGCCTAGGCGAGTGATGCCAAATTTGGATTGAGGTGCGCTATGACGGATGCTGGCGTAGCTATCATTTTTCTAGCGTTCGGCGTCGGCGCACTTTTGGTCGCAGCAATTCCGGGGCTCTCGTTTGGCCTAGCAATCGGAATGTTTGTGAAGCGAAGAGATTACAGCTTAATGGCCTGCTTTTTGGTGAGTGCAATCGGTACTTTGATAACCTATGGGTGGTGGATCAGACAGCCAAATGCATTCGATCCAATCACCGTCATCGTCATCCTAGGCGCTTTGCTGATTATGACATCCATTGGTGCGTGGCTCGGTCGAAAGCTCGCGAAACTCAGCCGCTGATTTGGCTGTTCATTTTGGTTGCAAGGCAATTTCTTCGGATCGGGCAATCGCGGAGGTCCGCCTTGCGTTATCTTCGGCTGATTCAGCCGGGACTATCGGCCGGTTGATCTCCGCTTTGCCCCGTGAGCGATCAAGCTTGCGCGGCAGCGCATAAGTCGCGAAGCCACAAGGAGACGGGATGCGCTATGCAGTCTTGCGTGGCGCCGCCGTATTGGCATCGCCGGTATTTTGGCGTTCCGGCAGGTTCGATGAGCAATAGGTGTACTTCCTCACGGGCGACTGGGCGATGCTCGACGCCCTTTGGCACGATGTATATTTCGCCGGGGCCGATCGTGATTGTTCGGTCGCGCAACTGGATGTCGAGAATTCCCTTCAGGACGAGAAAAAAATCATCGGTGTCATCGTGTTTGTGCCAGACGAACTCGTCCTTCACCTTCACGACCATGACGTCATAGTCATTGAGTTGCGCAACCGTTCTTGGCGACCAATGCTCATCGAACGTGGCGAGCTTGTCGGTCAGGCGGATCTTGTCTCTCATCGTTGTACCTTCCAGTCCTTGAGGGGGCTAACCGTCGAGATCTGAGGATAGTCCTTGCGTCATTCCGGGGCGATGCAAAGCATCGAGCCCGAATCCATTGAGCCTCAAACGTACCGAAATCGATTCCGGCCCACGCCGTGCGTGCCCCGGAATGACTGATGGCGCGGGCTGCGCCGCAGGCGCAACATCTGTGCAACTGCACAAATACAAGGCATCGGTCCCAATCCGAACATCCCGCGATAGGCCCATAACCACGTATAATTACGCGCTTTTTTGAGCCTACGGCCCGATTTCCAGTTGGCACATCGATTGCTTAATACTGTCTCAGTCAATGACGACTGCCGTCCTTTCGGATTGCCAAGGCCAGCGTTGGCCGAAGGCGTTGGGATCAAGCGGCCTCGCGTGAGGCGCTTCGAGCAGTCTTCGGGACCATCTCACGATAGCTCGCGCATCCTCAGTTCCTGATCGGCGTGACCTGCGTCGTTCTGTGCCGTTCAAAAGCGGCGCGGGATTTGTCGCGCACGAGGACGGCAAGATTTTCACTTAATCGGTGCACGGCTGCGCAGCATCCGGCGTGCTTCAACGTTGTCTCGAAAGGGGAACTGGAATGGCCTATCTCGCGCCTTCGGAATTCGTGACCAAGATGGTCGACGCCGGAGAATCCAAAATCTTCATGTCGACGCGCGATACGGTCATCCGCGCCTACATGGCCGGAGCGATCCTCGCGCTTGCCGCGGCGTTTGCGATCACCATCAACGTGCAGACCGGCGTGCCGATCGTCGGCGCCGCGCTGTTCCCGGTCGGCTTCTGCATGCTGTATCTGCTCGGCTTCGACCTGCTCACCGGCGTGTTCGTTCTGTGTCCGCTGGCACTGATCGACAAGCGCCCGGGCGTCACGCTCGGCGGCGTGCTGCGCAACTGGGGCCTCGTCTTCATCGGCAACTTCGCCGGCGCCTTCACGGTCGCCGTGATGATGGCGATCGTGTTCACCTTCGGCTGGTCGCAGCCACCGGACAAGGTCGGCCAGGTGATCGGCACGATCGGCGAGAGCCGCACCGTCGGCTATGCCAATCATGGCGCGGCCGGCATGCTCACGCTGTTCGTCCGCGGCATGCTCTGCAATTGGATGGTTTCCGCCGGCGTCGTCGGCGCGATGATTTCCACGCACGTCAGCGGCAAGGTGATCGCGATGTGGATGCCGATCATGCTGTTCTTCTTCATGACCTTCGAGCATTCCATCGTGAACATGTTCCTGTTCCCGTCCGGCCTTTTGCTCGGCGGCAAGTTCACCTGGTGGGATTATATTTTCTGGAACGAGATCCCGACCGTCGTCGGTAACCTCGTCGGCGGTCTCGCCTTCACCGGGCTGACGCTGTACGCCACCCACATCAAGACCGGCCCGTCGCGCAGCGCGTCGGCTGCGGCATCTTCGCGGCCGTCCTCGCGCATTGCCGCTTGATCTTAAGATGAGGATGGGCCTCTCCTCGCAAGGGGAGAGGCCCATTGTCGTGAAAGCCGGGAATGCCGCGTGAGCTGAAAATATCGGTCGGACAATTTTCCGATAAGGGCGCTAAGGAAACCAACCAGGATTTCCATGGCGTCCTGATACCGGACGAGCCGCTGCTCAGCCTCAAGGGCATTTCCATCGTGCTGGCCGACGGCATCAGCACGAGCAAGGTCAGCCGGGTCGCCGCGGAATCGGCGGTCAAGGGGTTTTTGACCGACTATTACTGCACCTCGGAATCCTGGTCGGTGCGCACCTCGGCGCAGCGCGTGCTGGAGGCGACCAATTCCTGGCTGCATTCGCAGACGCGCAGCCAGTATGCCTATGACAAGGACCGCGGTTACGTCTGTACGCTCTCCGCCATGGTCATCAAGTCGACCACGGCGCATCTCTTTCACATCGGCGATTCCCGCATCTATCGTCTCTCCGGCAACACGCTGGAGCAGCTCACCAACGACCACCGCATCGTCATCTCCTCGCAGCAGAGCTATCTCGGCCGGGCGCTTGGGGTAAATCCGCAAATCGAGATCGACTACCAGATGCTGCGGCTCGAGCCGGGCGACGTTTTTGTGCTGGCGACCGACGGCATCTACGAGCATCTTAGCGCACGCCGGATTGCAAAGGCGGTGAACGAAGGCGGCGCTGATCTCGACGCGGCCGCCAAGGCGATTGTCGACCAGGCTTTTGACGCTGGCAGCAAGGACAATCTCACCGTCCAGATCGTCCGCGTCGACGAGGTGCCTGACGGCGCCGCAAGCGAAGTGTTCGCGCAGCCGCATGAACTGCCGCTGCCGCCGCTGCTCGAGGCGCGGGCGGTGTTCGATGGCTACCGGATCGTCCGCGAGCTGCACGGCTCCAGCCGCAGTCACATCTATCTTGCTGTCGACATCGAAACCGATGCGGTTGTCACCATCAAAATTCCGTCGATCGATCTGCGCGACGATCCGGCCTACCTGAAGCGGTTCATGATGGAGGAGTGGGTGGCGCGGCGGATCGACAGCCCGCATGTGCTGAAACCCTGCCTGCTGCAGCGGAAGCGAAATTTCCTGTATGTGGCGACCGAATACATCGACGGCCAGACGCTGACGCAATGGATGATCGACAATCCAAAACCCAACCTGGAAACCGTGCGCGGTATCGTCGAGCAGATCGCCAAGGGGCTGCGCGCCTTCCACCGCAAGGAGATGCTGCACCAGGACATCAGGCCCGACAACATCATGATCGATGCCACGGGAACGGTGAAGATCATCGATTTCGGTTCGACCAGGATCACCGGCGTCGTCGAGGCCGAGCCCTCCGGTAACCGCAACGACATTCTCGGCACGCAGCAATACACCGCGCCCGAATATTTTCTCGGCGAGCCGGCGACGTCGCGTTCCGACCTGTTCTCACTCGGTGTCATCACCTATCAGATGCTGACGGGAAAACTGCCCTACGGCGCGCAGATCGCAAACGCGCGAACGCGATCGCAGTTCAACAGGCTGGTCTACCGTCCGGCCTCGCATGGCGACCGCGAGGTGCCGCAATGGATCGACGGCACGCTCGAGAAGGCCGTGCATCCCAATCCCTACAAGCGCTATGACAGTTTTTCGGAATTTTTGTTCGACCTGCGTCACCCCAATGCGAACTATCTCTCGACGTCATCGACGCCGCTGATCGAGCGCAATCCGCTGTTGTTCTGGAAAAGTACGACGGTTGTGCTGGCGCTGGCCGTGATCGTGCTGCTGGCGATGCAGCATGGGATGCACCGGTAGTACTTTCGACGTAGCGATATCTTCGTGTCCCGGACGCGGTGCAGCGTGCAACGCTGCTCCGCAGAGCCGGGACCCAGACTCCTGGGCCCCGGATCAGCAGCGCACCACGCCGCAAGTGCGGCGCGCTGCGCAGCATCCGGGGAACGCAGAGTCTTAGTTCGTCGTCCCCGCCGTGATCGGATCCATACCGCTCTTGACGATCTCCGGGCGCGCGGCGGGCGAGGCGAGGAACTTGATCAGCGCCTTGCCGGCGTCGGGCTCCTTGGAGACGGTGGCGATGCTTGCGGAAAACACCGTGATCTTCTGCAACTCTTCCGGCAAGGGACCGACGATGTCGATGCCTTCCACCGGCTTCAATTCGCTCATCTGCTGGAAGCCGATCTCGGCGTCGCCGCGCGCGACGATCTCGCCGACAGGCGTGGCCGGAATCTTCCTGGCCTTGTCCTTCATTACGTCGGCGATGCCGAGCTTGCCGAACATCTCGGTCGAGACATAGACGCCGCTGGCGCTGTCGGAATAGGCGACGGTCTTCACCGCCAGCAGCGCGCGCTTGAGCGCATCGGGCGTGCTGATGTCCGGCTTCGGCGTGCCCGATTTCACGGCGACGCCGATCGGCGATTTGACGAGATCGACCTTGCTGTCGGCGATCGCCTTTCCCTTCCTGGCGAGATCGTCGAGCGCATAGCCGACCATGATCAGGACGTCCGCTGGCTCGCCGCGTTCCAGCCGCACCGGAATGGCGTTGGTCGTCGTGCCCATCGACGGCCCGTAGGCGGTCAGCACCTTGTGGCCCGTGGCACGCTCGAATTCAGGAACCAGCGCCTTGTAGGCGGCCGACAGCCCGCCCGAGATCATCACGCGAACCTCGGCGGCGCCGGCCGTGACGGTCAGCAGGAATACGCTGAGAATGGCGAGTGCGAAGGTGCGGAAATTGATTGAAAGACGCATGATGGTTTCTCCCCGGACGACTCTTGAGCGGTCGGCCTTCGGAGGATGTTAGCGCGCGAAGAGAGGAGCGGCTAGAGCCGCCGCCTCGTCATTGCGAGCGAAGCGAAGCAATCCATCTGTCAGTATGCGCGGAGATCATGGATTGCTTCGCTTCGCTCGCAATGACGGGGAGAGAGCGGCGCAAGAAACCCTCACGAATTCACGTGCACGAAATCCCGCAGCAGCGGATAGATTTCGTTGTTCCAGCGCTTGCCGGAGAATACGCCGTAATGGCCGACGCCGGCCTGCATGTGGTGCACCTTGCGATAGGCGCGCACGCCGGTGCAGAGGTCCTGCGCCGCCAAGGTCTGCCCGATCGAGCAGATGTCGTCCTTCTCGCCTTCCACCGTCATCAGGCCCATGCGCCTGATCGAGGCCGGGTTCACCGGCCGGCCGCGATGCATCAGTTTGCCCTGCGGCAACAGATGCTCCTGAAACACGTCGCGCACGGTCTCGATGTAGAATTCCGCTGAAAGGTCCATCACGGCGAAATATTCGTCGTAGAAGGTCTTGATGAGTGCCGCCTTCTCCTTCTCACCCTTGGCCAGGTGATTGGCGAGGTCGATATGCTGCTTGATATGCCGTTCCAGATTCATCGACACGAAGGCGGTGAGCTGCACGAAGCCGGGATAGACCTTGCGGAACGCGCCCTTGCACTGCACCGGCACGTAATTGATCAGGTTCTTTTCGAACCAGTTGATCGGCTTGCTCATGGCGAACGCGTTGACCTTGGTCGGCAGGATCCGCGTGTCGATCGGCCCGGCCATCAGGGTTAGCGTGGCCGGGCGTGCGGGATGGTTGTCTTCCGACATGACGGCGGCAGCGGCCAGCGCCGAGACCGACGGCTGGCAGATCGCCACCATGTGCGCGCGCGGACCGATCTTGTCGAGGAAGGTGATCAGGTGGTCGGTGTAATCCTCCAGCCCGAAACGGCCGGCATGAAGCGGAATGTCACGTGGGTTATGCCAGTCGGTGATGTAGACGTCGTGATCCTGCAGCAGCGTCTTCACGGTGCCGCGCAACAGGGTGGCGAAATGGCCGGACATCGGCGCCACCAGCAGCAGCCGCGGCTGCTCCGGCGCATTCTCCTTCTTGAAGTGCAGCAGCGAGCCGAACGGGGTCGCGTAGGCGACCTCCTCGATGACCTCCAGTTCCTGGTTGCCGACCAGCACCGTGTCGATGCCGTAGGCCGGCCGCGCATAGGTCAGGGAGGAGCGCGAGATCAGTTCGAGCGAAGCGGCGAGCCGGCCGAACAATCTGTCGGAGACGCCCTGCGGCACCAGATTGAGATATTTCAGCCCCGCCGCCGCCCCGGTCCGCCATGGCGACGTCAGGTCCATGTGATTCTGATACGCTTGGTACATCATTGACATCATTCACATCCGCCCCTGTCCCATGGGGCCATGCAATATCGACGCCAGAGCCGGGCTCACCGCCTCTAAAACTGGCACGTGGCTTGCTGCGTAAAAGGCCTGCGCACAGGCATTGGGCGGCGTCGCATCGGCACGGCCGGTCGCTGATGCCCGGGCGGGGCGTTTGCGGGTTCGAGGGAAAGGCCATATGGCGAAGACCACACTGACTATCAGCAGCAAGAATTATTCGTCCTGGTCACTGCGCGGCTGGCTGTTGATGAAATTCTCAGGGCTTGAGTTCGAGGAGGTTGTCACCGCTCCCGACGACGCGTCGGCGCGGGCGGAAATCCTGCTGCTGTCGTCGTCGATCCTGGTTCCGTGCCTGCGTCATGACGGGGCCACCGTCTGGGATACGCTGGCGATCGGGGAATATCTCAACGAGGTCATGCCGGACGCCGGCCTGTTGCCCGCCGACCGCATCCGGCGCGCGCATTGCCGCTCGATCTGCGGCGAAATCCATTCCGGCTTCACGACGCTGCGTGCCTCGCTGCCGGTCAACCTGAAGGGCCATTTCCCGGGCTTCAAGATCTGGTCGCGCGCGCAGGCCGATATCGACCGGGTCTGCACCATCTGGCGCGAATGCCTCGCCGAGTCCGGCGGGCCGTTCCTGTTCGGTGAGCGCTCCATGGCGGATGCGATGTACGCACCCGTTGTCACCCGTTTCATGACCTACGACGTGAAGCTCGAACCCGCCCTTGCGGCCTACGCCAGTACCATCATGGCGATGCCCGAGATGCAGGAATGGATCGAGGCCGCCAAGGCCGAGCCTGCCGACATCGAGGAGCTCGAGGTCGAATATTAGGCAGGCCTGGCGCGACGTTGCCCGTTCGAAGGGCTCAGGCAACGGGCAGGCTTTGCTCAAGCCGGTGCCAGCCGTGGTTGCGCGGCCGGTCCCTTCGTCGTTTCCCTGGCCGTTTTTTGGGGGCCGCCGAAACTGGATTCCTGCTTGCGGCCAAATGGTTCGGTGCATGGATGTCGGCGCCACCGCCGCACTGCAGCGCGACTGGCGTGGATTTCGCATAGCAACATGCAGCCGTGAACGCGACGCTGCGACGCTGCCGAAAATTTGGACGCTCCTTCGCCCGGTCGCGATCTCGCAACGCGAACCGTGGAGGCTTCAATGAACAAGCAGGCTGTCGTCGGCAAATTCTCTCACGTCAAACCCGGCGATACCGAATTCAAGGGCGGGGGTCTGCGCGACTTCTTCCTGTATCGGGATCTCGGCATCGCCGACGCTACGGGCGGGCAGGTGATCTGCCATCTGGTCAAGGCCAACCCCGATCTGCCGCCCGAGGAGGGCACCGGCTGGCACAAGCACGAATGCGAATTCCAGATCGTGATCATGACCAAGGGCTGGGCGCGCTTCATGTATGAGGACAAGTC
The DNA here is from genome assembly GCF_036924515.1 of Bradyrhizobium sp. AZCC 1610. Taxonomy (NCBI): domain Bacteria; kingdom Pseudomonadati; phylum Pseudomonadota; class Alphaproteobacteria; order Hyphomicrobiales; family Nitrobacteraceae; genus Bradyrhizobium; species Bradyrhizobium sp. AZCC 1610. The sequence continues at coordinate 5,295,477 of NZ_JAZHRR010000001.1, read as the reverse complement.
GACCCTGGTACAGGCCGGCGACGTCGTCCACCAGTGGCCCGGCATCACGCATTACCTGTACGACTACTCGGAGGACATGGAGTACCTCGAGATCGTCAGCCCGGCCGATTTCAAGACGGTCGACGTGCCGCCGGCCGTCGACAAGGTGCCGCCGCCGACCCCCTGGAGGTGACTGCCATGTCATCCCGGGAGGAATTAACTCTTGTCCTCGGTCGCTGGCTGCGGCCGATTGCTGTCATGCTCTATGTTGTACGCCATCTGGGATGGCGGCCGACATCTAGCCGTGAACAAGGGAGTACGGCGCTAAATCAGTGATTCGGGCGCGGTTCGTTCCACCCGCGTTCCGAACGTTAACATCCCGTGCGTTCCCGTCGCATTCCGGCACAATGCGCGGCCTTTTTAGGTTGCGCCAAGGCTCACATCAAGGCTCACATCGCGCTGGAGCGCGGCAGCCGCCAGCCGACCACCGTGGCCTCGACCATGCCGCCGGTTCTGTCATTGCGCCATTGGCCATCGATCCAGCGGCAGGCGAAGGGCAGTTGATAGGTTCCGCTGTGATCCTCGCAAAGAACTTCCACCGGCTGGTCCGGCGGCGGAGCTCCATTGCCGTCGAACTGCGCCAGCCGCTTTTCACGCGTTGCCATACAATTAATCTCCACTGCCGCGGCCGTTTGAGGCTCGCGGCAAAATCCATCCACCGTTAACGAGGTGAAGCACAACGCCTGAATGAGGTATCAGTATGGTATCACTGGGGAAGGGGGTCTGCTTCGTGCAAATTGCCGTGATGGACGTTCCCCGTGCGCTGGATGCTTTTGGAACGAGGATTTAGATGATTGCTCCGATGGCCAGGATCACCTTCGTCGCTTTCGCGCTGCTGATGGTGTCACTGCCGGCGACCGTTCATGCGCAGGACGTTCCCGGCATCGAGATCTGCACCGTCGAAAAGACGATGGAGCGGCGCACCTCTTGCCTGCAGAGCAATGTCGACTTCCTGCAGAAGACGATCACCAAGCTCACCACCGACCATCAGCAGAAGATCGACGCCGCCAACCGGCAGATCGAGGCGCTGAAGGGCGCAGTCGTCGGTTTGCAGAAGGTCGTGAGCGACATGCAGGCGGAGCAGAAGAAGGCTGCGGAGGACGCGAAGAAGCCAACTGCGCCGGCTGCGAAGGATGCGGCGCCGGCCAAGGACGGCACGAAGTAGCAGCCGTCCCGTCACGACACCCGGTATTGCTCCATGACGGCCTTGTCCGGTTCATAGCCAAGGCCGGGCCCTTGGGGGACCTCGACATCGCCGTTAGTATCGACGTCGATGCGGCCGCGCCACAGGCATGCGGGGCGCTTCATGTAGAACGCCTCGACGAAGCTTGCGTCGTCGCGCAGCGACATCAACTGCAGCGTCGCCAGAAAGCCCGGCCCGAAATACGGCGAATGCGGCGCGAGCCTGACGCCGAGCTCGTCGGCCAATGCGACAACCCTGAGATATTCGGAGATGCCGCCAACCTTGATGACGGAGGGTTGCGCATGGCTTACCGCGCCTGCCTTCATCATCTGCCTGAACTGATGAACGGTGCAGGCATTCTCACCGGCTGCAATGTTGAGCCCGCCCTTGGCTCGCACTTCGGCGAGCGTTGCGAAATCTTCCGGCGGCCAGACCGGCTCCTCGAGGAACATCGGCGCGGCGTCGCGGCAGGAATGCGCGAACGCGATCGCGGCCTCGCCATCCAGCGGACAGTTCAGGTCGACCATCAGCGGAGTGCCGGCGCCGATCGCTTGCCGCGCGGCAAATACCGCAGGCGTTGTGGTCTCATGCAACTTGATCGCCTTGTAACCCTGCCGCAGCGCGGTCTCGCATTCGCTTGCGATCAATTCGGGTTTGCCGATCCGCAGCAGGCTCGCGTAGGCGGGAATCCGCGTGCGTTTCGCCACGCCGATCAGCCGATGCAACGGCACGCCCTTAGCTTTGGCGGCAAGGTCCCACAGCGCGATATCGAGTGCGGAGATCGCGAACATGGTGATGCCATAGCGGCCGAACAGATGCAGGTTGCGCTGGATCTGTTCCATGAAGGCGGGAATATCAGCCGCGTCGGGAACCTCGAGGCCCTGCGCCTGCGGCGCAATCATCTCCTCGATGGCGGTGCAGGTAGTTCGCGGGCTGACATAGGCAAAGGCATCGCCCCAGCCGGTGATGCCGGCGTCGGTGGAGACCTCGATCATGACGATTTCCAGCGCCGAGATGGAAGAAGCGCCTTGCTTGAAGCTCGCCACCCCCGCGTCATAGGGAATGCGGATATGGTGCGCCCGGACGTTGGTGATCAGCATGGTTCCCTCCAATCGCGCTCCGATACATTGTCAGCGGCAGGAACGGAGAGCAAGGACTGTCAAATGAAGCGCGTGGCATCAGATCATAATGCGGACGCTTCGCATGAAGGCTGTCAGTCATGAATCCGGCCCAGAAAGCGCTCTGGTACATCGAAAGCCATCTCGCCAAGCCGCTGACGCTTGACGAGATCGCCGGCGTTGCCGGCGTCTCGCGCTTCCATCTGGTGCGGGCGTTTGCCGCCGCCACCGGGTTTTCCGTCATGCGCTATGTGCGTGCCCGCAGGCTGACCAAGGCCGCGCAGGCGCTCGCGGCCGGCGCGCCCGACATCCTCAACCTCGCGCTGGATGCGGACTACAGCTCTCACGAAGCCTTCACCCGCGCGTTCCGCGACCATTTCGGCGTCACGCCCGAGGCGGTTCGCGCCGCAACGTGCCTCGATCGTCTCAAGCTTCAGGAGCCCATCGTCATGGATTCAACCCTGCTCGACAATCTCAAGCCCCCGCGTTTCGAAACCTCCAAGCCGTTGCTCGTCGCCGGCATTGGCGAACGTTGCACGCATGAAAATGCCGGTGCAGGTATTCCGAACCAGTGGGAGCGGTTTCACCAGAAAGTCGACGGCATTCCCGCGCGGATCGGCAACGTCGCCTACGGCGTCTGCTGCAACGGCGACGATTCCGGCAATTTCGACTACATCGCCGGCGTCGAGGTCGCCGACTTCTCCGACCTGCCGCGCGAGTTCGCCCGCGTGCGGATTCCCGAACAGAAATACGCAGTCTTCACCCACGCCGAGCACATCTCGACCATCCGCCGCACCGTCAACACGATCTGGAATCACTGGCTGCCGATTTCAGGCATGAAGGCCGCCGACGCGCCGAGTTTTGAGCGGTACGACGAGAATTTCGATCCTGCCACGGGCAATGGAGGGCTGGAGATATGGATTCCAGTGCGGGAATAGGGCCGGCGTGTAGGATGGGTGGAGCGAAGCGATACCCATCATCTCTTGCGGGCCGAGGTTTGATGGGTATCGCTTCGCTCCACCCATCCTACGGTTACTACGGTTACTGGCCCAAATCGCAACTTTCGGTTTAGCCTGGTCTTAACGAACGCCGTCTAAGTGTCTTAGGCTCGCTCGAAATTGCACCGAAGGATTGCGGTTTGGCGCACTCCCGTTTCCTGCGCTTTCTAGGCTGCACCGGCGTGGCGGCGCTCATCGTCCTGGCGTATCCGGCCGCGGCGGTGTTCGGCTGGCTGCTGGGGCGGCCTGCCGGGCTTCTTTCTTGGGATTGCGCCCTCCCTATTTGTCTATCTCCTCGTCGGGTGGGGCTTGAAATGGCTCGTCCTGAAGCTCGGGATGGTCGCCGGATTTGATTCAGGCAGCTCGCGAGTTCGCTGGATAGCGAACATCGTGCCCGTTGGAGTCATACTCGTCTTTGCGTTCACGGTACCTGCTTTGGTCAACGCGCCGCGCGAACAAGAGATCGCGCAACTGCAAGCCACGGATGTGCAGCCTCCTGTTATCATCAAGCTGCCTGCAATCGTCGCGGTCGAAGTTCCGAAATCCGCCCATGGCGGCCGCCGAGGTGAGGAGCCTTATTGCGAAGCGCTCTGCCTGCGCCTGCTCTACAATGGCGCTGTTTCTCGCGTCATTGCGGTCGCAAGGCTTCACGACGGCAAGATCGATCTGGCCAGCTATCGCATCGAGCGCCGTGATCAATGCCCGAAGCCCAATTTGCCGCGCAGCCTGATCGTTTGGCCCAGAGAACATCTGGCGTGGCGCGACACAGGGCCTAAGGGCGTCAAGCAGCGCGTCGAGGCGCGCGTTTCGGCCGGGGAATGTCTGGTGCGCGATGCCGGACGTATCGAGGATGCGGCAGCGGTGATTTCAGTCCGTAACGTCAAGACGGGCGCGGACATTTTTCAGGGGCCCTGGAATCCCTGGCTCGACACTGTAGGCGCGCGGCGGTTGGAGATTGTCGAAGCCGGTGGCCGCGCGCTTTATCGGCGCACGGAAGTCACCGCCGCTTTGTTGTCGGCGCCCTTGCGGTCCACGGCCGGCGGCGGCTTGCTCACGAGCGTCACTTACGCGGGATTGACGTGGGGCAGGGCGGATACGCAGCCTCTTGGGCCGGACGCGCGGGATATCCTGCCAGGTCTTCTGGGAGAGGAAGTCTCACGCCCGCCGGACCCGCCCGACACGGCGCGCCCTTAAACGATAGCTGGTGTGCAGGTCGTCGGGTTGGCAAGCGATGGCGGCTTTGCCATAACAGCGCGTCACGAAATGTTGCGCGTGGGGAAACAGGCTTGGAAATCCGCCTGCGCCAAGAAAAGCCGGGAGGATTCATGGCCGATATCCGCGTTCTCGCCACCGATCTGGAGTTTCCGGAAGGGCCGGTGGTCATGCCCGACGGCTCGGTGGTGCTGGTCGAAATCCGCGGAAAGCGGCTGACGCGGGTTTATCCTGACGGGCGAAAAGAGGTGGTCGCGGAAATTCCCGGCGGCCCCAACGGCGCAGCGCTCGGGCCCGACGGCAAGATGTACATCTGCAATAATGGCGGCTTCAGCTGGATTCCTACCGGCAAGATCATCATGCCGGGGCCGCAGTCAGATGATTATCTCGGTGGCTCGATCCAGCGGGTCGACCTGCAAAGCGGCAAGGTCGAGACCGTCGTCGACAAATGCGGCGAGCACGCGCTGCGCGGGCCCAACGATCTGGTGTTCGACAAGCATGGCGGGCTCTGGTTTTCGGATCTCGGCAAGCGCCGCGCCCGCGAGATGGATGTCGGCGCGTTCTATTACCTCAAGCCGGATATGAAGGAGATCGTCGAGGCCGTGCATGGTGTGCTGCCCGCCAACGGCATCGGCCTGTCACCGGACGAGAAGACGGTCTACGTCGCGGAGACGCCGACGGCGCGGCTGTGGGCCTATGAAATCGCGGAGCCAGGCACCATCAAGCCGCGCGACGTGATCTATCGCGGCGAACGTGGCAAGCCGATCGCGGGACTCGGCGGCTACCAGATGTTCGATTCGATGGCGGTGGAGGCCAACGGCAATGTCTGCGTCGCGACGCTGGTCTCGGGCTGCATCTCGGTGATCGCGCCCGACGGGACGCTGGTCGAGCAGGTGCCGACCGGCGACCGCGTGACTACCAATATCGCGTTCGGCGGGCCCGAGCTGAAGACGGCGTACATTACGCTGTCAGGCAAGGGCGAGCTGATCGCGATGGACTGGGCGCGGCCGGGGCTGGCGTTGAATTTTTTGAACAAGTGATGGCACCCGTCATTGCGAGCGCAGCGAAGCAATCCATGTCGCGACACGCGGATAGGTGGATTGCTTCGCTGCGCTCGCAATGACGGTGAGAGAACGGAGTGTACTGAATGGCCTTTCTTGAATCGGTAACCCTGCAAGGCGCGCATGCGCGGCTGGAGCCGTTGTCGCACGATCACATCGATGGACTCGTGGAAGCCGTGAGCGACGGCGAGCTGTGGAAGCTCTGGTACACCTTCATTCCGACTGCCGAAAACATGGCTAAGGAAATCGACCGCCGGCTCGGTCTGTTCGCGGCCGGCACGATGCTGCCGTTCACGGTGTACGATGCCGACAGCAAGGTCGCGGGCATGACGACCTATATGAACGTCGATGCCGCCAACCGCCGCGTCGAAATCGGCTCGACCTGGTACGCCAAACGCGTGCAGCGCAGCGCGCTCAACACCCAGTGCAAATTGCTGTTGCTGACGCATGCTTTCGAAACGCTCGACTGCATTGCGGTCGAGTTCCGCACGCATTTCTTCAATCACCAGAGTCGGCGCGGCATCGAGCGTCTGGGCGCCAAGCAGGATGGTATCCTGAGAAGCCATCAGATCGCGCCGAACGGCACATTGCGCGACACCGTGGTTTACAGCATCATCGCCAGCGAATGGCCGACCGTGAAGGCGCATCTCACCTATCAACTCAACGAGAAGACGCGGTGAACAGGCCGCGCTAGAAACGATACGATGGAAACGTTCGATTACGTGATTATCGGTGCGGGCTCCGCAGGCAGCGTGCTCGCCAACAGGCTCAGCGAAGACCCTGCGAGCCGCGTCTGTGTGCTGGAAGCGGGGCCGAGCGACTGGCACCCCTACATTCATCTGCCGGCCGGCTTTATCAAGACGTTCCACATGAAGAGCGTCAACTGGGCCTACAGCCAGGAGCCGGGCCCATGGACGGGCGGCCGCAGCATCTATGCGCCGCGCGGCAAGACGCTGGGCGGATCGTCCTCGATCAACGGCCATATCTACAACCGCGGCCAGCGCCAGGATTTCGACACCTGGGCGCAGCTCGGCAATCGTGGCTGGGGCTATCCGGACATACTGCCCTATTTCAAGCGGCTGGAGCGGCGGGTCGGCGAGGGCGACGAGACCTATCGCGGGCGCGACGGCAGTCTCACCGTCACCACCATGGACTGGCAGGATCCGCTGTGCGAGGCGTTCATGGCCGGCGCCATGAGCCTCGGGATTCCGCGCAACCCCGATTACAACGGCGCGATCCAGGAGGGCGTGTCCTACTGCCAGCGCACCATCGAGAAAGGCCTGCGCATGAGCGCCGCGAAGGCGTTCCTGCATCCGGCGCGGAAGCGCGGCAATGTCGATGTGCGCACCCATGCGCATGTCACCAACCTCGTTTTCGAGGGCAAGCGCGCGGTCGGCGTGCGCTACCTCAAAGGCGGCAAGGGCGGCGCGCCCGTCGAGGTGCGCGCCAGCAAGGAAGTCATCCTGTCCGGCGGCACCTACAACTCGCCGCAGGTGCTGCAATTGTCCGGCGTCGGTTCGCCGGAATTGTTGCAATCACACGGCATCGAGGTCCGCCACGCGCTGCCGGGCGTCGGCGAGGGTCTGCAGGACCATTACGCGCCGCGCTCGGTCGCGCGCGTCAAGAACATCAGGACCATCAATGAAATGCGCCGCGGGCTTAGTCTGTGGGTCGAGGCGCTGAAATGGGCGACGACGCGGCGCGGCCTGCTCTCGCTGTCGCCGACCATGGTCTATTGCTTCTGGCACTCCGGCGAGACCACCGAAAGCTCCGACCTGCAGCTCACCTTCACGCCGGCAAGCTACAAGGAGGGCGTGCAGGGCCAGCTCGAGGACGAGCCCGGCATGACGGTTGCCTCATGGCAGCAGCGCCCCGAGAGCCGCGGCTATGTCCGCATCCGCTCGGCCGACCCGTTCGCGCCGCCGATCATCCAGACCAATTATCTCGTCGAGGAGATCGATCGCCGCGTCGTCGTCGCTGGCATGAAGCTGGCGCGCCGGCTGCTCGCATCCAAGCCGCTCGCGCCCTATTACGCCTATGAGGATTTCCCGGGACCGAAGGTGCAGAGCGACGATGAATTCCTCGCCGCCGCCACCGAGCGCGGCACCACCACCTTCCATCCCGGCTGCACCTGCCGCATGGGCCCGGCGGATGCCAAATGGGCCGTGGTCGACGACCAGTTGCGCGTGCACGGGCTGCAGGGCCTGCGCGTCGTCGATGCCTCGATCATGCCGCGGATGATCTCGGCCAATCTCAACGCCTCGACGCTGATGATTGCCGACAAGGCCTCCGACATGATCCGCGGCAAGACCGCGCTGGAGGCGGTGAGGTTTCCGGTGTCGGCTACGGTGTGATGCAGCGAACGAAATTGGCCCTCATAGAAACTCGTCATGCCCGGCCTTGTGCCGGGCATCCGTCTTTGCTTCAACACAGCAAGAAAGACGTGGATGGCCGGGACAAGCCCGGCCATGACGAGAGATGGGCGTCGCGAAACTGCGCCTTAGCTAAGCCGCTTCCGGCCGGTACAGGGTGTCAATGGTCACGACACCGATCACGCGCGAGACGCAGGGGCAGATCTTGCGGTTGTCCTGCTTCTGCTGATCGCTGAAGAACACGTCGCGATGGTCGATCTCGCCCTCGACGGCAACGACGTCGATGGCGCAGACGCCGCATTCGCCGCGCTGGCAGTCCGAAATCACTTCGAAGCCGGCACCGTTCAGTGCGTCCAGCATCGAGCTGTTCTGCGGCACAACGAGTTCGGTGTCGGTACCCTTCAGCCGCACGCGGAATTCCGCCGTAGGCTTTAGCCCGCTGGAACCAAAGGTCTCGTAGCGCAGATCGGCGGGCGCTCTTCCCGCGTCATTCCAGGCACGCCGCGCGGCTTCCAGCATCCGCATCGGTCCGCACATGAAGGCGATGGCATCGTCAGGCAAAGCGCGGAAGGTGGTTTCGAGATCGAGCCGCGCGCCTTCATCGGAGGCGTGCACGATCAAGAGATCGCCGAGCAGCGCCGAGAGTTCGTCGAGGAAGGCGGCATCGGTGCGTGATCTGACGGCGTAGTGCAGGGGAGCGTGGATATTCCTGCGGCGCAGGGCGGCTGCGATACCTGTTATCGGCGTGATGCCGATGCCGCCCGCAATCAGGCAATAATTCTTTCTGGTCCAGTCGATTTGGAGCAGGGAGGCCGGAGTTGACGTCTCGATCCGCGCGCCCGGCGTCAAGCTCCACATGCCGCGCGAGCCGCCGCGGCTGTCCGGCGCGAGCCGCACCGCGATGCGATAGGTGTTGGGATCACTGTTCTCCACCAGCGAATAGGAGCGTCGCGCCGGCTGTCCGTCGATCAGCACGGTAACGCCGATGTGGCTGCCGGCCGGGTAGGGCGGCACGCGGCCGTTCTCGGGGCGCAGTCTGAATTCGCGGATCGTGGGCGTCACGTCGCGCACAGTTTCGACGGTGCACCAGCTCCATTGCTCGGCAAAACGCATGGGCGCCCTCCTATTCGGCTGACGATTTGAGCAAAGCGAGCGCAGGCATCAGTTCGAGATGCGTGCGGTTTCGAATCGCGAGCCGCAAATTGCGCGCGGCGAGACGCGAATGCTCGCGCATCACGGCCTCGGCCCGCGCGCCCTCGCGGTTCTCGATGGCGTCGACGACGATGCGGTGATGATCCTGCCCGATCAACAAAATCTGATGCGCCTCCGGCAGCGCCGACTGCGCCATCACGAACGCGCTGGGGGAAGCAAACGGCAATGCCGAGACGCGGTCGATCTCCCGGATCACCGGCGCGCTCGCGGAGAGTTCATTGAGCAGCGCGTGAAAGCGCGCGTTCATGGTCACATAGGCGGAAAAGGCTTCGACCGAGATCGGGTCCTGCCGCACCAGTTGATCGAGGTCGGCGAGGCATTCCTTCAGCGGCTCGAGGCTGCGCGCGCTGACGCCCCGCTCAGCCGCAAAGCGCGCGGCGAGGCCCTCCAGTGTGCCACGCAGCTCGATCGAATCCAGAATGTCGCGCTCGGTAAACGCCTTCACCATGAAGCCGCCAGAAGGGATCGCCTGCAACAGGCCTTCGTCCTCCAGCCGCACCAGCGCCAGCCGCACCGGCGTTCGCGAGACGCCCGTAATATCGACCGCCTGCAGCTCGGAGATGCGTTCGCCCGGGCGCAGCCGGCTCGAGAGGATCATGTCGCGCAACGCGAGTTGCGCGCGCACGGTTTGCGAGACGGAGCGCTCGGCGTCGCGTTCGCTCATGTTCTTACTCCGCTTCGCTCATGACCTCACTCCGCAGCTTGCACGTTTTGCGGCGCGGTCTCGCGCGCGACCATGCGGTCGATCACGCGCCGCGCCCACATCGCACCCGCATCGATGTTGAGGTTGTAGAAGGTGCGGTCCGGATTCTCGTTCATGGCGCGCTGCTGCGCTTCGAGAATGATTTCATCCTCGTGGAAGATGCCGGCAACGCCCTCGCGGATTTCGGTGGTCAGCTTCTGCTCGGTGGTCCGGTAATTGCGGACGAATGCCCAGAAATAGTGACACGTGGTGTCGGTCTCCGGCGTCATGGTGTTGAGCACAAAACCGTTGACGCCGTGCGAGCGGTCGCCCTCCGGCGCGCCGGTGCCGGCAGGCGCGACGCCGACGTCGATATTTACAGTGCCGGGCGCCTGGAAGTTTATGATCTGCCAGCGGTCGACCAGGCCCGGCTTCTGCAACTGCGCCGCCCAGAACGGCGGCGCGTCGATGCCCTTCATCCAGCGCGTCACCGTCACGGTCTTGTCGCCATGGGTGACGTCGAACGGGGCTTCGGCGACATGGTCATTGCCGATGCTGGATCCGTGCACGAAAGCCTCGTGGGTCAGGTCCATCAAATTGTCGACCACGAGGCGGTAGTCGCACTTCACATGAATGGTCTTGCCGTCGCCGGCCCAGGCCGGATCGTCGTTCCAGTGCATATCGGGCACCAGCGCGGGATCGGCCAGCGCTGGATCGCCCATCCACAGCCAGATGAAACGATGCCGTTCGACCACGGGATAGGAGCGCACGCAGGCCGACGGGTTGATGGTATCCTGCGATGGCATGTAGGTGCAGCGGCCCTGCGCATTGAATTTAAGCCCGTGATAGCCGCAGACGACGGTGTCGTCATCGAGCCGTCCCTTCGACAGCGGCACCAGCCGGTGCCAGCAGGCATCCTCCAGCGCGCACACCCGCCCGTTGGACTGGCGGTACATCACGACATGCTTGCCGCAGATCGTGCGCGGAAACAGCGCGTGCTTGAGATCGACATCCCAGGCGGCGGCGTACCAGGCATTGAGCGGAAACGAGGACGGCACGGCTGCACTCCTTGGTGAGTGCAGAATGTATACAGAAATTGCGAAGCCGTGGCAAATGCGTCAATTATACGTATCTAAATACCATCTAACTACCATCTCAGTATACAAAAGCTTTGTGAACTACCTCATTTCGCCGATTCCGGTTAGCCGTCATCCTGATCGCGGGGCAAGCTCGCAACTCCGAAGGGCATGCTTGCGGGCGTCGCCGGAGCGAATAACTGCCGCCTCGCCACTGGCAATGGCCGGCGAAAGCCGCGGCGCCAATCCAGTTCCGAGCAGCGCTCGGCAGGCCCGCAGGGAGATCAAATTCGGAATTCGCAACAGGCAAAAGGAGGCGCGATGTCATCTCAAGTATCGGCCCTCAGGCTTTTCGACTTGATACAGTCGCAACGTGTGACAGCAGTGATCTATGTCGCCGCCAGACTTGGGCTCGCCGAATTGCTGCGGGACGGACCGCAGGCGACAGGCGCGCTCGCCAAGGCAACCGGCGCAGATGAACGGGCGCTTGGCCGCCTGCTCACGGCGCTCTCCACCCTGGGCATCTGTTTGCGTAGCGGCGAAGATCGCTATGCGTTGACGGACATGGGTGCCTGCCTCGATAGCTCTGCAAAGCATTCGATGAAGAGCTGGGCAATCCTTGAGACCGAACTGCTTTCAAAAGCCTGGAGCGGAATGCTTGAATCCGTCATGACCGGCAAGACCGCAGCGCAACTGCAAGGCGTCGATAACAGCTTCGAGCTGATGGGCCGGACGCCGGAGATTGTGGACACGTTCAACGCGGCGATGGTGGAGCTTACCCGTCTTGTCACACCGAATGTCCTTCAGTCCTATGATTTCAGCGGGATACATCACCTGATGGACGTAGGCGGCGGGTCTGGCGAATTGCTTGGCGTCATCGCGCAGCAAAACCGGAAACTGCGCGGAACCGTTTTCGACCTTCCCAGATGTGCCGAGGCCGCGAGCAAACATCTCAGGCAGATCGGTGTCGATGACCGCGTGGAATTTGTGGCCGGCGATTTCTTCAAGGCCGTGCCGGCGATCGCTGATGCGATCATCCTCAAGAGCATTATTCACGACTGGGATGATGCGCGCAGTGTCACGATCCTGCAAAACTGTCGCAAGGCGCTCTCCGACGAAGGCAAGCTGCTTCTGGTGGAACGGCTAATGCCGGAGACGCCAACCATGGCGGACGAGGACAGGGAGCAGGCGTTGAGCGATCTGAACATGCTTCGCGGGCCCGGCGGGCTCGAGCGCACCGAGGGACAGTACCGCAAATTGTTCGACCAAAGCGGCTTCGATCTGGCCGCGGTTTATCCGGCCGGCCGCTTCAACCTGATCGAAGCGCATCCCGCCTGAAGTTCGCCGAGTGACGGGAGTTACCGTCACTCGGCGTCAGGCGCGGCCTCAGCCGTAAACGAACGCCTTGTCCTTCAGATCGATCGCCGGGAATTCGTCCTTCTCCGCCCAGTAATCCTGGTTGTGCTGCCATTCCGGCTTCTCGCCGCGCTTGGGCAACAGGTGCATGCCGCGCATCATGTAGCCGGGATTGAAGTTTTCCGGATCGATCCAGGGCAACAATGGCATGTTGTGGTCTTCGGGTCGGAGCTGCGGTGTGACCTTCTTGGCGCCGCTCTGCTTCATGTGCGTGAGCAGCCGGCAGACGAAGTCGGCGACGAGGTCGACGCGCAACGTCCAACTGGCGCGGAAATAGCCGAATACCCAGACGAGGTTCGGCACGCCGGTAAACATCATGCCGCGATAGGTCACGGTGTCGGCGAAATCGAGCGGCTTGCCGTCAACGGCGAAATCGATGTCGCCATTGGCGGAGAGGTTGAAGCCGGTCGCCGTGATGATGATGTCGGCCTCCAGCTCCTTGCCTGACTTCAGCAAAATGCCCCTTTCGGTGAAACGGTCGATCTCGTCGGTGACGACGGAAGCCTTGCCGGACTTGATGCCCTGGAACAAGTCACCGTCGGGAATGAAGGCGATGCGCTGCCGCCACGGGCGGTATCTTGGCGTGAAGTGGGTCGCGATGTCGTAGTCTTTGCCGAGATAGGCCTCGACCGCCGAAAGCAAATCCTTCTTGGCTGCTTCCGGCTCCTCAAAGGTCTTGCGGGTGAAGGCGTCCTGGTCGAACAGGATCTTTCGCCGCGTGATTTCGTGGATCCATTTCTCGTCGACCTGCAACTGGCGCAGTTGCTCGGCGATTTCGATCGCGTTGCGCCCGGTGCGGAAATACGTCGGCGAACGCTGCAGCATGGTGACATGCGCGCAATCGCCTGCCAAGGCCGGGATCAGCGTCGCCGCGGTGGCGCCGGAGCCGATCACGATCACGCGCTTGTTCCTGTAGTCGAGATCTTCAGGCCATTTTTGCGGATGGACGATCGGACCCTTGAACTTGGTCATGTCCTTCCACTCCGGCGTATAGCCCTCGGTGTGGCGGTAATAGCCCTGGCACATCCAGAAGAAGTTGGTGGTGAAGCGAAGTTCTTCGCCGGTGTCGGTTCTGATAGCCTCGATGGTCCAGAGATTTTCCTCGCTCGACCATTTCGCCGCGGTGATGGTGTGCTGGTAGCGGATGTGAGGCGCGAGATCGTTCTCCTCGATCACGTCGCCCATGTATTTCAGGATTTCGGCGGCGCTCGCGATCGGCGCTGTCGTCCACGGCTTGAAGCGGTAGCCGAAGGTGTGCAGGTCGCTGTCGGAGCGGATGCCGGGATAGCGGTGGGTGGTCCAGGTGCCGCCGAACGTTTTCTGCGCCTCCAGCGCGACGAAGCTCGTTCCCGGGCATTGCGTGGTGAGGTGGTAGGCGGCGCCAACGCCCGAAATGCCGGCGCCGGCGATCAGGACGTCGAAATGCTCTGATGTGCGGGGCGAAGTTGCGTGGATCTGGGTCTGAACGTTCATCTTCCCTGTTCTTTTTTGTTTGTTGTGTTCTGAAAAGCAAAACGCCAGAACCTCAGGTTCTGGCGCCGTAGTCGTCAGCCAATTACACTTCGCGGCGGCTGAGGAAGGCGAGCCGCTCGAACAGGTGCACGTCCTGTTCGTTCTTGAGCAGCGCGCCGTGCAGCGGCGGGATCAGCTTGCGCGGGTCGCGCTCCCTCAGCATCTCCGGTGTGATGTCCTCGTTGAGCAAGAGCTTGAGCCAGTCGAGCAGTTCCGAGGTCGAGGGCTTCTTCTTCAGGCCCGGCACTTCGCGCACCTCGAAGAAGATGCGCAGCGCTTCTTCCACCAGCCGCTTCTTGATGCCGGGGAAGTGCACGTCGACGATCCGGCTCATGGTGTCGGCGTCCGGGAACTTGATGTAGTGGAAGAAGCAGCGGCGCAGGAACGCGTCCGGCAGTTCCTTCTCGTTGTTCGAGGTGATCATCACGATCGGGCGCAGGCTCGCCTTGATGTTCTCGCCGGTCTCGTAGACGAAGAACTCCATGCGATCGAGTTCCAGCAACAGGTCGTTCGGAAACTCGATGTCGGCCTTGTCGATCTCGTCGATCAGGAGCACCGGGCGCTTGTCGTGGGTGAAGGCTTCCCAGAGCTTGCCGCGCTTGATGTAGTTCGAGATATCCGAAACCCTGGAGTCGCCGAGCTGGCTGTCGCGCAGCCGCGACACCGCATCGTACTCGTACAGGCCCTGCTGCGCCTTGGTGGTCGACTTGATGTGCCAGGTCAAAAGCGGCGCGCCGAGCGCCTTGGCCACTTCCTCCGCCAGCACGGTCTTGCCGGTGCCGGGCTCGCCCTTGATCAGCAGCGGGCGCTCGAGCACGATCGAGGCGTTGACGGCGACCTTGAGGTCATCGGTGGCGACATAGTCCTTACCGGTAAATTTCATCTATCCGTTTGCCTTGTGGTTCGTTCGTGGGCCGCTCGCGGCCTGAACAGTAAACGACCGCCGGTCCGGCGGTCGCGATTGGAGTTGAGGCGCTTAATCCTCAGCGTTTGATCAGCGACAGGATCACCAGGATGATCACGGCGCCGATGGTGGCGTTGATGATATCGCGGACCCAGGTGCCGCCGAGGCTGACGCCCAGTTGCGGCAACAGCCAGCTCGCCAGCAGCGCGCCGATGATGCCGATCACGATATTGCCGATCAGCCCGAACCCTGCGCCGCGGACGATCAGCCCGGCAAGCCAGCCCGCGATACCGCCAATGATCAGCGCCGCAATGATGCCCATTGAATTTCCCCTGCCGGAATAAGCCTTTTATGGCTCAATTGTAATTGAAAAAGCCTCCCGGTCTAGGCCTGACTGCCATGCGCCAGCCCGTGACGTGCGCTGGCTCTTGACGTGCGCGGTCCGGCGGGCAATCTGTATCCCATGTTCCTGCAATTCTTCACATCGCTGCGCGACGCGCAGGTCCCGGTGACCCTGCGCGAATATCTGACGCTGATGGAGGCGCTCGACGCCAACCTCGCCGATCAGACGGTCGAGAATTTCTACTACCTCTCCCGCGCCGCGCTGGTGAAGGATGAGCGCAACCTCGACAAGTTCGACCGCGTCTTCGGCACCGTGTTCAAGGGGCTGGAAAGCCTGCTGGACGCCATGGAGAAGGCGGACATTCCCGCCGAATGGCTGAAGAAGCTCGCGGAAAAATACCTCACCGAGGAAGAGAAGAAGCAGATCGAGGCGATGGGCTGGGACAAGCTCATGGAGACGCTTCGCAAGCGCCTTGAAGAACAGAAGGGTCGCCATCAGGGCGGCAACAAGTGGATCGGCACCGCCGGCACCTCGCCGTTTGGTGCCCACGGCTACAATCCCGAAGGCGTGCGGATCGGGCAGGAGAAGAGCCGCAACAATCGCGCCGTCAAGGTATGGGACAAGCGCGAGTTCAGGGATCTCGACGGCAATGTCGAGCTCGGCATCCGCAACATCAAGATCGCGCTGCGCCGCCTGCGAAAATTCGCCCGCACCGGCGCGCCGGACGAACTCGACCTCGACACCACGATCAGGGAAACCGCCAACCACGGCTATCTTGACGTCCACATGCGCCCCGAGCGGCGCAACGCGGTGAAGGTCTTGGTGTTCTTCGATATCGGCGGCTCGATGGATTCGCATATCGAGCAGGTCGAGGAGCTGTTTTCGGCGGCGAAGTCCGAATTCAAGCACATGGAGTATTTCTACTTCCACAACTGCCTCTATGAGGGCGTCTGGAAGCAGAACAAGCGCCGCTTCACCGACCGCACGCCGACCTGGGACGTGTTGCACAAATACCCGCACGACTACAAGGTGGTGTTCGTCGGCGACGCCTCGATGTCGCCTTACGAGATCATGGTGCCGGGCGGCTCGGTCGAGCATGTCAACGAGGAGGCCGGCTCGGTCTGGCTCGATCGCATCACGCGCACCTATCCGCATGCGGTGTGGCTCAATCCGGTGGCGCAGAAGCATTGGGACTATTCGGAATCCACCACCATCATCCGCCGGCTGTTTTCGGAGCGCATGTACCCGATCACGATCGAAGGCCTCGAAGGCGCAATGAAGGAACTGGTGCGGTAACGGGTGTCCCGGACGCGGTGCAGCGTTCTTCACGATGCACCGCAGAGCCGGGACCCACGTCGCGGCCGGTCGATGGGCCCCGGCTCTGCAGCGCACCGCTGACGCGCTGCGCTGCGTCCGGGGTACGTAATCCCGTGAGGGCCGGCACAAACACAAAGAGGAAACACAATGCCCCAGACCATTCACCGCGGCATCAAATCCCTGATCGACGAAGCCAATGCCGCGATCGAGACCGTCAGCGCGGCTGACGCCATCAAGGCCGCGCAGGATCCCAATGTCGTGATTGTCGATATCCGCGATCCCCGCGAGATCGAGCGCGAGGGCAAGATCCCCGGCGCGTTCTCGTGCACGCGCGGCATGCTGGAATTCTGGATCGACCCGCAAAGCCCCTACGCCAAGCCGATCTTCCAGGAGGACAAGAAATTCATCTTCCATTGCGCCGGCGGACTGCGTTCGGCGCTCGCGGCCAAGACCGCGCAGGACATGGGTCTGAAGCCGGTCGCTCATATGGGCGGCGGCTTCGCCGCCTGGCGCGACGCCGGCGGCCCGGTCGAGAAGTGGGAGCCGAAGAAGAAGGGGTGAAGACTCGTCACACGCGGGCTTGACCCGCGTGTCCATCCCAGAAGATGAATCTTTCCGAAAGAAGATGGATTGCCGGGTCAAGCCCGGCAATGACGATCTGCGCAATTGCCGGAGACTGTATCCATGACCGCCACCAACGACCCACTCGTTTCCACCGACTGGCTCGCCGCGCACCTGAACGATCCCAACGTCAGGGTGATCGACGCCTCGTTCAAGATGCCGGGCGTGCTGCCGCTGCCGAAAGACGATTATCTCGCTTCCCATATTCCGGGCGCGGTGTTCTTCGACGTCGACGCGGTGTCGGATCATTCCAATCCGCTGCCGCACATGTTTCCCTCCGCCGATCAATTCGGCCGCGATGTCGGCGGGCTCGGGATCGGCAATGACGACACCGTCGTGCTCTACGATTCCGGCGGCTGGGTCGCTGCACCCCGGGTGTGGTGGATGTTCCTGTCATTCGGCAAGGACGTGCGCGTGCTCAATGGCGGCCTGAAGAAGTGGGTTGCCGAAGGCCGCAAGGTCGAGAAGGGTGAGGTGACGCCGAAGCCGGCCACGTTCCGCGCGACATTCGATGCGCGGCGCACGCGCAGCATGCAGCAGCTCGTCGCCAATCTCTCAAGCCGCGCCGAGCAGGTGATCGACGCCCGCGCCAACGAACGCTATCAGGGCAAGGTGGCCGAGCCGCGGCCGGGCCTTCGCTCCGGGCATATCCCGGGCAGTCTCAGCCTGCCCTACAACAACCTGTTCGATGCCAGTACCGGCACGATGAAATCGCTGGACGAATTGCGCACCGCATTTCTCGGCGCGGGCGTGAAGCTCGATGTGCCCATCGTGACCAGTTGCGGCTCCGGCGTCAGCGCCGCCGTGCTGACGCTGGTGCTCTATCGCCTCGGCGTCGAGAACCCGGCGCTGTATGACGGCTCATGGACGGAGTGGGGCGCAGCCGACGGCCCGCCGCGTCGCGACCGGCCCGGTCTGATCCCAATCCAGAAGCTACCGCGTTGTGCGCGTGACTGTCAGTTGCGCGAATGGATTGGCCAGTTGCTGCTGAGCCGCCAGCGCCGCCTCTCGTGCCAGGTGCGCCCGCCGCACCGCGATCCGCCGCCGTTCCCGCACCCGCTCCGCGGCACGCTTTTTGACGGCGCTGTTGTCCGGCTTCGCTTCCGTCGCCTTGGCTCCCGTTGCTTTGGCTTCCGTGGCCATGGCCGCCGTCTTTTCGTCGACGATGACAGCGGGACCGCCGAGCGTTGCAATCTGCGTCGCGGCGACGTTGCCTTCGAATGAATAGATATCCGGCGCCGGCGGAGGCGGGGTGGCAGCGGCCGGCTCCGGCGTTTCCGGGATGGCGGCGAGCTTTACTTCCGCAGTGGCGACGGGCGCTACGGTTTCGGCCGCAGGGGCCGGAGCGGCCGGTGTCTCTGGGCCTGCCTCCTCCGCCGGGGCTTCCGGCTTTGCCGCTTCTACCTGCACCGGCTCTGCCGGCCTCACGGCGGCCAGTTTCTCGGGCTCCGCCGGAGGGGCGTCCGGGCCTTGTCCGGTCGGCGCGGGGATGTCAGGGGTTGCTTCCGGAACTGCGGCGGCCGGGACATTCTCCGCCGGCTTCTCCGCGACCGGCGGATCGATGCGCAATAGCGCCAGCGTCGGCGGCGGGCCGTCATTCTGGCGTGCAAACATCGGCTCGGGCGTCGCCCGTCGCGAGGGAAGGTTGGCGAATTCCTCATGCGCGGCACGCAGCAGGGCGGCGGCGCCAAGCCCAAAGACCAGGATCGACATCGACAGAACGATCGCAGTGAACAAGAAACGAAAGCTGGGAAGCATGGACTCGAGTTCCACCCTCCTTGATCTCTGGAGGGTTATTGATACCAGGGGAACGCGGTGACCACATGTGGCCGGATTCGTAAGGGCGCGTATGCGCGAATCAGGCTGATTTGAGAGTATCTCAACGCCCGGCCGCTTTTTGTTACAAAATCTGCGGTGTGGAGTCGCTCACCACCCGCTAATGGCGATTTCCGGCGCGCTGAGGCATCTTTGCCGCAACCTAGTGGCAATCACAAATGACCGGCCCGGGCCGAATTTCGCGGATTTGTCTTGAATGTGCCGCTATCTTCCGTCATCTGCCGTTAACCGTCCGGTGGGGCTTGGGGTCTATACATAAGGCGATGATGAACAACCGCATTCTGACGATTTGTGCTGCCATTGCCGCTGGCATGGCGGGAACTTCGCTCGCCCATGCGCAGCAGGGCTATCCGGCCCAAGGCCAAGTCTACCAAGGCCAAGGCCAGGTTTATTCGCCGGCGCCGGGACCGTATGTGCAAGGTGGCTACGCGGCTGATGAACGCCGCGGCCCCGGCGAACCCGATTTCGACGCATTGGAAGATGACGAGGCGCCGAACGGTCAGAACTCGGCCGCGTTGCCGCCGCCCGGCCCGGTGATGTCGCCCAGCGATCCGCGCTATGGCCGCCCGGCCGGCGCCCCGGTTTATTCGGACCGCGGCCCCCCGATGCCGACCGGCCCGATCCTTTCACCCGACGATCCGCGTTACGGCCGCCCTGCCGGTCCGCCGCCGGTGATCTATGCGGACCGCCCGCCCGGTTCGCAACAGCAGCCAGCCTATTCCGATCGCGGCGACAGCCGCATTCCCGGCGCCGGCATCGTCTATCCGAACGACGACCGCACTGGCCTGCGCCCGCCGGGGGCGATCGGCGCCGCACCGGCGACCGCGCCCGGCGCACCGCAACCGCAGCAACCCGCCGTCGGCGCCGACGGCAGGCCGGTGCAGCTCGCCGCGCTGCCGCCGGAAGAGCAGCCGGAAGTGGGCCCTGCGCAGCTTCCGGCGCACCTGCGCCGCCAGGAAGTGGCCTTCCCGACCAAGGAGCCAGCGGGCACCATCGTCGTCGATACCTCCAACACCCACCTCTATTACGTGCTCGGTGGCGGACGCGCGATTCGCTACGGCGTTCGCGTCGGCCGTGACGGCTTCACCTGGAACGGCGTGCAGAAGATCAGCCGCAAGGCCGAGTGGCCGGACTGGCATCCGCCGACCGAGATGATCGAGCGTCAGCCCTATCTGCCGCGCTTCATGGCGGGTGGCCCCGGCAATCCGCTCGGCGCGCGCGCAATGTATCTCGGCTCGACCATCTATCGCATTCACGGCACCAACCAGCCCTCGACGATCGGCAAGTTCGTCTCCTCGGGTTGCATCGGCATGCTGAACGAGGACGTCTCCGACCTGTTCGAACGCGCCAAGGTCGGCACCCGCGTGGTGGTGATGCAAGGTGGTCCGCCGCCCGCCAACACCGCAAGCGCGTCGGCCGCCCCGCAGCCCGGTGGTCCTGCCGCCGGAGCAGGCCCCGGACCGGCACAGGCCCAACTGGCGCCTGTTCCCGGCGCCCAGCCGACCGTCGTGCCGCCGCTGCCTGCACCCGTCACGGTCCGCTAGGCCTAAGTTACAAATAACGTTTCAAAGGCGCGCCCTGCGGCGCGCCTTTTTTGCTGCCCGTGTACCCCGCCCGTCGCGATCCTGCGCGGCTGCGGCTTTGAGCGTCGCGCGCTTGAATTCACATTTGCTCCGACTACCTGCCGGCCAGAATTGTGGGGCAGCAACAGGAGGATTTGACATGCGGATATTTGTTGCAGGCGCCACCGGCGCCGTGGGCCGCCCGCTCATTGCCGCGCTGATCGCGGCCGGTCACTCCGTTGTTGGCACGACGCGAACGGCGGCGAAGGCCGAAATCATCAAACGGATGGGCGCGGAACCTGCGATCGCCGATGGGCTCGACGCGCCGGCCATTCGCGCCGCCGTGATCGCGGCGAAGCCCGATGTCATCATCGATCAGATGACCGATCTCGCTGATGTCACGGATATCAGGCATTTCGATCGCGCGTTCGCCACCACCAACCGGTTGCGGACAGAGGGCACCGATTTCCTGTTGGCGGCCGCCCGCGAAGCCGGTGCGAGGCGCTTCATCGCCCAGAGCTTCTGCGGCTGGACTTACAGCCATGGTGGCGAATCGATCAAGACGGAGGCCGACGCGCTGGATCCCGATCCGCCGGAGGAGCTGCGCCGCACGCTGCAAGCGATCCAGCAACTGGAAGGCGCCGTCGCCGGCTCGACAAGCCCTGAAGGGATTGTCCTGCGGTATGGATCATTCTACGGCCCGGACACCGGGATGCTCTCGCGCGCGATGATCGATCAGTTGCGCCGCCGCCGCGTGCCGCTGATCGGCGGCGGTGGCGGACGGTGGTCGTTCATCCACGTCGATGATGCGGCTGCCGCTACCGTTGCTGCCGTCGAGCGCGGCCAGCCCGGCAATATCTACAACATCGTCGACGATGAACCGGCGGAAGTGAGCGAATGGCTGCCCGCCCTTGCCGCCTTGCTCGGAGCCAGGCCGCCGATTCGCGTGCCGGCCTGGCTTGGCCGGTTGTTCGCCGGCGAGCACCTTGTTTCGATGATGACCGAAGTGCGGGCGGGCTCCAACGCCAAGGCCAGGCGGGAACTGGGCTGGCAGCCGGAGCATCCGTCGTGGCGGCTGGGATTTGCGGAGATCGCGAACCGGGCCACCACGCAACATGCTGCCTGAGCTTGGCTTATAGCGTTTTCGAGCGAAGTGGATACCGGTTCGCGTAAAGAAAACGCGTCAAAACAAGATTCTAGAGCTTCGGTTCTGATTCAATCAGAACCGATAATGCTCTAGGCCAGCCGCTGCTTCGGCTCGCCCTTGAACCAGGCGTCGATACCCTCGACCATCTGCTGATAGTGGTTTCGAAAACTGTCCTCGGTGACGTAGCCGAGATGCGGCGTCAGCACCATGTTGTCGAGCTTGCGGAAGGGGTGGTCGACCGGCAGCGGCTCGACCGAGAACACGTCGACGCCGGCGCCGGCGATCTTCTTTTGCGTCAGCGCTTCCAGCAGCGCGCCTTCGTCGACGATCGGCCCGCGCGCGGTGTTGACAAGGTAGGCGGTCGGTTTCATCCGCGCGAGATCATCACGCCCGACCAGCCCGCGCGAGCGCTGGCTCAGCACCACATGGATGGTGACGATGTCGGCCGTCGAAAACAGCTCGTCCTTGCTGGCGTAGGTAACGCCGACTTCCTTGCACTTCTCTAGCGTGAGATTCGGGCTCCAGGCGATCACGTTCATGCCGAAGGCCTGCGCCAGTTTTGACACCTTGGTGCCGAGCTTGCCGAGGCCGATGACGCCCAGCGTGCGGCCCTCGATCTCCATGCCGACGTGCTTCTGCAACGGCTCGCCAGCATGCATGCGGGCGTTTTCGCGGCCGATATTGCGGGTCAGCTCAAGGATCAGGCCCATGGTCAGCGGCGCGGTCGGGTCGCGGCCCCATTGCGTGCCGCACAGCGTAACCTTGTGGTCCTTGGCGGCTTCCATGTCGATCGCGGCGTTGCGCAGGCCCGAGGTGATCAGGAGTTTCAGGTTGGGCAGGCCTGCAAACATGGTGCGCGGGAACGGCGTCCGTTCGCGCATCGCGCAGATGATCTCGAAATCCTTCAGCGCGCTGGCGGCGGCTTCAGCGGTCGCAAACGGCTGGTTGAACACCGTGATGTCGACACGGTCGGAGACTTTGGACCAGTCAGCGACCGAGAGCGCCACATTGAGATAGTCGTCGAGGATTGCACAGCGCAGCCGCGTCATGGGGAGGTCCGTTGGTGGCGAGGACGACGGCCGGAAACGGCCGTCGGGGAGGTCGCCATGGTTGCGCGCAATCAGAGATGGCGCAAGCGGACTTAAATGCGGGGCTGCCTCAAATAACCGGATAGCTCAGTTTGAACCGCCGGGATGCTTGGCGCGCCAGGCAGGTCCCGGGCCGCGCATATAGTGCAGTTCCGGGTGGTAGGGGTCGAACGCCTTGGCGATGAACTGGCGCAAGAAGGTGCGGAGTTCTGCCAACGGTTTTGCCAGTCCGTCGCGGCTGTTCGCCGGGGCGTGAAGGGATGCCGAACTGATCGTAGCCATGACGCGGGCCCTTTGTTTCACCCGCGGCGCTCGCCGCGTGAAACGCCTTTTTGGCGCCGGGAACGAGTTTTCGCCTGATTTATTAAAAGATAGTTTCAATTGTCGCGATCTGTCGCCACATGGTGACCATCCCGTATTCATCCGTGGTGAACGGATGGAAAACGGGTTCCCGTGGTTGCCCTTTGGCGGCCGCGCCGCTACATCAGCGGCAGCAAATCTCCGTAAAATCCAACCGTTTCCAGGGATCGCGATGGCTCGCCAGTTCGTCTATTTCATGCAGGGTTTGACCAAGAGCTACCCGACCCGGAAGGTGCTCGATAACGTCCATCTCTCGTTCTACCCCGACGCCAAGATCGGCGTGCTCGGCGTCAACGGCTCCGGCAAGTCGACCCTGCTCAAGATCATGGCCGGCCTCGACAAGGAGTATAATGGCGAGGCCTGGGTCGCCGAGGGCGCCCGCGTCGGCTACCTCGAGCAGGAGCCGCACCTCGATGCCTCCAAGTCGGTCCGCGAGAACGTCATGGAGGGCGTCGCCAAGAAAAAGGCCATCCTCGATCGCTACAACGAACTGGCGATGAACTATTCGGAAGAGACCGCCGACGAGATGACCAAATTGCAGGACGAGATCGAGGCCGCGGGCCTCTGGGATCTCGACAGCAAGGTCGACCAGGCGATGGACGCGCTGCGCTGCCCGCCTGACGATTCCGACGTGACAAAACTTTCGGGCGGCGAGCGCCGCCGCGTCGCGCTCTGCAAGCTGCTGCTCGACCAGCCGGAACTGCTGCTGCTGGACGAACCGACCAACCATCTCGACGCCGAGTCGGTGTCGTGGCTGGAAGGCCATTTGCGCAACTATCCCGGCGCGATCCTGATCGTGACCCACGACCGCTACTTCCTGGACAATGTGACGAGCTGGATCCTCGAACTCGACCGCGGCAAGGGCATCCCCTACGAGGGCAATTACTCGTCCTGGCTGGTGCAGAAGCAGAAGCGCCTCGAGCAGGAAGGCCGCGAGGATGTCGCGCACCAGAAGACGCTCGCCCGCGAGCAGGAGTGGATCGCGTCCTCGCCGAAAGCGCGTCAGGCCAAGTCCAAGGCGCGCTATCAGCGCTATGAGGATCTGTTGAAGCAGGCGAGCGAGAAGCAGAGCCAGACCGCGCAGATCACGATTCCCGTGGCCGAACGCCTGGGCCAGAACGTCGTCGATTTCGAAGGGCTGAACAAAGCCTTCGGCGACCGCGTGCTGATCGAGGACCTCACCTTCAAGCTGCCGCCGGGCGGCATCGTCGGCGTGATCGGGCCGAACGGCGCCGGCAAGACCACGCTGTTCCGGATGATTACCGGGCAGGAGAAGCCGGACCAGGGCACCATCACCGTCGGCGAAAGCGTGCATCTCGGTTACGTCGACCAGTCGCGCGACGACCTCGACGGCAAGAAGACGGTGTGGGAGGAGATTTCCGGCGGCAACGAACTGATCCTGCTCGGTAAGCGCGAGGTCAATTCGCGCGGCTATTGCTCCTCGTTCAACTTCAAGGGCGCCGACCAGCAGAAGAAGGTTGGCGCACTGTCAGGCGGCGAGCGCAACCGCGTGCATCTGGCCAAGATGCTCAAGTCCGGCGCCAACTTGCTGCTGCTCGACGAACCGACCAACGACCTCGACGTCGATACGCTGCGGGCGCTGGAAGAGGCGCTGGAGAATTTTGCCGGCTGCGCCGTCATCATCAGCCACGATCGCTGGTTCCTCGACCGCATCGCCACCCACATCCTGTCCTTCGAAGGCGACAGCCACGTCGAATGGTTCGAGGGCAACTTCCAGGACTATGAGAAAGACAAGATGCGCCGGCTCGGCCAGGACAGCATCATCCCGCACCGCGTGAAGTACAAGAAGCTGACGCGGTGAGCCTCCGCCTGATATCGCCGAACCCGTCGAGAAAGTTGCGCGCGCGGGGCAACGCGTCATGAAGGAATTGCTCCGGCTCGCGCAGCCAAAGTCCCTCGATCTGCCGCGAGCGCTGTTCTGAAATCAGAACATCGGCTGGCAAGTCCACCAGCGCGGCGTCCCAGCCGGGAAAGAATCGCCGGCCGCGCCTGAAGGCCAACGCGAGCAGGCGCTGTTCGATGGTGAGGCCGTGATAGTCGAAGGCGTTGATCCCGTCGGTGACGTAGATGTGGTTGCCGCTGAATCGAGCCGCCGGTTTGATCCATCGGGCGCGAAACTCGAGATCGGGATATCGTTCCAGAAACGCAAAGGCCAGCACCTGACAGGCGCCGTTAGCGAAGAAGTGCCGGTCGGGCCGGTGCCATCGCCGGACCGGATCGATCTTCACGTTGATCTTCGGGAAGAACATTCCGGCGCCGTGTTTCTCGATGATTCGGTGTCGTGATGACCGAGAGTTTATCTTTGTTTCCAGATCCGCGGGACCTCTTCACGAACTCAAATGGCGGGATGCGTCGTTGATAAGGATTGTGGCTCTGTAACGAGACGACCGTGCGGACGCTATTTTGCCTTGAAGCTCCGGCTAACGTGACGATCCCGTAATACGCGCTGCGGCCAGTTGTCGCTTCACAGCGCGGTCAGATTGCGTAGATATAGGCCTCCTTCCGCAATTCGAATCCCCTGCAGCGAGCCCTCCTGAATGTCCCTTACTCCCGAAACACCCTTGCCGCCCAAAGCTCAGAGGAAGGCATTGCGTCCGGTCCCGCTGCTGATCTTCAGCTCCCGCTGGCTGCAACTGCCGCTCTATCTTGGCCTGATCGTCGCGCAGGGCGTCTATGTGGTGCTGTTTCTGAAGGAGTTGTGGCACCTGTTCGCCCACGCCTTCGATTTCAGCGAGCAGCAGATCATGCTGGCGGTGCTGGGCCTGATCGATGTGGTGATGATTTCCAACCTGCTGGTGATGGTCATCGTCGGCGGCTACGAGACCTTCGTGTCCCGTCTCAATCTGGAAGGACATCCCGATCAGCCGGAATGGCTCAGCCACGTCAACGCCAGCGTGCTCAAGATCAAGCTGGCGATGGCCATCATCGGCATCTCGTCGATCCATCTGTTGCGCACCTTCATCGAGGCCGGAGGATTGGCTTCGGGCAAGAGCGGCTACACCGAAACCGGCGTGATGTGGCAGACCATCATCCACACGGTTTTCATTCTGTCGGCGATCGGCATTGCCTATGTCGACAGGTTGTCGAATGTTTCCACCGAACATGCCAAACAGGCCGTCTCGCATTGATGAGCGACATGTCGATCGACAGGATTCCGGTTTGCGACAGAGGTTGATAGCCGCGGTTCTGATACTGGCAGCGATGACGCCGGGCGCGATGCGTCCGGCCCGTGCCGCCGACGCCGACTTTACCCAATTCATCGCCTCGCTGTGGCCGGAAGCGCAGGCGGCCGGCGTGTCGCGCGCGACGTTCGATGCCGAGACGAGGGGGCTCGAACCAGATTACAAATTACCCGATCTCTTGCTGCCCGGCCGGCCCGCCACCCGGCGCACCGTCGCAAGCCGAGTTCGTGCAGGTGCCGGCCGATTACGTGAAGGAAGCCTCGATCGCGCGGCTGGCGGCGGAGGGGCAGAAGCTGATGCAGAAGCATCGCACAGCGCTCACCGAGATCGAAAAGCGTTTCGGCGTTCCTTCAAGCATCGTGCTCGCGATCTGGGGCCGGGAGACGGACTATGGCCGCTACCGGCTGCCCTACGACACGCTGCGCGTGGTGGCGACGCAGGCCTATGTCGGCCGCCGCAAGGATCAGTACCGGGGTGAGTTCATTCTCGCGCTGAAGCTCCTTGGCGAGGGTGCGGTGGCTCGCAAGGATTTTCGCTCGTCCTGGGCCGGTGCCACCGGATACACCCAATTCCTGCCGTCCGAATACTACAAGCACGGCGTCGATCTCGACGGCGACGGCCGGGTCGACATCTGGCATTCGGTGCCGGACGCGCTGGCCGCAGCCGCGCAGCAGCTCGTCAACAAGGGCTGGCAGCCGGGCGTTCGCTGGGCCTATGAGGTGAAGGCGCCCGCCAATGTCGATTGCACCATGGGCGTGCCCGAGGTGACCAAGCCGATCGCCGAATGGCTGCGCGCGGGTTTTGTGCCCGTGCGCGGGCAGAGGTTGAGCGCGGTGGAGCAGGCGCAGCCGGCCTCGCTGCTGCAGGTGGAGGGCATCTACGGCCCGGCGTTCCTGACCACGAAGAACTACTTCGTCATCAAGGAATACAATTTCTCCGATCTCTATGTGCTGTTCGTCGGGCATCTCGCTGACCGCATGGTGAGCCCGCAGCCGTTCGCGACCCCATGGTCGGCCTCGACACAGCTGCGCTCCGCGGATGTCGAAGCCATGCAGCGTCACCTGACGCGCATCGGCCTCTACAAGGACAAGCTCGACGGCAAGGCGGGCATGCAGACCCGCGCGGCGCTCGGGGCGTATCAGAAGTCCGCCGGCCTCAAGGTCGATTGCTGGCCAAGCGAAGCGGTGCTGCGCGCGATGAGTGCGGGGCGATGACGACCCCGTAGCCCGGATGGAGCGAAGCGCAATCCGGGAGCGGTGTCAGCCAAATGGAATATCCGTTGGTTTTGTCACCACTGTCCCGGGGTCGCTTCGCTCGCCCGGGCTACAGGACCGATCAAAGAAAAAGCCCGGCCGAGATCTCGGCCGGGCTTCGATCACTAATCGATCAGATCAGTTGCAGACCTCGACGCGGCGATAGCGCCAGTCATAGCCGTCCCAGAAGCGCTCGCGAACCATCCGGCACGCCGGGTAGGGCGCTTCTTCCACGTACACCGGACCGCCGTAGGCCGGGCGGCTGGAGGCGATCGCGCCACCGATGATCGCGCCGCCGAGCAAGCCGGCCGCCACGCCTGCGGCAACGCCACGCTGTGCGTTTGCGGGTGTCGAGGCAAGCGAACCGGCAATCGTTGCGACCGCGACCAAGGCAGCAAATGTCTTCTTCATGTCCTGGGCTCTCCTGGGGGTGGCGCCTTCGAGCGCCGGGTTTAGGGATGACTCACACGCTGTTTCGAACTGCCGCTTCGCTAAAAAAGCGCACATGGGTCAATCGAAAGTAAACGTTCCTAACGGGTGCCCGAAAAAAACGGTTTTTTCGGGCCGGAAATGGCATGCATCCCGGAAAAGCAGGCACTGTTCCGGGATGTTGGGCGCAATTTAATGAAGATGAACGGGCGGCTAGCTAGTCGCAAACCCTGACGTTGCGGACGCGCCAGCCATAACCATCCCAGAACCGCTGCCGCTGCCAGATGCAGGATTCGCCGTAGCCGGGATCGACGACATAGGCCGGGCCGCCATAGCCAGGCGCATAATGGCCCGGGCCGTAATAGTAGCCGTTCTGCGAAGCAATCGCGCCGCCGACGATGGCGCCGCCGATCAATCCGGCCGCGACGCCCGCTGCAACGCCGCGCTGCGCATGGGCGGGAGCCGGGATAGAAACGGCGGAAACGGTCAATGCGGCGGCCGCACCGAGCGCCGTCAATGTCTTCTTCATGGCCTTACCTTTCTCGTGGGAGCAAGGACGTCACGTTTTGTCCCGGCAAAAGTTCCACATTTCGCGTGAATGTTCAATGAACGGCCGTGCGTCCAAGGGCGACGAAAATGGGACGGACCGGCCAGTTGCGGTGCGAAGATACCAAAAATTCTTCCTCGGCCCTTGAACGAAGGCACAATGATGAGCGGATGGCGGCATTCATGGTGGAGGCGGTGGCGATGGCGGAGGCGACTGACGCCGAAAACCGCCGGTAAATCAGCGCCAGTGTGATCTACCGCAACGCCGCCTTTTTAGATTCATTCCAGTATCTTCCCAGCATCAGTTTGGAATTGCTTGAAAATGCGGCTTTTCCTTTTGCATCTCGTCGCGCTCTTAAATATCGATGAGATCGCATCACCAAGGGTTTTAGCGGTTTCATGATTGTCTGTTCCTGCAACGTCCTGAGCGACCACGATGTCCGTAATGCCGTGAGTGCAGCTTCGGACCTGCCGCGAAATCCGAAACAGATTTACGGTTGCCTCGGCTGCAGCGCCGAATGCGGCCGGTGCGCGCGCACCATCAAGACCATCATCGACGAAGCACTCGGCGCCTGCGCCAAGGAATGCTGTTCCGGTTGCCCGCACAGCCGCCAGGCTGCCAACGACGAGCCCGCGCAGGAAGCTGCCCCGGCTTTTGCGCTCGCGGCCTGCTGAAAACCCCTCGAATTCCACTGATTTCTGCCGTTCCCACCGCTTTTTTCGCGGAACGGTTGCTCTCGGCTCCAAACTGATTTAGAAGTATTCTAAATACAGGTCAGGCCGCCTTTGGCCTGAGGAAATCGGAGTGGACCATGCAGGGCGATCCCAAAGTCATCGACTATCTCAACAAGGGCCTGCGCAGCGAGCTCACCGCGATCAACCAGTACTGGCTGCATTACCGGCTCCTGAACAATTGGGGCCTTCTGGAAATGGCCAAGGTCTGGCGCAAGGAATCCATCGAGGAGATGGTGCACGCCGACAAGTTCACCGACCGGATCCTGTTCCTCGACGGCTTTCCCAACATGCAGGTGCTCGATCCCCTGCGCATCGGCCAGAACGTCCAGGAGATCATCGAATGCGACCTTGCAACCGAGATGACCGCGCGCACGCTCTATCAGGAAGCCGCGACCTATTGCCATGGCGTCAAGGATTACGTCTCGCGCGACCTGTTCGAGAGCGTGATGAAGGATGAGGAACATCACATCGATTTCCTCGAAACCCAGCTCGATTTGATCAAGCGCATCGGGCTTGATCTCTACACCCAGAAGCACGTCGGCGGGTTGGAGAACGGGGACTGACTGTTTAGCACGCAACTCCATCACTTCGTCATGGCCGGGCTTGTCCCGGCCATCCACGTCTTCGTCGCCGCGACACCGTTAAGTCGTGGATGCCCGGGACAAGCCCGGGCATGACGGAGAGAGTGATCCTCTACAACTGCGTCTTATACCGCTCGTAAATCACGTCCTGGCTTTCGCGCTCGCCGAGGCCGGTCTGGTCGTGGATCACTTCGCCGATGCTGGGCATCACCGAACGCTCGACCCGCTCACCCGCCCACAGTTTCGATCGCATCAGCGCCTTGCCGCAGTGGAAGTAGGCCTCCTTCACGTCGATGCGCAGCACCGCGCGCGGCGGCTTGCCGAACTCCACCATCGAGGCCATCAGCTCCGGGTCGACAGATACTTTGCCCCTGCCGCCGACGCGTAGCGTCTCGTCGATCCCGGGCACGAAGAAGATCAGCTGCACGAAGCCTGATCCCTCGACGATGTTGCGAAAACTGTCGATGCGGTTGTTGCCCGAGCGATCCGGCATCAGCAGCAGGTTCGGTCCCGCGACATGGATGAAGCCGGGATTGCCGCCGCGCGGCGATGCATCGACGCTGCCGTCCGCGCCTGACGTGGCCAGCACACAGAACGGCGACATGCCGATGAATTTCTTCGCATGGACATCGATCTCCGGCCGCGCCTTGGCGATCACGCGGGGTGAGGGCGCAGGATAGATCGTGGCGAGGTCGTCGGCGGAAAAATCGGTCACGGGCGGCTCCGTTCAGTTTCGCCAGAGATTATCACCCCGCGGCGCGGGCGTCATCCCCACGCTGGATAGACGTTCCAGCTTCGTCATTGCGAGCGAAGCGAAGCAATCCATCTATCCGTTGTGCCGTGCGATGGATTGCTTCGTCGCTAGCGCTCCTCGCAATGACGTCACTCAAACCGCGTCCGCCGGCACGAAGCAGCTGATGATGATGCTGCCGCGGTGATGCACGTACCACACCACGGCTTCGCCGATCGGGTTGCCCTGATCGCGAATGACCGCGCGCTCGGGCACCTGCATCCATTGGCCCTCGATCGGAACCCAGTAGGCGCCGGCGCGAACGTCGTAGGTGGTGCGATGCCCGTCCGATTCATCGCAACAGGGCACGCCGTTCGGCGCGATCACGCTCTTGAACCAGGCGCGGATATCCGGCGGCACGTGCTCGTACTGGCCCCTGTCGACGGCGAGCGCTGTGCTGGCCAGCACCGAAAGGCAGGCCAGCAAGACGAATGGCGCAAGCCTTCGCATCCGATCCTCCGCTGCGTTGTCCTGTCCTCGCGGGCATGCACCCGCGATTCGCAATTCAAGGCAATTCAAGCGGAGCGGGCTTGCCGATGCACGCTCAAATAATGAGCGACGTGGGCGACGCAAATTTGATGCGGTGCGAAAATCATGGTGCTTCCATCACATCCGGCTCACATCGCCCGCTGCGGCGCGGTCTGCAGCAGTTCCTCCAACTGCTTCTTGTAGAATTTCGCATTGCCGGTCGTGAGATGGCCCCGCGTCTCGCTGGAGGCGGGGATCAGGAACAGGCGGCCGTTCTTGACGCGCTTCAGCGCCGCGTCCGTGACGCCGGTTTCCGGCGGATTGCGCTCGTCGTCGGCGGCATTGATCAGGAGCAGCGTGGCTTCGATCTTCTCGAGCGAGGGAGCCGGATTGTAATCGCGCGAGGCTTCCCACTGGTAGATGAAGTCGTTGGCATCGGCGGTGATGGCGGTTGCCAGCCGGTCGTCGACCATCTTGTCGGCCTGCGCCGCCGTCGGCGCCAGCGCCTGATAGGCCAGCGTGCCGCCGCTGGTCGCGATGCCATAGGCGTTGATGGCGTATTTCATCATGCGCGGCTGGGTGATGTAGTTGCCGCGATTGTAGTCGGGATCGTTCTTGATCGTCTCCAGCATCATCCGCCGCAGCATCCAGTTGCGCGCCGCCATCTCGGTCGGCTGCGACGCCATCGGCACCAGCGCGTCCATGAATTGCGGATATTTGCCGCCCCAGATCCAGGTGTGCATGCCGCCCATCGAATTGCCGATCACGAGCCGCAGATGTTTTACGCCGAGACCTTCCTTGACTAGGCGATACTGCGCGTCGACCATGTCCTCGTAATTGTATCTGGGAAATGCGGTCTTCATGCCGTCGGAGGGCTTTGACGATTTGCCGTGGCCGACACTATCAGGAATGATGATGTAGTATTTCGCGGCGTCCAGCGGCTGGCCGGGGCCGAACAATTCGCCGCCAAAGCCGGCCGTCAGCATGCTGGCGGCCGAGCCGCCCGAGCCATGCAGCACCAGCACCGGCTGTCCGGTCGGCTCGCCGATCGTGGTGTAGTGCAGCCGCAGCTCCTGCATCGTCTCGCCGCTGTGGAATTTGAAATCCCGGGCGATCCAGTCGCCCTGTTTCGGCGCGGGATAGTCTGCGGCGAAAGCGGTGACGGAGGTCAAGGCAAGGGCGGCCGACAAGGCGGCGTACGGAAAATTCATGATGGTCTCTCCCCAAGGGCGCGGCCGTCTTTGCGGACCGCTTGGCAGGGAGCCTAGCACACCGGCTATTTCACCGTCACCAGATCGCCGAACAGCGGCGGCTCCCCTAGCCCTCCACTTCGGTTTCCGGCCGGTCATTGCCGGCAGCGGTCTCCGAGTGCCATCGTCCGTCCGGGGTTTCGTACTCGATGGCCTCGGTGCGGCCCGGCACCCGCTGCTCGGCCGCTGCGCGCCGGGCGGCTGCCAGCGCCGCGGCACGGTTCGGAAACGGTTCGGAAAACACGCCATTGACGGTGTAGGCCCAGCCGCCGTCATGTTCGACGATCTTGTAGGTCACATGGGTCATCGGGAACTCGCTGTTTGCAGGTGCCGACGGGGTGAACGCGCCGCGTGATCATGACAGAATAGGCCACGCCGTCGGATTTTGCACCGGCCGTTCGTCCTTGATCGACGACGGGTGCAGAGGAGAGAACCATGTGCCGCAATATCAAGACCCTGTTCAATTTCGATCCCCCGGCTACCCACGCCGAAATCCATGCTTCCGCGCTGCAATTCGTGCGAAAACTCTCCGGTTTCAATTCGCCGTCGCAGGCGAACGCCGAGGCGTTCAACCGCGCGGTTTCTGAAGTTTCCGACAGTGCGCGGCGCTTGCTGGCCTCGTTGCAGACCAACGCGGCGCCGCGCGACCGCGAGGTCGAGGCCGAGAAGGCGAGGGAGCGCTCGCGGGCGAGGTTTGGCTAGGGGCGCGGTGCGGTCATTGCCGCCGAGTATGCGGACGCCTCAAAAATCGCGCGGCGATCGCAGAATGCATCTTGGCCTGTGCAGCCACTGGTGAGCGAGACCCAATCGAACCTGGGCTGGCGGCGTTGATTAATTTGAAGGTCACTGTCGCGGCGTGACCGGACGCCGATCAAGCACGTTGCTGTGCACGGGTTGCGCAATGAGAGGGCCTAACGGTTGACGCTTGACCGACCTTCAAACAAGTCGATTCTCTTGTCGTGCGACGATCTCACAAACGCCCTAGGGCTGCTGCGCTCCTGCCTCCCTTCCGTCAAACCAGGATCGCCTCTTCCCTCAAGAATTTGGAAGAGCCGTCGGTGGAGGTACCAATGTTATACTCGCAAAGCCCACCACTGACAGCCGATGAACCTTCGTCCGGCGGGCTTGCGCGCGATCCGGACGTCCGATCCGATCAGCGCATGGGTAGACGGCGCATGAAGCCGTCGATCGATCCTCCCCATCACTACCGCTTCGGGGAGGGGCCGCTGGCGAGCGGCCGGCCGTCGATTGGCAGGCGAATATTCCGTACCCTTGCCCGGTTCTCTATTGCGGTTCTCATCGGTGTCGGCGTCACGCTTGGCTGGCAGTCCCACGGTGATGCAGCAAAGGAGATGCTGGTAGCCCGGGCTCCGATGCTGGCCTGGGTGTTATCCGTTTCGACGATGAAGTCGCCAGTCGTGGCCGCAACTTCCACTGACCCGATGCAGCAGCTTGCGCCCTTGGCATCCAGTCTCGATGTCGTGCGGCGCAGCGTAGAACAACTCGCTGCCAAGCAAGAACAGATGGCCCAGAACATTGCGGCACTACGGGCTGTTGAGGAGGACATCAGACAGAAGATGTCATCCACGCCTCCGGCCCCGACCCAGCAGGCGACCTCCATCCCGCAGCCCAAACCTCCGCAACCCAAGGCGCAATCATCGGCCGTACAGTCATCGTCGGTGCCTCGCCCGCCGCCTCCCGCCGGACCACAGCTCTCGCGCTGACTGCCCAGATTGCCGGCGGCGAAATTGATCAACGCCTTTCCTTTTGTGACCCGGTCAACCCATGGCGACCGACCCTCCCGCCTCAGTTCACTTCGAGCTTCATTTTGAGGGGTTATCACCGCGCTCACGCAACATCGGTGGCGCTCTCCTCTGCGACCGTCGCTTCCAACTCGGGATGCGTGCCATGACTGCTGTTGGGGCACGTTTGAGACATGCCGACCGGTTCTGAAGATGTCGGTTGATCGGGGCAGACCGGAAGTGATCAGTACACCGTCAAAGCGCCGCGAATGACCCAACTCGGACATCGGCTCCGCAGTTCACCCGCCACGTGACCACTTTCTGCCGCAGCACGATCGCACCGCAATATTGAGACCGACGACGCAGAACGAGTGCTTGCCGATGTCGATGCCGACAAAGGCGACGGCCGTGGCAGCGGCCTTGCCTAATGTGGGCTGGTAATCTCGTTAGGTTTGCGAGATGATCCGCGGCGCCTGTTAAAACGAGCGTCAACGCGCCAAGGAAGCGGCCGGCCTGACAGAGCCGCACCAAGGATGCTCGATACCCGGCGGCGAGGGAGGAAGCCATGCCGACCAGCGGCAGCAAGGCTCTCAAATTGGGCTGGCAAGTCGCCTGCTTGTGCCTCCTTGGCATCTTCGTGCCCGCGCTCGTGACGTCCCTTGGCTATTCGCTGACCGATGCCTTGGGCCCGGGCCCTGGCTTCTTTCCGTTCTGGCTCAGCCTCATCGGTGCGGTCCTCTCCGCCGCGATCCTGGTGCAAGTGACACTGGCCAAGGCGGCCGAGGGCACCGCCATCAGCCTTGCACCGGACCGGCGGATGGCGCTGCAGGCAATCGGCGTACTCATTGCCCTGACGGCGGCGGCAGCCCTGTTCGAGCCCCTCGGGTACCGGCTGACCATGCTGCCATTCATCGTGGGAGTGCTGCTCATTCTCGGCGCACGGTCGCCGATCGCCATCACGCTGACGGCGCTCGCGGGAAGCTTCGGCGTCTTCCACGTTTTCTACCACTGGCTCAAGGTGCCGTTGCCGATCGGCGCATTCGGGATGTGAGGCAGGGCACGCGATGGACACTCTTGCGCATCTGATGGCGGGCCTGACGGCGGCGCTCAGCCTGCAGAACCTCGCTTTCGCGCTCATCGGCTGCCTGCTGGGCACGCTCATCGGCGTGCTGCCCGGCCTCGGGCCTGCCGCCGGCACCGCGATCTTGATACCGCTGACCTTCAAGCTCGACCCGACTGGCGCCCTCATTATGCTTTCCGCGATCTACTATGGGGCGATGTATGGAGGCACGGTGACCTCGGTGCTGATCAACGTGCCGGGCGAAGCTGCGTCAGTGATCACCTGTATCGACGGGCACCAGATGGCCAAACAGGGCCGCGGCGGCACCGCGCTGGGCATCGCTGCGATTGGCTCATTTGTCGGCGGAATCGTTGCGACCATTGCGCTGGTCGTCGTCGCCCCGCCGCTCGCGCAGGTAGCCTTGAAGTTCGGTCCGCCGGAATTCTTCGCGCTGATGCTGGTCGGCCTCTGCCTCATCACCGGCCTCGGCGGCCGTTCGCTGCTCGCCGGACTCACCATGGCAATACTCGGGCTTCTGATTGCCATGGTCGGGATCGATCCCGTACGCGGGGCTCCGCGCTTCACGCTCGGCATTCCGAGCCTCTATGACGGCCTCGGTTTCATTCCCGTCGTGATGGGCCTGTTCGGCGTCGCCGAAATCCTGCTCGGCATCGGGCAACCGCGTCACCAGGTCATCAAGACCGACCTGGCCTCATTGCTGCCTTCGCGCGAGGAGTGGCGCCGCTCTATTGGGGCCATCGGACGCGGAACCGGCATCGGCTTTTTCCTTGGGCTTATTCCGGGGGTCGGGGCGATCATTCCGACCTTCGTGGCGTATGTCTTCGAGAAGCGTCTCTCGAAGACGCCAGAGCGGTTTGGGCACGGCGCCATCGAAGGCGTGGCGGCACCCGAGAGCGCCAACAACGCCTACGCCAATGCCGCCATGATTCCGCTGCTGACCCTCGGCATCCCGAGCTCGCCGACGATTGCGGTGCTGATGGGCGCGTTCATCATCAACGGGCTCACCCCGGGGCCGTTCCTCTTCCAGGAGCGCCCGGATCTTGTCTGGGCCGTGATCGCGAGCTTCTTCCTCGGCAATATCCTGCTGCTCGTTCTGAATTTGCCTTTCGTCGGCTTGTGGGCGCGCATCCTGTATCTACCCCATTCTTATGTGTGGGCCGGCACGCTCCTGTTTTGCATCATCGGCGCCTACAGCCTGCAGCAGAACGTGTTCGATATCGGCGTCATGATCGTCTGCGGCATCATCGGCTATGGCATGCGCAAGATCGACATGCCGATCGCACCACTGGTGCTGGGGCTGATCCTCGGACCCTTCCTTGAGAAGTCGCTCAGAACGTCGCTGGAAATGTCGGCGGGCGACTTCTCCATTTTCTTTACGCGCCCGCTCTGCCTCACGCTGCTGGTGCTGGCAGGTATCGTGCTCGTTGCCTCCGCGCTACGGCTGCCGCCGCGCGAACTCCGGGAGGGATCTACCACCTGACAGGAATCGAGAGTGTGAGACTTCGAAGCATAAGAGGAGGATGAGGAAATGCCCAAGCTCACGAAATGCCTCTCCGTCGCGGCCATTGTGCTCGCCGCGGTGACCGGAGCTGCGAGGGCGCAGCAGGATTTTCCCACCAAGCCGATCCAGCTGATGGTCGCCTTCCCGGCGGGAGGATCGACCGATATTGCGGCGCGCATCGTCGCATCCATCGCCGAGAAGGCGCTGGGACAGCCGATCGTGATCGTCAACCGCGGCGGTGCCGGCGGCCAGATCGGGTGGACCGAATTGGTGCGCCAGAGGCCCGACGGCTACTACATCGGCTTCATCAACCTGCCCGCTACCAATACGGTGATCCTCGATCCGGAGCGCAGGGCGACCTTCACCGAGGAGGACCTCACACCGATCATCAACCAGGTGCTGGATCCTGGCGTTATCTGGGTCAGGGCGGACAGCCTCTACAAGACCGTGCAGGACCTCATCGACGCGGCCAAGAAATCGCCGGGAACGATCCGCGCCGCCACGACCGGCATCCTGTCGGACGACCACCTGGCGATCCTCATGACCGAGGAAGCAGCGCCGGGCGCAAAATTCCGTCTCGTGCATCTTGAAGGCGGCGCTGCGCAGTTCAAGGAGATCATGGCCGGCAACATCGATGTCGCGTTCGACAATGTCGGCAGCATCGTCAAGCGCGTACAGTCGGGGGAGGTTCGGGCGTTGGCCGTGATGGATGACGTGCGGTCCAAGTTCTTGCCCGACGTGCCGACCATGAAAGAGCTCGGCTTTCCGACGGTGATCTCGAGCTCGACGCGCGGTGTCGCCGGTCCCAAGGGGATGGCGGCGCCGCTCGTGGCCAAGCTGCGCGACGTTCTCAAGAAGGCGATGGAAGACCCTGAGCACGTGAAGAAGCTCGAGGAGCAGGGCCTCGCCATCAAGATCATGATTGGCGATGAGTACGAAAAGTACTTCGCCGAAACGCACGCCAAGGCGAAGAAGTATACGGAGTGGGCCAAGGACCGACCGCCCATGTGATGCTGGCGGCTGATCCTCGCGGCGCGTCGATCGTGGCTTTCCGCGAACAACGCTTCGAATCGGGCGTGGCGCTGGTATAGCGGCGCGCCGCAGTGCCGCGCCGCATCTCCAACTCATTCGAAAGGTCCGCTTGTGGGCACTTTTCGGATCTCACGCGATGTTCGACGTGAGTCTGGAATGCGCATCAAAGCGGAAGTTCGCCAACCACCTTGGATTTATGGGTTCGTAGCCGCCCGGTTCCGGCGCGGCGTGATGCACCTCACGGTGCGGCGAGGCCGTGGCGTCCATGATGGCATCGGATGTCAGCGACCGGAGCACTGTCATGGATCAGGCCAAGCGATTGAAGCTCGCGGCCATTTTCTTCACCATCTTCTGGATCGGCGGGATGCTGTGGTGGAGCGGCGAGTATCATCCCGCCTACATCATCCTTCTTGCCGTTTGCGGGACCATCGGAGGCTATCTCTGGTACCTCGCCATGCGCTGGGTATTTCAGCACATGCACCTGCGCAACGGCGATCATGGCGGCGGCCGGGAGACGCCGTGAGGCGGTGACGCCTTCATCGATTGCTGTTAATTTCCCCTCATGCACTTTGAACCGGGCAGGTTGGCCATGCGAGTTCTCGCCGTCCTTGCATTCGTCCTGATTTCCTCCACGGCCTTTGCCGTGACATCAGAAAGATTCGGCCGGGGCGGCTGGTACAAGGATTTCCACCCCGAGATCGAGCGCGCCAATTCCAGCGGCGAACTGTTTCGCATCAAGGGCCATTGCCAGTCGAACTGCACGTTGTTTCTGGGGCTGCGCAATGTCTGCGTCGAGCGCAGCGCCACGCTGTTGTTCCACGCCGGTCACGACCGCCAGCGCAATATCCATGCGGGCTCCACGCAGCGGATGCTGAACGCCTATAACCCCAAGCTACGCCAGTATCTCGTCGACAATCACTACATGGAGACGCTGGAATTTCACACCATTCCGGGCAGCACGATCATCGACCGGTTCGGCTACCGGGAATGTCCGCGCCAGTAGAAGCTTCGTAGTTCTACGATAGTGCGCCTTGGTGCCGACAGCTGGTCTAGCTATTAGACCAGCCGAAGCACTAACTGGCGCAAGGGATGGATGTGGGTTTGCACGAAGTCAGTCAAATGCTCAGGCACCAGCACACAATCCATGTCGCAGCGTAGCTGGATTTCAGCCGCTATGTCCGAAGAAACATCTTCGGACCAGTGTTCGAGCGTGTTGAACGCCACGATGCGGACGGGGCTATTGTATTGGCCGGAAAGTAGATCGCCGACGATGGTTTCAAGGTCGGCTTTTTCGATCTCGGTTTCTCGGTAAACCCTCCCGCTGGAAAAGCTATCTACAACAAGGTAGACGGTTTCATCCGCCCCATAGGGTACTATGCCGGGTGACCAGTCAGTCTTTGGCATGTGCGCGCATCCTGCAACTCACGCGATTCAAGTGCTGTCCAGCCCAGCGGTTCCAGTTTTTGTTCCACTTTTTCCCGAATTTGCTATCATCAAAACCGTCTTGTCGCTCGTAGAGGATGTTGGTTTAGGGCAGGCGCCCGGAGAGGTAGTGCCATGACCAAACTGGATGATCGGACGATTGCAAACATGAGTTTCGTTTTGGAAGAGACCTGCCGCGTCTTCCCTAACGGCGGCGACCACGAACGCCGTCGCTACATCGCACAGAAATTGAGGCTCAGTGCGAAAAGGGGAAACGCCACCTTGGGCGGATTGAGGACCGTCGCACACAGCGCGCTCAAAGAGATAACGAAGCAACGGTCGGTCTAACAGGATATTTTCGAGCGTTCTTGATGACGCGACGGCCGAAAAGGTAGCGAAGGAAATCGTCGCCCGTTTGCGAGAGCAACGGCTCGCAGCATTCCCAATTTTTCATTCTCGCAACCAATGGGGATGGCGAGCGCGTTTTTCGAGCGCCGATTGATCTTGCCCAACTAGCGTTGAACTGAGTTCTGTCAGAAAACCTCACCGTAGTTGCCCGGATGGACGACCGTGAAGCATTGACTGAGAATGCCGCTTTCTCTCCAAAGCGTATATTTGCGTTCGCCCGGCACACTCGCCGGGCTTTCGCGTGCGCCGAAATAGCATCGCTTTTATGACTATCTGCAACGATCAGGCAGCGTCCCACTTCACTGGCAGATTGAGCAGGCCGCGAAACGCCCAGCCGCCGATCCGCACCGGTTCGCTGTCGTCCAGCCGCAGGCCTTTCAGCCGCGCGAATGCGCTCGGCAGCGCGACGTCGGCCACCATGGCGCGAGAGGCGAACGCACCGGCGCAATAATGCGGGCCGGCGCCGAAGGCGATGCTCTTCTGGGTGTCGCGGGTGATGTCGAAACGATCCGGATCGTTGAACGAGGCCTCGTCGCGATTGGCCGAGCCGAACATGAAGAACACGCGGTCTTCCGGCTCGAAGTCGACGCCGCGATAAGTCCACGGCTTGGCGACGCGGCGCGGCGACATCTGGATCGGTGCAATCCAGCGCGCATACTCCTCGAACACGTCGATCCACTTTGCTTTTCCCTCGCGCACCAGCGCGAGCTGCTCGGGATGCGTCAGCAACGCCCAGGTCGCGCCTGATATCGCGTCGCGCGGCTCGTTCTGCCCGCCCGAAATCGCAAGCTTGATGTTGGCGCGGATGCTTTCCATGTTCTGGCCTGAAGCCAGCAGCACGCTCAGGATCGAGGTGTTCGGGTGCTTCTTCACCACCGGAATCATGTCGTCGATCGCGGCATCGATGCCGGATGTTGCCGCATGGCAGCGCGCCTCGACCTCCTTGTTGCCGGTGTAATTGGCGATGCCGTCGATCATCGCCTGCGACCACGCGTCCATGTCCTGGTAGCGCATGTTGGTGAGCCCGGTGACGTCCTTCAGGCATTCGGCCGACAGCGGCAGCGCCAGCTCTTTACAGAGATCGGCGGAGCCTTTCGGCACGAGCTCGTCGAGGATACGGTCGGCGTGGGCCTGAAACTGCCGGATCCAGGTGTCGCGCACCGTGCGCGGCGACACCGCGGGAAACATCGCCTGCCGCTCCGTCATGTGCGCATCGCCATCCTTGCGCATCATGTTGTGGCCCATCAGCACATTCATCAGCCCGTTCGGCTGGTGCGAGGAGAACACGTCGATGCGCTTCTCCTGGGTGAAGATGTCGTCGCGCCGGGTGAACACGGTCGAGCCGAGCTGCGGCACGAACGCGATCGGCGCCTCCTTCCGCATCTGCGCCAGTGCAGGGTAGGGATCGGCCCAGAACGTGGGGACGTCGATATTGAAATGCGGGGCGTTGGACATGAGGCGCTCACACCGCCCGATAGCCGCCGTCGACCATCACGATCGATCCGGACACGTACGCCGACAGATCGGACGCCAGGAAGATCGCAGGCCCGACGATGTCTTCCGCGGTGCCGGCGCGGCCCAGCGGGGTGTGGTCCATGAACGTCTTCACCAGGTCTGGATTGTTGGCGCGGGCATTGGCGTTGAGTGGGGTCGCGATGAAGCCGGGGCCGATCGCATTGACGCGGACGCCTTCCTTGCCGAGTTCGGCGGCGAGCGCCTTGGTGAAGCCGAGCACGCCGTGCTTGGAGGCGGTGTAGGCCGGCGAGCTCGGCGTGCGCACATGCACGAAGGACTGGATCGAGCCGATGTTGACGATGCGTCCCTTGCTGGCGCGCAAAGGCGCGAGGAACGCATGCGTCACATTGAAAACACCCGTAAGGTTGATCGCGATGATGTCTTCCCAGTCGTTGATCACGGCCTCCGCCGCGCCCAGCATGCCGTTGCGGCGGACGATGCCGGCATTGTTGACGAGGATCGAGACTTGGCCAACCTTGTCGGCGATCTGTTTTGCCATCGCGACACAGTCCTCGCGCTTGGCGACATCGAGCGGAAAGCTTTCGGCTTTGGCACCGGCATCGCGGATCTCCTTCGCCGCTTCCGCCGCCGCCTTCTCGTCCCTGTCGAGCAG
This sequence comes from Bradyrhizobium sp. AZCC 1610, assembly GCF_036924515.1. Classification (NCBI taxonomy): domain Bacteria; kingdom Pseudomonadati; phylum Pseudomonadota; class Alphaproteobacteria; order Hyphomicrobiales; family Nitrobacteraceae; genus Bradyrhizobium; species Bradyrhizobium sp. AZCC 1610. Next base: position 5,253,849 of record NZ_JAZHRR010000001.1, on the reverse strand, counting down.
CACGACCCGCGCCCCCTCTCGTGCATAACCGTTCGCGATGGCGCGCCCGATACCGGAGCCGGCACCGGTGATGACGGCGATGTGATTTTGGAGAAGTGGCATGTGGCGTTCCTCTGCTTTTGGTTTTGGCAGAGGATAGCAAGCGTGTCCGCTTGTACAAGGTGGGAAAGGGCGTCCGCAGGATGGGGTAGAGCCAACGGGTCGCGGGAGCGCGCGCCCGATGACAGCCTCCGCGAAACCCATCGATTGGTACCGATGAACGAAATGATGGGTGTCGCTTCGCTCCTACGGAACCAGTACGACGTGCCAGACCTCATCCTGAGGAGCGCGTCTGGCTTAGCGAAATCTCCGCGCGCTGTTATGGTTCGGGCCCGGCAGCGGTGCGATGCCACTGTCGTGGTTGAAGGAGACGAAGCATGATGCACACAGCAACCCCGTGGCGCGCGTCAAGCCTGCGCAGCCGCGCAAGTGCCGCGCTGACCATGCTGTGCGCGCTAGCCGCAGTGTCGTTTCAATCGGGCGGATCGCCGGCCGCCGCGCCGATCGCGGTGGCGGTGGCGGATTTCGATTATTTCGACACCTCAGGAGAGGTCGCGGACCAGAGCGCGGAGCATCGCGCGCGCGTGGCGTCGTTTGCCGCGTTGCTGCGCGATCATCTGGCGGCCCAGGGCAATTATCGCGTGGTGCCGATCGAATGTCCCGATCAGCCCTGCACCGCCACCAGCATGTCGCAGGATGTTTTCATCGCCGCCTCGCGGAAGGCCGGCGCGCGCCTCGTGATCTATGGCGGCATCCGCAAGATGCGCACGCTGGTGCAATGGGGCGAAGTCCAGTTGCTCGATCTCGAAGCCGAGAAATTGTTGATGCAGCGGACCGTGACGTTCCGCGGCGACAACGATGCCGCCTATCGGCACGCCGCCGATTTCGTCAGCGATCAACTGAAGGAAACGATGCCGAAGCCGTGAGCTATCTCGTGGGGCGGATTAGTTAGTTAGTTAGCGAAGCGTAATCCGCCGACCTTGCCGTGAATGGCGGATTACGCTCACGCTAATCCGCCCCTACGCCTTCGTCAGTGATGCAACAGCTTCGATCTCGATCAGCATTTTCGGATCGGGCAGCGCCTGCACCACGCAGGTGGTGCGGGCGGGGTAGGGTGCGGGCCCGAAGGCGGAGGCATACAGCACGTTCATCGTGGCGACGTCGGATGCGCGCGTCAGCAGCACGTTGACCTTGACGAGATCGCGAAACGTCGCGCCGGCCTCGTCGAGCACGCGCTTGATGTTGGCGACGACGAAGCCGAACTGCGCCTCGAAACCATCAGCCAGCGCGCCCTTGTCGTCAAAGCCCGGAATGCCCGAGACGAACAGCAGGTCGCCGGTGCGGGTCGCGAACGAGAGCGGCGGGGACTTGATGCCGGCGGGCGGAGCGAAATGCTGTATCTGCGACATGGGACACCTTCGTGAGGGGTTCGGTCCCTTAAGCCTACAGCATGATCCGGAAAAGTGGATACCGGTTTTCCCTCGCGACAAAGGCGGAACGCGTTTGCGCGGAGATCATGCTCCAATCAAAGAGTTAGGGCGTGATGACGATTCGAAGAAGCGTCATCACGCTCTAACGCGCCGCTGCCTCGCTGGAAAGGCAGCGGCGCGGCGCCTACGACCCGCCGATAGGTTTGAAGGTCCCGCCCGTCAGTGCAATTCGCTGGACATGAAATAGCGCGACACGCTTCCGGTCGAAGTAATGCAGTTCACAGTCCGGCTTTTTTTGTTCGTGCAATCGTGATGAAATTGTGTCGGATGCACGGCGCGGGTTGGCGTGCGCAGTGCGCCGCGTGAGGCGCCGAATACACTTTGCCCCTTGCGCCGATCGGTTACTATCCGATAGTTGCTATTGCAAAGCCCGCCCGACACTTTTCCGATTTGCAAGACCTCCGGAGATACGACCCATGAAAATGCCATCCGCCATTCGCGCTGTCCTGCTCGCGCTGACGGTGCTCGCCGGCGCGGCGCTGCCCTCCGCCTCGCATGCCGACGAAGGCTTTGTGCAGCTCACGATCTACAAGGCGGGATGGATCATCGGCGGATCCGGCGGCAGCGGCGTTCTGAACTTCCACGGGCGACGCTATTCGCTGTCGACCGGCGGCCTCGATTACGGCCTGGTGTTCGGCGGCTCGAAAACGGTGCTGCGCGGCCGGGTCAGCAACATCTATCGCCCCTCCGACGTTGCCGGCGTCTACGGCGCGGCCGGCGCGGGCCTTGCGGTGGGCCGCGGCGCGCGCGCGATCGTGCTGACCAACCAGAAGGGCGCGGTGCTGGAATTGACCGGCCACCAGGTCGGATTGATGGCGAACGCGGATCTCAGCGGCTTGGCGATTACGATGCGGTAATTTCCCGAACGTCATTGCGAGCCAACGGGTCGCGCGAATGCGCGCCCGATGACAGGCTCCGCGAAGCAATCCATGCCGCCGCTTGCGGAGATATGGATTGCTTCGTCGCTTGCGCTCTTCGCAATGACGCTGTCGAATGGTGAGACCTGGCAATGAACCGCGAAGAGTTGGTTGCCGCTTACACCGCGCCGGGCCGCCACTATCACAACCTGGCGCATATCGAAGACTGTCTCGGCGCGCTCGCGCGCGTCGACGGTCTTTCAGCGTTTGAGCGCGAAATTCTGTCCCAGGCAATCTGGTGGCACGATGTCGTCTACGACGCGACGCGGGCGGACAATGAAGAGCTCAGCGCGCGCCTGGCCGAACAGCATGTTCGCGCGGATATTCGCCAGGAAGTAGGCCGCCTCATCCGCCTGACCAAGACACACGACGTCCAGCCCGATGATCGCCTGGGCGCCATTCTGATCTCGATCGACCTCAGCATCCTCGGCGCGGAGCCCGCGCGCTACGACGCTTATGCCGCCGCGATCCGGCAGGAGTTCATCCATGTTCCGGATCGCGACTATCGCGCCGGCCGCGCTCATGTGCTTGGCCGGTTCGCAGCACGGCCGGTCATCTTTCCCGATGCGGTCTTTGCCGCGCGATATGACCGGCAGGCCCGCGAAAACCTCGCGCGCGAACTGGCTTCGTTGCGCTGATGCCGCCGTCGCCGCGGCTTGCGATGCGCGCGCGACGACGGCTGCGATTACCTCACCCCGAGAAAATCACGCTTGCCGATCTCTACGCCGTTGTGGCGCAAAATGCCGTGGGCGGTGGCGGCGTGGAAATAGAAATTCGGGAAGGCGAAGTTGACGAGATATTGCTGGCCCTTCATCGTCATGGTGTTGCTCGGGCCGATGGGGAAGGTCACTTCCCGCATGTCGCCACCCTCGAACTGCGCCGGCTTGAACGTCTTCACATAGTCGATTGTCTTCGCGATCCGCTGCTGCAACTCCTCAAAACTCTTTTCCGTGTCCGGCGTGGACGCCACCTCGCTGCCGGTGAGCCGCGCGCAGGTCTTGCCCGCGAAATCGCAAACCGTCTGGATCTGCCGTGACAGCGGATACATGTCCGGGTAAAGCCGCGCATTGAGCAGCACCTCGGGCTGGATGTTCTTCGCCTTGCAATGCGCTTCCGCCTTGGTGAGCAGGCCGGAAAGGCTGCCGAGAATCTGCAGGAAGGCAGGCACGGTCAAGTCGTGGAAAGACATGTGATGCTCTTTTCGTGATGTGGAATGATACCTCGAGAGGGTGAGGCGCTTTCCGACATGGGGCGGCGGCAGGGAAAATACAACGCTTGCAGAGCGCCGATTGCGGGTCAATTATTTCACGGCCAGTAGCCCGGATGTAGCGAAGCGCAATCCGGGGTTCTGTGCACGCGGCACCGTCCCGGATTTCGCTGCGCTGCATCCGGGCTACGAGGAGTCAGTTCATCGCGCCGCCGGCATCACCAGACCAGCGGGCTGCGCCTGGACGCCGGGCCCGCGCATCCGTGCCAACAGCTCCGCCGTCGGCCAGGAATCCGCTGGCAGGGCATACTTGACCTGCATCGCCTTTACCGCCGTGCGGCTCAATTGCCCCATCACGCCGTCGACCTTGCCGACATTGAAGCCCGCGCGCACTAATAGAAGCTGCAGCTCTTTCAGCTCGTTGAACGGCAGTTGCGCCACCGGTGCCGATGGCTGCCGCATCGGCGCTGCGCCGGCGATGCGGGTGGCGAGATAGCCCGCGGTGGTCGAATAGATCAGCGAGTTGTTCCACTCGGTGTAAGCGGCGAAATTCGCGTACGCCAGAAACGCAGGTCCGGTGCGGCCCATCGGCAGCAGCAGCGAGGCCGGCATGTCGTCGTTCGGAAGCGCGCGGCCGTCCGGATAGGTGACGCCGAGCTGTGCGAATTTTGCGCGCGACAGTTTGATCGTGAGGTCGGCCTGGTCCCACGGGAAATTCGCCGGCGCGCGCACTTCCTGCAGCCACGGCTCGCCGCGCCGCCATTTCAATCCGTTGGCGATGTAGTTCGCGGTCGAGCCGATCACGTCGGGTGCGCTGCGCAGCATGTCGCGGTGGCCGTCGCCGTCATAGTCCACCGCATAGTTGAAGTAATGCGTCGGCAGGAACTGCGCCTGGCCGAGTTCGCCGGCCCATGAGCCGATCATCTCGCTTGGCTTGAGATCGCCGCGGTCGATGATCTTCAAGGCGGCGATGGTTTCCTTCTGGAACATCTCCGAGCGGCGGCAGTCATAGGCCAGCGACACCAGCGACGGCAGCGTATGCAGCTTGCCTAGCTCGGCGCCAAAACTGCTCTCCAGCCCCCAGAACGCGGCGATCACCGCTGATGGCACGCCATATTCCTTCTCCGCGCGCGCGAACGCCGCCGCATGCATCCGGATTCTCGCCTGCGCATTCTTTGCCGCGCCATCGGATGCCCTGTTTCGAGCGAATTCGGTGAACACCTGGCCGAATACGCGCTGGCCGCGGTCGCGGTTGACGATGCTTTGGTCGTAGACGAGGTAGGGTGCGGCCTCTGCAAGCGCGCGCTGCGAGACGCCCTCGCTAAGCGCCTGCTGCTTGAGATCAGCGAGGAAGCGGTCGAACGACATGCCATTGTGACAGGCCGCCGCGCGGGGCGAGGGGGCCCTCGCAACCGGCTGGCCGGGAACGCCTGCGGTCGGCGGTCTTGGTTGCATCGCCGCAGGCCGGACCGGTGCGGGGGCGGGTTGGGCGATGGCGAGGGATGAAAGGGACAGGGACGCCGCGGCAGCAACGAGGAGTCTGAAAAGCGGCATCAAGGTCACCGGTTGGAAAGGGATCGTAGCAAAGCGAAGCGTGCCCACCATTTCAAAGCAACTCCGCCAGTTCAACCAAGATGGTGGGCACGGCGCAAGGGCGCCTTTGCCCTACGGCCTCGGAGCAATCCGGCCCGCAAGCCCCACCATACGCATAGGAGCCTGCCGTATGAACCTGATCTCGCAGGCTGTTCCAACCGCCTCCCGCCGTGTAGGCTCAGGCCCGCACTGCCGGGCCGGCATAAGGCCATCGTCCATATGGGGCGGGCAGACAAAAAGGGAGATTGCGGAATCCATGACGGAACTCCGATATCTGGCGCCTGATACGCTTGACGAAGCGGTCGGCGCATTTGCGAAAGCCGGCAGCGCCGCGCGCATCCTGGCCGGCGGCACGGATTTGCTGGTGCAGATGCGATCCGGGATGCTGAAGCCCGGCGTGATCGTCGACATCAAGAAAATCCCCGAGATGATGGGAATCGAGCAGACCGCCGATGGCGGCTTCTGCGTCGGCGCGGCCGTCTCCGGCATGGCGCTCGCGGAACACAAGAATTTCGGCAAGGTCTGGCCCGGCGTGCTCGAGGCCGTCAACCTGATCGGTTCCAAGCAGGTGCAGGGCCGGGCGTCGGCCGGCGGCAATCTCTGCAACGGCTCGCCCGCCGGCGACAGCGTGCCCGCGATGGTCGCAGCCGGCGCCATCGTCACCGTGCAGGGCCCGGACGGCCGCCGTGAGATGAAGGTCGAAGACGTCCCCGCCGGCCCCGGTCGCACCAATCTGAAACCCGGCGAGATCCTGGTCAGCTTCACGTTGCCGCCGCGTCCGCCGGGCTCCAGCGATGCTTATCTGCGCATGATCCCGCGCACCGAAATGGACATCGCCGTGGTCGGCGTCGGCGTCAGCCTCACCATCAAGGACGGTACCGTCACCGCCGCCCGCGTCGGCTTAGGGGCCGTCGCGCCGACCGTGATGCTGGTCGAAGACGCTGCCAAGGCGTTGATCGGCTCAAAGCTCGACGACGCCGCGCTCGCGAAAGCAGCCGCCGCGTGCTCCGTCGCCTGCCGTCCGATCGACGACAAGCGTGGCACCATCGCCTACCGCACAAAAGTGGCCGGCGTGCTGCTCAAGCGCACCGCCGCGATCGCTGCCAAACGCGCTACAGGGAAATAAGCTTCATGGCCAAAGTTCACGTCACCACGTCAATCAACGGCGAGCCGATGGAATTTCTGTGCGAGCCATCAGACACCATGCTCGATGCGCTGCGCGGGCCGTTGGCGCTTACGGGCTCCAAGGAAGGCTGCGCCTCCGGCGATTGCGGCGCGTGTTCGATCACGCTCGACGATCGCCTGGTCTGCTCCTGCCTGATGCTTGCCGTCGAAGCGCAAGACCACGAGATCCGCACCATCGAGGGCATGGCGCAGGGCGACAAGCTGCATCCGCTGCAGCAAAAATTCCTCGAAATGGCGGCCCTGCAATGCGGCATCTGCACGTCGGGCATGCTGGTCGCCTCCGACGCGCTGCTCAAGAAGAACCCGAAGCCGAGCGAGGAGGAAGTCCGCTTCTGGCTCGCCGGCAACCTCTGCCGGTGCACCGGCTATGACAAGATCGTCCGCGCGGTAATGGAAACCGCCCAGGAAATGCAAAATCAAGAAATGCGCGCGCAATAGATTGCGGGAGACAGCCCAATGAACCTCGTCACCAACAACAAGTGGATCGGCCAGCGCACCATCCGTCCCGACGGCATGGACAAGGTGACCGGCCGCGCCCAGTTCGCCGCCGACACCACCATGCCCGGCATGATCTGGGGCAAGGTTTTGCGCAGCCCGCATCCGCATGCGCGCATCAGATCGATCGACACCTCGAAGGCGGAGAAGCTGCCGGGCGTAAAGGCCGTCGTCACTTCGCGCGACATCGTCGATTTCCCGATCGCCAACGGCGCTGTCATGCTCGGCATCCAGGACATGCGCTGGATGTGCCGCAACGTGATGGCGCGCGACAAGGCGCTGTTTCCTGGACACCCCATCGCCGCCGTGGCCGCGACTACGGAGGCGATCGCAGACGAAGCCTGCAAGCTGATCGAGGTCGACTACGAGGTGCTTCCGTGGTCGATCGAGATCGACGACGCGATTCTGCCCGACGCGCCCATCCTGCACGAGTTCAGCAAGTTCGACGGCAAGCCTTCGAACATCGCCGGCCGCCTCGAGCACAAGAAGGGCGACATCGCGGAAGGTTTTAAAAAAGCTGACGTCGTCATCGAGCGCACCTTCACCACGCGTCCCGTTCATCAGGGTTATATCGAGCCGCATGCCTGCCTGATCTCGGTGGCGCCCGACGGCAAGACCACGATCTGGAGCTCCAGCCAGGGCCAGTTCATGGTGCGCGCGATGACGGCCTATCTCACCGGCATCCCGCAGAGCGACATCCGCGCCATCCCCGCCGAGATCGGCGGCGGTTTCGGCGGCAAGACCATCGTCTATCTCGAACCGCTCGCGACCTTGCTTGCGAAAAAATCCGGCCGCCCGGTGAAGATGGTGATGACGCGCGAGGAAGTGATGCGCGCCACCGGCCCCACCTCAGGCTCGAAGAGCACGGTGAAGATCGGCGCTACGAAGGACGGCAAGATCGTCGCCGCGCACGGCACCTTCTATCTGCAGGCCGGCGCCTTCCCGGGCTCGCCGATCCGCGGCGCCGCGGGCTGCAGCTTCACGCCCTACGACATCCCGAACCTGCTCTCCGAGGGTTTTGACGTCTGCTCCAACCGCTCGAAGGTCGCGGCCTATCGCGCGCCGGGCGCGCCGATCGGCGCCTATGCCGTGGAATGCGTGCTCGACGAAGTCGCCGAAGCGCTGAAGATGGACCCGCTCGACTTCCGCCTGAAGAACGCCGCGAAGGAAGGAACGAAAGCCGCGCACGGCCCGGTGTTTCCGCGCATCGGCTATATCGAGACGGTGGAAGCCGCGAAGAACTCGGATCACTACAAGGCCCCGCTCGGCAAGCTACAGGGCAGGGGCGTCGCTAGCGGCTTCTGGTTCAACGCCGGCGGCGAATCCTCAGCCCAAGTCAACATCACCGAGGATGGCAACGTCGTCGTCACGACAGGGCATCCGGACATTGGCGGGTCGCGCGCGGGCATCGCCAACATCTGCGCCGAGCTGCTCGGCATCGACTACCGCCGCGTCTCCGTCATCATCGGCGACACGCAGACGGTTGGTTTCTCCAACTTGACCGGCGGCAGCCGCGTGCTGTTCGCCTCGTCGATGGTGGTGACGCAGTCGACCGAAAAGATCATCCAGACGCTGCGCGAGCGCGCCGCAAAGATCTGGGAGATCGATCCCGAAGCGGTGAAGTGGGAGCAGGGCGCGGCGCATCCGGTGAGCCCGAACGCCGGCCAGTTCGAGCCGCTGACGCTGGAACAGCTCGCCGAGAAAGCGCCCGCGATGGGCGGCCCGATCGGGGCCGGCGTGCAGCTCAACACCACGGGCGCCGACGGCGGCTTCGGCACGCATGTCTGCGACGTCGAGGTCGACGTCGATCTCGGCATCGCGCGCGTGATCCGCTACACCGCCGTGCAGGATGTCGGCCGCGCCATTCACCCCGGCTATGTCGAGGGCCAGCTCCAGGGCGGCGTAGCCCAAGGCATCGGCTGGGCGCTAAACGAGGAATACATCTACACCAGGGAAGGCAAGGTCGATAACCCCGGCTTCCTCGACTATCGCATGCCGGTCTGCTCGGACCTGCCGATGATCGACTGCCTCATGGTCGAGGTCCCGAACCCGAAACACCCGCAAGGCGTCAAGGGCGTCGGCGAAGTGCCGCTGGTGCCGGTGATGGCCGCGGTGGCCAACGCGATCTACAACGCGCTCGGCAAACGCTTCTACGCCCTGCCGATGTCGCCGCCAAAGGTGCTGGAAGTGCTGGAAGCGCCAACGCAGCAGGCGGCGGAATAGAGCGCGGGATTCGTAGGATGGGTAGAGCGCAGCGAAACCCATCATTGTCGCTAATCGGATGAATTGATGGGTATCGCTTCGCTCCACCCATCCTACGCACTGTCCGCCGCAGCAAGCGTAGCCCGGATGAGCGAAGCGATATCCGGGGGCTTTCGTTGTCGTCTCCCGCATATCGCTGCGCTCATGCGGGCTACTGGTCGGAAACGCAAATGAGCGATCTGCTTCCCTATCGTGCCATGGCGTACAATAACGCCTGGGCAAACCACCGGCTGCTCACCGCCTGTAGGCGGCTGTCGCCGGACGAATTCACCGCGAAACGAACCGGCTTCTTTCCAAGCCTGCGCGCCACGCTCAACCACATCCTGATCATCGACCACTTCTACGTCGACGCGATGGAAGGCGGCACGCTCGGCCCGGCCGCCTTCGCGGATCAGGAGCCTTGCGCAACGGTCGCCGCGCTGAAGGAAGCACAAGCCGCAGTCGACCGGCGTTTGCTCAAGGTCGTCGAAGCGCTCGACGCCGCCGGCTTGCAGCGCATCGTCTCCGTGCATCGCGGCACCTCCATCCAGCGCGAGCGGATGGACCGATTGCTGCTGCATTTGTTCCAGCACCAGGTGCATCATCGCGGCCAGGCGCACGCGATGCTCAGCGGCACATCGGTGAGCCCGCCCCAGCTCGACGAGTTTTTCTCGGCAGGTGAAGCGCCCTTACGGGCCGCGGAGTTCGCAGAACTGGGTTGGACCGAGCAGAAGATCTGGGGCGGGTCGGACGCTGAGACGTGAGCAAACGTAGCCCGGATGAGCGCAGCGATATCCGGAGCTTTGTCCCAATTCCCGCTTATCGCTGCGCTCATGTGGGCTACTGGCTCACTTGATCTTGTTGATCCGCCGCAAATCCTGATCGATCCGCGACTGCCATCCGGGGCCGCCGGCCTTGTATTTCTCGATCACCTGGCCGGATAGCCGCAACGACACCAGCTTTTTCGTCGGGGCCTTGTTTGGTCCGCGGCCACGCCGGATCGATGCTGCAAGCTCCGGCAGCGCTTCAGCGAAGGGCTTCGCCTTCGACATCTGTTCGTCGGTGAGTTTGGGATTGTCGGAGACCGCATCCCAATCCTTCCGGCTGTATCCCTTTCCGGGCTTGTAGGTCTTAGCCATCGAGGAGTTTCCTTTCCTTACGGCTCGCGGGGCGCATGCTGACGATACTCACGCCTTCCGAGCCGAGAGCGACGAACACCACGACAACAACGCCGTTCGCGAGACTTCCCACGGCGATCAGCCGGTTGCCTCTGCCCGGCACGATTACGGATCGTTCGAAAAACGTTTCATCCAGATCGGCGAAGTCGAGGCCATCGTGCTTGGCGATGTTGGCAAGGCGCTTCGGTTCGTCCCAAACGATCTTCACGAATATATTGTATCTACAAAATAATTGGAGGTCAACGGCTTTCGCCCCCACGGCATTGGTGGCAACTGTACGGCTGCCTCACACTCGAGACGAGTCCGCGCCGAGGACCGATTCACGACCCGAAAGCAAGCGTAGTCCGGATGCGGAAGGCGACATCCGAGGTTTTGTCCCGAGTCCCGCATGCGATCATGCGGGCTACCCGTTGCCGTCCTCACTTGAAGATCAGCCAGCCCAGCGGGATCAAAATACAGAGCGTCAAGAATGCCCCAAGCATGAGCCGCCCGAATCTCTCCAGGCGTGAAATCTGCGAGGGGTTGCGATGCGGCTGGCGATCCAGCCAACGACGGAAGACGCCTAGCGGCCAACCAAAGATCAGGCCGAAGAGACGTAAGACGCCATCAAGCGAATCCACTGCGTATCTCTCTGTTCTCAAGCGATTGGGCAGTCTATTTTAGGTGGAATTAACGTCGTGATAAGCGCGTCAATGGTGGCGGGCCAAGTGGAGATGCAGCCGTGACTGATCAAAACCCTCCGTCCACTTCCCCCTTCCAGTCCATCCGCGCCGTCGACTACACCGTCATCTTCGTGCGCGACATGGCGGCGATGCGCCGCTTCTATGAGGGCATCCTCCGCTTTCCGCTGACGCGCGAGCTGTCGGCGGGATGGATCGAATATCAGATTGGGCGCAACACGCTCGCCTTGGCGCGGCCGGGCCGGACGGCGAAGGATGCACCGACGCCCACCGGCAGCGCTTCGCTGCAGCTTGCCTTCAAGGTTGCAGCCGATGACGTCGATCGCTGCGCCGACGAGCTGGTGCGGCACGGCGTCGATCTGCTCGAACCGCCGACGAACCAGCCCTTCGGCCATCGCACGCTGTTCTTCAGGGATCCCGATGGAAACCTGCTGGAGGTGTATGCGGAGATTTGACGCGTGCGATGAACGTAGCCCGGATGGAGCGCAGCGCAATCCGGGACAGGTCGCTCAGCGGAGAAATGGTCCCCGGATTGCGCTGCGCTCCATCCGGGCTACTCTAGGCGTTATGCCGCCGCTCAACTACGCCCTAATTCAGCGTCAGCCACACCAGATTGCCGTCGTGCTGGCAGGTATTGCAGTGCGCCGGCTGGTTGAAGGTGTTGGCGAGCTGCCATTCCTGCGCTTCGTTGCTCCATTGCGCCGTGGCGTGGCAGATGATGTCGTCGGAACCGCAGGCGTCGCAGACCGGCGTGGAACGGGCAGCCCGATTCGTCACCTTCCGCTCGACCGGCTGCGGCCGGTCCTGGGGGACAAGATCTTGGGTGACCCGGTCCTGGGTGATTTCGAACGGGTTCAACAGCATAACGCGTCGCAACATCGGTCCCTGCATCCATCCACGAGTTCTGAGAATCGCTGCCTTCAAAACTAGCGAATCGGCTTGTCCGTTCCATCGCGAAATTGCGGTATACCCACGTTTTAAATGTGATCGTTACCAGCGGGACACAGAAGCGGCTTTCCGGCGGGAGAAAGCGGTCCATTGATGCATCGCACTGCGCCAATGACGCGCGAGAGCTGCAGAAAGATCGAATCTGTGGACACGCGCACGCAAAACAGCCCGGCATCGATGCCGGGCTGTTCTGTCAGATAACTAATACTTCTTTTTGGTCGCGGCCGATCCGGTCGTCGTCGGCTCCGACGCCGCCGGCGCGGTCGAAGCTTTGCTCTTCTGCATCTTGCCCGGTGCCGCCGCCGTCTTGCTCTTCTTCATCTTGCCCGGTGCCACCGCCGTCTCGCTCTTCTGCATCTTCTGTCCCGGGGCGACTTCCGAGGAACCCGGGGATTTCGCGGTGCCCTGCGCAAACGACGCAGTCGTCAGCAGCACGGTCGAAACGATAATCAACGTTTTCAGCATTGGTCTCTCCTGTTGCAAGCAACCAAGCAAACGTCTCGCTCGTGGCGAGGTTCCGCTTTTTCCCGCTCGCGTGCGGTCCGATGTAATGCTGATGAACAGGCCTTCATCTTCGCGCCGAAATTTCGTGTTCAGGCCGCAGCCCGTAGGGCGGATTGGCGACAGCGTAATCCGCCGCGTGCCAGCCAGCACCCGGCCTTCCCCGCGCCCTCTGATTTCGGGGGCGGCAATTACAGCAAAGCTCGGGCGCAGCGCGCCGCGAGATCGAGAAACCATGTCTATCCACGTCATTGCGAGCGCAGCGAAGCAATCCATCGCGCCGCCTCACCCCAGCCCGTCGTCGCCCGCCTTGTGCGCAATTGTGCACTGGGGCGGGCGATCCAGATGCTATGGGGGGAGCGGGCGGCGAGGGTGTGGATACCCTCGAGCGCCGTGATCACGCAATGGAGCACCCCATGTCGCAATCGTTTGACGCCAGCAGGTCCCTCACCGCCTTCGAACAGGATAGCACGTTGGTCGCAGTGATCGAGATGAGCCAGTCGAAGTGGCTTGTTGCGGCTGTGATCCCGGGGGTCGAGCGCCAGCCCCTGAAGAAGCTTGGTGCAAATGCGGACGCTCTGCTGAAGCTGTTGCAGCGCTGGCAGGATGAAGCGCGCAAGGCCGGGCGGACGGTCAGGCGGATCGTCTGCGCCTATGAGGCCGGGCGAGACGGATTCTGGCTGGCGCGCTGGCTGCAGGCGCGCGCCATCGAGGCCTACGTCATCCATGCCGCAAGCATCGCAGTGTCCCGCGAGCACCGCCGGGCCAAGACCGATCGGATCGATACGGAACTGCTGATGCGCTCGTTTCTCGGCTGGCTGCGTGGCGAGAAGCGCCATTGCAGCATGGTCGCGATCCCGACCATGGCGGAAGAAGATGCGCGGCGGCCGAGTCGTGAGCGGGAGAGCCTCGTGGGCGAGCAGACACGGATCGTCAACCGGATCAAGGCTGTCCTCGCCCTGTTCGGCATCGGCGGGTTCAATCCGAGGCTGCGCAAGGCGGCGCAGAAGCTGGAGACACTGCACACCGCGGAAGGAACACCGTTACCGGAAAATGCCCACGCCGAATTGCGCCGCGATCTGGAGCGGCTGCGCCTGGTGCACGACCAGATCCACATCATCGAAAGTGAACGGTTGCGCCGGCTCGCGCTCGCGCCGGCCGCAACGACAAGGCCTCACGCGATGGTTCGTCTGATCGCAAGGGTTTTTGGCGTCGGCATTGAGACCGCCGACATGCTGGTAAATGAGGCGCTGGCGCGCAAGCTGCGCGATCGCAGAGCCGTGGCGCGCTATGCCGGACTAACCGGCGCGCCGGACGAAAGCGGCAAGCGCCGGCGCGAGAAGGGACTGGCCCGCGCCGGCAATGGTCGGGTCCGCCGCGGCATGATCCAACTGGCCTGGCGCTTTCTGATCTTCCAGAAGGATAGCCGGCTCGTCCGCTGGTTCCGCGAGCGCACCGCAGATGGCCGCAGCGCCACGCGCAAAACCATGATCGTGGCGCTGGCGCGCAAGCTGCTCATCGCGCTGTGGCGGCTGGCAACCACCGGCGAGATAACTGAGGGGCTCAGGCTGCGCCCGGCCGGCACTTGACCATGCAGCTTCCGCAACTCCAACACGATTGACGGTTCAGCAGCCGGCAGTCTGCCGACGACATCCGAGGTGGCGGTGATCCGCCGGAATACATGGCCTTTGCGCCGCGACCCAGAATGGACCCGCCGCCCCGGAGCTTCGCCCCCCGATGCGCATGCATGCATCATGGTTCTGGTCCCGATCGATCAACCGAATACAAGTCTGCGACGCGGTATCGCGTCCACGGTGGGCTCGCCTCGGAAATCGTCCCTATGCCGCTAACGCCAAACCTCGTCCCGCCCTCAAGCCTGCCGCCGGGCTCACGACCGTCAAGGGCTGCGTCGCTCCGCGATGGCCTGCGGCTACCCTTGACCGTCGTTCCGCCCAGGCGGCTAGTCGTCTCGGGGTCGGGACGAGGAGATGTCGGTCTTCGTCGAACAAGGAGACGACAGCAATGATCTGACAACGATCACTCTTGATCACCCCCATACAAGTATTCCAGAGACGTCAGTGATTGAACCGAGAAGCCGCGGCGTACTGGATACCCCGCCTTCGCGGGGCATGACGAATTATTGTGAGGCGGCTACGCCCTCACAACTCCCGCGCATTCGAGAACGCAAACGACGACACCCGCCGCGTATTCTCGTCCAAAATCAGCGTCCGCGTGATCGGCGGCTCGGCGCGCTGGGCACAGTTCTCGCGTTCGCAGAGCCGGCAGTTGACGCCGATCGGCGTACCCTCGGCTTTTTCCAGATCCATCCCCGCCGCATAAACCAGCTTCGAGGCATGGCGGATTTCACAGCCCAACCCGATCGCAAAGCGCGGCTGCGGCTGCGGGTGCGGCGCCACCGGCCGGCGCACCATCTGTGCGATCGAGAAATAGCGGGTGCCGTCGGGAAGTTCGATCACCTGCTTGAGCAGGCGGTCGGGCGTGTCGAAGGTCGAATGCACGTTCCACAGCGGGCAGGTGCCGCCGAATTTCGAGAACGGAAACGTGCCGGAGGAGAATCTTTTGGAGACGTTGCCGGCATTGTCGACGCGCAGTAGGAAAAACGGCACGCCGCGCGCGTTCGGCCGCTGCAGCGTGGTGAGGCGGTGGCAGACCTGCTCGAAGCCGGCGTTGAAACGCTGCGCCAGCACATGGACGTCGTAGTTCAAATTTTCCGCCGCGGTGTGAAACGGCTGATAGGGCATCATCACCGCCGCCGCGAAATAATTCGCCAGCGTAATGCGATAAAGCCGCCGCGGCGTGTCGTCGAGCGGGCCGGCGCGGTTGACGATGGCGTCGATGGCAGCACCGCATTCGGCGAGGCCAATCTGCAGCGCGAGCTGGAAGGCGCGGCCCGAACCGTCGACCAGTTCGGAGATCAAAAGCTGCCGGCGATGGCGATCGAACCGCCGCAGCGTCTCGCGCATCACGTCGACCGGCATGATGCGGGTGACGATCGAGTGCTTTTCGCGCAGCCGCGCCGAAAGTGCTGCGAACAATTCCTCGGCGGAGGCGTTGAGTTCGTCGCGCAGGTTTTCCGCGGCCTGTTCGAGTTCCGGGAAATAATTGCGGTTGGCCTCGATCAGGTCGCGGACGCGCTCGATCGGGTTGGCCTCGAAGCGGGTGCCCTCGTCGCGGTCGGCCATCTGCGCCGCCACCAGCGTTTCACCGCGGCGGGCCTCGGTATAGGCGGCGTAGAGGCGCTGCAGGGAATGAGTCACACCCGGGCACAATTCGGCGAGGTCGCGCAGTTCCTGCTTCGGCAGGTCGATCTGGCGGAACAGCGGATCGGAGAAGATCTCGTTCAGCTCGGCAAAGAAACGGTCCTCGTCGGCGGTGGCGAGATCGCGCAGATCGAGGTCATAGGTTTCGGCCAGCCGCAGCAATATCTGCGCCGTCACCGGGCGCTGGTTCCGCTCTATCAGATTGATATAGCTCGGCGAAATCCCCAGTCCCTCGGCGATCTGGGTCTGCGACAGCCCGAGCTGCTGGCGGATCCGCCGGAAGCGGGGCCCGACGAAGAGTTTCTTTCCGGTGTCGGTGGCCATGGCAGGTTCCCTGACCTTGATTGTCACGAAATTTACAAAATGACATCTATGACAAGTTCAGATGTTACATGACATCACCAATAAAAATCAAGCTGTCTATACGAAATCAGCTTTATCGCGTTTAGCTCTCAGCACGTTTCGCAACGCACTGTCACGAATGTCGATTGAGAGAAGAGTGGCGAAGACAGATTTGTCGTCACCGAAAGGATCACGCACATGAACTACCAGCCACGTGGGATCAGTGACCCGGCTATCCAGGGACCGGCTTCCTATCTGAGCGAGATTGGAGCTGCTCAGGCGCTCCTCAAGACCCAGCCGACCTGGAACGGCGTCACCGCCGAAGCCGTGGCGCGCATGCGCCTGCAGAACCGCTTCAAGACCGGCCTGGACATCGCCCGGTACACCGCGGCGCTGATGCGCAGCGATATGGCTGCCTATGACGCCGATCCCACCAAGTACACCCAGTCGCTCGGTTGCTGGCATGGCTTCATCGCGCAGCAGAAGCTGATTTCGGTCAAGAAGCATTTCGGCAAGACTGATCGCACCTATCTGTATCTGTCCGGCTGGATGATCGCCGCGCTTCGCTCCGAGTTCGGACCGCTTCCTGATCAGTCGATGCACGAGAAGACCTCGGTGCCGGCGCTGATCGAAGAGCTCTACACCTTCCTCCGTCAGGCGGACTCCCGTGAACTCAACGATATCTTCCGCGCCCTCGACGCCGCTCGCAAGGCAGGCGACCAGGCGAAGGAAAAGGCATTGATCGAAAAGATCGATAACTTCCAGACGCATGTCGTGCCCGTCATCGCCGACATCGACGCTGGTTTTGGCAATGCGGAGGCGACCTATCTGCTCGCAAAGAAGATGATTGAAGCCGGTGCGTGCGCTCTGCAGATCGAAAATCAGGTCTCCGACGAAAAGCAGTGCGGTCACCAGGACGGCAAGGTGACTGTGCCGCACGAGGTGTTCCTGGCGAAGATCCGGGCCTGCCGCCATGCCTTCCTCGAACTGGGCGTCGAAGACGGCATCATCGTGACCCGCACCGACTCGCTGGGTGCCGGTCTCACGCAGCAAATCGCTGTGAGCCACAAGCCCGGCGACCTCGGCGATCAGTACAACAGCTTCCTGGATTGTGAGGAAGTGACAGCCGCCAACGCCAGGAATGGCGATGTCATCATCAACCGCAACGGCAAGATGATGCGTCCGAAGCGGCTTGCCAGCAACCTCTATCAGTTCCGTGCCGGCACTGGCGAAGATCGCTGCGTGCTCGACTGCATCGCCTCGCTGCAGAACGGTGCCGATCTCTTGTGGATCGAGACCGAGAAGCCGCATATCGAGCAGATCGCCAAGATGGTCGACCGCATTCGCGAGGTCATTCCGAACGCGAAGCTGGCCTACAACAATTCGCCCTCGTTCAACTGGACGCTCAACTTCCGTTGGCAGGTCTACGACGCGATCAAGGAAGCCGGCAAGGATGTCAGCAAGTACAACCGGGCCGAGCTGATGAAGCCGGAATACGACGATACGCCGCTGGCCATTGAAGCCGACGAGCGCATCCGCACCTTCCAGGCCGATTCAGCAAAGCGTGCTGGCATCTTCCACCATCTGATCACGTTGCCGACCTATCATACGGCAGCTCTGTCGACTGATAATCTCGCGAGGGAGTATTTCGGAGAGCAGGGCATGCTGGGCTATGTGAAGAATGTTCAGCGCCAGGAGATCCGTCAGGGTATCGCCTGCGCCAAGCATCAGAACATGGCCGGCTCCGATATCGGCGACGATCACAAGGAATATTTCGCCGGTGAAGCCGCTCTGAAGGCAGGCGGCGCCCACAACACGATGAACCAGTTCGGCTAACGGTAACAGCCGGTCAACAGCAGGAGACTAGTCATGACGAAGAGCAATTTCTGGGTGATTGGCGGCGAGTTCGGATCGATGAACTTCCACAAGCTCGTGGAAGGCTCGGCTCAGGTACAGGGACCCTTCAAGACCCGCAAAGAGGCGGAGGATGCCTGGCGCGCGGTCTCGGAAGAGAACCGCCACAAGGCCGGGGTACGCTTTTCGATCGTCGAAGAGCCCTCCCGCGTCTCGGCCTGACCGGCTGCCAAACAATCAAAATCTTCAGGAAACGCCAGGGACAGGCGGCCCCATCCGGAAATCCGGGTGGGGCCGTTTGCGTTCTCAAAGCGGCGGGGAGGCGAGCCAAGCTCGCTCCGGGAGGCGAGCCAAGCTCGCTCCGGGAGGGCCGGGGTGGGGGCGCCGCCGCAGACTCGAAACCCAGTGGATCGCTAACCCATTGCAAACAAACAGCCATTGCGCGCAACATAGTTACTGCTAGGTTAACCGGGCCCACCCTCTCAGGATAAAAGGCGGCTTACGATGGCAGAAGCGCAAAACACCGGCAGTGAAGCCCGCGACATGCGACCGACGCGGCTGCGCGACGCGCTCCGCCAGGCCCGCATCGAGGCCGCCGACCGAACCGGCGTCGTGGTCGAGCTGCGCGATGCCGAGGTCGCCCGGCTCGAGATCCTGAACGAGGCGCTCGATCCGCTGTTCGCCGAGGTGCCTGAGCGGGTCGATCTGTTCGATCGCGGCGTCAGCCAGGGCGAGACGCCGCGGCTGTGGATCGACGTGGTGGCGCATGTGGTGATGGGGCGCGACAAGCGCATCTACCGCTTCGTGCAGGATACACGCTTCGGCCGCATCGTGATCGCCGAGTCGCATGACGTGCCCGTCATCGTCGATGCCGTCACCGGCTATGTCGCGCGCCGCATGATCGAGCGCGAGCATGCGATGGTGGCAACGCCGGTGGCCGAGCCGGCCGTGGAAAAAAAGCCCCGCCGCCGCCGCGGCTTCGGAGCCTTCGTGCTCGGCTTCCTGCTGGGCGCGGTGGCGCTGTTCGGATTGGCGCTGTATGCGAGTTTGAAGAATCTCTAGCCAGAGCCGGCAGCTCGGGTATTCGGGGGCATCGTGGCAGCCGCTTCAACCATACCGTTGGTCGCCCTGCTTGTCGGCGCACTGTTCGGAACTTCCTGGTTGTACGGCAAGTGGCGCACGCTGCGCCGCGCCGAATTCATTCGCACCTTCCGCTGGCCGCGCGGGCTGCTCGAGCGGCTGGAGAAGCATCACCCCGGCTTTCAGCGCAAGGACAGCGCGCTGGTCTCGCGGGGCCTCCGACAGTTTTTCCTCGCCTACCTCATGAGCGGCAAGCGCCACGTCTCGATGCCCTCGCAAGTCGCCGACGATCTTTGGCACGAATTCATCCTGTACACGCGCGAGTACGACGCATTCTGCCGCCGCGCCTTCGGCGGCTTCCTCCACCACACGCCCGCCGTCGTCCTCAGCGAGCATCGCAAGAGCAACGAAGGCCTGCGCCGCGTCTGGTGGTATTGCTGCAAATACGAGAACATCGATCCGGTCCGTCCGACGCGCCTGCCGCTGCTGTTTGCGCTCGACAGCAAGTTCAATATCACAAACGGGTTCGTCTATCACCCCGACTGCGAAGAGCTGCGCAAGAACGGCAGCGGCGCTGCGTATTGCGGTGGCGATTTCGCAGATACGTCGTTCGACGGCAGTTCGGACGGGTTTGGCGATACCGGCAGCGGTGATGGCGGCGGAGACGGCAGTGGTGGTGGCGACGGGGGCGGTGGCTGTGGCGGCGGGGACTAGGCGTCAGGACAATCTAACGTGTTGCAATTCGCTGATATCGCCGTGATCTCCGAAGCCGCGCACGGTCTGCACGCAGCGCCATTTGCCGGCCTCGCGCGTGATCGAAAACAAATTGTAGGCAGCGGCCGGATAATGCCGGTGCGCCAGCGCCGACGCCGAGGGCACGCCGACCGCGGGGATCTGGCGGTCGGCGCCTTCGAGCCACATCGTCGAATGGATGTGGTCGTGGCCGTGCAGGACCAGTTCCGCGCCGCGCCGCTTCAGCACGGCACGGAGCGCCTTCGAATCGGTCAGCCGCTTCATCCGCGAACTCGAATACAGGGGATGATGAACCAGCAGCACCCGGAAAACCTCATCGGCGGACATCTGCGCCAGATGGCGGTCGAGCGCATCGAGCTGCGCGCGGCCAAGCCGGCCCGTAGCCATCAATGGCAGCGTTGGCACCGCCGAGGACACGCCGATCAGCGCCAGTGGCCCACGCCGGCGCACGAACGGAAACGACGCGCCGTCGGCTGCGGCATCGCCGCGCAGATATTGCTCGAACGCGCCGGCGAAACGATGCCGCGTCGCCCGCACATAGGCGTCGTGATTGCCCGGGAACGACCGTGACCCGCTGCGGCGTGCCGACGCTTTCGAGCCAGGCCTGGGCCGGGGTGAATTCCGCCTCCAGCGCCAGGTTGACGAGATCGCCGGTCACCGCGATGTGGTCCGGCCGCTGCGCCTGCATGTCGGCGACCAGCGCGTCCAGTACTTCGCGCCGGTGATATTTGTGCCGGTTGCGGGTCCAGTTGAGATAGCCGAGCGCACGCTTGCCCGCGAGATCCCGAAGCCGCGCCGCGGGCAGCGGCGGTATATGCGGATCGGACAAATGCGCCAGCGTGAAGGTATCGGTCATTCGCGCTCTGCCGCATTCCCTGTGATATAGAGCCGTCGCACGATCATGTCGGCGATATAAGGATCAAACGTGATAGCTGTCCATCCGAGGTTTGCGTGACGGCGCTGCAGCACTTGCGAAAACGTTTCGAACCGCAGTTGCGGCGGGCCTTCCACCTCTATTGGCGGATGGCCCGCGGCATGACGCTTGGGGTCCGCGGCGTCGTGCTCGACGGTGACGACAAGGTGTTTCTGGTCAGGCACAGCTACGTCGCCGGCTGGCACCTGCCGGGCGGCGGGGTCGAGGTCGGCGAGACGTTTCTCGAGGCGCTGCGGCGGGAGCTGGTGGAAGAGGGGCGGATCGAACTGACCGGGGAGCCGGTCCTGCACGGCCTGTTCTTCAACGGCCACGTCTCCCGGCGCGACCATGTCGCGGTCTATGTCGTCAGGCAGTTCCGGCAGGACGGCCTGCCGAAGCCCAACCACGAGATCGTGGAGTGCGGGTTTTATGCGGCGGGGGCGCTGCCGGCAGAGACGACCAGGGGGACGCGGCTCCGGATCGCGGAAGTGCTCGACGGCGCAGCGCCGATCGGGACCTGGCGCTAGGATCGCCTATGCTAGTCATCCCTCAGCGCCGTCGGCTTTTTGCTCCTCGCGCTGACCTATGCGTCCACGCTTTACCGCATTTCAATCGAACAAGGCCGGGTGGATTGCCGTTCTACCGCACTGTCGAGGTGGCGCGCGCGGCCGGCGCTATCGTGCGCAGCGAGCGCCGCCAGGGCAAGGGGCATGTGGTGTGGCGCATGTTCGCCGACATCGATGCCGACATATACGTGCTGGTGGATGGCGATGCTACCTATGACGCGCCGAGCGCCCCGCGCATGATCGATGCGCTGGTCAACGATCATCTCGACATGGTGGTGGGCTTTCGCGTCGACCAGTCGGTCGCCGCCTACCGGCCCGGTCACCGCACCGGCAACTGGATGCTGACGAGCTTCCTTTCCACGGTGTTCGGCCAGGCGTTCAAGGATATCCTTTCCGGCTACCGCGTGTTCTCGCGCCGCTTCGTCAAATCTTTTCCGGTGCTGTCAGGTTTCGAGATCGAAACTGAGCTCAGCGTGCACGCGCTCGAACTGGCGCTGCCGGCAGCGGAAATCGAGACGCCTTATTATGCCCGCCCCGAGGGCTCGTTCAGCAAGCTGAACACCTGGCGCGACGGCTTCCGGATTCTCGGCACCATCCCGAAGCTGTACCGATCGGAAAAGCCGCTGCGGTTCTTCACCGTCATCGGCGTGTTCCTGATGCTGGTCTCGATCGGCCTCGCGATCCCCGTCATCGTCACCTATCTCGAAGAGGGCATCGTCCCGCGGTTGCCGACCGCGGTGCTGTCGATGGGCCCTGATGATCGTGGCGGTGTTGTCGATATCCTCCGGGCTTGTGCTTGATACGGTGACGCGCGGCCGCCGCGAGATGAAGCTTTTGGCCTATCTGTCCCAGCCGGCCATCAAAAGGGATTAAGGCAATACGTGGATTGCCACCTCTGGCAATGGACCGCGCCGCCGCCAGATGCTATCTCGCGCCCCATCATGAGCGAACTTGACGTCACCATCCTGACCGAAACACCAAAGGACGCGCAGGCGATCGAACGCCTGCACGAGCGCACATTCGGTCCCGGCCGTTTCGTGCTGAGCGCCTACCGCCTGCGCGAGCATGTCGATCACCTGCTCGACCTCTCGTTCACGGCGCGGATCGGCACACTGCTGGTCGGTTCTGTGCGGCAATTGCCGATCTGCATCGGCGATACGCCGGCCCTGATGCTCGGGCCGTTGACGGTCGAGCCGCCGTTCCGAAAGCGCGGCGTCGGCCGCATGCTGCTCGATCGCTCGCTGCAGGACGCCAGGGCCAAGGGCCATCGCCTGGTCATTCTGGTCGGCGACGAACCCTATTACAGCCGCGTCGGCTTCAAGGTCATACCGAAGGGGCGCGTGATCATGCCGGGTCCCGTCGATTACACCCGCCTCTTGGTGGCGGAGCTGGTCGAGGGGGCCTTCGACGGTGTCTCCGGCGATATCCGGCCGGACTGGAGCAAGGCGCGGTAGCGCGGCACAGCGGCCGGGACGGTCGAGCCGCCCGGCGTCGTTCTCAGTCAGTGAGACGGTTTCCTTCTGACGCCGGTCGTCTCTCCGGCAGGCCGGGTAGCTCCCGCGGCCTGCTGCAATTCGTGCCGGAATTCCTCGCGTTTCTCGTGGATGGAGGCGACGACCAGTCCCATCGCCACGCCGAGGCCGATCAGCGCTGCTTCGGACAATAACAAGCTGGCTTCGATGGTCTCCGGCACGGCGTCGGTGACGCCGATCTGATAAAGATGCCGCGCGTGCTCGGCGTCACGGGCGCGCGACACGATCGGCATGTCTTCCCTGAGCGCGCGCACCTGCGCGACAATTGCGTCGATGCCTTCGGGTTCGCCGATCGTGACGATGACTGCCGCAGCCTCCATGAGGCCGCAACTCTTCAAAAACTCCGGATTTGTCGCGTCGCCGTAATAGACGGTGCGCCCCTGCCGTCGCTGCTCCGGAACGGCCGCGGCATCGTTATCGACGGCAAGGTATTGGAACTGGTGCCGATCGAGCATCGCGCAGACGACCTGTCCGACCCGGCCGTGTCCGACCACGATGGCATGGCCACTCCCTCCGCTCGGCGCAGCGGCAAGTTCGGGATCGAGCGGCTTGTCTTCGCTAACCATCGGCGCCAGCCGCCGCGCGAGATGGGAAAGCGCGGGAGTGAGCATCATGGTGAGCGATGTCAGGGCTACCGTGAAGCTTGATACATTGGCGTCGATCAGACCGAGCGTCGTCGCCATGCCGATCCCGACGAAGGCAAACTCGCCGCCGGGGCCGAGCAGGAGACCGACTTCAAGCGAAGCCGGCCACGAGAGACGGAACAGCCGGGCAAGGACAATGAGGATGACGGATTTCACGGCAACGAGGCCGACTGCACCCCCAACCAGCCAAACCGGATCGCGGGCAAGCTCGCGGAAATCGATGTTCATACCGACGGTGAAAAAGAACAGGCCGAGCAAGAGGCCCTTGAAAGGATCGATGGCGGTCTCGATCGCCTTGCGGAATTCTGTCTCTGCAAGCAGCAAGCCGGCCACAAAGGCGCCGAGCGCCATCGAGAAGCCGACCACGGCGGCGGCCACCCCCGTTGCGACGATCACGAACAGCGTCGTGGCGACGAATAATTCGCTCATGCGGGCTGACGCGACGAGACGGAACAGCGGCCTCATCACCACACGGCCAACAACCACGATGACGCCGAGGGCGATGGCGGCATTCGTGAGCGCCAGGATGAGCGTCGCGACAACCGAACCGGCCTCGCCCGTGCCAAAAATGGAGATAAAAAGCAGAAGAGGAGCTACCGCCAGATCCTGCGCCAGCAGGGTCGCGAAGCTGGCTCGACCCGCGCTTGTGTTGAGCCGTCCCTGCCTTGAAAGCAGCTCCATGACGATGGCGGTTGAGGACAAAGCGAGGCATGCACCGACGATGAGCGCTACCGGAGGCTTGCTGCCTGCAAGGGTTGCGATGCCGCCGATCACCGCGGCCGAAAGCACGATTTGCGAGCCGCCGAGCCCGAAAACCAGGCGGCGCATGGCCTTCAATCGCTCGTAGGATAGCTCCAGGCCGATCAGGAACAGCAGGAACACAATGCCAAGGTCTGCAAAGCCGGAGACGTTCCTGGCATCGACCACGGTGAACCAATAGAGAAACGGGAAGCTTCCGATGAACGATCCCAGTCCGAGCGGGCCCAGGATCGCACCGGCTCCGAGATAACCAAGGACGGGATTGAGGCCGAACCGGCGCACCAGCGGAATGACGATGCCCGCAGTGCCGAGCAAGACGAGAGCGTCGCTATAGACGTGGATGTTGATCGGTGAAGTCATCTATCCTTGTTCGGCCGCTTTTCCGGGGACGAAGCACATCTGAGGCGGTGTGGCGGCTAGCCTGACACCGACCATCATGCAGCGCAGACGTTAGCTGGTCGTGCCAGCTAACGCCACCCCATGGCCGTTGACGCGTGCGTCCTAGAACTTCAGATTCGCAAACGCCCGCACGCCAATGCCCGGCAGCAAGACCTCGTCCTTGTTGAAGGACGCCGAATTGCGGATGTTTTCGTTCAACAGGTTGTTGCCGACGAGGCCGACCAACATCTCGCGTGCGCCGAACCAGGAAGGATCGAGCTTCGTCCTGTAGCTGACCTCCGCCTTCAACAGGTTGTATCCTGCGGTCGGCGTCTCGCCGACCGGGGCGATGTCGTTCTGAGCGAAGGCGTGCAGCAGGTTGATCCGCGTCAGCCAATTGGCATCGCGCCAGAACAGGCCGCCGCCGACTCGCACCGGCGGAATTCGCGGAACATTGGTGCCATCGTCAAAGGTCGCGCGCACGACGTCGAACTGGTTCTCGACACCCCAGATGCCGCCGTTGAGCGGCCCGATGTCCAACTGGCTCTGAAACTCGCCGCCGCGGAAGGTGGCGTCGCGTTGCGAATAGATCGCCTGGTTCAGCTCAAGCGGAAAAGCCGGATCGGCGGGCGCGACACAGGCGACATCCTCGCAGGTGTTGCCGGTGAGACGACGGTAAATGAAGCCATTGAACTTGGTATAGTAAGCCGTCGCCTCGAACCTGAAGGGGCCGGTCGCCCGTCTTAGTCCGATCTCGATCGACTTGGCGGTCTCCATGCTCAGATTGGGATTGCCGATGTCGAAGGTAACAGTTGCTTCGTGCGGTCCGCGCGAAAACAATTCCGCCGGTTTGGGCGCGCGCTCGACGTATTGAGCGGTGATACTCGCAACCAGTTCGCCTGGAAGGTTCTGGATCAAGCCGACGCTCGCGCTCTTCGGCGTGAAGCTGAGATTGCGGGCTGTCGGCGGACCGATATCGCCGGGATTGGCATTGAGGTCGAACAGCTCCGGAATGAATGCCGGCGTCGTTCCGCTGAGGTTGACATGCTCGACCCGGCCGGCGATCTGCGCCTTGGTGGTCTCAGTGAATTTGAGTTCGTTGAAGACGTAGCCGGCGACCCTGTTGTTCTTGTTAGGATTAAACAACCCGTTGAGCGGGCTGGTTGGATCGTCCGGGCTCGGCGCCGTTAGCTCCTGATGCCCGGCCTGCAGGCCGAAGGCGGTCGTGACGGCGGCAAAGCGCGCGTTGAACGGCGCCATCTGCACCTCCAGGCGTCCTTCCTGCTCCTTGTTGGTAAAGGTCTGCCGCACGCCGAGGGACGAGAAGTCGGCGGGATCGGCGAGCGCGATCTCGTTGTGCTTGTAATCGGTGGCGCCCGCCCAGAACCTGATGGCGTCGATCGCCGCCGCATCCGGTCGGTATTCGCCCTTGGCGGTGAATTTGGTCTGGCGCGCGTCGATCCGGGATTGGTGATCGGAGGGCTCAATTCCGGGAATGTGGTACAGCGTATCGTTCTGCGTGACCGCGGCGCCGATAAAGCCGCCATGGAAGATGTAAGAGCCGCCGATCGACGCACCCGCCGCCTGCATCGCCGAATTCGGCTGCCGGCCGTTGACCGGGCGGGTCTGGTCGAACAAATACGGATAGCTCGGAATGCTGTAATCGCTGGCCTTGCGGCCATAGGCGTCGGCATGGAACGCGAAATTGCCACCGCCGGCATCGATCAGGATGCCGCCATCGACACCGCGGTCGACGGAATTGACGGCCGTTCGGGTTTCGACCGTGACGCACGAAGGCGATCCCACGCTTGCGAGCGGCGCTTTCGCCGGCAGTCCGTAGGTCTGGAACGGTGCGGCCGCGCATGAAGGCAGGGCGTCCGGGATGCGATTGTTGGTTGCGCTGACGACGCCGCCGATCGATGTCGACCCGTAGCGCATCGCCGCCGGACCACGGATGACTTCGACCTGGTTTGTCGCCAGTGGATCGACCGGCACGAAATGGTCTTCGCCGAGATCGGAGGCGCCGCCAGCGTTGGTGCCGTTCTCGAGGATGCCGACGCGATTGACGTCGAGGCCGCGGATGATCGGCCGGCTCGCGGCACCGGGCGCGAAGGTTGAGCCGGTAATGCCGGGCTTCGAGAACAGGAGATCGCCAAGCTGGGCGGTGCCTTGGCGGCGGATCTCCTCGTTGGGCACGACGGTAACCGTCGCGAACTGGTCGGTCACGACAGGCAGCACGCCCTGTTGGGGCGCGGCGGCGGCGACAGGCGCAGCTTGCGGTTCTGCCGCGCGTTCGCGGTTTTGGCCTGGCGCAGCACGGGTGACGCGCGCCGGTGTCCGCACGGGTACCGGCTGTCGCCGCACGATCGGGCTTGGCGCCGTCACGGTGATTTCAGGCAGTTGCGTCGAGGAGGACGTCGCCGCTGCGCCCTGGGCCATTGCTTGATTGCCCACCGCACATAGCAATAACCAGCTTGCTCCACCGAAATAGAACGCTCGTTTCTTCTTGAATGTCATTGTCCCGATCCTGATCCCGTCGATGTGCGACGGGCCGATTCCGATTTTCCTTCGGGAAACCGCGCCGAGCGCAGCGATCCCTAGGGAGTGCACCAATCAATCGATGTCAGGCGGCGGGAGGCGCGCGGGACTGGAACGCGGGATGGAGCGAGCCGAGATGCGCGAACTCGGCATCGGTGGCCAGGTGGAGAAACTCGATCGCCTGCGGTAGCTCCAGCAAGGGCGATGCGGCAAACAGGAAATTGTCGGCCAGCGAGTTGACGGCGCAGATGACGCAGGCATGCGCCGTATGCTGATCGGTATCGTGATCGGAAGGCTGTTGCTGCTGTAGTTCGCCGGCCGCATCAAGCGCGGCGTGGGTGACCGTCAGGCCGGGTCGTGGCGTCTGCGCGGCAGCCGCGTGGAAATGCCCGAACGACAGCGCAAACTGGATGGCGAGCGCGAACAGCGCCAGCCGCGAGCCAGTTTTGATGTTCGACCGAAACCACTTCATGCCGACAGCCGCCCCGCATCGAAGGGCCAGGAGCACTCCCGACCCCTTCGATGTTATAATATAACATCAGGCATCACCGGACCGGTCAACCTTGGCCCGCCCGGGTGGCAGCGCAATCTGAACGGCCTGTGTGATTAGGGCAACGGTGGACAAGCTTCACGAGGGCGAGCACGCCGCGCGTACCGCTTCCTGGCTCGGTCGGATGAGCGAATGCGCTTGGACGCCGTCTCGACACGCGAGCCGACTACTCCGCGCGGAATCGATAAGGGCCGAACGCATCTGACGCATGCGCCTGCTCCGACGAATAATGCGCATGCGACCTGCAGCGTAGTCATCCATCGCCCCCGGTTGGTCGGGCGCCGATTTTCCCGGTTGACAGCCCCTCGATCCTGAATGTTATGTTATAACATAACATATTCCGGGGCCCCAAATGCTTCGCCGTTCCCGACTGGGACTCCGTCAACTGAACAGGCTCTTTGATCTCCATGCGCAAACTCCCCGTCACCGTCTTGTCCGGCTTCCTCGGGGCTGGGAAGACAACTTTGCTAAACCATGTGCTGAACAACCGTCACGGCCTGAAGGTTGCGGTGATTGTGAACGACATGAGCGAGGTCAACATCGACGCCGACCTGGTCCGCGATGGCGGTGCGAACCTCTCGCGGACTGACGAGAAGCTGGTCGAGATGACCAACGGCTGCATCTGCTGCACGCTGCGCGACGATTTGTTGAAAGAGGTGCGCGCACTCGCCGAGAGCGAGCGGTTCGATTATCTCCTGATTGAATCGACCGGCATTTCGGAGCCGCTTCCCGTTGCCGCGACATTCGATTTTCGCACCGAAGAGGGCGACAGTCTTTCCGACGTGGCAATACTCGACACCATGGTGACAGTGGTCGATGCCGTAAACCTGCTGCGGGACTATTCCTCAGCCGACTTCATCAGAGATCGCGGTGAGTCCCTTGGCACCGACGACAAGCGGACGATGGTGGATCTGCTGGTGGAACAGATCGAGTTCGCCGACGTCATCGTGCTGAACAAGGTCAACGATGCGTCCCCCAGCCAACTGGACGCGGCGCGCAAGATCATCCGCGCGCTCAACCCCGCCGCCGATATCGTGGAGACTGATTTCGCCAAAGCGCCCTTCGAGCGCATCCTCGACACCGGCCGCTTCGACTTCGCGCGGGCCCAGCAGCATCCGCTCTGGTTCAAGGAACTGTATGGCTTCGGCGATCACACGCCGGAGACCGAACAGTACGGTGTCGGCAGCTTCGTCTACCGTGCGCGTCGGCCATTCGAGCCCACAAAATTCCATCAGTTCCTGCGAGAAAGCTGGGCCGGAGTGATACGGGCGAAGGGACATTTCTGGATCGCTACGCGTCCACAATGGCTCGGTGAGTTGAGTCAGGCAGGTGCGATCGTCCGCACTGAAGGTCTCGGGTTCTGGTGGGCCAACGTGCCCGCTGACCGATGGCCCGACGATCCATTCTGGCGGAAATCGCTGAAGAAGAACTGGAACGAACTCTACGGCGATCGCCGACAGGAGATCGTCTTCATCGGCACCGGCATGGACGAGGAAGCGATCAAGGCGCGCCTCGACGCATGCCTCGTCTCGGGCAAACCGGGAATGCACGTCAAGGAATGGGCGACGCTGGCCGATCCGTTCCCGAGATGGCTGCGTGCCGACGAGGCAGCATAAGCCCCGCAACAAGGCGGATCATCGACGTTCAGCTCAACGCCCCTCGCGCACCCAGGTCGCCGCGAACGCGCCGAGCAGCAGCAGGAGCCCGATCAGGCCGGCGAACATCGGCAGCACGCCGACGCCTTTCACGACGCTGGCGTCGCGCATCTTCACGCCCATCCAGCCGTCGCCGTGGAAGATGCCGGAGGCGCGCACCGGCACCACGCGGGGGAGGTCGATGCTGCCGCCGTCGGCCACGCGGCGGGCATCGCCGCCGGTCGCCTGCGCCAGCGGCTTCAGCATTTCGGTGGTGGAGGTGACTTCTGAAAATTCCTTCGGATTGGTCGGTCCGACATTGATCAGGGCTTTCAGCGCGCCGTCGGTTGCCTGCCACAGCCCGAGTTCGTTGGCGGGAAGGGTGGAGCGCCAGGTGCCGGGCTCGCTTGCGGTCAGCGTAAGTTCCTTGGTGGCGCCACTCGGCGACGTCACCGTCACCGGCGGCACATTGTCGGCCATGGTCTGGCGCAGCACCACGAGGTCCTTGCCCTGGATCTGCAGGCGCAGCGCCTCTTCGTCGAGATCAGGCTGCTTCATCAGCCAGTGCGACGTTCGCCGCAGCAGATCCAGATGCGGCCCGCCGCCCTCATAGCCGCGCGCCCACAGCCAGATGTGGTCCGACAGCAAAAGCGCGACGCGGCCTTCGCCGAAGCGCGACAGCAACAGCAGCGGCTTGCCGTCGGCGCCGGTCATCACGGGCGCGCCGATCGCGTTGCGCGTATCCACGGTGCGGAAGAAGCGGCTCCAGCGCGGTGGTTCGCTGGCCGAACCCTCCAGGCCGCGCGTCACCGGATGGCGCTTACCGGCGTCGCTTAAGTGCGCATAGAACGGTTTTTCAGTGACGCCGACCGGCTCTGCCGGCAACACCGTATCCAAGGGCGTGCGCCAGATGCTGGTGGTAGAGGCGTAATCGGGGCCGGCCGACACCAGCACCGCGCCGCCGGCGCGGACATAGCGCGCGATATTGTCGAAATAGGCGATCGGCAGCACGCCCTGGCGAGCATAACGGTCGAAGATGATCAGATGGAATTCGTGGATCCTCTGCTGGAACAATTCCCGCGTCGGAAACGCGATCAGCGACAATTCGTTGATCGGCGTGCCGTCCTGTTTCTCCGGCGGGCGCAGAATGGTGAAATGCACGAGGTCGATGCTGGCGTCGGACTTCAGCAGATTGCGCCAGGTGCGTTCGCCGGAATGCGGTTCACCTGATACCAGCAGCACGCGCAGCCTGTCGCGCACGCCTTCGATCGCGACCACGGCGCGATTGTTCACCAGCGTCAGCTCGTTATCGAGCGGCGAGGCCTCGATCTCGACGATGTTCGCCCCGGCATGCTTGATGTCGACCTCGACATTGGAGGTCTGGCCGCTCGAAAGCGTGCGCTCGCTGATCACCTCGCCGTCGCGGCGCACCACGATCCTGGCGCGCTGGCCGGAGACGCCCTGGTCGTCGAGCCGGTAGGTGATGGTCTGGGGCTGTCCGACGATGCCGAAACGCGGTGCGGCCGAAATCGCGATGCGGCGGTCGCGCTCGTCCTTGCGCCCGGTGACGAGCGCGTGCACCGGCGCCTGGAAGCCGAGGGCGGCGGCGTTGGCGGGAATGTCGTGGACCCGGCCATCGGTGATCAGGAACGCACCGGCGACACGGTCGACGGGAACGTCCGACAGCGCCGAGGACATCGCGCCGAACAGTTTGGTGCCGTCGGTTTCGCCGTCGGCCTGTCCGGCCTCGACGACGCGGACTTCCAGCCCCTTGATCTTCCTCAGCGTATCGACCAGCGCCTCCTGCGCCTTGGCCGTCTCCTGGTTGCGCGTGCCGAAATTCTGGCTCGGGCTCTTGTCAATCACGACGGCGGCGACCGAGGACAACGGTTCGCGGTCCTCGCGCGTGAAGGAGGGATTGGCGAGCGCCAGCAGGATCAGCGCCAGCGCTGCGACCCGCACGGCAGCCCCGCGCGACTGCCCGAGCAGCAGCAGCACCGAGATCGCGACGATCGCGGCCAGCGCGATCCACAGCACGAGTGTCGGAACGAGGGGGGTGAACGCGATGCCGTACTGCATGGCCTACTGCCCCAACCGCTCGATCAGAGCGGGTGCGTGGACCTGATCGGCCTTGTAGTTGCCGGTCAGGGTGTACATCACGATGTTGACGCCGGAGCGGAACGCGAATTCGCGCTGGCGTGGCTCGCCGGGTGTCAGCGGCAGCATCGGCTGGCCGTCCGGGCGGTGCGCCCAGGCGCCGGCCAGATCGTTCGAGGTGATGATGATGGGCGAGACGCCGTCGCCGCCGCGCGCCGGGCGCGAGGCTGCGTCGTCGTCATCCTCGCGCGGCAGGGTCTCGACCCAGGTCTGGCCCGAGTTGAAGCGGCCGGGGAAATCGCGCAGCAGGTAAAACGTCTTGGTCAGCACGTGCTCGCGCGGCACCGGCTCCAGTTCAGGCACGTCGAGCGAGGAGAGAATTTCGCGCAAGGTGCGCATGCCCGGCGTCTGCGCCGCGCCGTTCTCGCCCGGCGGCGCCTCGACGGCATCGCGCGTATCGAACACAACCGTGCCGCCCTGTTTCATGTAAGCGTCGATGCGGTTGATGGCATCCTGCGGCGGCTTCGGCGCGCCCGGCACCACCGGCCAGTAGATCAGCGGAAAGAACGCCAGTTCGTCGCGCGCGGGATCGACGCCGACGGGATCGCCGGCCTCCAGCGCCGTGCGCTGCGCCAGGAACAGCGTCAGTCCGGCCATGCCGGCCTTGACGATGGAATCGACGTCGGCATTTCCGGTGACGACATAGGCAAGGCGCGTCTGCGACACCGACTTGATGGCGAACTCGTCGTTGCTCTGGGCGCGCGTCGGCGAAGGCGCGATCGAGGCCGCGGACAGGATCAGGGCTAACAGAATGGTGGCAGCCGCCGTGCGCCGCCGCCACAACGCGGCAAGGCCCGCGCCCAGGATCGCAACCACGATCGCGTCGATCAGGAACAGCACCAGCGACGACGACAGCAGAATGCCGCGCAAATCGCGCGGTTCGGCATTGGTGTAGCTGGCGCGCTGTGCGCGCAAGGAGGATGTATCGAGCGGCGCGATGCGATCGGCCGAGGCCAGCGTGTTGACCGCGATCGGGCCGTCGGCCGGGCCGTAGAAGCCTGGCGGATGATCTGACGTGGCGCGGTCGCGATAATCCGCCGGCATCGGCTTGGCGGTCGAGGGCGGCGGTCCAAATGCGCCGAAACCGTCGAGGGTGCGCAGCGGCGCCACGGTCTCGACATTGGTCGCTTCGCTTGCAACGCCCGCGCCGGGCTTCGAGGTGTAGCCGGACATGTCGACCATCCGCCGCAGCATCTCGACGAAGCTGCCGGACATCGGCAGGTCCGACCAGCGCGAGTCGGCGCCGATATGGAACAGGCTGACAATGCCCCTGCCGCGATGCTCGCCGGTCACCAGCGGCGTGCCGTCTTCCAGCGACGCCCAGGTCTTGGTTGCGAGCACCGCATCCGGCTCGGCCAGCACCTGCCGGTTCACGGTGACGTCCTTGGGCACGGCAAGTCCCGCGAACGGACCGTCGGCGGCGAAGGAAGCCAGATGCTGCGGCTTTTCCCAGGTCAGGCTGCCGCCGAGGATGCGGCCGCCGCGACGCAGTTTCACCGGCACCAAATCGTCATCGGCCTGCGCCAGACGCGGGCCGGCGAAACGTACCAGCACGCCGCCCTGATCGATCCATGCATTCAGCCGCTCGCGGATTTCCGGCGACAGCGTGCCGACATCGGCGAGCACGATCATCGGCAACCGCTGATCGAGGAATTGCGCGATCACCTGTTGCGCCGCGCCGCGGTCGCCCAGCCGAATGTCGGCGAATGGCGACAATGCGCGGGTGAGGTAGAAGGTCGATGCCAATAGCGGTTGGGCGGTATCGCTGGTGGCGCCGGTGACGACGCCGACGGCGCGCCGCCGCCATCGCTTGTCGAGCAGTTGCACCGCGCCGGCCGATCGTTCGCCCGATATTTCCAGCCGCGAAATGTCGTTGCGCAGTTCGACGGGCAGATCGAACGCCGCTTCGCTCTCGCGATCCTGCATGCCAAAAGCGTAGCGCGCCTCGCCGATCGGCGAGCCCTTGGCGTCGAGCGCGCGAACCACACCGGCTGCGACGCCCCCGGTGGTACGCAGCACCTTGACCGTCATCTTCGCCGCGGCGTTTTCAGCGGCGACCAGCGCCTGCGCCGGGGCCGCGCCGCCCTCGAACACCGTCAGCTTGCGATCGCTAATGGTCTTGCCGAGATTTTCGACAAATTCGGCGCCGCGCCCGGTGTCGACGCCGTCGGACAGCCACGCGATCTCGGCATCTCCGGTGCTCTTCAGGAAGCGGTCGAGCGCGCCAAGCGTGTCGACGCGGTCGACCGAATAGGGCTTTGGCGCGATCTGACGCAGCGCGACCCGCGCGGTGCCCGCCGGCATCAGCGTGATGTCGCGCGCAGGATCGGAGAGCGGAACCAGTGCAATGCCGCGGCGGTCGTTGTCGGCGTTGGCGATCAGTTCGTCCGCTGCCTTGACCCGCGTGTCCCAGCTTGCAGCCGCGCTCCAGCCGTCATCGAGCAGGATCACCAACGGCGCGTTGCTGCCGCCGACCCCGGTCTGCGGATTCCAGATCGGGCCGGCGGCGGCAAGGATGACCAGTGCGGCGGCGGCGAGGCGCAACGCCGTCAGCCACCACGGGGTCCGCGACGGGGTTTCTTCCCTGGGCCTGATGTCGAACAAGAGCCGCGTCGGCGGAAACTCGATCCGCCTCGGCCGCGGCGGCATGACGCGCAGCAGCCACCACAGCACCGGCAGGCTCAGCAGGCCCAGCAGGAGCAGCGGTTGCGCAAAGGTGAGGGGGAGCCCCGCGATCATGCGCTACGCCCCGCCTTGACGGTCGAGCCGCGCGCGCTTCCCTTGGCTGCCATCATGCCCGAATGCAGGAACAGCAGGAGCTCGGCGGCGGAACGGCTGGTGGTATGGGTCGAGAACAGCCAGTCGAGCTTGTTGGTCTCGCTGCGGATCTCGTCGCGATGCAGTGCGACGCGCGCCACATAGTCGCTGGCCCAGCTCTCGGCGCGGCCGGCGGTAACGACGCCGAATCCTTCCGGCTCGACGAATTCGACCCGGCCGGCGTAGGGAAAGGTTTCTTCGGCGGGATCGACGACCTGGATCAGAGAACCATGGGCGCCGGAGGCTGAAAGCCCTGCGAGCATCATCCTGATCTCGCTCATCGGCGACCACAAATCGGACAGCACGACAATTTCGGCCAGCGCCGACGGGACAAAGGACGGCGGCAGGCTCGCGCGCACCGCATCGTCGTGCAGCATCGCCTGTGCCATCTTGTCGATCACGTTGCGGCTTGCGGTCGGGTTCATCAGGCCAGGAATGCCGACGCGTTCGCCGCCCGAGACCAGGAGTTCGGCGAGCGCAAACGTAACGATCAGCCCGCGCTCAAGCTTGCTGTCGCGCGCACCCTTTGAAGCAAACACCATCGACGGCGAACGGTCGGGCCACAGCCACACCGTATGGGCGGCCTCCCATTCCTGCTCGCGGACATAGAGATGATCGTCGCGCGCCGAACGCCGCCAGTCGACATTCTGCGACGGCTCGCCGGAGACGAAGCGGCGATACTGCCAAAAGCTCTCGCCGGCGCCGGCACGGCGTCTGCCATGCAGGCCATGGATGACGTTGGCAGCGATACGGCGGGCTTCGAGCACGAGACGGGGGAGCGAAGCGGCGAGCGTTCGGCTTTCGCCATCGGCACGTCGGATTGCTAAAATCTCCCTGGTCTCGTGGCTGGTCTCTGCGGCCATCAACCGATCCGCGTCTTCAATTGTCTGATTACGTCGGGAATGGTGCGGCCTTCCGCGCGCGCCGAGAAAGTCAGCGCCATGCGGTGTTTGAGAATGGGTTCGGCGAGATCGAGCACGTCGTCGATCGAGGGCGCGAGGCGGCCGTCGAGCAGCGCGCGGGCGCGGACCGCCAGCATCAGCGACTGGCTGGCGCGCGGGCCCGGTCCCCAGGCGATCAGCTTGTCGCCGCCGTCTTCGGAACTCGGACGCGCGGCGCGCACCAGCGACAGGATCGCCTCGACGACGCTGTCGCCGACCGGCAGGCGCCGCACCAGCCGCTGCGCCGCGATCAGGATTTCCGCGTTCATCGAGGCCTTGGCGAGCGTCTCTTCCGCGCCCGTCGTTTCGAACAGGATACGGCGTTCGGCGTCGCGATCGGGATAATCGACGTCGATCTCCATCAGGAAGCGGTCGAGCTGCGCCTCGGGCAGCGGATAGGTGCCTTCCTGCTCCAGCGGGTTTTGCGTGGCGAGTACGTGGAACGGTTTGGGGAGATCATGCCGCGCGCCTGCAACGGTGATGTGCTGTTCCTGCATGGCTTGCAGCAGCGCCGATTGCGTACGCGGGCTGGCGCGGTTGATCTCGTCGGCCATCAGGAGCTGCGCGAACACCGGTCCGGAGATGAAGCGGAACGACCGCTTGCCGGTATTGCTCTCGTCCAGCACCTCGGCGCCCAGAATGTCCGAGGGCATCAGGTCCGGCGTGAACTGGATGCGCTTGGCGTCCAACCCAAGCGTGATGCCCAGCGTTTCGACCAGCTTGGTCTTGGCGAGGCCGGGAACCCCGATCAGGAGCGCATGACCGCCGGACAGGATCGTCACCAGGGTGTTTTCGATCACCCGGTCCTGACCGAAGATGACGGTGGAGATCGCTTCTTTCGCGGCGCGGATCTGGCCGGCCACCTGCTCGGCCGACCGGACGATCGCGTCCTCGAGTTTCTCGACACCGTCTGCACCCGCCATGTCTTTCTCCTTCAACCGTCTAACCGCTTCATGACGCCGATGGTTGCGTCGTCATGCCACCAACCTCATGCTAAACTTGTGCAAAGGCCATGTATTCGTTGAATTAAACTATCCCCACATTATCGGTATTTCAGGGTATGAACGGCATCACGATGTGGCGACTTGATCCGCAATAGTACGGACGCAAATCGTCGGGAACATATATCTCGGTATACGTGCACCAATCGTGCCAGATGAGGCGCCGAGACTCAGGGCAAACAATGGCGAAGCAAGGGCAAACCGGCACTCATGGCCTCGAAGGACTAACTGTCGCTGCGAGGGAAGCCGCCAATGCTACCCCCGCCGGCAAGGGGCTGCCCCCGGTACATCTGTGGAATCCGCCGTTCTGCGGCGATCTCGACATGCGAATCGCCAGCGATGGTACGTGGTTCTACATGGGCACGCCGATCGGGCGGCCGGCGCTGGTGCGGCTGTTTTCGACCATTCTCAAGCGCGAGGACGGCAAGCACTTTCTCGTGACCCCGGTCGAGAAGGTCGGCATCCGCGTGGACGATGCGCCGTTCCTTGCGGTGGAGATGCAAAACGAGGCCGGCGATCGCGGCCGGCTGCTGCGCTTTCGCACCAACGTTGACGACTGGGTGCCATGCGATTCCGCCCATCGCCTGCGGTTCGAGATGGCCGCCGACGGCGGGCTGACGCCCTACCTTCACGTTCGCGCCGATCTGTGGGCGAAAGTGACCCGCGCGCTCTATTACGATCTGGTTGACATGGGGGAAGAGCGGGTGGTCGATGGTCAGCCGATGTTCGGCATCGAGTCTGGCGGCGAGTTCTTTACGATGGCGGACGCGAAGCAGGTGAGGGACGCGGTTTGAACGAGCCGATGCTGAAAAAGATGGAGGCGGCTCCGATCAACTCAGCGGAGTTCTTCGCGCGGAGCCAGGCCAGGCTGAACTTCGACGTGCCCCCCGGCCTGGTCGATCCCGATATCATTCCGAAAACTGGTGACGCGGGCAACGACCGCATGCTCGAGATCGTGGCACGCGAGCAGCCGGTGCGGCCTGCGGCGGTGCTGATCCCGGTGGTCGATCACCGCGAGCCGACCGTGTTGCTGACGCAGCGCTCGCCGCATCTTTCCAGCCACGCCGGCCAGATTTCATTTCCGGGCGGCAAGATCGACGCAACCGATGCTTCTCCGCTCGACGCCGCCTTGCGCGAGGCGGAGGAGGAGGTCGGCCTCAAGCGCGACTTCATCGAGCCGATCGGCTATCTCGATCTCTACGGAACCGCATTCGGATTTCGCATCCTGCCGACGGTGGCGCGGGTGAAGCCCGGCTTCAAGCTGAAGATCAACGAAGGCGAGGTGGACGACGCCTTCGAGGTGCCGCTGGCGTTCCTGATGAATCCCGAGAACCATCAGATCCATTCCAAGGAATTCCGCGGCATGGAGCGCTCCTATTACGCCATGCCGTTCGCCGAGCGTTACATCTGGGGCGCGACTGCCGGCATCCTGCGCGTGTTGTATGAGCGGATCTATCTCGCATGATCCGTCCGATCCTGACCGAGATCGCGATTTTTCTGATCCCGTTCGTGGCCTATGCGCTGTTTCTGATCGCCACCCGCGCCGGCGTGTTCGCGTCCTCGTCATGGCCGGCGCATCTGGTCGCCAAGCTGGTGCTGGGATCGCTGCTGCTGGTCGTGATCAGCTTCGTCCTGCTCGCGCAATTCTCCGGCGCGCCGCCGGATTCGACCTACGTTCCCGCGCATCTTGAAGACGGCAAGCTGGTTGACGGAGTCGAGAAATGAGCGAGGCACGCGTGCTGTCGGACGCGCCCTGGCTCAGATCCGGGCCGGCCGCGCGCGTGCTCGCGTTGCTCAATGGCGATGGCGAGGAAGCCCGCGTGATCGGCGGCGCCGTGCGCAACGCGCTTCTGAAAATTCCCCTTGGTGATATCGACATCGCGACCACGGCGCTGCCCGACGAGGTCGTCCGCCGCGCCAAGGCAGCCGGCATCAAATGCGTGCCGACCGGCATCGACCACGGCACGGTCACGCTGGTCGTCGAATCGCATCCGTTCGAGGTCACGACCTTGCGCGAGGATACGGAGACCTTTGGCCGCAAGGCCAAGGTTGCGTTCGGGCGCGACTGGGTTCGCGATGCGGAACGGCGCGACTTCACCATCAACGGGCTATCCGTCGATGCCGACGGCATCGTGCATGATCATGTCGGCGGGCTGGCCGACATCGAAGCCAAACGCGTGCGCTTCATCGGCGATGCCAGCCAGCGCATCGCTGAGGATTATTTGCGCATCCTGCGCTTCTTCCGCATGCATGCCGCCTACGGGGCGGGTGAGCCCGACCGCGCCGGATATCTCGCCTGCATTGACGGGCGCGCGGGGCTCTCAGGCCTTTCCGCCGAACGCGTGCGGATGGAGATGTTGAAGCTGTTGATTGCGGAAGGGGCCGCGGTTGCGGTTCAGGCGATGGCGGATGCCGGGCTGCTGCTGCCGATCTTCGGCGGTGTCGCCTACACCGGAACGTTCGCGGCTATGATAGCGGCCGAACACGCGCTGGGGCTGCCGCCGAACGCCGTGCGCCGGCTCGCCGCGCTCACGGTCGCCGTCACCGAGGACGCCAGGCGCGTCTCGGCGCGGCTTCGGCTGTCCAACGCGGAAGCCAAGGCACTGGACTCGATGGGCCATCGCTGGTGGCGGCTCGCCAGCAAGGACGAGGCACGGGCGCGGCAGCTTCTCTACCGGCTCGGCGAGGATCCCTACCGCGACCGGCTGATGCTGGCGTGGGCGCGGGCAGGCGGCGTCGGTAATGGCGCCGTGCGCTGGCACGACCTGGCAACTTTGCCGCAGCGCTGGAGCGCGCCGAAATTTCCGCTGAGGGCGGCCGATTTCATCTCCCGCGGCATTGCCGAGGGGCCCGCGCTCGGTCACGTGCTTACGCTTGCGGAAGACGCCTGGTTGGCCGCGGATTTTCCGCTGGATGCATCCGCGCTTGCCGCGATCGCCGACCAGACCGCCGCCCGGTTCACCCGCGATCACCGGCTGTGAATATTCTGGCCGGCTTCGCCGACATCTCGGTCGGCCAACTCGTGCTGGTTGGCGGCATGGCGCTGCTGGCCTCCATCGTTGGCGGTCTTGCCGGCTATGGCACCGGCGCCTTGATGCCGCTGGTGCTGGTGCCGCTGATCGGGGCCGAGCCTGTGGTGCCGATCATCGCGATATCAGCGATCATCACCAATATCAGCCGCTTCGTGGCCTATTTCCGTTACGCCGACCGGCGCCGCGCCCTGATCGTGATCGCGGCGGCCGCATTGACCACCGCGCTCGGCGCCTACGGCTATACGCGGCTCACCGGCACCGGCGCGGCGCTGGTGATCGGCAGCATGCTGATCCTGAGCGTGCCGCTGCGCCGGTTGGCCAAGCACCGCGATATCAGGATAGGCGATGCCGGCCTCGGCGTCAGCGCGGTGGGCTATGGCGTGGTGGTCGGCGGCACATCAGGCTCCGGCGTGATCCTGTTGTCGCTGTTGATGGCATCTGGGCTCGAGGGAGCGGCGGTGATTGCCACCGACGCCATGATTTCGGTGGTGACCAGCCTCATCAAGATTTCGGTGTTCGGTATTGCCGGCGTCGTTACCGCGCAGGTGCTGGCCTTTGCCCTCCTGATCGGCGCCATCGCGATTCCCGGCGCGTTCCTCGCAAAGGCCTTCGTCGAGCGCATGCCGGTGCACATCCACACCGCGA
Organism: Bradyrhizobium sp. AZCC 1610; assembly: GCF_036924515.1. NCBI lineage: Bacteria > Pseudomonadati > Pseudomonadota > Alphaproteobacteria > Hyphomicrobiales > Nitrobacteraceae > Bradyrhizobium > Bradyrhizobium sp. AZCC 1610. The sequence continues at coordinate 5,213,958 of NZ_JAZHRR010000001.1, read as the reverse complement.
TCCTCGACGCCGCCGTGATGGCCGGCGGCACGATGATGATAGCGGCGGCGCTGCGAAGTTTGCTTTAAAGAATTTAGCGAGAAATCTAAGAGGAATGCGATGGAGATTGAAAGAGGCTGCCAACTGAGGCAGCCTCTTTGCCCTTTGGAGTCTGATTTGCCAGCGCTGCTTCTGCTAAATCCCGCGAAACTTTGAGTGCTTTCTTCTGTGTCAATGCCAGTCGAAGCTTCGTCAGCTTTCCTGCTTTCCTATTCTCTTCGTTCGCTGCAAATATTACAGCAAAGACGATCTGACCCCGGCTGCTCCGTAGGTAGAGCGGCCAACCAAACAAATTATAGGCGACGATCTGATCTTTTTTATCGGCCATCGGTCCCTCCAGAAGGGACGAGTATGCGGCCTCAGTCCGCAATATGCCTCCGCCAATATTCCGGTAAAGTCGACGCTCTTGCCGCGCTTCATCGCCAGCGAGGTTACGCGGCTTACCTGATCGCCATTCGAGGCGGTTATCCTCCCTCCATGACGATTCCTGCGCATAGCGAAGCAGATAAGCGCCAGCAATGTGATGGTGAATGCCGATTTCGGCGCGACGTAAGCGGGAGAAGAATAATTCAGCCTGATTGGTGCCAGAACCCGACTTGTTGCGCGCCGCCTAGTGCTACCGCTGTTTGACTATGGATATTCCTCTGATATTTGCTTCATCCCAGATGAACAGAGGACTAGTGGTGGCTCAGCAAAAGCGGTTCGGAACATGCTGCAAGGACATGAGGGATGCACTCACCTTGCCGGAGCAGCGGTTTCTGTTCGTCCAAGAAGGCACTGGTGTCCTGTTTCTGACGGTTGGGGGCGTTAAGACCGACCAAGGGATTGGCTGGTTCGATCAAGCGGTACTTTTCTGTCCATTTTGCGGAACGCAACTTCAAACGCGTGACGAGATCAAACTTGCTACGACGCAGCTACCGGAGGGGCATCAAGAGAACTAACGGCGAAGATAGGCATGATTTTTCGCCTTACTTCTTTGACCGCGAAGTCCGGTTCGTGCCCCAACAGCGGACTCGTGCACCGCAGCAAATAGCACAATTATTCGCTTAGTCCGTCGGCGCGTCGATCCGCGTTACGGATCGATGAGCACTCCCGGGTTGAGCATGCCTTGTGGATCGAGTTCTCTTTTTGCTGCCCGAAGCGCGGCCGCGAAAAGACCCGGGCGCTGGCGATCGTACCAAGGCCGATGATCACGGCCAACAGCGTGATGATGCGTGATCGTGCCACCCGCCTCAATCAGCGCGTCGCTGGCCACACTTTTGATCGCCTGCCACTGCTCCAGAAGCGCTCCGTGGCGGCCTAGTGCATGGAAAGAAAAATAGGGCGCGGGCCCGTCCGGATAGACATGGGTGAAGCGGCATGTGACCTCGCCTTTCATGCCAGTCGCTTCGAGGATCGCACGCTCCGTCGCCGCCTTCACTTTGTCGTGGAAACTTTCGAACCGATCCCAGGTGATAGCGGTCTCAAACGTGTCGTTGATGAGACCGGCCGGTGTCAAAAACTCGCGCGCATATGGCATGCGAATAAATGCGTTCCGCCAGATTCCTGCTGCGCCTTCGAGATGCGCATCGCCAGCTTTTGCGGCCTCCGGCGTCCCGCCATGGTCGGCGCAGCATTCGAGCGCACGTGCCATCCAGGCATCCGGCGAATGGTCGCCGGATTCAAAGCCGAGCACCATGATCGCAACACTGCCGTCGGCCGCACCGGTGTTGAACGCCTCTTGCGCGTCAAGGATGCGGCAGTTCGATGGATAGAGGCCGGCCTGTGCGATGGCGCGCAATGCGCGTGCCGCACCGAAGAACGAATGGAAACAAACCGATGCGCCGGCACGGAATTTTGGACGTGGCTGCAATCGCATCCAGGCGCGCGAAATCACGCCGAGCGTGCCTTCCGAGCCTATGAACATGCGGTCGGGGCTCGGTCCAGCACCCGATCCCGGCAATCGACGCGTTTCCAGTATGCCGCGCGGCGTCACGACGCGCAGGCTTTCGACGAAATCGTCTATATGCGTGTAGAGACTGGCGAAATGACCGCCCGAACGTGTCGCGATCCATCCGCCAAGGGTTGAATATTCGAAACTCTGCGGAAAATGCCGCAACGTTACGCCGTGCGGCTTAAGCTGGTTCTCCAACGATGGACCATAGGCACCGCCTTCGATCAGTGCGGCGCGCGATATCTGATCTACCTCGACAACCTTACCGAGATTGCGTAGGTCAAGTGTGACTGCCGCCTTATAGCGAAGCCCATCGACTCGCGGTTCGACGCCGCCGCAGACGCTCGACCCGCCCCCGAACGGCGTCAGCGAGGCGCTTACACCGCCGGCCCAGTCCATCACAGCGGAAATCTCTGCTTCGTTGCGTGGATATGCGACCACGTCGGGCGCGCTATCGTAGTCGCCGAGCATGGCTCGCACGTAGTCTGGATAGGATTTGCCGTAGGTGTGCGCGACCCGGTCGTAGCGTTCGCTCGTACAGAAAGCGGCAAGTGAGGTCGTCAGCGCAACGCGCGGCGCCCGCAGTGCCAGGTCCTCAAGACGCGGCACGGCTTTTGTCTCAAACGTATCGCACGCGAATTTCGCGTGGTAACGGCCGAGCACGAAAGCCTGCTCCTCAGCAGTCATGCCTTCGTCTTCGCGGCCCCAGCCGTAATGTTTTAGCCTTGCACCGCTCATGGCATCCTCCCTGCCCTTTTTTGTCTGTGATTTCCGAGATAGCCGCGTAATCCAGCACGCCGCTGCGGTTCTGAGCGTTACCTCAACGCGCACTGAAAGTGAGGCCGGCGCGCTCCTTCAGACGCTTGCGCAATGCCGGACCCATCAGCGCGCCCGGCGTCCAGGTGCCACCCTCACCCTGCACGTCGCGTAAGAGGCAGAGAGCGCTCTCTGCGATCATCTTGCTGGCCGAGCCGTAGCCCGGATCACGGTCGCCCGTGACTACCGCTTCGACGCGCCCGCCATCCGGCAGCTCGCCCAGGAAGAGGATGTCGTAGAAGCCCTTCTCGCGCACTTCCCGGGTCGGGCCTGCGCCGGGTTTGAGACCGCCGGTTCCGAACAAGGAAACCACCGTGGCGAACGTCTCCGTCGTCACGCGAGCGATTTCCCCAAATCCCGGCGCGACCATCATCTCGTCGTAAACGAAGTCCGTGCCGAAGGGATGACCCAACAGGAAATTCGTGCGGTGCACGTTCTTGGTGTTGATCGGCGCCATTGGGAACGGCACGAGCCACACGTTCAGGCTCGGGTCGTATTCGGGGATGAGGCCCGACGGCTGAGACGGCCCGGTGAACCCCGGCGTCAACGCGAAGGGATCAGTCAGCAGCCGGATCAGGGCTGGGTCGCGCGCGGCGGCGGCCAACGTCGCCTGAGCGCTCGCCGCGGTGCCGCCAGACATGCCGCCTTTCACCTTGCGCAGGCGGGCTTTGACCCGCCGCGCCGGGCGTCCGAATTTCTCGCGCGCCTTCTCCTGCAACGTGAGCACGCCGAGATCGAACGGGATGGAATCGAAGCCGCAGGAGAAGACGATGCGCGCGCCGGTCCGTTTCGCCTCTTCGTGATGGGCGTCGATCATGCGCCGCATCCAAGCCGGCTCGCCGCACAGATCGACATAGCCAGTGCCCGTGGCCGCGCAGGCCGCCACCAGCTCGGGACCGTGGAGCTGATAAGGCCCGACCGTCGTGATGATCACGGCCGCACGCTCGCACATCGAACGTAGACTCGCCGGCTCGGCGGCATCCGCATTAACCAAAGGCAAATCGTCTGGTGCGCCGATGTCGGCACGTACCTTCTGGAGCTTGTCGGTCGAGCGTCCCGCGATCGCCCAGGACGGAGCATCGTCGCCGCGATAGGACGTCGCCAGATATTCGGCGATGAGCCGGCCGGTGTAACCCGTCGCGCCATAGACGATGAGGTCGAAATCCCGCTTCACGACCTTGGTCCTCCTCGAGACCCGGCAGAGCTATCTTCAGATCCGTGTGCAATCGCAGGACACGGGGACGCTCAGCACGAGTAGCAAGTGCCATTTGAGGGTCCGCCGCTCGTTGAACCGCTCCATGGCGTTTGACGGAGGATACCACAGTTCCTGCCTTGGGGCGCGCAACGTTCGGGGTCAATCGGTTCATCTTGGCGGTCGGCGGACTACTTCCAGTCTTCTCTCGGAAACGGACATTATCAGAGGCGGTTGGCATGTCGCGATGTGCAAGCGCCGTCCGCGCTGTATGCGCCATCCCTGCCGATCGTTTAGTCTTCTCGGTTGGGTGTTGGTGCACCCAGAAAAGATTCGAAGCGGTGCGCCACCCAACACCGGGAAGAAAACTGTGCCTTGGCGTGCGGTTCAGGGTGGGAGACGGATGGTCTGCCTTCATCCATCATATCCGCTCCGCAGACAGCGCCACGAACCCGCGCGATACGGCGCGCGACGAGGTGATCGAATGGCTGTTGCAAGTGTATGAGTCCGCTTGTGTGACCCTAATCGGACCTTCGCTGCGGCGAAGGTGTCGCGTTGTAGGGATATCACGCTGCCTAGAAGTGATCGCACGTACCACTTGATTGTCAGCCAGTTTGCGTCTGTCTAGAATAGCTCAGGCGACGAGCGGGGTGGAGGAGCGCAACCGCAAATGTTCGAGGAAAACCCAAAAGCTCGCTCGGACTTCAAGGCGGGGACGCTGTATGCGATCTGGGGCATAGCTGACTGGATTTACTACGGTCAGGTTACGGTCGATAAATCTGTTGCGTTCTATTTTCGCCGCGACCGAAAAATTGCTTCAAGCGCGGACGTATTGGCCTCGCCGATTATGTCGAGGATGGGGATAGTTTATGCGTCCGTAGGCGAGGCGCTTCGATCGGGCGCATGGAAAAAGCTTGGGAGATATCCCTTGCGTGACGAATTAGGAAGCGTCCGGTCCGTGGTACAATGGCCAGTCGGGACTCTGGATGTGACTGTTTGGATTGGTCAGGTGCCGAGCCGCACCGCCCGAGTTGAAGATCCATCGATCCAAAACTTGGAGATAATCGCAGGTTGGGACGCGGTCTATCATGTTCCAGCCCGATTGGCGGTTGACTACGCGCCGGATGAAGCAATCCACACTGTGGCTACCGCTTGGGCCGTCGGAGGACCAATCTGGCGAGAGCGACGCGTGAAAGAAGAGTACGCACGCCGCTCTGATAAACCATACCATGAGTTGCCAGCGGATTGGGTGCCAACGGGACTCTGAGGACCAACGCGCGATATGTCCGAGTCTGTGGTACTTTTCGGACGTGACGCGATGTCGGACTTGAGCCCGGAAACCAAAGCGGACGTCCGCCAACGCCTTGACCCTAGCAAAAAGCTGGGGAGGTGAAGTGAATTCCCCGCGCGCCTCAATGAGTCCGCACCCTGACTCAGTGCCGCTGATTTGCCCGACGTGTCAAATGTAGTCGCTGGCATCGCACATGCCGGCGACTACCATGCTACTTTGCATGGGGTTGTTTTCGATATTTTTGGTTGGGAGCGAGAACCGGGGTCGAGCTTGCGGCTGTGTTTCCGATGATCACGGTGGGGCGGCCTGCCGAGCCGTAGCTCAGGCGATCACGGCTAGACGGCGGTGGAGCGGCAAAAGCTTCATGCTGCGTCGTCAGTCAGCAATTCGCTAAGCGAGCGGATGATGCGGTCGGGCTTCACGGTGGAGTCCGGAGGCAGGCCGTCGCCGTGCACGTCGATCCAGATGGCGTAGATGCCGAGCCGCTGCGGCGCTACGACTTCCCATTCCAGATTGTCGCCGATCATCCAGGTCTCGGATGCGGTGACGCCGAGCGTGTGCATGGCGTGCAGATAGGCGCGCTCGTCCGGCTTGCCGAAGCCGTGCTCGCCCTCGATCTGGATGTGATCGAAACGGTGCGACAGCGCAAAGCGTTCGACCTTGGCGCGCTGGGTGCCGGCGGCGCCGTTGGTCACCAGCGCCAGCTTGACGCCGCGCGCCTTCAGTTCGTCGATGGCGTCATGCGCGCCGGGGAAGACGAACATTTCCTCTTCGCGGTAAGCGGTGAAGCGGTTGGCGAGCCGAATCGCCAGGTCTTCCGGCAGTGCGTGGCCGCCGGCGGCAAGGGCGGCAAATCCGTTGCTGACGGTGATGCGCCGCGCCTCATCCAGCTTCAACCGCCATTCGGCCCCGGCAACAGCCCAGAATTTGCGGGCGGAATCCAGAACTGCGGTGGCAACCTGATGCGAGGTGAACGGCCCGAACTCGGCGGCAAATTCCGCGGCGACGTTGTGCCAGGCGATCTCGGGACGGCCATAGGCCGACAGGATGGTGTCGTCCATGTCGATCAGCATGGCGCGGGGCAGGTGGGTCATCGTTTCACGGCCATTTCGCTTCAGCGTTGTCGACCCCGGCACGCCGCGGTCGATTTGCCGCGAATATCAGATCCCCCGCACGGGGTCCAATTCCAGGAAACGACGTCGCCGGGCTGTGGATGCCCGGCGACGTCGAAATTCGCTTAGGCGACTTTGCTGGCGTCCTCTTCCTCTTCCTCTTCGTCGTCTTCCTCATCTTCCTCTTCGTCATCCGACGTATCGGGCTCGGCTAGTTCAAGGACGGCTAATGGCAGCGTCTCGCGAAAGAGATCGCCTTCATTTCCCATCCACACGCATGCAACATTGCCGCCGTTGACTTCCACTACGCTGAGTGGATGGCCGCCGGACTTCAGAATGACGACATCGCCGGGTTTCAAATCCATGATCTACTCCTTGGAATGCATGACACGAATCGCATTCTAGCGATCGGTCATGACAAGCTGATCATGCGATCATGGCCACTTTACCTCCGGCGGCATCGACGAGAGAATGGAATCCACATTGCCGCCGGTTTTCAGCCCGAAGATGGTGCCGCGGTCGTACAGCAGGTTGAATTCGACGTAGCGTCCGCGCCGGATCAACTGCTCCTCGCGGTCGGCGGCGTTCCAGGGCAGGGCGAAATTGCGCCGGACGAGTTCGGGATAGATTTTCAGAAAGGCGCGGCCGACGTCCTGCGTGAAGACGAGGTCGGCGTCCCAGTCGCCGGAATCGTGCCAGTCGTAGAATATGCCGCCGATGCCGCGCGCTTCCTTGCGATGCGGCAGGTAGAAATATTCGTCGCACCACTTCTTGTATTTGTCGTAGTCGGCCACACCGTTTGATCTCTCGCACGTGTCCTTCATCGCCTGATGGAAGGCCAGCGTGTCGGGATCTTGCTGGGTGCGGCGTCGGTCCAGCACCGGCGTCAGGTCAGCCCCGCCGCCGAACCACGCCTTGGTGGTAACGACGAAGCGGGTGTTCATATGCACGGCGGGCACGTGCGGGTTCCACGTATGGGCGATCAGCGAAATGCCTGATGCCCAGAACCGGGGATCATCGGCCGCGCCCGGAATCTGTGCACGGAACTCGGGCGCGAACTCGCCGTGCACGGTCGAACAGTGCACGCCGACCTTCTCGAATAGCCTGCCGCGCATCATCGACATCACGCCGCCGCCGCCGGGCCTGCCGGTGTGGTCGGTGCGATCCCAGGGTGTACGCACGAAGCGGCCGGCCTCGCCGGGATAGAGCGAAGCCGGCGCATCGTCTTCCAGCCGCTCGAAGGCCGCGCAGATGTCGTTGCGCAGCGCTTCGAACCAGGCTCTCGCGCGCGTCTTGCGATCCTCGATCAGCGACATGTCCATGCGGAATTCCTTAACCTTCCCCCGTCATTGCGAGCGGAGCGAAGCAAGTATCTCTAGCTCTGCGGTCCGAAGTAAGTGCAGCTCTCGTTGCAACTGTCGCGATGAACGCTGACGCGGGTGATCTTGCCGGCATGCTGGACCCGCTCCCAGATGAACCGCGACAGGTTTTCCAATGTCGGCGTTCCCAGCGCCTCGACCTTGTTCAGGAGCTTGTGGTCGAGGGTCTTGCGGACCTCTTCCATGCTGCGTTCGAGCAGGCCGAGATCCAGCACCATGCCGGTTTCCGGGTCGGGCGTGCCGCGCACGCTCACTTCGGCGCGAAACGAGTGGCCGTGAATTTCCTCGCTGGCCGTGCCGAAGGTCGTTCCCTTCAGCGAATGCGCGGCCTCGAAGCGAAATGATTTCGTCAGTTCCCACATCTTGAAAATCTGGTTCCTATCTGATGCCGAGTGTCTTGTGTGTCTGCAGGCTGAGCCGCCATTGCGGATGGCGCAGGCAGTAGTCGACCGTGCGCGCGGTGTTTTCGATCACGTCGGGTCCGTCCATCGGCTGCAGCGAAAAACGTTCGAAATCGAGTCCTGCAAAGTCTTCCGGCGGCGCTCCGGCTTGCGGATAGACCAGCTTCAATTCGTGGCCGCGACGCACCACAAGCCCGGCGCCGGCTTTCGGGCTGACGCAGACCCAGTCCATCCCATCGGGCGGTTCGATCGTCCCGTTGGTCTCGATGCCGATGGCGAAGCCGCGCGCATGCAGCGCATCGATGAAGGGGGTATCGACCTGCAGCAGGGGCTCGCCGCCGGTCAGGACCACATAGCGGTTGGTGTTCTCGCCGGTCCATTGCCCGGCGATGACGTCGGCGAGTTCGTCCGCGGTGGCGTAGCGGCCGCCCAGCGTGCCGTCAGTGCCGACAAAGTCGGTATCGCAGAACTTGCAGGTAGCGCCGGCGCGGTCCTGTTCGCGGCCGCTCCAGAGGTTGCAGCCGGAAAAACGGCAAAACACCGCCGCACGGCCGGCATGTGCGCCTTCGCCCTGCAAGGTCAGGAATATCTCTTTGACCGCGTAGCTCACACCTTCTCCCTGGAGCCGATCTCGCCCGCCATCGGGTGATCCGTCTGCCGCAGCGCCTCGCCCAATGCCATAGCTGCCGCCATGGCCACATTGAGCGAACGCAAGCCCGGCCTGATCGGGATCGCCAGCCGCGCATCGGCAGCGGAGGCGACTTCGGCGGTTACCCCTGCGGATTCCCGTCCGAA